>JAFRGL010000024.1 GCA_017433825.1 Eubacterium sp. | reverse complement strand
TCAGCTGCTTCATTCCCTGCGACTTCGCGCCGGGATTGTCATTGCCGTAACCTTCCAGCAGGTTGATGGCTCCCCAGATGCCAAGACCTGCGCCAAGGGCAATGACCAGGGTCTGTAATACGGTGATTGCGCTGTTGAAAAATGCCATTATGGGCCTCCTTCTTTGTCTGCCTTGCGGCAGTGGTTTGATATGCTGCAATATGCAGCGTGTTACTGTCCGTCTCCGTCCCGCCGCCGAAAGCCTCTTTGTTTTTCTTCTCTTGCCAGCATGGCTTGCTTTCCGGCGGATCCGTATTCCGGACAATGAAAAAAGCCCCCTGCTTTTATCTGCACAGCTGTGCGTAACAAAGGGCTTCATTTCTGGAAACATATTCAGTTGTAGTTGTCAGTGTGTTTATTTACTCGGCACCGCTGCCGGCAGCTTCATCTGCATCCACGACGTCGAATTTCTCACTGGCCTTCAGTCTCAGCCTGTGGTCAAGGTATTTTTCAATGTCGAGGGTATATTTCTTGTCGTAGTCTGCCGTATAGCGGTAATTCGGATGTTGTGTCAGGTCATACTTGTCCGACAGGAATGGCCTGACGCCGCGAAGCTGCAGGATGCATTTCCCGCCGTTCATCACCTGAAGCTCATCCACAGATAAAAGATCGTGGCCAAGCTTTTGATAATTGAGCGAGTGGGACTGCTCCCTCCCGCGGCTCTCGCCGGTGTTGTAGGTGTCGATGGTTTCCTTTCCCAGCGCCTGATTCAGGTCCTTCAGCGTGGTCGGCTCCGTCCCTCCCAGGAACAGCCGGGAATCCATATTGCCTATGATGGTATCCGCGTTGTCCTTGTAAATTGCCTTCAGTTGGGACTGCGCCTGCAGCACCAGGCAAGCACTGATCTCGCGGCTCCGGATGGTAGCAACCAGCTTTTCCAGGTTCGGGATCTGGCCGATATTCGCCGCTTCGTCAATGAGGCAGCGAACATGTACCGGCAGCCTGCCGCCGTATACGTCATCCGCCTTTTCGCAAAGCAGGTTGAAAAGCTGGGTATAGATCATGGAAAGCAGGAAATTGAAGGTGGCATCTGTGTCCGACATAATCAGGAACAATGCCGTTTTTTTGTCTCCCAGTGTATCCAGCTCCAGTTCATCGTAGGCCGTGATGTCCCGAAGCTCCTGAATATCAAAAGGCGCGAGTCTCGCGCCGCAGGAAATCAGGATACTTTTCATCGTTTTTCCGGCAGCTAAAGTAAAGAGGCGGTACTGCCGGCAGGCGAAGCATCCGGGCTTCCGTTTTTCCAATGCTTCAGACATCAGATCCACCGGATTCTTGAACTCCTCGTCATCCTCCCTTACTTCCATGGCGTTAAGAAACTCCAGAAGAGTCGCGAAATTCTGCTCCTCCTCCGGAGCTTCATAATGGATATAGGCGATCAAAGCTGTATAAAGCAGCTTTTCCGCCTTTTCCCAAAACGGGTCCCCGGCATTGCCTTCCCCTTTGGTGTTTGCCATCAGGGTAGTGACCAGTTTCAGGATA
>JAFRGL010000023.1 GCA_017433825.1 Eubacterium sp. | reverse complement strand
TGAGGTATTATACTATTGTGTTACTGTTGGTCAATGTTTTACAAGAAAGGAAAAGATATGGAACAAAATCAAGTAAAACGGTTAATTAACCCGACCAAGATAAAAATCTTATACTTGGCCGCAAAATTCTGCTTTAACATGATTGCCTGTATGGAGATGTACTATATCGCTGCTTACACCACCGATATCGCTTTCATCCCCGTAGTCATGACCTTTATACCGTTAACGATTCCGAACATCGTTGACTTCCTTCAGTCCTTCGTGAACGGTATTATTATTGAAAAGATGCCCCATCCGCTCGGCAAGTACACCTTCTGGATGGGCCTGGGCCCGATTTTCGCATCTATCTGCTACTCTATCGTTTATTTCAGATTTGCAAACGATATGACCTGTGCAGTTGTAATGTGTGTAATGATTATCGTTGCCCACTTCTTCTGGAACATTGCTGAAATTACGCATACATCTGTTCCTTCCATTTTCACTGACGACCAGAAAGAGCGTTCCACTCTGTCCATGCTTCAGAACTCCGGAACAACCTGGTCATCCTTCCTGTTCGGCCTTATCGCGATGCCCATCATCACCGCTGTAAGCGCAAAGACAGGCGCTGTTAACAACGCACCCGGCAGCACCGTAATGATCAGCGGTTACACCGTAATGACCATCATCGCCGGTATTATGTACATCATCGGTTACGGCCTCCTTGCGGTTAACATCCGCGGCATGGAGAAACGTGAAGAAGAACTGGTTAAGGCTGCTGAAGTAAGAAGAGCTGCCAAGGAAGGCGGTTCCGGCAAGCTGAAAGGCAAGGATATGCTGAAGTCCTTCTTCCAGAACCCGCCTCTTATCATCCTGACCGTATACCAGTTCTGTACCTGGATCGTAGCCTTCGTACCCATGGGCTTCCAGTACTACTTCTTCAACTGCTCACTTGGCGCTCTGGCCATGATGTCCGTATTTATTTCCGCGACATCCCTGGCAGGTATGTTCGGTATGCTGATGTTCCCGATTTACCAGAAGCTGTTCAAGGGCAGCAAGAAGAGAATGATGCTTACCCTTTCCATTATCGGTCTTGCGTGGAGCTATATCTTCTACATCTTCCGTTTCCCGATCATGGTTTACCTGGTAGTATCCATCCTGCAGAGGCTGTTCCTTTCCGCCGGCGGTTTCAACGTACTGGCTATGTACTCCGATACCGCCACCTACGCGCAGTGGAAGACAGGTGCTGACTCACGAGCCTTCGTAATGTCCACCTACACCATCCCGCTGAAGCTGGCACTGCTTATCCGTGGTGTTATTACTGCAGCCATCCTGGTTGGCATCAACTACGACGCTACCAAGGATCCGTCCTACTACGCAGATACATTCTGGAATGTATACATCCTTATGCCGGCCATTGTTTCCACCATCGGCTGGGTTGTAATGCTGATTGGCTACCGTCTGAAGGAAGACCAGGTTACCCAGATGGCTCTTGAAATTGAACAGAGGGCCAACGAATAAAGCCTGACGGAAAGCAATTACTAATTTCGGTTTTAAAAATTTTTCAGGTAAAACATTTGATCATATAAACAGTAAACTTCGGCGCACCGTGAAAGCGGTGCGCTGTTTATATATTATCCGGATGGAATATGGTATAATCTTTCCATCAGGCTGACATTTAATCTGCATTGTGCTGTTTTAAGGAGGAAGAAAATGCTTTACGACATTACCCAGCCGCTTTTTGAATGTGAAGTGTTCCCGGGAGACACCGCGCCGGAAAGAAGGCGGGTGCGGGAAATCGAAAAAGGCGACCTGTATAACCTCACGGATCTTTCCATGTGCGTGCATAACGGAACCCACGTGGACGCGCCGTGCCATTTTATAAAAGACGGAAAGGGGATAGATGAAGTCCCGCTGGAAAAGTTCATCGGGCCTGCATATGTGCATGCGCATGAAGGGAAAGTATCAGCCGAAGACGCGGCGGAAATTCTGAAAATCGCCGAAAAGGAGGACCCGGAAGCAGCAAAAAAAATACTGATTAAGGGAAATGCCGTGGTAACGTCCGAAGCTGCGGGGGTGTTTGCCGCGGCCCGTATCGATCTTGTCGGAAATGAATCCCAGACTGTAGGGCCGCCCGATGCGCCCATGGCCGTCCATCTGATACTTTTAGGCGCGGAGGTGGTTCTCCTGGAAGGAATCCGGCTCGGAAATGTTCCGGAAGGCGTTTATCTTCTGAACTGCGCGCCTTTGAACCTGTCCGGCTGCGACGGCGCTCCCTGCAGGGCTGTCTTAACCGGTCCTCTTTGACTTTGTGCAGACGGTAAGGTAGAATGAACTTAATACGGCGTTTGCTTACAAAAAACGCCGCTGGTGAGAAAGGCAAAAAACCATGACACGGCTGGATAAATACCTGGCGGACGCGGGATGCGGCACCCGCAGCGAACTGAAAAAAGCTGTCAGAAAAGGCGCGGTGAAGGTGGACGGCGTGATCATAAAGGATCCCGGCTTTCAGCTTGCCGGAAATGAAACCGTCACCTTTTCCGGAAAGCCGGTTTCATTTGAGAAGACAGTTTATTATCTGATGAACAAGCCGGCCGGCGTGGTTTCGGCTACCAGGGATACAAAGGAAAAAACCGTTATCGACCTTTTGGGAGAAAAAAGCAGACCGGATTTATTCCCTGCAGGGCGGCTGGACAAGGACACGGAAGGCCTGCTTCTTATTACCAACGACGGTGAACTTGCCCACCGGCTTTTAAGCCCCAGGCATCATGTGGATAAAACCTATTATGTGAAGGTGCAGGGCCTGCTTACAGAAGAGGACTGCCGCGCCTTTGCGGAAGGCCTTAAGGTATCGGATGATTTCACCGCCATGCCGGCAGAGCTTGTCATACTGCAGGCCGGAGAAATATCAGAGGCGGAGGTTACCATACGGGAGGGCAAGTTCCACCAGGTGAAAAGGATGTTTCACGCAGTCGGAAAGGAAGTACTGTACTTAAAAAGGCTCTCCATGGGGACGCTGAAGCTGGATGAGAGTTTAAACCCCGGAGAATTCCGCCCGTTGACAAAGGAAGAGCTGGAAGCATTAAAAGGAGGAGAATGAAGGATGTATACAACGGATGAAACCGCCATCGGAAGCTTTACGGTCAAACGCATCACGGATACGCTGCCGGACGGGACGGTATGTATGGCGTTAAAGCCCGAAAACTGGAATGAAATACTCCTGCTGGATCTTGACGGCGCGTCAAACTGCATGCTGGAAGGACCGGATCCGGACAGAAGCTTAAGAAGGCTGGAAGCTCTTTTCTCGGCGGGCTATGCCTACGGCGGCATCCAGCGCATGGCAGTAGGGTACCGCTTTCCGGATGCTGTGCAGATGCTGGTGGATGTGAGGACCGCATTTGCTTCAGCCTTTAAAGAACCGGCTTATACCATTGCGTACGGCGGTTCCCGCGGCGCGTTTGTCGGGAGGTTCTGCATGGAATTAAGGCCGGATATTTTCGACGGCGCACTGGTTTACGGCGGCGGAGGTTCCGGAGAAATCGCGGCGCTTAATTCCAAGCTGGACGGGCGTTTTGTACTGAATGTGCTGCTTTGTCCCGAAAAACCCCTGACGCTGGCAAATATCGAAAGCCTGGAAGGAGAGGAAGAGAAGATTGCCTCTGCAGTGGAAACCGCACTTGAAAGCCCCATGGGAAGGGCAAGGCTGGCGCTTGCTGCGGCTTATCAGCAGCTTCCGGCCTGGGCGGACCCGGAAAAGGAACAGCCGGCGGCAGACGATTATGAAGAACAGTTCCGCCAGATTGCGTCCTGTTTCCAGTTTGCCCAGTTTACCTTCGGCTCAGTGATGATTGAGCAGCTGGCAGGCGGCCCGGTCAGCTGGAATACGGATACGGACTATACGGACCTTCTGAATCGTTCCGGAAGGAAGGACTTTGTGCTTGCCATGTATGAAGCGGCCGGTGCGGGAAAAGAAGGCCTGGAAAAGGACCTGGAAACCTTAAGAAAGGCGCCGCGCATCAAAGCCGATCCGCAGGCGGTGGCAAAGGCGGAAAAACTGCTGTCATATACCGGACAGATTTCCGGTCCGGTGGTGAACATGGACAATATCGGAGACCAGGTAGACCCGGATTCCTGCAAATACGCGTACAGAAAGACCCTGCAGAAGAGGGGCAGGGAGGATTTGCTGAAAGTGCTCTGGGTGAAAAGCAGCGGTCACTGCAACTTTACGGACGGGGAGGTACTGGAATCACTGGACGTCCTGGTAAACCGAATCCGGACAGGCGGATGGGAAGATTCCGACCCGGAGAGGCTTAACGCGCTGGCATCCGGAAAGCATCCGTCCGGTGCGCATTTCTTCGGCTATGAGCCGATGGCAGCGCTGCATGAGTGGGATTTTGAGAACTGGGATACCTACAGATGAATGACGGGTGAACACGCGGAGGTCAGCATATAATGTCACTGGAAAAAGCAAGGAAATATCTGGACGAAAAGGGATTCAAAGACCGTATTATCATTCCGGAACACAGCAGCGCGACCGTTGCCGAGGCAGCCGAAGCCTTAGGCTGCGAGCCTGGAATGATTGCGAAAACACTTTCCTTCCTGGTAAATGACCGCGCTGTCCTGATCCTTGCGGAGGGAATGGCCAGGATTGACAATAAGAAATACAAGGCCCGGTTTGGCTGCAAGGCGAAAATGATTCCCGCTGACCAGGTGGAAGCGCTGGTCGGGCATGATATCGGCGGCGTATGTCCGTTCGGCATCTATGACGGGGTTACGGTCTATCTGGATGAGAGCCTGAAGCTGCATGAAACCGTTTATCCCGCGGCAGGTACGGACCACAGCGCCGTACGCCTGTCAATTGCCGAGCTGGAGCAGTGCTGCGGCTATCCGGAATGGACGGACGTCTGCAAAAGTGCAGAATAACGGTAAAACGGAGGATGAATCAGGTGGGAACAAGGATACCCTTTAACAATGACTGGATTTTTAATGAGGATTTTGACAGGCTTCCCGAAGGGAAAAGCGTGCGCATCCCCCATACTGCCGCAGAAACGCCGTTTCATTATTTCGATGAGTCGGTTTACCAGATGGTGTGCGGCTACCAAAAGACTTTTGCGTATCCGGAAGAAGCGGAAGGCAAAAGGCTTTTCCTTGTCTTTGAAGGCGCGGCCCATTATGCGGAAGTGTTTGTCAACAATATAAAAGCTGCATCCCACGGCTGCGGATACACTGCCTTTGAGGCGGATATTACGGATTATGTAAGAAAAGACGGTTTAAATGAGGTCCGGGTAAAGCTTGACAGCAGGGAAACTTTGAACATTCCTCCCTTCGGGTTTGTCATTGACTACATGACTTACGGCGGCATCTACCGGGAAGTGTACCTCGATATCAGAAGCAGAAACCATATCAGCGACGTGTTTGCCAGGGGAAGCGCGGAAGGCGTTCTGGACCTGGACGTCACGTTTTCGGAAGCGGAGGATACGTACAGCGTAAGCCTGAGGGAGAAAGACTCCGGCAAAGAGGTTTTTGCTGCGGAAGATGTGAAAGGCACAAGGTTTTCCAGCGGCATAATCCCCGGCATCCGGAAGTGGGATATTGACGCCCCGTTCCTGTATGTGCTGACAGTAAAGACAAAAGACGACGTTTTTGAAACGACCGTGGGCTTCAGAAACTCCGGATTCAAGGCAGACGGCTATTACCTGAACGGCCGGAAGGTGAAAATCAGGGGCCTGAACCGTCATCAGTCTTATCCCTACGTCGGCTATGCCATGCCTGCTTCCATCCAGCGGTACGATGCGGACATCCTGAAAAAAGAGATGGGCGTAAACGCCGTGCGGACATCGCACTATCCGCAGTCGCAGCATTTTATCGATCGGTGTGACGAACTGGGAATCCTTGTCTTTACCGAGATACCGGGCTGGCAGCACATCGGCGACGGTTCATGGAAGTCGCAGGCGGTGAAAAACGTGCAGGAAATGATTCTGCAGTACCGGAACCATCCGTCGATCATCCTGTGGGGCGTGCGCATCAATGAATCCGTGGATGACGACGGGCTTTATAAGGTGACAAATGAACTGGCAAGAAGGCTGGATCCTTCAAGGCCCACGGGCGGCGTCAGGTATATAAAAAAGAGCAGCTTCCTGGAGGATGTCTACACCTACAATGATTTCAGCCATGACGGCACAACGCCCGGCGTGGAACCGAAGAAAAAAGTGACGCCGGATATGTCCGCGCCTTACCTTATCACCGAATACAACGGTCATATGTTCCCGACAAAGCCCTTTGATTCGGAAGAGCACCGGCTCGAGCATGCCCTCCGCCACGCGAACGTGCTGGATGCGGTGGCAGGCTATGACGATATTGCCGGCTCCTTCGGATGGTGCTTTTTCGATTACAATACGCATAAGGATTTCGGTTCCGGAGACCGCATCTGCTATCACGGGGTCTGCGACATGTTCCGCAATCCCAAGCAGGCGTCATTTGTATACAGCGCCTGCGGGGATTTAAAGGAGCCCTTCCTGGAGGTCAGCACCACATTTGACATCGGGGAGCATCCGGCCGGAAACCGCGGAAAAGCATACATCTACACAAACTGCGACAGTGTGCGGATGTATAAGAATGACATTTTTATCAAAGAGTACACCCACAGGGATTCCGCGTATAAAAATCTGAAAAACGCGCCGATCCTCATTGACGATTATGTGGGCGACCAGATGAAGGAAAAGGAAGGCTTCTCCGACCGTCAGAACAGTATCGTCAAGGAAGCGTTAAATTACATTGCCATGTACGGCATGAACAATATCCCGGCAAAGATCAAGCTGCGCCTGGTGGAGGCAATGGCCGTCTACCATATGAAATTCGAGGATGCCTACCGTCTGTACAACCAGTATATCGGCAACTGGGGCGGTTCTTCGGTACGGTTTGTATTTGAAGGTTACAGGGATGGTAAAAAGGTGAAAACCCTGACGAAAACGACATTTACCAGACTTCATCTGGAAATCAGGTGTTCTTCCATGACGCTTAATGACGCGGATACCTACGATGCGGCAGCGGTAAGAATAGCGGTCTGCGACGAATCCGGCACCGTGCAGCCCTTCTTTTCCGACAGCCTTCCCCTGAAAGCCGAAGGCTGCGGCGAAATCATCGGCCCGGGACGCGTGCGGGTAAGCGGCGGCTGCGGCGGGACGTATCTGAAAAGCACCGGAAAAGGAAAAATAAGGCTTGCCGTATCCTGCCCGGAAGGCTATGAAGCGGTATTTGAGGAAAAAGAAAAAGTACTGGAGTTCGAAGTGGTTTAATACGGGCTTAAATGCCGGCACTGCCGGCAATAGAGGGAGGAAAGCAATGAAAAACAGGGAAGTTATTGACCGAATACTGGCCTATCATCCGTTTATCGAAAACTACAACGGATGCGATACTTATAAGTTCGGCAGTCCGGAAGATGAATGCAAGGGTATTGTTACGGCCATCAGCCCGACCGTGGATGTGATTAAAAAGGCTGCAGAGCTCGGAGCCAATCTTCTGGTCATACACGAGCCGACTTTTTATACTTCGGAAGACGCCCCGGGCTGGTTTGAAGACTTTGAAAACAGCGTTTACGAAGAAAAATGCGCGCTTCTTAAAGAACACGGCATTACGGTCTGGAGAGACCACGACCATATGCATTTCCACAATCCGGACAGCATTTTCGAAGGCGTTCTGCGCTACACCGGCTGGAAACCGTATTCGCGTCCGGTTAATCCGCCATACGGCGGGTTCGGACATTTCTACGTGGAGCTGCCGGAAGCTGTGACCGTACGTGAAGTGGCGGAGCATCTGATGAAGTGCATCGGGATGAACGGCTGCCGGTATCTTGGGAAGCCGGACGACGAGGTGAAAACCATTGCCATCGTAGGCCACCTGTATCCTTTCATGAACGAATCCACGCCGAAACGCGAGGACGGGAAGCCCAAGGAATACAGCGTGCAGATTATCGGCGATCTGGAAAGGGAAGTGGACCTCATCCTGCCGGGAGAAACGATTGACTGGACCGTGCTGTCGTATCTTCGGGATGCTGTGGCATTCGGCAGGAAAAAGGCAATGATTTCACTCGGACACTATAACTGGGAAGCACTGGGAATGAAGTATGCCGCAGACTGGATTGGTGAACTTGTGCCGGAGATTCCGGTAAATTATGTGCACGCAGGAGACATGTTCAGCTATTTTCTGCCATAGGAGGTATTAAGAAATGACAGAAACAACGATTTATGTGGGACTGAACGATTCCGTTACCAGGGAGCAGATTTTCGGTACGGAAAAATACGTATCTGTAATGAAAAAGGTGTGCTGCGCCTACCATGTGCCGTTTTCCCTGCGGCTGGAGCAGGGCGGGTATTTTCATGAAAACGGGGAATACACCCAGGAAAACACGCTGGTGATTTCCATTATCGATGTTCCGGATGATACGATAGATGAAATCGCAAAGGATTTGTGCGTCTTTTTCCATCAGGAATCGGTGATGATCACGCAGGACAGGATAAAGGTGTACTTTATTAACGAATCGATAGAATAACTGAAAACCGGAAAGGGAGGGCAGATGCCGCGGCATCTGCCCTCCCTTTCCGGTTTCCTTTTCAGCCAGTATTGTCTGACGGTTATTTTGCCGCGGGATATTCGTTGCACAAAAGCCGGTAGGGCGGTTCGTCTTCCTCGATTTCCGGAAAGCGGCCCACAGGGGGATTGAACCGGTTGTCCGTATTGTCGTCATTGCACTGGCTTACCTCGCCCATCAGCACCGGTCCGGTTCCCGGTTCCACACGGAAGTCATGATACATCCTCTGCTGTATATGGATGCTTTCCCCGGGGGTGAGCCGGATGACGCTTCCCGCAGGGACGGTATATGTCCTTCCGTCGGTGTGCACCGTAACGTCGGATTTTCTGTCGATTTCCTCATCCGGCAGGGAATTAAAGACGGTAATCAGTACATTCCCGCCGCCCCGGTTGATGATATCCTCGGTCTTGTACCAGTGGAAATGATTCGGTGAATACTGACCCTCTTTCAAATACAGGAGCTTTTCCGCATAGACCTTCGGATACTTTTCCGGCATCTGCCGGTTCCCGTTCCGGATGGTAATTAAGGAGAGCCCGGTTTTTTCGAAATCGCCGAGGCCGTAGTCTGTAATGTCCCACCCCAGCATACAGTCCCGGATTTCATCGTATTCCGGGCCTTTTTCCTGCCATTCTTCCGGTGTAAAGCCGCAGAAGGGCGGCAGGAAGCAGGAATATTTCTCACAGGCCGCTTCCAGTTCTCTTAACGCAGCATTGATTTCGGAACGTTTCATCTGTTTTTTCCTTTACGCATTTTCCTTCTCATAAAACTCCCTGCTGTAGCAGAAGAGTTCCTGGGTGGCGTCCCACATCTGCTCCGGATCCGGAGAGTGGACCATGGTATAGAAGCCGCCGCTGGCGCCGTAGAGGTCCACGGTTTTACGGATGACCTCGACAAGCTCGTCGCCTTTGGGCAGCGGGTCGCCGAAACCGAAGCCTTCCAGACCGGTGTTGAAGCCGATTTTGCCGCCGTATTTCTCTTTCAGCATGGGCACGTCATTGGCACGGCGCTGCAGCTGGACGAAGTCAATTCCCAGGTCGATCATATAGGGGATGAAACGCTCGATTTTGCCGCAGCTGTGCAGTTCGAAAACGCAGCCCCGGCTCTTGATGGCGTCGATAATGAGTTTCGTCGGCTCGAAGACCATTTCCTCCATCATGGCGGGAGAGAAGAAGGTATCACGCTCGGTGCCCCAGTCGTCGTGGAAAGTGACGAAATCAATTTTGGCTATTTCCGTCATCTTCAGGAAACGGTCCTTCGTAAATTCAGCGAAAGCCATCAGGAAGTCGCGGACGGCTTCCGGCTCCACGGCCATGGCCACCATGGACTGCTCATAGCCCCCCAGAAGGGCCACCAGGCGTTCGGTGCAGCTCTGGCCGATATTCAGGTGCAGCACCTTGTCCACATTGCCGTATTTCTCCATGAATTTCTTCTGGCTCTCCACGTATTCGTGTTTGCTGAAATCCGGCCATCTGACTTCTTTTTCCCAGTTGGTGATATCGGATACCACGGGCGGTACGCCGGGAGTAAGCATCGGGCCGCCGGCTTCCGGCACAAAGGTCCAGGTGCAGCCGAAATCGTCCACGAAATTCGAACGTTCCTTCGAGCCCCAGGGGCTTGCGGGCGGTTCCGCGCCTTCGGGAAGATCCGGTGCAGGCGGTGCTTCCAGGTCAAACTGACTTACATTGATGACGTCGGTCATGGAGTTGGGCAGCCATACCGGATGGTCCCGGAAGGCGGCCCGGCGGAAATTCTCCTTAACGGAGATGGGGTATTCCAGCTTCGGCACCCTGGCGGTATTGGCGCTGAACATCATAGGTATTTCTTCAAACTCTGCGTCTTTGCTGTAGGGCGGTCTTGTATATGACATGTTCTTCTCCTCTTATTTCGCGGCCCGAGGCCTGCGGTTATTTCCTGCTGTTCTGATATTATTTTATCAGATGAGCCGGGCCGCGGCAGTATACCGCCGCACAAACATTGCCGGAGAAGAGGCGGGAGGGTTTTGTGCAGATGTGCCGGCCTTCCCCGCGTTGGGAATTGCAATGCAGCTGCCGATATAGTACAATTATTTTATGTGAATCCAACCATGGAAAGGCAGGAAAACTGAAACTATGAAAAAAATATTAATGAACGGTGTGGACGGGAATCTCGGTTCCAAAGCCGCGGCTGCTTTGCTGGAGAAATGGCCGCATGAAGATCTGATATTTACCGCGTCAACAAAAAGCGGGGCGGAAAAATACAAGGACACCGGTGTGGAGACAAGGGTAGCCGACTTTAACGATGAAGCGGGGCTTGTCGATGTGTTCCGCGGTGCGGATACGATGGTGCTGGTTTCAATGCCGTTTGTCGGTCCGAAAAGACGCGCGGCGCAGAAAAGGGCGCTGGATGCCGCCGTTAAGGCAGGGGTAAAAAGGCTTGTTTACACATCTGTCGTAGGCGCGGGAGAGGATGACATTGATGCTTATGAGGTAAATGACCATGTGTGGTTTGAGGCGTACATCAAAGAGCAGCCGATACATTATGTGATCCTCAGGGATTCCCAGTACGCGGAAGCGATGGTGTCGAGCTATATCAACGCGTATGAGAATACGGACAGCATCCTTGCCAACAATATGGGTGACGGCCTGATGGCTTTCGTTTCCCGCGATGACTGCGCTTTTGCCTGCGCCTGCGCGGCAATGAGCGACCTGGAAGACTGTATCCTTAATATCAACGGTGCGGAACCGATGACCATCGCCAAGTACATTTCCATTGCAAATGAAGTGACCGGACACAATGTAAAATACGTGGAAATATCCGATGAGGAGCAATATGCCTTCTTTGATTCCATCGGCGTTCCCCGGACGACGGAGGATATGTGGGCGCAGACCGCGTCGAATTTCCCCTTCTGCAGTGACGGCATGGTTTCCTTCGGCAGGGCAATCCGCAAAGGCCAGATGTCCGTTTTTACGGATGATTTCGAAAAGCTGACAGGCCGGAAACCATTAAGTGTCAGGGAAATCTTTACCGACATGGAGAACCATACAATCGGCTCGCGTGTATCAACAGATTGAAGAAACTGCAAAATGAAAAGCCCGGCATTGGCCGGGCTTTTTGCATGTAAATCTGTTTCTTCAGCAGGTTTCAGGTTCCGGATAGTCTACGCCGAAGGTTTCGACTTCCACGGTTTTCATAACCTGGTTGGTTAAGGGCTTGTCCGCATAGTTGGTGCGTACTTCTGCAATGGCGTTTACATTGTCCATGCCTTCGATAACCTTGCCGAAAGCAGCGTAGTCGCCGTCCAGATGCGGCGCGGCCTTGTGCATAATGAAGAACTGGCTTCCTGCGGAATCCGGATGCATGGACCTGGCCATGGAAATAACGCCGGGCTCGTGCTTTAAGGTGTTTTTGAAGTTGTTGCTTAAGAATTCACCCTTGATGGAGTAGTCCGGTCCGCCGTAGCCGGTGCCTTCGGGGCAGCCGCCCTGGATCATGAAGCCGTTGATAACCCGGTGGAAGATGAGGCCGTTGTAGAAGCCCTTCTTTACCAGGCTGATGAAATTGTTGACTGTATTCGGGGCAACGTCGGGATAAAGCTCCAGCTTGATGACCTTGCCGTCTTCCATGGTAATGGTAACAACAGGATTTTTCATAAGAAATAATTCCTTTCTGTTTGATTTACGTACCTTTCAGTATAATTTACACGGACGCGGAATGCAAGAAAAATACGCTTCCTTGTACAGCCTCGGCGCAAGACTTGCGGATATATGCAAAATGTGGTAATATATTTTGATTCATTTTGCGGCTGTCCGGTTCCGGCAGCCTGATAAAGAGGTTTTTCTTACATGAAAATACTGGAAACCCAAACAGAACAGGAAACCTTTGCCTTGGGCGAACGCTTTGCAAAAGCGGCATTTCCCGGCATGATACTGACCCTGGACGGGGACCTTGGCTGCGGCAAAACCGTTTTTACCAAAGGGCTGGCATTCGGCCTTGGGATTACGGAGCCGGTGACGAGCCCCACATTTACCATCCTTTCGGTTTATGTTGAGGGAAGGCTCCCCCTGTATCATTTCGACGTTTACCGTATCGGGGACATTGAAGAAATGTATGAAATAGGCTATGAAGAGTATTTCTTCGGGGAAGGAATCACCGTTGTGGAGTGGTCTGAACTGGTGGAAGAGCTGATTCCGCCCTCTGCAGTGCGCATCCGGATAGAGAAGGATCTGGAAAAAGGCTTTGACTACCGCAGGGTTACGATTCTGAATGATGATGGTTTCAGCGAAACCGTTCATGCAGTATAAAGGAGGCGGACGGAATAAATGAAGATACTTGCCATTGACAGCTCAGGGCTTGTGGCCTCGGCTGCAATTGTGGAGGAAGACCGTGTGCTAGGCGCATTCAGCGTAAATAACAAACTCACCCATTCCCAGACCCTGCTTCCGATGATAGATGAACTGATGAAGACAGCCGGCATTGACCCGGCTGAACTGGATGCGGCTGCAGTTGCCAAAGGCCCGGGCTCTTTTACGGGCCTGCGTATCGGTTCCGCAACGGCCAAGGGAATCGGCCTGGCCCTGAACCTGCCGGTGGTGGAAATCTCCACCCTGGAAGCCATGGCTTTCGCGCTGTACGGCACAGACCGGGTGATCTGCCCGATGATGGATGCCAGAAGGGGCCAGGTATACACTGCGCTTTACCGGTTTGAGGGTGAAACGCTGGTGAATGTTTCTCCCGCGGACGCCTGTCCGGTGGAGGATATTATCGGGAAGATAAATGAGCTGGGTCTGCCGGTGATTTACACCGGGGACGGTTTCCCGGTATACGCGGAGAAGGTCAGAAGCCTTACACAGACAGACTTTACGGAAGCCCTGCCTTTCCAGAACCGGCAGAATGCCGCGGCCCTGGGAACGCTGGCCGTCCGGTACTTAAAAGAGGGCAAAATGGTGACCGCCGATGCCCATGTGCCCGACTATATGCGCCTCTCCCAGGCGGAGCGGGAACGGGCGGAAAAGGAGAAAAGCCAATGCTGACCTTCCGTGAAATGGAAATGAATGACCTGGAGGACGTAATACGCCTCGAGGAGGAAAGCTTTTCCACGCCCTGGAGCGCCAACTCCCTGTTTACTTTTTTTATAAGAAGTGATACTTTCTTCTGCGCTGCTCTGGAAGACGGAAAGCTTGTCGGTTATGCCGGACTGACCCTGGTGCCCCCGGAGGGCGATCTGGTCAATATCGCGGTGGATGAAGCTTGCCAGGGCAGGGGTATCGGCCGCGGGCTTTTGGACTTCCTCCTTTCCGAAGGAGAAAAACGGGGGATTACGGACGTGTTCCTGGAGGTGCGCATCAGCAATATCCATGCGAGAAGGCTTTATGACGCCGCGGGCTTTAAATTCCTGGCAGTACGCAAGGATTATTATACCGACCCGGACGAGGACGCCCTCCTGATGAAGAGAGAGGGCGGGAAATGATCAGCCTGGAACTGGAGAATTTCTCCCTGGCGCAGATTGCGGCTTCCGGCCAGTGCTTCCGGATGACGGATTTGAAAGACGGCTCATTTGAAATCATAGCCGGTGACCGGTACCTGAAGGCTTCCCAGGAAGGGAATATCGTAAATTTCGGTTGCGGATCTTTAAAAGAGCTGGATTTCTGGATAAAGTATTTCGACCTGGAAGAAAACTACGCCGCCTTCGGAGATGCAGTCGACCCGGAAGACGATTATCTTTCCGAGGCTTACCGGAGGGGAAGCGGCATCCGTATACTGCGGCAGGATTTGTGGGAAGTGACAGCCTCCTTCCTGATCTCGCAGAACAACAACATTTCCCGCATCAGAAGGTGCATCGCCAATATCTGCGAACGGTACGGCAGGAAGATGCAGACGGAGGACGGCGTCATTTACCATGCATTTCCGGAAGCGGAAGCTTTCGCGGGACTGGAGCCGGACGCGCTCATGGCCTGCAATCTTGGATACCGGAGCAAATACCTGGTGAGAAGCGCGGAAATGATTGCGTCCGGGAAGATAAGCCTGGACAGAATTAAAAGGATGCGCTATCCGGATGCCAAAGCGGAGCTTTTGAAGCTGTACGGTGTGGGCGGAAAGGTGGCAGACTGCATCTGCCTGTTTGCCCTGCACCATCTGGAAGCGTTTCCGACGGACACCCATATAAAACAGGTGCTGGCCCGCGAATACCCGGAAGGCTTTCCCTTTGCAAGGTACGGCGGGTATGAAGGCGTGATCCAGCAATATATTTTTTATCGTGAACTGACAGACGGAAAAGACGGTGAGATAAATGCATGACAAACTGACAAAAAGCGACATTGAAAAAATGGAAGAAGAAATCGAGCACCGCAGGCTGGTGGTCAGAAAAGAGGCCATCGAAGCGGTCAAGGAAGCCCGGGCCCAGGGTGACTTAAGCGAGAATTTCGAATATTACGCGGCCAAGCAGGCCAAAAACCAGAATGAAAGCCGTATCCGCTATCTGGAGAACATGATCCGGACCGCTGAAATCATCGAGGACAATTCCCGCGCGGACGAAGTGGGCCTTAACAAGCGGGTTGTGGTGGATTTCGGCGACGGCGACACGGAAGAATACAAGATTGTCACCCCGGTGCGGGCCAATTCCCTGGAAGGCCGCATCACCTTTGAATCCCCCTTAGGCGCAGCGCTTATGGGCAGGAAGGCCGGGGATGTGTGTACCGTCCGCAACGGTGACGCAAGCTATACGGTAAAAATCCTCTCCGTGGAGAATACCGGCGAGGAAGAGACAGACGTAATCCGCAGGTACTAAAGGAGCAGTATGAACAACATGAGAAAACCCGGATTCAGGATGATCTGGATCTATGTGGCCCTGGTTGTGGCCCTCATCGTGGTAAACCTGGCGGTTCTTCCCGCCATTACCGCCGCGCGGGTGCAGGAAGTGGGCTATGGCACTTTTATCAAAATGCTGGAATCCGGCGAGGTGAAAGAGGTGGAAATCAACCGTTCCACCGGCGTTATTACCTTCGGCGACAACAGCGAACCCGAGAATTACTACAAAACCGGGCTTATGGATGACTATAAGCTGACGGACAGGCTCCTGGACGCGGGCATTGAGGAGTTCGAAACCGCCATTATCGAAACCACCTCCCCGGTGGTCGGCTTCCTCCTGACCTGGCTTCTGCCCCTGGCGATATTCTTCATTATTTCCAGGGTGATCATGAGCAGCTTCTCCAAACGGATGGGCGAGGGTATGGGCAATGCCATGAGCTTCGGCAAGAGCAACGCCAAGATTTACGTCCAGTCGGAAACCGGCATCAAGTTCTCCGACGTGGCCGGTGAGGACGAGGCCAAGGAAGCCCTGCAGGAAATCGTGGACTTTCTGCATAATCCGAAGAAATATACGGAAATCGGCGCGAGAATGCCCAAAGGCGCGCTTCTGGTCGGCCCTCCCGGAACCGGCAAGACGCTGCTTGCCAAGGCCGTGGCAGGCGAAGCCAACGTGCCTTTCTTCTCCATTTCCGGCTCGGAATTCGTGGAGATGTTCGTGGGCATGGGCGCGGCCAAGGTTCGTGACCTTTTCAAGCAGGCGGACGAGAAAGCCCCCTGTATTGTGTTTATTGACGAAATCGATACCGTCGGCAAGAAGCGTGACGGTTCCGGCTTTGCCGGAAATGACGAAAGAGAGCAGACCCTGAACCAGCTGCTGGCGGAAATGGACGGCTTTGATGCCAGAAAGGGCGTTATGATCCTGGCTGCCACCAACCGGCCGGATTCCCTTGATCCTGCACTCCTTCGTCCCGGCCGTTTCGACCGCCGCATCCCCGTGGAACTGCCGGATCTCCAGGGCAGGGAAGCCATCTTAAAGCTGCATGCGAAGAATATCCGCATCAGCGACAATGTGGATTTCAATACCATTGCCCGCATGGCGCCTGGTGCTTCCGGCGCGGAGCTGGCCAACATGATTAACGAGGCAGCGCTTCGGGCTGTCCGGGACAACCGGAAGTTCGTGGTGCAGGCCGACCTGGAAGCCGCCGTCGAAGTGGTTATCGCCGGCTATGAGAAGAAGAACAACATCCTTTCCCCGAAGGAGAAGCTTATCGTGGCTTACCATGAAATCGGCCATGCCCTGGTTTCCGCGCTGCAGAGCCATTCCGCGCCGGTAACCAAGATCACCATTATTCCGAGAACCTCCGGCGCTTTGGGCTTTACCCTGCAGGTGGAGGAGGATGAGCACAACCTGATGTCCAAAGATGAAATCGAAGACAAGATTGCAACCTATACCGGCGGACGGGCTGCGGAGGCTTTGATCTTCAATTCCATCACCACCGGGGCCTCCAATGATATCGAGCAGGCCACCAGGCTTGCCCGGGCGATGATTACCCGTTTCGGCATGAGCGAGGAGTTCGGCATGGTGGCCATGGAGACTGTGACCAACAAATATTTAGGCGGCGATACTTCCTTGGCCTGTTCCGACGAAACCGCAGGCGCCATCGACAGGATGGTGGTGGCCGAAGTCAGGAAACAGTATGAGAAGGCCGAAAAGCTGCTCAGGGACAACATGCCCAGGCTTCACGAGCTGGCCAAATACCTGTATGAAAAAGAAAGCATTACGGGAGAGGAGTTCATGGCCGTACTGAACCGCAGCCCGGAAGAACTCACGGCCACAAGACCGGAAATGCTGACTGACAAGGGAGAAGAAGAATGAAATTCCTGGCGAAACTGGAACGTAAATTCGGGAAATACGCGATTAAGCATCTGACCAGATATATCATTATCTGCTATGTGATAGGCTATGTGCTGGAGATTATCGCCATGTCCGGCGGACCGGCGGTGCAGTATTATCTGACACTGGTGCCCGGCTGGATTCTGCAGGGGCAAATCTGGCGGCTGGTATCCTGGTGGCTGATGCCGCCCACAAACCTGTCCTTTCTGACCATTATTTTTCTGTTCGTTTATTATCAGCTGGGAACGACGCTGGAAAAGGTATGGGGCGATTTCTACTATAACGTGTATATTTTCCTCGGGCTTCTGGGTACGGTGGTCGGCGCATTTATCATGCATTACTGCGGCGGCGCGCTGGCCATTGAGCTGACGGGCGGGCTTTTCTTTACCACCTATTATGTCAGCATGTCCATTTTCTTCGGGTTTGCCCTGACCTTCCCGGAGGAGAAAATGCTGCTGTTCTTTTTTATACCGATTAAGATTAAATACCTGGCGATATTCGACGCGGCGTATCTGACTTACCAGCTGATTGTGGGAAACTGGATGATCAGGTGCCTCATCATTTCCTCTCTGGCGGCTACCTTCGTGTTCTTCCTGCTCACCGGCTTCGGAAAGATTTTCGGACGGCGCCAGTCAGCCACCCAGAGACAGTTCAATGCCTATATGCGTGACAATGCGCGGCAGGCGGCAAGGATGCAGAGCCAGGGCCAGGTAAGGGAAACAAACGGCCAGACATTCCAGGCCTACCGGCATAAATGCCGCATCTGCGGACAGACCGAGCTGGACAACCCGGATCTGGAATTTCGGTATTGTTCCAAATGCAACGGCGCCTACGAATACTGCCAGAACCACCTGTTTACACACGAGCATGTCAAATAACCGTCTCGTATTACAGAACATGTAAACAACTGCTTCCTTATAAATAAAGGAGAAAATGCATGAACGTCAAACGAATTACCTCCTGCCCCGGTGCGGGTATTGCCTTCAATGCCTTTGTCTGCGGCGACGTAACCTTAGGACAGGATTCCTCTGTCTGGTACAATGCGGTAGTCAGGGGCGATGACGCGGAAATCATTATCGGCGACCGGACCAATATCCAGGACGGCTGCATACTGCATATTGACCGTTTCCACCCGCTGACCATTGGAAATGACGTATCCGTCGGCCACGGCGCAGTAGTGCATGGCTGCACCATCGGCGACGGCAGCCTCATCGGCATGGGCGCGGTCATTTTAAATGACGCTGTGATTGGGAAAAACTGCATCATCGGCGCGGGCGCCCTCGTTACCCAAGGCTGTGTCATTCCCGACGGCAGCCTGGCCTTCGGAAACCCGGCCAGGGTCATCCGGCCGCTGACCGAAGAGGAGATTGCCGGCAACCTGTTCAACGCGAAGGTGTATGTGGAATTTGCGAAAGAGCATTTCGGGGAGCATACGGAAGAATAATTAATTTAGGAAACAGAGAAGGAACGATGCTGGAGATACTGCTGGATACCGTAAAGGATACGTTAAGGCTGCTGCCTTTCCTGTTCGTTACATATCTTTTAATGGAATACCTGGAAACCAAGGCGCTGTCTTCCGCCACGGGCGTGGTGAAAAAAGTAGGAAGACTGGGGCCTGTTTTCGGTGCGGCTTTGGGCCTGGTGCCCCAGTGCGGCTTTTCCGCTGCCATTGCCAGCCTTTTCTCCGGCGGTATCGTTACCCTGGGCACGCTGATTGCGGTCTTTTTCTCCACCTCGGATGAAATGATACCGATCATGATTTCCCACACGGTGCCTGCCGGCATGCTGGGAAAAATCCTGCTGCTGAAATTCCTGGCGGGCCTGGTGACCGGCCTGGTCATCGACCTGGTGCTGACTGTCTTCGGAAAGCACGGCAAAAAGGATTTCCATGAGCTGTGCGAGCAGGAGGACTGCGGCTGCGAAGAGGGCAGCATTCTGAAGTCTGCGCTGACCCACACCTTCAAGATCTGGATATTCATCTTTATCGTAA
Organism: Eubacterium sp.; assembly: GCA_017433825.1. GTDB lineage: Bacteria > Bacillota > Clostridia > Lachnospirales > Lachnospiraceae > Alectryocaccobium. Next base: position 52,024 of record JAFRGL010000023.1, on the reverse strand, counting down.
GCTTTGTGCTGGAGCTCGTGCTGGACGCAGTGGGCTTTGACGCCATCGCGGGCTTTTTCGCCGGCAAGCCTTTCGGCACCGTTATCCTGGCCGCCCTGGTAGGGCTTATCCCGAACTGCGCGCCTTCTGTGGTGCTGACGGAATGCTATCTTTCGGGCATCTTCGGTTTCGGGCCTCTGATGGCGGGCCTTCTGGTGAACGGTGGCATGGGGCTCCTTATCCTGTTCCGTACCAACAAGCGCCTGAAGGAGAATATCGGAATCGCCGTCCTGATGCTCGTCCTCGGAATCCTCTGGGGACTGGCGCTGGGGAATGTAATGTAAAAAATAATTCGCATCTGTATTAATATTACAAAATAGGGGGAAGAAGTACGAAAACAGCACCATATTTAGTTCATTGCCGGCGAATCCGTCATTGTGCATAAAAAGACATGAAAAACTTCGTGAAAATTCATGAAATTTTCACCTGCGAAATTGGAGCAAGATTTTCTTGCATTTTACCGGTGACTTGTGTATAATAGCCCTTGCTGTGACATAAAAGCGTAGATCCGTGAGGTTGCTGCAGCGTGTGCAGGTAATTTACGGGGAGCAAATGTCCGTTCAAGAAACTGGCGACAAGTCACTGTACAACCCAATAGTCCACCGAATGATGTGGAAACAACGTGTGAATCCTTAAGAAACACACGGAGATGTGTACAGTCACCGCTTGTCGTACTGAAAAAAGTGCGAAAAGGAGGCGACTTTTTTTATGGCAAATCAGGTCATGAGAATCACACTGAAGGCGTATGAACATCAGCTCGTTGATGCTTCAGCTGCAAAAATCGTGGAAACAGTTAAGAAGACAGGTGCACAGGTATCAGGTCCGGTTCCCCTTCCCACTAAAAAGGAAATCGTGACAATCCTTCGTGCCGTTCACAAGTACAAAGATTCCCGCGAACAGTTCGAGCAGAGAACCCACAAGAGACTGATTGATATCCTGACGCCCACTCAGAAGACCGTTGATGCGCTTTCCAGACTGGAAATGCCGGCCGGTGTCTACATCGATATCAAGATGAAGACGAAGTAAGACAGACAGATACGCATCTGTTCACTAGAATGAGCATGGAGTCCTTCATTATTATAAGGACATGATGCTCCGCTGTAGAAAAACAGGAGGAATAAGTTCATGAAAAAAGCTATTTTAGCTACCAAAGTCGGGATGACAGAGATTTTCGACGAAGACGGCGTTTTAACGCCCGTTACCGTTCTTCTTGCAGGTCCCTGTGTTGTTACCCAGGTTAAGACCGCTGAGAAAGACGGCTATGATGCTGTTCAGGTCGGCTTCGCGGATATCCGTGAGAAACTGCTGAACAAGCCCGAGAAAGGCCAGTTCACCAAGGCAGGCGTTTCCTATAAGAGATATCTGAAGGAGTTCAGATTCGAAAATGCCGCGGATTACGCCGTGCAGCAGGAGATTAAGGCAGACATCTTCTCCGCAGGCGACAAGGTTGACGCTTCCGCAGTCAGCAAGGGCAAAGGCTACCAGGGCGCCATCAAGCGTTTCGGCCAGCACAGAGGCCCCATGGCCCACGGCTCCAAGTACCATCGTCATGCCGGTTCCAACGGTTCCTGTTCAGACCCCAGCCGTGTTTTCAAGGGAAAACACATGCCCGGTCACATGGGAAGCGTAAAGGTTACGGTTCAGAACCTCGAAGTTGTCCGCGTTGATGCCGAGAACAACCTGCTTCTGGTCAAGGGCTCCGTTCCCGGACCGAAGAAGTCCCTCGTAACCATCCGCGAGACAGTCAAGACCCGCAAATAAGAGGAAAGGAGAACAGGTCAATGGCAAATGTAAACGTATACAATATGGAAGGCGCCGTTGTTGATACCATGGAACTTTCCGATGAGATTTTCGGTGCAGAGATTAAGGAAAACCTCGTGCACAAGGCAGTAGTCCTTCATCTGGCCAACTGCCGTCAGGGCACCCAGAAAGCCAAAACCCGCAGCGAAGTTTCCGGCGGCGGCAAGAAGCCCTACAGACAGAAGGGTACCGGTAACGCCCGTCAGGGTTCCACCAGGGCTCCCCAGTGGACACACGGCGGCGTGGTGTTCGCACCCGTTCCCAGAGATTACTCCTTCAAGATGAACAAGAAAGAAAAACGCGCGGCCCTCAAATCCGTGCTTACCTCCAAGGTGCAGGAGAACAGCTTCCTGGTGCTTGACGAGCTTAAGCTTGCCGAGATCAAGACCAAGGCCATGAAGAAAGTCCTGGACAACCTGAAGGTTACAAAGGCCATCCTTGTTGTAGACGATTCCTGTGACAACGTGATTCTTTCCGCAAGGAACCTTCCGAATGTCGCTACAATCGCTCCGGACAGCCTTTCCACATACGAGCTTCTGAAATACAACACCGTTATCACCACAAAGGCCGGTGTTGCAGCTATCGAGGAGGTATATGCATAATGGCTAAGGTTGAATACTATGACGTGATTTTAAAACCCGTCGTAACTGAGAAGAGCATGAACGAGATGTCCGAGAAGAAGTACACCTTCCTTGTACATCCCGAAGCAAATAAGACCATGATTAAGAATGCGGTCGAAAAGATGTTCGATGGCGCCAAGGTTAAGAAGGTCAACACCCAGAACCTGGATGGCAAGACCAGACGCCGCAACACCAACAAGGGCATTTCCACCGGCAAGACTGCGAAGACCAAGAAGGCTGTTGTTACGCTGACCGAGTCCAGCAAGGACATCGAAATCTTCCAGGGCCTGTAAAAAGCCCGCCTATGCGCGTACGATGCGCGATATAAATCGTATTGAAAGGAGCAAACTGTAATGGGAATCAAAACCTATAACCCATATACACCTTCACGCCGGCAGATGTCCGGTTCCGATTTTTCTGAGATTACCAAGACAAAACCGGAAAAATCCCTTATTTATTCTCTGAAGAAGAATGCCGGCCGCAACAACCAGGGCAAGATTACCGTAAGGCACAAAGGCGGCGGCAACAGAAGACAGTACAGAATGATTGACTTCAGACGTTTCAAGGATGGCATTCCCGCAACCGTCAAGGCAATCGAGTACGACCCCAACCGTACCGCCAATATCGCCCTTATCTGCTATGCAGACGGCGAAAAGGCATACATCCTGGCTCCGGAAGGTCTCAAGGTGGGCATGAGCGTGATGAACGGCGAGAACGCTGAAATCCGCGTCGGCAACTGCCTCCCCCTGGAGAAGATTCCGGTAGGTACCATGATTCACAATGTTGAGCTTCATCCCGGCAAGGGCGCGCAGATGGTCCGTTCCGCCGGCAACGGCGCTCAGCTGATGGCTAAGGAAGGCAAATATGCCACCTTACGTCTTCCCTCCGGCGAGATGAGAATGGTTCCCGGCAACTGCCGCGCCACAGTAGGTATTGTAGGCAACGGCGACCACAACCTGATCAACATCGGCAAAGCCGGCAGAAAACGTCACATGGGCATCCGTCCCACCGTCCGCGGTTCTGTTATGAACCCGAATGATCATCCCCACGGCGGCGGCGAAGGCCGTGCACCGATTGGCCGTCCCGGCCCGTCCACACCCTGGGGCAAGCCTGCTCTTGGTCTGAAGACCAGAAAGAAGAACAAGCAGTCCAACAAGTACATCGTCCGCAGACGTGACGGAAAACAGCTGAATAAATAAGGAGGATAACCATGGCACGTTCACTTAAAAAAGGACCCTTTGCAGACGCAAGCCTGCTGAAAAAAGTTGATGCTGCTAATGCATCAGGTGATAAGACCGTGATCAAGACCTGGTCTCGCCGTTCCACCATCTTCCCTTCATTCGTCGGACTGACGATTGCCGTTCATGACGGACGGAAGCATGTTCCGGTATATGTAACAGAAGACATGGTTGGACATAAGCTCGGTGAATTCGTTGCGACCAGGACCTACAGAGGCCACGGCAAAGACGAAAAACGTTCAGGCGTAAGATAAGTAAGGAAGGAGGACTAACAAATGTCAAAAGGACATAGAAGTCAGATTAAGCGTGCAAGAAACGAAAATAAAGACACCAGACCTTCCGCCAAGCTTTCTTTCGCAAGAATTCCCACCACGAAGGCCTGCTTTGTACTGGATGCGATCCGGGGCAAGGATGTTACCGCTGCTTTGGGTATCCTGACCTACAATCCCAGATTCGCTTCCGCTACTGTTAAGAAACTGTTGGAATCCGCTATCGCAAATGCCGAAAACAACAACGGACTGTCAAAGAATGACCTGTATGTTGCCGAGTGCTACGCCAACAAGGCGCCGACCTTAAAGAGGGTTCAGCCCCGCGCCCAGGGCAGAGCTTACAGAATCGAAAAGCGTACAAGCCATATCACCATCGTTCTGGATAAGAGATAAGGAGGAAAACATGGGACAGAAAGTTAATCCGCATGGCTTAAGAGTCGGTATCATCAAGGATTGGGATTCCAGGTGGTATGCCGAGGGCAATTTTGCCGATAATCTTGTAGAAGACTACAAGATCCGCAAATTCCTCAAGGCCAGACTGTACAGCTCCGGCGTATCTCACATCGAGATCGAGAGAGCTTCCGACAGAGTAAAAGTTATCATCTTCACCGCAAAGCCCGGTGTTGTCATCGGCAAGGGCGGCCAGGAGATTGAAAAAGTTAAAACCGAGCTTTCCAAGCTCATTAAGAAGAGGGTATTCATCGACATCAAGGAAGTGAAGAGACCCGACAGGGATGCGCAGCTGGTTGCGGAAAACATCGCTCTTCAGCTGGAGAACCGTGTTTCCTTCCGCCGCGCGATGAAATCCACGATGCAGCGTACCATGAGAGCCGGCGCCTTAGGCATCAAGACCAGCGTTTCCGGACGTCTCGGCGGCGCGGATATCGCCCGTACCGAGTTCTATTCCGAGGGCACCATCCCGCTTCAGACACTGCGTGCAGACATTGATTACGGATTTGCCGAAGCAGACACCACCTACGGCAAGGTTGGCGTAAAGGCCTGGATCTACAACGGCGAGATCCTTCCTAGCAAGACAACGAAGGAAGGGAGCGATAGATAATTATGTTAATGCCTAAGAGAGTAAAACATCGTAAGCAGTTCCGCGGCTCCATGAAGGGCAAAGCCTTAAGAGGCAACGTTGTTACCTACGGTGATTTCGGCCTGGTGGCCACCGAGCCCTGCTGGATCAAATCCAACCAGATTGAGGCAGCCCGTGTTGCCATGACCCGTTACATCAAGCGTGGCGGTAAAGTCTGGATTAAGATTTTCCCGGACAAGCCCATTACCACAAAGCCTGCTGAAACCCGTATGGGTTCCGGTAAAGGAACGGTTGAATACTGGGTAGCTGTTGTTAAACCCGGCCGCGTCATGTTTGAGATCGCCGGCGTTTCCGAAGAGATTGCCCGTGAAGCACTTCGTCTTGCCATGCACAAATTACCCTGCAAGTGCAAGATCGTAGCCAAGGCAGATACAGAAGGCGGTGAAGCAAATGAAGAGTAAGAAATATGTTGAGGAGCTTAAAAACAAGTCCGCAGCAGAGCTTAACAAAGAACTGGTAGCTGCCAAGAAAGAGCTTTTTAACCTGAGATTCCAGAATGCCACCAACCAGCTGGACAACACCAGCCGTATCAAAGAGGTGCGCAAGAACATTGCGAGAATTTCAACTGTAATTGCACAGAAAGCAAATGCAGCCAGGTAAGGCAAGCTTGCGTGACGAAAGGAGACAGTCGTGGAAGAAAGAAATCTTAGAAAAGTACGTGTCGGCAGGGTTGTAAGCGATAAGATGGACAAGACCATCGTTGTTGCGGTTGAAGACCGTGTAAAGCATCCTCTTTACAAGAAGATCGTAAAAAGAACCTACAAGCTGAAAGCGCACGATGAAAACAATGAGTGCCGCGAGGGCGACACTGTAAGAGTAATGGAGACCAGACCCCTGTCCAAGGACAAGAGATGGCGCCTGGTTGAGATTGTAGAAAAAGCGAAATAATAAAGGAATGCATTAAGGAGGTAAATCAGTATGATCCAGCAGGAAAGCAGACTGAAAGTTGCTGATAATACCGGTGCTAAGGAAATCCTTTGCATTCGTGTTATGGGCGGCTCTACAAGAAGATATGCAAATATCGGAGATATTATCACTGCTACCGTTAAAGATGCAACACCCGGCGGTGTTGTTAAGAAAGGCGATGTTGTCAAGGCTGTTGTTGTCCGTACCGTAAAGGGCGCTCATCGTAAAGACGGTTCCTACATCCGCTTCGACGAGAATGCAGCAGTTATCATCAAGGATGATAAGACTCCCAGAGGAACTCGTATTTTTGGACCGGTTGCCAGAGAGCTTCGTGAGAAACAGTTTATGAAGATTGTTTCCCTCGCACCGGAAGTATTATAGGAGGACAATCATGGCAGTTAAGATTAAGAAGGGTGACACCGTCAAGGTCATCGCCGGCAAAGATAAAGACAAACAGGGTAAGGTTCTGGTCGTTGAGCCCAAGAAGAACCGCGTGGTTGTGGAAGGCATCAACATGGTTTCCAAACACACCAAGGCCAACCAGCAGAACACAAATGGCGGCATCATTGAAAAGGAAGCCCCCATTGATATTTCAAATGTAATGTACCTGCACAAGGGCAAAGCTACCCGTATCGGCTACAAGTTCGTAAACGGCAAAAAGGTACGTGTCGCTAAATCTACAGGCGATGTACTGGATTGATGAAGGAGACCGGAAATTATGAGCAGATATAAGGAAATGTATAAGAACGAAATCGTCGAAGCAATGACGAAGAAGTTCGGATATAAGAATGTGATGCAGGTGCCGAAGCTTGACAAGATTGTTGTGAACATGGGCGTAGGCGAAGCGAGAGAGAACACCAAGCTTCTGGATTCCGCAGTAGCCGACCTGGAGAAGATTACCGGCCAGAAGGCCATTATCACCAAGGCCAAAAAGTCCGTCGCGAACTTTAAGATTCGTGAAGGCATGCCCATCGGCTGCAAGGTTACCTTAAGAGGCGAGAAGATGTACGAGTTCGCAGACCGCCTCATCAACCTGGCCCTGCCCCGTGTACGTGACTTCCGCGGCGTTAATCCCAACGCGTTTGACGGCAGAGGAAACTATGCGCTCGGTATCAGAGAGCAGCTTATTTTCCCCGAGATTGAATATGATAAAGTGGACAAGGTCCGAGGCATGGACGTTATCTTCGTAACGACCGCCCAGACCGATGAGGAAGCAAGAGAACTGTTGAGATTATTCAACATGCCATTCGCAAAGTGATTAACAGGAGGAATTTAATTCATGGCTAAAACAGCAATGAAAATCAAACAGCAGCGCAAACAGAAATTCTCCACCAGAGAATACAACCGCTGCAGAATCTGCGGACGCCCGCACGCGTACCTGAGAAAATACGGCATCTGCCGTATCTGTTTCCGTGAATTAGCATATAAAGGCCAGATTCCCGGCGTTAAAAAAGCCAGCTGGTAAAGTCGAAAAGGAGGAATTAGTCCATGTCTATGAGCGATCCGATTGCCGATATGCTGACACGTATCCGGAATGCAAATTCCGCGAAGCACGATACCGTAGATGTTCCGGCATCAAAGATGAAATTATCCATAGCAGAAATCCTTCTGAAGGAAGGTTATATTGCGAAATACAATGTGGAACAGGATGGCGCTGCGAAGAACATCCATATCACATTAAAGTACGGCGCAGACAAGAACGAGAAGATCATCAGCGGCTTAAAGAGAATCTCCAAGCCCGGTCTTCGTATCTATGTAGGCGCAGATGAGCTCCCGAGAGTTCTTGGCGGACTGGGCATTGCCATTCTGTCCACCAACCAGGGCGTTATCACCGATAAGGAAGCCAGAAAGCTGAAAGTCGGCGGCGAGGTTCTTGCGTACATCTGGTAAGATGTGCCCACCCTTAAGCAAGACTGAAAACAGAGAAGGACTTATGACGCGCCTTCTCCGAAAATTTAAGTTAAATCAGGAGGAATAAAGTTCATGTCAAGAATCGGCAGATTGCCGGTGGTAATTCCCGCCGGCGTCACGGTTGAACTGAAAGAGGGAAATACCGTAACGGTGAAAGGCCCCAAGGGCGAATTAACCAGAACGCTTGCCCCCGAAATGGAAATCAAGGTTGAAGACGGCCATGTGGTTGTGAACCGTCCGAACGACCTCAAGAAAATGAAATCCCTGCACGGCCTTACCCGTACCCTTATCAACAACATGGTTGTAGGCGTACACGAAGGCTTCAAGAAGGTTCTGGTTATCAACGGTACCGGTTACCGTGCCAGCAAGCAGGGACGCACCCTGACCCTGAACCTGGGTTACTCACATCCCATCGATATGATCGATCCGGAAGGCATCGAGTCTTCAGTTGAAGGCAACAACATTACCATTTCCGGCATCGACAAGGAAAAAGTCGGCCAGTACGCAGCGGATATCCGTATCAAGAGAGGTCCGGAACCCTACAAGGGCAAGGGCATCCGTTATGAGAACGAAGTCATCCGCCGTAAAGTAGGCAAGACCGGTAAGTAATCGTCAGGAGGAGAGTGCGAAAAATGATAAATAAAGTATCAAGAGCTACGGTTCGTCAGAAAAAACACAGAAGAATGCGCAACAACATCGCCGGCACTGCCGAGCGTCCGCGTCTTGCGGTTTTCCGCAGCAACAATCATATGTATGCGCAGATCATTGACGATTCCAAGGGTCATACCCTCCTTGCGGCTTCCACCCTGGACAAGGATGTGAAGGCTAACCTGGAGAAGACCAACGATGTGGCAGCTGCATCCTACCTGGGTTCCGTAATCGGAAAGAAAGCCCTGGATGCAGGCATTACCGAAGTGGTATTTGACCGCGGCGGCTATATCTACCAGGGCAAGATTGCAGCACTGGCAGACGCGGCAAGAGAAGCCGGACTGAAATTCTAAGGAAAGGAGAGAACACATGAGACATACTATTATCGATACCAGCAGCATGGAGCTGGAAGAAAGAGTTGTTACCATTAAGCGTGTAACAAAGGTTGTTAAGGGTGGTCGTAACATGCGTTTTACTGCCTTAGTTGTAGTAGGTGACCGGAACGGACACGTCGGCGCCGGCCTTGGAAAGGCTACGGAAATTCCGGAAGCTATCCGTAAAGGTAAAGAGGATGCCACCAAGAAACTTATCAATGTAGCCAGAGATCCCCATAACTCTGTAACCCATGATTTTGTCGGCAGATACGGCAGCGCGGAGGTGCTTCTCCGTAAGGCTCCCGAAGGTACCGGTATCATCGCAGGCGGCCCCGCCCGTTCCGTGCTGGAGCTTGCAGGCGTATCCAACATCCGTGCCAAATCCCTGGGTTCCAACAACAAGCAGAACGTTGTTCTGGCCACCATCGACGGCCTTCGTCAGATGAAGTCCCCTGAAGAAGTGGCAAGACTGCGCGGCAAGTCCGTTGATGAAATTTTTGCTTAAGGAGGACTTGAAAAATGGCAGATAAGTTAATCATTACCTTAAAGAAGTCTCCTATCGGCTGTGTTCCGAAACACAGAAAAGTTGTAGAAGCTTTAGGTTTGAGAAAAGTGAACCACACAGTAGAGATGCCTGATAATGCAGCTATTCGCGGCATGATCAAACAAGTTGAGTACCTGTTAAAGGTTGAAGAGAATTAAAAGGAGGTACCACAATGGATTTATCAAATCTGCGTCCGGCCGAAGGCTCTACCCAAAGCAATAACTTCAGAAGAGGCCGCGGACACGGTTCAGGCAACGGCAAAACAGCAGGAAAAGGACACAAAGGACAGAAGGCCAGAAGCGGCGCTCCGAGAATCGGTTTCGAAGGCGGCCAGATGCCTCTGTACAGAAGACTCCCCAAGAGGGGCTTCACTTGCAGGAACTCCAAGAATATCGTCGCCATCAATGTGGGCGAACTCGACAGATTTGAAGACGGCGCTGAAATCACCATCGAAAGCATGATGGAAAACGGACTGGTTTCCAATCCCAGGGACGGCGTGAAGCTTCTGGGCAACGGTGAAGTAACCAAAAAGTTTACAGTGAAAGTGTCCGCCTTAAGTGCAAGCGCAAAAGCGAAAATTGAAGCAGCAGGTGGTACAGCAGAGGTGATCTGATGTTAAAAGCGGTTCGTGATGCATTTCATATCAAGGAAATCAGACGCAGAATATTCTACGTCCTGATTTGCCTTGTTATTATAAGAGTCGGCTCCCAGATTCCGGTGCCTGGTGTAAATACGAGCTTCTTCAGCTATTATTTCCAGACAAATGCGAATGACGCCTTCGCGTTCCTGAACGCGTTCACCGGCGGCGGCTTCTCCAGCTTTTCGATATTTGCCTTAAGTATCACCCCGTACATTACTTCTTCCATTATCATTCAGCTTCTGACCATTGCGATTCCGAAGCTGGAAGAGATGCAGAAGGAAGGCGAGGACGGCCGTAAGAAGATTAACCGTATTACCCGTTTTGTAACCATTGCCCTGGCAATCGTTGAATCCACGGCAATGTGCATCGGTTTCGGCAATCAGCTCATTCTTGAGATGAATGTTCTGAACGTTATCACAGTTGTTGCCTCCCTTACCGGCGGCAGCGCATTCCTTATGTGGCTGGGTGACCAGATCACGGAAAAGGGCGTCGGAAACGGCATATCGATGGTACTTCTCATCAATATCGTTTCCCGTATCCCGCAGGATATGATTTCCCTGCACAACAAGTTCGCGGCGGGTCAGACCATCGCGAGGGCTGTGGTTGCCTGGGTTGTCATCATCGTTATCATTGTTGCGGTAACCGTACTGGTCAATGCCTTAAACGGCGGCGAGCGCAGGATTCCGGTGCAGTATTCAAAGAAGATGGTCGGAAGAAAGATGGTCGGCGGTCAGACGAGCAGCATTCCGATGAAGGTCAACACCGCCGGTGTTATCCCGATTATCTTTGCATCTTCACTGATGTCCTTCCCGGCCCTTATCATCGGCTTTACCGGTAAGAAAGCAGCAGGAGCAGGCGCAAGGTTCCTTGCCATGCTCAGCTCCAGCAACTGGTTCAAGAAGGATGACATGTTCCTGACGTTAGGTTTGCTCATCTACATCTTCCTGGTTGTTGTATTTGCCTACTTCTATACGTCCATTACCTTCAATCCGATTGAGATTGCGGACAATATCAGGAAGCAGGGCGGCTTTATCCCCGGCATCAGGCCCGGCAAAGCCACTTCCGACTACCTGAATTCCGTCCTGAAATACGTCATCTTTATCGGTGCGGTGGGACTGATTATCGTAGCAGTAATACCCTTTGTATTCAACGGACTGTTTGCCGCCCAGGTTTCCTTCGGCGGAACGTCCCTTATCATTATTGCCTCCGTCATCCTTGAGACCCTGAAACAGGTTGAATCCATGATGGTGGTAAGAAACTACAAAGGATTCCTTGAAGATTAATGCTAATCATCATAGGGCTGTGGATTTCCACAGCCCTGTAATAGGTTAAAGCGGCATCATTTGCCGAAGCTTCGGCAGAAACGGAGAATTCATAATATGAAAATTGTTATGCTTGGCGCACCGGGAGCCGGCAAAGGCACCCAGGCGAAGCAGATAGCGGATACCTACGGCATCCCCCATATTTCCACCGGCGACATCTTCCGTGCCAATATCAAAAACGGAACCGAGCTGGGCAGAAAAGCCAAGGAATATATGGACAAGGGCCTTCTGGTACCGGACGAACTGACCTGCGATCTGGTGGTGGACAGAATTTCCCAGCCGGATGCTGAAAAAGGCTATGTCCTGGACGGCTTTCCCAGAACCATTCCCCAGGCGGAGGCACTGACCAATGCGCTGGAAGCCAGACATGAGAAAATCGACTACGCCATTGATATCGAGGTTCCGGATGAGAATATCATCCGCAGAATGAGCGGACGCCGTGCGTGTCTTACCTGCGGCGCCACCTTCCATACCGAATTTGCGCCGCCCAAGGTGGAAGGCGTCTGTGACGTGTGCGGCGACAAGCTGGTGCTTCGGGAAGACGACAAACCCGAAACCGTGGCAAACCGTCTTTCGGTTTATCATGAACAGACCCAGCCCCTTATTGACTATTACACCGGTAAAGGCGTCCTCGTAGAAGTTGACGGCACGCTGGACATCGATGTTGTCTTTGAAAAGATCAGGGAAATCCTGGGGGCATAAAGATGGCTGTCACTATTAAATCTGCTAGAGAAATCGATCTCATGCGGCATTCAGGGAAGCTTCTCGAGGAAGTGCACAACGCGCTGGCCGAAATCATTGCGCCGGGTATTACCACCCTGGACATTGACCGGCTCGGCGAAGAACTTATCCGGAAGAGGGGCTGCATCCCGAATTTCCTTCATTACAACGGTTATCCCGCATCCATCTGCGTTTCCGTAAACGACCAGGTGGTGCACGGCATCCCGACAAAAGACCGCGTACTGGAAGAAGGCGATATTGTAAGCCTGGACGCGGGCCTGATTTACGAGGGTTACCATTCGGATGCCGCCAGGACTTACCCGGTAGGAAAGATCAGTCCGGAACATCAGCGGCTTATAGACGTTACGAAGCAGAGTTTCTTCGAAGGCATCAAATATGCCAGGGCAGGCATGCACCTGCATGATATTTCCAATGCCATCGGCCGTTATGCCGAAAGCTTCGGCTACGGTGTGGTAAGGGATCTTGTAGGCCACGGCATCGGTACAGCCCTGCACGAGGACCCTTCGATTCCGAACTATGTATGCAAGAGCAAAGGCATCCGGCTTTGCGCCGGCATGACCCTGGCCATAGAGCCCATGATTAACCTGGGAACCTGGGAGGTTTACTGGGAGGACGATGACTGGACGGTATGCACTGCCGACGGGCAGTATTCCGCCCATTATGAAAACACTGTTCTCATCACCGATGGTGAGCCCGAGCTGCTTACCTGCAGCTGCCCGTAAGAAGGAGGTTTGATAAATGTCGAAAGCAGATGTTATAGAAGTGGAAGGCCGCGTTCTGGAAAAACTTCCGAACGCCATGTTCAAGGTTGAACTGGAAAACAAACATGTAGTACTGGCACATATCAGCGGGAAGCTCAGGATGAACTTCATCCGTATCCTTCCCGGTGACAAGGTGACCATTGAGCTTTCTCCTTATGATCTGGACAAGGGACGTATTATCTGGAGAGATAAATGATCAATATCTTGTGTTTTTAAGAAAAAAACTGTTGATATTTAGGATATTCAAGGTTATTATTAATTTTAAGATTATCTGTTAGATAGTAAGGGGATTATTTCCTGAAATAGACAAGGAGGAAGCATTTTGTTAGAGATAATGACAAATGAGGCAGAATCTTCTGCAAAGATTATCGTCATTGGTGTCGGCGGGGCAGGCAACAATGCTGTAAATAGAATGGTTGAAGAAGGAATCGGAGGTGTGGAATTTGTCGGCGTTAATACCGATAAGCAGGCGCTGACCCTGTGCAAGGCACCCACCATTCTCCAGATCGGCGAGAAGATCACAAAAGGTCTCGGCGCCGGCGCAAAACCCGAGGTTGGCGAAAAGGCAGCTGAGGAAAGCGTGGACGAGCTTCGTTCCCTGATGGAAGGCGCGGACATGGTATTCGTTACCTGCGGTATGGGCGGCGGAACCGGTACCGGAGCTGCTCCCATCGTGGCCGGTATTGCCAAGGAACTGGGCATCCTTACCGTTGGTGTGGTAACCAAGCCCTTCCGTTTCGAGGCGAAGACCCGCATGTCCAATGCCCTGGCCGGCATTGACAAGCTGAAAAAGAACGTGGATACCCTTATCGTTATCCCGAATGACAAGCTTCTTGAGATCGTGGACAGACGCACCACCATGCCGGAAGCCCTGAAGAAGGCCGATGAGGTTCTGCAGCAGTCCGTACAGGGCATCACAGACCTTATCAATATGCCTGCACTCATCAACCTTGACTTTGCCGATGTGCAGACCGTTATGACCGACAAGGGCATTGCCCATATCGGTATCGGCTCTGCAAAAGGCGACGACAAGGCCCTTGAGGCAGTTCAGCAGGCTGTTTCCAGCCCGCTGCTGGAGACCACCATCGAAGGCGCTACCCATGTTATCATCAATATTTCCGGCGACATCAGCCTGATGGATGCCAACGATGCAGCCAGCTACGTACAGAGCCTGGCAGGCGATGATGCCAACATCATCTTCGGTGCGATGTATGATGATTCCGCTCCGGATACCTGCCGCATCACGGTTATTGCCACAGGCCTGGATGATTCCACCGCCATTTATGCCAATGCCGCTGAGGGCAAGAAGCAGGCTGAGACCAAGAAAGCCTTCAAGCCCCAGAGCTTTAACATTCCCGGCATGAACAGCACACCGGTTACCCCGGTTGCTTCAGAGCCCGTGAAGCCCGTTCTGCAGCAGCCCACTCCGGTTACCACTAAGGTGCCGAAGAAGGATATCCAGATTCCGGATTTCCTGCGCAACAGATAAAGCGGAAGAACTGATAACGAAAACCCCGGCCGCGTACGCGGCCGGGGTTTTCGTATTGTTACCGGACAGACGGTCCGGTATATTTTTTCTTAAATCAAAGGGAAAGCTTAAGGCTTACGGACGAAGCTTCTCAACCAGAGCCTTTGTGCTTACGGTCTTCTTGTTGTCTGCGCCGAGGAATTTCTCGTAGATGGCAGCGGCTTCTTCCGCATGTGCCAGGGCCGTGTCATAATCGCCCAGTTTCGCAAGGGTGTATACCAGCCATTCAGAGCAGACGGCGTAGTCCGGGGTCTTGCCGGCTGTGGCAGCCAGGCTTTCCAGTGCTTTTTCAAAGCATTCGCGGGCTTCAGCGTATTCGCCTTTTCCGAAGCAGATGGAGCCCTTGCAGTTGTAGGCAGCGCCTTTGGAGGGGCTGTCCGGCGCGTCTGTCTCGTAGATGTCAATGGCCTGGCTTAAGTTCTGCAGGGCAGCGTCATTGTCGCCGGTCCTGTTGTAGAGCACGCCCAGGTTGACCAGGGCATTGGCGGTGTCTTCCTTGCATTCCTCCAGGTCGGAGATAACGCTTAAGGCGTTCCTGATGTTCATGATGGCCTTGTTGTTTTCGCCCATCATCATGTAGTTCAGGCCGATGTTGTTGATAACCTGACCGTAGAGATAATCCCTGGTGCCTACCCTGGACTCCAGGATGTTCGCCGCATTGAAGAAGAGCTTCTGGGATTCTGCCAGATCGCCGGTCAGACGGTAGGTTTCGGCCATGTTGTTCAGGCAGGAAACATAGGCGGCGCTGTCCGTACCGGAAATGGAGGCAATGATTTCCTTCAGATCCTTGTAATAGTTAATGGCATATTCATAGTTGCCCTTCGCCTTGCAGTATTCCGCAAGCTCACTCCTGCAGGCCATATCGATATCATTGTGGCGGCCGCAGCACTGCTGATGGTCATTGAAGGTATCTACCAGATATTTATGAACGCCCTCGGGGTTGTTCTTCTTCAGTTCGTCAAGCTCGGTATAGAATTCATTTAAAGATTTCATCTTCTTCTCCTTTGATAAATAAACATGATAATGATTACTGTTATATTATACCATGAGTATCAGAATAAGGAAAGCAGAATTTAAAGAGATTTCGCACGATTTTGCCGTAAATGATACCAGTCTTGACATTCTTTCCCCGGATGGGTAGAATCAAAAGCAGTTTATAATATAAAGGAGGAAGAAAGCGCCTTCATACAGGGACGCTTTTTATATAAAGAATGAACGAGAAGCTGCAGGAAATCGTCAATATGTTCATCAGCAACCTGCGGGTTATGGTTGAGAAGTTTCCGAAGGTGAAGGGAGACAGCCTTCTGGTGGCGGCTGCAATGGCGGCAAGGGAAGGTATTGCCATCTCACAAGAGAAGATGACATTATATACGGACCGGGTAAACGGCGATGGATTCCTGAAAAAACTGACGGATGATTTCAGGCTGTTTACTGTGGGAAAACTGCTGGTTCATCAGGAAATCACTTCCCTGACAAGCCACATTCAGAACAATTACGGCTATATCGACAGGGTTACGGACTGTACACCCAAACAGGTGTATCTGGGGGCCGTTACAATGTCCGAACGGTTCGGCACCTGCAGCATGGAAGAGGCGGACCAGGCATTCTACGTGCACAGAAGGCTCATGTCCTTAAATCCCTTCGTCCTGCATAACCACGACGTCTATACCTGTGCGGTTCTGGCGGTTGCCCATGAAGATCCGGACAAGCTGATTGATGATATCCAGCACATTTACGATATCTGCAAAACCATGTATCCGATGCATCCGGAACAGGCAAAATATGTTGCCTCTGTCATGTGCATGGCGCCGGGCGATACGCCGACACGTTGCAAAAGCATCAAGCCCTTCCTGGATGCCGCGAAAAAGGCCGGCAGGGAATATGACGTGATAGAATACGGTATTGCCCTGGGGCTTCTCCCGCTGCTTCGCATACCGATGGACGAATTCATCAGCCTGTACAGCAAGGCGGATGACATGCTGACGCCCCTGCACATATTCGGCAGAGGTAAGAAAGCGGAAAGGATGAGAAGAAGCTATGCCCTTATTATGGCAGCCATAGCAGCCCTTCCCTACAAGGATGAGAGCGGTACGCCGTTTTACCGGACACAGGACTGCTTTACCGGCCTTTGGATTGCCATCTTCGCTTTCGCGAATATCATGTCCGGCCGCTTCCGATACATGTAAGCCGTGACGGTTTACGAAAAATAAACGAAAAATTGTCTTTACTTTAGCCGTAAATCGTGATAGAGTACTGAATTAATAAAACGCAAAGGAAAGTATACAATGAAAAGCTTCGGATATTTCGGATATTTCGGATATTTTTACTTTAGTAAGGCGGATCGTTGTATACCTGCGCTCGGCTGATTTTTTCAGCGGGCAAAAAAGGATTTACAGCATCCGCCCTTATTGATAAGCAATGAGGGTGGGTGCTTTTTTTATAGGAAAGGCGGGTAAACTATGGTAATAACTGATTTTCTGGAGAAAAATGCCCGGTTTCATGGTTCGGAGATTGCCCTTGTGGAAATCAACCCCACCGAGGAACGGGATAATGCCCATACCTGGCGGGAGTCCAGCCTGATAGAGCTGGCTATGCCGGATGCGCCTTACAGGCGTGAAATGTCCTGGCGTGCTTTCGACGCGATGTCAAACCGGTTTGCTAATTTCCTCTTAAGCAGGAATGTGAAACCGGGCACCAAAGTGGGCATGCTTCTGATGAACTGCCTGGAATTTCTGCCGCTGTATTTCGGCATTCTGAAATCCGGCTGTACGGTAGTGCCTCTGAACTACCGGTATACCAGTGAGGAGATTCAGTACTGTCTGGACCTTGCGGACGTGGAAATCCTTATCTTCGGGCCTGAATTCGTCGACCGGATGGATGTCATCATTGACAGAATCCCGAAGGTCCACACCCTGCTTTTCCTTGGCAAGGAGGTCCCGGACTACGCAGTCAGCTGCATGCGGCTGATGAATTTCTGCTCTTCCTCCCAGCCCCCGGTGCATATGACGGAGGATGACATCGCGGCCATTTATTTCTCCTCAGGCACCACAGGCTTCCCCAAAGCCATGCTGCACAGGCACAGGGCCCTGGTGGCTTCCTGCGTGACCGAGCAGAAGCATCACGGGCAGACAAAGGACGACGTGTTCCTCTGCATTCCGCCCCTGTACCACACCGGTGCGAAGATGCACTGGTTCGGCTCACTGATTTCCTGCAGCAGGGCCGTTATCTTAAAGGGTGTGAAGCCCGAATGGATTTTAAGGACGGTTACCGAAGAGAAATGCACCATTGTCTGGCTGCTGGTGCCCTGGGCCCAGGATATGCTGGACGCCATCGAGGACGGTTCGATCAAACTGGAAGAGTACCTGCTGGACCAGTGGCGTCTGATGCACATCGGAGCGCAGCCTGTGCCGCCCAGCCTTATCAAGCGGTGGAAGAAATACTTCCCGGATCACCTGTATGATACCAACTACGGCCTTTCTGAGTCCTTAGGCCCCGGCTGCGTGCATCTGGGTGTGGAAAATATCGAAAAGGTCGGCGCCATCGGCGTGCCGGGCTACGGCTGGGAAGCCAGGATTGTGGATGCGGAAGGCAATGACGTTCCGGACGGCATCGTAGGAGAGCTGGCGGTCAAAGGCCCGGGCGTCATGGTGGAATACTACAAGAACCCTGAGGCTACTGCGGAGGTGCTCCACGGCGACTGGCTGTGGACCGGTGACATGGCCAGAAGGGAAGACGGTTTCATTTATCTGGTAGACCGGAAGAAGGACGTTATCATCTCCGGTGGTGAAAACCTGTATCCGGTACAGATAGAAGATTTCTTAAGGACAAACGATAAAATCAAGGATGTGGCCGTTATCGGCCTGCCGGACCAGAGACTTGGCGAAATCGCCGCTGCCATCATTGAACTGAAGAGCGGTATGACGGCGACGGAAGAGGAAATGAACGAATTCTGCCTGGAGCTGCCCAAATATAAGCGGCCCAGGAAGATCATTTTCGCAGATGTTCCCAGGAATCCCACCGGCAAGATTGAAAAGCCCGTACTCAGACAAAGATATGTCAGCGTTCCCCTGGTTGAAGCGCAGACAACCAACTAAAAGGAGGCAGTGGAAGAATGAAGAAACTGATGCTCGGAAACGAAGCGGTGGCAAGGGGCCTTTACGAGGCCGGATGCTGTTTTGTATCCAGTTATCCCGGAACCCCCAGTACCGAGATTACCGAGGAAGCCGCCAAATACGATGAAATCTACGCGGAATGGGCCCCGAACGAAAAAGTGGCCATGGAAAGCGCTTTCGGCGCGTCCCTGGCGGGCAAACGCTCCTTCTGCGGCCAGAAGCATGTTGGCCTGAACGTGGCCGCCGATCCCCTCTTTACCATTGCCTACACCGGTGTGAATGCCGGCATGGTTATCGCCGTGGCGGATGACGCAGGCATGCATTCCTCCCAGAATGAACAGGATTCCAGACATTATGCCGTTGCGGCCAAGCTGCCCATGCTGGAGCCGTCGGATTCTGCGGAAAGCCTGGCGTTTACGAAGCTGGCCTACGAGATTTCCGAAGAATACGATACCGCGGTGCTTTTGAAGATGTGCACCAGGGTAGCCCATTCCCAGAGTATTGTGGAAACCGGTGAAAGAGTGGAAAAAGACCCCGTACCCTACGTGAAAAACGCGCAGAAATACGTAATGATGCCCGCTATGGCAAAGGCAAGGCATTTCGTAGTGGAAGAGCGCACCGCGAAGCTGACTGCCCTGGCGGAGACCATATCCATTAACCGGGTTGAAGAAGGAAAGGATAATTCCTGCGGCATTGTTACCTCCTCCACCAGCTACCTGTATGTGAAGGAAGTGCTGGGGGATACCTATCCGGTACTCAAACTGGACATGATCAACCCGCTGCCCGTACAGAAAATTAAGGATTTCGCCGCTTCCGTCGGAAAGCTTGTGGTTGTGGAAGAACTGGACGGCGTGATCGAAGCCCACTGCAGGAATATCGGCCTTAACCCCGTGGGCAAGGAAACCTTCACGAATATCGACGAATTCAGCCAGAAGACCGTGGCCAGGGACTTAGGTCTGGAAACGGAAGGAGGGAAAGCCTATCCGGAAAATGTGCCCGCAAGGCCGCCCGTGCTCTGCGCCGGTTGTCCCCACAGGGGCATGTTCCACATCCTGAACAAGCTGAAGGTGAACGTGCTGGGTGATATTGGCTGCTATACCTTAGGAGCCCTGGCACCCCTTGGCGCAATTGATACCACCATCTGCATGGGCGCTTCCGTATCCGGCATCCACGGCTTTGTAAAGAGTACGCCGGAAAACGCGAAAAATACCGTGGCGGTTATCGGTGATTCCACCTTCATCCACTCCGGCATCACAGGCCTGGTCAACATCGCCTACAATGAATCCAACTGTACGGTTATTATCCTGGACAACTCCATTACCGGCATGACGGGCCATCAGCAGAATCCCACCACCGGCATTAACCTTAAAGGCGATCCCGCCGGCAAGATCAATCTGGAAGAGTTGTGCAGGAGCATCGGTATTCCGGATGTGAAGGTGGTGGACCCCTATAAGCTTGCGGAATGTGAAGCGGCCGTTAAGGAAGCACTCGGAAATGACTGCCCGTCGGTCATCATTTCCAGAAGGCCCTGCGCGCTTCTGAAATATGTAAAGCATCCCGGCCCGATTGTAAGCGACAGGGATAAATGCGTGGGCTGCAAGGCCTGCATGAAGATAGGCTGCCCGGCCATCAGCATCGTGGACGGCAAGGCATCCATTGACGGTACGCTTTGTGTCGGCTGCGGCGTCTGCGCCCAGCTTTGCAGATTCGGCGCGCTGCCCGAAAGAAAGGAGTTTTAACCATGACAAAGAATATCATGATTGTCGGTGTCGGCGGCCAGGGAACACTCCTTGCCAGCAAAATCCTCGGCAGGCTTTTCGTGGGCAGGGGCTTCGACGTCAAAGTGTCCGAAGTGCATGGCATGAGCCAGCGCGGCGGCAGCGTGGTTACCTACGTACGGTTCGGCGACAAGGTATATTCCCCGCTGATTGACAAAGGGGAGGCGGACTTTATCCTTTCCTTCGAGCTTCTGGAGGCGGCCCGCTGGACCGAATATTTACGTAAGGACGGTATTTTAATCACCAATACGCAGAAAACCAATCCCATGCCGGTTATTACCGGTACGGCGGTCTACCCGGATGGCATTGAGGACAATATCAAAGGCCTGGGACTGAATCTGGACGCCTTTGACGCACTTTCCCTTGCGGAGCAGGCGGGGAGTGCAAAAGCGGTCAACCTGGTGTTGATCGGAAGGCTGTCAAAGCATTTTGACTATCCGGAAGAAGAGTGGATAACCGTCATCAGGGAATGCGTACCTGAGAAGTTTACGGAAATGAACCTGAAAGCCTATAAACTGGGCAGGGAAAGCTAAGCAGTACAGAAAGACAAGCAGTAATTATGGAAATGTATTATCAGAAAGAAACAGAAACCATGGACCGGTCCGCCTTAAAGAACCTTCAGAGCGAACGCCTGGTGCGGCAGGTAAAGCATGTCTGGGACAATGTGGCTTATTACAGGCAGAAGATGGAAGAAAAAAAGCTTACGCCGGATGATATCAAAGGCGTGGAAGACCTTTACAAGCTTCCGTTTCTGACCAAGGACGATTTAAGGGAAACCTATCCCTTCGGCATGTTTGCGGTTCCGCTTTCGGAATGCGTGCGTATCCAGTCCACTTCCGGCACCACCGGCAAGAGAGTGGTGTCCGGCTATACCCAGGGGGATATCGACCTGTGGGAAGAGTGCTGCGCCAGGGCCATCACCGCTGCGGGCGGTACGAAAGACGACGTGTGCCAGGTCTGCTACGGCTACGGCCTGTTCACCGGCGGCCCCGGCTTAAACGGCGGCAGCCACAAGGTGGGCTGCCTGACACTGCCCATGTCCTCAGGCAACACCGACAGGCAACTGCAGTTTATGGTGGACCTGGGTTCGACCATCCTGTGCTGTACGCCTTCCTACGCCGCATATCTGGCGGAAAGCATCCATGAACGGGGGCTGCGGGATAAAATACGGCTGAAGGCCGGCATCTTCGGCGCGGAGGCCTGGAGTGATGAGATGCGCAGGAACATCGAAAGAGACCTGGGCATCAAAGCCTACAATATTTACGGTCTGACGGAAATGTGCGGCCCCGGCGTGGCTTATGAGTGCAGCGAACAGGCCGGCATGCATATCTGCGAAGACCAGTATCTCGCGGAAATTGTGGACCCGGTCACCCTGGAGCCTCTGCCTTACGGAAGCAAGGGCGAACTGGTGTTTACTTCCCTGACCCGGAAGGCTTCCCCGCTGCTGCGGTACCGGACGAAGGATATCTGCATCCTGGACGATACGCCCTGTTCCTGCGGAAGAACCCACATCCGGATGAGCAGGCCTATGGGCAGGTCTGACGATATGATGGTCATCAAGGGCGTCAATGTATTCCCGTCCCAGATCGAAACCGTCCTTCTGGAGCAGGGATATCCGGCGAACTACCAGATTATCGTGGACCGGCTGGAAAATACGGATTCCATCGAAATCCGTGTGGAAATCCCCGCCGATGCCTTCAACGGCAGCCTGGCGACGGTTACCGAGATGGAAAAACAGCTGACCCAGGCAATGAAAGCCATGCTGGGCATTTACGCGAAAATCCGGCTGGTTGCCCCCAGAAGCATCGAAAGAAGCGAAGGCAAGGCCGTGCGTGTTATCGACAGAAGAAAAATATAAGGAGGGAAAACCATGAAGAACATTTATCAGCTGAGCGCGTTTATGGAAAATAAAAAAGGGCAGCTGGCTGCCATCCTTTCCGTGCTGTCCGAGCATGGTATCGACCTCCGCGCCCTGAATGTGGCGGAAGTTTCGGAATACGGCGTTCTCCGCCTGATTCCCGACGATCCCGAAAAAGCGCAGAAAGCCTTAACCGAGGCAGGGTTTGTGATTGCCGTTAATCCGGTGTTTGCCGTGGCGGTGCCCGACAGGCCCGGCGGATTGAACGACCTTCTGCAGCTTCTGGCCGGGGACGGGGTGGATATCGAGTACATGTATTCCGTTTTCGGACACAAGGACGGTCTGGCGTATATGATTATTGCCGCAAAAAATATGCAGACCATGCAGGAAAGCCTGGACAGACACAATATTACTGCGGCTGACAGCCTCGCGCTGGGATTATAATTCAGGAAGAAGAGAAGAATCGAGGTAAATCCATATGAAAGAAATGAGCAGAAGAAATGCCATGTTTACCGAATCCATCATCCGGCGGATGACCAGGATCGCCATTGCAAATGACGCTATCAACCTGGCCCAGGGCTTCCCGGATTTTGATCCGCCCGCGGCCATTACCGACCGCCTGCGTGAAATCTCCGCCATCGGCCCCCATCAGTATCCGATAACCATGGGTGCCCTGAACTTCCGTCAGGCCCTCTGCCGGAAATGCGGCCGTTTCATGGGCCTTGACCTGGATCCGGATAAGGAAGTCGTGGTAACCATCGGTTCCACCGAAGCCATGGTGGACACCATTTTCGCGCTGACCAATCCGGGGGACAAGGTTGTGCTGTTTTCCCCGTTTTTCGAAAATTACCATGCCCAGTGCATTATGGCGGACTGCGAGCCCATCTACGTGCCCCTGGTGCCGCCCGAGCTGAAATTTGATCCGGAAGTACTGGAAGACGCCTTCCGCCAGAACCCGAAAATGATCCTCATCTGCAATCCCGCCAACCCCTCGGGACGTGTGTTTACCATGGAGGAAATGACGCTTATCGCGGACCTCTGTAAGAAATATGATGTTTACGCGGTTATGGACGAGGTGTATGAGCACATCATCTTTGACGGCAGGAAGCACATTTACATGGCGACCCTGCCGGGAATGTGGGAGAGGACTGTCAGCATTTCCTCCCTTTCCAAGACATACTCCATCACAGGCTGGCGTTTAGGCTACGCCATTGCCCCGGAGAATATCATGGAAAGAATCAAGCAGTACCATGATTTCAATACCGTGGGTTCCGCTGCTCCCCTGATGGAGGCTGCCATCGTGGGCCTTGACATGCCGGACAGCTATTACGATGAATTTACCGCCCATTACGAGCATATGAAGCAGATCTTCACGAACGGCCTCCGCGACATCGGCATTCCGTTCTCCGAGCCGGAGGGCACCTATTTCTGCCTGGCCAATATTGCGCCTTTCATGAAGCCCGGACAGAACGATCTGGAATTCTGCGAGGAGATGACCGCCAAGGTGGGCGTTGCTGCCGTGCCAGGCTCATCCTTCTTCATGGAGCCGGTAAAGGACATCATCCGGCTGCATTTCGCAAAGAAGGATGACACGCTTTACGAGGCTTTGAACCGCCTGGCTGACATCAAGGCGAAGATGCTGGGATGAAGAACGTAAAACGGCTGATCGTTTATATTATCGGTCTGTTTATTATTGCCGTCGGCATCAATGTGTCCAAGATGTCGGGGCTGGGAATTTCTCCTGTCAGCTCGATTCCCAGGGCTCTGGAGGTTATCTGGGGGTTCACCCTGGGCACCACCACCATCCTGGTTTACTGCCTGCTGGTCCTTGCCCAGTTTCTCATCCTGAGGAGTAAATTCCGCCTGGTGAATATCCTGGGCATCCCGGTAGCCATTGTTTTCGGCTTTATGGTGGACCTTGTGGGAATCAACCCGAATGCTTTCGGACATCTTCTATACAATTTCCCGCGGCCGGAGACTTATCCCTTAAGGCTGGTCTATCTGATTGCCAGCCTGTTTATCATCGGTATCGGCGTGTTCACGTATCTGCAGCCGAACCTTATCCCGATGCCGGCGGAAGGACTGGCGGGAGCCATCTTCCAGAAGCTGAAGACCAGGCCCTTCGGGGACTGCAAGACGATGGTGGACATGAGCATGATCTGCATCGCCCTGGTGCTGCAGCTGATTTTCCTGGGAGGTATAAAATCCTTCACCGGAGACGTGGTGGTGGTCCGCGAGGGCACCATCATATCGGCGTTCTGCGTCGGCCAGGTGGTGAAGCTTCTGAACAGAATCGCCTCACGGCGGAAGAAAACTACTGACTGAAAACAGTTATTTATGGCTGAATCAACCGGCTGCTTTTGGGGCCCGGCCCGGGAACTGACAGGCAGCCGTACCGGCAGAAAGAACAGGCCGGGATTGGAGTAAAGCCCATGAAAAATACAGCTGTCGGAAACGGCTGATGAGGGGCAAAAAGTTGCTTCCAGGCAATTCTTTTTGAGGCCTGCTGAGGCGAGTTGTCATCAGAGAACTCGTCGAATCAGGCCGGTACCCGAAATCAGACGGTTTCGCAGCTGTATATTTTTCAGGCTGAAACGACCTGCCGGCCGTTCTTCTGCCGGTTCGGTGGATGCAGGAACTGAATATTTAGAATCTTTTCAAATCACGCAACATTTCAGGATGGCGGAGCTAAATTGTATCTAATTGACGTAAATATTCTAAATATTTAAAAATATAGAAAAATTTCAAGAAAATGCTTGACAAATCAACACCCCTCCCTTATAATGAACCCAGAAAGAGACAAGAGCAATATATTTAGAAGAAGAAACTATCGATAGGTTGAGATACAAGGAGGACAAACCAATGAAATGATTGTCCCGGTTCTGCAAAACAGATGAAGATAAGAAGAATGGGAGCAGAACCACGAAACCTGAAAAATAAAGAGAATGGAGGTTATATAGTGAAACTACTGAATTATCATTGGTAGGGCTGCCTGAGGAGAGCGTCAATCAGGCAGCCCAATTTTTTGTGCAGATAACACGCGTCTTAAGAGCAAAGAAACATGGAAATATAATAAGCAGTATGCTATAATACAGATGCATAAAAGCAGCAGGCTTTTGCGTCTGTTTTTTTTATTATCACCGACGGGGGCGTTCATGCAGATTCTGTTACCGGAAAAAGTAAAAAAAATCATCTCTGTCCTGGAAGGCACAGGCTTCGAAGCCTATGCTGTGGGCGGATGCGTCCGGGACAGCCTGCTGGGAAGAACCCCGCAGGACTGGGACATCACCACCAACGCCCGGGCCCTGCAGGTGAAGAACCTGTTCAGACGCACCATTGATACCGGCATTGCCCACGGTACGGTTACCGTCATGGACAGGGAGGATGCCTTCGAAGTGACCACCTACCGCATTGACGGCATTTACGAGGACATGCGCCATCCCTCATCCGTCACCTTCACCTCTTCACTGGAAGAAGACCTGAAACGAAGGGATTTTACCATCAATGCGATGGCGTATAACGACAGGGACGGTCTGGTGGACCTTTTCGGCGGGCAGAAGGACCTGGAAAACCGCCTTATCCGCTGCGTGGGAGACCCTTACGAGCGCTTTTCCGAAGACGCATTAAGGATGCTCAGGGCGGTCCGCTTTTCCGCCCAGCTGTCATTTGAGATAGAAGAGAGGACGGCACAAGCCGTCAAAGCCTTAAGCGGCAACCTGCGTAAAATCAGCGCAGAGCGTATTTTCGCCGAGCTGACGAAAATACTCGTTTCCAGACATCCGGAATACTTGCGGAAAGCCTGGGAGCTGGGCGAAACGGCGGTATTCCTGCCGGAATTCGACGTCTGCATGAATACGCCCCAGGTGAACAAACACCATTGCTACAACGTGGGCGATCATATTTTAAAGACCATGGAAAGCATTGAGTCCGACCGGATTTTAAGGCTGACCATGCTGCTGCATGATATCGCCAAGCCCGTGATGAAGACCACCGACAGGAACGGCATAGACCATTTCAAAGGCCATCCGGAAAAAGGCGCTGAAATGGCGGAGGCGATTCTAAAAAGGCTGAAATGCGATAATGACACCATGCGCAAGGTTTGCCTGCTTATCCGGCAGCACGACGAGTGGACCGAAGCCCGGGAAGTGCCGGTCAGAAAGCTTCTCTCATCCCTCGGGGAAGAAATGTTCTTCCGGCTGATTAAGGTGCAGGTCGCGGACGTGCTGGGCCAGAGCATGCACCGGCGAAAGGAAAAGTTCGAACGTATTTATTCGGTAAAGGCCATGGGGGAGATGATGCTGGCCCGCGGTGACTGCATTTCCTTAAAAGAGCTGGCTGTGACCGGCGAAGACGTGATGAAAGCCGGCTGTGAAAAAGGCCCTAAGGTAGGCACCGTGCTTCAGGCGGCCCTGAATGCCGTGCTGGAGAATCCGAAGAATAATACCAGGGAATATCTTCTGGAGTTTATAAAAGGGGAAATAAACAGACAATAAGGAGTAAATGACGATGAACGCGATGGAAGAATACGCAAAATGGATGGAAAGCAGCCTCCTCGACGGCAAAAGCAGGGAAGAACTGGCTTCCATCAAAGATGACCGTACAGAGATCGAAGAGCGGTTTTACCGTGAGCTCGAATTCGGAACTGCGGGCTTAAGGGGGATTATCGGCGCAGGCACCAACCGGATGAACCGGTATACGGTACGCAAGGCCACCCAGGGCCTGGCAGATTATATCATTGCCATGGGTGCTGCGGACAAAGGCGTGGTGATTGCCTTCGATTCCAGGCACATGTCACCGGAATTCGCGGAAGAATCCGCGCTGACACTGGCGGCGAACGGCGTAAAGGCATATCTTTTCGAATCCTTAAGGCCCACACCCGAGCTTTCCTTTGCCGTACGGTACTTAGGCTGCACGGCGGGCATTAATATTACCGCCAGCCACAATCCCTCCAATTACAACGGCTATAAGGTTTACTGGGCGGACGGCGCGCAGATTACACCGCCGCACGACAAGGGCATAATGGCGGAGGTGAATAAAATCGAAGACATTTTCTCCGCGAAAACCATGGACAGGAAAGCTGCCGGGGAAGCCGGGCTTCTGACCGTTATCGGAAAAGAAGTGGACGATGCCTACAATGACGCCATCAAAAAGCAGGTCCTGCACCCTGAACTGATAAAGAAATACGGAAAAGAACTGAAAATTGTCTACACACCCCTGCACGGCACGGGCAACCTGCCTGTCAGAAGGGTTCTTTCAGAGCTTGGCTTTGAAAACGTCACCGTGGTTAAAGAGCAGGAGCTGCCAGACGGCGACTTCCCCACCGTGGCCTATCCGAATCCGGAAGCGGAGGAAGCCTTTGATCTGGGCCTTGCCCTGGCGCGGGAGACGGACGCGGACCTTGTGCTGGCCACCGATCCGGACGCGGACCGTCTGGGTGTGCGGGTGAAAGACAAAAACGGCGTTTACCATACCCTCACCGGCAATATGTCCGGCGCCCTTTTAGCGGATTATGAAGTCGGACAGAAGAAGGCTCTGGGGCTCTGCCCGGATGACGGCGCGATGATTTCCACCATTGTATCCACCAACATGGCGGCTGCCGTCGCCAAAAGCTACGGCGTCCGGTTTATAGAGGTGCTCACCGGGTTCAAGTACATCGGACAGCAGATTCTCGGGTTTGAGGAAAGCAGAAAAGGCACCTACCTGTTCGGTTTTGAGGAAAGCTACGGCTGCCTTATCGGCACCTATGCCCGGGACAAGGACGCGGTTTCCGCCTCCATGGCGCTTTGCGAAGCGGCTGCCTTCTACCGTGACCGCGGTCAGACCTTATGGGATGCCATGACCGCCCTTTACGAAAAGCTGGGGTATTACCTGGAGGACGTGGTTTCCGTGACCATGGCCGGCAAAGCCGGTATTGAGCGCATCGGGGAAATCATGGAGGAACTGCGGGCCAATCCGCCGAAGAATTTCGGTTCATTGTCCGTAACCGCCCTTCGGGACTACAAGAAGGATGAAGTGACGGATTTTGCTTCCGGAACGGTTCATTCCACCGGCCTTCCGTCCTCGGATGTACTGTATTTCGAGCTGGAAGACGACGCCTGGGTGGCGGTCCGGCCCTCCGGCACCGAGCCGAAGATCAAGTTCTACTGCGGTGTCAGGGGAAGCTCCGCGGCAGACGCTGAGGAAAAGCTGGCACTTTTAAAGGAAGAACTGAAAAGTCTTGACAAGTAGTGCAGGTACAGCTTGACAAAAGGTAGCTACGGATAGTAAAATGCTATCCGCTGAGAAATTTTTATAAGGAGACAAATACAATGAAAAAAACAGAATTAATCGCAAAAGTTGCAGCTGCAGCAGGAACAGATGAAAAGACAGCAGGAAGAGTCATCAATGCTTTCACAGATACAGTAGCTTCAGAGCTTGCCAAAGGTGAAAAGGTTCAGCTTACCGGTTTCGGTACTTTCGAAGTTCTTGACCGTCCGGAAAGAACCGGCAGAAACCCCTTCAACAACGAAGAGATCACCATCGCTGCTTCCAAGTCCCCCCGCTTTAAAGCCGGCAAATCCCTGAAGGACAAAGTCAACGGCTGATGAGACTGGACAAATTCCTCAAGGTTTCCAGACTGATCAAAAGGCGTACGGTGGCCAATACCGCCTGTGACGCCGGACGGGTCCAGGTGAACGGCAAACCGGCCAGGGCTTCCTATGAAGTGAAAACCGGTGATGTGATTGAGATAGAATTCGGCAACCGGACGGTGAAGGCGGAAATCCTTTCCATCGCGGACAATGTCCGTAAGGAAGAAGCACAGGAGATGATCCGCTTCCTTTGATGAACATGCCGCGGCAAAGGGTATGGATAGAAAGATGAAAAAACGCCATTTATTGCGGGATTTCTACAGAAGGCTGAATCCGACAACGGCAACCATGCTGGCGATTATTTTCGTGGTCATTATACTGACCGTGGCGCTGCTGGTGCAGAGCAGGCATCTGAAAAGCCGTATAGCCGACATCGAGGAACGGACAAAAGAGCTGGAGGCGCAGATTGAGGATGAAGAGTTAAGGACCTGGGAAATCGAGATGCTTAACGAGTATATGCAGAGTGACGAGTACATTGAACAGACCGCCAAGGAAAAGCTCGGACTGGTAAACGACAACGAGATTATTTTCAAGGAGGCCGAGTAAACACTGCATGAAAAAAGGGGATGGCGAACCTGCCGTCCCCTTTTTGAAATAACAGACGGAAATGATATTTAAAGGCAGGCCTGCTATGGATTTTACGGAGAAAGCAGCAGCTTATATTCAGTCAAATAACATGCTTGCAGAGGGCGATGCAGTCTGCGCCGGCGTATCCGGCGGAGCTGATTCCGTATGCCTGCTTCTGGTCTTAAAGGACCTTGCGGGCAGGTTTGGCCTGAAGGTTTCCGCTTTCCATGTCAACCACGGCCTGCGCGGCGCGGAAAGCGACAGGGACGAAGCCTTTACGGGGAACCTTTGCGAACGGCTTGGCGTGCCTCTGTATGTATTCCATGAGGATGTCAGGGCCCTGGCGGAGAAAGAACACATTTCCGAGGAGGAAGCCGGGCGGAAGGTTCGGAAGAAGGCCGCAGAAGAAGCGATGCATCTTGCCGGCGCCGGCAAAACCGCCCTTGCCCACAATAAAAACGACTGCGCGGAAACGCTGCTGTTTAACCTGGCCAGGGGCACATCCCTTACGGGAATGGCAGCCATTGCGCCTTCTGCCGGAAGCTTTATCCGGCCGCTTTTGTGTTTTACAAGGGCGGAAATCGAAGAAGAACTGAAAAGACGCGGGCAGGATTTCTGTACGGATTCCACGAATCTGACGGACGCCTATACCCGCAACCGCATCCGCCGCCATATCCTGCCGCTTCTGGAAACGGAGGTCAATGAAAAGACGGTGGAGCATCTTTTTTCCGCTGCGGAGGATCTGCGTTTTGCCGCGGACTTCCTGCAGGAGAAGATACGGGAAAAGACGGAACAATATGTGAAATATCCCTCTGCCGGTATGGCGGAGGTTGAAGACGGCCTGGCAGACGAACCGCCTTACCTGGCCTGCGGGGTCCTGGCGGAAGCGCTGAAAACCCTGTCAGGCAGCGCAAAGGATATCGGCCGGGTCCACTTAAACGGCCTCCTTGGCCTTTTTAACGCACAGACCGGAAAACGGCTGTCCCTGCCCTGCGGCCTGACCGGGCAGAAGAGCTACGGCAGTGTGCGGATTGCGAAAACGGAAGAAAAACCACCAGAGGAAGCGGTTATTTTGAATACAGCGGGGGAAACACACGCATTCGGGCTGGTTTTTACCGCGGAAATTATTCATTTTGAGAATTTTACTGAAAATTTAACAGAAAAAACATATACGAAATGGCTGGATTATGATACAATAATCGGAAATATTGTCATCCGGACCAGAAGGAAGGGCGATACCCTGACTGTGAACGCGCAGGGAGGCAGGCAGAAGCTTTCAGATTACCTGATCAATGAAAAAGTGCCTGTCTGCGAAAGGGACAGCCTGCCGCTTCTGGCTGACGACCGCCAGGTTGTCTGGGTGACGGGGATGCGCATCAGCGAGAACTGCAAAGTAACCGATATGACCAGGAGAGTACTGAAAATCACAATTCAGGAAGAGGCTTAAAGTGAGCAGCATAAAGATACTGTATGATGAGGAAACCATTGACAGAAGAGTCCGCGAAATGGCGGAGGAGATCAACAAAGACTACGATGAACCGGTGCTGGTTGTCGGTGTCTTAAAAGGCGGCGTCTTTTTTACCTGTGATCTGGTGAAAAGGCTGACCATGCCGGTAACCATGGATTTCGTCAGTGTGTCCAGCTACGGTTCCGGCACCAAATCCACCGGCTTTCTGAAGTTCAAAAAGGACATTGACGAGGATGTGTCCGGAAAGCATGTGCTGATCACCGAGGATATCATAGACAGCGGCAGGACACTTTCCATGCTCCGGAAGGTGTTTGAAGAACACGGCGCGAAAAGCGTGCGGATTGCCGTGATGCTGGATAAGCCTGCCAGAAGGGAAGTTAAGGATGTGAAGGTGGAGTACACCGGTTTTACGATTCCCGATATGTTTGTGGTCGGATACGGGCTGGATTTTGACCAGCAGTACAGGAACCTTCCCTACATCGGCGTAGTGGAAGAGTGACAGCCCGGCTGGTTTTGAAACGAAGATAAAGGAGTCATTTTTTGTGAGACGATACCTGATACGAAACATCATTTTTTATGCAGTGATCATTGTGTTCTTCATAATCATGTACCGGGTCATGCCGGGCATGCGGAGGGACACAGAGGAAACCGTGAACAATGCCAAATACATGGCAATCCTGGAGCAGGGCGACATTAAAGACGCCACGATTACCCAAAGCTCCGACGTGCCCACCGGTACCCTGACCTTTACGACCGTCGAAGGCAGGCAGTTTACCATCTACGTGTCCGATGTAAGGGTTACGGAAGAGCAGCTGGCTGCCCATAATGTAAACTATGTGGTCAGTGCGGTTCAGAAGCAGTCCCCCATCTTTATGATGATTCTGCCCATTATCATCGTCGGCGTGGTATTCTTCATCTTCGCGCTGATCATGAGCCGGGGAACCGCGGGCGGCGGCAGTACCGGACAGATGATGAATTTCTCCAAGAGCAGGGCGAGAATGTCACTGCCCGAGGATTCCAAGGTAAGGTTTGCCGATGTGGCAGGCATGGACGAGGAGAAGCAGGAACTGGAGGAAATCGTGGATTTCCTGAAAGGCCCGGAGAAATACATCCGTTTAGGTGCCAGGATTCCGAAAGGCGTCCTTCTCGTGGGACCTCCCGGAACCGGTAAAACCCTTATTGCAAAAGCCGTTGCGGGCGAAGCGGGCGTGCCCTTCTTCTCCATCTCAGGTTCTGATTTCGTGGAAATGTACGTCGGCGTCGGTGCTTCCCGTGTAAGGGATTTGTTCTCCGAAGCGAAAAAGCACCATCCCTGCATTATCTTCATCGACGAAATCGATGCAGTTGCCCGTCAGAGAGGCACCGGCATGGGCGGCGGCCATGACGAACGTGAGCAGACCTTAAACCAGCTGCTCGTGGAAATGGACGGCTTCGGCGTTAACGAAGGCATTATCGTGCTGGCAGCCACCAACCGTGTGGATATTCTGGATCCGGCCATCCGCCGTCCCGGACGTTTCGACCGTACCGTCGGCGTAGGCCTGCCGGATGTAACCGGCCGTGAAGCTATCCTGAAGGTGCATTCCAGACAGAAACCTTTGTCCGAGGATGTGGATTTGAAGGCAATTGCCCAGACCACCGCCGGCTTTTCTGGCGCGGATCTGGAAAACCTGATGAACGAAGCAGCCATCGGCGCAGCCATCGCCGGCCAGAAGTTCATTACCCAGAAAAATATCCGGGATGCCTTCTTAAAGGTATCCGTCGGCAAGGAAAAGAAGAGCAGGGTTATTTCCGACAAAGAGAAGAGAATCACCGCTTATCACGAAGCGGGACATGCGATTCTCTTCCATGTACTGCCGGATATGGACCCGGTTTACACGATTTCCATCGTACCTACCGGCATCGGCGCGGCAGGTTATACCATGCCTCAGCCGGAGAATGACGGCATGTTCCGTACAAAGGGTATGATGATGCAGCAGATTATCGTAGGCCTGGGCGGCCGTGTGGCCGAAGAGCTGATCTTCGAGGATATTACCTCCGGTGCTTCCCAGGATATCAAGCAGGTGACTGCCATTGCCCGTGCCATGGTAACCCAGTACGGTATGTCCGATAAAGTCGGACTGGTGGCCTACGGCGACAACTCCGACGAAGTATTCATCGGCAGGGACTGGGGACATACCAGGAACTACAGTGAAGAAACCGCGTCCATGATTGACGAAGAGGTTACCCGCATCATCAACGAGTGCCACCAGCAGGCAATGGATATCATCAAGGCCCACAGGGAAGTCCTGGATGAAGTGGCAAGGCTTCTGCTTGAGAAGGAACGCCTGAACCGTGCGGAATTCGAAGCTGTTTTCCGTCACATCCAGTTCGGCGAGCCATATGCGGAATCCTATCTTCCCGAGGACGAACAGCCCGGTTACTACGAGCGCAGATACGGCAGCCGGGAAGAAAAACAGGAGCCGGAGGATGAACCCGGGAAAGAAGAGCCTTCAGACGGCCGGGATGAGGAGCCTGCGGACGAAGAGCCTGTAAGGAATAATCCGGAAGATGAAGACCTTCCGGAAGTGAATCCTTCCGACAGCCTGACAGACGATTTCAGAGACGAATAAATAACAGAAAGATAAAGCGGCCGGCCAACGAAAGAAGGCCGGCCGCAGATTTTAAGAGTGGAAACAAGGACATTTTTCAGCGACGAAACAGAAAATTACGTCCGCAAAACCGGTAAAGACGGCAGCCCCGCCTTAGAAATCCTGCTGCGTACGGGAAGATACCAGGCCGTACACGCAGACCTCCTGTCCGGCGGGATGGCTTTTCCGATGCACTGGGCTTTTGACAGAAATGATTTTGATTTCTATGCCTGTGTGCTGACGGAGAAGGAAGCGCGGAACGGCTGGATTTTCCGAATCGAAACCTCGGAAGGCCTTTTATTCCTGGACAAGCTGGGCATTTCCGGCAAAATGCGGGAAGACTATGTCTTTTCTGCCGGGAAGGACTTCGTCCCCTACTGGGCGAAAGGAGCGGTCATTTACCAGATTTTCCCGGATCGGTTCGCCAACGGCTGCCCGGAAAATGACGTGCAGGACGGCGAGTACATTTACATGGGAAAGCCGGTAAAAAAGCTGGATGCCTTATCCGACCCGGTGGAGCCGGACGATACCGGCTGTTTCTACGGCGGGGATTTGAAGGGTATCGAGGAGAAGCTGGATTACCTGGAAGATCTGGGCGTGGAAGTCATCTATTTGAATCCGGTATTTGCATCTCCTTCCTCCCACCGGTATGACTGCACCGATTTTGCCCATGTGGACAGGCATCTGGGAGACCCGGGCGAAGAAAACGGTGATTCCGCGCTAATCCGCCTGGCCGGCAAAATCCATGAAAAAGGTATGAAGCTGGTGCTGGACGGTGTCTTCAACCATTGTTCCTGTGCGCATTACTGGGTGGACCGGCCCGAAGAATCAGAAGTCATTCCGGCACAGAAGTCCGCGCATGCTTCTTCGGAAGGCGCTTTCGGCAATCCGGAAAGCCCGTACAGCAGAAGATTCCATTTCAAAAACGAAGAACAGACGGAGTATGAATGCTGGTGGGATAATCTTACCCTGCCGAAGCTTAATTACGAGGGAGACAAAAGTCTGGAAAAGGAGATGCTGCAGGTGGCGGAAAAATGGCTGCGGCCGCCTTTTTCTGCAGACGGCTGGCGGCTGGACGTGGCGGCAGACCTGGGCAGTTCCTTAAAGTACAACCATTATTTCTGGAAAGAATTCCGCAGGACCGTGAAATCCTGCGGCCCGGATAAGCTTATCGTGGCGGAACATTATGACAGCCCGAAGGACTGGCTTTCCGGCGATGAATGGGATACGGTCATCAATTTCGAAGGCTTCTGTGACCCGGTTTCCTTCTTCCTGACCGGTATGGACAAGCACAGCGATTTCTTCAGTCCGCAGCTGTACCGGAATGCCGAAGCCTTTGCGCGGACTGTGGAGGCAAAGACTGCTGTCATTCCGGCCGGAAGCCTTTTCGCCGGTATGAACATCCTGGACAATCACGACCATTCCAGGTTCCTTACCCGGACCGGGCATACCGCAGGCAGGCTGTCCGACTGCGGTACAGCCGCTGCGTCCGGGAACATATCCGTTCCGGTTTTAAGGCAGGCGGTGCTGCTGCAGATGACTTTCCCCGGCGCGCCTTTAGTGTATTACGGCGACGAGGCAGGACTGTGCGGATTCACAGACCCGGATAACCGCAGATGCTTCCCCTGGGATGACATCGACGAAGACCTTCACGCCTTCTATAAGGAGAGTATCCGGCTGCACAGGGGCAGCCCCCTTTTGAAGACCGGCTCCTTCCGTTTTGTTTTCGCGGCTGACAATACGGCAGCCTTTGTCCGGTTCACCGGTACAGGCCAGGTTTTCACGGTAATCAATACCGCGGATGAAGAACGGCAGGTAAGCCTGCCCTTCTGGATCGGCGGACGTGCCGGCTATCTGGAAGAAGACTTCGTAACAAGGACGGCATATTCCGACGGGGAAGGCTGGACGTTCGAAAAAGAGAAATACCGCCTGTCCTACGGGCTTTTGGATATCACACTTCCGCCCGTCAGTGCGTTTGTGTTTGAAGGGGAGTAAAGAGGTCATTTTACAAAACATACAGCCTGTGCTATAATCATTCCATTATTTTGCGGAGGTATGACATGAGTTTTATATACGGGTTATTATCCAGCGGTTTAAGCGGCGTTGCCACTATGCTGGTTGTCATTCTCATTATTTTCAATCTGCTGCAGTGTTTCTTCGGCTATAAGCTGTTAAAGCTGTCTGTGGCCATCATCGGCTTTATCATCGGCGTGAGCATCGGCTATGCATTAATGGCGGGTACGGCTGCGGCGCAGAACCGGGGCTGGCTGCCTGTCCTTGTCGGCATTATCATAGGCATTATCCTGGGAATTCTGTCCTTCAGGATTTATCTGGCAGGCGTTTTCGTATTGACGGCCTGCGTATCCGGGTCTGCCATCTTCGGCGTGCTGGCGACAAGGGGCGTCAACGAAGTTATCTGCTGGATAGCGGCCGTTGCCGCGGGTATACTTATCGGAATACTTGCAGTCAAATTCACCCGTCCGCTTACGATTATCGTAACCGCCATTTTCGGTGCGGTAAATGCGGTGAACTACTTAAACCAGATAAGCACCGTGTTAAGCAGGCATCAGATAACCACCTACGCTGCCATCGGCGTGCTGGCAATACTGGGTATTATCGTACAGTTTTTAACCACGAAGAAAGGCGCCTGATTTCAGACGGAAATAAAGGACTGCAGAAGGGGAAATAAGGGGAAATGGAAAACTATTACAGATGTTATACGGAAATATCAATTCCTGCCATCCGGCATAATCTGGCCGAGGTGCGCAGATATCTTCATAATGACACCTTCATGTGGGTGGTGGTCAAGGCGGATGCCTACGGCCACGGCGCGGTCCCGGTCTGTCACGGGATAGAAGACATCGCGGACGGCTTTGCAGTGGCGGATGAAAAGGAAGGCCTGGAGCTCCGCAATGCGGGCATTGAAAAGCCCATACTGCTGTTGGGCTACAGTTCACCGTCTCTTTTCGAGGAGACTGTTAAAAACCGCATCACACCGGTATTTTATGAGGAAGACCAGGCGGTCAGGTTCGCGGAAACCGCTTCGAAACTCGGCATCCACGCGGAATTCCATACCGCGCTGGATACGGGCATGACACGCATCGGCTTCCGGGTTACACCGGAAAATGCGGACACCATTGCCAGAATGTCAAAGCTTCCCGGCGCGTCGCTTACCGGCATGTTTTCGCATTTTTCCTGTGCGGACATGACCGACCGGGCATATTCCGAAAAACAGGCGGCGGAATTCGACGAAATGAGAAGGCTTCTTGCCGAACGGCAGGTGGAAATACCCCTGGTGCACCTGTGTAACAGCGCGGGCATTACCGAGTACAATGAACATATCTACACCGCGGTCCGCAGCGGCATCATTACCTACGGCCTGTTTCCCTCCGACGAGGTGGACAAGACGAAGCTGGATCTCATCCCGGCCATGCAGTGGAAAGCCCACGTGGTCAATATCCGCGAAGTGGAGCCCGGCAGGGGAGTGGGCTACGGTGCCACCTATGTTACCGAAAAGCCCGTTACGAGGATTGCCACCGTTTCCGCAGGCTACGCCGATGGTTACCCGCGGGCGGCTTCCGGCAAAGCCAGGGTTATCATCCGCGGGAAAATCGTGCCGGTCATCGGCCGTGTCTGCATGGACCAGATGATGGTGGACGTGACCGACATTCCGGACGTACAGCTCGAAGATACGGTCACCCTTTTCGGCACCGACGGCGACGCCTTTATTCCCGTGGAAGAACTCGCCGAGAATTCCGGCACCATCAATTACGAGCAGGTCTGCAGGATCAGCAGGCGGGTGAACCGCATTTATCTCTAATTAAACGCAGGTGAGCTTTAAAAGCCCTCTGTATCCGGAAGAAACATACCGGACACAGAAGGCTTTTCTTTGTGTCTTGTCTTCTGTGTATTGACAGTTACCCTGTGTTTTGCTATATTTGTTTTGCTGATTGACCACATCACCGTGGTAAATTAAAACAGCGGCAGTAAGGAGAATATTATTATGAAAAAGAAACTTTTTGCCATCATCCTGGCAGGTGTTCTGGCAGCAGGACTCGCAGCCTGCGGCGGTTCCGGTGCTGATAAAACAGATGAGAAATCATCTGCAGCTGAAACGGCAGCCTCCCCTGTGGATGACGGTGTGCTCACCGTAGGTTTTGACGCGGAATATCCGCCCTTCGGCTACATGGACGACAACGGCGAATATACCGGCTTTGACCTGGAACTGGCAGAAGCCGTCTGCCAGATGGAAGGCTGGACACTGGAAAAGAAACCCATCAACTGGGACTCCAAAGACCTGGAACTGAACTCCGGCGCCATTGACTGTATCTGGAACGGCTTTACCATCAACGGCAGGGAAGATGACTATGCCTGGTCCATCCCCTATGTGGATAACCAGCAGGTTGTGGTCGTTGCCACAGGCTCCGGCATCGAAAAGCTGGAGGACCTTGCAGGAAAGAAAGTCGGCGTCCAGGCCGCTTCCGCAGCCCTTACCGCGCTGCTTGAAGGACATGCCGAACTGACGGATTCCTTTGAAGCCTTGAGTGAGTTTGCTGATTACAATACCGCGTTTACTGAGCTGAAAGCCGGTGCGCTGGATGCCCTGGCCATTGATATAGGCGTTGCCAACTATCAGATTGCGAACAGGGGTGAAGGCTTTGAAATCATGGCGGAGTCGCTGCAGAACGAACAGTACGGCGTAGGTTTTGCCCTCGGCCAGCAGGCTCTGGCGGACCTTATCAGCGCTGATCTGGAGAAACTGGCAGCGGACGGCACTATTGCTGCCCTCGGCGAGAAATACGAAATCAGTGACATGCTCGCTTTTGACGGGGAATAAAAATTCCGGACTGCAATATTTGAAGTAATTAGAAAAAGGTGCCGGCCCCTGGGAGTATCTTCCGGGGCCGGTCTTTATGATGAAGGTGGTTTATGTCATTATCGGTAATGATTCAGCAAATAGGAACCGGCTTTATCCAGACCGTGCTGATTTTTGCCCTGACGCTGGTATTCTCCCTGCCTTTGGGGCTGGTGGTTTATTTCGGGCGGGCCTGCAGGTTTAAGCCCCTTTCCGTCTTTGTGAAAGTATTCATATCCATTATGCGCGGAACGCCTCTGATGCTGCAGCTGCTCTTCTGGTATTTCGGGCCGTATTATCTGTGGCGTGCGAATATCGGCGGATACAAATTTACGGCGATTATACTCGGATGCGCGCTGAACTATGCCGCTTATTTTGCGGAAATCTACCGTTCCGGTATCGAAGCGGTTCCCGCAGGCCAGTATGAGGCCGCTCAGATACTGGGTTACAGCAAATCACAGACTTTCATGAGGATTATCTTCCCCCAGATGGTGAAAAACGTGCTTCCCGCAGTAACGAATGAAGTAATCACCCTGGTTAAGGATACCTCACTGGTATACTCGGTTTCCTATATCGAGATGTTTGCCATAGCCAAGCAGATTGCCGCGGCTCAGACCACTATCATGCCGTTCATTGCCGCCGGCGTATTTTACTATGTCTTCAACTACGCGGTTGCCTTCGTTATGGAGGCCATTGAGAAGAAAGTCAATTATCTGAAATAAAGGAGGATTTGCCGTGAGATATCTGGAAATAAACCATATCAGGAAATCCTTCGGCGACAACGAAGTGCTGAAAGACATTTCCATGCACGTGGACCAGGGCGAAGTCGTGGCTGTTATCGGCCCTTCCGGGTCCGGAAAATCCACACTGCTCCGTTGCGCGACGCTTCTGGAAACAATGGACGACGGCGACCTCATATACATGGGGAAATACGCGGCGAGAAGCATGAACGGGTTCTCTGTCTACGCGCCGGAGAAAGAACTGAAGAACATCCGGCAGTATTACAGCCTGGTGTTTCAGAATTTCAACCTTTTTCCGCATTATACAGTGTGGCAGAACATTACCGACGCACCGGTTAAAGTGCAGAAGAGAGACCCGGAAGAAGTTTACGCTTATGCCCGCGAACTCTTAAAGAAAATGGATCTTACGGGCAAGGAGGATTTCCGCCCCCACCAGCTGTCCGGCGGACAGCAGCAGCGTGTGTCCATTGCCAGGGCGCTGGCTATGAAGCCGGATGTCCTCTTCTTTGACGAACCCACCTCCGCGCTGGACCCGGAGCTTACAGGGGAAATCCTTAAGGTAATCCGGCAGCTCGCACAGGAGCAT
The DNA here is from genome assembly GCA_017433825.1 of Eubacterium sp. Lineage (GTDB taxonomy): Bacteria > Bacillota > Clostridia > Lachnospirales > Lachnospiraceae > Alectryocaccobium. Next base: position 12,364 of record JAFRGL010000023.1, on the reverse strand, counting down.
ATGACCATGGTTATCGTAACACATGAGATGAATTTCGCAAAAAACGTGGCTGACTATATCATTTTTATGGACGGCGGTGTCATCGTGGAAGAAGGCTCGCCCGAAAAGGTGTTTTCCTCGGATAATGTCAGAATGAAAGAATTCCTCGGCCATTTTTACCAGGGGCAGGAGTAGAAAAGCTTATGCATAACTGTACAAAGAAGCATTTGAAATCCGGGATTATTCCCGGATTTTAACATTGCTTTTTACCGTACCATCACTTATAATAATATGCCAGAATCAAAAGAGAATTTCGCCCGGAAGCCGTAAAGGCAGGGCGATTGAAGGAGCAATATGAAAAAGAAAGCGGCGGTTTTCCTGATTCTTGCGGCTTTTCTTGCAGCGCTGCTCATGACGGGCTGCCAGGAAACGGAGCAGGCAGTACAGCATACCAACAGCTTTACCCTGAACAGCGACAACTCCATCGTTCATAAAATGGTGGATGCTCTCCCGGAAGGGGAGACGGCGGAAAGCATGCAGGCATATATCGAGGATTCCCTGGCTTACTACAGGCAGGATACCGGAAGGGACGGCATCACACTGGATGAATGCACTGTTACCGGCAGCAGCATCAGTATCACGATGACCTATGCAAGCCCGGGGGATTTTGAGGCTTTCAACGGCGTTTTGTGTTTCAGCGGCACCGTCAAGCAGGCATATGAGGAAGGATACAGCTTCCAGAAGATATTTACGGATACTTCAGGCAATACCCTTTCCGGTTCGGATGTGTCTTCCGCTTACTGGGTGGACAAAATCCTCATCGTCAACCAGCCGATGTCGATAGAAGTGCCCGGCCAGATTATGGCGGCCAGCGACCTGGCGCAGATTACCGGCGCTTCCACCTGCACGGTGACAAGTGAGAACAATGAAGAACTGCCGGAGGTTTTCCGGACAGTGAACAGTTCAGCTGCTATTATTATTTATCAATGAATTTAAGATACAGGAGTGTTTCTTATGGAAAAGACAATGGACAAAATCGTCGCGCTTGCGAAATCAAGAGGCTTTATCTATCCCGGCAGTGAGATTTACGGCGGCCTGGCCAATACCTGGGATTACGGCCCTGTGGGCGTTGAACTGAAAAACAACGTGAAGAAGGCCTGGTGGCAGAAATTCGTCACCGAGAATCCCTACAATGTGGGCGTGGACTGCGCCATCCTTATGAATCCCCAGACCTGGGTTGCCTCCGGACATCTGGGCGGCTTCTCCGATCCGCTGATGGACTGCAGGGAGTGCCACGAGCGTTTCCGCGCCGACAAGGTTATCGAGGATTTCTGCCAGGAGAAGGGCATTGTGCTGGAGAGCAGCGTAGACGGCTGGTCTCAGGAGAAGATGATGGAGTTCATCCGGGACAACGAGATTCCCTGCCCGACCTGCGGCAAGCACAACTGGACCGATATCCGTCAGTTCAACCTGATGTTCAAGACCTTCCAGGGCGTTACCGAAGACGCAAAAAATACCGTATACCTGCGTCCGGAAACCGCCCAGGGCATTTTTGTAAATTTCAAGAACGTACAGCGTACTTCCCGGAAGAAAATCCCCTTCGGCATCGGCCAGATCGGCAAATCCTTCCGTAATGAGATTACTCCCGGCAACTTCACCTTCCGTACCAGGGAGTTCGAGCAGATGGAGCTGGAATTCTTCTGCGAGCCCGGCACGGACATGGAATGGTTCCTGTACTGGCGTCAGTTCTGCATTGACTGGCTGAAGGGCCTGGGGATGAAGGACGACGAGCTGCGGGCGAGAGACCATGATCCGGAAGAGCTTTCCTTCTACAGCAAAGGCACCACGGATCTGGAGTTCCTCTTCCCCTTCGGCTGGGGCGAGCTTTGGGGCATCGCGGATCGTACCGACTATGACCTGACCCAGCATGCCAACGTTTCCGGCGAAGACATGACCTACTTCGATGATGAGAAGAAGGAAAGATACATCCCCTACGTGGTAGAACCTTCACTCGGCGCCGACCGCGTGGTGCTGGCTTTCCTTTGCAGCGCCTATGACGAGGAGGTCCTGGACGCAGAGAAGAATGATGTCCGCACCGTACTGCATTTCCATCCGGCCATCGCACCTGTGAAGATCGGTGTGCTGCCTCTTTCCAAGAAGCTGAACGGCCCGGCGGAGAAGATTTACGCTGACCTCTGCAAAAAATACAACTGCGAATTCGACGACCGCGGCAACATCGGCAAACGTTACCGCCGCCAGGATGAAATCGGCACGCCCTTCTGCGTAACCTACGATTTCGATTCCGAGGAGGACGGTGCCGTCACCGTGCGCGACAGGGATTCCATGGAGCAGGTTCGCGTGAAGATTGAAGACCTGGATGCCTTTTTCGCAGACAAGTTCACATTCTGATTTTGAAAAACCGATAAATACACAAAAAAAGAACCGCTCCCGGGCGGTTCTTTTCCTTCGGTTTTATTTTTCAATGAGGGGGAAAGATAGAGAATATGTTTTCTGCTTTTGTTTCTCTGATACGCAGTATACAGGAAAAATGTGTGCAAAGTATGACTTCATGGTGAAAATAACATAAAGTATATAAAGAATATCCTGTTAAAAATGTGAAGAAAATATTAAAGTTGACAAGAAATGCGGCTTGCCATATTATTGTCTATAGTCAGAAAAGACATTTCCTAAAAGGGAATCCCAGAGAATTATTTATTCATTTCAATCCCTGATACCCAAAAAAACGATTATTACAACCGATAGCCATAAATGGAGGACAGTATGACCAGAGCACAGTATGAAACACTGCCTTTATCCGAGATCCGTGAACTTGCCAAGGCCAGGGGCCTGAAGAAGGTTTCCGCGCTGCGCAAGCCTGAACTGATTGATAAAATGCTGGAGGAAGACGAAAAGGATGCTGCCGCGAAAGCGGCTGAAGCCAAAGCCGCACCCAGGCAGGATACGCCGCGGCAGACGGAAGACAGAAGGCCAAGGGAAGCAGCCAGGCCTTCCGATACCGGGAGAACGGCAAGACCTTCCGAGCCGGAGAGAACAGCCAGAACTGCCGAGCCGGAGAGAACCGAGGAGACCGGTACCCGGTCCGGTTTCGCGCCGAAGCCCGGCATCGCAAGCCTTGACAGCGGCGAAACGGCGCAGGGTATCCTGGAAGTGCTGGCAGACGGATATGGCTTCATCCGTTCCGACAACTATATGCCCGGTGACGCGGACGTGTACGTTTCCCCCTCCCAGATCCGCAAATTTCTTTTAAAGACCGGGGATATCGTGGTGGGAAATACAAGGGTTAAATCCGCCAATGAGAAATTCTCCGCCCTTTTATATGTGAAATCCATCAACGGCATTTCACCGGAGCTGTCCGTAAAGCGGCCGAATTTCGACGACCTGACACCGGTATTCCCGAATGAGCGGATTCACCTGGAGCGTCCCGGCGGAAGCCTGGCCATGCGGATTGTGGACCTCATAAGCCCCCTGGGCAAGGGCCAGAGAGGCATGATCGTTTCCCCGCCCAAGGCCGGCAAGACCACGCTTTTAAAGGAAGCCGCCAAGTCCATCCTGAAGAACAACCCGGAAATGCACATCATTATCCTTCTGATTGACGAGCGGCCTGAGGAAGTTACCGATATGAAGGAAACCGTTACCGGTGACAACGTGGAAGTGATTTATTCCACCTTCGACGAGATGCCGGAGCATCACAAGAGGGTGTCCGAGATGGTTATCGAACGGGCGAAACGGCTTGTGGAAATGGGCAGGGATGTGGTTATTTTCATTGACAGCATCACAAGGCTTGCCAGGGCCTACAACCAGGTGGTGCCGCCCAGCGGAAGGACGCTTTCCGGCGGTCTGGATCCTGCAGCCCTGCATATGCCCAAGCGCTTTTTCGGCGCGGCCCGGAACATGCGGGAGGGCGGAAGCCTGACCATCCTGGCTACGGCGCTGGTGGAAACCGGCAGCAAGATGGATGACGTGGTGTATGAGGAATTCAAGGGAACCGGCAACATGGAGCTGGTTCTGGACAGGAAGCTGCAGGAGAGAAGGATATTCCCGGCCATCGACATCGTTAAATCCGGTACCAGAAGGGAAGACCTGCTTCTGACCCCGGAAGAACTGGAAACCGTCAACAAAATGCGCAGGGCCTTAAACGGCCTGAAGGCGGAGGAAGCGGCCGACAGCATACTTACCATGTTCGCGAAAACCAGGGACAACGCGGAGCTTATCCGTGCCGTCCAGCTGCGCCCGGTTATCTGAAGCGGTTGAAAACGGTTGACTGCGAAAGAGATTAAAAGTATAATAATATATCGCAACAGGAGAGTTATCGAAGTGGTCATAACGAGCCGCACTCGAAATGCGGTTGTCCTTTTCGGGCACGTGGGTTCGAATCCCACACTCTCCGTAATATTCAGCCGGACGCCTAAAACGTTCGGCTGAATCAATAAAAAAGCGGCAGAAACTGCCGCGATTCTTATGATAAGCAATATAAGAAAAATGTCCGTGCGCACCCCTTCGAACAGCCACCCTGGACGTTACTCATACAGTTAACTCAGTACAGGCGCCCTTGCGTCACCCAGGAGGTCTCTCTTAGTGCTGCTGCATTCCTGCCCTGACACGGTTCGGGAGTTCCTGCTGCGCAAGACCCGTACTTCAACGCCACTTATATGAGGCTGCTCCACAATGAACTGGCCTCGGTTCGGCATCACCCCTGCTGTAGCGGGTTGCAGGTACAGGGCACCGCTATCTCCCCGGCTGCACGGACAGAGGAAATTATAACCTGAGAAAAGGCAATTGTCAACATGAGCTATACAGCACTTTACCGGAAATTCCGTCCGGCCGTCTTTGAGGAAGTCAAAGGCCAGGACCATATCGTCACCACGCTGCGCAACCAGATCAGGTATGACCGCATAGGCCATGCCTATGTTTTCTGCGGCACAAGGGGAACGGGCAAGACCTCCGTGGCGAAGATTATGGCCAAAGCCGTCAACTGCGAAAACCCGGTAAACGGCAGCCCCTGCGGGAAATGCGCCATGTGCCGGGAGATAGCTTCCGGAACGTCCACCAATGTAATCGAGATCGACGCGGCCTCCAACAACAGCGTGGACAATGTCCGGGAAATTGTGGAGGAAGTAACCTACCGTCCGTCCAGGGGCCGGTACAAGGTCTATATCATTGACGAAGTGCATATGCTTTCGGCCGGCGCCTTCAATGCTCTTTTGAAAACCCTGGAGGAACCGCCTTCCTATGTCATTTTCATACTGGCAACCACGGAGGTTTCAAAGCTTCCGGTGACCATTCTTTCCAGATGCCAGCGGTATGATTTCCACCGGCTGGACACAAATACGGTGGCGGAAAGGATGAGGGAGCTTCTTGACGCGGAAGGTGTAAAGGCGGAGGACGCGGCGGTCCGCTATATCGCAAGGCTGGCGGACGGCTCCATGCGGGACGGCCTGAGCCTGCTGGACCAGTGCATTGCAGGAAGCCCGGACGAATACCTGACCTTTGACAGTGTCCTTTCCCTGCTGGGAACCGTGGATACCGCCCATTTCGATACGCTTCTGGAGAGCATCCGGAAAGAAGACGTGCTTTCCGCAGTCCGGGTCATTGCCCGCATCAGCGAAAGCGGCAGGGATATGTCCCAGTTCGTTTCGGATTTCGTCTGGTATATGCGGGATATGCTTCTGGCGAAAAACGTGTCGGATATGTCTGAGATTCCGGATATTTCCACGGAGAATCTGGAAAGACTCGCGGAAACCGGCAGACATTTTGAAGAGAGTACGCTTCTGTACTATATCAGGGTCTTTTCGGAGCTGTCCCTGACACTTCGGACTGCGGCTTCCGGGAGGATTGCCGTGGAAATGGCGGTTATTTCCCTGGCCAAACCGGAGCTTCAGACCGGAGACGATGCGTGGAAGGAACGCATCCGGAAGCTGGAACAGAAGATGGAAGAGGGCTTTGTGCCCGCCGCAGCAGTGGTAAATGCGCCTGCTTTGGCAGAGACGGCAGTGCCGGAAGAGAAGAAAGAGCCTGAATTAAAGGTGCCTGCGCCGGAGGATCTGATGAAGATTGCGTCTGGCTGGCGAAAAATAGTATCAATGATACAGCTTCCCATTGTACGGACTTATCTGGAGCAGTCCCAGCCTTCCTATGACGCGAAGGACGGCTCAGGTGATTTGTATATTATGACGGGGAGTCTTTCCGCCAGGGAATACCTGGCCAAGGACGAGTCCCTGTCTGAGATAAAAGAAACCATTGCAAAAGTATCCGGCTGTCTTGTAAACGTGCATATCGTACTGCAGGACGGCCAGGGCAGCGACCGGCTGGCCCGGCTCCCCCTGATTGACAGGGTGCGCGCCGTAGTGGACATGCCGGTGGAAGAAGAGGAATAAGGAGGAATTCAACATGGCAAAAAGAGGCGGTTATCCCGGCGGTATGGGCGGAAATATGAACAATCTGATGAAGCAGGCCCAGAGAATGCAGAGACAGATGGAGGAAGCCCAGAAGGCCCTGGAAGAGAAAGAATTTACGGCATCCGCCGGCGGCGGTGCGGTAAGCGTTACCATGAACGGCAGGCATGAGGTCCTGAAAGTGACCATTTCCCCGGATGCGGTGGATCCCGATGACGTGGAAATGCTGGAAGACATGGTTATGGCGGCGATGAATGAAGCACTCCGCCAGATCGACGAGGCCCAGGCCAGCTCCATGTCGGGCTTTGCCGGCGGTCTTGGGGGCTTTGGTTTTTAATGGATTATTACAGCAGTCATATCAAAAACCTGATTGAGGAACTGGGAAGGCTGCCGGGCGTGGGAAGCAAAACCGCCCAGCGGCTGGCGTTCCATATTATCAGCCTGCCCGAAGAACGGGTGGAAAAACTGGCAGAGACCATAGTCTCCGCCCGGCGCAATATTCATGAATGCAAGGTCTGCCATACCCTGACGGACCGGGAAGTCTGCCCGATCTGCAGCGACCCGGCAAGGAACGGCAGGGTGATTATGGTGGTGGAGAATTCCAGGGACCTGGCAGCCTATGAGAAGACCGGGAAGTTCGACGGCGTCTACCATGTGCTCCAGGGGGCTATTTCCCCCATGCTGGGCATCGGGCCGAACGACATCCGCCTGAAAGAACTGATGGTCCGGCTGCAGGAGCCGGTGGATGAGGTGATTATCGCCACCAATTCTTCCCTGGAGGGAGAGACCACCGCCATGTACATCAGCAAGCTGATCAAACCGGCGGGCATCAAGGTGACGCGCATCGCCAGCGGAGTGCCGGTAGGCGGCGACCTGGAATACATTGACGAGGTGACCCTGCAGAGGGCCCTTGAAGGAAGAACGGAGCTGTAGCGGATTTAATCGAATGGGTGCGGAAACGGAAGAAAAAAAGGAACAGAAGAACAGAGCCGGCACAAGGGCGCTTTCCGTTGTGAAAAGCCGCCCTTTTCGGGTTGTCCTGATTATCCTTATCGTAGCTGCCGCAGCAGCCTTTATTATCGCCAACTGGCGTTTCCTTTCGTATTCGTCAAGGTACGTTGATAATGACGAGGATACCATGTCCTACACCTATTATGCGGTGGAGGACCATGTCCTGAAATGCGGCCTGGATGCGGCCGGCTATTATGACCGGTACGACAACCAGCTGTGGACCGTCAATTATGATATGAACGAGCCCAGGATGGTTAACTGCGGCACCACCTGCGCGGTTTACGACCGGATGGGCACCACCATCTGTATCCTGACGCCTGAAGGCGAAAAAGGCCGGCTGCAGACTTCACTGCCGATACTGAGGGTGGAAGTGGCCTCTTCGGGTATGGTTGCGGCGCTTCTGGACGACGGCACCACCGCCCGTATCAGCTGCTACAACCCGGACGGAACCCTGGTGGCAACGATCAAGACCACCATGGACGCCAACGGTTATCCGATGGACATAGCGCTTTCGAAAAGCGGCATAATCCTGGCGGTTTCCTACCTGCAGTTTGCCCAGGGCATGCCTGTGACCACCATTCATTTCTATAATTTCGGTTCCAGGGGCAAGGCAGCCACGGACAATATTATCAATACGTATACCTATTCCAACATCCTGGTGCCGGAAATCCATTATATGGACAATTCCGACTGTGTGGCATTTACTTCGGAAGGCATGATCATTTTCAAGGGAAATGAAACACCCAGGGAATTCCGGCGCATCAAAATTGACGGCACCATTGCCAGCACCTTCTATGACGAAAACCATTTCGGTGTCCTGCTCCGGAACGAGGAAAATCCGTCGCAGAACATTATCCGGGTATACAATACCCTCGGCGCCCGCGTGTGCTCAAAAACCGCGGACTTTGCTTATTCGTCCGTTTCCCTTTCAGGAAATGAGATTGTGATGTACAACAGTTCGGAGCTGTGCGTCTATTCCATTTACGGCGGACTGAAATTCAAAGGCAGCCTTCCCGGTATCGTCCGGCAGGTCATTCCGCTTAAGGATTTGTATTACGGCTGCATTAACGATGAAAGCTATATGCTGATCAAACTCCGGTAATCCGGGAAAATATTTTATGAGCTGTATGGATAAATAAAAAACTCCCGCGGGATGGCCCCGCGGGAGTTCTGCATTACAGGCATATAAACGTTTATTTGATAACCATGATAAGCTCGCCGGCTTTTACATTGTCTCCGGCAGCCTTGAAGATTTCGGCAACCTCGCCGTCGCACTTGGCGACAACAGCGGTTTCCATCTTCATGGCTTCGATAACGGCAAGGGAATCGTTCTCCTTGACCTTGTCGCCCTTCTTTACCAGAATCTTGCTGACAGCGCCGGGAATGGAAGCACCGACTTCGGTGGGATCGTCCGGATTTGCCAGCTTAACCTGTACAATGTTCTCGGACGCGCGCTTGTCAACCACGTTGACCTCACGCCGCATGCCGTTCAGCTCGAACTGTACAACCCTGGTGCCGTCTTCGTTCAGGTCGCCCAGGCCGATGTACTTGATAACCAGGGTCTTGCCGTCTTCGATGTTGACCTTGTTCGTCTCGCCGATGGCCAGTCCGTGGAAGTATACGTGGCTTCCCAGACGGGTGATGTAGCCATGCTCGTGTCTGGCTTTGTAATAATCCTCCACAACCTTCGGATACATGAACCAGGAAATGATGGCCCGGTCATTCAGTTCGTCATCTGCGTTCATAACCTTGGACAGGGCAGCCCGGGCTTCATCATAATCCGCAGGCGGCAGCAGCTCGCCGGGACGGCAGGTGATGGGCTCTTCGCCCTTCAGTACGATCTTCTGCAGCTCTTTGGGGAAGCCCCAGGCCGGCTGGCCCATCATGCCTTTGAAATAGCTGACCGCGGAATCCGGATAAGAAAGGTTCGCGCCTTTTTCCAGGATGTTTTCCGGGGTAAGGTCATTCTGCACCATAAAGATAGCCAGGTCGCCGACCATCTTGGAGGAAGGCGTAACCTTAACGATATCGCCCAGCATGTCATTTACGCGCTTGTACATTTCCTTAACCTCAAGGAAGCGGTGGCCGAGGCCGAAGCTTTCAACCTGGGGTTTCAGGTTGGTGTACTGTCCGCCGGGGATTTCATAGCGGTAAATATCGGTAACGGGTGTCTTCAGGTCGGATTCGAAATCGGTATAGCGTTCCCTGATGTCTGACCAGTAATCTGTCAGCTGCTGCAGATCCATATAATCCAGTCCGGTGGCACGCTCGTCATACTGCAGGGCGGCAACAACGGCGTTCATGGACGGCTGCGAGGTCAGGGAAGACATGGAGGAAATCGCCACGTCTACGATGTCCACGCCTGCTTCGGCGGCCATAAGAATCGTGGCTACCTGGTTGCCGGTGGTGTCGTGGGTATGCAGATGCACCGGAATCTTCAGTTCGGACTTAAGCGCAGCTACCAGTTCCTTGGCTGCGTAAGGCTTCAGCAGGCCGGACATATCCTTAATGGCTACGGAATGGGCGCCGATGCCTTCCAGCTGTTTGGCGAGCCTGACATAATAGTCAAGGGTGTACTTGTCCCTGGTTTTGTCCAGGATATCGCCGGTGTAGCAGATAGTGGCTTCTGCGAACTTGTTCTGTTTGATAACTTCGTCCAGGGCAACTTCCATGCCGGGCACCCAGTTTAAGGAGTCGAATACACGGAAGATGTCAATGCCGCCTTCAGCGGAAAGCTTTACGAAATCACGGATAACATTGTCTGGATAGTTGGCATAACCGACTGCGTTCGCACCGCGCAGCAGCATCTGGAACGGAATGTTAGGAATGGCTTCACGGAGAAGGTCCAGTCTCTCCCAGGGCGATTCGTGCAGGAAACGGTAGGCGGTATCGAAGGTGGCGCCGCCCCACATCTCCAGTGAGAAGCACGGATGCAGGATCTTGGCAGTGCCGTCCGCAACCTTCACCATATCCCTGGTACGGACGCGGGTGGCCAGAAGCGACTGATGGGCATCACGCATGGTGGTGTCGGTGATCAGAAGCTTCTTCTGATCCATAACCCACCTGGACAGGGCTTCCGGACCGTTCTCATCCAGGTACTGTTTCAGGCCCCTGGGCGGTTCGCCTTCCGGGACAACCGGGAACCTGGGTGTCTCGTACAGCTTCTTGCCGGCGGTGGGATCGTTGACTACGATGTTGCCGATGTATTCCAGAAGCTTGGTGGCACGGTTCCTGGAGTCTGCAATATTGAACAGTTCCGGGGTCTCGTCAATGAACTTGGTATGGCAGAGACCTTTGCGGAATGTTTCATTGGTCAGAATGTTGGTCAGGTAGGCGATGTTGGTCTTTACGCCTCTGATACGGGTTTCATTGATGGCACGTAAGGCCTTCCTGCAGGCACCGTAGAAGGTGGTATCGTAAGTGGTAATCTTTACCAGCAGGGAATCATAATAAGGTGAAATCACCGCACCGCTGAAGGTATTGCCTTCGTCAAGACGGATGCCGAAACCGCCGGAGGAACGGTAGGCTGTAATCTTACCGGTGTCCGGGGCGAAATTGTTGGCCGGATCCTCTGTGGTGATACGGCACTGGATGGCGTAGCCTCTTAAGGAAACATCATCCTGGCAGGTAATGCCGATAGCCGGGTCGGAGAGGGGCTTGCCTTCCGCGATAAGAATCTGGGCGCGCACGATATCGATGCCGGTTACCATCTCGGTAACAGTGTGCTCAACCTGGATTCTGGGGTTCATCTCGATGAAATAGTGGTTGCCCTGGTTGTCTACCAGGAATTCCACGGTACCGGCACTCACATAGCCGACTTCCCTGGCGATTTTAACAGCGTCCGCGCAGATGGCTTCCCGCACTTCCTTCGGTACGGAGAATGCCGGTGTGTATTCCACAACCTTCTGGAATCTTCTCTGCAGGGAGCAGTCACGTTCATACAGATGTACGATATTGCCGTATTTGTCGGCCAGGATCTGGACTTCGATGTGCTTGGGATGCTCCAGGAATTTCTCAATGAAAATATCATTGTTGCCGAAGGCTTTTTTGGCTTCCGCGGAAACAAGGTCGAAAGCGGGAATAACTTCCTCTTCCTTATCACATCTTCTCATACCGCGTCCGCCGCCGCCGGCAGCAGCTTTCAGCATAATGGGGAAACCGTACTCCTTGGCGAGGCGGAGAGCTTCTTCTCCGTCTTTTAAAGGTTCAGTGCTGCCCGGGATAATCGGAACGTTGCAGCGGATGGCCATTTCCTTGGCTGTCAGTTTGTCACCCATCTGCGCCAGCACATGGGAGGGCGGTCCGATAAAGGTGATGCCGTTGTCTTCACAGGCTTTTGCGAATTCGGCATTCTCGGAAAGGAATCCGTATCCGGGGTGAATTGCGTCTGCGTGACGCTTTTTTGCCATGTCAATAATTCTGTCAATGTTAAGATAGGCGCCTAAGGGGCTGTCATTCTCGCTTAGCATGTAGGACTCGTCGGCCTTCGTACGGAAAATACTGTAGGTATCTTCCTTGGAATAGACGGCGACGGTATGAATCCCTAAGTCCATACAGGCACGGAAAATACGCACCGCGATTTCGCCTCGGTTCGCGACCAGAACCTTCTTGATCATTTCGTCAGGCATAGTACACTCCTTATTTTTATATTGGTCTGTTAATAATAACCAAACTCATGCTTTAATTATATAGGTAAGCAGGGCAAAAATCAATAGAATGTGAATGATCTTTCAGTTATAAAATTGGATTAAAAAATTGTTGACAATCACAAAACGATATGCTATCTTAATAAAGCTGTCGCAAATGACAGCGCACCTTGATAATTAAACAGTAAAACACATCCTCGAAAGATTCTTTTAAATAAGTTCTTTTGAACAACCTAAAACAGTAAACGGATGGATTAGCTAGTTAGTTGATTCTGAAGGATACGAACTTTTATTCAGAGAGTTTGATCCTGGCTC
>JAFRGL010000002.1 GCA_017433825.1 Eubacterium sp. | reverse complement strand
CGGAAACGGCTGATGAGGGGCAAAAAGTTGCTTCCGAGCAATTCTTTTTGAGGCCTGCTGAGGCGAGTTGTCATCAGAGAACTCGTCGAATCAGGCCGGTACCCGAAATCAGACGGTTTCGCAGCTGTATATTTTTCAGGCTGAAACGACCTGCCGGCCGTTCTTCTGCCGGTATTGCTGCTGTTCAGTTTCTTGATTATATTATCTTATGCTGATTTTCTCCGTACTTTGCGCAGTACGCCTGTGGCGCGCAGCACGTCCTCCACGTAACGCACCGGGACGATTTCCAGCTTCTGTCTGATTTCTTCCGCCACATCCTCCAGGTCGTCCTTGTTGTCCTCGGGGATGAAAACCGTCTTCACGCCGGCACGCTGGGCAGCCATCAGCTTCTCCGGCAGGCCGCCGATGGGCATCACCCTGCCGCGTAAGGATACCTCACCCGTCATGCCGTATTCGGGAGAAACCGTCTTTCCCGTTATCAGGGAAGCCAGGGCGGTGGTCAGCGTGATACCGGCGGAAGGACCGTCCTTTTTCACGGCGCCGTCCGGCACATGGATATGGAAATCATTTGTCTTAAAGAGCTCCGCCTTGTCCGGGAACATACTCTTCACCAGGCTGACTGCGATTCTGACGGATTCCGACATCACATCCCCCAGCTGGCCGGTAATTTCCACCTTGCCGGTTCCGGGCATCATGGACGATTCAATGAACAGGATGTCTCCGCCGGCGGCCGTCCAGGCCAGTCCGGTAACGATGCCGGGTCTGGTATCCTCCACAATCCGTCCGTGGCGGATAGGCTTGGAATCCATGTAGCTTCTGACATTGTCTTTCGTGACCGTCAGGGGCTCCTTCATGCCCTTCACCAGGTTTACGGCAGCAATCCTGCACAGGGTGTCAATTCTCTTCTTCAGGCCCCTGACGCCGGTTTCCATGGTGTAATCGGACACAATCGTTTCCAGTGCCTCGTCTTCCAGAATCAAATCCTGCTTTCCGATACCCATGGATTCCATGGCCTTCGGAAGCAGATGGTTCCGCGCAATCTGAATCTTGTCCGACGCGGTATATCCCGGGAAATGAATGACTTCCATACGGTTTAAAAGCGGCTCCGGAATGGTATCCACCGTATTGGCCGTGCAGATGAACATCACCTTGGACAAATCATAGGGCACATTCATGTAATGGTCGGTAAAAGTGCTGTTCTGCTCCGGATCCAGCACTTCCAGCAGTGCGCTTGCCGGATCCCCGTTGTAGGACACGGACAGCTTGTCCACCTCATCCAGCACCATGACCGGGTTGGCCGAACCGCTTTTGGCGATGCCGTCCATAATCCTGCCGGGCATTGCGCCGATATAGGTTCTCCTGTGGCCGCGGATGTCGGCTTCGTCCCGCACGCCGCCCAGGGAAACACGCACGTATTTGCGGTGCAGGGCCCTGGCGATGCTCTGGCCGATACTGGTCTTGCCGGTGCCCGGCGCGCCGACAAAGAGCAGGATGGTGCCGTACTGTTTCCTGTTCAGGTTCATGACGGCAATCTGCTGGATAATCCTGTCTTTGATTTTCTTCAGGCCGAAATGATCCTCATCCAGAATCCTTTCCGCCTCCGTCAGGTCAATTTCCTCCGCTTCGCCGGCCTTCCAGGAAAGCGTGGTCAGAAAATCCAGATAATCGTAAAGCGTACCGTATTCATGTCCGTTCTGGCCGTCCTGCTTCATCCGGTTCAGGGCCTTCATCGCTTCCCTGTAAGCCTGCTCGTTCATGCCGGACTCTTCAATCCGTTTTTCCATCTGGCGGATGTCGGAGACGCTTTCCGGGTGCATTTCATCCAGCTGCTGCTGCAGATACTCAATCTGGTGCTTGATGGCGGATTCCCGGTAAGCCTTCTGGTATTCCCTGGTGCGCTCCTGGTTTGCCTCGGAGGACAGCTCCGTAATCTCCATCATTTCCCGGACCAGCTTTTCCATGGTCTTCGTCCGCTCCGCCAGACTGTCCATGGCCAGCAGGTCATACCGCTGCTGCGGGTTCAGATTCATGCTGATGGACGCCACCACCGTGATTTTCTCGATGTTGTCCAGGCTGGCCACAATCTGGGACCACCAGGCATTGGCAGGCGTCTTCCTGATAAATTCGGTTACGGAAGCTTTCAGCCGGATATACCGTTCGTGGGCTTCCTCCTCGGGAAGGTCATTGATATCCCTCCTGGCGGAGGTCATGACGCTTAAGGTGCTGCCTGTCTTCTCCACCGCTTCGATATTTACCCGGTAGCCGGTTTCGATAAACAGGAAGCCCTGCATCAGGGAATCCCGGACCGTACCGGTCACGCCGATGGGATAGAATTTGTCGGCAATATCCGCCGGCTCTGCTTTCATGTCCTTCGCAGCCAGAAGCACCACCTTTTCCCCCGGATCCGCATCCCTTAAAGCCGGATTCATGTCGTCCATGGGAATGTACACGAAAGAGTTCGGTAAAAGCATGTAATTGTATAAGGGTATAACTTTCATTTTCACGTTCCTTTCTTCTATAGCCTGTGAGCACCGAAAAGCCGTATTAACGGCAATCCGGTCTTGATTTTCTGCTGTTAATATGGTACAAATATCATATATGATACGATTTCACGATAAGGGATAATTTTCATATATGGTATATTAATTATACCATGAATAAATTATAAATCAAGTACAAAGTTATTTCTGACTTAGTATGGTTTACCATACCGTGGGGAAAGGAAAATGAAATGTATATAGACGATATGAGTTTTGAGGATTTTCAGAGAATATCCTGTGAGGAAGCCACCTGTACGGAGAAATGCTATGTGGTGAAAGCGCTGCAGGTTCTCGGAGGGAAATGGAACCTTATCGTTCTCTACCAGCTTTCCAAGCGGCCTTCTTTCCGGTTCGGTGAATTAAGGAAGGCTATTCCGAACATTACAAATACCATGCTGACCAATACTTTAAGGGATTTGGAAGAACTGCGGGTGGTTTCCAGGGAGCAGTTCAATGAAATCCCGCCCCATGTGGAGTATTCCCTGACGAAGAAGGGAGCTGACCTTTTCCCCATTTTCTTCGAAATGGCCAAGTGGAGTGTCAAGTATATGTAAAGACACAAAATACGGTTCCCTGCCTCCAAGACAAAGGCAGGGAACCGTATTTTGTGTCTTCAGCAGTTTCCGGTATAGACGAAGTTCAGGGTTTCGCGGGCGATGTCCGCCAGGCGGTAAACGGTCTTTACCGGTGTCGGCGGGCGGTCGGTCATGTGAAACCGCGGGAAGAAGCGGGAAATGTGCAGGGGAATATCTTTTCCGACAACATTGCCGTCCGCGTCTTTAAGACCGGCGATCCAGACGGTTTCTTCCCGCATCTCCTCTTCCGAATCATTCTCTTTCGGCACTATCAGGGTAGTCAGCTCCACATGGCAGACCTGTACAGCCCTTTCGATAAATGCTTTAACCATTTCCAGGCTTCCGCCGCAGATTTCCCTGTAATACCTTTCCGTAAAGCCCTTCAGATCGATGTTCATGGCGTCAATGTACGGCGCCAGTTCTTCCAGCACGGAAATTTCCGCGCATCCGTTGGTCACCAGCACATTTTTCATGCCGGCTTCGTGCACCATTTCTGCCGTTTCCCGGATATACTCAAAGGAAATAAGCGGTTCGTTGTAGGTAAAAGCAAGCCCGATATTTCCTGCGCTTTTATACCTGACCGCCGCCGCGGCCAGTTCTTCCGGTGAAACATACTTCGTCCTGCCGCGCAGTTTCATTGCTTCCTCCGACCAGGAAATGTCATAGTTCTGGCAGAACCGGCATCTTAAATTGCAGCCGAAGCTTCCCGCGGACAGAATCCGGCTTCCCGGATAAAACCGGGCCAGCGGTTTTTTCTCTATGGGATCCAGGGCCAGTGCCGTCAGTCTGCCGGCATTTACCGCGTAAACCTCCCCTGCTTTGCAGGATCTTGCCCCGCAGAAGCCCAGCCCTCCTTCCGGTATATCGCAATGTCTGAAGCATACGTTACATACTGTCATATCTGATACCTCACCCGGTTCCTGCCTGAACCACCCTCACCAAAGGAAAGGGCTATACATGCCGGATAACCTCGAACCTCTGCAGGGTATATTTTTCGTTTCTGCCGATGCCTGCTTTCTGTCTTGCAATATCAATCTGCTGTTCCACGGTGTCCACGCCGTCCAAATCCGGAAGAAGAAGCCCCCGCTTCCTTCCGGAGGTGACGATGACGCCGTATTTCTTTACATCCAGCTCATCAGGCGAGGATATATCCTCCGCTTCGCCAAGAACGTCCACGCTGATTTCCAGGTATTTCAGTTCATCCGCCGAAATCGGTGTAAACCGGGGATCCCGGGCAGCAGCGCTGATGGCATTGTCTATGATTTCCCGGGCCACACAGTCTGTCACGGGGCTGATAGTGCCGATGCATCCCCTTAAGGCGCCGTATTTATGTACGGATACAAAGGCGCCTGCTTTTGTCTGCAGCATTTCCGCCGGCAGGCCCTCCGGCACGGAGATTTTCTTCCTGTTCAAAACGTAGCTTTCCAGGGATTTCCGGGCTAGCTGTACGTATGCGTCCTCGTCCTTGCGTTTCTCCTCCAGCTCTTTTTCCTTTTTTGCCAGATAAGCGTCAAGGAAATGCCGGTTTTCATCCGCACCTTCCGGATAAAACGTGCAGATGCCGTAGCCCACACCGGTGACATCCGTGTGGGAAAGCTGCTCCGCCCTCACAGCCAGCCCGTCAAAAGCGCCGGCCATGATGACAAATGACCTGTGGCCGCATTCCGCAGCCTTTTCACAGAAGGTCTCATCAAATTCCAGCCACTCCCCGAAGGCCGCCCTGCGGGCCGTTTCCATGATGCGTTCGTCATAAACCGGGCCTTCCGGCGCGAAGCCGTAGGGGCCGTATTCCTGCAGCTTGTGGGACAGGTCCCCGCTGCCGATAAAAACAGCGCGTCTTCCGGTATCGGAAACCGCCTGCGCAATCATCTGACCCAGCCTGTAATGCTCCGTTAACGGCAGGCCGGAAAGGCCGATGCGTACGATTCTGAAATCCGTATAGTATTTCCTGATGAAATACAAAGGAATCATGGTGCCGTGGTCCAGCGCCTTTTTCCGCTCTCCCAGCGTCCCCGCCGGGAAATCCGCCTCATCTGCCAGCGAGCAGATTCTCTCCGTCAGTTCCGTGTCGTATTCTTCCGTAAATTTAACCTGCGGCGCAGCAAAATCCGCAAAGGAGCCCGAAGCGCTTTTTCCCGGTGAAATATGGAAATAATCCGAATACATCACGGCATGCGGGCTGGTGATAATGACAGTTTCCGGTGCAAGCGCCGCCACTGCCTTCCCCACCTGCTCATAGGCCTTTGTGGTTTCCGTTATCTGGTCCTCGCCGCCTTTTCCCACTGCGGGAACAATAAGCGGCGGATGCGGTACCATAAATCCTGCAAGAACAGACATTTTACTTCCTCCTCATCATATTCTCCGTTAATATAATAAGCTGTTTTATCGATGGTCAGATGGCCGCTGTTTTCCTCTGCTTCCTGCATAAGCACGTTGACGGCACCTTCCTTTTCCATTCCGCATTCACCCAGGAACCTGGATGAATCTGTCCACTCAATGAAAGGATTCGTCAGGCCGTTTGCCAGTCTTTTGGTGGTCATGTATTCGGACACGCCCACCCTGACGGTTCTGTCTTTCCAGCCGTCCATCCAGACACCGTCCGCGTAAACCGTCTGTCCGTCCGCCGTAACAATGGCATTGACGGTTTCGTCCGTATAATAACAGTACGCTCCTGTCATTGCGGAAAGGAACGTCCTGCCGGTTTCCGTCAGGGACAGTTCGAGAAGGGACAGCATATCTTCCCAGGTCAGTTCATAGCAGTAAACCTGGTTGTCAAAGGGAAACATATTGTAAATGTCTGAAACGGTAATTACCCTTCTGCCCGTATCCTTATCCACCTTCAGGTCCATCCGCAGGGCCCCGTTGTTGACGAAACCGAGATCGGCATCCGCAATTTCCGCGTAAATGGAAGCCATCCAGTTTCCGCAGGTGCTCGCATGTTCCCCGCTGCCTTCCAGGTAAGAATACCGGACCGCGGATTCCGTAATATAGCCTACCTCTTCTTCCAGCACCTTTGAAAGAAGGCCGATTACCGTATTTGTAAGCCCGACAATCTCCGGATCCAGCCCGGATGCATTTTCCGGCGTGTCCGTAAGCCTTGAAGGATCCGAACTGACTTCTACGATTTTCGGATTCACAACCCCGGTAAATACAGGCCTGCCGTTTTCTTCCTCAAAAGCCAGTTCCGCGTAGATGAAGGCATTTCCGTAACAGGCAGGTTCCAGATACCAGAGGCCATCCGCCGTACGGCCCTTCTGGCTTTTGTGCGTATGTCCGCCCAGTATCAGGTCTACGGCCGAGCCTTCCCCGATTCCTCCGGCAATGATATACGCGTCTTCATGCGCCAGGAGGATTGTCGCGTCGCACTGTCCGGATTCCTCCAGTGAAACCGCAAGGGCATTAACACCGTCATAATCCGGCCGGATGCTGTATCCGAGGCCTGTGAAATGGTCATATTTTATACTGGAGCCGTAAGACCCGGCAAAGCCTATCACGGCTATCTTCACCGGCATTTCCCTGCCGTCCGCATCCACAGCCGTTTTATTCAGAATAATATAATCTTCAGCAAATCCGGGCTTTTCCCCGTTCTGATACAGGTTGGAAATAACTACCGGGATATCATTGACGCCGCTGCCGTCTCCCTTATCGTAATCCTTCATCGTGCCGTCGGCATCCACTGTGTTCCCGATCATCCAGTCAAATTCATGGTTGCCGATGGTTACCGCATCATACCCCATTATCATGTACGCGGCGGAAAGGGAATCCCCCTCCAGCAGATTGGACATGGTATTTCCCTGGTAAATATCCCCTCCGTCCAGAAGTACTGCCCTGTCTTTCCTGGCAGTGCCGCCGTATCCGCGGACGTCATTCACCTTGTCGGAAATATACGCAAGCCGGTACAGGTATTCCCCGCCGGATTCCGCGGCAAGCCAGCCGTGGGTATCCGATGTTTCGAAAACAGGAAGCATATACCAGCCCTCTTCCGCGGTATCCTCCTGCCATGCCGCGTCAGTCTGGTCCGCCGCGGCGGCAGTCATGCCGGCCGGCAGGAAACAGGCTGCGGCAAGGAGCAGTGCCGCCGCAAGGGAAACCGTTTTTCTGAATCGTTTTTTCATAACACTTAAAGTCCCAGTCCGTTGGCGATATTGACGATGAAGTCCTGGGCATTGGTAACAATGCCTCTGGATGTCAGGCTTCCCCTGTCCATCAGTTTATTGACCATGAATTCCGAAATATCAACACAGTAGAAATAAATCCGCCTGATGCTGCCGTCCTTCATCACCCGGTAGGAGGGCGTCATGTTGCCCACCGCGATGGTGTGCAGCATGGTGGCCATGCAGATAACGGTGGTGGCTTCCTTCACATACGCGCGCATGGCGTCCTGGGCCCTGTATACATCCCCGATGGTACAGGGAAGGGGTCCGTCGTCCCGGATGGAACCGCCCAGCACGTAGGGCACACCGTATTTTTCACAGCTGCAGATAATGCCGTTATCGATATTTTCCGCCCTGATAAATTCGGAAACCGAACCGTAGGAACGCACCTTGTTCAGTGTGTCCAGATGGTTGTAGTGGCCGTTGTGTTCCAGTTTGCGGGTGTAAATGTTCTGCCCAAGGGCGGTATTCAGGTATGCGCCTTCCAGGTCGTGGGTCGCCAGGGCGTTCCCGGCCAGGAGCGCATGCGCGTAGCCGCCCGCGATAATGCGGGAAAACGCATTCCTGGCGTCATAGTCAAAGGTGAAAGCCGGCCCCAGCACCCAGAGGATATTACCGTGGTCATGTTCGTATTTCAGCAGCTCATACAGCTCGTCGTAATCCCTGGAAAAGGAGCTCTCCCGGGTGTGTCCCTGCCGGAACGCGAAGCTCTGCTGTTCTTCTTTCGGGTCCTCAAAGCCGTCAAGATGCAGGAAAATGCCTTCCGTGCCGTCTTCCGTACGGCCGCAGACCACCAGATCCCCCTTTTTCAGGTTCCGGAATTCACGAACCGCAATCTTTCCGTTCTCATAAACAGGCACGCAGTCCATCCGGCTTTCCTCAGCCAGGAGCCAGTTCCCGCCGGTTTTGAAATATTCCGGATAAATACTCATGGCATGGTAATTGTCCGGCGCTACGCCGTCCGCGGGTGCGGGGATGAGGCTGGCATCGGGAGCATTCTTAAAACAGTCTGCCGTAAAATCCGGCGCATGGTATGCTGACATTTCAAAAGGCATCTTTCTTCCTCCTTTTATCCGGCCGGTCAGTTTTTAACGCTGTCCGGATTTCCTTTCTTTTTCTTCCGCGGCGGGGATGCGTACGCCAGCGCCTGTGCGGGACACGCGGAAATGCATTTCCCGCAGCGGATGCATTCCCCGTCATTGGGGTTTACCGCAGGGTTGACCGCCATCGGGCAGCTTCGTTCGCATGCGCCGCAGCGGATGCAGCTTTCCTCCTTCAGGGAAAGCCGGACCATTGATACTTTGTTAAAAGGCGCGTAAACAGCGCCTAAGGGGCACAGATACCGGCAGAAGGGCCGGCTTATCATGATGCTGAAAAGGACAACCGCCGCCAGGACAGCGATTTTCCAGAAGAACCGTCCTGACATGAGCTGCAGAAGCGGGGAATTGTTAACCGCCAGCAGGATGCCGGACAATGTCCCCGCCGGACAGAAGTATTTGCAGAATGCAGGCGTCAGCTTTACGGCCAGCGGCAGGGCAATGACCAGGATAATAAGCACCAGGTATTTCACCTTCCGAAGCTTCCTGTCCCCGCGGAAGGTATGGATTTTCTTCGGGAACGGAATCCTGTGGAGGAGGTCCTGAATCAGGCCGAACGGGCATAAAAAGCCGCAGACTGCCCTGCCCAGCAGTACGCCGAAGAAGATGAGCAGTCCGACAATATAATACGGAAATCTGAATTTCAGTCCTGACAGGCCTGCCTGCAGCGAACCGATGGGGCAGCTTCCCACCGCCCCCGGGCAGGAATAGCAGTTCAGCCCGGGCACACAGAAATTCTTACCCGGGCCTTCGTAGATCCTCCCCGTGATGAAGCCCGAAAAATGGGCGTTCTGCACCAGGGCCGCAACAGCCTGTACCGTCAGGCGGAATCTGCTTCTTTTATCCAAGGCCTATACACTCCAGACAGATTTTTGCCGCCTTTGACCAGACAGCCGCAGGATCTCTTGCCGCGATTCCGGCAATGACCAGAACCGCAGCGGCAGCCAGCAGTACCAGGCGCAGGGCGTTTCTTTTTACCGCGGTATCCATTATGCGTCCACCTGCGCAAGGATTTCTTCCACAATCTGCGCCCAGTCGTCATAGCTTCTGGAACCGATATAGGGCTCCGGCGTCAGCGCGTTGCCTTCCCCGTCGGTGAAGTAGGTGGTGGGCACATACAGGATATGCAGGTCCCGGAATTCCTCGTCGAAATGCAGTATGGGATAGGTTATGCCGGACTGTGACTGCAGTTCCCTTGCTTCCTCCGTCATGTCCAGCTCGGAATAAATCCCCAGGATAACCAGACCTTTGTCTTTGTAGTCTTCATAAAGCCTTGCAAGATCCGGCAGTTCTCCCACACAGGGGCCGCACCAGGGTTCCCAGAAGTTCAGCATGACCAGCTTCGCGTCCGAGTAGTCGGCTGTGGACACCGGATTGTCATCGATATCCGTGGTATCAAACACAATCTTCATGTCAGTGGGCTGCCAGGGCGGCGTTTCGGACGCTTCGGATACAGCTTCCGATACCGCATCCGTTTCCCCGGAAATCTCTTCCGGTTCTTCCTGCACGGAAGACTCTTCCGTAAGCGGTCCTCCGCTGGCGCTCCGGAACATATCGTCACCGTCCATCACATCACCTTTATTCCCGCAGGCAGCCAGCAGGACCGCCGCCAGCAGGACTGCGGCCGCCGTCCGTTTTCTGATTTGTTTCTTTTTCATTGTCTTTTTCTACTCCTTTTCCGCCTGTTTCCTGATTACGGACCAGGCCTCCGCCAGCCGGTCCACTGACCAGGCCGCATTCGCGGGGCTTGTGGAAGGCAGGCAGACAGCCTCCCTTTCCGTAACCGGCTCTATGTATTTTCTGTACATTTCAAATGATTTCTTCCCGTTGCAGTAAATCTGCCGGATTTGGCAGTGATCCAGGATAAAGTGCAGATCGTTTGCCTGCACGTTTTTAATGCTGGCATCCGAAGACCCGGTAATCTCGCAGCTTGCAATGGAATCCCAAAGCGCCAAATGGTGCGAAAGTATCAGCTTCTTTTTCTCCTCAATGCTCTCCGGCACCTTTTCGCCGAAAATCAGGGGGATAATCTTCCAGAACCGGTTCTGCGGGTGTCCGTAGAAGAAATTCTGCTCCCGGGATTTTACCGAAGGGAAAGAACCCAGGATCAGGACCCTGCTTTCTTCGTCAAACAAAGGTCCGAAGGGATGAATAATCCTTGCCGGCGCTGCCGTTTTTCCGTTTCTGTCAGTCATCATCCGCAAAAAACTCCAGTATTTTCGCTATGGCAAAGTCCATTTTCTTCGGGTCAATGTAGCGGTGGTCCGCATTTTCCACAGGAATGAATTCAATCACATTGTCCCCTGCAAACTTCTCCGAATCCGCAAACGGCACGATCTCGTCCTTCGTACCGTGCATAATAAGCATGCTGTCGGCATAATCAAAGAATTCCTTCTTTGTAATGTCCGCCTCCTCCAGTTCCTTAAGGAAAGGCAGGGTGATTTTCACCTTCCGGTCAAAGCCCGCCAGCACCGGCTTTCCCTTCAGAAGCTTCTCATAATCCTCGGCGGAATCCAGAATCTTTACCAGCACCGATGCCATCCTTACGGCCGGGCTTCGAAGCGCTGTTTTCACGAAGGGCGTGCCGTGGTCGGCAATGTATTTGAGAAACAGGAAGCCGCCGAAGCTGGTGGCGTAACCGTACAGTTCCTCCGCGTGCAGTTCTTCCCCGGCATGCTTTATGACCAGCCTCAGATAGGTGTCGCAGTCCTCCAGCGTCAGGGTTTTGCGGGCGTCCTGGCCGTGGCAGGGCCAGTCAAAGGTAATAACAGCCGTATCCCTGTGTTTGGAAATCAGTTTCCCCGCAAATTTCTCCGCAGCCCTGTTGTCCTTATGCCCGCCGAAGCCGTGGCCGAAGATGACCGCTTTTTTAATTAACGAAGGCTTGTCGGCATACAGCTTGCACCGTACGGACAGGCCTTCCTCATTGATGTCAAAATATTTATCCATTTTCAGTGCACCTCTTAATCTTTCTCTATCATACCATATTTCCGGCAAATAATGCATTATTTCCGAAAATAATGTGATATACTGTAAAAAAGAGTCCGCATTATTACAGGAGGAATAAAGTATGGCAAGACAGTTTATCTGCAATCCGGATTATCCGGTGGTTGAAACAAAATACGGAAAGCTGCGCGGCTTTGTGCTGGACGGCATTTTCACTTTCCACGGCATACAGTACGCAAAGGCCGCTCGCTTCCATATGCCGGAAGAGCCGGATTCCTGGGAAGGTATCAAAGACGCCTCCAGCTACGGCTGCACCGCTCCTACCATGGCAACGCCCGTGCCTTCCGGGGAAATCCTGATCCCCCACCGGTTCTGGCCGGAAAACGAAAACTGCCAGTTTTTGAATATCTGGTCCCCGTCCATTGACAGAAGCGCTAAAAAGCCGGTCATCGTCTGGTATCACGGCGGCGGTTATGCCGACGGTTCCTCCATCGAACAGGTGGCCTACGAGGGTGACGCCCTGGCCGCATACGGCGATGCGGTGGTGGTTACGGTCAACCACCGTCTGAACATCCTGGGCTTTTTGGATCTTTCATCCTACGGCGAAGAATATGCCAATTCCGCAAATGCGGGCATGGCGGATATCGTGGCTTCCCTGCAGTGGATTCACGAAAATATCGAAGGTTTCGGCGGCGATCCGGACAATGTCACCGTCTTCGGCCAGTCAGGCGGCGGCGGAAAGGTCTGCACACTGCTGCAGACGCCCGCGGCGGCAGGCCTGTTCCACAAGGCAGTCATGATGTCCGGCGGCGCAGGCAGCATGAAAATGGGCGAAGATGTGGACCACAAAATTATCGTGGATATCATGCTGGACGAGCTCAGCTTTGACAGTGTGAAGAAGCTGGAAAAGATACCGTACACACTGCTGGTAAAGGTCTTCAACCGGGCCTGCCGCAAGGCCGGACATACGCCCGGCTGGGAGCCTAAGGCCAACGGCTGGTACCTGGGCCATCCGCTGGAAGCGGGATTCTCGGAATATGCGAAAAAGGTGCCCACCATCGTATCCTCGGTCATTGCCGAGTTCGGCGGGTTCATGCCGCCCGAAGACGCGGAAAGCAAATATCCGGGGCACGCGGAGGAGGTATGCGCAGCTTTCGCGAAGGCTTATCCGGACAAAGACCGTTCCCTGGTTACGAAAATCGACACCTGGGCACGTCCCGGCATTCTGGAATTCATGAAAAAAAGAGCCGCATCCGCGCCTGAAGCCTGCGGATACAGCTATGTGTTTACGCTTCATTTTGACGTGCTTGGCGGAACGCCCGCATGGCACTGCTCGGACATTCCCTTCGTGTTCCGCAACAGCCGCAGGGTGGGCAACTGCAACATCGAGGGCGTAACCGAAAGACTGGAGGAAGAAATGGCAGGCGCTTTAATCGCCTTTGCGAAAACAGGCGATCCGAATCATGCGGGAATGCCCGAATGGCGGCCCTTTACGGAAACTGACCACGCCTCCATGTTCTTCGACCGGGAAAGCAGGTGCGAAACGGACCGGGATACGGAGCTTATCGACCTTGCCGTAAAATACGCCAAACCCTTCGAACTGCATTTCGCGGTACCCGCAGATGAGGGGGAAGAAGACGGCAAGCTGTGGATGTACTGATTGATTCTTTGCTGTAAAAAAATGAGCCGGCATTTTTCTGCCGGCTCATTTTTCATGCTTTTCGGTTATCAGAAGTTCATCCGGCCCGACATGGCAGGCAAAAAACCATATCTGAACGCCGGCTTTTTCCGCTTCTTCCATGACTGCGGCAAATTCCGGATGGGTGGCACGGTTCGGACGCACCTCGCGGATGCCGTCCGCCTGCATGACGAAGGCCAGGACCGCCTCAAAGCCTTCCGCCTTTGCTTTTATCAGCTCCCGGATGTGCTTTACGCCCCTTTGTGTCGGCGCGTCCGGGAAATATCCGATGCCGTCTTTCTCCAGCGTACAGCCTTTCACCTCCAGCAGGAAACGCTTTGGTTTCTCCTTCCCGGTATCCTTCTCCATATAAAAGTCAATCCGTGAATCCCCGTAAGTGTACTCCGGGATTACCGCACTGTAATCCTGCCCGGCCAGCCATTCTTTTACCACTGCGTTTGCGGCCTGGCTGTCGATATTGAAGAGCATACCGTTCTCTTTCCTTACCGCCACCAGGTCGTATTCCGTCTTCCTTCCGGGCGTACCCGGCGCAGTCAGCCAGACCTCTGCGCCGGAAATGAGCAGTTCCTTCAGCCTTCCCGTATTCTTAACGTGTACCGTTTCTGTATGCCCGTCCGTATCCACTTCCGCAGCGAAGCGGTTCAGCCTTTTCCGGAATACAGCCCGGGTAATGTTTTCATAAATCATTTAACGTCTCCGGCGGGTTTATTCATTTCCGTAAGGTCCGGATTTTCATCTGTATCCGGATTCTCCGGGTTGTCCGGCTCATTGCTTCCGGGCTCATCCGGTGAACCAGACGTATCTTCCCCGCCTTCCCCGCCGGGTGCGGAAGGCTCTCCTTCCTCCTGGCTGCTGCCGGGTTCCTCTCCCTCCTGACTGCCGGAAACAGGTTCTTTAGGATCTTCCTGGTTTGCGGCAGGTGTTTCCGCGTTTTCCTCTCCGTTGGAATATTCCTGTACGGCAGATACGGACTCTTCTTCCGCTGCGGAAACCGGTAAAGCCGCTGCGGCAAGCGCAGCGGCGGTTATAATTGCTGTTAACAGTGCGGTAAATCTTCTGTGCATAAACTTCCGTTAAAACCTATTCGCTGAAATCCGTATCCATGGCAATCTGCAGCCTGTAATCCGGATATTCCTTCTGTACCCTTTCACAGATATCGCGGTATACCTCCTGCCGGTCTTTCGCGTCGAAGCTGACGACGATGTCAAACCGGATGGTTTTCTCCGCCTTGTCCAGATAGAAAGCATGCATCTGGAGTACGTAAGGGTTCTTCATTACTGTCTTTGATACAGAATCCCTGGCCGCCCTTGCTTCCGGGTCCTTCGTGTTGATGGAATAAACGCCGATGGCGGTAAGGAGCACATTGTGCTTCATGTATACGTCAATAGTAATCTTTCTGATAAGTTTGTCAAGATCATCTGCCGTCAGGGTATCCGGGACTTCCATATGGACGGAGCCCTGATAGGCATCCGGACCGTAATTGTGCAGCACCAGGTCGTAAGCCCCGCTGACATCGGGATAGCTGGTGACGGTTTCCTTGACGGCCCTTGCGAGCTCCGCGTCCGCCCTCTCTCCCAGAATTTTCGAGAGGGTGTCCCGCAGCATTTCAAATCCGGACTTGATGATTACAGCGGCAATGACGGCGCCGAGCCAGGCTTCCAGGGAAATGTGGAAAATCAGATAGACCGCGGCTGCGGCAAGGGTTGAAGCCGAGATAATGGAATCCAGGGTGGCATCTTCACCGGAATTGACAAGGGAATCGGAATTAACCGTCTTCCCGACATGCTTCACGTACCTTCCCAGGATAATTTTCACGATGACGGCGACAGCTACGATTATCAGCGCAACGGCGCTGTAATCCGGCGTTTCCGGGTGGATAATCTTTTTTACGGATTCCACGAACGCGGTAATTCCCGCGTAAAGAACCAGCAGCGAAATAACCATCGCGCTCAGATATTCAATCCTGCCGTAGCCGAAGGGATGTTTCTTATCCGCCTCCTTCGCGGCCAGCTTTGTGCCTACAATCGTGATAACGGAACTTGCCGCGTCCGAAAGGTTGTTGACTGCGTCCATCACAATGGCGATGGAATTTGCCGTCAGCCCGATGACTGCCTTGAAGGCTGCCAGGAATATATTGGCAAGAATCCCGATGATACTGGTGCGGACAATTATTTTGTTTCGGTCTGTCTGTCGGTCCATCTTCTTTTCTCCAGTCATACTGTGTTAAATCTTCGTTCCTTTATCCGGAAACATCCTCTGCAATCCAGGAAAGTTCATGGCTGCGCGCATACCAGACCGCGCAGGAGTCCGCCGGGGCATGGATAACCAGGTGCGGACAGGCATTGAATACATTGTAATCAAACTCCGTAACGCTTGCCGGAATGTATATATCCCCCAGGACCCCGCAGCAGACAAAAGCCTCCCACCCGATTTTTTCCAGTCCGTCCGGGAAATTAACACTCCGAAGACTGAAGCACCAGGAAAACGCATGGCCGCCGATTTCCTTTACCCCTTCCGGAAGCCGGATTTCCGTAAGCGCGCTGCAGCCCTTGAAAGCCTCGCTTCCTATCTTTGTGACCCCTTCCGGGATTTCCAGGCTGCGTAAGCTGCGGCAGTCCTGGAAAAGGCGGTTTCTGATGCCGGTCAGGTTCTTAGGCAGCCGCACGTTCTTAAGGCCTCCGCATCTGTTGAATACCATGTCTCCCAGTTCTTCCAGATTCTCCGGAAGCATGACGCTTTCCAGCCGGAAGCAGTCCTGGAAGGCGCCGCCGCCGATACTTTGAAGGCCGTCGGGAAATGACACTCTTTGAAGCCCGCCACAGTCGCTGAAGGCATTGCTGCCGAGGTGCTTCAGGCTTTCCGGGAGCCGGACTTCCGTAAGGCCTGTACAGCCGGAAAACGCGCCGAATTCGATTTTCTCCAGGCCCTCGTTTAAGCAAAGCTCTGCAAGGCCCGTACATTTATGGAAAGCATGGGAACCGATTCTTTTGACAGAAGAGGGAAATGTCATGCTTCGCAGGCCGGTACAGCCGGCGAACGCGCCGTATTCCATTTCTCCGACGCCGTCCGGAAGTTTGATTTCCGTAAGGCTCTCGCAGCCTTCGAATGAACTGTATCCGATTTTCTTTAAAGTCTTTGGCAGTGTTATTTCTTTCAGCTTCGTACAGCCTTTGCACAGAGAATTGCCGATTTGTGTAAAGCCCTCCGGGATTGTAAGGGACACAAGCGACCTGCAGTTGTTAAACACAGCCCTGCCGAGGAACGAAAGGTTTTCCGGCAGACGGATATCCGCAAGTGACGTACAGTTGCTGAATGCACCGTTCCCGATGTGTACGACGCCTTCAGGAAGCTCCACATCCTTAAGGTTCCCGCAGTACAGAAAGGCAAAAGCGCCGATGTGTGTAACGTTTTTGTGCAGCACGACCTTCTTCATGCTGCCGCAGGCCCGGAAAGCCTCCTCTTCTATATGGGTAATCCAGGAAGGTACGGTACATACTTCCTGATTTAAAAAGCGCTTTCCGATAAGCGCATGAAACTCTTTCCAGGAAAGCAGGGGCACACCGAGCGCCTGCGCGCTGACCGCGGCTTCATCGATGCTGTCCGGGTCATCGCACACCAGATAATCCGCCTGCGGGGTTACCTTGTAATCCAGTACGGCGTCGTACTGCGAAAGATAGGATTCCAGCTCCTTTTTGGAATGCCAGAGTCCGGACAGGGGTGCCGCGGTGATGAAGTGCAGCCCGGCAATACCCTTGTCAAAGTTCCAGAAAGCGCTTCTTGCTTTCCGTTCCTCCAAATATGCCTCCCGGGCAGTCTGCCTGATTTTACGCGCGTCGTCAACTTCATTCTGCATCACGCGGACAGCGTCCTTCAGCAGACGGCAGGCTTCCTCATTCCTCAGTTTCTCCGCCCGTTCCAGATAGATATCGAGACATTCCGGACGGATAAGCCTGTACTCACAGAGATACTTAAGAAGAGGCAGGCAATCCAGCGCGTTTTCACGCAGCCGCATCGCATTTTCATGCAGGAATGCCTGTGAAAGGCGCGTCCTGTCCGATGCGGGATCCTGTTCGGGATCCGAGATAAAATCCCTAATGGCCTGCATCAGGAACTTATCCGGCACACTTGCAAGAACCGTTACATCCAGTCTTTGAAGTCTGTCGATACAGACGGCATTTTCCAGCCCTTCCGGCCAGCTGTGCAGATGGACGTCCTGCACGCAGGAAAACGCATGTTCTCCTGTTTGTACCAGGCTTTCCGGCAGGAAAACCTCTTTCACCTCCGGACAGCTTTCAAACGCGTATGCGCCGACGGATACAAGGCCTGCCGGAAATGTGAGGCCGGCAAGGCTCCTGCAGTTTCGGAAAGCGCCTTCTTTTACCTCCTTAAGCCCTGCCGGAAATGACAGCTGCCGTAAAGCCGCACACCCGAGAAAGGCCTTACGGCCGACAGACACCAGGTTTTCCGGAAAGACAACGTTCTGCAGTTCCCGGCAGTCGGTAAACACGCCGTCCTCCAGGCGTGTAACGGATGCGGGAAGCACGGCATCCGTAAGCCGGACGCAGCGCATGAATGCTTTGATTCCCAGATGTTCAAGATCTGCCGGAAACGAAACCTTACGCAAAGAATAATCATTCCGGAAAGCCCCGGTACCGATGGTCCGCACACCTTTCGGGATGTCGGCGGCTTCCAGGCTTCCGCAGCCTGAAAACGCATAGTTTCCAATGTGGACAAGCCCTTCAGGAAGGATGATGCTCTTAAGCGCCTTACAGCCGCGGAACGCATGATCGCCGATAACCGTAAGGCCTGCCGGAAGCATAATGCTTTTAAGCGTCTCACAGCCGCGGAACGCATCGCGGCCGATCCTGCTGGTCCCCGCAGGTACGATCACGTCCCCGCCCGGGCCGGCATATTGCGCAAGCACGCCGTTTTGTATGCAAAAATCCTGCGCACCGCTCATCGGGGCACCTCCATAAAAAAAACAGTATCCACATTATATCATGCGGATACTGTTTTTTTCAATATCAGACAGGCTGTACGGGGTGAAGCACCTTCGCGGGAACACCGGCTGCCACGGTATTCGGCGGAACATCTTTTGTGACCACTGCACCGGCCGCGACAATCGCGCCGTCACCGATGGTTACGCCAGGCAGTACCGTTACATTTGCGCCCAGCCATACATTTTTACCGATTACTATCGGGGAAGGAATCAGATTGGCCCGCTTTTCCGGGTCGGGATCGTGGTTCAGGGTGGCCAGCACCGCATTGTGCCCGATGAGGGCATTGTCCCCTATCCGGATACCTCCCTGGTCCTGAAACCTGCAGCCGGAATTGACGAACACATTTTTCCCGAAACGGATGTTCTTTCCGCAATCCGTATAGAAAGGAGGGAAAAGGCCGAATCCTTCCAGAACCTTCTGTCCGGTCAGTTCCTTCATCAATACAGTAAGTTCGTCCGGTGTACGATAGGCGTTATTCATCTCCGCCGTAATCCGCAGCGCTTCCTGCGACAGGCTGTGCATGAACAGGTGGTATTCCGAACCGGCTTCAATCTCCTCACCGGTATCCATTTTCTCCAGAAAATCCTTTAATTCCATTTACTACCTTCTTTTATTATTCGTAAGAAACCGTCACGGTTACGTTTCCGTTTCCGAGCAGCGCAGCCATTTCCTCAGGCGCTGCGCCGGATATTCTGCCAAGACGCGTATAAGCCCATGAGTTGGAGCCGTAGAAGATTACAATCTGACTGGAGGAATACAGTACGATATCCCCGGCAGCCGTGGTGGTCTGCACATCACTGCTGACCAGGCTTGTTCCCAGGGAACCCACCTGCTCAAAACCGCCGTACATGGACATCTGAATGGTAACAGGCGCGCCTTCCGCAAATGCGGCCAGGGCTTCCACTGATGCATTCTGCTCCCAGATGACGGGTATTTCAATATCATTGATGTAGAGATGCAGTGATTTTTCCAGGTTTTCTTCCTCTTCTTCCGAGACATCTGCCGTTATTATTCTTTCAGCGGTTTCAGACAAACTGTGTTCGGACAGCGCCTCCGTTTCCGGCCCTGACCCGCAGGCTGCAATCCCCGAAATCAGTATAACCCCCAGGGCCAAAGCCGTTATTTTCTTCATCTTCATCCCGTTTTCCGCTTATTTAAGATATTCGGCAAAGAAACTTTCCAGCTTATCGAACGGGATAAGGTCTTTTCCGCCGCCGTCATAAAGGTCGGTATGCACCGCACCGGGGATAATCATCAGTTCCTTGTTGTCCGTGTATCTGCTGTCTTTGATCATATTTGCGTAAGCATCCCTGCTGAAATAGCAGGACTGGGCGTTTTCTCCGTGAATCAGAAGCACCGCGCTTCTGATTTCGTTCGAATACTGAAGAATAGGCTGGTTGACGAATGATTCGCATCCGATAACATTCCAGCCGCCGTTTGAGTTCAATGAACGGGGATGGTAACCGCGTTCGGTTTTGTAGTAATCATAATAGTCTTTTACGAAGAAAGGCGCGTCCTCCGGCAGGGGATCCACCACACCGCCGCCCAGGGTATATTCCCCGGCTTTCAGGTCTGCAAGCCTCTGCGCGCACATGGCTTTCTTCTTTTCATAACGCGCTTCCTCACTGTCTTCACCGTCAAAATAGCCTTTGGCATTCACGCGTGTCATATCATACATGGTGGAGGCAACGGCTGCCTTAATGCGGGTATCCAGCGCCGCCGTGTTAAGCGCCATGCCGCCCCAGCCGCAGATGCCCAGGATGCCGATGCGGTCCGGGTCTGCCTTTTCATGCAGGGAAAGAAAATCTACTGCAGCCATAAAATCTTCCGTGTTGATATCGGGGGAAGCCATATATCTCACATTGCCGCCGCTCTCACCGGTAAAGGAAGGGTCGAAGGCGATGGTCAGGAAACCGCGCTCCGCCATTGTCTGGGCGTAAAGGCCGGAACACTGTTCCTTAACTGCGCCAAAAGGACCGGAAACCGCGATGGCCGGAAGCCTGCCTTCCGCGTTTTTCGGGATATACATATCAGCCGCCAGCGTGATGCCGTAGCGGTTTACAAAGGTCACCTTGCTGTGGTCGGCTTTATCGCTTCTGGGGAAGGTCTTGTCCCACTCCGTTACAAGGCTGAGTTCATCTTTTCTGATCATGGTCTGCTCTCCTTCTTCTGTAATATTTCTGAGACATCTGCTGCCGTATTTACTCTTTACATTATCATTATAACGGCTTTACGAAAACCGCGCTAATGGTTATAATGAATATCATGATATTCCATTCATGCATATCATACAGAATATTATCCGGGAGGCAAAACCATGGAAATCCGTACGCTCCGATACTTTCTGGCGGCTGCCAGGGAAGAAAATATGACCAGGGCCGCCGAGCTGCTGCATGTAACGCAGCCGACACTTTCCAAACAGCTGAAAAGCCTGGAGGATGAACTGGGCAAAAAACTGTTCGTCCGGCACAGTTTTTCCATTGCACTGACGGAGGAAGGCGTGCTGCTCCGCAACCGGGCGGAAGATCTGGTCCTCATGGCCGACAAGATTGAACAGGAGTTTCTTTCCCTGGACGATATCACGGGAGGAGATATCTATTTCGGGCTGGCGGAGTCTTATCAAATCCGTTACCTGGCCAGGGAAATCCGTGAATTCAAAAAGCTTTATCCGGACCTGCGCTACCACATCACCAGCGGCGATACGGAACAGGTTACGGAAAAGCTGGACAAAGGGCTGCTGGATTTTGCCGTAATCTGCGAAACGCCGGACGAAAGAAAATACAACCATATTCTTTTTCCGGAGGCCGACTATTTCGGCGCAGTCATACCGTCTGATTCCGCGCTCGCAAAAAAAGAGCAGATAACGGCTGAAGACCTTACCGGTCTGCCGCTTTTCTGCTCTGAACAAAGCTGGGAAAATGATATCCGTCCCTGGGCAAGGGAACTGTTTTCAACATTTCGTCTGGAAGGCTCCTTCCGGCTGGCTTACAACGGTTCCATGTTTGCAAAAGAGGGCCTGGGCATCCTGCTCTCCTTAAACAACCTGGTCGATACGTCTCCGGAAAGCGGTCTGGTTTTCCGTCCGCTTTCTCCCCATCTGGAAATGAAAATGTATCTGATATGGAATAAGTATCAGAGTTTTACGCCGATTGCGGAAAGGTTCCTGAAACAGCTGCAGGGCTCATTTGCCGGCAGATAACCGGCTGTTCCTCCGCCTGCACCGGCTGTCAGGCTTACTGCCTGATAAAGCTCCTGTCGTGTTCCGGAACGCCGCCTTCGTCTGACAGATACCGTTCCACTTTCATGTGCAGGTCATACTTTTCCCGTAAAGAGGCGATTTCCTCCATCATGGGAGAGGCATGATGTCGGTCTATGGCGTCCTGGTCTTCCCAGCTGTCAATCAGCAGCACCGTTTCCGGCTGTTTTAACGGAAGGAAGTATTCATACCTCAGATTTCCTTTTTCGGCGCGGATTCTGCCGGCAACACCGGTATTTTCCATCTCCTCCGCAAATTTACGGGCATTTCCGTTTTCCCCGGTATAATACAGATTTACCGTAATGCTCATACATTTCGCCTCCTATTTTTTTAAGTCTGTCCGGGACATCAGAACCACGGCCTCTGAATGGCCGGTGAACGGGAACATGTCCACAGGCTGGATTTTTTCCGGTCTGTATCCTGCGGAAACCAGTATTTTAAGGTCCCTGGCCAGGGTTTCCGGATTGCAGGAAACATAGACAATCCGGGATGGTGAAAGCCTGACCGCCGATCTCAGGAATTTCTCCGTGCTGCCGGAGCGGGGCGGGTCAAGGAAAACCACATCCGCCTTTTCACTTCTTTCGGCCATGTCATTGATGAAATCCCCCGCGTCTCCTTTGTAAAACCTGGCATTGCTGATGCGGTTGTCCTTCGCGTTCTGCACGGCGTCTTTTACCGCATCCGGATTCAGTTCCACGCCGATGACCTTTCCGGCTTTTTTCGCCGCGCAAAGCCCGATGGTTCCGATGCCGCAGTAGGCGTCGATAACCGTTTCCCTGCCGGTAAGGCCGGCAAATTCCAGCGCCGTGTCGTACAGCTTCTCCGTCTGCACCGGGTTTACCTGATAGAAGGAATTCGGGGAAATACGGAAGGTGCAGCCGCAGAGCGTATCTTTAATAAAGCCCGGGCCGTACAGTGTGATATTCCGCTCTCCCAGAACCATGGTGGTATCCTTGTCATTGACGTTCAAAACCACGGAAGTAATCTCCGGGTGTTCTTTCCGGAGGGCTTTGACGAAATTGTTCTTCGACGGAAATACGGGCGACGTCACCACCAGGACCACCAGGAATTCCCCGGTGGCAAAGCCTTTGCGCACCAGTACGTGGCGCAGCAGGCCATACCCGGAATCCTCATTGTAAACGGTGATTTTAAATGACTTTAAAAGACTTTTCACCGTGAGGATGATACGCTGGCTTTCCAGATCCTCCAGCATGCATTCCGGTGCATCCACCACCCTGTGGCTTTTCCCGCTGTAAAAGCCGGAAAGGATATTTCCCTTCCTGTCCCTGACAAAGACATGCTGCACCTTGTTGCGGTAATGCAGGGGATCCTTCATGCCCAGGATTTTATCCGGTTTCCTAAACGAAGACAGAAGCCTGTCCGCGGTTTTCTGTTTTTCCTTCAGCTGTGCGGCGTAGGAAATGCCCTGGAAGCTGCAGCCGCCGCATTTTTTCGCAATCGGGCAGGCTGTTTCATCTGCGGGCTTTGCTGCTGCCGGTCCGCTTTTTGCTGCCGGCCGTGTTTTTTCCGTTTTTCCGGCTGCTGCCGGAATTCTTTCCTGTTTTTCTTTCATTCGTCCTGTCTTCCGTTTTATTATTTGCCGGTTTCCTCGGCGGAATCAGGCATTTCGCATGGTCATAGCCGATGAGGTCCTCCCTGCGGCACCTCAGGAGGGCTTCTTTGACCAGTTCGTAATTTTCCGGCTTTTTATACTGGATAAGCGCCCGCTGCATGGCCTTTTCGTGGGGTGAAACCGCAGTATAAACCTTCTCCATGGTCAGCGGGTTAAAGCCGGTATAATACATCACCGTGGAAACGGTGGAAGGTGTCGGATAGAAATCCTGCACCTGTTCGGGCATATAGCCCATATCCCGGACGCTTTCCGCCAGGGCTATGGCGTCTTCCAGCGTGGAGCCGGGATGTGAAGAAATAAGGTAAGGCACCAGGTACTGGTCCTTCTTCAAACCCCTGTTTACTTTATCGAACCGCCGGACAAATTCCCGGTAAACGGACGCTTCCGGTTTGCCCATCAGCGTCAGCACCCGGTCGGATACATGCTCCGGCGCTACCCGAAGCTGCCCGCTGATATGATACCGGCAAAGCTCCCTTAAGAAGGTTTCGCTTTTATCCGCCAGTACATAGTCAAACCGGATGCCGGACCGGATAAATACCTTTTTCACACCGGGCAGGGCCCGCAGTTTCCGCAGCAACGCCAGGTAGTCCGAGTGGTCGGCCACCAGGTTTCTGCAGGGCTTCGGGAAAAGGCACTGCCTGTGGGTGCAGACGCCTGCTGTCTTCTGCTTTTCGCAGGCCGTCCTTCTGAAATTGGCTGTCGGGCCGCCCACATCGTGGATATAGCCTTTAAAATCCGGATCTTTCGTCATTGCTTCCGCTTCCGCAAGCAGGGATTCATGGCTTCTTACCTGCACCACCCGCCCCTGATGAAAGGCCAGCGCGCAGAAGCTGCAGCCGCCGAAGCATCCCCGGCAGCTGGTCAGCGAGAATTTCACCTCCGCTATGGCCGGTACCCCGCCCTCCTGCTCATAGGACGGATGCCAGGCATTCCGGTACGGCAGGCCGTAGATATCATCCATTTCCTGCATGGTCAGCGGCCTGGACGGCGGGTTTGCCACAACGTAGCGGTTATTCCCGTACTGCTCGATAAGCGGTTTAGCCGTTACGGAATCCGTGTTCGCATACTGGATGCGGAAGCTTTCCGCGTATTTCTTCCTGTCATTTTCCAGTTCTTCAAAAGAAGGAAGCAGGACGCCGTCTTTTACGGCGGAAATATCCCGCATTTTCACCACTGTGCCCGGCACATAAATGATGTCTTTCACATCAAGGCCGGCCTCCAATGCTTCCGCCACCGAAACCGCCGCCAGTTCCCCCATGCCGTACAGCAGGATATCCGCGCCGGAATCCAGCAGGATGGACCTTTTCAGCTTATCCTGCCAGTAATCATAATGGGCGAGACGCCTTAAGGACGCTTCTATCCCGCCGATTATCACCGGCACGTTTTTGAATTTCCGCTTAATCAGGTTGCAGTAGACAATCGTCGCGTAATCCGGCCTCCTGCCGGCATGTCCCCCGGGACTGTAGGCATCCGCGGAGCGTCTTTTTTTGTTTACGGTATAATGGTTCACCATGGAATCCATGTTGCCGGCGCTGACAAGGAAACCGAGCCTCGGCGCGCCGAAAACGGCAATGCTTTCCTCATTTTTCCAGTCAGGCTGGGCAATCACCGCCACCTTGAAGCCCCTGGATTCCAGCACCCGGGTAATAATCGCCATGCCGAAGGAGGAATGGTCCACATAGGCGTCCCCCGAAACGTAGACAAAATCCGGCTGCTCCCAGCCCAGCATATTCATTTCTTCCCGGGTAACCGGCAGAAAACCGTTCATTTCGTCCTTCCTTTTCCGGGCGGCAGTCACATTATGACGGAAATAATTCATAATTCGAAAACAATGAATCATTTCCGTCATTTTCTGCAGCTGTATTCAGAACCCGCGGTCCATTATACTTAAGTTACTGTCCTTCGTCGTAAATATCCGGCAGCCTTATCAGGCTTGGACTGTCCCCGCCGGTATAAATCCGGATAACCGGCGTTTTCACGTTCGGATCCGCCTCATACTGCGCCTTGCCAAGGTAGTAGGCGTTTGCCATGGAATTGGTGACTGTCACACGGATGCAGTGGCCTTTGCGGAACACGTAGGACGTGGGCATAAGGTCGATGACAAGCCGGTATTCTTTCCCGCATTCCAGATACTCCTCGTCTCCGGTATTGCAGCGGTGCCAGGGAAGTCCTGTGGTATTGTAATGCGCTTCACCGCTTTCCGCACGCATGGAGGCACGCAGCTGTCCGGTGGTGATCAGGAAGCCTTCGCCCGTGGCCGGATAATAGTCAATCAGGCTGACAAAGAAGTCCATATCGTATTTCTCCGTCATCCAGCCGGGGTCCTCCATGGAAAAGACAATTTCCGCTTCCGGATGGCCGATGACGGTTTTCGGATTCTTCAGCGGCTCACCCGTAAAGGTCAGTCCGCAGCTGTCCATGGCCAGTTCTTCGCCGCCCGGGCGTACGGGCATGCCGAAGGGTCCGGAAGGTTTGGTGGTATAAACAGCCTCCGGGCCGGTCACACAGCCGTAGACGGCCGCGTAAGGCACACTGCCGGACTGGGCAGTGGGCGTCTCGGACAGATAATCCTCCGGCCTGAAATACATGATGCTGCGGCTTCCGGCCTGCACGGGCCAGTCCTCTTCCTCCCGCCAGAAACCGGTTCCCGAGCCGAAGATGGCTTTACGCCGGAAATTGTAGGATGCTGTGCGGAAGGTAACCGGCGCGTCCTCCATGATGCCGTTATCGATGCCCTTCAGCCAGTAATCAAACCAGCGCAGGGCTTCCGTATCCCAGCGGCAGGAAAGCTTCGGCGAGGTATGATACCAGGGCCCCACCAAAAGTTTTTTCGGTACCGTAAGATTGGCCCACAGTGCCGCAGTCTCCTTGCGGAAAACATCGTAGGTGCCGCCCACGATGTAAACCGCACAGCCGGATTTGTTCAGACCGTCCAGATAATAGCTGTTTCCCACGGTTTTCCAGTGTTCGCTGTCCGTGGCAGGAAGATAAGAATTCCGCCAGTTCAGATCCCGCATGATGGGGATCTGCCGGCCGTTGTCCACATGCTGGTAAACGGCTTCCTTCAAAAGGACCTTGTCCGGATCACTGTCCACCGGCACCGTATCGCGTACAATCCGGTTTACGGTTTCTTCGATTTCTTCCGGCGTATCGCCGTAGATGGTATCCGGTTCCGAGCCGAA
This sequence comes from Eubacterium sp., assembly GCA_017433825.1. Classification (GTDB taxonomy): domain Bacteria; phylum Bacillota; class Clostridia; order Lachnospirales; family Lachnospiraceae; genus Alectryocaccobium. The sequence goes on along the minus strand of JAFRGL010000002.1, from coordinate 41,301 downwards.
GGCCCTGGGAATGCCGCCTCTCACCCAGCCGTCGTATTTGTCGAAATCGGTGCTGCCGATAAAGGCGGCGGTCAGGCCTTTCGGGCACAGGGACATCAGCCCCAGCTGGGTGCCGCCGTGGTAGGAGAAACCGAAGGTGCCCACTTTGCCGTCACAGAAGGGCTGGGCGGCCAGCCACTCACAGACAGCCTTGTCGTCTTCCGCCTCCCGCCTGGAATTTGTCGTCACCCGGACGCCGAAGGAGGCCCCGGTTCCCCGGACGTCGCAAATGGCCATTACATAACCGAAACGGGTTAAGTCAAACATGCCTTCAAAGCCGTTGTCGCCCAGGATGATTTCATCACCTCCTATATCCGGCTTCGCGTTCCGGTTGAAGGCCTTGACGAACCTTCCGTAGGTCACCCTGTTGTAAGGCGTACAGTGCAGGAGCACCGGCAGCGGCCGGGTTTCCTCCACGCCGTTCTTCGTCGGAATATAGTAATCCACGGCAATTTTCACGCCGTCGTCCATGGGCAGGTAGAAACTGTATCTGCTGCGGCCGTCATATTCCGGGAAACTGTAACCCTCATATTCGCCCAAAGCCGAAACTGCCGGCCGGTTCGAGCTTCTGACATCCATTCCTTATCCTCCCGTCAGGTATTTGTTTTTAACTGCGATGCAATTATCCTCTTGCGGCTTTCGTCATCGCCAGAATATTGGCTTTCGGTGTATCCGGCGCGAGATCGCAGCCCGGCGCCAGGATGAACCCATTATATTTCTTTCCCACGGCAATGCGCTCTTTCGCCATCGCGTCGATTTCTTCCGGTGTCTTCGTCAGCATGACTTCGGTGGTGCTTAAGTTGCCGAACAGGGCATAGTCTTTGTCTGCAACCTTGAAGGCTTCATCCAGATCGATGCTGTCCACGGAGAAAATATCGATGCCCGTTCCCGTAAGCGGCGCAAGCCTGGAAGTCGTGTTTCCGCAGATATGCAGCATGATGGGCATATCCCTGTCGTAGGCTTTCATTTCCTCACAGATGCGCTTAATACCGGGAAGCGAAAACTCCGCAAAGGTATCGTCGCTGATAAGGTTGATAGAAGACAGGGGGTCTGCCAGGGAAATGGCCGTAGCGCCGTTTTCCGTCTGCTCCTTTGCCATCTTAATGGTCAGCTCCACGCCGAATTCCAGAAGGTATTTCACTTCATCCGGATCTTCGTACATGGCCATCATCAGGGGCTGCATGCCCAGCATGCCTGCCGCCATGGTAAGCGGTCCCAGGCCGAAGGAACAGATGAGCTTTTCACTGCCCGCCCGGTCATTGAACAGGCGCTGCTGTCTGGAAAGATAGGCAAAAACCGGTTCCTTTACGGTTTTGTCAAATACTTCGTCCACGTTAAAAGCCCGGATATCTTCCGGCTTGGCCAGCGGAAGCTTTTTCGCGGCAGCGGGTACGCCGACGCCGGAATAATCCACTTCGCCGCCCATGGCAGCTTTCACCGCACCGGAGCACTGGCCGTTGGAAAAGATCATATCCGAACCCAAGTCCTCATAGATTCCCAGGATGAAATCAGCCGCCCTGCTGTCTTCCATATCAAAGAGCTGCTGAAAAGACATGCCGTTCTGTTTCATCATCCAGGTGTAGCCGTCCAGTACCGAAACCGGTGTGCGTTCCGCTTTCTCATACCGGATTGCCGATAATACCAGTTCTTTTCCGTTCATAACCTTTCCTCCTATGTAATAAAAAATCCGGGAAATCCTTTTTCCCGGTTCCGCCGGCACCGGCCGGCTCCGGTACCTTAAATGTATCATATGTCAGGCAAAAATAAAAGTCGCCCGACCGATTCTTTTTTCTCTCGACCGGGCGACTCAATGAATTTCCTTTAATTTCATTGTCTACACCTTCGCCTTTCATGGATTATTCGGTATTAAGTTAAGTTCTCTTTGGACTGTACCTCCTTTTACATTCTTTTAGATCGTCCACAAGGGTTATACATCCATTGGACTGCACCTCTCTTAATGGTTTTGTCTTCGAGAATCTTTTCTTTTGATGGTTTTATATTAACGGATTGCAGTGGAATTGTCAAGAGCTTTTTGTCAATTCAATAATTTTCAGAATATTTTCACTATTCAAGCGTTTAACACTTCTTTTAGTTTAAATATTTGCGCAAATCGCAACAATTCACCATGTTTTTATCAAAAGTCCCCGGATTTCCGATCAATTCCGGAAATGCCGGGGGCCCTGTCGTTTATGAACATTTTGTAAACAATCCTATAAAAGCGCCGCAAATGCGCGGATGTCCGTACATTTTTCCAGGGTGCGCACGGTTTCGCAGATCATCCCCAGCTCTTCTTCTGTCTTCTTTTGCTTCGCGAAGGCGGCATTGGCCTCCATCTTTGACCGGACCTCCTCATAGTCCGCCGGGACCGCATAGGCATCCTCATGCGCCTGACGGTTGTAAAAGCTTCTGCCGTCTTTCGTTATCACCGTCATTTCGGTGGTAAGGGCGGCTTCCGGCCCCCAGCCTTCGTTGACGCTGCAGGTAAATTTCCGGCAGAAATCCAGTACAGCTTTATCCTTCAAGGCTTCGCCCATGAAATCCGAAAGCCCCACAGCGCCTTTGACGGCCATGACCGAACAGGCAAAGGGCACGGAAAACTTCGCGATTATGGCGTTTTCCGGCGCTTTGCGCACCTCCTCCGGTTCGATAAGCATGCTGTTCCTTTGGGAAACCGTCACCCGAACCTCCTCTATATCGTCTGCGGAAAGGCGGTTTTCCTTCATGACGGCGGAAAGGGCACGGATATCCGGATGGGTGCCCGCGCAGCTGGGCCACAGCTTGAAATACAAGCTGCCGCTGTACCATCTGCTTCCCAGGTCTTCTGTTATGCGTTCCGGTGATGCTTCTCCTCTGGCAAAAGAGGCGAACAGGCCGGCCTTCCCCTCCAGCGGCGCGTCAAAGCCCGCCAGGTTTTTCTGCGCCATCAGGGCCGCGGTGAGTGCATTGCGTACCGCGAAGGCTTCCCGCACCGAGCGCACCACCGTGGTGGAGCTGCTGGTGATTTCCGCGCTGCAGGTGGTCTGGCACAGATTGAAGGCCAGGGCATTCTCCGTCTGCTCCGGCGTAAGGCCCAAAAGCCTGCAGCAGGCTGCCGCCGCGCCATAGGAAGAATAAATGGTGGGCGGGTAAAAGCCGTATTGAATCAGCTCCACGTTTACCGCCAGGGCAATCCGGCAGGCAGCTTCGCTTCCCGCCACCAGGGCGGTAAGGAAGGTTTTCCCGTCGATATTTCCCAGCTTTTCCGCCAGTGCCAGCACTGCCGGGAAAGAAGACGCGTTGGAATGCACGCCGGCTTCCATCTGGGTATCCCCGAAATCCAGGGAATGGGCCATGGCGCCGTTGGCCATGGCGGCTGCGATCATGGGCAGTTTCTTCGAAAAACCGATGACCGTGGCTTCCTCTTTCCCGCCTGCGGCCAGTTCCTCGCAAAGCTGCACCATCTGCGCGCAGCCGTCCCCCAGCGTATTGGCGCCCATGGTAATGCCCACCGCGTCCAGCACCGAAAGCTTCTGGGTTTCGATGACTTCTTCCGGAATGTCTTCGTACTTAAGTTCCGCGATAAAGCGGCACAGTTCTTTCGATATATTCTGCATTTTTCTCCTATGAAATCAGAATTTCTCTGCCATCTTCAGACAGGGTATACTGCGTGGAAAGCCCTTCTGCTTCCGTGATTTTCCGCATGTAGGCTACGATTTCGTCAAATCTGGGATCCTCCGGCGGACAGAAGTAGGGATTGCAGTCCTCCGGCAGATAGGCCGGCACGAAGCTCACCTTTGAAATCCTGCCGTCCTCCACCTCCCATCTGGCCGCCATGGTCAGATAGCAGTCCATGGGGAAGCACCGGGTCGTGGTTTTAAAGGCGTCCGAGATGGCCGCCATCTCCTGATGGCTTTTGGACGTTTTCATGTCCTGGCCCTTGGCCTTCTGGTCTTTGAGCATATTGGTGACTTCTTCCATGGCGAAATTGCCCAGGCTGTAGAAAATCACCTTGCCGTGGTACACTTCAATAGGCTTTAAAATGTGGGCGTGATGGCCCAGCACCAGGTCAGCGCCGCCGTCAATGGCAAAATGCGCGTAGAACCGCTGGTAGTCCGCCAGCACGGCTTCCTTGAAATGAATGCCCCAGTGAATGCTGACTATCACCAGGTCCGCCTGTTTCTTCGCCTCCGCGATATCCTCAAGCATATGCTTCAGGTCGTCCGGATGCGGGAAGGTGTAAATGCGGACCGGCGTACCCGGCTGGTCGTGCTCCACCGGCACGTAGGCGGTAATGCCCCTGGCCGGATTGCAGCCCGGCCTTGCCTCCTCCGCCCAGAAGCCCTGGGGAAGGATGGAATTATAGCCGAGAACGGCAACCTTCGTGCCCTTCACGTCGATTACCGGATATTTCCTGGCTTCTTCTTCGTTCCTGCCCGCGCCGGTAAGGTAAAGCCCGGCATTCTGCAGGTTGTCCAGGGTATCGTAAAATGCGGTTCTGCCGTAATCCAGCGCGTGGTTGGAGGCAAAGGAAACCACATCAAAGCCGGCTCTTTTAATCGCGCCTGCCAGGGCAGGGTAAGAGGAGCAGCCCATCCTGGTGCAGCTGGAAAGATCCCCCGTATCGCTCAGCACTGCTTCCAGCTGGCAGAAAGCCAGATCTGCGTTCCGGAAGGTATCCGCCACATGGGCAAAAGCCGAATCCAGGTCATCCCGGTAGAGGGCGATGTCGCCCACGCCGTACATCGTCAGTTTATTCTTCATCAGACCGTCCTTTCACAACGTGCACACAGCAGTTTTTTACGAATCAAAAAACTGGCGGCCGTCTTCGGTTACAAGCCGTTCGGTTCTGGGATATTCGAAGATGGCGGCATTGTCTTTGTTCTCCGCCAGATAGGCAGCAAACCTCCTTGCATACCACTTGGCCATCCCCAGGTTATGCATCAGGTAATTGCCGCAGTTTTCCGGTGCGGCACCGGGAACGTCTCCGGCATCCTCAACGGACGCAAAGGCGTTATAAACCAGTTCACAGACATCCTTTGATTCGCGATTTCCTTTCAGGATAAGGTAAAAGCCCGTCAGGCATCCCATGGGCCCCCAGTAAATAACCTCATCCTTCCAGTCCGGATCATTTCTCATGTATGTGGCGATAAGGTGCTCAAGGGAATGCATGGCCGCCACGTCAACGGCAGGCTCCTCGTTGGGTCTTGTGACCCTCACGTCATAGGTGGTGACTGTCTGATCCCCGAGGGTATCCGTCCTGCTGGTAAAGATTCCCGGGATGATTCTTGTGTGGTCAACGGAAAAGCTGGGAATTAAATCCATATCACTGTATCTCCTTAAAATGTACACAAGCAGAGCGGCGGACCGCTCTGCTTATGTGAATTATTCTTTGTCTTATATTCTGTCTTATTCTTCTTTTTCAATCGGGGCGTCAACTACGTTCTTCTTGATGGAGTCAATACCGTTCAGCGCGGATTTCAGGCTCTTGTAGCCCTGGCTTGCCGCAATGATCTGGCCGTTTGTGGCTTTCAGACGGAAACGGTATTTGCCGCCCTTGTCAACATAAAGCTCGAACTTCGGGCATTTCTGCTTTACGACTTCTTCCGCTGTCTGGTCTTCGATGGGGGCTATCGGCGCGTTCTTCACAACGCTGGCAATGCCCTTGTTCAGGGTTCTCTCGGATTTGTAGGTTTCGCTGGTGCAGATAACCTGGCCGTTGGTCGCCTTCAGGTTGAAATTGAAGCCCTGCTTATTGGCTTTTACTGTAAATTTTCCCATATCTGTTCTCCTTGATTATTCAGGTTCCCCTGTTTTTGTATGCCTTTTTGTCTCTGTGGTTATTATAGTATTTTTCATTCGAAATGTATACAGATTTTTTCGCGCTTTAAGCCAATATTTTAAAAGGCCCCAAAGAACTCCCGGCGGCTTTGGAACAATCAGTTTTTGTAGATTTCGTGCCCGTATTTCTTCGCTTCGTCGACTACCCAGGCCATTTTCCTCTGGGCGTCTTCGCTGTTGCCTACGATGCCGCCGTCCCAGAAAATCAAGGCGCCGTCTTTGCCGTAGGTGTCCAGGGCAACCCGTACGGACTCTCTGACAACATCTTCTGAAGCATACGGCTTGTTTCCCGGCCCGTGCCGGTTCCAGCCTCCGGTGATTACCAGGCGGCTGCCGAAACGGGCTTTATCTGCCTCCAGCTCCGGCTGGGGTTCGGGAAGCTGTACGATGTCAGAGCCGCATTCCAGGAATTCCGCCGTCAGGAAGCCGCAGTTTCCGCAGCAGTGGAATTCCGCCAGCGCGCCGATGGCGTGGATGGCGTCGTTGATGCGGGTAATGTGTTTTTTATACACCGTATCCCAGGATTCCTTTGAAATGAAGGGCCCTGCCGCGGCCGCAAAGTCATCCCCCGTAAAGACGATATCCGGATGAATGTATTTGTCCACATAACCCACGGCTTCAATCAGAAAATCCGCGATGGCTGATACGAAGGCTTCCATCTCCTCCGGCTCTTCCACAATGGCGCATAACGCTTCAATCCAGCCCATGAGGTTCACGGGAAGGAGGAAAAGCCCCATGGTGTTTAAAATACAGATATCCACCTTTTCCGGGTCCCTGGTTTCCCGGAAACGGGCGGCCGAGCCTTCCCAGTCCATGGCCGAAAGATCCGGGAATTTTACGACCTTTCTCCAGTCATGGATGTCCTTCAGCACGAATCTTCCCGGCTCCGGCATGAAGCCGTTTTCATTGGGCACCCAGCGTATTCCGAAAACATCTATGCCCGTTTCCGGATCCTGGGAAAAACAATAGCCCGCCAGGTACATATTTGCCTCATCGGGGTATACCGGAACCCATTCCGGTTTTCCTCCCCGGGCGGCTGTCAGATAATTTTCTCTTGAATTCATTTCCTTTTCCTGCTTTGTACAAATTGCGGAAACTCATTTTTGTAAAATGAATCTCCGGTTCCGCGGTACCGGTTTTTGTCCGGAATAACATAAATCCGGCAGAAACTTACGGCTCACCGGCCGTTCTTCTGCCGGATTGTGTTAAAAAACCTGGCAATCGGTACTTTCTAAATAATTTACAGATCCCTTGCAATGGTGTAGGCGTTCTTAACCGCAGTCAGGATGTTTGCAACGCTGCTGCAGTCGCCGATCATCTGGAATTCAGGCGCATACGGCGCAAAGGCAAAGGCTTCCTCAGCCAGCGCTTTCTGGCCTGCGGCAACGATGACGGTGTCCGCTTCGATAAACTTCTCTTCGCCGCCCTGGGTATAGTACAGGCCTTCTTCCGTTATCTTTGTGGCAGTGGCATTGAAGGTTGCTTCCATGCCCCTGGCGCGCATTTCCCTCTTGACAGCAAGGCCCTGGGATGACAGGCCAGGCGCATTGATCATGGGGCCCATCTCCACAACGTCGGTCTTAAGGCCTTCCATATCCAGGAAAATGGCCAGCTCGCAGCCCACCAGGCCGCCGCCGATGATGGCCACCTTTTTACCCAGTTTGTCCGGATTCTCGAAGGCGTACTGGGCGGTTACCACGTTTTTGCCGTCAACACCCGGAATCGGCGGGCAGGCGGGTTTGCTGCCTACGCAGGCCAGGATAACGTCCGGCTTCATCTCTTCCATCAGTTCCGGCGTTGCCTCTGTATTCAGGCGCACGGTTACGCCTTCCTTCTCCAGGTTCCTGGTCTGGAATTCCAGATAGCGTCTGAAGTATTTCTTGAAGGGCACTTTTTCCTCACAGTGCATGCCGCCGCCCAGGTATCCGTTCTTCTCCAGAAGGGTGACGCTATGACCGCATTTTGCCGCGGTAACGGCCGCTTCCATGCCGGCGATGCCGCCGCCGATGACCACTACGTTCTTCTTCACTTCCGCTTCCATGTTCTCCGGGAACTCGGCTTCTCGGGCGGTCCTGGGATTTAAGGCGCAGACCAGCATGCCGGTCATGATGGAGGACCAGCAGCTCATGCACTTGATGCACGGACGGATTTCGTCGTCTTTTCCTGCCCTTGCCTTGTTCGGCAGATAGGGATCGCACAGCAGGGCTCTTGCGCAGTTTACGAAGTCGGCCTTGCCGGAAGCGATGACCTCTTCCATGTATTCCGGGGTGGAAAGGGAGCCTACCGTGCCGACCAGGGAATGCTTCATCTCTTTCTTGATGGCCGCGGCATATTCCACCAGCGCGCCTTCCTCGGCGAACATGGTGGGTGAGCAGGCCTGCCATTCGTCATTGGACAGGGTGCCGTGTACGCCCATGGAAACATGGATGATGTCCGCATGGCCGTCCAGTGCCTTGGCGTACTCGATGCCCTCCTCCACGCCGTAGCCCTGGGAAAGCTCGGAGGCGCTGATACGGATTTCAATGGGGAAGTCGCGGCCGCAGGCCTCGTGGATCCGGTCGCAGATGGTGACCGCGAACCTGGCGCGGTTCTCGCGGCTGCCGCCCCACTTGTCCGTCCTGGTATTGGTGTATTCGCTGAAGAACTGCTCCGGAAGCCAGCCGTGGCCGCCGTGGATGGTGACCATGTTGAAGCCCCTCATCTTGCAGTTCAGCGCGGATTTTACATAGTTGTCGATAATACTTTCGATCTGCTCTTCCGTATATGCGGTAATCGCATGGCCGTCCACCTCGCCTTCGGAGGGGCCTAAGTGCTTTCCGCCGTAACGTCCGCAGTGGGAAAGCTCCGCGGAGGCCACCGCGCCGTGCCGTTTCACCTTGTCGGCAATCCGGCCCAGGTAGAAAAGGTTAAAAGGATTCAGAAGGTCGATGCACCTTCCGCCCCTGGATCCCCTGGGATGGTCAACCTGGCATTCGCCTACACAGACACTGGCCGCGCCGCCCTTGGCCTTCTCTGCATAATAATCAATGGCGTTTTCTCCCAATGTACAGTCGTCCTTGATGTCCACCCAGCCGGTGGGGGAAGCAAAGATCCTGTTCCTGAACACTACATTTCCGACTTTAATCGGAGAAAACAAGTGGGGATATTTAAGCATTTACGTCTTTCTCCTCTCTTTTGTAATGGTATTTTTCATCCGCTTCGCGGATTAGCTGTGCTAATCCGCGATATAAGGGTTTGGATCCTCCAGGAAATGCCTGTCGATTTCCCTCAGCTGGCCGAATGCGCCGAACATAAGATGCAGGTAGCGGTCGTTTCCTTCCGGGTCGGTCATGGTGCCGAAGGTACGGCCTACCTGGTAGACGCGCTTGTAGTTCTGCAGCATGCACATGGTATTGCTGCGGAAACCGAATTCCGCGCCTTTGAGCTTCTCCAGGTTTGCTTCCGTCAGGCTGAACAGGTACATGCCCTTCTTGATCTTGATGTAAGCCGTGGGCTCGTCAGAGGACGGCATGTCATTCATGGCCGTATTGATTTCACGGTTGGCTGCCTTCTCCGGCACGTAGGTTATCCGGTAGAAGTTGGTGCAGTAATACACATGCACCGTCTCCATCTGGCCGTAGTTCCACTGCACCACCGTGCCTTCCAGGTCGGAAGTGAAGCCGTGTCTGGGATAGGAGACGTACTCCACGCCGTCACGTTTAATCATGCCGAATTCATAATGCGGCGTGATAAGGTAGGGATATCTGGGATTCTCGCCGACCTTTGAAAGGATCCGGGTCACCAGCCAGTTCTCCAGGTCGATAACGAAGGTGTGGTTTTCCCTCTGGGGGACGTTTTCCAGTTCAAAGCTCACCAGATAGGTGGTGTCGTCGCCCTTGGCGCACAGATAGTCGGCCTCCGCAGGCTCCTTGCCCACGAAATTCCAGCGGACTCGTTTCTTATCCAGGAATTCCAGCTCATAGTCAAAGCCGTCGTCCATCCAGAAATAAAACTTCTGTCCGGCCAGTTCGTAGCACATGGGGGGACAGTACTGGGCAATGCCGCCTTTCACCTCAAGTAATGATGCAATATCCATTTTCTTTCTCCTTGTTCGTATAGATTTCCTACATTGTACCTTCGTCCGAATGACATTTTTGGTTAAAATGCCGTCTTAGTTAACTATACCGCACATTCCTTCCAAATACAATGCCATTTCTGTCTTCTTTCGCTGATAAGAGGCACGAACGGAATGTACATCGGAAACCATGTGTGCTATACTTTTTCCAGGAACTTTTTAATATGCACATTCTGCGCTTCTTAAGCGTCTGTAAAGGAGGTTGTATGAAAACAGTCGTTACGAAACCCGGGGAAATTATCGATTTTGAAACGGTTTTTACAGAAAATGACAGAATTTGGGAGGAACCGGAGCACGCCGGCCGTTTTGAGCGGATTGACTACACCACGTCCGTTTACGAAGACGGCGTCACCTATCCGAAATACTGCAACGTCTATCTGCCCTGGTGCTACGATCCCGAAGACAGGGACAGGAAATACAACGTCATTTACTACCAGCACGGCAATACGCTGGATCCGGATTTCTTTACAGACCCGGAAAGGAAGAAAACCCTGGACAGGCTGTTTGATTTCCCGGAGATCGAGCCGCTTATCATCGTCTTTACCACTTATTATTTTGACTGCGTGACGGATGCGGACGTCCGGGCGGATACCGGCTATGTGCCCGCTGGCGACGGCAACTATCTCGGCGTAAAGGCGAATTTCTGGAAAGAGGTTACCGGGGACATCATCCCCCTGGTGGAAAGCCGCTACAATACCTTCATAGAAGGCACAAGCCCGGAAGAACTGATTGCCGCAAGGGATCACCGGGCCTTCTCCGGCTATTCCAGGGGCAGCGTATGCACCTGGTACATGTTCCACAATGCCTTTGAATACTTCCGCTGGTATTCCCCCATGAGCTGCCACACCACGGCAGGCAAATACATTCAGGATCCCATCACGGACGAGGAGGTTAAGGAATATGTGGCACAGCCGGTGAAGGATCATCCGGACCTGCCGTTTTATATCTACGCGGCGGGGGGCGACGCGACGGACGCCCAGCTGATGAAGCAGCAGATGAAATACCTGACGAAGCTGGACGGCTTTTCCTACGGAACCGACCCGGAAAAGAACAATATTTATTTTTCCGTGGCGGATTTCCCGCATCATGACCTTTACGCGCCGTTTTATTACTACAATTCCCTGCAGGTGCTTTTCCGTAAATAAACGATTTCCATGAAGTGCCGCGCTTACGGCTTTGAACAGAAAAATCTTCTTCTGACGCCTTTCATTTTGTATATCTGCCCGCTTGTGGGAATCGGATAAAAAATGTAAAATATTACTGACATTTCAGGAATATTTATGCAAGAATAATCAGGAGGAGAATTTGATGGCACTTACACCGAAAGAGAATCTGCTCATCACCTTGAACGGCGGAAAGCCCGAGGAGATCCAGACCTACGGTTTCGGTCCGATGCCCGGCGCCACAGAACCTGTGGCCAACTGTTATTTTGAGCCGGAAATCTGTTCCGGCCATCGTTTCAGGGGCGGCGGCATAGACCTGTGGGGTGTAAACTGGGTCGGCAATGCGGAAACGGCCAACGGCCTGATTCCCGAACCCGGCAATTTCATACTGGATGACATCACCAGATGGAGGGAAGTCATCCATGCACCGGATCTTTCCACGATTGATCCGGAAGAGGATTACAGGAAACAGCTGGCAGGCTGGGAAAAATGGGGCTCCACCCGGGAAACCTCAGCCGTTACCATCAACCTGCACGCAGGTTATTTCCAGGATCTGGTATCCTTTATGGGCTTTGAGAACGCGTTCCTGGCCATGTACGAGGAACCGGACGAAGTATACGCCCTGATGGACTATATCTGCGACTTCTACTGCCGCGTCCTGGATCTTTACATGCCGGTGGTAAAACCGGACATCGTGGGCCTGATGGACGACGCGGCCAGCGAACGCTCCCTGTTCATGAGCCCGCAGATGTACGAAGACCTGTTCCTGCCCTTCCACCGCCGTCAGGCGAAATACGGCGTGGACCTGGGGCTTCCGGTCACCATGCACTGCTGCGGCCACGCGGAGGAGCTCATCGATCTGTGGCTTTCCATCGGCGTAAAAGGCTGGAACCCGGCACAGCCCTCCAATGACCTGGCGGGCATCAAGAAGAAATACGGCAACAGCCTCGTGCTCCAGGGCGGCTGGGGAACAAACAACCGGCTTCTTTCCGCGGACGTGACGGACGAGGAAATCCGCCAGTCCATCCGGGACACCTTCGAGATGCTGGCCCCCGGCGGCGGCTTCTGCTACGGCGGCGGCTTTCTGGGCGCCATCGGCGATACGGAGATGCGCCGGAGAAGCAAGGTTTTAAACGACGAAGCCAAATATCTGGCGAAAACCTTCTATAAAACCCATCCCGATTAACCTACTGCGAGAGCAGTCCGTTATATACCTCGGGGGAAAGCAGGCATCGGTACAGCCTGCTTTCCTTTTTTATATGCATAAATCACATTCTTTCTTTATTATTTCGCAAAATTCGGTTATAATGGAGAATCAGGAAAAAGTATTATCAGGAAGTTGCATTCTTTGCGGAGGTTTATCAGATGTCTGCAGACAACAGCCCGGAAAACAACCGCCCGAATCCGGAGGATTTGAGCGCGCAGATGAATGAATCCTTTAAAATCAATATTGAAAAACTGAACGGTGCAGCCGGCGCCGCAGAAGAAGCCGGGCAGATTCCGGCTTCTGTGGATTTCACCCTCGATCTGCCGAAAATGACTGAGGATGAGACCGGAAAAGCTTTCAGCCTCGGCGGTAATGCTTCCGGGGAAGGCGCCGGAAATGCGGTCGGACAGCAGCCGGACATACCGGAAGGAGCTGCCGCCACACGGGAAACCGCGGCCTCTGAGGCTTTGGAAGGACTTGACGCGGGACAGGATGCTTCCGACCCGGACGATGCGGAACCGGACATCATCCGTCCGCGGCGGCGTATCCCGGCAGGCCTGATTATCCTCATTATCATCATTGCCGTTATTGCCGGTTATCTTTATGCCAGCTCGCGGGTCAGGAACCGGCTGCAGGAAATCGTCATTACCCCCGGGGAGGACATCACCATGAAGGTGGGCACCACCGAAGAATTCACCTGGACGGTGTCCCCTGCATCCGCCGACATCAAGGTTTCCGCCGGCAGCGAGATGATTTCCGTCAAAGGAGACACGGTCACCGCCCTGAAACACGGGAAAAGCACTGTTGTATTTACGCCTGTGGTGCCTTCCTGGGCTTCCATCGGCGTACGGCTGCTGGGCGGCGTTGACTCCGTAAGCTTAAATGTAACGGCCTACACGGAATATTCGGTCAGTATTAATCCGAAGGATATCCGCATGGAACCGAACATGACCCGGACCATTAACGTAACCATTACGCCTGAAGAGGAAGACAAACTGGTGAAATTCACCTCTGCCAATCCCGCTGTGGCCACCGTCAACAAGGGCGGCATCGTTACCGGCGTGGAGGAAGGCGAAACAGAGATCACCGTTACCGTCACCCTGCCGGGCAAGGAAGAAACATTTACGGTTCCGGTTACCATCATCCCCCACACCCACCAGTTTGAGGAGGCGGAACGGACCGACGCCACCTGTCTTACCGAGGGCCTGGTCCGCTACGTCTGCGGCTGCGGTGAGGAATATACGGAAGTACTGCCCATCGGCGATCATTCCTGGGTGGATACGGAAAACAGGCCGGCCACCTGTACGGAGGACGGGCATCTGGTACGCACCTGCAGCGTTTGCGGCCTGACGGAGGAAGAAACCACCCCGGCCACCGGCCACGACTGGCAGGTAACCTCCGAACAGGAAGCCACCTGCACCCAGCCGGGATATACGGAATACACCTGCAGCCACTGTCATGAAACCCGGACCGAGACCACGCCGGGCATGGGCCATGAATGGTATGATGTTGCCCGGACGGAGCCCACCTGCGAATCGCCGGGCCATGCCGTAACCCGGTGCGCCCGCTGCGGCGAGGAATACTCCACCGACCTTTCGCCCTACGGCCATGATCTGCAGGTCATTTTCCGTCAGGAGCCTACCTGTACGGAACCCGGTGCCATCCTGTACGAATGCAGCCGCTGCCACAACCAGTATCCCGATTCACTGCCCGCGCCGGGACATGAATACGGAGAGGACGGCCTGTGTATCCGCTGCGGCCAGCCCGCTCCCTAAAACAGCTTACAATTACTGAACCACAAAGGCGGCAGGCCTTCACGTCTGCCGCCGTTTTATAAGAAAGGAACCAGAATGAGCGATAAAAGAATCTCCCTTCCCGGCCGGTATGCCGGCTTTTCGGAAGCCGTCTATCCGAAAACAATAAAAAAATCCCTCTACATTGAAAGCTTCGACAAGACAAAACTCGCCGTGGACGTGGTATTTCCGGCGGATGAGGAGGGCAAGGTGCCCGAAAAGCCCCTGCCCGTGGTTCTGGTGGGTTCCAGAGGCGGCCGTTTTAATGAAAAAGGACCGCACCGCAACGGCACCAAACACCTGGATTACATGATCCCCCACGGCTATATCGGCATGGTGGTGGAAACCAGGGGCTGCGGCGCATCCTACGGCACCTGCGACAGCTTCGGTTCCCTGGAAGACCGGAAAGATGTGAAGGCTGCCATTGACTGGGCAGCCGCCCAGCCCTGGTGCGACGGCAATGTGGGCATGTGCGGCATGTCCAACCGCTCCTACATCCAGCTGGCCGCAGCCTGCGAGACGCCGGAAGCGCTCAAAGCCATCACACCGGACGTGGCAATCCGGGATTTCTACTATCAGAATTATCCCAACGGTGTATCCGCCGTACCGAATATGATGAAGCTGTCCGGCCCGAAGGAAGAGCGGGTCCTCTCCCGCGAAGAGGCCCTTTCGGACGTGGAATTCGTGGATGATGATCCGGAAGGAAATCAGGCTTACGAAGCGTATGTCACCGGGCAGGCGGGCAGAAACAAACCCTTTGTGGGCTATCTCCTGCTGAACAACATGTGCCGGGACAGCGAAAATCCCAATTTCGGCGGCATGAAAACCAATGAAGTCCTTCCGCCCTGGACCAGCCAGACGCCGGAAAGCTTTAAAGCCTCCGGCATTAAGCAGCACCAGATTGCGGGCCAGTGCGAAAGCGGCTGCCATGGCCAGCTCATGAGCTGCAAGGCCTACGGCGGTTCCATTATCCTGGCGCCTTTCAACCATTTCCAGGGACTGACCGGCGAATCGTATTATCCGGATGGCGCGC
Source organism: Eubacterium sp. (assembly GCA_017433825.1). Taxonomy (GTDB): domain Bacteria; phylum Bacillota; class Clostridia; order Lachnospirales; family Lachnospiraceae; genus Alectryocaccobium. Next base: position 26,135 of record JAFRGL010000002.1, on the reverse strand, counting down.
TGGATCTGGACGCGGAACATTTAAGGTGGATGGATTATGCCTTAAAGGGCATTGACAACGGCATGGAAAACGAGCCGCCCGTCGCCTACTATACCTTCAATTCCATGGCAGGAAGGGGCCCGGCTGCCCGTCCCGGCAACAACTGGCGGTACGCGGACTGCTGGCCCATCGATACGGTGCGTCCCGCAAAACTGTATTTTACCCCGGACAAATCCGGTACGGTTTCCTCCGTCAACGACGGTTCCCTTTCCCTGGAAAAGCCGGAAAATGCAGCCGGCTGCGACTATAAGGTTGACACCTCCATCTCCGTCTTTGACAACGAAGACGGCCGCGGTGCCACCTATCTTCGTATGGATATGCGCTGGGACGGCGACATGGCCCGGGAAGTGGACAGGAAAGGACTGACGTTTACCTCCCTTCCCTTCTTCCCCATTTACGACAATGAGCTGACCGGCCACGTGGGCGTGGACCTGTGGGTATCCTCCGACGCACCGGACGCGGATTTCATTGTTTACATGGAGGAAGTGCTTCCCGACGGCACCTCCCATTTCATCAAGGACGGCTGCTGCCGCGCCTCCCACCGTACCGTGGAGAAAAACGAAGCCTGGGAAAGCGTGGGCGCCGCCTATCATCCCAGCCGTGAAGCGGACGTGAAGGCAAAACTGGCGGAAGGCATGAAAACGCCGGTTCACCTTGCATTTGCCATTGAGCCCGTTTCCTGGTCGTTCCGGCCCGGCAGCCGGCTCAGGTTTACCGTCACCTGTGCGGATACGCGGACTTACAACCACAACTACGACCCGGAAAACCCGCCTGTAATAACACTGTACACCGGCGGGGAATACGCCTCTTCCGTTACCGTACCCTTTGTGGAACATACGGAAAACGTCTATAACGGCACCGTCTCCTGCGGTGATTACGAAGGTCCGGGCACCCTTTACACCTTTGAGAAAAACTGGTATCTGTATTTCAACGGCTGCTGGAAGAAATATGCAGCGGACAAACTTTCCTGGACCATGGAGGAAGGCAGGGCGGAATTTGCTGACTTCACCTTCCGGCAGGAGGGCGAGCCTATCCTTGACGGCGTTATCCAGGATTACGAAGGCGGCGGTATCCCGCAGAGCTTCCCGGCCTTTAAGGAAACGGTGGCTGTGGTCCCGGTGAGGGTGGACGAGGAAATGCTGTATGTGCCCACGGTCAAAACCCTGCGGATGAACGTGTACCGCCCGGTAAAAGAAGCGCTGGAGCACAACCCCACCCTGGTGCATATCCACGGCTACGGCGGCAGCATTTCCGAGCAGAGGGGCATCATCCCGCAGCTTTTGAATAATGGTTACAACGTCATCGGCATCGATATCCGCAACTATCCCTGCAACCTGTTCCCGGATTACGTCCATGACTTAAAGGGAAACATCCGGTATATCCGGGCAAATGCGGACCGCTTCGGCGTCTGCACCTTCCGGATCGGCTGCATGGGCCAGTCCCTGGGCGGCAATTCCGCACTGAACCTGGCGGTAACCGGGGATGACCCGGCGCTGGAAGGCGATGTGGGCGGCAATACGGAATTCTCCTCCCGGGTACGCGCGGCCATCTGCGGCTTTGCCTGGAGCGACCTTCTGAACATGGGGAAAGATGCCATCGAAGAATACGAAGGCTTTCCGGAACTGCAGGCGCAGAAATCAGCCCGTGCCGAAGGGCCGGGTTCGCCTTTGAGCGCGCTGATTAATTTCAAGGGAAAAGACAGGGGTATCTGCGTGCTGCGCAAATACGTGGAGGACGGAAAATACGGTACGGACGCGGAGATGGACGCTTTCGTGGACAAGGCCCGGTACGCCAGCCCGGTAACCCACATTGGTCCGGACTGCCCGCCTGTCGCGCTTTTTGGCGGCTACGGCATGACCCAGGTGGATATTCCCTACGGCATGACCCGCAGAAGCTTCGACGCGTTTAACAGATATGACGTGACGGCCTTTGATTTCTCCAATACCCAGGGCTGGTACGGCAGCCGGCCGGAAGTGCAGGCAGCGCTTTTTGCATTCCTTGAGAACTATCTGAAAAAGCCGTCGGAGAAAAAGCTGGCGGTTACAGCGGACAAATGCGGCTGCGTACGCAGCTATATGTCAGACAGACTGCCCGCGCCGGCAGTCATAAAAGAAGATGACGTATGGATTCCGGCGGATTACGCGGAGGGCTTCTTTACGGAAATTCTGCCGGGAAATACGGAAAACGGCTGTGTTCTGGAAGGGAAACCCGCTGACAGAGATGCCGTCTCTTCAGCTTTCGCAAATCTGGAAAAAGAAACGACAAACAGCATTTCATATGTAAGCCTTAAGGCTGCCGCGCGGCTTTTCGGCTTCCGGTACCGTTACTGGCCGGACAAAAGAAAAGCAGCGGTAAGAAAAGAGGAAATACTGATGTGATCGGCCCTCCCCTCCGGGGAGGGTGGCCGCGTATGCGGCCGGGTGAGGCGAAAAAGAAGCAGGATGGGTCATTTCCATCCTGCTTCTTTGCTTTTATTCCTTCTGTGAACCGTATTTTACCATATGCGCCTTGATTGCCGCAAAAGTTTCGTCGCTTATGTAATGCTCAATCCGGCACGCGTCATTGGCTGCGGTTTCCTCTTCAACGCCGAGCCTGATGAAGAGATTTGTCAGCACAGTATGACGTTCATAAATTTTTTTTGCCTTTTCTTTTCCTTCTTCCGTCAGACTGATATGCCCGTGCTCATCCGTAACCACAAGGCCGTCCTTTTTCAGAAGCCCGAGGGCCCGGCTTACGGAAGGCTTCGAAAAGCCCATATATTCACTCACATCAATTGCCCGGACTTCCGGGGACTTCCGGGAAAGAACATATATCGTTTCGAGATACATTTCTCCGGATTCCAGCATAGCCATAGAGAGCACCTCCGTTTCTTTTAAGAGTCAGTAAAAAACTTATCATGATTTGTCTTGTTTTTCAATCGGATATGAAAATGTTCCGGACCAGGTGTTTACTCTATGAGTATGAGTCCGTAGGCATTATGAGGAGCTGCGATTTCCGGCAGCACCTCGCAGGGCAGGTTCTGTTTCCTGGCTGTGGCGTAGACATCCATCCCACAGGCCTCCATGGAAGGAAAGACGCCCATTTTGTCCGGGCAGGCGTCCATCAGGCATTCCTTGCAGCGGGTACAGAAGCCCGCCCCGAATGCCATGGCCTTATAGTAGCCGTCGAAAAACAGCATCTTTGATACTTCGCCGACAATCCTGCCGGTTTCCCATCCGGGATCCCGCACCAGGATTGCAGTTTTATAGCTGTCCAGGATTTCCCTGGTTTCCTTCCAGGTGGGAGTGTTGGGCGGGCAGCACCGGTAATGGCCGTATTTGTCGCACCCGAACCTGCATCTGTACTGCACCCACGGCGCAGTAACCACATCGGCAGGGGAAATCACAACCGCTTCCGCCGCGCCGAGCTCTTTCAGCTTTTCTGTGTATTTTTCAAACATTTTCATTTCCTGCTATGTAATAAATGTATGTTTTATTCTTCCGCCAGTTCAAAAATCCGGATGGTTACACCTTCCGGCGCGGCGGAGCCTTCGCCCACAAATGCCTTCCTGTGCAGGTAAGGCGCCAGCGCTTTGCTGTTGGTCAGCAGTTCAGGCACGGTTTTGAAAGGATGCGGGGTGTCACCGTCGGTGAAATATCCGTGGTTGTCCACATAGATAATACAGGGCTCACCGGTATTGTCGGTGCCTTCCAGACAGTAACGGGCGGACATATGGCGGACGCCGCTCATATTTACCACCTGGGTGTCCACGCCGCCGGGGCGGACAACGCCGTTGAAAATCTCGCCCTCCACTGTGCCGCCGAAGGGAATCATTACGACGCTGCCGGCAGGACCGTCAAATGACGTCACCTGCGTTCTGTCAATGGTGACATGAACGGTCAGAACCAGTTTCTTTTCCATCATTATTCTCCTTTTTCTTTTATTTACAGTCCGTAAATTTCCGAGTATTTCTTTTCCAGATAGTCCGCATAGATGTTCGGGTCAAAGCCTTCGGGCAGCAGCATGGCCAGCAGTTCATTCGGCTCATAAAGGCTGCCGTACTTCCAGATATGTTCCCTGTTCCAGACGTTGATTTCCGTAAAATCAGCTTCCGCCAGGGCCTTGTCCACATCGATGTCCTTCTTCATTTTCGTAAGGAACTGGGCGCCGTAGGCGCTTCCCAGCGCGTAGGAGGGGAAGTAGCCGATATTTCCGTTGGCCCAGTGGCTGTCCTGCAGGACGCCGTGTTTGTCATCCGGCACGTCGATCCCTAAGTATTCCTTCATCAGCGCGTTCCAGGCCGCGGGCAGGTCTTTTACCTCAAGCGTCCCGGCGAAAATCTGCTTTTCCAGTTCGTACCGCACCATAACGTGCATGCAGTAAGTCACTTCATCGGCATCAATCCGGATAAAGGAAGGCTCCACCTTGTTGATGGCTTTGTAGAACTGTTCCGGCGTCACGTCATCCAGCTTTCCGGGGAAGCATTCCTTAATCACGGGCAGGATGCGGCTGATGAAACCGAAGCTCCTGCCGCAGATATTCTCATAGAACCGGCTTTGGCTTTCGTGAATACTCATGGAAGCGCCGCCGTCCAGTACGGTGTAAGCCAGTTCATCATCAGAGCCCATCTCGTACATGGCATGCCCGCCTTCGTGAATCACACTGAACATGGAAGGATCCAGCTTATGCGGCCGGTAATTTGTGGTAATCCGCACATCATAATGGGAACCGTAGCTGGTGGTAAAGGGATGCTCGGTGGTGGAAAGGGCACAGTGATCCCTGTCAATTCCGATGATGTCCATCAGCTTATATGCCAGCTTCTCCTGCTGCCAGGCGGGGAAATCACCGTGCAGAAAACTGTCGTCCACCTGGGGCTTTTCCGCGATTTTCGCAATAAGGGGAACCAGCCGCTCCTTTAAGACGCCGAAGAACTTATCGCAGGAAGCTTTCGTCAGACCCCTTTCATATTTGTCCAGCCAGTAATCGTAAGGGTCTTTCTCCGGCTCGACAAAGGCAGCCATCTTCTTCGTCAGCTCAAAGATCCTGGAAAGAACCGGTTCAAAGAGCGCAAAATCGCTCTTCTCCTTCGCGTCGTGCCAGAGGGCGTCGCCTTCTACCAGGAGCTTCTGATATTCCAGATAGACATCCATCGGGATTTTCTTCAGTTCCCGGTTGCCCTTCAGCAGCAGCCAGACCATCCTGGCCTGCTTTTTGTCAAGTTCATCCCTGTGGGCATCCAGGAACTCCAGAAGGGAAATGGTCTCCTCCCCGGTGGATATCCTGTACATTTTTTCATTTAAAATGCCCATGGTATGCAACCGGTTTGCGGTCGTCCCTTTCGGCGCAATGGTGACACCGTCGGTGTAAAGAATCGACAACGCATGCCTGTATGCACTCATTTCCGACTGAAGTGCCATCAGCTTTTCAACTGCCTGCGGTACGTCCATAGTTATTCTCCTTTGCAATCTGCCGCCTCCGCAAAGGAAACACGACAGTTTATTATCTACTCGTCATTATAACATACTTTCTGCCTATAAAAAAGACAAAAGCAACCCGTTTACGCCTGACTTTCCGCTTGAAGAACGTCCGCCTTGTATGTTACGATGTCCCTTGTAAAGGCCGGCAGGATTTCCGAAAACATAAGGCCGCGCCGCTTAAATACAAGGAGGCTTCCATGCCTGACGCACAGACATTCATCAATAATTTCCCCATCGTGATGGAAAGGCTGGTATTCGCGGCCATTCTGGTTGCCGTCACCGTTTTCCTGCTGTGGGGCTCCGGAAAGATATACCGGAAATACACCAGGAAAGACAGCGGGCTGGTCAAGGAACGGCGTACCTGGGCCAGCGTACTGTACAGCTTTATCCGTTTCCTGATCGTGGTGATCGCCTTCCTGGTGCTCCTTAATATCTTCGGCGTAAACATCACCGGCGCCATTGCCGGTCTGGGAATCGCCGCAGCGGCCGCCGCCCTGGCCGTCCAGGACCTCCTGAAGGACCTGATCATGGGCATTACCATCATTACTGACAAATTCTTTGCCGTGGGCGACGTGGTGGAATACAACGGCATTACCGGCAGGATTATCTCGATTACCATGCGCAGCACGAAGATGGAAATGCTCTCCGACCAGAGCACGCTGACCATCCAGAACCATAACATTTCCGAGATCAAGGTGCTCTCCCACCGGACCAATATCCTGGTGCCGCTGCCTTACAGCCTTCCCGCGGAGGAAGCGGAGAAAATCATGCGGGTTATCTGTGCGCGCAGCTGCGAGCTGGATTTCGTGGAAGACTGCGCCTTCATGGGCACCCAGAACTTTGACGATTCCTCCGTCAGCTACATGCTGGCGCTGTACTGCGACCCCTATATCATACCGGATACCCGCAGAAGCATCCTCAGGATCATCCAGGAAGAACTGGAAAAAGCCGGTGTTCAGATCCCGTTCCGCCAGCTGGATATCCACAGCAAATAAACCGCGTTTCCGCGCGTATCTTCCGGAAAATTACCGAAAGCAGATATCGAACATGGATAAAAACGATACAGCAGAAAATATATACGAAACCCTCGTGCATACACTGAAAAAAGAAGGCCTGACCCTCTCCTGCGCGGAATCCCTGACCGGCGGGCTTATCGCCGCTTCCGTCGTGGACATACCGGGGGCATCCAAAGTCTTCCGGGGCGGCCTGGTAACCTACTGTGACGAAGCCAAGAACAGCCTCCTTAAGGTCCCGAAGGAAACCCTGGAAAAACACGGGGCGATTTCCGAAGAAACCGCCCGTGAAATGGCTGCCGGCGCCGCTGCCGCTTTGAAAACAGACGTGGCGGTTTCCTCCACGGGAAACGCCGGCCCGGACGCAGATGAAGGCAAGCCGGTGGGGCTTGCCTTCATCGGAATCTTTTATAAGGGAAATGTACAGGCATTCCGCCTGCAGCTTTCCGGCACGCGCGCGGAAATCCGCAGACAGGTAGCTTTCCGGGCTGCAGAATTTGCGCTGGAAGTCCTGGCATCAAAAAATCCACCGGCATAAACCGGTGGATTTTTTTACGGATGGAGACAACAGGACTCGAACCTGCGACCCTTTACACGTCAAGCAAATGCTCTCCCAGCTGAGCTATGTCTCCATGGCCCATATCATAACAGAACAGACGCCGACTTGCAAGTTTTTTGTGTTTTTCACGGCTTTTTCTTAATGCTGTCTACGGCACCGGCCAGCGTATCCTTGACTTTCCCGGCGATATTTCCGGCTTTTTTGCCGATTTCGCCGGTTTTCTCCTTAAGCCCGTTCACCGCATTTCCGGCAAACTGCAGAAACTCTCCTGTTTTCTCCGCCAGTTTTTCCGGGACGGATTCGGTAAGCTTCTCCGCCTTTTCCGCAAAAGCAGCCGCGGATCGGTACAGTTCTTCGCTTTTTGCCGCCGTCTGCTCGCCGATATGAATCATTACCGGCGGCACGTCGTCCCTGCCTTCCGCTTCCTCCAGGTTCCTGGTCATGAAATTGACGACGATGTCTTTCTTTTCTCCCAGCTTTTCAACTGCCGGATCCAGATCCACGCCCAGAAGGGAATCCGTATTGGATTCGTCGGTTACGGAGATAATTCTGCCGCTTTTCTCCATGTCTTCCGCCAGGTCATTCGGCGAAGTCCGGTTGTAGTCCTGCGATACGGGCACGCTTCCGGATTCGCCCAGCAGCCTGGCCACGAATTCTGAGCAGAAATACCGGTCGTCGTTTTCGTCTTTTTTGCTTCCGGGAAGCCGGAACAGACGCAGGGTTACGCCCAGAGAGGAATATTTGTATTTCTCCTTGTGGGCTTCCATGTCTTCCAGCATGCTTTTCAGCTTCTGATACTGCTCTTCCGTTACCGCTATTTTATATACTTTCATTTCCCGCGGCCGTTTCTGCAGGGAGGTTTTGTATTCTTTTTTCAGTCCCTTGAAATTAAAGCTGTAATAAAACTCCGCGTCCGGGTCCAGGGCAATGGAGGCGTGGGTCAGCCCGCCGCCGTCCGTAAAATACGTAAACCAAGAGAAGGCTGTGCCGTCCCGGGACAGCAGTACCTCGATGGTGCGGGGGTATTCTTCCCTTTTTTCTTCTGTGTATCCTTCTGTATTTTCCGCCATTGTGTATCACCTCTTACATATAAGGCATCTCTGCTTTATCGAATTAATCCTTATTCTGTTCCCAATCCAGTGAATTCAGGAACGCTTCCAGGTCTTCCTTCTGGTCAACGGAGATGGCTTCCCCGTCATATAAGGAGGCCACGAAATTCGTCAGAGAGCCGTCAAACAGCTGTTCGATAATCGTCTGGCTTTCCAATCTTTGATACTCTTTTTTGCTGACCAGAGGCGTATAGTAATTGGTCTTTCCCACCCGTTTGGAGGAAATAAAGCCTTTCTTCTCCAGACGGGTCAGCAGTGTGTTGATGGTTGTGGGCGCCAGCTTTTTTTCTCCGTCCAGCACCAGTTCGATCTCCGACCGTGCCATCTCCGGATGGCCGTTCCAGAGCACTCTCATAATCTGAAGTTCAGAGGCAGGCAGTTTCGTTAATTTATCAGTCATATAAATCCTTCTCCTAAAATAAGGAATGCATTATTCAATACAAATATACTACAACTGTAACAGAAAATTCAAGTCTTCTTTTGTCTGGAAAGGGAGACAAATGAACCGACCCCTTGTCTCATAAACGCTATATCATCCAAATCGGCACGATCAGATTGTTGCTGTCAAAGGCACTGAATTTGTCAGCCATACAGAGGACAGCGCCGGTGCCGCGCTGGAGCGGAGATTTGTCGATCACGTTGAAGACGTAGGTCAGACGCTTATCCGGCATCGCAGTTTTTTTGATCTCCAGCGGGCAGAGTCTGCCGTCGCCCTCGAGGATAACGTCAATTTCTTTGGCATCGCGGTCGCGGTAGAAGTAAAGATACGGTTCCAGACCTGCGTTCTGATAGCTTTTCACAATCTCTGACACGGTGAAATTCTCCAGCAGCGCGCCGCTCATAGCGCCGTTTTCAGCTACCTCAGGGGAAGACCAGCGCGTGAGGTAGCAGACCAGACCGGTATCATAAAAGTACACCTTCGGCGTCTTGATGGTGCGCTTGAGGACATTGTTGGAATAAGGATGCAGCAGGAAGATGATCCCCAGCGTTTCGAGAATGTCGATCCAGGCCTTAGATGTCTGAATGTCGATGTCGGCGTCCTCCGCCAGCGCATGATAATTCAGAAGCTGTGAGCAGCGGGCGGCGACCGCAGTGACGAAACGGTGGAATTTCAGCGCATCCACGCTGCCGGAAAGTTCCCGCACATCCCGCTGCACATAAGTGGAGAGGTAGGAGGAATAGAAAACATTCCTATCCGGCGTTACGCCGCTGACAAGCCCCGGCATGGAGCCGCGCCAAAGCCGCTCATACAATTCCGGTGTGGTGATCGGGGTAATCTGATCCTGTTCGGCGATTAACCTTTCCATATCCGTGGTAAACGGCACGCAAGGCGCGCCGGTGATCTCCCGCTGTGACAGCGGCGACATATGCAGCAGCGCCACGCGTCCCGCCAGGGATTCCTGCACGCCGCGCATGAGCCGGAAGATCTGCGATCCGGTCATCCAGAAGTCGCCGGGATTGTGATGCTCGTCAATATGGATCTTGATATAAGTAAAAAGTTCCGGGGCATATTGTATCTCATCGATCAGTACCGGTGGCCGGTGAATCTGCAGGAACAGCGCGGGGTCATTATTCGCCATATCCCGCTCGGTGAGATCATCCAGTGTCACGTACCGGCGGCCAATATTCTCCTTTTTCGTCAGTTCCCTCAGCATAGTCGTTTTACCTGCCTGCCGCGGGCCGGTCAACAGTATCGCAGAGTAAGATTTGCTCAGCTCCAGGATACGGTTCTCCATATGTCGTCTGATATATTTCATAATGCACCACCTGAAAATGTACAGTCTCCGGCTGATTTTGCTTCTGTCCACATTATAGCCGAAGGACGCTGGATTGTAAACAGAATTTCGGCAGATTTTTATATTTAACTAAAATCTGCCGAAATTCTGTTTCATGGTATTACTGAATCAATTTTATAAATGTAGCATTATTGCAGATTCCGGTAGCGGGCAGATTATTCACGATCTGGAATGCAGTTACCGCGGTTAACATGCCGCTTCCAAAATGTCCCGGGCTTTCCACTCCATGCGGATCGACACCATGAAGCATCAGCAGGATCTGGGCAGCGGTAACCAGGTACTGTGTTTCGTTTAACATAACATAGTGAGAACCAAGCGCTGCCTGGGTTAACGAACCAAAAGAACCGTCAACGGTTAACCCTGCGTTATAATCCAGATTCAATGCATGCTGCAGTACCTTGATTCCTGCAGTAATTGTAGCCGGACCGCGGTGTCCGTCAAGAACGAGGCCTGCTCCGACAAAGTTGTTCGCATGGATCTGACCGTCACGAACAAGGAGACTGCCGTTAAAAGTATACCTGAGAACATACAACCAAGGATGTGTGGGATCATTTTCGTATGTCGAAGTCGTGATTTCATTTCCTTCCTGATCACCTGTCTGCCAGCCTGTTCCATGTTCATTTTCATCTGTTCTGGCATGGACTACTCTTCCTTCACCGATATACATGGCAGCATGGCCCTTCTTCTCATCACTTATTGTAAGCTTAAGAAGGACGTCCCCTACGGCAAAACCTTCTTTGGTAATGAGGTTTACACTGCTGGTAATGTCTGAAAAACCACAAAGAAGAAATACATCTCGCATATTACCTGTATATGTTGCACCCATTGTTTTAACGGGCACGCCGGCAGTTTCCCAGGCTGTTATGATAGATGAAGAACAATCATAATCGGGCCCCCATCGATGATCCTCATCCTGAGTATAACCGTGACTGTCATCACTTGCCAGATCAATCATCCACTGTGTTGCTGTTTCTATAGTTGTCATTTCTTTTATCCTCCAAAGATTAGTGAAAGGACGGCCGTTCCTTATGGAGTGACTATAATCTGACCATAGCATGCAAAACAATGAAATATCCTTTTGAACGATTATAAAAAGGTGGCCGGATGACGAGTCTTCTTATGTTCCTTTAAAAAGGAACATAAGAACCGTCATCCGGTCACCTGAGTAATATAACGAAAGAGTTTATCAGCCACTAAGGCATATTCTTGATCTCGATATACGGGACGATATATTCCTTATAGAATTCGCTGGTGTTCCTAATCGTTTGTCCTCCTGTCTCTGTATACTGAACCGCGTTTATTGCTTCCGCCAGTGAAACCCTTCCGCCTGTAGTCAGATACAGTATCTGCTCTTTTTCTTCGTCGGTAAGTGAACTCAGTTTTTTAAGATATTCGTCTGAGTAATCAAAGCTGCTGGCCAGAGGAATTGTAAAAGCAAAATTTTCGACCCACAAGCACACCCAATATCCGTTCTCTTCCTCGGAATGCCATATGTTCGAATTGCCGATATCTCCGCTGACATGGGATTCCTTCCGTTCAACTCCTATTGATGCAAGTGAAATCCCATTCCATTCAAGAATAAGGCTTTCTGTGAAAGCATTTTCTTTGATCCTTCCTGTCACCTGACCCTGCCAGAATTCCGGAATTGTAAACGAGAAGTTCTCAGTCTCATAGGTTGTCGTTGCTTCCGGTTGTATAGAAGCCAAATCCTTGACTTCAATAGATGGAACAATGGCTTCATTATAAAAATCAACGGTCTTTTCTCTTATCTGGCCCCATCCGCTTTGTGATTTATGAATTTCGTTTGTTTCCTCCAGCGTGGTACTTCCCCCTGTCGACAGATACAATAACTGTTGTTTTTCTTCTTCGGTCAGTACGTTCGCAAATCTTGAAGTATAAATTTCATAACCATAATTATCCACCCACAAAGCCACATGATATCCGTTTTCTCCCTCGGAATGCCATGCCCTGTTGAACAAAAGATCTCCTGTGTTTTGTGTGTTGATAGTACTTTCCACCCTTATCGTCGCAAGATGAATACCATTCCACTCAAGGACGAGCTTTTCTGCAACCGCTCCTTCTTCGACCCTGCCCGTCACCTGGCCCTGCCAGATTTCCGGAAGGGTAAATGTGAAATATTCGGTCTCATATACAGTTGGCACCTTAACAACCAAAGAAGCTAAATCTTTAACGATAATACCTGGAGCAATGTTGTCTCTGTAAAATGCAGCTGTTTTTGTAAGTGTCTTGTCTTCCGTGTCATGGGTTTGACAATAGTCGGTTGCTTCCGCATATGTAACTTCTCCGCCTGTCGTCAGGAATAATAACTGTTCTTTTTCTTCATCTGAAAGCTCTGACAGGTATTCTGGAAACAAGCTCGGGTCCATTTCAGCATGGGGTAGGATATAAGCATAATTCTGCACCCACAAAGACACATAATAACCATATTCTTGCTCCGAATGCCAGACGTTCGCCAGTCCGATATCTCCTGAGGTATGCTGACTGACACTTTCTACTTCTATCCATCCGAGCTGAATTCCCTTCCATTCGAGAATGAGTGTCGCACCAGTCTCCTCTTCAATCCTTCCCGTCACCTGGCCCTGCCAGATTTCCGGAAGGGTAAAAGTGAAATTCTCTGTCTCATACACTGTCGGTGCAGGTGTCAGTGACACCGAGCTGGTTTCGGATGTCGATGTGGCTTTCTGGGAGTTTGAGGCCGTTTCGGCTGCCGAAGCAGATGTTTCAGATGTTTCACTGCTTTCCACTGACGAAGCCTCTGCCTGAACGGAGCCGGATTCGGCTGCGACTGAAGCGCAGCCCACGAGCTGGTTCGCCAGCATAAGGGAACAGGCTAGAATCAGACAGACAGCTATCCCGTCTTTCCTTTTCCTTGCGCTTATCATGTAGTTTATTCTTTCCTTGAAATCCGTAACGCTGTCATTTAAGCCCAGAGCGGCCTGCTGCAGGAAGCTTCGCTCCATGGAGGTCTGCAGGAGCAGCCGTCCGTATGCTCTGCTCTTTTGGGAATCTGCTGCGGACCGGATAACAGCACTGTCACAAAGGGCTTCCATATCCCGGTTTGCTTCCCGCCGCATCAGCCAGATGGCAGGATTGAACCAGTAAACCATCCCCGGAATCGAAAGAAAAAGCTTATACCACAGATCCTTATGTTTAAAATGATTCAGTTCATGAAGGAAAATCAGTTCCAGCTCAACAGCCGTGTAGGCTTCTTTCGGTAAATACAGAGAAGGCCGGAGCAGCCCGGTCAGCAACGGGCTTTGCAAATCCGGCTGATGATAAAGTACGGGAGGCTTACGGATCCCCATCTGCCGGCACAACTGAACATAGATACTTAATACTTCCTCCGTATCTATTCTATGCCTGTATTTTCCCAGCTTCCGGTTAACTGCAACCTGCTGCAGCATCCGAACGACGATAGCGACGGCAATGCCGCCGATCCAGATGAACACAAATCCTTTCTCCAAATCCTGCAAAGATACAGAAGCAGCCTGGTTGTCGACTGGCAGGTGCTCTGTTGTATCCGGGGCTTCTGCCGGCATCATAGTTTCTGCAGAATTCACGGTCTCTTCAGAATTCACGGTTTCTTCCGGAACTATGGCTTCTGCGGGCATCAGAGGCTCATCGGCAGCCAGGTGTTCTTCACTGTCCGAAGCCATACTACCCGCTGATGTCGATTCCGGAACAACCGCCATTGGCGCCGCCGTTTCCTGCGGAACGGTAACCTTAAAAAGCGGCCGCAGAGCCGTAAAATGAAAAGGAAGCAACAGAAGCACTGACAGGATGAGCCAGGTCCAGTATTTCCAGCGTACAGAATATTTATTCTTTAAAAGGCGTGACACCAGCAGGGTAATCAGAATCACAGCCGCTGCCAGAATATTAAATTTCAGCATTTCCAAAATGAACATGGGAATCGCCCTTTCGTTAAATCAACTACTATTGTAGCAAATACGGTTTAATTATATGACAGCAGTTAGATTAATGCAACCTTCTTTTGCATTGAATTGCATGTTAGCTCCACCATAAGATTTCAGTTAAAAGATATGCAAGAACTTGGCATTACCTATTGTACTATATAAAGATGAACTACCGCTCCTTGAACATTCGGGTGTTTGGATTAGAGTAGTTATTATAAAGCATTACGGAGAGTAAAGAGATGAGCAAGGAAAACGATAATCGTGTTATTACGAGCAAACATTTTCTGCGCTCTTATTTACTCCTTAAGATGTCCGTCTCTTCGATTACCCAGTTAATCCAAATGATTGAACAGGAACAAAAAGCTTATTGTAAATAAGCAGAATCATTATATTCTTCATTATCTGACTTAACATGAACTCCGGCGATCTCCCAGGCTGTGATGACTGCCGAAGCGCAATCATAATCAGATCCCCAACGATTAGTCTGGTCATAACCATGACTGTTATCATTTGCCAGATTGATCATCCACTGTGTCGCAATTTCTGTTCTTGTCATTTTTTTTATCCTCCTAAAGATTAATGAAAGGACGGCCGTTCTTTATGAGCTGAATGTAATCTGAACGCGGCATGCAAAACAATGAAATATCATTTTGTTGTGTTTCGGAATATAAGTGCAAAAAAAGGAAGCTTCTTATGTTTTCGAAGAAGCTTCCCAATGTTCTTTATGGAATTTTTTATATTTCCTGAGTATATTAACTCGAAGCATGAAGAACTAAGGTAATTCTTTGATTATAATATTAGGGACGATAACCTCATAATAAAAATCAACCATTTTTTCATGCGTCTGGCCTACCGTGTCTTCAAAACGGCAGAGTTCTATTGCTTCCTCAAGCGTCAGACTTCCGCCCGTGGACAGATATATCAGCTCTTTTTTCTCTTCATCGGGCAGTCCGTCCAAGGCACCAGCACTATAATTATGCAGTTCGTTATATCCTAATACACGGGCGAAATTAGACGTCCATATTGCCAGCTGATAACCGTTTTGTTCCTCAGAATGCCATACCTTATTGGTGCTTCCGTCAACAGCATAGGCCGTTTGTTCCACTTGTATTGTTGCAAAATGAATACCATACCATTCAAGCTTCAGCATATCAAAGCCGCCCATATTCTCAAGCCTTCCCGTTACCTTGCCACGCCATATCTCCGGAATTGTAAAGGAAAAATTCCTTGTCTCAAAGGTTGTCGTTTCCGCTGCCGCTGTATCTGTCTCGCGGGGAGGCAGCTCTTTGACTTCAATATTGGGGACGATGAATTCTTCGTAGAATGCAGCCGTATTTTCAATTGACTGCATTTCCGCCATGTTTTCCAGCGTAACCCTTCCGCCGGTTGTCAGGTACAACAACTGCTCCTTTTCTTCATCGGTAAGGGCGTTCAGCATACTGGAAAGTTCGTCTGCAGAAAGTCCGTCTGAAAGCACGTCAGCTTTTGGGATTAAAAAAGCATAATTGCGCACAGACATGTGCACCCAATAGTTGCTGTTTTGGCCCCGGGATTTCCATATATTAGAATGACCAATATCTCCGCCAGTAGAAGAGGCTTTCTCTTCCACTCCGATTCCTCCAAGCGGAATACCATTCCATTCAAAACCCAGAGATTCAAAATCGCCGTATTTTTCGATCCTTCCCGTCACCTGGCCCTGCCATATCTCCGGGATTGTAAACGAGAAATATTGTGTCTCGTAGGTTGTTGCTGCTTCTGTCTGTATGGAAGACAAATCTTTGACTTCAATATATGGAACGATGGTTTCATTATAAAAATCAACGGTTATTTCTCGTGTCTGAACCCATCCGTTTCCGGATTTAATCCATTCGTTTGCTTCTTCCAGCGTGATACTTCCCCCTGTCGAGAGATACAATAACTGTTCTTTTTCTCCTTCTGTCAATAGGTTCGCCATATTAGAAGAATGGATTCTATAACCATAATTGTCCACCCACAAAGCCACATGATATCCGTTTTCTTCCGTGGAATGCCATGCCTTGTTAAATAGAAGATCTCCGGTGTTATTTTTATTAATAGTCCTGTCTACCCTTATCGTTGCAAGATGATGTCCATTCCATTCAAGGATGAGTTTCTCTGCGACCGCTCCTGCTTCGATTCTTCCCGTCACCTGGCCTTCCCAGATTTCCGGGACAGTAAAAGAGAAGTTTTCTGTCTCATATACTGTCAGACCTGCTGTTTGGGATGTTGAGACACTTTCAGTGATCGTGGAGCTTTCAGCTGTCAGGTCTGATGTTTGGGAAGCTGAAATGCTTTCCGATGCCGAAGCTTCTGTCTGCGCGGAATCGGAGCCGGAGCCGGACTCGGCAGCTGCGGAAGAGCAGCCCACAAGCTGATTTGCCAGCATAAGGGAACAGGCCAAAATCAAGCAGACAACAATCCCGTTTTTTCTGTGTTTTGCACTCAGCATATACGTCATTCTCTCTTTGAAATCCGTAACACTGTCATTTAAGCCCATGGCCGCCTGACGCAGGAAGCCGCGCTCCATGGATGTTTCCAGAAGCAGGCGTCCGTATGCCATTCTTTTTTGCGGATTCTCTATGGCGTTAATCACCCGGCTGTCACAGAGCGCTTCCAAATCTCTGGTTGCTTCGCGTCTCATCAGCAGCATTGCGGGATTGAACCAGTAAAGCATCCCCGGAATCGAAAGAAAAAGCTTATACCACAGATCCTTATGTTTAAAATGATTCAGTTCGTGAAGGAAAATCAGTTCCAGCTCAACAGCCGTATAGGCTTCTTTGGGCAAATACAGAGATGGCTTGTACAGCCCTGTCAGCAAGGGGCTTTGCAAATCCGGCTGATGATAAAGTACGGGAGGCTTTCGTATCTCCATCTGCCGGCACAACTGAATATAGATACTTAATACGTCTTCCGCATCTATTCTATGTCTGTATTTCCCCAGCTTCCGGTTAACTGCAATATGCTGCAGCATCCGAACGACGATAGCGACGGCAATGCCGCCGACCCAGATGAACACAAATCCTTTTTCCAGATCCTGCAGAGATACAGAAGCGGTCTGAGCGTCGTCCGACAGATACTCAGCTGTACCCGAATCTTCTGCCGGCATCATAGTTTCTGCAGAATTCATGGTCTCTTCAGAATTCACGGTTTCTTCCGGAACTATGGCTTCTGCGGGCATCATAGGCTCATCGGCAACCTGGTCAATGTCCGAAACAGCTGCATTTTCAGGCAATGCTTCCGAAACATAAGCAGTCTGTTCCGATTCAGAACTGCCAATGTCTACCGTCTTCAGACTGCTGCCTTCCGTCTCCGGAACAGCAACCACTGGTGTCCCTGTTTCCTGCGGAACGGTAACCTTAAAAAGCGGCCGTAAAGCGGTAAAATGAAAAGGAAGCAGCAAAAGCACCGACAAAACAAACCAGGTCCAGTATTTCCAGCGTACAGAATATTTATTCTTTAAAAGGCGTGATACCAGCAGGGTAATCAGAATGACTACCGCTGCCAGGATATTAAATTTTAACATTTCCAAAATAAACATAGGAACCGTCCTTCTGCCAAATCAACTACGAATGTAGCAGTTATAATTTGATTATATGACAGTCGTTAGATTAATGCAACACTTTTTTTGCATGTAATTGCACAGTAAAAAATCCGCCGGTGCAAACCGACGGATTTTTACTGCTTATCCGAAACCTTTATTATTCTTTGAACAACACTTCTGCAATATAATCCCGCACGATTTGATAAACATCCTCAAACACCGGCTTGAAAACTTCACCGTCAAATCGGAACTTATTATAAGCGTGCCGCAATTCCTCAGTCCTGGTAAAAAAACCTTCAAATGACCCAAGATTTCTTCCACTGTCTTCTACTGCCTGAAGAATTTCCTGCCAATCAGGTTTATATACCTGGGCAATATAATACAGATCTATCAGGTCTTTGACTCTCCTGAACACTTTGTCACCAGATACAACAGACAACTTATCCGCCAACATCGGTACCAATGATGAGCCGCGGAATTTTATATTAGCGATCTCATATATTCTTGTCTCTGCTGCAGGACGGTTTACATCAATATCCATGGTAAACAACACTTCACCGGAAGACGAGTCGGATAATTCAAATCCTGCTGAACGTCCTTTACCATACATTCTGTAAAGTTTAACGTTTAAATCGATACCGCTTCTTCTGAGTGCTTGCTGAATGGATTCTTCCATTTGTTTACCGGTTGGCCAAGTGTCGGAATCCCGCTCTCATAGATGGCTTTCATCACATTGTACATCAATTGTTCTTCTGCCGTGATTTTCATGGGCTGCCTTCCGTTAACTGTCGTAATAGACTTTAGCTTCCTGTGCCAGTCTTTCGAACGCCTCCTGATATTCCGGAGCTACAGATAAGCCATCAAAGCTTTCTCCATTCGAAAAATAATAGCGGCTGACGGCTTCTGTTATTCCCTGCATATCCAAAATAGCTTCATTGGCAAGAGCATCAGATATCGTTCGGTTCAGATCGGTATATTTGAGTCCGTTCTTTTCATGAACGCAAAAAGGACTTACCTTCCTGCCCAGTACTGCCACACCGTTAAACCGGTTCAGTGATTCATCTCCGTATAACCAGACGATATACTCGTCGTTTCTCCCTCCGAAATTGCCCTGGCACATCAAGGCCTGATCCAAAGCAAATACAATATCTTCTCCAATGCAATCCCGAACAGCTCTCAGCCATGCAAGAGCACCGATATAGTTCTCTCTTTTGGGAAGATTAATCTTCTTAGGGTCATATTTGGGCAGGAAGGAGGTCTTTCTGTTGACCAGATCTTCCTTCACCTGGCGTTTCAGGAGATTTATGATATACGCTGGAGGTCTACGTACACCAGTCTCCCAGTTTTGAATTGTTCTGAATGGAATATGATACCGTTCGGCGAATTCGCTCTGGGTATCTCCCAATTCCATTCTCATTTCTCGTATTTCCATAGTCATGTCTCCTTGCTTTATCAATACACCCATTGGGTGTATTTTGTCAAGAAGAAACCTCTTATCATGAAATCCGTATCACCCCTTGAACAATGCATCCACTGCCTCGCCCACCAGGCCGGACAGCAGGGCTTCGGCGCTTTTGCCGCCTTTCAGGATTTCGTTGACCACCTTCTTCGTCTTCGCATCCGCTTCCCGGTAGCGCTCCACCAGTTTTCTCTCCGCGGCAGTTACCTTCATACTGGTGCCGGAGGAAGGCGTGGTGGTTTTCTTTGTCGTCGTTGTTTTCTTCGTTGTTGTACCAGTCTTTTTGGTGGTGGTCGTGGTCTTCTTTGCCGTGGTGGTCTTCTTCGTTCCCGCCGCCTCCAGCAATGATTTCTGGGTCACGCCGGTGGCCTTCGCAATCGCGATAAGCTGGTCGCGCTCCAGCTCCTTCTCTCCTCTTTCCGCCCTGCTGATATCTGAGGCGGAAAGGCCCCTGATTAAATCCGCCAGCTGCGCCTGTGTGAATCCGGCATCGGTTCTTGCCTGTTTAATCTTTTTGCCCAGGATTTTGCTGCTCATTGGATACCTCCTGATAAAAATACTGCTTTTATAAATTCCGACGGTTATTTTCTGACTGCAGTATATCATATTATTCAGTCTTATGGTATGCTTGTCATAAATAAAACCGTAACCGTGACCCCCGCAGCTGTAAAGGAGGAACACACTTTATGTCCAAATACAGGCGTTTTCTTCTTCTGCTTGCCGCAGCCGTCTTCTGCACGGCACTGACAGCCTGCGGCAGTAAATCCGAACCTGCCGTAAATGATTCTTCCGACGGCACGTCCGCCCTGTCTGAAGCATCGGAAACATCTTACAGTGACGTATCGGAAAGCTCATCCGGTGAAATACCGGAGATTTCTTCGGATGACGTTTCGGAAATTTCTTCCGCAGACGGGCCGGCTTACGTTATTTCCAATCTTCCGTCCACAGAAGTCCTGCTGACCAATGCAGATATCGCCAATGATACTCTTCTGCCCATGGAAGGCACCTCCGGTGTTCTGGTCGTCTATGTGGGCTTTACGGACGGCTATGTATGTGACCGCGAATTGCTGGAAAACAGCTTCGCGAAATATTACAAAACGGACGAATGCCTGCGTTCCGTACGATCTTACTACCGGCTCAATTCCGGCGGCAGGGTGGATTTCGATTTTCATTTTGCTTACTATGACTGCCCGATGACCGGCAGTGAAGCCTGGGCTTATGTGGAGGGACCGGATGAAGTGCACGGCGACATCATCGGAAATGATTTCTTCATTGATATTTTCGAGAAAGTCCGGGCAAATTACAGCGGTGATTTTTCCGAACTGGACAAAGACAGGGACGGCTGGGTGGACTGTTCCATTTTCGTCTTCGGCGATGACAGCTCCAAAAACATTATCGACGGATGGGAATATCATATTTACGGCAACGGCGCCCGCGGCGCACTGAACGGCTACCGGGGCGTTCCGGATGTGAACAATCCCGGGATAAACGCTTATCTGAAACTGAATTATGACTATTTCCTGACGCCGTTCCATTACGACGAAGAACCCTCCACCGGAAACGTGCGGACAGCAATTCATGAACTGGGGCATATGTTCGGTCTGAAAGACTATTATGATTCCTACCCCTACGAAGGCGAAACCACCGATACGCTGGGCACCTTTGATATGCAGTCGCATAACATCGGCGACTGGAATGTGTATTCCAAAATGTGCTGTGGATGGCTTAAGCCTTATGTGATTACGGAAGACATACAGGAAATCACGCTGAAGCTGGGCTGCTCCTCCCTCACAAATGAAGCCGTGCTGATTCCGACGTCAAAGGGCTGGAACCAGACGCCGTATGACGAATACATCATGATAGACGTCATGGCTCCGGAAGGCGCGAATGCCTTCGACTGGACAGAAGCCTGCGATCCCAGACTGGATCCTTCGCCGAGCAGTGCTTACACCGGCCAAAAGGGCGGTGTGCGGATTTATCATGTGGACAGCCGGCTTGTTATCCGGGATTTGGCACAGGATACCTGTACGGCTTTGACGGATTTCAGCCTGATTCCGGAAACAAAAGCCAATCCTGATAAAAAGATCTGGTACGCCTTTGTGAATTCCAACGGATCTGCGCCTTACCTTCCGGAATACAGCCAGTTCTGGCACCAGATAGACCTGATTCCCAGAAGCGGCAGCAGCAAATTCCGGCTTTGCACGCCCATTGGCTGGGCTACTTACACGCCTTTCCATGTAAAGGATCTGTTCCGGACGGGAGACGTGTTCTCCATGGAAACCTGCGCCGATGCTTTCCCGGAAGCGCCTTATATGAACAACGGCGGCACCCTGGACTATGAAGTGCGGGTGGAATCCTATGATGAAGAAACGCACGAGGCAGTCATCACCATTACGAAAATACGGTAACTGCTTCCAGCGTCCGGTACCGGATGCCGGAAGCCCCTGTTTCATTCCGTATGTCCGGTTGACATGACCGTCCGGGAAATGCTATATTTTTACAGGATATAATAATAATTACTGAATCATTCGGAAATTATAAGCGGAGGATAAACATGACAGACAGAATCCAGAGAATGAAAGACGCGCTGAAGGTTGACAAATACCCCATCTGCGCAGAAAAAGCAAAATACGTGATTGAGTCCTGGCGGCAGAATGAAGGCCTGCCTTCCATCTTAAGAAGGGCAAAAGCCACTGCCCACTATCTGGATAACCGGACCATTTATATTGATGACGACGAGCTTATCTGCGGCAACGTCGCAGCCAGACCCATGGGCATGGAAGCCTCCGTATGGGGACCTTTCTGGGATGATGAGGAACTGGATTCCATCCTGGAAGGCAGCTATACCATTTCCGACGAGGACCGGAAAACCTTAAGGGATCTGGATTCCTTCTGGGACGGCCAGAGCCGTCAGATGTACGAGTGGCAGGGACGTTTCTATGATGATGAGCGCATGTGGCCCTTCATCCGTTCCGGCGTTCTCTGCCCGCCCTGGAAAAGCAAGGTAAAAGGCCGCGGTTCAGGCGGCGCCGGCTTCGGCTGGGGCTTAGGCATCGGCCTTTCCTTCTTCGTGCCGGACTACGCCAAGGTTATCGGCGTGGGCTTAAAAGCCACCCTGGAAGAGGTGGAGGAAGAACTCCGGAATGTCCGTTATACCGATGGCGACGCTTTTGACAAGGCAGATTACCTGACGGCCTGCAAAATAGCCCTGGAAGCCATGATCCGCATGTATCACCGTTACGGTGACGCCTGTGCTGCCAAGGCTGCGGAAACCGCGGATGAAAAGCGCAAAGCCGAGCTCATGCTGATGTCCGAGAACTGCCATTATATCGCCGAAAACGGCGCGTCTGATTTCCGGCAGGCCCTGCAGGCCTTCTGGTTCTACTGGATGATGATTACCCACGGTACTGTGCCCGGCGGCCGTTTCGACCAGTTCATGTATCCCTATTACAAGAAAGACAAAGAAGCCGGAAAGCTTACCGACGAGGATGCCCTGGAGCTGATGGAATGCCTGCGGATCAAGATCATGCAGTTCAATTTCGTCTCCGGCAGCGCCGCCCAGCGTGACAAATGGGCGGGCATGGCCAGATGGCACAACTTCCTTATCGGCGGTGTTGACCGGGACGGCAACGACGCCACAAATGAACTCAGCTACCTGGTTATCAAGGCGGCAAACGAAATCCGTACACCGCAGTACACCATTACCGTCCGTGTAAATGAAAACACCCCCGACGAGCTGATGCTGGAGGCCATGCACTTGGTGCAGACGGGCCTTGGCATGCCGGCCTTCGTCTCCGACAAGAGCTATATCCAGGGTCTGGTGGACCAGGGTGTCCCGGTGGAGGATGCCCGTGAATACGCGCTGGCAGGCTGCCTGGACATGAACATCCCCGGCAAATCCAGGATTAACGCCCTTGGCATGTTCATTGTACCGAAGGTACTGGACATCACCATGCACAACGGCATTATGCGGGAAACCGGCGAGCGTATCGGACCGGAAACCGGCGAGATGAAGGATTTCACCTCCTATGAGGATTTCGAAAAAGCCTTCAAGACCCAGCTGTATCATTTCATGAGCATGTACAACGAGGAGCACAACATCCTCTGCAAGGTAACCCGGGAAATCAACTGCGACGTGGTGCATTCCGTCTTCGCCTATGAAGGCATCAAGTCCGGAAAGGATATCGCGAACCGGAAGATGTTCTACGAGAACGCCTCTCTTCTGAATCCGGTAGGCGGCATCTGCGCGGCCAACTCCCTGGCAGCCGTGAAATGGATTGTCTTCGAAAAGAAGATCTGCACCATGGAAGAACTGTTCAATGCTATTGAAGCAGACTGGGAAGGCTATGAAGACCTGCAGAAAGCCTGCAAGGATGCCCCGAAATTCGGAAACAACGACGATTTCGTGGACAGCATCGCTGCCGACCTGTACAAGTTCTGGGCTGACAGCTGCAAGACCTTCACCGGCATCTACGGCGCGCCGCCCAGGCCCACCGGCATTTCCATCACAAGCCACGCCCCCGGTGGCGCCTACACCTGCGCCACGCCCGACGGACGTCATGCCGGCGAAACCCTGCCCGACGGCGTTGTAAGCCCGGCCCAGGGTTCGGATACCAATGGACCTACCGCTTCCCTCATGAGCGCCATGAAGATTGACCAGGATGCCTTCAACGCCATGCTGCTGAACATGAAGGTACATCCCACCGCGCTGAAAACGGACGAGGACTGCAGGAAGCTGGCCTCCATGGTCAAGACCTACCTCTTAAACGGCGGCAAGCACATCCAGTTCAACGTAGTGGACAACGATACCCTGCTCTCCGCCCAGAAGACACCGGAAAACTACAAGGACCTCATCGTCCGTGTTGCCGGCTACAGCACCTACTTCACCATCCTCACCAAACCCGTGCAGGATGAAATCATCAAACGTACCTCCAACGTGCTGGGGTAAAAAGCAAATTTAGATAACAGCAGGAGGCGCCGCATTTAAAATGCAGCGCCTCCTTTTCTGTCCGTCTGGTTTATTATAATTAACAATTCTCCCTTATTACTGCCCCCATCGGGCAGAATTCCAGGCATTTGCCGCAGTCTGTGCAGTTTTCCAAGTGAAGATCCGTGTAATTGTCTTCTTCGGTGAAACAGCGCCTGGGGCATTCCTCCACGCAGATGTGGCAGGAAATGCAGTCTTCATTAATGAGGTAGTTATAATTTCTGTCAGTCAAAATACGGCTCCCCCAGGTGTTTTTTCAGGAAATCGGTTACAATGCCCAGCACGGTATCATTGTCAAAGCCCAAAACACCGTGACCGGCATTGTTGATTTTATAGAAGGTCACGTCTTTGCCCATTTCCTTCATGCAGTTATACAGCTGCACGCTCTGGTTGAACGGCACCAGCATATCGCGGCTTCCGTGGATGATGAGGGTGGGCGGCGTTTCCTTCTCCTCTGACAGATAGTTCATGGGGATGGAGGCATCCGCTTCCGCCGGGTGTTCCAGCACGTTTTTCCGGCCGATTTCATAGCCTTCCGGACTGTCCGGGCCGATATGGTCCATGGCGCTGGGCCAGTAATTCATCAGCCTGATGACTGTCGGGCCGTACAAATCCACAATGCACTTCACTTTAGCGGAATATCCGCTATATAGTGGCGTATCCGGTTCGTCATCCCCGGTAAAGCCGGCCATCAGAGCGGTATGCCCGCCGGAGGAATCCCCGGCCACGGCAATTCTTTCCGGGTCGATATGGTATTCGTCCGCGTGCTTGCGCACAAAACGGATCGCAGTCTTGGCATCCTGCATCTGGGCCGGGAAAGGCGCCATGTCAGACGGCCTGTACTGTACGATGGCCACCGCAAAGCCCTGCTGTGCCAGGCGGATATGCCGGATGAGCTGCAGGTAAATCTCCTGCTCATGGAAGGCGGACCCCTGGATATAGACCACGCAGGGCCAGGAAGGGATTTTGAACATATCCTCTATCGGCCCGCCGTCATGCATCCGCGGCTCCAGGATTGTCATCACCAGGTTCCGCAGGTCTCTCTTCGCATACACGATATCAGGATGGATATCCACGTTGTATCCCCAGTCGTCGGAAAGGCCGTTAAGCTCGATACAGCCCTCCGGCACCTCCTCGTCATGAGGAAATTCCGCCGGAAGCGGCGTAGGGATGGGGTCGATTAATATCCGTGTCTTTATGATTCTGTCAACATCAAACATTTCCTGCTCCTTACCGGTCTTCTTACTGTTCCTTTGCTTCTGTTATCATCATTTCTGTCATTTCCGCCTCTGCTGTCTTCGCTTTTTATCGTAACAGAACTGCCGCGGAAGGGCAACAAAAAAACGGTGAAGCCGGAAGACTTCACCGTTTTTAAGTTCAGATTCTTTATTCTGCTTTTGCAATCGCTTTTTCCGGACAGGCGTCGATGCATTCATCACAGGCGTTGCAGAACACGTTGTTGATGACTGCTTTCTTCGTTTTCTGGTTGATGGAAATAGCGCCGTACAGGCAGACTTCCTCGCACTGCCCGCAGCCGTTGCATTCGTCCTTGATAATCATTCCCCAATTGCTCATAGCACATGCCTCCTTTGATGCCATCATAGCAGATTTGCGGGCGGTCGGCAATAAGGCGCTGCAGGCTTTTTTCGCAAATAAAAAAATGCGGTCAGGGGGACTCGAACCTCCACGGTTGCCCACCGGAACCTAAATCCGGCGCGTCTGCCAATTCCGCCATGACCGCATTTTTTATATAAGAAAAGCTTCCCTGAAAGGGAAGCTCTTCGTTCGGCAGAAAGTGCTCCGCACTTTCTCTGAACACGCTCGCCGCTAAGGCATCCACGGATTCCTTCCCGCCCTCGCGGGTCCCTTCCATGGATAATAAGTGAAGCATCGGGGGCTCGAACCCCGGACAACTTGATTAAAAGTCAAGTGCTCTACCACCTGAGCTAATGCTCCATATTATTTGACTGGGCTAGTTGGATTCGAACCAACGTATGCAGCAGTCAAAGTGCTGTGCCTTACCACTTGGCGATAGCCCAACATGCCGGCCAGACACGGCAGGGTGGGTAAAGGGACTCGAACCCTTGGCCTCCAGAGCCACAATCTGGCGCGCTAGCCAACTGCGCCATACCCACCATAAACGTGCTTGGAGGGATTCGAACCCCCGACCCACGGCTTAGAAGGCCGTTGCTCTATCCAACTGAGCTACAAACACAGACATTT
>JAFRGL010000022.1 GCA_017433825.1 Eubacterium sp. | reverse complement strand
CACCTCCGGCCCCGGCGCCTCCAACCTTGTCACCGGCATCGCCACCGCCAACATGGATTCCGTCCCCGTTGTCGCGATTACCGCGAATGTGGGCAGCACGGCCCTGGGAAAAGACGGCTTCCAGGAGCTTGATATCGTGGGCGTGACCATGCCCATCACCAAGTACAGCACCATCGTCAAGAACGTCAAGGATCTCGCGCCTACCTTAAGAAGGGCGTTTAAAATCGCGATGTCCGGCAGGAAAGGCCCCGTGCTTGTGGATATAACCAAGGACGTTACCGCTGCGGAATGCGAATATACCTATGAAGCCCCGGAAGAAATCCTTCCCGTTACCGACACCATCTGCGCCGACGACCTGAAGGAAGCGGCGGAGCTTATCAATAAGAGCAAGAAGCCCTTCATGTTTGTGGGCGGCGGCTGCATCTGCTCAGATGCCTCTGAAGAAGTCAGGAAGCTCCAGAAGCTTACCGGCGCCTTTGTGTGCGATTCGCTTCAGGGCAAGGGCGCTTATCCCGGCACGGACGATCATTATACCGGCATGCTGGGCATGCACGGCACCAAAGCCTCCAACCTGGGCATGTACAAATGCGACCTGCTCATTGTTTTGGGCAGCAGGTTTTCCGACCGCTGCGTAGGCGACGTGGAGCATTTCGCCAACCAGGCGAAGATTCTGCAGATCGATATCGACGAGGCGGAAATCAACAAAAACGTACAGGTGGACTGCGCTGTCATCGGCGACGTGAAGGAAGCCCTAAAGCAGCTTCTTCCCCTCTTGAAGCAGCATGATCCCAATCCGGAATGGGATAAGACCATGATGGATATTATGGAGAAATCCCCCCTTGTGGTCCCGGAAGAGAAGCTTTCAGGTCCCTTCGTGGTGGAAGAGATTTACCGTCAGACGAAGGGTGACGCCATCATCTGCACGGACGTGGGACAGCATCAGATGTGGGCTGCGCAGTTTTATAAATATACACAGCCCAGGACACTGCTTTCCTCCGGCGGACTGGGAACAATGGGCTACGGCCTTGGCGCTGCCATCGGCGCGAAGTTCGGCCGCCCGGACAAGACCGTTATCAATATCGCTGGTGACGGCTGCTTCCGTATGAACATGAACGAGCTGGCCACCGCATCCAGGAACCATACGCATATCATCGAGATCGTCATCAACAACAGCGTACTGGGCATGGTGCACCAGTGGCAGGAGCTGTTTTACGGCGAGCGTTATTCCCAGACCGTGTTCTCCGACAACATTGATTTTGTGAAAGTGGCGGAAGGCCTGGGATGCACCGCATACCGCGCGAAAAACAGGGCGGAGTTTACCGATGCCCTGGCAAAAGCGCTGGCGGCCGACGGACCGGTGTTCATCGATGCCTGCGTGGATTTCGATGACAAGGTATTCCCGATGGTTCCGGCAGGCAAGGCCAACCTGACGGTATTCGACGCTTCCGACCTGGCGCAGAAACAGTGAATTTTTGTGAATAATTATTGACATTCTGCAGGGGATGAGAGTATTATACAGACTAAAATACATTCAGGGGGCATGCATATTACCGTGATGTGCATGCCGTATCCCGCATAATGCCAAAAGCAGTATAAGGAGAAACAAAAGATGAGCAGAGTATACAATTTTTCAGCGGGTCCCGCCGTTCTGCCTGAAGAAGTCCTTCTGGAAGCACAGGAGGAAATGATGGATTACCGCGGCTGCGGCATGTCTGTGATGGAAATGAGCCACCGTTCGAAGATGTTCGACACGATCATTGAGGAAGCGGAAGCTGATTTCAGGGAACTTGCGAATATTTCCGATGATTATGCAGTGCTTTTCCTGCAGGGCGGTGCTTCCCTGCAGTTTGCGGCCGTTCCCATGAACCTGATGAAGAACCGGGTTGCGGATTACATTGTCACCGGACAGTGGGCCAAGAAGGCCTGGCAGGAGGCGGCTCTTTTCGGCAAGGCCAATAAAATCGCGTCTTCCGAGGACAAAACCTTCTCCTATATCCCGGACTGTTCCGATCTTCCTGTTTCCGAAGATGCGGACTACGTATACATCTGTGAAAACAATACCATTTACGGCACCAAATACTGGAAGCTGCCAAACACCAAGGGCAAGCTTCTGGTTGCAGACGTGTCCTCCTGCTTCCTGTCCGAGCCCTTCGATATCAATAATTACGGCATTTTATACGGCGGCGTGCAGAAGAACATCGGCCCCGCGGGCATGGTGATTGCGGTAGTCAGGAAAGACCTTATCACCGACGACTGCCTGCCCGGCACACCCACCATGATGAAGTACAAAACCCAGGCGGACAACGGTTCCATGTACAACACCCCCAACTGCTACTGCATCTACATCTGCGGCAAGGTGTTCAAGTGGCTGAAGAAGATGGGCGGCCTTTCCGTAATGAAGGAGAGGAACGAGAAGAAAGCGAAGCTGCTGTACGATTACCTGGATTCCTCAAAGCTGTTCCACGGCACCGTTGTGAAGGAAGACCGTTCCCTGATGAACGTTCCTTTCGTAACCGGTGATGCCGACATGGACGCGAAGTTTGTCAAGGCTGCCACGGCGGCAGGTTTCGAGAACATCAAAGGCCACAGGACCGTGGGCGGCATGCGCGCCAGCATTTACAACGCGATGCCTTACGAAGGCGTGGAAGCCCTGGTGAATTTCATGAAGGAGTTTGAAAAGGAGAACGCCTGATGTACAAATACAGCTGTTTGAACCCCATTGCGGGTATCGGTCTGAAGAATTTTACCGATGGATATGCCTTTACGCCGGACGCGGGTGAAGCGGAGGCCATCCTGGTCCGTTCCGCGAAGATGCACGGCATGCAGTTTTCCGATAAACTGCTGGCGATTGCCCGGGCAGGCGCAGGCGTCAACAATATCCCCCTTGAGGAGTGTGCCGAAAAGGGCATCGTGGTCTTCAATACGCCCGGCGCAAACGCCAACGGCGTCAAGGAGCTGGTGATTGCGGGCATGCTGCTGGCCAGCCGCGACATCGTGGGCGGCATCGGCTGGGTAAAGGAAAACGCGAAGGATCCGGATATCGACAAGAGCGCGGAATCCGCCAAAAAGCAGTTTGCCGGACGTGAAATCAGCGGCAAGAAGCTGGGCATTATCGGCCTTGGCTATATCGGACAGATGGTTGCCAACTGCGCCACCCACCTGGGCATGGAAGTATACGGCTACGACCCCTTTATTTCCGTAGACGCGGCCTGGAACCTTTCCCGGTCCATCAAACACATCCAGAACCTGGACGATATTTACAGGGAGTGCGATTTTATCACCATCCATGTGCCCCTGACGGATAAGACACAGAAAATGGTGGACGCAGCCGCCATCGCGAAGATGAAAACCGGCGTGGTATTTTTAAACCTCGCAAGGGATCTCTTAGTGGATGAAGAAGCCATGGTACAGGCCTTAAGGCACGGCAAGGTGGCCAAATACGTGACGGATTTTGCCAACCCGACGGTGGCAAACGCACCGAACACCCTGATTACGCCGCACCTGGGTGCGTCCACGGAGGAATCCGAGGACAACTGCGCGGTGATGGCCGTAAACGAGATTATGGATTACCTGGAAAACGGCAACATCCGCAATTCCGTTAACTATCCGGCATGCGATTTGGGTGTGTGCACAGCCGAAAGCCGTATTGCCATCCTGCATAAGAACGTGGTGAACATGATCGGCCAGTTCACCGCCGTGATTGCCGGCGAGAACGTGAATATCGCCAACATGACGAATAAAAGCCGGGGCGATTACGCCTACACGCTGATTGACCTGGAAAGCCCGGTGACGGACAGCATTATTGAAAAACTTGCGTCCGTGGAAGGCATTATCCGCGTGCGTGTGGTAAAATAAACCGTTATATATGCTTTTTAAAATAGATTCATCCGCCTTGAAGCCTTCAGGCTTTTGGGCGTATGAATCTATTTGAGCGTTTAAATAAACTTGAAAAATACAGGCTTTTCCGCCTGTTCCGATAAAAAAACTGATAAATCGAGAGATTATACACATGGAAGTTGTTAAATATAAGCTTTCCAAACCGAAGGGGTGGATATACACCGTCTGGTGGATTATCTACTGGGGAGGAACGGTTATATTCTTTCTGAAAAACTTAAAAACCGTTTATACGCCGGTGGAGGAAGGAAGCGCGCTGCAGCTGCCCTTCGGCATCGCTGTCTCCGCATTCCTGCCGTTTGCCATCATTCTGTGCTACTGGCGGTGGAGCCACATCATCCGGAAGCCCTACGGGGGCAAGGAAGTGCGGAAGCGTCTGGGATTTGCCCAGATTATCTGGATTATTTTAAATTCCTGCTTCTGCTTCCTGGTGATGGAAATGATCAACAACCCGGATTTGTGGCAGATGAAGATTTACCTGATGCTGGCAAATATTACGGGTATTTCCATCATGACCGTCATCCTGATGCTGTTCTACAACAGCTGGCGGAAATCGGTTTATACCATCACCGTGTTTTTCGTGGTCATGAGCCTGATCTTCTGCTTCGTTTATTCCTGCAGGGGCGAGCCCTTCCAGCTGATTGACATTTACAGCTTCGGCACCGCGGTCCGGATGGCGAAGGACTACACCTTCCCCGTAACCTGGCAGGTGGTGGACATGCTGACAGCGGCGCTTGCCCTCATGGGTATTTACCTGCATGTGCCGGACTGGCAGCTGTGCTTTAAGAAAGGCCCGAAGCTTATCCTGCGCGGTGCTGCTGTTGCCTTAATGGTTATCGGCTATTTCGTGCTTTTCAATACCGGCTGGAATACGGCCTTGGGCATCACCACCGACCTGTGGGCGCCGATTAAGACCTATAAATCCTCCGGCACCACCGTGGGCTTTTTCTGCGTGACCAAGTTCATGAAGAGGAAGCCGCCGGAAGGTTATTCCGCTGCGGCAACCGAGGAAATCGCGAAAGAAAGCGTAAAGGATTACGAAACCTGGTCGCAGACCTACGAACCCTTAACCGGAGAGAAGAAGCCTGTCAACATCATCTGCATCATGAACGAAACCTGGGCGGACTACCGGTACGTGGGCGATTTCGAGACCACAAACCCCTATATGGAATACTATGATTCCATGGAGGAGGATACCATCAAGGGACATACCCTGGTGAGCATCAAGGGCGGCGGCACCTCCAAATCCGAGTACGAATTCTTAACCGGCAACTCGGTGAAGCAGTACGCCGGCATGGTGCCTTACGTCAGCTATTTCACCCATGACCAGTATTCCATGGTAAGCACCCTGGAGGCCCAGGGCTATTATACGGTGGCCATGCACCCGAACAAGGGCACCAACTGGAACCGGAACGCGGCCTACGGCTTCTACGGCTTTGATGAATTCTATACCATTACGGACTTCGGCGAGGACGCGGAAAAGATCCGCGGGCATATTTCCGACAAGGCCAATTACGAGAAGATCATCGAGGTGGTGGAGGGCAAGGAGAACCCGGACGACCCGCTGTTTTTGTTCGACGTGACCATGCAGAACCACGGCGGATACTATTCCGACAGCTTCCGCAAGGAAGTGGACGTCATCGGCATTGACAACGATACCGCGGACCGGTATCTGTCGCTGCTCCGTATTACAGACAAGGCCCTGCAGTACCTGATAGAGTATTTTAAAAAGTGCGAAGAGCCCACCCTCATCGTGATGTTCGGGGATCATTTCCCCACCATGGACGAGGAGTTTGAAACCTTCGTGGCCGGCATGCCCGTGGATGAGATGCCTGTGGAAGAGCAGCAGAAGCTCTACGCGACGCCGTTTTTCATCTGGGCCAATTACGACATCCCGGAAGAAAAGGACGTGGTTACCAGCCTGAATTTCCTGGGCGTGACCACCCTGGAGCTCAGCGGGGTGAAGCTTACGGATTACCAGCATTATCTCCAGATGCTGCATGAGAAGATTGCGGCCATCAACAGTAAATGTTATATTCTTCCTGACGGTACTGTTACGCTCTGGAAGAATGCGGACGCGGACATCAGGGAAACCATCCGGCAGTATGAATGCATCCAGCACAACAACCTGGTGGAAAAGCACCGGCGGATTGACTGGTTCTTTGCCCTGAAACAATAACGAAGCCTTTAAAGGAGGAAAACACATGATCGCTGCAAGCAATATTTCCCTGCGGGTGGGCAAAAAAGCCCTGTTTGAGGACGTGAATATCAAATTTTCGGAAGGAAACTGCTACGGCGTTATCGGCGCCAACGGCGCAGGCAAATCCACTTTCCTCCGAATCCTTTCCGGGCAGCTGGAGCCTACAGGCGGCGAGGTGATTATTACCCCCGGCGACAGGCTTTCCTTCCTGGAGCAGGACCATTTCAAATACGACGACCTGACGGTCATGGACACGGTTATCATGGGAAATCCGAGACTGTATGAGGTGCGCAATGAAAAGGACGCCCTCTACATGAAGGAGGATTTCACCGATGAGGACGGGATACGTGCCAGTGAGCTGGAGGCGGAATTCGCGGAAATGAACGGCTGGGAAGCGGAATCCGACGCGGAAACCCTGCTGAACGGCCTGGGTATCGAAAGTGAATTCCACTACTCCTTAATGGGGGACCTGACCGGTTCCCAGAAGGTAAAGGTGCTGCTGGCCAGGGCGCTTTTCGGAAACCCGGACATCCTGCGTCTGGACGAGCCCACCAACCACCTGGACCTGGACGCCATCGCCTGGCTGGAAGAGTTCCTCATCAACTTTGAGAATACGGTTATCGTGGTCAGCCACGACCGTTATTTCCTGAACAAGGTCTGCACCCAGATTGCGGATATCGACTACGGCAAAATCCAGCTGTACGCCGGCAACTACGATTTCTGGTTCGAATCCAGCCAGCTCATCGTCAAGCAGATGAAGGAGGCCAACAAGAAGAAGGAAGAGAAGATTAAGGAACTGCAGGAGTTCATCTCCAGGTTCTCCGCCAACGCTTCCAAATCCAAGCAGGCCACCTCCAGGAAGCGTGCCCTGGAAAAGATCCAGCTGGAAGAAATCAAGCCTTCCAGCCGTAAATACCCCTACATCGATTTCAGGCCCAACCGTTCCATCGGCAATGAGGTGCTGATGGTGGAAAACCTGTCCAAGTCCGTGGACGGCGTGAAGGTGATTGACAATATCAGCTTTACCTTAAGAAGGGAAGACAAGGTTGCCTTCGTAGGCGGCAACGAGCAGGCCGTCACCTTATTCTTTAAGATTATTACCGGGGAAATCGAGCCGGATGAAGGCTACTACAAGTGGGGCGTTACCACCAGCCAGGCCTATTTCCCGAAGGACAATACCAGTGAGTTTGCCTCTGACCTGAATATAGCGGAGTGGCTGACCCAGTATTCCGAGAACAAGGATGTCACCTATGTCCGCGGATTCTTAGGCAGGATGCTTTTCGCCGGCGAGGACGGCGTTAAGAAGGTACGGGTGCTTTCCGGCGGCGAACGCGTGCGGTGCATGCTGTCCAAAATGATGATTTCCGGCGCGAACGTGCTGATTCTGGACGAGCCCACCAACCACCTGGACATGGAATCCATTACGGCCTTGAACAACGGGCTTATCAAGTTCCCGGGTGTGGAGCTTTTCACCTGCCATGACCATCAGTTCGTCCAGACCACGGCGAACCGCATCATGGAGTTTACCCATGACGGGCAGCTGATTGACAAGATTACCACCTACGACGAATACCTTGCCGCGGACGAGGCGGCCAGGAAGCGCCAGGTTTACACCCTGACCGAGTCCGATGAGGAAGATAACTGATTAAAAGGAGATTGTTGAAGCATATGAAACCGGTTCTGGTGATTATGGCGGCCGGCATGGGCAGCCGGTACGGCGGTCTGAAACAGATGGACCCGGTGGACGGCATGGGACATGCCATCCTGCATTACTCAATTTATGACGCGGTACGGGCCGGCTTTGAAGAGGTTATCTTCATTATCCGCAAGGAAAATGAGGCGGATTTCCGGAAAGTCATTACCGACCGGCTGGACGGGAAGGTCAAATACGCGTTTGCCTACCAGGAGCTGTCGGATATCCCGGAGGGCTTTTCGGTGCCCGCAGGGCGGACGAAGCCCTGGGGTACCGCCCACGCGGTGCGCGCCGCCAGGCATCTGATAAAGGGAAGGAATTTTGCCGTCATCAATGCCGATGACTATTACGGCACAAACGGCTTTAAGATCCTGTATGATTTCCTGGAAAAGGAGCAGACAGGAGGCAGGGCGCATTTTGCCATGGCCGGCTTCTATCTGGAGAACACCGTTACCGAGAACGGCTACGTGGCCAGGGGCGTGTGCGCTGCGGATGAGAACGGATTTTTAAAGGAGATTACGGAGCGTACCCGCATCGAAAAACGTCCCGGCGGCATCGCTTATACGGAAGACGGCGGGGAAAGCTGGAACGTTCTGGCGGACGATACCCTGGTATCCATGAATTTCTGGGGCTTTACCCCCGTTTTTATGGAAGAAGCGGACCGCAGGTTTGAGAAATTCCTGTCCGACAATCTGGACAATCCGGATGTTGATCCTTTAAAATGCGAGTATTTCCTTCCTTCCGTGGTGGAGCTTCTGATGGATGAGGGCCTGGCGGATGTTGCGGTGCTGTCCACGGATGATAAATGGTACGGTGTAACCTACAAGGAAGACAAGGAAACCGTGGTGAATGCGCTTGAAATGCTTCGCAAAGAAGGCCGGTATCCCGGCTGGGAAGCATAAAACCAGGACGCAGCAAAAGGAGCGTAACAAAAAGTTGACGAAGAAAGCCGTTTCCGTAAAGTACTGGATTCTGATAGCCGGTTTTGCCGCAGCTGTCGTAATGTCTGTTGTCCTGCTGGAAGGCGATGCAGCGCCTTTCTGGAAGTGGGCACTGGCAGCGGCAGCGGCAGGCCTTGCTTTTTATCCCCTTTCACGGCGGCTTTTTTCCGCTTTTAAAGACGGCGGCTGGCTTTTTTCGAAAGCCTTGGGGATAGCACTGGCCGGCTTTGTATGCTGGGCTTTCGTTTCCGCAGGCGCTTTTAAGTTTGACAATCATTCCGTATACGGCTGTACTGTTGTCTGCGCGGCGGCTGTATGGGCGGTTTTTGTGATAGCCGGAAAGAAGGCTGTTCTTAAGGAGAGGGAGAAAGAAGACATTTTCCTCATCCTTTTTGAAGAGCTTCTGTTTCTGGCTGTTTTTCTTGCCTGGACCTATATAGCAGGCTTCCGGCCGGAAGCAATCGGCACGGAAAAATTCATGGATTACGGGTATATGGCCACACTGTACAGGGACGGAGGTTTGCCGGCCGTGGACATGTGGTTCGGCCCGGAAAAGCTGAATTACTATTACGGCGGGCAGTATTACGCGGTATTTCTTACCCGGCTGTCCGGCACAACCATAAACACCGGGTATAACCTTGCCCGGACCCTGGTGGCGGCCTTCACCTTCTGCATGCCGTTTTCCATCCTGTGGAACCTGTTCTGCAGACTGGGGCATGGCAGGAATGTCACTTATCCGGCCGGCCTTTTTGCCGGCGCGTCTGTCGGCCTTGCCGGCAATATGCACTATGTAATATACGGGCTTTTCGGCAAAGTGCTGAAGCCCTCCGGCTACGAAACCTACTGGTTCCCGTCGTCCACCCGGTATATCGGACACAACCCATTAACGAACGACCAGTGCATACATGAATTTCCTTCCTACTCCTTTGTGCTGGGGGATCTGCATGCCCATATGGTCAACCTGTTGTTCGTGCTATGTCTTCTCGGCCTTCTTGCGGCTTTCGTGCTGGCAAAGGAGGAAGAAAAGCCGGATATGGAAAGCCCGGTATACGTGCGGCTTGTGCGCTGTCTTTTGGAGCCCCATGTATGGCTGTTCGGCTTTTTCGCCGGGCTTTTCCGGTTTACGAATTACTGGGACTATGTGATTTATCTGACGGTTATCGTGCTGGGACTGGCGCTTTTGGCCATCCGGCACGGCAGGGGCAGGGCACCTGAAAGCCTGGCAGGCTTTGTTATCCGCACGGCCTGGGTTTATCTTATTTCCTGCCTTGCGGCGCTTCCCTTCACCCTGCATTTTAAGACCATGATGTCAGGCTTCGGAAAAGTGGTGAACCGGACGCCTTTGTACCAGCTTGCGGTGCTGTGGGCCCTGCCGGCCGTCTCTGTCGTCCTGCTTTTTGTCTTTACGGTTGTGAGAAGCCATGCCGTAAAATACGAGAAAGCTTCAGTCGGCAAATACATCCGGCATCTTGCGCCGGCCGATATGATTATGCTGCTGTTCGGCTTCTGCGCCATAGGCCTCATCCTGATCCCTGAGCTTATCTATGTCCGTGATATTTACGAGGCAGGCTATGCCAGAAGCAATACCATGTTCAAGCTTACCTACCAGGCCTATGTCATGTTCGGCATGAGCATGATCTACGTGGTATTCAGGCTGATTACGGCGGCGAAAAAGAAAGCGGTCATGGCTCTTGGCACGGTCATCCTCATCCTGTTCATCCTGACGCTGGGGTATTTCCCCTATTCGGTGAAATGCTGGGCCGGCAACGTGACGGACAAGGCGGGTTTCCGAGGCCTCGACGCGGAAGCGTTCCTGGAGACTACCTACCCGGACGATGCCGCCGCAATACGGTGGCTGGAGGAAAATGTAAAAGGAAGCCCGATGGTGCTGGAAGCAAACGGCGACAGCTATTCGAATAACTGCCGGGTTTCCGCCATGACAGGCCTTCCCACGGTGCTGGGCTGGTACGTGCATGAATGGCTGTGGCGGTCTGATGTGGATGCTGTCCGGGAACGGGCGGAGGATGTGAAGACGATTTATACGTCGACGGACGAAAATGAAGTCCGGAGGCTTTTAAAGAAATACAGCGTGGAGTATATTTTCGTGGGTTCCTGCGAAAGGCAGACGTTCCCGGATATCAATGAAGAACTGCTGAAAAGCTTAGGGTTTACCGCATTTTCCGGTTCCCAAACCCCGGAAGGTACGTATATACTGGAAGTAGCCCATTATTAAAAAGGTCATAAAAAGATGGATTTATTTGATTACATGAAGGAGAAACAGCTGGAAACGGCAGCGCCGCTGGCGGCTAGGATGCGGCCCCGGACCCTGGACGAGGTGGTGGGGCAGGAGCACATCATCGGCGAAGGCAGAATGCTTTCCAGGGCCATCAGGGCCGACCGGCTGAATTCCGTTATTTTTTACGGCCCGCCCGGCACCGGGAAAACCACGCTGGCAAGGGTTATCGCGAATACCACAAGCTCCGCGTTCCGGCAGATCAATGCCACGTCCGCGGGCAAGAAGGATATGGAAGACGTGGTGGCGGAAGCGAAGCAGACGCTGGGCATGTACAGCCGGCGCACCATCCTGTTCATCGACGAGATTCACCGCTTCAACAAGGCCCAGCAGGATTACCTGCTTCCCTTTGTGGAGGACGGTACGGTTATCCTAATCGGCGCGACGACGGAGAATCCCTATTTCGAAGTAAATAAGGCGCTCCTTTCCAGGTCCCAGATCTATGAGCTTAAGGCATTAAGCAGGGAAGATATCATTACCCTTTTAAAAAGGGCTGTGACGGACGAAGAGCGGGGAATGGCAGCGTATCATCCGGTCCTTTCCGAAGATGCGGCCGCATTCCTTGCGGACATGGCCGGTGGCGACGCGAGAAATGCCTTAAACGGCCTGGAGCTTGGCATCCTGACCACGCCGTTATCTGAGGACGGCTGCATACACATCACGCTGGACGTGGCGCAGGAATGCATCCAGAGAAGGGCCGTGCTGTATGACAAGGACGGGGACGAGCATTACGACGTGATTTCCGCCTTTATCAAAAGCATGCGGGGTTCCGATCCGGACGCGGCGGTTTACTACCTGGCCAAAATGCTGGAAGCCGGCGAGGATATCAAGTTTATCGCAAGGCGCATCATGATCTGCGCCAGCGAAGACGTGGGCAATGCGGACCCGCAGGCCGTGCAGGTGGCTGCAGCGGCAGCCCTGGTGGTGGAGCGGGTAGGGCTTCCCGAAGCCAGAATCCCGTTAGCCCAGGCGGCTGTCTATGTGGCCTGCGCGCCGAAAAGCAACGCTTCCTATATGGCGGTGGAAAAAGCCGCCGAAAGCGTGCGGTACGTGAAAACCACGGTGCCTCCCCATCTGCAGGACGCCCATTACCAGGGCCATTCCGACCTGGGACGGGGAATCGGCTACAAATACGCCCATGATTTCCCGGAGCACTATGTTAAGCAGCAGTACCTCCCGTCTGAAATAGAAAACGAGGTGTTCTACGAACCGACGGATATCGGTTATGAAAAGCAGATTTCCGAAAGGCTTGCCCGCCTGCGCGGCAGAAAGGAGCAGGAATGACTGAAGAAAAAAAGAAACTGACATTCAAAGAATTCCTTAAGAAGAAAGATATCGAGTTTTCCGCGAAACGATACGGTATCGACGCTTTAGGCGCCATGGCCCAGGGGCTTTTCGCTTCCCTGCTTATCGGCACCATCATCGCCACCATCGGCGAACAGGCGCATATCGAAATCCTGGTGACCATCGGCGGTTATGCCAAAGCCGCGGCCGGACCGGCCATGGCGGCAGCAATTGCCTATGCCTTAAAATCCCCGCCTCTGGTGCTTTTTTCCATGATAGCGGTGGGCGGCGCGGCCAATTCCTTAGGCGGTGCGGGCGGCCCCCTTGCGGTCCTGGTTATCGCCATCATCGCCAGCGAGCTGGGAAAGCTGGTCTCCAAGGAAACCAAGATTGACATCATCGTCACCCCGGCCGTTACCATCTGCGCCGGCGTGCTTTTGTCCATGTGGTGGGCCCCCGGCATCGGACGTGCGGCTTCAGCCCTGGGCCAGGCCATTATGTGGGCTACTGAGCTGCAGCCCTTCCTGATGGGCATTATCGTTTCGGTTATCGTGGGCATTGCCCTCACACTTCCCATTTCCAGCGCGGCCATCTGCGCGGCTTTGGGGCTTACCGGCCTTGCGGGCGGTGCTGCCGTGGCAGGCTGCTGCGCCCAGATGATAGGCTTTGCGGTTATGAGCTTCCGCGAAAACAAGGTCGGCGGCCTTTTTGCCCAGGGCATCGGTACTTCCATGCTGCAGATGGGCAATATTGTGCGCAACCCGAAAATCTGGATCCCGCCCATCGTGGCATCCGCCATTACCGGACCCATTGCCACCTGCGTGTTCAAGCTGCAGATGAACGGCGCGGCCGTTGCTTCCGGCATGGGCACCTGCGGCCTGGTGGGCCAGATCGGTGTCTACACCGGCTGGGTAAATGACGTGAATGCGGGAATTAAGGCTGCGATTACCGGTATGGACTGGCTGGGGATGATCCTCATCTGCTTCATCCTGCCGGCGGTGATTACCCTGCTGGTGGCAGCGCCCATGAGAAAATCAGGCGCCATCGGCGAAAATGATTTGAAGCTGGATCTGTAATGGTGTATGATAGGACAATAAGATATACGGCACTTATCCGGAGGAACACATGAAGAAAATTGGATTTGACAATGACAAGTATCTGCAGACACAGTCCGCGAAGATTAAAGACAGGATAAACCAGTTCGGCGGCAAGCTCTATCTGGAATTCGGCGGCAAGCTTTTTGACGATTTCCATGCATCCCGGGTGCTTCCCGGGTTCCAGCCGGACTCCAAACTGAAGATGCTTCTGCAGATTAAGGATAACGTGGAGGTTGTGATCGCCATCCGTTCCTCCGATATCGTGAAAAACAAAGTCCGCGGCGATCTGGGGATCACCTATGAATCCGACGTGCTGCGGCTGATGGACGAATTCCGGAACATTGGCCTGTATGTGGGAAGCGTGGTTATCACCATGTACAGGGGCGAGCAGCAGGCGGACAGCTTTATCAAACGCCTGCAGAGCTTAGGGATCAAGGTATACAAGCATTACCCGATAGACGGCTATCCCTCGAACCTGTCCCTCATCGTAAGCGACGCCGGCTACGGAAAGAACGATTATATCGAGACCTCCCGTGAACTGGTGGTGGTGACCGCACCCGGCCCGGGCAGCGGCAAAATGGCCACCTGCCTTTCCCAGCTGTACCATGAGCACAAGAGGGGCATCAGGGCCGGCTACGCCAAATTCGAGACCTTCCCCATCTGGAACCTGGCCTTAAACCACCCGGTGAACCTGGCCTATGAGGCAGCCACTGCGGATTTGGACGATGTGAACATGATCGACCCCTTCCATCTGGAAGCCTACGGCGAGACCACGGTCAACTACAACCGCGACGTGGAAATCTTCCCGGTGCTTTCCTCCATGATGGAGAGGATTATGGGCGTCTGCCCGTATAAATCCCCCACGGACATGGGCGTCAACATGGCCGGAAACTGCATTATTGACGACGAAGTGGTCCGGGAGGCCGCAAAGCAGGAGATTATCAGGCGCTATTACCAGGCTTTGTGCGACGGCCGCAAGGGCAAGGACTGCGACAGCATCATTTACAAGCTTGAGCTTTTGATGAAGAAGGCCGGTGTTTCCACCACGGACAGGAAGGTGGTAACGCCCGCGCTTATCAAGGCGGAAGTATCCGCCGGTCCCTCCGCCGCGCTGGAACTGCCTGACGGACGGATTGTCACGGGCAAGACCACCGAGCAGATGGGCCCGTGCGCCGCGGTTGTCTTAAACGCGCTGAAAACCATGGGCGGCATCGACGACCGGATTGATTTGATTTCCAGAAAAATTATCGAACCCATACAGTACCTGAAAACCCAGGCCCTGGGCAGCAAGAATCCCAGGCTGCATACGGATGAAGTGCTGATTGCCCTGTCCATCTGCGCACTGACGGACGAAAATGCCGAGAAGGCCCTGGCCCAGGTAAACAAGCTGAAGGACTGCGAGGTGCACACCACGGTCATCCTTTCCGAGGCGGATGAGAAAACCTTCCGCAGGCTCGGCGTGCATCTGACCAGCGAACCGAAATATCAGGAAGAAAAGCTGTACCACGTATAATTAAGGAACTGACATGAAGGATGTTCATATTTCCGTCAGGGGGCTGGTGGAGTTCATCCTGCGAAGAGGGGATCTGACCTATTCTGGCGGCTTCCTGAACAAAAATGCCATGCTGGAGGGCACGAGGGTCCATAAAAAGCTCCAGAAAAGTGCCGGAGAAGGCTACCGGGCCGAGGTTTCCTTAAAATACACCAGGGAATATGAAGGCTTTATTCTGACGGTGGAAGGCCGGGCCGACGGTATCTTCAGTAAAGACGGCGTGACATTTATCGATGAAATAAAAGGCGTCTACAGGGACGTGAATGAAATGCAGGAGCCTGTGCCGGTCCATCTGGCACAGGCTGCCTGCTATGCGTTTATGTACGGCCTGGATCATACGGATGAAACGATACGGCTGCAGATTCGCTACTGCAACATGGAAACGGACGAGGTGCGCAGCTTTGTCAAGGACGCACCGCAGACCGTTCTTGCGAAGTGGTTTGACGCAATGCTTTCCGAATATTACCGGTGGGCCAGGCATCTGGCCGGGTGGGAGGATATCCGGGACGAATCCATCCAGAAGCTTACCTTCCCCTTTGAATACCGGCCGGGCCAGCTCACCCTGGTGAAATCCGTTTACGCTGCCATTACCGCGGGAAGACAGCTGTTCGTCCAGGCGCCCACCGGCGTCGGGAAAACCATGTCCGTTCTGTATCCCTCCATCCAGGCACTGGGGCGGACGGAGGCTTCCGGCATCTTTTACATGACCGCCAAAACGGTGGCCGCGCAGGTGGCGCGGGAAGCCGTGGACATACTGGCCGGACAGGGCCTGAAGCTGAAAAGCCTGTTCCTTACCGCCAAAAGCAAGCTGTGCGTCTGCGATGAGGTGGACTGCGACGCTTCTGTCTGCCCCAGGGCGAAAGGCCATTTTGACCGGGTTAACGAAGCCCTGTATGAGCTTTTAAGCACGGAAGACGCGTTTACCAGGGAGAAAATCGAAAACACGGCAGAAAAATACAACGTCTGCCCCTATGAGCTGCAGTCGGATCTTACGGATTTCTGCGACGCGGTAATCGGGGATTACAATTACGCCTTTGACCCGGCGGTCCGGCTTAAACGTTTTGTTGCCGACGAAGGCAGCTCAGGACGGCTGATTTTCCTGATTGACGAGGCTCATAACCTGGTGGAACGGGCCCGGGACATGTACAGCGAAAGCCTTTACCTGTCCGCGCTTTTTACGGCAAAGGAAGCCCTCAAAGGCACCGGAAGGAGGATGGCAAACGCGCTTAAAAGCTGCATTTCGCGTATGGAGGAGCTGGCGGACGTCCATGAAAGGCCGGGACTGGTTACCAGGACGCTTCCGGAAGACCTGGTGTTTTCCGCCATGAACCTTTCCGCGGTGCTGGAGGAACTCCTTTCGGAAGAAGAGCGGCCTGAAGTACGAACGCCGGCTTTGGAACTGTATTTTTCCCTGAGAAGCTTCTTAAATGCCGCGGAACTGATGGATAACAATTACGTGGTTATTTCCGTGCTGGAGGAAAGCGGCGAGTTTTACGTGAAGCTTAAATGCATGAACCCGGCGGAAAACCTGGCGCAGACCCTTTCAGGAGGCAGGGCGGCTGTCTTTTTCTCCGCAACGCTGCTTCCGGTTTCCTATTACAGGAAGCTCTTAAGCGTCAGGACGGACGATTACGCCGTTTACGTGGAATCTCCCTTCGACAAACAAAGAAGACTGATTCTGGCGGCGACGGACGTCTCCAGCCTGTACAAAAGAAGAAACGCGGCGGAATATACGAAATTTGCCCGTTATCTTCTTGCCATGGTCTGCGGCAGGAAGGGCAGGTACCTGGCCTTTTTCCCCTCCTATGAAATGCTGCGGAATGTGGCGGACGCTTTTGAGGAAATGTTGCCCTTCGGCCTGGATTGTGTCTACCAGAATCCGGATATGACAGAAAATGAAAGGGAGGACTTCCTTTCGGCTTTTTCGTCAGACACCTGGCTTTTGGGCTTTTGCGTTACCGGCGGGATATTCGCCGAAGGAATCGACCTTACCGGCGACCGGCTTATCGGCGCCGCGGTTATCGGCACGGGCATCCCGGGAATCTCCGCGGAGAGGGACCTGCTCATGGATTTTTATGAGAAAGACGGCAGGAACGGTTTCGACTACGCCTACCGGTATCCCGGCATGAACAAGGTGCAGCAGGCTGCGGGCCGGGTAATCCGCACGCTTTCCGACACGGGCGTCATCCTCCTTCTGGATGACCGCTTTTCCTCGGAAACCTATAAAGCGCTTTTTCCCAGGGAATGGGATGATGTGATATATACGGACGTTCAGAACGCGAAAACGGAGATAAGCCGCTTCTGGGAAAGCCGGAAGCAGCTGCCTTAAGTGTAAAGGCATAAGCAACAAAAAGGAGATTGTATGAAACGCTACAAACTGATTTGCTGCAAGGTGCTGCAGCGGGAAATTGCCTGGTGCATGGTGAAAACGAACAACTACATCGACCTGACATTTCTCCGGCAGGAACTGCATGAAACACCGGAAAAGCTGCGGGAAGCCCTGCAGAAGGAAATCGATATCGTGGAATCCGGGCATGACCTGCATTCTTCGGACTACGGAAACGAGCAGAGGATGAAGACCCTGGATGCCATCATTATCGGCTACGGCCTGTGCTCCAACGCCCTTGTCGGGCTTCATTCCTCCAAGGTGCCGCTGGTAATTCCCAGATGCCATGACTGCACCACGCTGATGATGGGCAGCAAGGAAGCCTACCGGGAGTATTTTGACGCGGTGAAGGGCACCAGCTTTTTAACCAGGGGCTGGCTTGACAACGGGCAGAACTTTGCCGAACGCAACCTGGAGCAGCTGCGGGCCATTTACATGGAGAAATACCAGGACGAGGAGGCCGTGGAATTCCTTCTGGAAATGGAAGCGATGACCATGGGCAATTACGAAGCCTTAACCTGCATTTACTGGCCGGAACTGCCGGACCCGGAGCTTCTGCAGCAGGCGATGGAAATCGCGAAGGAGCATGGCTGGGAATACAAAAGGTTCGACGGCAACAGCAGCCTGGTGCAGGAAATGCTGAACGGGGACTGGGATCCGGAAAAATTCCTTATCGTGCAGCCCGGCCAGACCGTAAAACCCTCTTATGACGAACTGATAATCAAGGCGGAGTGATGAAGAAGAGACTTGCCGTATTTACCGTAATGCACTTTGCGGTGGATTTTGCCACCATTTTCAGGATGATCGCCACGGTGCTGCCTCAGGCCCCGGGAGGGAATGACTGGCTGGTGCTGATGATCGTGTACAATTTCTGCGCTTTTGCGCTGCCGGCCTTTTTAGGGCTGCTTTCGGACGTGCTGGATTCCGACTTCCTGGTGGCCGGGACAGGCTGCCTTCTGGCGGGGCTTTCCCGTTTTGCCTGGAGCGCGCCTCTTGCCGTAACGCTTCTTGCCGGCGTGGGGAACGGCCTTTTCCATGTAGGCGCGGGACGGCGGGTACTGACATTTGCGGAGGGAAGATATGCGGATTCCGGTATCTTCATCTGCTCCGGCGCTTTCGGCGTGTTCTTAGGCACTTCCTTCGGACGCACCATGGTCATGCCTTTTGACTGGATCCTGACCGCGGCCATGTTTGCCGCAGCGGCCGTGCTTTTTGCTTTCAGGATAAAAGAAGGAAGGACGGTAAGGAAAGAAGAACAGGCGGAAGGTCCCGTTCAAAACCGGGTAAAGCTTTTTACTCTGCCGGTTTTCCTGCTCCTTGCGGTGGTGGTCTTGCGTTCCTATTACGGCACTGCCGTGAAATACAGCTGGAACAATACCTTCGCAATGGGCCTTTTCTTTACCGTCTGCATCGCGGCCGGCAAGGCGCTGGGAGGAATTGCCGCGGATAAAATCGGCGTCAGGGCAGCATCCGTGATTTCCTTAGGCGG
The DNA here is from genome assembly GCA_017433825.1 of Eubacterium sp. Taxonomy (GTDB): domain Bacteria; phylum Bacillota; class Clostridia; order Lachnospirales; family Lachnospiraceae; genus Alectryocaccobium. The sequence continues at coordinate 45,222 of JAFRGL010000022.1, read as the reverse complement.
CGCGGCAGTAACCGTACTGTTTTCCGCCCGGATTCCGGCTTTTGGCTTTCTGTCCATCCTGCTGTTCAACATGACCATGCCGTTAACCCTGGCGCTTCTGACGGCAAAATGGAAGAACCTTCCGGGCTTTGCCTTCGGCATCCTGATGCTGGCACTGTTCATCGGCATTATCCCGGCGCTTCTTGTCACGGGCGGTGTAAGCCTTCCGGTATACGGCTTATGTATTTTAAGCCTGGTATCGCTGGGGCTCCTTCTTGCAGCAGAAGGGAAGAGAGATGTACAATGAAGATGCTGTACCTGGTCATTATCCTTCCCCTTATCATTACCCTGGCTGCAGAAACGGCTGCAGGACTTATCGCGGGATACCGCACCGGCCGGCAGTTCCGGGTGATTGTGCTGGTAAATATCCTGACAAATGTGATATTGAATCTTGCGGTATTTGCCTTAAGGCTGTATGTTTATTATAAGACAGTCAATATACTTATTTTTGCTTTTGAAGTAATAATCGTATTTGCGGAAGCCGTGCTGTACAGGCGCTTCCTGGACAATACCCGGCACCCCCTGCTGTTTTCCCTTGCGGCAAATGCCGCTTCCTTCGCAGCGGGATGCCTGGTGTCACTTATTATCTGAACAACGACAAGGAGACGCATGTTATGATGAAAAACCGATTCAAGAAAATGCTCCTTTTGTTTGCCGCCGTGTTCCTGCTTTTCGGCACGGGTGTGATGGCAAAGGCGGATGCCATGGTTTTCCCCAATCCGGTGGAAAGTGTGGATATGAACGTGGTGGTAAGCGCCAAGGACGGCACCGATTACCTGTATCTGCGCTACGGCCCCAGCATGGACTACGGCATTATCTGCAATATCTATGACGGCACCAATCTGCACATCACGGAGAGGACACTGGATGAAGGCGGTGGTTTCTACTGGGGATACTGCCAATACAACGACCGCTACGGCTGGATTTCCTTAAAGCATACAGACCCGGCAGGCAGCAGCGGTTCTTCCGGAAGCTCCGGCGGCCATGAAGCGGCCGACTGGGATGTGGTGGTGGAGGCAACGGACGGTACGGATTACCTGTACCTGCGTTCCGGCCCCAGCATGGATTATAAAATTATCATGAATCTTTACAACGGTACGCCGCTGCACATTACGGAGAAGGCAACAGACCCGGGCGGCGGGTTCCAGTGGGGCAGGACGAACTACAACGGCCAGGACGGCTGGGTGTCCTTAAAGCATGTGTCTGACGCGGCCGATTACAACGCAAGGCACGGCACACCCACGCCGACGGCAACACCTTCACCGACCGCAACACCGAAGCCGACGGCAACCGCAACACCGACGCCCACGCCGAACGTGACCACGCCGACACCTACACCGAACGCGTCCGCGCCGACGCAGCAGCCGTCAACTCCGGCGCCGACATCCACCCCTTACCCAACACCGGTTCCGGAAATTGAACACAGGGGCGGCGTAATCGGCAGAATCCTGGGACTTATGCTGAACATGAAGTTCCTGATTATCCTGGTTATCGCGATTGTGGTAGTCCTGGTGCTTACCGGTGTACTGCTTCACGCAAAGAATAAAAACAACAGAAGAAGATAAGAAAGCATAATCCCGGGCATTCCTGCCCGGGATTTGTTTTGTTGCATTTTACAGAATAAAAAGGCCCGCGCAGGTAAGCGCGGGCCTTTTGGATGTGTCATCCGTTAAAGATAAAGAGTATTACATCCTTTAAAGGCTGCCATTTATCAGGTCGAGGAATTAGAGGATCTCTGCTGGATCTCCAGCGCCATCTGTGTTACTTTGGCTTCACTTAAGTGATAGCCGAAGAGCATGATGAGCCATGCGATAAGAGAGAAGATACCGGACAGCAGTACGTATACGAAGAAGAACGGCTCCTTGTAGGTGGAGGGTTCCAGACCCGGGTCGTAGTTCAGCGCTACCAGAATGGCGGAAGTTAAAATGCCTCGAATCAGAAGGGCCAGCTTCAGCGGGATGGTGTAAAGCGACATAACGAAAGCACGAGAGTCTGCACCGGTCTTCCACTGTGCGTAGGTAGCGGCGTCAGCATAGAATGCAAGGGTGTTCATAGCGCCGGGGCCTGCAAACAGACGGACAATGATGGATACTACAATGTAAGCCATTACATTGCAGCGCAGGAAATAGAAGATAAAGTACCATGCGATGCTGATGAGGTTACATGTCAGCAGCATCCGTTTCTTGTTTCCTTTGAATAGCTTCTGATATACCGGGAACAGGAACATAGCGAACATGCCTGCCAGCGACCTGCCGGATACGAACAGCGACATCATTGCCATCGCACCAAGCGAGCACCTGAAGAAGTAAACGGTAAAGCCCATGGGTACGAAACCGCACAGCCAGGTAAACAGCTGCATCAGTGTCAAAGCTACCAGCGGTCCGTTTCCGAAGAAGGACTGAAGCATTTCCTTGCCGGAAAGCTTGGCTGCTTTTTCATTATGCGCTTCGGCGGCTTTTCGGGCACCTGCGGCGGCAACCAGTTCCTCCTCACGTTTCTCCATGCCGCGGATGGTGAAGGCAAGAAGGATATAGCCGATGATGTACAGAACGCCGCAGATTACGGTAAGCGCGAAATAACCCCGGGTAATGGTGCCGGTTTTTTCGTTAACCGCATTGATAATGGGCAGTGCAACAAGGCCGAATACGAAGGTGGCTACGCTGGAGCCTGAGCTCTGCAGCATGGACAGGGTGGAACGCTGTTTAGCATCATCCGTAAATACGGAAGGAACGGATGTATGCGTAATCTCGGCGATGTTCCAGAAGAGGTGCGCGATGATAATCATGATGCACATGATAATGGCACAGACCTTGTCGTCATCAAATCTGACGTAAACGATGGCATAGGCGATGGATGCGACGATCGGTCCAATAGCCATCCAGAACGTATATTTGCCCATCGGATGGGGCATTTTCTCCAAAATAATACCGTTCAGGAAGGACATGATGAAGTCCACGATGGTGGGAATCGTTAAGGGGATGAATACCAGTACGACCGGGATGAGAGCCGCATCTGTGGTGTAGGAAGCAATGTAGTATGTTTCCATACAGGTAAGAATGGTGAAGCAGAACTTTGCTATATAATACAGTACGTATGTTCTGCCCGGGTTAATCAGTTTTTTGACCTCGGTGTTCATTTCTTCTTCCTTTCTTTTTTTTCTTGCTTTTGTTCTTTTTTTAAAATGTCTTGCTTGACGGATAACACATTTTTTATTATAGGGCTTTAACGCGGTGAATTCATTGTATATATTTATAAATATAAATTAAAAATTAAAAAATTTAAACAAAATGGAAATTAATATTTGGAATATGCGCTTAAGAATTATAATTTAAAAGAAGAACTTGCGCTTCGAAAATGAAACGTTTCATTTCAGCGGTTGACACCGGAACAGGTAAGAGATATAATACATATGCAATTCATATATAATTCAAAAGGAATATCTTATGTATTTACCGAATGAGATGATTTCCGGTAGATATCTTGTCCTTGCGCCTGCGATCCGCGGCGGAACCAGCTGTATTTATAAAGTCTTTGACACAGAAGAACATCATATCGCGGCACTTCGAAGAACCGGCTTTTCATTTTTCAAATCGGCCGGCATATCCCCGGAAAACTATATGAACATGATAGAAACCATCGCAAAGCTTCCGACGGCAAACCTGCCTTCGGTTTATTCCGTATACGCGGAAGAAGGCGCTGTCTGGGAAGCCATGGAATTCGCAGAAGGTTTTACGCTGGAGGAACTGATAAAGCGGCGGCCGGGCAGGCCTTTTCCGCTTACTGCCGTTTTTACCGTAATGCGGGAACTGGCTGAAGCAGCGGAAGCGCTGCATACGGCAGGAATCCTTCATCTGGATATCAAACCCGGCAATGTGCTTGCAGCGGAAGACGGGAGGATACTGCTTATTGATTTTGGCAGCTGCAGGCTGTTATCGGAGCCGCTTTCCGACAGGGGCATGCCTGCAACGCCTCCTTTTGCCGCGCCGGAGCTTTACGGCGGTTACGGACATCTTTCTCCCCGTACGGATATCTATGCGGCCGGGATGACGGCAAAAGCCATGCTCGGACTGAAGAAGGGCTGTTTTTTCCGACCGTATTTAAGGAAAATATACGGCAGGGAGGAAGAAGGGCGCGCGTGCCGCCTGCTGAGAATCGTCAGGGCCTGTACGGAGGTTAACCCGGAGAAACGTCCGGAAGACTGCCGGATGCTGCTTTCCTTGCTTTCTGCCGCGGAACAGGCGGATGAAAAGCACAGGCCTGCAAAAGCCCTGAAAAGGGCGGCTGCTCTGGTGCCTGTTCTGGCAGCCGCGGCCGTATTTTCTTCCGGACTTTCCGCCGGTGCCGGGACGGAAGCGGTGCCGGATGCGTACTGTGCGGCGGAAACGGGAGAGCGGTTTGATAATCCTGCGGCGCAAAGCCTTGCGCCTGCCGGGACGGACGGAGGTTTTTATATCGGGATGTCGGCGGCAGCGGACATTTATGAAAACTGTGCTGACTATGCCGCGGCGGGAATACCGGAGGAGGAGCTGCTGGCCCGGCTTGACAAGGCAGCAAAGACGGCTTCGGGGCATGAACGGGAGGAGAGCCTGACAGCAGCGCTTTCCACGGCTGAAAACATGGTGCGTGCGGTTTACGCATGGCAGAAAGGACAGAAGAGATGAACAGAAAAAAGACACGGAAACCCTTGCGGACTGCCGCGGGACTGCTGGCGTTTGTGCTGCTTGCCGCCCGCTTTGCTGACGTGCCGGCTCAGGCAGAGGAAGAAACCGTTTCTGCAGATGAACCGGAAACCGGAGAAATGCTGCCGGATCCGGCAGATGAGCCGGAAGAAGAGGAGGACAGCATTTATTCCTTTGAAATCATACCGGACGAAGGATATTCGGGAGACGGTTATTATTACGGGAAAACTGTTTTAAGATGGCAGACGGAGGCGGAAGAACCCCTGCAGGCAGACAGGCTTGTGTTTTCCGTTGCGAAAGACGGCGGGGAGAACCGCGTTTATTCAGCGGAGGAACTGCTTTCAAAGACACCGGAGGAAATGGATGAAACAGGCCTTGCGAAGGCAGAGATAAATGAGGACCGGTCTCAGGTAACCCTGGTGTTCGGCGGCGCGCCGGAGTATGACGGCGCGTATGAAGTGTCTGCCGTGTATATGACGGAGGATATGGGCGGGGAAGACAGGCTGACGCTGCGTTTTGCCATCGATACGGAAGGCCCGAAGCCTGCACTGGCCGCAGATGCTGCCCCGGCTTCGCCGTCCGGCATTTACGGCAGCGGGGATTCTTTTGCCTTCACCGTTTCAGCGGGAAAAGAGGGCGGCCTTGCCCCCATCCGGGAACTGTCGGTCAGTATTTATAATCCGGCAGACGGAAGAACGGAAGAGCTGCTGCGGGAAAGCTTCCTTAAGGAGAAAGGCGTGTTTTCCGTAAACAGACGAATCGAACCTGATAAAGCCGGGTTTAACGGAGACGGCATTATCCTTACCGTCTCTGCAGCGGATTACGCGGGCAATACCGGTTTCGCGCAGATTACGGTCTCTCTGGATACTTCCGCGCCTTCCGGAAGCCTGGCTTTTGATAAAAGCGGCGCAGAAAACGGGATTTATTTCAGAACGGGGAAAACGCTGTACCTGGAATATACGGACAGTCATTTCGATCCCTCTTCGGAAATATCGGTCAGTTCCTCAACAGGCGCGGGGTACGAAAGCACCGGCTGGTACCGGACCGGAGCCGGGTGGGCGGCCGCTGTGCATTTTGTGTCTGACGGGGTTTACAGCCTGACAGTGACCGGAAAAGACCTTGCCGGAAATGTATCTCATCCGATATCTTCGGGCTCTTTTGTCATTGACACAACACCCCCGGCAGTGCATATCGGCTTTGAAGATGTGCCTGGGGCAAATGTGCTGTTTTTCAACAGCAGCAGGTGCGCGGTTATCACCGTTTCGGAAGCAAATTTCAGTCCGGAGCTTACGGACATCATTTTCCCGGAGGGGGAAGCGCCTGTTGTATCGGACTGGACTTTTTCCGGCGGCGCATATATCAGGAAGGTGTTGTTTGAAAAAGACGGTGCTTACGATTTGAAGGTTTCCTGCACCGATATGGCGGGCAATATGTCCGAACCTGTGCAGACGGACAGCTTTATCATCGATACCGCCCCGCCCCTGGTGGAATTCTTCCCTCCTGACGAGGGCAGGGATTTTCACAGCCTGGCCTCCGCTCTTGCGCGGATCAGAGACCGGTATCTGGTGGGATATTCCGCAGCGGTCGGCCTGACGGATGTGAATGGGGAAAGCGTGGATATTTCCGGCCTTGTTTCCGTTGAAACAGACGGCGGGGAGGCTTTCTTACCCCTTACAGGGCTGGACAGCCTGCCGGATGCGCGTTATATTCTGACAGCCTCCGCCTCCGACATGGCAGGCAATACCGGTATCGGAAGCTTTGATTTCACCCTGAACAGGCAGGGGTCGGCCTTCGCGCTGCAGGACCCGGATGTTGTCTCCGGGACGTTTCTGAACAGGCTGCCGGAGGAGATTGTGATTACGGAGAGGAACTTAAGCCCTCTGCAGGTGAGGGAAATCTCATACTCCGTAAACGGCACGGTCCATGTGCTGGAGGAAGGGTCTGACTACATTGAAACCATAACGGAAGAGGACGGATATATCACCGTCACAAGCCGGATTGATACCGCACTTTTCAGCCGGGACGGCAGGTACAGCGTCAACGTAGTTTCCGTGGACGCGGCCGGCAATGTATCCGGCAGTGTCATATCCGCACCGGTACGGTTTACTTATGATACCGTGCCCCCTTCCGTCTCTGTCTCCGGACTAACCGGCGGGACGGAAGTGAAGGCGGATTACGCGGAATTCTGCCTGCAGCTGTCGGACAGCAGCGGTGTCGTCAGGCTTACGGTTGAGGAGGAAGGAAAAGCGAAGAAGGTTTACCTGAACGGGGACGGCGCATTTGTCAATGCGGAGAATCCGGCGGAAAGTCTGCTTTGTGAAAACGGAAGGATACATTTTGTGCTGTTTTCCGAAGCCGCACGCAGAAGCTTCGTGTTTACGGCGGAAGATGCGGCAGGGAATACGGCCTCTTTCTCTCTGCCGGATATTCTGGTTTACAGGGGAAATGCACAGAACGTTCCCAGTGAGGAGAAATCGGAAGAAAAACAAGAGGAGACCGCTGCATCCGGTCCGGATATGATGCCGGAAAAAGAAACCGCGCATGAAACCGGTATTCAGACGCAGGAAACGCCCTCCGGAAGAAAAGGGCAGGCGGAAAAAACACCTGCAAGGCCGGATCTGCCGGCGGAAGGTCCGGCAGTAAATCATGCCGGTCCGGGAAAACTTCTGCTTTTTATTCCGGCTGCGGCAGCCGCAGCCGCGGTTGTCATTTTAAAGAAAAATAAAAGAAGAAAAAACAGTAAAGATTATTAATTTCAGTTGACGAAACGGGGAAAATAAGGTACAATCATTATCAGGTAAAAACGGCCTTGCCGGCATATGCCGGAAGAGCCGGCACAGTTGAGTAAAATACACTAAAGAGAAGGAGAATCACTGTTATGTATGAATTCAGACCGGTTACGGAGAGAGTCCAGAGATTACGTGACAAAACCCGTGACAGAATGATGATTGCGGATGCGGTTAAACCCCGTCTGAAACAGGAAGCGATTGCCATGTACAAGAACTTCCCGCCCATCATGGCGAAACCCTGCGAGTCCCTTTACGTTATTTCCAAGATGCCCATCGACCTGGAAGAAGACGAGTATTTCGTCGGCGGCCTGGGCAACAAGCACTGGGGCGCAGCTTCCGGTGAAGGCTGGCTGAGAGCCGACATCGAGAACACCTGGCCCATCGGCGAGGACGGACTTCATCATTGTCCCGATGACGATCCCGATTATTCCCACCAGAAGCTTTGCATTTCTCCGGAAGACTTAAAAGAACTCCGCGATATCATGAAGGAAGCGATGCACACCTTCCACAATATCCGCCCGCTGACCTACTATCCGCAGGGTATTGAGGAAATGACCAAGCTTCAGCTTGAAACCTACGGACGTCCCGGCGGCTGGGCAGTTCTGCTTCCTCCCGGACATCTTACCCCCGGCAACCAGCACATCATCCACAAGGGCTACGGCGCAATCCGCAAACAGGCCCAGGACTGGCTGGATGCACATAAGGGCAACATCATGGGCGATGAAGTCGGCAAGTACCTGTTCTACCATGCCGCCACCGTTGCCTGCGAAGGCGCCATGACCCTGACCCGCCGTTATGCGGACCTGTGCAGAGAGAAAGCTGCGGCAGAAGGCGTAACGGATGAGAAGAAGGCTGAGCTTCTGAAGATGGCCGAAGGCCTTGACTGGATCGTTGAGAATCCGGCCAGAACCTTCTGGGAGGCTGTACAGCAGTACCTCCTGTACCATATCTTCCTTCGAATCGACAACAGCCCGGGCGTTACCTCCATGGGACGTTTCGACTACCGTGTATGGCCGTATCTGAAGAAAGAGCTGGATGAAGGCACCATGACCCTGGAATATGCCCAGGAACTGGTAGACGGCATGCTCCTGAAACTGAACCTTATGTACGGCGGCAACTTCGGCGAGACCGCAAAGACCGTTGGTATCGGCAATGCTTACCAGCATACCACCATCGGCGGCGTTGTTCCGGAGACCGGCGAGGATGCTTCCAACCCCGTAACCTACATGGTACTGGAAGGCATCGCGCGTCTGCAGCTGCATGAGCCCACCGTATCCATCCGTATCAACAAGGACACCCCCGACAAGCTGTGGGAGTGCGCTCTTGAGACCTCCAGGAGAGTAGGCGGCCTGCCGCTTATCCAGAACGATGAAGTTATCGTTCCCTCCATTGTAAGAGAGCTTGGCTTCGAACTGGAAGATGCCCGTGACTTCGCCTTCATCGGCTGTCAGGAGATCACCGGTTCCGGCAATGACTATCCGTCACCCAACGGTATCCCCATGGGCCATAACGGCATCTGGTGGTCCGCAACCCTGGTGGCTGCCATCAACAACGGAATCAACCCCAGGACGCCCGACCAGCAGGCTCCCGAAGAGTACCGTTCCGGCTACCTGTATGAGATGGAATCCTATGAGGACGTAAAACGTGCGTTTGAGAAGCTTTCCTACTGGATGCTCAGATGGTCCTCCTCCATGAACAACTACGCCGAGCATGAGCAGTACAGGCTGTTCCCGTACCCGAACCTTTCCATCTCCACCGTCGGCTGCATGGAACAGGGCAAGGACGTTTCCGAAGGCGGCGCGAAGTACAACTCCTACGGCGGAACCGCTACCGGTCTTGCTACCGTAGGCGATTCCTTAACCGCTATCAAGTGGGCTGTATATGACAAGAAGATCTGCACCGGCAAGCAGTTGCTGGATGCTGTTCTGGCCAACTGGGAAGGCCCGGAAAATGAAGCCCTCCGTCAGAGAATCATCAATGAATGCCCGCATTACGGCAACGGCGATGACTATGCTGACCAGGAGATGAAGTATGTATTCGACTGGTACTATAACTGCACCAGAGGCTTCACCACCAAGTTCTGTAAGGTTTACAAGTGCGGTATGTTCGGCGGCGCCGACCACGTTCCGCAGGGTGCCACCACCTGGGCTACCCCGGACGGACGTAAGGCAGGCGAGCCCATTGCCGACGCTACCTCTCCCGTACAGGGACGTGACGTGAACGGCCCCACCGGCGTGTTCAACTCCATGCTTTCCTGGGACAACAGCCGTTTCATGGACGGTATTGCCCTTAACATGAAGATTCATCCGTCAGCCCTTGCCAAGGAAGGTGGCATCGAGAAGTTGCGTGACATGACCAAGGCTTACTTCGATCAGGGCGGCGTTGAGGTTCAGTACAACGTCGTAGACGGCAAGACCTTACGTGCCGCACAGCAGAATCCGGATGAGTACCACAACCTGGTAGTCCGTATTGCAGGCTTCTCCGCATACTTCGTGGATATGTCCGAGAACATGCAGGAAGACATCATCCGCCGTGCGGAGCATCAGGTATAATCCCTTACCTGTCATAAAATTTAAAGGGGAGTGCCTTAAGGCCTCCCCTGTCAGGAAGTTTTATTATTTGAAAAACGGCATGATCTGCGGGTCATGCTGTTTTTCTTTTTTCAAAACAGCAGCAATACCTGCGGCAAATTACGAAAAGGCCGGGCCGGTTCGGCGAAAGATTCCGCCCTAATATAACGCATGAGGTTGAATCCGGCCTTATTGTATAGTATCATAATCCGGTACTACAATAAAAACAGCAGGGGGAATCATACGAATGGATAAGCATGCAATGATGCAGGAACTGGTCCGTACGCTGAATGAAAAGGACCTCTTCAACGGGGCATGGCTCTATGCGGAAAAGGGAGAAGTTGTGTCCAAAGGCGTTTCCGGCTTCCGGGATCCCGAGGATACGCTGCCTGTCACGGAAGATACTGTTTTTCAGCTGGCTTCCGTCAGCAAGACTTTCACGTCGGCGGCTGTCATGCTGCTTGTGCGGCAGGGGCTTCTTTGCCCGGAGGATGAAATTACGAAGTTTTTCCCGGAAATCCCGTACCCGGGTGTAACGGTCCGGCACCTTTTGAACCACACAAGCGGCATTCCCGATTACTTTGACGATGATGAATGGTTTATCAGGATCTGGAAGGAAGAAAAACGGGTCCCCGGCAATGACGAAATCCTGCGGTTTCTCCGTGAAACCGAAGCAAAACCGTATTTTGCCCCCGGGGAAGGCCTGGAATACTCCAACACCGGCTACAACCTACTGGCGCTGCTGGTGGAACGGCTCTCCGGCATCCCCTATGAAGAGTTCCTCCAAAAGAACATCTTTGAACCTGCAGGGATGACCTCTACCCGCTGCTGCCATATCCGCAGGGACGGCGTTCCGTTTGAAAACTATGCCCGGGCAGCGGTATTCGAAGACGGAAGATGGGTGGCCGACATCGACTCTGAAAAATACGGTGTTGTGACCGCTTTTGACGGCCTGAACGGCGATGATTACGTGTATTCCACCATTTTCGACATGCTCCGCTGGGATTCGGCACTGCGGGAAGGAAAGGTGCTTACTCCTGAAGAGCAGAATATCATGTACACCCCCGGGAAGCTGAATAACGGCGGGGATGCCGTTTACGATGAGGACGACGGGCTGGGCTACGGATTCGGCTGGGCCGTCGGCCGTGACGAAAATCTCGGGCTTGTCGTCAGCCACAGCGGCGGCATGCCGGGAGTTGCTACCTGGTTCGAGCGCTTTATCGATGCAGACAGGGTTCTTGTGATACTCGCCAGCCGGGATTACAGGGACGTCAGAGCGTATTTGAGCTTCTGGGACGGCATGGAAGCAATTGCAAGGGACAGAAAACCCGAACCTGTCGTTACCATCGAGGATATCGAGGTTAAGAATCCCGACAGGTCGAAGTGGGAGAGCTTCTGCGGGAAATATGAGCATCCGGAGGACACAGATCTCATCCTCGATGAAGTTTTCATAAAAGACGGGGAACTTTATGCCGGGGCCATAGACGAAGACGGGGATGAAATGACTTTCCGTCTGTATCCCATCGGGGAAGAAGAGTTCGGCCGCAAAGGCGGAATGCTGGAACTGAAATTCGGGGACGGCTGTGTCACATACAGCGGTTTTTCCTGCAGAAAGCTGTAGGAATACCGTTTGAAAGCGGAAAAAAACCGGCCTGTGCGCCTGCCTTTCGGCACTCCCTTTTTTTGCCGATATTTATTGACGTTTTACTTATAATCGTTTACAATTAACGTGTAAAAAAATGTCTCATCAGAAACTTTTTAAAAAGGAGAAGCAACATTATGTATGAATTCAGACCTGTTGCGGAGAGAATCCAGAGACTCCGTGACAAAACCCGTGACAGAATGATGATTGCCGACGCTGAGAAGGCCCGTCTGAAACTCGAAGCCCAGGCTATGTACAAGAACTTCCCGCCCATCATGGCGAAACCCAGCGAGTCCCTGTACGTTATTTCCAATATGCCTATCGGCCTGGAAGACGACGAGTATTTCGTAGGCGATATGGGCAACAAGCATTGGGGTGCTGCCAATGGTCAGATGTGGCTGAGAGCCGACATTGAGAACACCTGGCCCATCGGCGAAGACGGACTTCATCATGCTCCGGACGACAACCCCGATTATTCCCATCAGAAGCTGGCCATTTCTCCCGAAGATGTGAAAGCCCTCCGTGAGATGACCATGGAAGCCATGCATACCTTCCACAATATCCGCCCGCTGATTTACTATCCCCAGGGCATTGAGGATATGATGAAGCTGCAGCTGGAAACCTACGGCCGTATCGGCGGTTTCCCGCCCCTTCTTCCTCCCGGACATCTTACCCCCGGCCATCAGCACATCATCCACAAGGGCTACGGCGCGATCCGCAAACAGGCTCAGGACTGGCTGGATGCGCATAAGGGTAACATCATGGGCGATGAAGTAGGTCCGTACCTGTTCTATCATGCTGCTACCGGTGCCTGCGACGGCGCCATGACCCTTACCCGCCGTTACAGAGACCTCTGCAAAGAGAAAGCCGCTGCCTGTGAAGATCCCGAGCGCAAGGCTGAACTCGAAAAGATGGCGGAAGGCCTTGACTGGATTATCGACAAGCCGGCCAGAACCTTCTGGGAAGCTGCTCAGCAGTACCTTCTGTATCATGTATTCCTGCGCGTAGACAACGGCCCCGGCGTTGAATCCATGGGACGTCTTGACTACCGTCTGTGGCCGTATCTGAAGAAAGAGCTTGACGAAGGCACCATGACCCTTGAGAAGGCTCAGGAATATATCGACGGCTACATCCTGAAACTGAACCTGTTCTACGGCGGCAACTTCGGCGAGACCGCAAAGACCACCGGTATCGGCAATGCTTACCAGCATACCACCATCGGCGGCATGGTTCCGGAGACCGGCGAAGATGCTTCCAACCCCATTACCTACATGGTTCTGGAAAGTATCGCCAGACTGCAGCTGCATGAGCCCACCGTTTCCATCCGTATCACCAAGGATACCCCGGATGAGCTGTGGGAGTGCGCACTGGAGACCTCCAGAAGAGTAGGCGGCCTGCCGCTTATCCAGAACGACGAAGTTATCGTTCCCTCTATCGTAAGAGAGCTCGGCTTCACCATCGAAGACGCCCGTGACTTTGCCTTCATCGGATGTCAGGAAATCACCGGTTCCGGCAACGACTATCCGTGCCCGAACGGCATCCCGATGGGCCATAACGGCATCTGGTGGGCTGCAACCCTGGTAACCGCCATCAACAACGGCATCAACCCGATGAGCGGCCAGCAGGCTCCTGAAGAGTACCGTTCCGGTTACCTGTATGAGATGGAGTCCTATGAAGACGTCAAGAAGGCCTTTGAGAAACTGGCCGGCTGGATGTTCAGATGGTCCTCCTCCATGAACAACTACGCAGAGCATGAGCAGTACAGACTGTTCCCGTTCCCGAACCTTTCCATCTCCACCGAAGGCTGTATGGAAAGCGGCAAGGACGTATCCGAAGGCGGCGCGAAGTACAACTCCTACGGCGGAACCGCTACAGGCGTTGCCACTGCTGCAGACAGCTTAACCGCTATCAAGTGGGCAGTATTCGACAAGAAGATCTGCACCGCCAAGCAGCTGCTTGACGCTGTAGTATCCAACTGGGAAGGCGCTGAGAATGAAGCTCTCCGTCAGAGAATCCTTCATGAGTGCCCGCACTACGGCAACGGCGATCCGTACGCTGACGAAGCGCAGAAGTACCTGTTCGACTACTACTATGAGAGCACCAGAGGCTTCACCACCAAGTACTGCAAGGTTTACAAGTGCGGTATGTTCGGTGCTGCCGACCACGTTCCGCAGGGCGCCTGCACATGGGCTACCCCGGACGGACGTAAGACCGGCGAACCGCTGGCAGATGCTACTTCACCCGCTCAGGGCCGTGATGTGAACGGACCTACCGGCGTATTCAACTCCATGCTTTCCTGGGACAACAGCCGTTTCATGGACGGTATTGCCCTGAACATGAAGATTCATCCGACTGCCCTTGCCAAGGAAGGCGGCATCAAGAAGCTTGCCGATATGACCAAGGCTTACTTCGATCAGGGCGGCGTTGAGGTCCAGTACAACGTTGTTGACGCGAAGATGCTCAGAGACGCGCAGAACAATCCGGATGATTACCACAACCTGGTAGTCCGTATCGCCGGCTTCTCCGCATACTTCGTAGATATGACCGAGACCATGCAGGATGATATCATCCGCCGTGCGGAGCATTCTGTATAAGTCGCTGACAATTGGGCAGACAGGCCGGATGCTTGCATACCGGGCTGGATGGACAATTGGCGGCACAACAGGAATGAGGATGAGTCTGCAAGCGTAAGCAAAGCAGACGTAAAATCCGAGTTTCTGTTGGCAGCGCGGGAGTGCGCAGCACGAAGCGGTGCGGATTTATACAGCTGTTTAAAAACTTTAACAGGAGGCTGCTTTAAGCAGCCTCCTTTTTTGTGTGAAAAATAGCATTAAACCCGCTGTCCTCATTGACTCCTGTGAAGGAAAAATATACAATAAAACCAGTAAAATACATAAACAGTCTGACGATTAAGAATACATGGAAAAGGAGAAGAATGAAATGTATGAATTCAGACCGATAGCAGAAAGGATACAGAGACTGCGCGCCAAAACCAGGGACAGGATGATGGTCGGCGATGCCGTGAAATCAAGACTCCGTTTTGAAGCCAGAGCGCTGTATAAAAACTTCCCGCCCATCATGGCCAAACCCATGGAAACCCTCTACCTGATTGAAAGAATGCCCATCCACATCATGGAGGACGAATACTTCTTCGGCGATTTCGGCAACAAAGGCTGGGGCGGCGCCGATGCCGACAGATGGCTTCGGGCAGACATTGAGAATACCTGGCCCATCGGTGAAGACGGCCTGCACCATGCGCCGGACGATGACCCGGAGTATTCCCACCAGAAGCTGGCCATTTCCCCGGAAGATTTAAAGGAGCTGCGGGAAATAACCGCTGAAGCCAACCATACGTTCCACAATGTACGGCCCCTTACCTATTATCCTTTAGGCATCGATGAAATGCTTAAGCTGCAGGTGGAAACCTATGGCCGTCCGGAAGGCTGGGCCGTGCTTCTCCCGCCCGGACATCTTACCCCCGGCTATCAGCACATCCTCCGTCAGGGTTACGGCGCCATCCGCAAACGCGCCCAGGACTGGCTGGATGACCACAAAGGCAATATCATGGGAGACGAAGCAGGCAAATACCTGTTCTACCATGCATGCACCGTGGCCTGCGACGGCGCCATGACATTGACCCGCCGCTATGCCGAGCTTGCCGCAAAGCTTGCGGAAGAGGAGACCAGGCCGGAAAAGAAGGAAGAGTTCGCAAAGATGGCGGAAGGCCTGACCTGGATTATTGACAAGCCCGCCCGCACCTTCTGGGAAGCCCTGCAGCAGTACATGCTGTATCATTTCTTCCTGCGAATTGACAACGGCCCCGGCGTTACCTCCATGGGCCGGCTGGATTTCCGCGTATGGCCGTATCTGAAGAAAGAACTGGAAGAGGGCACCATGACCCTGGAGAAAGCCCAGGAGCTCATTGACGGCTATCTTTTGAAAATGAATATTTTCTGGCATGGCATTTTCGGCGAGACTTCAAAGACCGGCGGCATCGGAAACGCCTATCAGCATACCACCATCGGCGGCGTAGTGCCGGAGACCGGTGAAGACGCTTCCAACCCGGTTACCTACATGGTTTTAGAGGGCATCGCGCGCCTGCAGCTGCATGAGCCCACCGTATCCATCCGTATCAACAAGAATACACCGGACAAGCTGTGGGAATGCGCGCTGGAGACTTCCAGACGCGTGGGCGGCCTGCCCCTTATCCAGAATGACGAGGTGATTATCCCCGCTATCATGAGGGAGGTAGGCTTTACGCTGGAGGATGCCCGTGACTTTGCCTTCATCGGCTGTCAGGAGATCACCGGTTCCGGCAATGACTATCCCTGCCCGAACGGCATCCCCATGGGCCACAACGGCCTGTGGTGGTCGGCATGCCTGGTAACCGCCATCAACAACGGCATCAATCCCTTCGTGAACCAGCAGGCGCCGCCGGAATACCGCTCCGGCTATCTCTACGAGATGGAAACCTACGAGGACGTGAAGAGGGCTTTTGAGAAGCTGACCAAATGGCTGATGACCTGGTCTTCCTCCATGAACAACTACGCAGAGCATGAACAGTACAGGCTTTTCCCGTTCCCGAACCTTTCCATTTCCACCGAAGGCTGTCTGGAAAGCGGCAAGGACGTTTCCGAGGGCGGCGCGAAATACAATTCCTACGGCGGAACAGCCACAGGCCTCGCCACCGTGGGTGATTCCTTAACCGCCATCAAGTGGGCTGTCTATGACAAGAAGATCTGTACCGGCAAACAGCTGCTGGATGCTTTGCTGGCCAACTGGGAAGGCGCGGAAAATGAAGCCCTCCGCCAGAAGATTATGCATGAGTGCCCGCATTACGGCAATGCGGATCCTTACGCGGACGAGGAAATGAAATACGTCTTCGACTGGTATTACAACTGCTCCAGAGACTTTACCACAAAGTTCTGCAAGGTGTACAAATGCGGCATGTTCGGCGCGGCTGACCATATTCCGCAAGGCGCAAAGACCTGGGCCACTCCCGACGGACGTAAGACAGGGGATCCATTGGCAGATGCGACTTCTCCTGCCCAGGGCAGGGACGTGAACGGCCCCACAGCCGTATTCAACTCCACGCTTTACTGGGACAACAGCCGGTTTATGGACGGCATCGCCCTGAATATGAAGATTCATCCGACTGCCCTTGCCAAAGAAGGCGGCATAGAAAAACTGCGTGACATGACAAAGGCTTATTTCGACGGCGGCGGTGTGGAAGTGCAGTATAACGTGGTTGACGGCGAAACCCTCCGGAAAGCCCAGGCCAACCCGGATGATTACCACAACCTGGTGGTGCGTATCGCCGGCTTTTCCGCGTATTTCGTGGATATGACCGAAACCATGCAGAACGATATCATCCGAAGGGCTGAGCATTCTGTATAAATCCAGTCTCAAAGCAGAGACTGATTGATTGCTCGCAAGCAAATCAGGCTATGCTTTAGAGACGATAACATGAATGAGGACGATCCTGCGAAGCAGGAGTAAAGTCCGAATTCATGTCAGTAGCGCGGGAGTGCGCAGCACGAAGCGATGCGGATTTATACACTTAAACAGTATATGCTCCATTGACATATTTTCAGGATAACTAAAAAGGAGATAATCGATATGTTATCAGACAGAACAAGGGCCGTTTTGGATAAACTGAATCTTGACATTCAGCCTGTAGCAGTAAAATTCCTCCTGGATCCCCCGGAATGGGCGGAACGGACGGACAAGGTGCAAAGCCTTTGCATGTATATGAGCGAAGCTGTGAAAGAAGATAAATGTATCTGCGTGACAGCGGAAAACGACAGCTGTGTGGGCAAAGCCTTCCTGGGTTTTGAGCCGATTCCCCCCGCAGAAGGAAGCGGCGCTTTAGGTGTAAAGCTCGGTGCCTTTTATGACTGCTCAGCCAACGGACGTCTGTATCACCTGGTGCCCAGGCTGGAGCTCGGATGCCACCGTTGCGTGGTATTCTGCCCCCTGTCAAAGTGTGAATTTGACCCGGATGTGATTGTTGTGGTCTGCGACATGCACCAGGCGGATAAAATCATGCGGGCGAACACCTATTTCTCCGGAGACCTGTGGGAGTCCAAGGGCAATGTGGTCATGTCCTGCGCCTGGGAGCTGGTATATCCCTTCATTTCCGGCAAAATCAATCACATGATTGCCGGCATGGCCTTCGGGCAGAAGATGCTCAAACCCTTCCCGGAGGGAATGCACATCATTTCCATCCCCTTCCAGAAAATCCGCGAAATCACGGACGCCATGGAGGCGATGCCCTGGGAAGTGGCCGGGGAAAGCATTACGGAGGTTATGGATAACCGGTAAACAAATAAAAGTTATACAGTACAGTAAAAGGGCGGCCGTACAGCCGCCCTTTTCATAGCTTAGCCGAAAGAATTCAGTCAGCCTTCCGAAGCTGAATGGCCATATACGGCCTTCCGGGAAGAGATATGCGGAATTTGCCGCAGTGGATGCCCGCGTCTTCTTTCGTCATGTTCCAGGTGTCGAGGACATAAACCTGGAAGCGGGTATTGTCGTCAAAATAAAACTCCCTCCATGAAGGACGCATAAAGCTGTAATAGTACAGATAATAGCTTTTGACAGGGGCAAAGGCTTCCGTGGTGATGTCCGGAACCGCGCAGACCTCGTCCCAGCCGCAGCTGTCTGAAAGCTTCAGACCGTACCCGGGTGTTTCCTTTAAAACATCCAGGAGGAAGCCGAACCTTTTCCAGCTTTCTCCCTTTAAGGTGCCGCCGTGGCTCCACCAGAGGATGTTGTCCTCGGAAAGGTACGTCTCACCGTGGCCCGGATAGCCGCCGCGCAGAGCCCCTTCCCAGAAGCGGCGCACCATTTCCTCACCGGAGATATTGCCCCAGCCATGCTGGATATTTCCCTCGTAGGCGATTTCGTCCAGAACCACCGGCTTGCCGAAGCGGATGCGCCATTCGTTGGTCAGTTCCGCTGTTTTGTAGATATCCTGCCGCTGGATGCTGCAGTGGGTGATCCAGGGCCTGGTGTGGTCGTACATCTGCATGCAGTTATGGATGGACCTCAGATGGTTGTAGGGATCCTTTTTGCAGACAATTTTTGCGTAGCGCTCCCAGTCGGAAACGGTTTTGTCCGAAAGCAGGTCGTATTCATTGGCGAATGCCCACCATACATTCCTGAAAGCCGCAAAACGGGCAATGACGTATTTCCAGTAGAGGTCGTCCTGCTCCTGCGTCATATGGGAGAAACCCCAGCGGTCGTAAGGGTGCATGACAATGATGTCCGCCTCAATGCCCATTTCCCCCAGACGCTTGATGCAGGTTTCGATGTGCCGGAAATGCGCCGGGTTAAACCTGGTGAAATCAAAATGATTTCCCTGCGGATGCATTGAGAACTGCTGGAAATTTTCTTCCGTCAGGACGGAGGAATCCATGGGCGTGCCTTCGTAGGGGTAGGAGCGGGGCTCGCCGAAATTGTAGACGTAATGCTTCGGGAAAATGCAGAAACGGATTTTGTTGAAGGCGCTTTGTTTCAGGGATTTGAAGGTTTCTTCGATAAGCGCGTCGGACTGCAGTTCCCAGACGTAGCAGGTGGTGCCGATGGGATAGAATGGCGTACCGTCTTCATAGGCAAAATGATGCTGGCCGGCCACCCTCACCGGGCCGTGGTTGGAAGCGGAAGGCTCTTCAGCCGCAAAGGTTCCGGTATATTCCCTGTCGGAAAACGTGCCCTTTACTTCGTAATGATAGATGCCTGTAAAGGAAGGCATGAAGCGGACTTTATAGACGCCGTCCCCGTCGTAGAAACCGTCCACGGCCGTGCGGCCGCATTTGTGCGTAAATACCGCCTGTATCGTATAATCGGTAAAAGGGTTGCCGGAGGTTTTACCGGTAAACGCGAGTTCAAAAACGTCCCATTTTTCGCAGGTTTCATAAAGAATGTCTTTCATGTCGGTCTGGTCTCCTTATATAGTCAGGCATTACTGATTCATACAGTTTAAAAGTAACGGATTTTTGATGAGTTCGCAAGCGTTTCCGCAAGACTGTTGCATTTTCCGGCGGAAACGGTGTATGCTGATGCTGAAAACTGAAATGAAAGATTGCTTACAACAGGAGAGTTTTCATGGAAGATATTTATCAGGTTATTAAAGACAAGGCGGATGAGCTCCTGCCGGAAATGATAAGCTGCCGCAGAAGCATTCACAGGTTCGCGGAAACGGGCTGGCTGGAAATCCGGACGGCTTCCATTATCGCGGACCGGCTGACGAAGCTGGGCTATGAAGTGCTCATCGGCAGTCAGGTGTTAAATGAAGAGGAAAAAATGGGCATCCCGGATCAGGCAGTGCTTGACGCAGCCTATGAACGGGCAGTTGCGCAGGGTGCGGTTCTTCCCTTTGCGGATATGGTTAAGGACGCAAACACCTGCGTCGTGGGAATCCTGCGCTGCGGGGAAGGTCCGGTTATCGGCATGCGGTTTGACATCGACGCGCTGGGTGTTTTCGAGTCGGAGGATGAATCCCACCTTCCGGCAAAGGAAGGCTTCCGTTCGGTGAACGAAGGATGCATGCATGCCTGCGGACATGACGGACATGCGGCCATCGGCCTGGGTGTGGCGTCGGTACTGATGTCGCTTAAAGACCGGCTGCGCGGCACCGTAAAACTGGTGTTCCAGCCGGCGGAGGAAGGGGTGCGCGGCGCCAGGGCGGTGGCCATGGGCGGACTTCTTGACGATGTGGACTATATGCTGGGCAACCATCTTTCCGGCGGGGATTATCCGGAGCATCTGGTCGCCTTATCCAACAGCGGCACCCTGGCAACTACAAAGCTGGACGTGTATTTCCATGGCAAGGCATGTCATGCCGGCGCGCCAAGCGAAGGCGATAATGCGATGCTGGCGGCTGCAACGGCCGTGCTGAACTTAAGCGGAATTCCCCGGTATGCCGAAGGCGCCACCCGGATCAACGTGGGAACCCTCCATGCGGGTTCCGGAAGGAACGTCATCTGTGACCGGGCAAAGATGGAAATCGAAGTCCGGGGCAGTACCTCAAAGGCCAATGAATATATGGAAAATTACGCCCGGCGCATCATACGTTCTGCGGCTGAAATGCACGGCTGTTCTTTTGAAATCCGGGTGGTGGGGGCTTCCCCTTCCCTGACCAGCGATAATGAAATGAATGATATCTGCTTTAACGTCTGCAATGAGAAGCTTGGCATCCCATGCCGCAGTCCGGAAGCAAGAAACGGCGGAAGTGAGGATTATGCCTACATGGCGGACCGGGTGCGGGAACACGGCGGAAAAAGCCTGTTTTTCAATACCATTTCGCAGATGGCAGGCCCGGGACACAGTCCGACATTTAACTTTTCCGAGGATTCCCTGGCCACTGCCGTAAAGGTGTTCTGCGGCCTGGCGGCGGATCTGATGGGGCTGCAGGATGGTACAGAAGCCTTCAGCTTCGAAAATCCGGAAAATAACCGTTGACAAACCCGGACGGTTGTTGTAATATTTCATTTGCTGAAAAAAGCACGTGCGTTTAGCTCAGCTGGATAGAGCGTTTGGCTACGGACCAAAAGGCCGGGGGTTCGAATCCTCTAACGCACGGGTGTGAGAGTGTCCGGAAGTCCTTATTTTACAAGGCTTCCGGATGTTTTTTATGCCAAAAAGTTTTCGTTAAAAATTGGTGGCGCTTTAGTGGCGTAAAGTGCCTTTTTCCGGTTAAAATGCACTGTCCATTTTTTCGATGATTTCCCTGCTGGGAAGGCAGTTGTAGATGTAGCCCAGGGTCGTATTCAGACTGGCGTGGCCCAGATGTTCACGGATGGCATCCAACGGTATCCCTGCGATATTTGCCCTGCTTGCCCAGGTTTTACGGATCTTGTGGCTCCGCTTGATGCTTATTCCGATATGCTTGCATGCATATTCCAGAACACTGTTGACGCTGCGGGTAGAAAGAAACGAACCCCTTTCAGCAAAAATATATTCGCCAAGTACCTCTTTTGGAAAATCATGGATGATTGTGTCCAATACTGCCTGTGCCTTCGGAATTACCGGTACGATACGCTCTGAGTTAGTTTTGGTATGGTCTACCAGAACGTACATCCATTTGTGTCCTTTCTGGTCAGGCATAACCGTGAATTCACCGGAACGGAAGTAGTCTTCATAAAGCCCGGAATTAACCTGTTCCGCATTTTCCAGTGTAAGTTCCCGCCTTACATGCAGAAAACCGTTTTCGAGGTCTTCCCATTTCAGTCCGGTCAGTTCGCCGACTCTTAAGCCCAGATAGAAATTAAAAATTACGGCAAGAAAACGAATATCCTTTTTCTGATAATAAGAATTCCAGAGGTCCTGAAGAATCAGTTCATATTCGTCCGTATTAAAGGTTTCACTGAATCCGGACTTTTTGGAAACCTGCCTGAACCGAACGGTGACCTTCACATCAGCAAATGGATTGTACTGAATATATCCGTGGAGAAAGGCATATTCAAACATCTGTTTCGGAATGGTTTTAATTGTCTGCCACTGTCTGGAGGACAAACGGTGCTTCTTTATCAGCTGGTTCGCCCATACAGTCAATTCCTCTGTGGTGATTTTAGCCATAGGCTTATGGAAGATTCCTTCCTCAGAGAAATATTTCCGGAAATGTTTGTTATGGGTTTCAATGGTATTGGGGCTGTCTGTGATGGAAGCCTTATAACGAATCCATTCTTTGTGATAAAGGTTATACAAAGACATTTCCTTTATTTCCTTGCTCCTGGGGTCAATATAGTATTCGAGCAAAGCGTCCAGGAGTGCTTCTTTGGTTTTTCGTTCGATCTTCTTTCCGTTGCTGCCGGGAAGAACTGTCACGTAACCTTCTTTGGAACCCTTGCGCTTATAGATTTTGTATTTTTTGGTGTGCTCCTTTTCAATTTTTTTTCGTGATATCATTACAGCCAGATTGGCCATGTCATCGTCGTAAAGGATATCACTTTTATACAGGCTTTTCAATGTTTCGGAATCAATCATCGAAGTAATCCCTTCACAGGCATTAGCAAAATGGCTGTTATAGATGCTGCCTCCTTTCTTTGGTAATGAAAAATGTAAACGGTGCAAACGGTAAACGGGCATTTTGAAAAACCTTGAATTCTTTTCAGCACGCAGGCGGAGTGCTTGTTGTCACCTTTTTTTATTCCTGTTTACACGTTTACATAGATAAAAAAACATAAAGTAACAAAGGAAATACAGTAAAAAACGGCTCCGCCGCCTGTAAACGTCCGTTTACAGGAAAGGCGGATTATATCTGGTGTGCCCTGCTTTTACGCTGCATCAGCGGAAGGGCAGGAGCGATTCGTCCAGGTCACTGAGGTCGACAAATTCATCCTTCGGCGCCTTGCGAATCCAGGAACGCTGGGTTCCGTATACAGAAAACCGGTGTGTCGGACCTTCCTTCCAGTCTTTTGCGTACAGACGCAGGATTTCGTTTATGGCGTTTAAATCCCACCGGGCTGGAGTATCCCTTTCCGTATGCTGCAGGGCTTCATAATAAAGCAGTTTTGAACAGACAAAGTCATAGCTGCATTCTTCAAGAAATCCGAGAATGGCGTCCTTGTCGGAATCTTCTGGTACAAAGGATGCCTGGTAGTTTTTCATGTGTTCTGCCATCTCCGGGGAAAAGGACAGGGAATAGTTCCCGTTTCTGTACAGTTCCATAGCTTCTGCCCACATCTGACGGATATAAGCCCTGGAAGCGGTTTCATCAGCGAGGATATGTGTTTCCGCCTCTGAAGCGTTCCCTTCCACAGGAAGGAATCTGCGGCTTCCGGAGCGGTCCGCCGGGAGAAAGTATTTTTTGTTTGTAGTGCCGCCGAAAACGCATTGCCGGTGCCGGTCCGCCGGGTGTGTTTCGTAGGGGATTTTGTAAACCTCTTTCTGCCGGCTTATAAAGGATTTGATTTCCTCAAAGCTTTTCGCATTTGCCGTTGCCAGCATTTCCGACATTTCGATAATCCAGTGCCCCTGCAGCTTTCGGTAAATGTTATCGTCATCCAGTCTGCGGATGTCATCGGAAAACCACTCATCCTTCAAGGCAAGAAAACGGAAGAATGTCGATTTACCGGCCCCCTGGTCTCCGACAAGGCAAAGCATGATATCAAATTTGCAGCCGGGGTCAAAAACACGGCATATGGCGCCAAGCATGAAAAGCTTTAAGGATTCGTAAGTGAGGTCGGAAGTATCCGCCCCGAGGAAATGGTGCAGGGCATAACGGATGCGGGGATGTCCATCCCAGACGAGGGTGTTCAGACAGTCCCGTACCGGATGGTATTTGTTGTTATTGGCAGCAATCGTGACGGCATTGCGGATGCGTTTTTCGGAAGTAAGGCCGTAGGCATCGTCCAGATACATCATGATATAGGACATGTCTGTATCGGTTAAAGTTGTACCGAACCGGTTCCAGCCTGGATTCCTGACGATATCTATTCTTTCCGTAAGTTCATTGAAACGGATAGCGCCGGCCAGGAAAGGATCGTTTTCAAGGATGGCAACACAGTTGCTGATGCTCTGTTTTATCGTTCCGTTTTTTGTATATTCCAGTTGGATTTGTAATTCTTCGTTCAGGTTTTCACCTCCTCTCATTTATATTCTGGATAAGACATAATCCTTCAGGAATATTCTACAGAAAAAGAAGGCGTGATACCGTATATCCGAAAAAAAGGAAAAACGCGGAAAAGTTCTGTTTTTCCGCGCTTTGAGAAATGAACTGTGATATACTTACTATTAGCACAAGGCAAATAAACAGCATATATTGATTTATGGGGATTTATGGAAGCGAAATTAACAATACAGGAAAGAATTAAAGACCTGCGGGTAGAACATAATCTGACATTAAGTGAGCTTGCAGAAAAGACAGGTATATCCACATCGTCCCTGGGGAAATACGAAAATGAAGAATTCAAGGATATCAGCCCGTTTAATCTTACCACGCTGGCAAAATACTATGGCGTATCTGTTGATTATCTGTTGGGGCTGACGGAGCAAAAGAAACGTCCGGAGACGGAAGTAGAAGAGCTCCACATAAGTGATGAGATGATTACACTTTTAAAGAGCGGAGCCATCAACAACCGATTGCTTTGTGAAATTGCGGTTCATAAAGAATTTGCCAGATTGCTCGCAGACATTGAGATATTCGCAGACCGGGTTGTCAGCGCACGTATCCGGGATTTGAACGCAATGGTGGTTGCAGCAAGGAAAAAAATTACTCAGGAATTCAATCCGGAAGAAAACGAATTGACCTATCGGACACTGGAAGTGGCGCAGATCGATGAGAAGATTTATCTGGAAAACATCATCCACCGGGACTTGGATGTAATTATAGAGGATATTCAGGAAAACCATAAAATGGATATCGGAGCACAACCTGAAACTACAATAGCGGAAGATTTTCTTAATTATACTGATGAAATATCCAGAATTAAAGGAAGTCAGGAAGAGAAGTTGGCTCGGACGTATCTGGGAGCGCTGGGAATCAAATATGACGCGCTGTCGGAAGAAGAGTTTTTTTACTTAATTCAAATATTGAAAAAGTCCAGTTTATTAAAACCCTCAGGCAATCGAAGAGGAAAAAAACGAAGGAAATAAAAACGCAGGGATTGGGGAAGGCACTCCCCAACAAGGACACTACTCCCCGGAAGGAGAACGCGGAAAAGAAGCAAAGCGGCGGCGGGGAGTGGAACTTGCCCTGGTCGGAATACTTGCCATACGGAATCCGAAGACGGAACCGGAAGCGGTATCGTCCTCTGTTTCGGTTATAGAAAGCAGCAGTACCTCAGAAGAAAAACCGAAAATAGAAGAACCGAAGCAGAAGCCGCAGGCAGATGAAAGCGCCGATCCAAAAAGTACGAAAGGAACAAAACCAGAGACCAGGAACACAGAACGTGATGGTTACGGTCGTGGTAAAGAGCGTTACACGGAGCTTGGAGCGCAGGATGTGTTTACGCGAGTAAATGTCAAGGTCACGAATCAGGAGGAGCTTGAAGGAGTAGTCGGCGTAAGTATCGACACCGTGAAAAGTTATCTGAACACTTATGCGGCACATAATGATATAAATGCTTCAGAGTGCACAATGCTGGATTATTTATATCGGATTCCTTTCCGAAAGGGTCGAGGTATATATGCAGTTCAATGATGAAGCGGGCAGCCTTGTTACAGTGCTTTACGAGCCTGCGAATTCAACACACAGCAGCCATGTGGATGTGCTGCCATGCCAGTATACGCTGAAAGAGATTCAGAAGCAGGTCTGGCAATGATTCGGTTTCAGCAAAATGAAAAGTGGTTTTACTGATAACAGACACATACGGGAGGATGAAAAATGAATAAAGTGATTTTAATGGGAAGACTGACAAAGGATCCGGAGATCAGATATACCAAAGGCGAGAAAAGTATTTCCGCCAGGGATTAAGGATTGCGGTGATTGGACGGATCCAGACCGGAAGCTATATCAACCGGGAAGGGAATAAAGTCAGCACAACAGACGTAATTGTTGAAGAACAGGTGTTTGCGGGAAGTAAATCGGCCGGTGATTTTTCAGCGGCGAATAGCAGAAGGAATACCGAAAGACAGTCAGAAGAGGATGATTTTATGAACATTCCTGATGGGATCTGTGATGAGCTGCCATTTCGTTGAAAAAGTAAGATACAACAGATTATACCGAGGGTGAACAGTAATCATAAATGTGTAATTCATATATACCAATCAAAGAACTTGACTGACCGATGCCGCCAATTTACAATAAAATAAAAGGACAGGACCTTACTCGCAGGAAATAAAGGAGCTTCTGTTCTGTTTGCGTACCATAAAAACAGATATTGAACACCTGAAAGCGCAGGAAGAAGTATAATAGTGATACGATCATATGTGAAGACAGGAGGAGGACAAAAAACCATGAAGGGAAGAAGATTTTTGAGCCTGGCAGCTGCGGTGCTGCTGGCGGCGGCAACGCTTCTTTGCGTGCCGAAAGCCGCGGTGACGGCTTATGCGGACAGCGGGGATCCGGCGGTGCAGATGGGAGCGGCAGCGCTTGCAAAGAATGCCAACACGATCGGCGCGCAGGTCCTTAAGTACGGCGGGCAGAGCTGGTATGTGATCGCACATGACGGCAGCAGCTCAACATTACTCGCGAAGGAAAACCTGGGACTTACACAGTATGATCCAAATACGAGCAGCAATGCTTATGGGACAAGTACGCTGAAAACAAAGATTGATGCAATCGCCGAAGGATTTACATCTCAGGAGCAGGCGGCTGTCTCATCCCGTACCCTGACCGGTGGAAATCCCAATTACGGCGCAGAGGGACACAACGATAATGATATCAGCGGAGATTCCGTGAACGCCCTTCTCTGGCCGCTTTCAGTCGCTGAAGCTAACAATGTGAACAGCGAGCTGCGTAAGGCGGATCCGGCCAATCCCAGCTGGCTGTCCAGCTTCTGGTGGCTGCGGTCGCCCGGCGACGATGATGACTTATCGGCTTTTGTCCACGGCACCGGCAGTGTCTACGACGATGGACTCTTTGTCCGCAATAATGAGTTCGGGGTGCGTCCCGCTTTTTATTTAAATCTGTCATCTGTCCTCTTCACATCTGCCGCCGCAGGCGGCAAATCCTCCGGCGCCGGCGGCGCCGACGCTTTGACCGATATCGGTACCAGTGCGGGCAACGAATGGAAAGTAACGCTGAAAGGCCTTGCGCCGGATTTTGACGTCAGCTATTGCCCGGGCACGTATGACAGCGGGGCAATAACCGTCAAATACAGCGGTGCCGATGGCAATTATATCTCCGCGATCGTCACGGATTCCACAGGACAGACCATAAAGAAATACGGCAAGATCGCTTCCGTATCCGGAGCCGCGGGCGAAGTGACGATCAATACCGCGGGAAAGATGGATAGGGTTGCCGGCGACATACTGTTCGTATTTTGCGAGCAGGACAACGGTAATAACGTGACGGACTATGCCTCCGAACTGAAGAAGATCACGCTGCCGCCGGCCGGTCATGTCTGGCAGGAAGCCACCTGTACGGAACCGAAGACTTGTACCATCTGCGGTGCGACTGAAGGCGAGCCCAACGGCCATTCCTTCACATACGCATTGTCAGAAGACCAGACCACAATAACGGCCACTTGCGCTGCGGAGAACTGCCCCTCCGGTTATCATGATAACGGCATTTCCGTTACGCTGAACGCCCCGGAAGACCTTGCTTATGACGGAACGGCAAAAGAAGCAGCGATCAGCGGGTATCCTGATTCGGCTGTACCGAAGCTTGCCGATAAACCGAACATTGTTTACTATAAATCCACGGGATCCGGCAGCACAGAACCGGACGGGGACGCGCTTGCCGGCGCGCCGAAGGATGCCGGTAATTATGTGGCGCAGATCACCTGGGGAGAGAAAACCGCCTCCGCAGCATTTACCATCACAAGAAATGTGATCTCTTACCAAGTGACTTTCATAGTCACGAACGGCTCCTGGGACGACAAAACGACCAAAGACAAGGTCGTTGAACTCTCACGCTACGAGGATGAAAATAAGATTCTTAAGCTGAGCGGCGATGACATTCCTGCGGTCGGAAACGAACCGGCAGATGATTACATGGCCGGCAGCTGGGATGCGGAGCCGGTCGCAGGTACGGAGATCACAACGGATACCACATACAAATACACCTATGCACCGAAGCATTCATACAACGTGATCGAAGGCGCGGACGGTATAGTGACGAAAGGCAGCGGAGAAGGTCTGACCTTCAGGACGGACGGAGATTTCGCGAAGTTTACCGGCATTCGCATCGATGATAAAGACGTTGCTGCGTCCTTGTATGATGCAAAATCCGGCAGCACGATCGTGGAGCTTAAAGCTGAATACATCGACCAGCTGGAAGCCGGCAGCCATATGATAGAGTTCCTGTATACGGACGGATCCGGTAAGGCGGCGTTCGAGGTCCTGAAACACTTCCCTGTCTGGGTTGGCGGCACACAGATCACGACCGTGAATCAGGGCAATGTTCTCGGCGATGCGGCAGGCAGCGAGAGGATCTCCTTCGAGGAAAAAACGGATAAATATGTCCTTACAATTTTAACAGGCGATGAGATTTCGCTCAGGTACGACAGCACTTGGGATATTCCCGAGGCTCTGATTTACGTCTCCGATGCTGCGGAAAAACCGCTTGAGATCCGTGCGGACAGCGGGCTTATCCTCAGCAGTTCTACCGTATCTACCGGTATTTTGAACGAGTCTTCGTATGACCTTACGATCACAGGCGATGTGGACATCACGTTGACAGGCGAAGGAGCAGGCGAACAAACACTCAATGATATATATTGCAAGGATTCGTCGATTACTGTTAACGGTGATGCTTTACTGGGATCGAAAGGTAACGGAATATACGCAAAAAGCATTGATGTTACCGGCGATGTATCCTTGAGTGAAGATCAGGGTATCGGCGGATGTCTGCTGTACAGCTTCGACGGTGATATTAGGGTTGGCGGTACATTAAAGTTGATTTGCGCAGAATCCGTCGATTACGGCTTGTATGCAGTTAACGGATCGAGCGGAAATGGTGATGTTGCTCTCGGTAGAGAGGTGTCCATTACGATGGGCGGCAGCGGTTACGGTATCTGCGCTGCCGGCACCATCACGTTGCCTGAGGCTCGTACGGAGATCAGCACGAATGACGGAATAGCCATTTATACGCCATGCATTGGAGAAAATGACATTGTTATCCCGGATGGATATGGCATTTCGACTCCTGAGGACGGCGAGGTTAAGGTGATTGCGGATACGGCAGACGATGCTATGTATTCTGACTTCTACACCATCGTCGATCCTACTTCCCCTGATGTTGCTGCATCGGTAGTAGTCATCGAACCTTACATCGAAGTTCAGTTTGTAAACGCTGACGAAGACCAGACGGTGCTTGCTACCACGAAGGGATTTGTCGGCAAGGCTCCGAAGTATACGGGAGAAGAGCCGACTATGCAGGACACCGATGCTGAGAAGTATACGTTTGACGGTTGGTCCTACGGGGAAGCCACGTATGCTTCTGACGATTTGCCGACCATTACTGAGGACATGACGGGGCCGATTACATTCACGGCAGCGTATATCGTCGAGACAAAGCAGTACGAGGTTACTTTCTACGATGAAGACGGCAAGACCGTTCTGCTTGAGGCAGCACCTTACAACTATGGTACCAAGCCTGGGGATATCAAGACGCCTGAGAAGACACCTACGAAAAAGGACGACGAAAAGTATACTTACGAGTTTGAAGGTTGGGATCCGGAACTGTCCGAGGTGACGGGCGATGCCAATTATACGGCGAAGTATAAGGCGGTTCTCAAAGAGTTTACAATCAAGTTTGTGAACGAAGACGGCAAAGAGCTGCAGAGCACCAAGGTTGCGTATGGCACGAAGCCTACATATGCGGGCACGACGCCTACCAAGGAGGAGACTGCACAGTTCCGTTATGTATTTGACGGTTGGACTCCGGAAATCGTAGAGGTAACCGGTGAAGCAACCTACACGGCTAAATTTGCCGAGAAGACGAAGAGCTACACAATCAAGTTCGTCAACGAGGACGGTACCGAACTGCAGAGCAGTGCGGTTGATTACGGCAAGAAGCCTGAATATAAAGGTGAAAAGCCTGTCAAGGAGGAGACTGCACAGTTCCGTTATATATTCGACGGCTGGACGCCGGAGGTCGTATCGGTGACCGGGGAGGCGACCTACACGGCAAAATTTGCCGGGGAAGAAAAGATCAGTCAGACCGTTACCTTTAAAGTCGTGAACGGCGCCTGGGACGATGGGAAGACAGAGGATGTCGTTGTTACCCTGAACGGCTACGAAGGCGATACCCTGAAGCTTTCCGCAGAACAGGTTCCGGCAGTGGGGAACAAACCGGCGGAAGGTTACATGGCAGGCAGCTGGGACGTTACACCGAGTACGGAAACAGAAATCAAAGACAACCCGGCCTACACCTACACCTACGCGAAGAAGCCCGTCTACAAGGTGATCGAAGGCGCGGACGGGAAAGTGCAGAAGGGAAGCGGCAAAGGACTGACCTTTAAGACTGACGGCGATTACGGCAAGTTCACCGGAATCAAAATCGACAGCAAAGAGGTTGTTTCCTCCATGTACGATTCCAAATCCGGCAGCACCGTCGTAACGCTGAAATCGACACTGATCGATAAGCTGGATGTCGGCAGACATACCATAGAGTTCCTGTATACGGACGGTTCCTGCGGGACAGAGTTTGAAGTACAGGCAGCTGCCACGCCGACAAACACTCCGACACCCGCGCCGACAAATACCGGCGACAATAATCCGGCAGGACTTTGGATGCTGCTTCTTGCCGGATCGTTAGGAAGCCTGATCCTGGTATTTGCATTGAGAAGAAAGATGATAAAGTAGTCAGGGACAATTTGAAACCGATTTGAAAACAGGAATGATCGGCAAGGCCGTTTGCATAAGGCAGGCGGCCTTAATTAATGCCCGCAGGAGAAGTTTGAATGAATGGAAGGAGCATATCAATGATCTGAAGGACGCACAGGTCATGAAGTCCTGTTTTAACAGAATCAGAAACAAGGAGGAAGCGGATAGCAGTAAGAAGACCGGAAGCCTGTCAGCCGGGGATGAGGACTTTTTTGCAGGCTCCTGTGTTTCTGCTTTTTCTTCGGATGTGCTGCTGTTTCGATGACAGTAAGATACAACAGGGGTTTTTAGGGCGCTCCCTAACAAGAAGGCATTTTGCAACGTAAGACAAAATGCGTATCTTGCCCTCTTTATTAACACCGGGAAACGGTTATCAAATCACCGGAGACATTGATAAAACACAAGTTTGTTATTGACAGAGAACACAGAATCAAACAAAATAAGAAGATGGAAAAGATGAATTTTAAGTTTGAGAATAAATCTGAGGAGACCAGTTATGAACAATGATATTTCGATCATTCATATAAACTGTATATGGGATGATGAAGCTGATGTGTGGATCGCAACCAGTCCTGAAGTCAGAGGACTGGTTCTGGAAGATGGGTCATTAGACAGGCTCATGTATCGTGCGCAGGAAGCAGTTCCTGAATTAATTGCATTAAACAACCAGACCGTTTGTTCCGAGTATATGATTCGTGCAGAGAAAAGGCAGGTTGCAATGGTATAATGGCTGAGTACGAAAAAAAGGTTCGGCAAATACTGAAAGAACATGGATATGCTTTTGAACGGCACGGAAAAGGAGACCATGATATTTGGTATTATCCGGCAACCAATATATATGTCACGGTAGACGGAAAAATTAAGTCCAGACACACGGCAAATGAGATTTTAAAGCAGTGCTGAATTGAGTATAAATTCTGACTCAAATAGATAATTTTGGTGGCAAAAACTGGTGGCTGAAGGGATGACATGGCCAAAAACCTCCTTTTTTGCTTTATGTTTTACCGTACGTTACTTTCGAATCCTCTAACGCACGCATAAAAGCGGCAGGGAACAGTCCCTGCCGTTTATTTTTTTGCCACTGCCCGGACGGCCTTCCCGCCGCGGCACGTTTGCCTTGTAAATGAAGGGAAGGAAGCATATAATATTTTAAGACAGCAGCAGAAACCACATAAAACAGGAAAGAAAAATGACAATACCGGAAATCATAGATTTGCATATGCATACAACGGTCTCCGACGGAACCGATACGCCGCCGGAGATTCTCACTCGCGTTAAAGAAGCGGGCATCGGCCTTTTTGCGATAACAGACCATGATGCCTTAAAGGGGTGCGCCCAAATCCGTGCGGTAAGAAAGGATGACGACCCGCTGTTTATTAACGGGATTGAAATTTCGTGTAAGGATGAAGACGGGAAATACCATATCTTAGGGTACGGCTATGACCCGGAAGCGGAGGCCATACGGGCCATTGTGGAAAAA
Source organism: Eubacterium sp. (assembly GCA_017433825.1). Taxonomy (GTDB): domain Bacteria; phylum Bacillota; class Clostridia; order Lachnospirales; family Lachnospiraceae; genus Alectryocaccobium. The sequence continues at coordinate 12,586 of JAFRGL010000022.1, read as the reverse complement.
GGCCACGGCTTCCGGATGAAAAAGACAAAAGCCAGGCTGGATTTCCTGAATTCGGAATTCGGTTTTGCATTTACCAGGGAAGAGACAGAGGAGCTTCTGGCCCGGGACAATCCCGGAAAACCGCATATCGGCAACCTGATGATTAAGCACGGGTATGTGAAGACCATCCAGGAAGCCATATCCGGTTATATTGATAAACGGCGTTTCCCGAACGAATACATCCGGCCGGAGGAAGCCATAGAAAGCATTCTTTCTTCCGGCGGCATCCCCGTCCTTGCGCATCCTGCCTACGGCAGCGGCGACGAGCTTATCCTGGGGGATGAGATGGAAGAACGGCTGAAAAAGCTTTTGGGCTTCGGTTTAAAGGGGCTGGAAGCCTATTATTCCGGCTTTACCCCGAGACTGATTGCCGAACAGCTGGCCTTCGCGGACAAATATGATTTGTACGTAACCGCGGGCAGCGACTACCACGGCACGAACAAGATGGAGAAACTCGGAGAGCATAACCTGGCCTGCGTCTCGGATGGCGTGCCGCAGCTTAAAAGGTTTCTGGAAACAGTGCTTACGAAATAAGAAAAAAGGAGAACCGGTATGGGCAGCAGTTATAAACACGTGTTTTCCCCGATGGAAATCCGGGGCGTGGAATACAAAAACAGGATCCACATGGCACCGACATCGCCGAAACTCACCGACCCCAAAGGCTTTATGACTACGGAGCATATCGAGTATTTCCGTCCCATTGCCAGAGGCGGCGCCGGCATAATCACACTGGGCAACTGCTCCGTCGATATCGAGCATTACCAGGACGAGCCCAGGCAGGCAGCACTGGACAATGACCACTATATTCCTTCGCTCACGCGCCTCGTTGACATGTTTGAGCAGTATGGTGTTGTGGGTCAGATGGAAGTCAACCATTCCGGACTGGATGCGGCGTGGGACCTGACGCATCTTCCCGCCATAGGGCCTTCCGCGCAGTTTATGCCCATGGACAGGATGAAGGCCGCGGCTAACGGCAGGGAACCTGTTAAAGCCATGGAAATGACGCCGGAACAGATTAAGAAGGTGCGGCAGCAGTATATTGACGCGGCCTACCGCTGCAAGAGGGCAGGCATGAACTCCATCTTCCTGCATGCCGGGCACGGCAACCTCATCGGCCAGTTCTCAAGCCCGCTTTACAACCGCAGAACCGACGAATACGGCGGGCCGCTGGAAAACCGCGCGCATTTCTGCATGGAAATCCTGGAGGGCATCCGCAGGAAATGCGGGGAAGATTTTGTCATAGAGATGCGGGTTTCCGCAGACGAGATACATCCGGACGGCATGCATTTTGAGGAGACAAAAAGATATCTGCAGATGCTGGACGGTATGTTCGATATCGTCAGTGTATCCGCAGGCCTGCATACAGACCGGGAATATTTCAAATACTGGACGCCCAACATGTTCCGCGGCAGAATGGTGAACGTGGGTTATGCCGGGGAAATCAAAAAGCTCCTGAAAAGCAGGGTAAGCGTAGCCGGCGGTATTGACACGCTGGCAAACGCGGAGGAAATCATTGCGAACGGCTGGGCGGATTTCTGCCTGTTTGCCCGTGCCTTGATGGCGGACCCTGAGATGCCGCGCAAATACGCTTTTGACATGCCTGAAGAGGTGAGGCCCTGCACCCGCTGCAACTGGTGCGGAAAGAGGATAACAACCACCCGTACGGTGGCCTGCGCGGTCAATCCGAAGCTTGGAAGGGAATTCGAGCTTGCAGGCGGCAATGTGCCGGAAGCTCCCGTTAAGAAGAAAGTGCTTATTGCCGGCGGCGGCCCTGCGGGAATGCAGGCTGCACTGACATGCCTGGAACGCGGACATGAAGTTATACTGGCTGAGAGAGAAGGACATCTGGGCGGAAACCTGATTGCGGCGTCTGCAATGCCCCTGAAAACGGGCATGCAGGAATTCCGCGATTATTTCATCCGGCAGGTTGAAAGAAGCGGTGCTGAAATCAGGCTTAACTGTGAACTTACCCCGGAATTGGTGCGCGAAATCGCGCCTGACGCGCTGGTTATCGCGGTAGGCGCCGATCCTTTCTTCCCGGACGTGCCCGGAAAAGACCTGCCGCATGTCCACTGGTGTTCGGACGCGGAACGAGGCCTTGTGGATACGGGTGATGATATCGCCGTAATCGGGGGCGGTTCCCTCGGACTGGAGGGCGGGGCTTCCCTGGCAATGAAGGGCAGAAAAGTCACTGTATTTGAAGCCCTTCCGGCACTGCCGTATAATCCTACCCAGGGAAACGGCCAGCTGACCGAAATGATCCGCAAAGCCGGCGGTGACGTGCTGACCGGCAAAAGACTCGCGCGCATAACGGAAAAAAGCGTGCTGATAACCGATGTAAACAGCGGCAAAACGGAAGAGTATCCCTGTGATACTGTCCTTATGGCGGCAGGCATGAAGTCCAGGAAGAAGACCGTGGAAGCATTAAGGCATACCCTGCCGGAGACGGAGGTTTGGGTAATCGGCGACGCGAAACGCCCGCTGATGCTGGGAGATGCCATCCGCGCGGGCTTCAACGCAGGGTTAGGGATTTAGACAGTATATCGAACAATAAAGAAGACCGGAGCATGCTGTGCTCCGGCCTTCTTATCTTACGGGAAATGGAAAGCGCAGGCAGTCATTCCGTGTAAATGATTTCCCCGGTTTCCTTTGAACGGCGGTAGTGCTTTGCAAAGTTGTAGATAATATCACCGTAGCCCGGCCACAGGGAATGCTGCAGGTATTCCGTCACGTTCAGGCCGAGCATGGGCACGCCGCCTTTGTTTTTGACAAGCCACTCGCCGTTCCGCCATTCGCCGTTGACGGTGGAAAGGCTGAAGGAATCGTAAGGCCTGCCGATTACCGGATATGCCTCGTAGTCAAATTCCTCTACGGGCTCGATGCCGTTGAAGCGGCTGTAGTTCTGCAGGAAGTATTCGCCGCCTTCATTTAAGTGATTGTTATCCGAATCCCAGGCTGCGAAGTCATAAGTGGAGGAGATGAGCAGGCTGGGAAGGTCGTATTTACTGAAGATTTCTTCCGTTTTCTCAGGCAGGTCCTTCGGACGGAGAGGCATGGCCATGGGTATTGCCGCCGAATACACCTCGGGATGCTGCGCCATGCAGTGGTAGGAGGCCCAGCCGCCCATGGAGTAGCCGGTAACCCAGACACGCTCCGGATCCAGGGCCGGATAGGTGTCAAGCATATACTGTACGAGCCGGGTGTGCGCTTCTCCCGCGACCGTGGTGATGCCGCTGTGCATGGGGGCAACCACCGCAAAGCCTTTTTCACCGGCGGTGAGAAGGATGCCGGTTTCATCCAGAAACATCAGATGGTCGTCTCCGCCGCCGTGGTTCGCCAGAAGCAGGGGTACGCTGTGAGCGGGGGCGGTATTATTAAGCACATTCTGCGGAAGGACCTCGTACCAGGTGTCCAGGTATGCGCCGGGGATGGCAAAGTCTCCGGGAAGGCTTTTGTATTCACTGAATCTTTCCGTGTCGTGCCGGAAGATAACCTCAAGGTCTCCCACTAACGCGCGTCCGTTTAGGATGGGATTCCGCTTTGAAAGCGCGTAACGGGTGATGGGAGGCGCGGGCACGTAGCCCTGGTAGCGGTTGGTGACCCGGGGCTCCAGATATTTGGTCATTACATTGGCGGTGCGCTGGAGGAACATGAACATGCTTCGGAAGGCTTTATCCATCCAGAAACCGGGACCTTCTTTTTCATCCTTTGCTGTACGCACCTGCCTTAAGGGGATGTTCTGGTTGTAGAACCGGGAAATACCTTCACAGAAAGCAAAGGCGTTGGTTTTATTTGCCCTGCGGAATTTCTGCACGGCCACGCCGCAGGCATTTACCAGGAAGGCGGGGACGTACTGGCTCACCCTTGCTTCGTCGCACATTTCGCCGCCGTAGGTAAAATACCCGGCCACCCGGCCGATGAGTTCGTCCCGGGACCCGGCCACATAATTATTCATAAAGGTCGCGCCTTTGCCTTCGCCGAACATATAAGTTTTGCCGTAACCGCCGCAGTATTCCGCCTCCGCGAATACGCAGCGTTTTCCGTCCACCTCCACGAAAGCTTTTTCGCAGAACAGGGCATTGAAAAGGGTATAGCAATACTGCAGGTCGCATTCTCCGTAACCTGCGGCCTTTTCAGGCTGAATAAGAAGAATGGTGCCTACGGCTTCGTCAATGTTTTTAATCAGGCCGAGGTTTTCCAGGTATGCCTTTGCCGCTTCTTTTGTCTCGAAACGCCCGTCCGGGAAAACGACGAAGGTCGTGTTGTTCCGCGCAGCGGTTTCGCCTCCGTAGATGTTCGGTGAACGGTAAACATACAGAAGTCCGGCAGGGAAGTTTTCCAGAAGAGGGTTCGGGATACGGGGAGCGTTCTCGCTTCCGGCCAGTCTGTTTGTCACTTCCGGCGCATGTTTCCTCACTTCGTCCAGTGTTTCAAAGGTGGCAGGATTATCCTGCCTGTTCCAGTAGTTCAGCATATTTCTCCTCCTTAATGTGTTATATTTCCGTCCTGAAACGGACAGGGGACCGTCAGGTGTATTTCCTTTCCGGAAAAAGGCTGCACGAAGGATACTTCCGTTGCACAAAGATGCGCGTACGTTTTTCCTTTGATTCCGTTTCCGTACATGCTGTCGCCCACCAGCGGATGGCCGGCATATGCCAGGTGCACTCGGATCTGGTGGGTGCGGCCGAAGGTGAGCTGCAATGAAACCAGCGTGGAATCGTTCCTTCGTTCCAGAACCGTAACCTTCGTAAAGGCAGGCTTGCCGTCCGCGTCCGCTTTCATTTTGCCGCGGACGGTATCATCCGGTCCGACAGGAACGTCGACGACGCTTACATCTTCGCTGATAATACCTTCAGCCAGCGCCGTATAGGTCTTTGAAAACAACCCTGCTTTGCGCTGCTTTTCCAGCAAAGCCGCGGTTTCGGAATTTTTAGCGAAAAGTACGATTCCGGAGGTGTCCTTGTCAAGACGTCCGAAGATACGGATGGTCCAGTCTTCGCCTTTTTCCGCACAGTAGGCGGCAGCCTGGTTGGCCAGGGAATCGGCATAATGCCCCGGGGACGGGTGGCAGACCATGCCTGCGGGTTTGTTTACCGCCAGGATGTCTTCATCTTCATAGAGAATCTGCAGAGGCGTGTCAAAGCTTCCGTGATCCAGATAGAGGCTGCCGGCTGTTTTCAGGCCGATTTTTAACACGTCCCCTTCAGCAAGCATACAGGTAACCCGGACAGGCGCGCCGTTTAAGACAATGCCGTCGTCCCGGTATTTGAGGCTTGAAATCTGCCTTTTTGACAGCTTGACCGTATGATTTAAATATTCCCGGACGGTCTGTCCTGCCTGTCGGCCGTCGATATGAAATTCCAGAATCCGAACCGGCTTTTCGTGCTCTGCCATGGTTTCACCCCTTTGCTGATATAAGAAAGTATAGTGGAAACCGTCCCTTTTGGCAATTCTTTCCGGAGCGGGGCAAATAAGAACCTGTATTTTTTCGGAAATAATCCTTTATTCTGACCGCAAAGTAGGGTATGATACACAATGAATCATTACAGGAAAAGAGAAGACGGTTGAATTTTTTATTTACATATGCAAGATATTTGATAACGGTATTAATCATTGTCTGCATCATTGCGGCTTTTATCCTTGTTACATCATATGCGGTATTCAGGATTGCGTTCTATAACGCAAATAAAGTGCCGGATGACCCGCACAGGATTCCGAAAGGCCCGAGATATGACATCCTGGACAGGGAGATACACCAGCTGGTAAGCGAGACGCTGGCAATACCCTTTAAACAGATATACATCACTTCCCGGGACGGCATAAAACTGGCGGCAAGGCTGTATGAAACCTCACCTTCCGCGCCGGTGGCACTGCTGATGCATGGGTGGCACGGCATATCCTGCCGGGACTTTGCGGCAGGCCTGCAGATTCACCTGTCAAAAGGCCACAATGTGGTGCTGGTGGATGAACGGGCGCACAACAAAAGCGGCGGGCATGTCATAAGTTTCGGTATAAAGGAAAGATACGACTGCCTGGACTGGATAAACTGGATTCTTACGCATTTCGGTCCGCAAACGGATATACTGCTTCACGGCGTTTCCATGGGCGGCGCGACTGTACTGATGGCTGCGGGCCTGTCCCTGCCGGCAAATGTTAAAGGCATTATTTCCGATTCAGGCTATACCAGCCCGAAGGAAATCATCTGCAAGGTCTGCAGCGACTATCATGTGAAGCCGGCGCTTGCCTGGCCTTTCATAAAGATCGGAGCAAAGGTATTCGGACACTTTAACCCGGAGGAAACCTCTGCAAGGCAGGCGATGACAGCAAATACACTCCCGGTTATGTTTGTACACGGCACGGGAGATGATTTTGTGCCCTGTGTAATGGGAGATGAGCTGTATGCCCTGACAAAGGGGCCGAAGCACCAGGTGCGCGTACCCGGCGCACCGCATGTCCTGGCCTATATGTATGACGTGAAGGCGTATCTTACGGTGATGGACGAATTCTGTTCAGAAATACTGGGACCGGAAAGCAGGCCTGCAGCTGCGCTGTTTGCCGAACAGGATGCGGCGTATAAAAAAGTGATAGAAGGAGCTGTTGAAAATGGGCTTATATGATTCGATAGGAAAAGCAAAAAAACGCCGGTTAAGCGATACAGCCCGGGTTGTCCTCACAATCATCATCGCGGCGGTGATTACCATAGGGGTGATTGCGTTTATCATCGCGCCGCTGATGCACCACAGACGGTATGTGAATTTTATGAACAATCTGTCCAAAGATACATCCCTTGCCAACAGAAACGGAACAGCCACTGTTTCCTGTGAGGGGGAAGCACCCAGGGAAATGACCCAGGACGAGCTGTACACATTATATAAAAAGCTGGTCATTTCCGAAGTCTATGAGGAGAATCCCGAACCAGCCGAAGGAACTCCCGGTATTGTCATCGATTATAAAAACGGAAGCACGGTTTCCATCTGGCCCAGGTATTATGAGGACAGACTCAGACCGGGCATTTATATGGAGTATCAAAAGACAAAGGGCAGCGGGATGAAATTTGCCACATACATGGTCCAGTATGATTCGCTGACATATTTATTTACGTCAAAGGGGTAAGAGAGTGGAAATGAGCAGCAGAATTGAAAATGTTTCCATTGTCGGAATGGGCGCATTAGGCCTGATGTACGGCTCGGTGCTGGCGGACGCCCTGGGGCTCGACGCCGTTTCCTTTGTCATGGATGAAGAAAGAATTGCCAGATATAAGGATGAAACATATACGGTAAACGGCAGACCCGTAAAGTTTAAACTGGTTTCCGAAAAAGAAGCGCGTCCGGCAGACCTTCTGATGGTGGCAGTAAAATACCCGTCCCTTTCACGCGCTCTGGAAACCATGAAGAATGCCATTGACGGCCACACTGTCGTCATGTCCGTGATGAACGGCATTTCCACGGAGGAAATCATCCGGGATCATTTCAGCCATGAGCGGTTTATTTACACAGTGCCGCAGGGAATGGATGCCCAGAAGTACGGCAGTACGCTGACATTTACCAAAATGGGTGCGCTGCATATCGGCGTAAAAGAAGGCGGCGACAAAGAGGCGCTGGATGCGGTCATACAGCTGTTTGAACGAGCCGGAATGCCTTATATTCTGGAAGAGGACATCATCCGGCGGATGTGGATTAAATTCATGCTGAATGTGGGCATCAACCAGGTCTGCATGGCCTATAATGAAACCTATGCGGTGACGGACAAGGACAACGAAGCCCACCGGACGCTGATTGCGGCCATGCGGGAGGTGGAAGTGCTGGCCCAGGCGGAGGGAATTCCCTTGAATGAAAAGGATTTAAATTTCTGCCTGGACCTGGAACGGACGCTGGACCCGGATGCCACGCCGTCCATGGGCCAGGACCGGATTAACCGGAAACCGTCGGAGGTGGAACTTTTTGCCGGTACAGTGATAGCACTGGCAGAAAAACACGGGATTGAAGTCCCGGCCAACCGATACCTGCGAAGCCTCGTGAAAGAAATCGAAAAAGAATACGTCTGAAATAAAAAAAACCCCCCGGCATGAGGGATTGCATTGTGAAATGCCTGCAACCGGGGGGCTTCCTTACGCTTAAAATGTTGACCTTGTCAACTTATGGGTGTATTATAAAGCGAACACTACTGTTCGAGTCAATGCATTATTGGGGTAGAAAATGAAAAAATTAATAGCAGAGTCAGAAGTAGAACTCATTTCCGTAGGTGACGTGGCGAAGAGTATGGGGGTAAGCCGGATGTGCATCATCCGGATGGAGAAAGACGGCCTTTTAACGCCGGCCTGGAAGTCTCCGGAGTCAGGCTACCGGTATTACAGCCCGCAGAATGTGGTGCGGATTATTTCCGTGCTGAACCTGCAGAGGCAGGGTTTCACTCATGACGAGATACGCATGTATTTTAATAACCCGGAGGGCCGCATCCTTCTGTATGACAAGCTTCTGCAGAAGCAGAAAGAGATTAACGCCATGGTGGCTCAGATGAAACGCACCATCGAAGGCAAGGACCGGCTGTCCGCAGTGATAGACAGCTTTACGGAAACCCGCTGTTATGTCAAGTCCAGAAAGAGCTTAGTTGCCAGCGGCGTTGGCCGAAGACTGATAAAAGATACCATTGCGGAGGCGGTAAAACTCCATATTCCGCTGTCTCATGAAAAACATATCTGGGTGAAGCTGGGTGTCAACGGGCTGGATGAAGAAGTTGTTTTTTCGGCTTATGTACCTGTCAGAGGCGACGTGGAAGGCGAGAATATCCGTATCCGGCCGGCATTCAAGGGCTTAAGCGTTAAATGGTTCGGCGGTACGGAAGATATCGCGGAAGCATTCCTTATTCTGGAAAACACCATGAAAAACCGGAATCTTACGCCTGCCGGCTCACCCTGGGTGCTGTGTCTGGGAGTGGATATGTTCAATGACGAGGTCAATACGGACAATATTATCCTGAATATCGTAGTTCCGGTGGCGGAAGCCTGAAAGGAAAAAGCATAAAATGAAACGGAATGACCTCTGTACAGGAGCAGTGGAAAGGGTGGACTATCCCGGAAAAGGGATACTGACAGCGAACGGTGCCGCATGTGAAGTGAAAAATGTGATGCCGGGGCAGGAGATAAGCTTCCGGGTAAAGAAAAAGAAGAACGGCAGATGGCAGGGAAACCTGCTGGAGGTGCTTGCACCTTCCCCTCTTGAGACCAGGAAACCGGCATGCAGCCTGTTCCCGAAATGCGGCGGCTGCATGTACCAGACCATGGCCTATGAAGAACAGCTGTCCATGAAATATGAACAGGTGAAAAGGCTGCTGATGCCGTCTTTAAAGACACAAACCGGTTCGGAAGCTGCTGCGGAAAGCCTGTTTAAAGGCATAGACGGAAGTCCTTCGGAATTCTGCTACCGGAATAAGATGGAATTTTCCTTCGGCGATGCAGAAAAGGACGGCCCGCTTACCCTCGGCCTTCACCAGAAGAACAGCAATTACAATATCCTGCCGGTGACGGACTGCGCCATCGTGCATCCGGATTTCAATGTCATTGTCACAGCGGTCCAGTCTTTTTTCCGGGCTTCCGGCAATACTTATTATCATAAAATGAGCCACACGGGAGGTTTAAGAAGCCTTCTGGTGCGCCGTACTGCCTCCACCGGTGAAATTCTTGCGGCACTGGTGGCTTCTACACAGGAAAAATATGACCTGGAAGGCTTTAAAAACCTGATCCTGAGCCTCCCGCTGGAAGGGAAAGTTACCGGTATCCTTTTCATGGAGAACGATTCCGTTGCGGACGTGGTGCAGAGCCAGCGTACGGAAATCCTGTACGGCAGAGATACCATCCGGGAAGAAATGCTGGGGCTTTCCTTTGAGATTACACCTTTTTCTTTCTTCCAGACAAATACAAAAGGCGCAGAAGTGCTGTATCAGACAGCCGGCAGGATGATAGGGGACGTGGACAATGCCACAGTGTTTGATCTGTATTCCGGCACCGGCACCATTGCCCAGATGCTTTCGAAAGCAGCCGGCCGGGTCATCGGCGTGGAAATTGTTGCGGAAGCGGTGGAAGCCGCACGGAAGAATGCCTCTGTCAACGGCATCACCAACTGCGAGTTTATTGCAGGCGACGTACTGAAGGTACTGGACGACATAGACGTCCGTCCGGATTTCCTCGTCCTGGATCCGCCCAGGGACGGCATTCACCCGGATGCGCTTTCAAAAATCATTGCATACCAGGCGGACCGTATCGTATATATTTCCTGCAAACCCACCAGCCTCGCAAGAGATCTTGCGGCTTTCCTTTCCGGCGGATACGAAGTGCAGGAAATCCGCTGCGTGGACATGTTCCCCGAAACCGTCCATATAGAGACTGTATGTCTCTTGTACCACCAAAAGAAAGAGTTCATCTCAGTGCCTTATGAGCCAAAGGATATGAGTGATCTTATCATGCTGAAATGAGAATAACATCGTTTTATGTAGGGACCAAGGAATATGGGAATTCTGATTTGTGGACTTAATGGCGCAGGCAAAAGCACATTGGGAAGAACTCTTGCAACTTGTATGGGATATGAATTCATTGACAACGAAGATCTGTATTTTTCTAAATTAGATTCAAAATATGAATACTCTAATCCGAGAAGTAAAGAAGAAGCAGTACGCATATTGGAAGAGAAAATCAAGAATAATTATAATTTCGTATTTGCTGCCGTTAAGGGTGATTACGGAGAGAATCTGATACATGCACTGGATTTTGTTGTTCTGATTGATGTCCCGAAGAAGATAAGAAACCTGCGTGTGAGAGATCGATCTTTTCAAAAATTCGGCGAAAGAATATCCCCAGGAGGAGATCTTTTCAATAAAGAGCAAATCTGGTTTAGCATTGTAGACAGCCGACCTGAAGACTATGTGCTGCTATGGCTTGAAACAATCAAATGTCCTGTAATACGAGTTGATGGAACTCTGCCTGTTGAAGAAAATGTAAACTTTCTACTGTCCATATTTGCAAACAAGGCCTGACATATGCCAAAAGGCAATCTGCGGAAAGAAGGAAAGAAGACTTTGAAAAATGAAATCATTCTATTTGAAACTGAGGATAAAAGTATTACACTACCTGTACAGGTAACTGCAGATACAGTATGGTTGAATCGAAACCAGTTGGCTGAGCTTTTTGGCAGAGACATTAAAACCATAGGTAAGCATATTGGTAATGCCTTGAAAGAAGAGCTTCAGGAGTCTGAGGTAGTCGCAAAATTTGCGACTACCACTCGACATGGTGCAATTGAAGGGAAAACGCAGACTCATCTCACTGAATACTATAATCTTGACATGATTATTTCCGTGGGATACCGTGTCAAGTCAAAGCGCGGCGTGGAATTCCGACGCTGGGCAAGCGGGATTTGAAAGATAGTTTTGAGATATGGAATTCAGAAGATTAACATCGAAAGATCTGAGATCATTGCTGGAATTATACAAACAGCTTGATACAGATAATCAGTACTCTGCGGAACAGAGTGAAAGTATCTGGAAAGAAATAGAAGCAGATGCAAATATTCGGTACTTTGGGGCAGTTGATGATGGCAAGGTTGTATCGACTTGTTATGCGGTTTATATTCCAAACCTGACACGCAATAACAGGGGTATCTGCTTTATAGAGAATGTTGTTACAGACAAAGCGTACAGGAGACGTGGTCTTGCCTCTCAGGTTTTGGATATGGCGATAACATTTGCGAAAGACCATAATTGCTACAAAGTGATACTGCAAAGCGGAACAGGCCGAACAGAAGCCCATCTGTTTTATGAGAACAAAGGCTTCAATGGAGAATCAAAGAAGGCATTTGATATGCGTCTGGACTGACGTATTAAAAATGTGATAGATGTTATTGATTTTGCGGATTATACTAATGAAATCACTGGGATTAAGGGCGATCTGTTTACTGATTTGATATTTATCCCGGGGAAAATGTTCAAATTTTCTTGCATTTCAAGATGAAGTGAATTCAAAAGAAACGCCTCTGAGCCGATAAGGCTTGGGGCATTTTGGTAAGAATGAACTGTTAGTTATTATGCAGGACATTGACAAGTGACCTTTCGTTCACTATAATGGGTGAACGAAAGGTCACTTGTCTGTTGTTGGAGGTTATTATGGCAAACGACATGAAAGAGAGAATACTTGCTGCAGCATTGGAGATGTTTTCACAAAACGGTTATGCAGGGACAAATATCCGGGAACTGAGCGCATCGCTCGGCCTTGTGAAGTCCGGGGTCTATAAGCACTATGAGAGCAAGGAAGCAATCTGGAATGCGCTTCTGAATCAGATGATCGCCTATTACGGAGAGCATTTCGGCTCGGCGGAGCACCTTCCGCCTGTGCCGGATTCGCTGGAGGCGTTGACCCAACTGACCATGCAGATGGTCAACATCACCGTTCATGATGAGAAGATCATCATGACGCGCAAGGTGCTGACGCTGGAGCAGTTCCGGGATGACCGCGCGCGGGAATTGGCGACGAAGCATTTCCTGACCGGGCTGACAGAGATAT
>JAFRGL010000021.1 GCA_017433825.1 Eubacterium sp. | reverse complement strand
GGGATTGGAGTGAAGCCCATGAAAAATACAGCTGCCGGAAACGGCTGATGAGGGGCAAAAAGTTGCTTCCGAGCAATTCTTTTTGAGGCCTGCTGAGGCGAGTTGTCATCAGAGAACTCGTCGAATCAGGCCGGTACCCGACATCAGACGGTTTCGCAGCTGTATATTTTTCAGGCTGAAACGACCTGCCGGCCGTTCTTCTGCCGGTACGGATGGTGTACAATTTCACATCTATGCAATAAAAAAACGCCTGCCCGGCAAAAATGTCGGGCAGGCCGTCATAAACTACATATTTGGCGCACAGCCTCTTCTTCAGTCAAACAGCTTCACAAGCTCGGGGATAATCTCGGTGACGTCGCCTACAACACCGAAATCCGCACGCTCGAAAATCGGAGCTGCCGGATCAATGTTGATGGCCACCACAGTCTTTGCCTCCTTGATGCCCAGAAGATGCTGGATCGCACCGGAGATACCGCAGGCTACATACAGGTCGCCTGAGAATTTCTGGCCGGATACGCCGACGAAACGGTTCATTGCCACGTACTGCAGGGACTCCGCCACCGGCCTTGAACTGCCGACAGCGCCGCCCAGCTTCCATGCCAGCTGATTAACCAGCATCATGTTATCCTTTTCGCCGATGCCCTTGCCTGCGCTGACAACGATGGAGGAAGATACAATCGGATTCTCCAGGCCCTGCTTAACAGAGAAATCAAGCCCTAAGCCCATCAGGAAGTCATACAGCTTTTTCGCCTTCTCTGCAGCGGTACCCTCGGCAATCAGCGGTTTCTTCGGGGCTTCAGGTGCAGGCTCAGCCGGTTTTTCTTCCTTCTTTACGGGCTCCGCTTTTTTGGGGGGCTTGCCCAGGATAGCGGCGGAAATAACCACACGCTGGATTTCATTGGTGCCTTCGTAAATAGGCGTAATCCTGGCGTCACGGTACATTCTCTCCACGTCCATGCCTTTCAGGTAACCGGTGCCGCCGTAAATCTGAACAGCCTCGTCGGTAACCTCGATGGCAATATCGGAAGCGTACATCTTCGCCATGGCAGCTTCGCAGCTGTAAGGCTGATGGGCTTCTTTCAGCTCGGCCGCGGAATAAATCAGCATTCTCGCACAGCGCAGCTTGGTGGCCATGTCAGCGAATTTGAAGGAAATTGCCTGGTTGAAGGCTACCGGCTGACCGAACTGGTAACGGTTCTTTGCGTAATTCATGGCGGATTCGTAAGCGCCCTGGGCAATACCCAGCGCCTGTGAAGCAATGCCGATACGGCCGCCGTCCAGAGTCGCCATGGCAATCTTGAAGCCTTCGCCTTCCTTGCCCAGGAGGTTCTCCTTCGGAACCTTCACGTTCTGGAAAATAAGTTCCCTGGTTTCAGAAGAACGGATGCCCATTTTGTCGTAATGGGTGCCGAAGGTAAAGCCGTCCCAGCCTTTTTCCACGATGAAGGCGGAAATGCCGCGGGTGCCCTGTCCGGGTGTGGTTACCGCGAACACCACATAGGTGTCTGCCTGTCCGCCGTTGGTGATGAAAATCTTCTTGCCGTTTAAGAGATAATAATCTCCCTGCAGCACAGCCGTTGTCTCGGTGCCGCCGGCATCGGAACCGGCATTCTCCTCGGTAAGGCCGAAAGCGCCCAGCTTCTCGCCGGATGCCAGGGGAACCAGGTATTTTCTCTTCTGCTCTTCCGTGCCGTAGGCATAGATGGGCCAGGTACCCAAGGATACATGGGCGGAAAGGATAACGCCTACACCGCCGTCAACCCGGGAAAGCTCCTCAACCGCTATGGCATAGCTCATGACATCCCTGCCGGCACCGCCGTATTCCTTCGGGTACGGTGTACCAAGGATGCCCAGGTCTTTCATTTTCTTTACAACTTCAGTGGGGAACTCATTGTTCTTGTCCCACAGCAGAGTATTCGGTTTTACTTCTGTTTCCGCAAAATCCCTGACAAGCTTACGGAAAGCCTCGTGCTGTTCTGTTGTCTGAAATAACATGTCTCTTCCTCCTGATATTTATTGATATGCTGTATTTTAACAGCGTCCTAAAGATGCTTTTATGCTCAGCCTATCTGTCTGATAAAATAGTAACACAATGCCGAATATAAATCAAGAATAATTATCATTTTTGTGCAAAACGTAAAAGCCGGAGGCAGAAAGCCTCCGGCTGAAACAGTTTTCCGTATTCTGTTTTATTCTTCGTCTTCGCCCGCTGTACGTTCGTTTTCCGCCTGGATGTCCGGATCGAAAGAATACAGGGGCTTTTCGTCAGACCCCTTCAGCTTCCGCCGGACATAATTGCCGGTTATCTTCATTACCAGCGGCGACAGTACAATCACGCCTATCAGGTTGGGCACCATCATCATGCCGTTAAAGGTGTCGGAGATATTCCAGGGAAGGTCCACGTTGACCAGGATACAACTGACAAACACGATGACGATAAAAATAATCTTGTAAATATTGGCCGTCTTCTCGCCGAACAGGTAACTCCAGCTCTTGGTACCGTAATAACTCCACCCCAGAATCGTCGAGAAGGCGAACAGCAGAATGGCTATGGCCACGAATTTGCCGCCGAAGGAGCCGAAGCTGTTGGTAAAGGCCTGGGCCACCAGCGTATTCTTGTTCATATCCGCGTACTGGGCAACCATGCCGCCGCTTGACAGATCCACAACGCCGGAGGAAAGCACCACGATGGCGGTCAGGGTACAGATAACAATTGTATCAAAGAATACTTCGAAAATGCCCCACAGGCCCTGCTTCACGGGTTCTTTGACATTGGAGGCGGAATGCACCATAACGGAAGAACCCAGGCCGGCTTCATTCGAGAAAATACCGCGCTTGAAGCCCATTTTAATGGCCGTACCGATAGCGCCGCCGGCCACTGCCCTGGCCGTAAAGGCATATTTGAAAATCGAACCGAAAATAGCTCCCAGCTGCGGCACATGCATGAACAGGATGACCAGTGCGCCGGCCACATAGATAACCGCCATGAAGGGAACGAGCTTTTCCGTAACGTTGGCAATACGCTTGATACCGCCTAAGATAACCAGGACGGCTACAATAACCAGCACCACACCGGTAACCGATCTGGGAATTGAGAACGCAGATTCCAGGTTGCCGGAAATCGTATTGGCCTGGGCCAGGTTGCCGATACCGAAGGAAGCCAGCACGGCAAAGATTGAAAACAGCACAGCCAGCACACGGCCGAGGGATTTCAGGCCTTTCTTGCCCCCGAGGCCGTCCTGCAGGTAATACATGGCGCCGCCGGCCCATTCGCCTTTTTTATCCTTGCGGCGGAAGAAAATGCCGAGGACGTTTTCGGAATAGTTGGTCATCATGCCGAAGAATGCGGAAATCCACATCCAGAATACCGCGCCGGGACCGCCGGTGGCAATGGCACCCGCCACACCTGCGATATTGCCGGTACCAACGGTAGCTGCCAGAGCGGTACACAGCGCCTGGAACTGGGAAATGGAGCCCTTCTCCTTTGTATGGCCGCTGACGCTCTTCTTGAACACGCTGCCGATGGTTTTCTTCATCCAGTGTTTGAAATGGCTCACCTGGAAGAATTTGGTCAGGATGGTCATCAGGATGCCTGTGGCAAGCAGGATGGCAATACCGAACCAGCCCCATATAAAATCATTCATGTCTGACGCAATAAAATTTAAAAACGGCATAAACTTTCCCCCTGTACTTTATCGCTTTATTGCTTTATAGGTCTGAATTATATTCCCGGTCTATTGAAAATGCAACAAAAAAATTCCCGGTTTTTAAACATTTCGTTCAAAAACCGGGAGAAAATTTCATTTAATAAAATGTTATACCCTGTGGGACAGCCTGATAGCCACCGCGGCTGACAGCATAAACAGCAGGGGAATGGCAATTCCCAGTACCATGGCGGCAATGCTTAAAGCTACCGAAGGCACTTCCAGATACATGACACCCACATGGGCGACTGCCGCCATCGCTGCACATACCATGCACATGTCGAATTCTCCTTTGCCGGTGGCGGCACGGATGCCGGCAGCTGCGGTAATTATCAGCAGCACCCCGCCTAAAAGGATACAGAAGAAAAACATGAAGTAATTCTGCAGAAGCTTCGGTCCGAAGGGCATGAGCGCGGAAAAGAAGTTGTCGGCAATAGAAGCCACCAGGCTCATCAGGAATGCGGACAGAAAACTGATGACAGCCGCAAGCCCGTAGAGGAAGCAGATGACAGACATAACCTTTAAAAAAGCATTCTTGTACATGCCGTGGTTCCTTTCCGCCTGAATAAAAACGTCAGGTTCCGGATTCCGTATTGCCGTGATCCACCGTATCCCGGAAGGGAATCGGGGACGAATAATAGATAACGAGCGGCACCGAGGAATCCACCCAGTCATACATCCACTGGGCAACATCATAGGATATGTTTACGCAGCCGTGGGACCCGCGGGAAAGCCACCAGTCACCGCCGAATACCGGCTGCCAGGATGCGTCATGGAAGCCGCAGCCGTCATAGAAGGGCATCCAGTAGTTTACGAAAGCATCCCACTCATAGGAGCCGTCGGAACGCTGCGGTCCCCTTAAATGCCGTTCACGGTCCTTGGCGAAAATATAGAAAACGCCAGGAACAGTGTAATACTTCTTCTCCGGTCTTCCGGAAATCACGTCGAATTCTTTCAGCAGCTGGCCTTTGTCATAAATCCATACATGCTGACGGCTTAAATCAGCTTCGATGTAAGTGCCGCCGATGCCGTGGTTGGTCTGGGACCTGTCGCCGATGTCCATATACGGGGAACGGGTTACCTTGTCCCCCCTCTCCAGTTCACCGGAGAGCATCTTGTATTCCTCATCCATATCCGCATACCTGGGATAGGTGCCGAAATCCAGGGTAATGGTTCCCATGCCGGTGGTATCGAACTCCCAGATGTTGGGTGCCGATGCCAGTACGCCGGACAGATTGCTCACGAATGCAGACACATTGGTATCCCAGATATCCTGATCCTTGTAATAGTTGCCTTCGTCATCGATGCAAAGCCATTCCACCAGTGTGCTCCTGTCCAGGGTAATGGTGCCTGAATTCGGGATCTGATAGGTAATCTCCGCGCTGATGGTTTTCTCCAGCTCCTGGGCCCTCAGATTCAGTTCCTTGTCGTCCTCGTACACGGCCGGCTTATGGTAAACATCCGAACGCATCACGCTGTAATAGGTTTCCCTGGCATCCACAGCCGCGGTGATATCTTTTATCATGGTTTCCACGTCAATATAGTTGCCTTCAGTTTCCGGTTTGATGACGAAATGATTGTCTTCCAGCACCATGTAGGCGTCCGTGGGCTCCTTCATGTAATCCCGCTGCACCTCGGGCAGCGCGCGAAGCGATTTCACCAGCTTGGCCCTGTCGTAGAAATCCACGCACTCCACGGTGTGATCGTAGGAAACGTCTTCCTTAATCCGGCTTTTAATCCACATAACCGGGACCTGGGATTTCAGAATCTCTTCGATATCCTCGGTGGCGTCATGGCCGTAGCCCATGTCTTCCCCGTCCAGGGTTTCGTATACCCTGCCGCGGAACTGCAGCTTGATGGAATAGTCGTCCTCCAGGGCGATGACAAGCTCATTGGCCTCTTCCACAGTCAGGCCGCTGACGTCCACGCCGTTGATGGTTGTATTGTCAAAGAACACTTCCTTGTACTTGTTGGACAGGTAGAGATAATACACAGCTGCCGCCGCAACAAGTATAATCAGAATGATTACAATGGTTTTAATTACTTTTTTCGCTGTCTTTATCCCCTGGGACTCCTCAGCGCCGCCTTCAGGCATCTGGGGATTGAGTTCTTCCATCCGTGCCGCCCCCTTGTTTGCTTTATGATAATCCCGACAATATACTCCTGGCTACAGACAGCCCATTGGCAGAAGCCTGCTGCAGGCCCCTGGTTACGGAAGCGCCGTCACCGATGGCATAAAGCCCTTTTACATTTGTTTCAAAATCCGTATTGACCACTACTTTATTTGAGTAGAATTTCACTTCCACGCCGTACAGCAGGGTCTCGTCGCTGGCTATACCCGGCGTCACCTTATCCAGTGCTTCGATCATTTCCTTGATATCCACCATAATCCTGTGGGGGAATACCAGGGAAAGGTCTCCGGGAACCGCGTCCTTCAGTGTGGGAATCAGGTTGTTCCTGCACATACGCTCCTCTGTGGAACGCCTGCCCTTCTTGAAATCACCATACGTCTGAACCAGAATTTTGCCGTCGCAGAGCATGTTAGACAGCTGGGCAATCTGCTTGCCGTACTCGATAGGTGTCTTAAAGGGTTTGGTGAAATTCTTGGACACCAGGATGGCGAAGTTGGTGTTCTCCGTCTTGTATTCCTTTGATTTGTAGGCATGGCCGTTAACCACCGCCAGGCCGTTTTCATAGTACTCCGTCGCCACTTCGCCGGAAGGATTGGTACAGAAGGTACGCACCTTGTCGTCAAAGGTGGGCGTATAAAACACCAGCTTGGCTTCATACAGGTTGTCGTTCAGGAATTCCATGACCTCGTCCCGGACTTCCACCCGCACACCGATATCCACGGTGCCGACCTGGGTTTCGATGCCGTGATCCCGGCACAGGTGCGAAAGCCAGTCCGCGCCTTCCCTGCCCACGGCCGCCACGATGCGGTCCGCATGGAAGGTATCCCCCTTGTCGGTCACCACGGAACACACATGCCCGTCTTCGATAATGATATCCGTAACCATGGTCATGAAGATCATGTCCACGCCCACGTTTTCCAGGTGCTGCTGCAGCCGGGCATAAATCTTATAGCCCTCTTCTGTGCCCAGGTGCCTGATCGGGCATTCGATAAGCTTCAGGTTGGCGGAAATGGCTTTTTTGCGGATTTCCCGGATTTCCTTCTCCTTGTCCACGCCGTATACATGGGTGTCCGCACCGAATTTCAGATAAATCTCGTCGGATTCATGTATCAGTTCCTTTGCCTTTTCATAGCCCAGGATTTCCGGCAGGTTGCCGCCCACGTCCGGGGAAAGGGAAAGCTTTCCGTCAGAAAACGCGCCGGCACCGGCAAAGCCCGTGGTAATCGAGCAGGGCTTGCAGCCCAGGCATTTTTTCGTAATTCTCTTCGGACAGTTCCGATTTTCGATGGCCCTGCCCTTCTCTATCAGAAGAACCGACAGCTCAGGCCGTTTCTCCTTCAGTTCATAGGCGCAGAAAATCCCCGACGGGCCCGCGCCGATTATGATAACGTCATATTTCTTTTCCATTTTAAACTTAGCCTTCCACTACAAGGTAAGTGCCGTCGCCGATGTCAAAAACCTCCGCCTGTTCCAGAAGTTCATCATCTGTCATGCCCGTGACGTCCATGCCTTCCTCGTCCAGATAGTTCCGGACCTCGTCCAGGCTTTCGCACAGGACGGCGAAATTGTCCTCCAGGAATTCCCTGGCGCTTTCCTCGTCATAGGCGACTTCTTCGTCAAAAAGCTGATCCTGATGCTCCAAGAAATATTTAACACTCAGATCCGACAGTTCCATTTTTTGTTCTCTTTCTGCTCCTGATAATCCAGATGATTATTCCGGCTATTGCCGTAAAGATGCTGATAAACTGGGAGGTTGAAAGCACGCCGACGGCGCCTCTTTCAATATCTCCCCTGTAGAATTCCAGAATAAACCTGCCTACACTGTAGCAGATCAGGTAAAGGGCCGCCGATTCGCCCGGCGCGTGCTGCACGTATCTGTCGAAAAGCACCAGCGCAAAGAAAAGCAGGAAATCCAGGGCACTGGAAATCAGCTGCGTAGGCACCAGGGGCACATTATTCGGCGCGTGGGCGGAATGGGTAAACACAATCGCGAACGCGCTGTCCGTCTGTCTGCCGTCGCAGCAGCCTGCCAGGAAACAGCCGAAACGGCCGAAGCCCTGGGCCAGCGCCACAGAAGCCAGACCGGTATCCAGGAATCTCCAGGTGTCCAGCTTCTGCCGCTTCGTGTACCAGATGGCGCCTAGAAGTCCGCCTATGATGCCGCCGAACACGACCCAGCCGTCCGCCAGGGACCGCAGGATGATGGAAGGATCGGCAATAATCTGCGGCAGGATCGTCAGGAAATACAGGATTTTTGATCCCAGATATCCGAATATACAGCAGGACACCACCAGGCCGAACACCTTGGTATGATCCAGGCCGTGCTTTTTCGCCCGGTATTCACAGCTTAAGTACGCCGCAATAATGCCAATGGCGGTCATCAGCCCGTAACCGTAAATGGTAACCGGGCCTATTTTAAAAAGCTCATTATACATTTTTCTTGCTCATCAGTCAGCTGAACCGGAGGAGCTTTCCGAAACGGCTGAGGTTTCGGAGGTCCCGGATACGGCTGAAGTTTCCGAAGTTTCAGACACAGCCGAGGTTTCTGAAGTACCGGATGCAGGTTCTTCCGGTTCCGGTGTCGGCAGTGCGAAAATATCAGTATCGCTGACGGTCAGCTTCTTCCATTCATTGGAATAGCTGATGTCCGAAGCATCCTTCCAGGTGGTCAGAAGCTCATTGTAGAAAGTATTCTGCTTTTCAGAGATAATGGAAGCTGTGGTGGAAGCGGTGGAATCCGCGTCTTTTACGGCAACCATCCATACCACATAGTATGCGGCTTCCGTTTCCACGACTTCGGAAGCGACTTCATTGTCCTTTAAGGCCTTTGCAGCTTCCACCACCGCGGCGTCAAGGCTGGTGGAATGATTGCTGAAGGTTCCTTCGGATACGGAAAAGTTCGCATCCACTGCCTGGGCCATTTCCCTGGCCATGGCGGCGTCGGCGTTCTCCATAAGCTCAAACTTCTCAATTACCGTCTCACACTCGGCTTTCAGGGCCTGCTTCCTCTCCTCGGTAACCTCTGTTTCACCGGATTCGGAATCAGCGGCAATGGGCAGCCTCGCGTAAATAATCTTCGATGTGGAGGCTTCTGCCTCGTCTACAGTGGTGTCAGCATCCGCAATGACCGGATCATGCATCTTGTGCTGATAGGTGTACAGGGTAAGAAGATTTTCCACATCCGCCTTTGTGCAGCCGAGTATGCTGACGGAATCCGTATTGGCATCCAGGAAAGCCTGGGCAGCTTCGGAAATGGCCGCGTTGTCTTCCTCTGTAAGGGTAACTTCATAATCGGCAGCATGCTGCTTTAACAGCAGCTGGTCAACCAGGGAAGTCTCAACCTGGTCCTTGAAATACTGTCCGTAGGTGGTACCCGCAGCGATCTGGGAGCTCCAGACATAACCTTCCTGGGCGAAGCCGTATCCGATCAGCATGGAGTAGGTCTCTGCCTGCTGGAATCTTAAAGCCAGGTTCGCAGTTCCCATATTCAGGGTCTCCCCGTTCACGGTTATCGCAGGCTTCGTACCGTCCACCTTGATATTCTTACATCCGGTAAAGGATACAGCCATAAGGGCCGCTGCCGTCAGTGTGCAGACCAAACCGATGATTTTCTTTCTCATAAGTACCTCCGATAAGCAGAATATATTAAAAATCCTTTTATGACATAGTCCATGGTATTATAAACCTTTTCTCCGGAATCTACAACTGTTTTCGGTTTAAATATTTCGTGAAAATACTGTGTACAAACAGGCTGCTTTTCACATTAATGCACAAAAAAGGCGGCAGGCTGCGCATTTTCTGCGGCCTGCCGCCTTTTTCCATATCCCGTACGGGATGTCGCTGCCTGAAAGGCAAAAAAAAGAAGCGCGAGACGGGATTCCCTGCCGATTAGAAATAGAGCAACAGGAAGCCCTGTAATTCAGGCAAAATCTTCATTTTTACCTATTATATAAGTGTCTTTTACAAGAAATGCAGTTGGCATTTCCCGGCAAAACGATACATCTATTATGGTCCTTTTTTGCCCCTTTCTGCCCGTTTTGCATCCCCGATATGGTCCTCGATCAACCGATGATGATGTCCGACCACATTGCTTTGCCGCAGCTGCCGTCGTTTTTACCGTTCGTACCCAGCTCTTTGCCTTGGGACCGACGCACGGTCTGATAAGCATTGATGGCAAAAACGGTGTTCGTGCCGGCATCGCCGTCTTCTTTAAGGGGCCGGCCGTCAGTCCCCTTGTAGCCAGCTTTGTTCAGGAGAACCTGCAATGTTTTTACATGTTTGCCTCTGCTACCCAGTCTTACTGCCGGTATTTCCACCATATCTCCGCTACCTTCTTTCCATGAATAATTAATAAGTACTATTTTCTTTATGTTGCCATTAAAGCTGTCCTCCAGACGCCCTTCCACGTCCACGATGCTGTGGTATCCATCCCTGGCATAGCTCGCCGGATCATGCATCAACAGCATGCCGTCTCGTGCGCCGCAAATGGTATCGTAATGCCCTGCATTTGTAAAATAGAAATTCCGGCAAGGACATGGTGTTCTGGTAAGCAGTCCGCCAACCAAAACTATCGCACAAAATCCGGCATACACATGGTCATATAAGCGATTGAAATATGGGGAAGACATCTGACCGTTAAGATATTCAGTCGTAACATACTCGCTGTCGATCCCGTAATGCCTAAGAGTCAGCACGATGCCTTCATGAACGGTCCCTTCATTGGGCCATATAAACCCCTGGCTTTCCATCCATTTTCCAACTTCAAGAGGAGACTTGCCGACGACGTTTGCAGTCGCACATATTCCGCAGCCCCCCTGTGCCATTGTCATAGAATTACGGCCTATCATCATGTGATAGGCCGGATCAAACTGCTTATAATTCTGTACTCTCATCGCGCACTCCTTTCGGCGGTGCCAGCAAATTCCACACAGCTGAGATGCCTGCTGCCAGCGCCGGATAAAGTACCGTCCGTACAGACAGGTCCGTGCTGTATCCGTTGAGGTATGCTATCAGCGCGGGTATAAACAGCGCCAGG
>JAFRGL010000020.1 GCA_017433825.1 Eubacterium sp. | reverse complement strand
GGGATGAGTCATTTGGCGATGCTTTGGCGGTTGGTTTCGGAAGGATATCTATCCCAAGAAAAACTTGATGATTACAATTATGGTGTAATATCGGCAGCAAGAACACTTGGATATGATGATAAACTGTACAACCCGACACCAATCAAGTTTCAAAGAAGAACGTATGGCCATTATTTAAAGCAGGTTGAAGAATTACGGCAAAAAGACCTGGTCTCATCCGGAAAGATTGATGAACTGTTACTCGATGCTTTCCGCGATGATATTGCGTTCGGCTTGGATGATGATCAGGAAGGAGAGGCAATTGACTAAGAAGTATTTCTTTGATACCGATTGCCTCTCTGCTTTCCTTTGGGTTCGAGAGGAAAGCATTCTGGTAAGGTTGTATGCTGGCAAAATAATTTTGCCTACGCAGGTATATAATGAGCTCCAAAGAGTTCCCCATTTGCAGGCAAGAGTAGATGCGCTGAAAAACCAAGGAGATCTTAGTGTCGAAAGTATGGAGACTGGAACGGCGGAATATCTCGATTATCTGCAGATGACTGCTTCACCTGAAGATGGAATGCGGATCATAGGCAGAGGAGAAGCTGCCGGTATCGCAATGGCAAAACACAGAGATGGTACGCTTGCTAGCAACAATTTCCGTGATGTCCGCCTTTATGTCGAGAAATATAGCATTTCTCATATTACAACCGGGGATATTCTGATTGAGGCAATGAACGCTGGAATCATCACAGAAGCTGATGGAAATACAATCTGGGCAGAAATGATTCGAAAAAGGCGTATGTTACCAACCACTACTTTTTCAGAATTTTTGATAGCACACGGAAAGCCGGACGCATGATGGCGTTCTGATATGACCTGAAAGCCCTTTTTTGTGCTATCAAATACATGAAAATCTTATTAATGACGTAACGGCAAATCCGGAACAATCCGTCTTTCGAGGTGGGTTTATTATACATGCAGTATTTGAGAAAGGAATAGGAAATGAAAAAAGCACTTATAGTTGGACTTAATCAATATCCCAACTGTGAACTTAAATGGTGTGATAATGATGCTATAGCGATTGCTAACCTAATTGAATCAAACGGAGATGGCTCACCAAATTTTGATGTAAAGCTAGTTACAGACTCTTGTAGTAAGGAGGATCTGCAGTCAAATATTCAAGCACTCTTTGCTGATGATGCCGAGATAGCCCTGCTTTATTTCTCCGGCCATGGAGCAGACAAAGACGGTGGTTACCTGGTGTCTACAGACTTTAGCAAATCCTGTTATGGTGTTCGTATGACGGATATTCTTCAATTGGCAAATGATTCACGCTGTCGAAATAAGGTTATCATTCTCGATTGTTGCTTTTCAGGTCAGATGGGAGAATCTCTTCTGATGAATAATAATTCTGTTTTAGGCGAAGGTGTAACTATTATGGCAGCAAGTCGTTCGTGGGAAACGTCTATGGAAGATCTAACGATACAGCATGGACTATTTACTGATCTTCTTATTCAAGGATTAAAAGGTGGGGCAGCAGATATAAGTGGAAACATTACTCCTGCATCATTGTATTCTTTTGTTGATCAGTCTTTGGGGGCGTGGCAACAGAGACCGGTATTTAAAACCAATATTTCTCAATTTCTTCCTGTAAGAACGATCTCTGCGAAAGTGCCAAAAGCCACTTTGAGAAAAATCAGCCAGTATTTTATTAATCCTACTGACGAATACAAACTAGATCCATCTTATGAGTTTACCAATGATCCTAGAGTAGTACATAAAGTCTTGGAGCCCCATGCAAACCAGGATAAGGTTTCAATTTTCAAAGAATTACAACTATTTGAGAGTGTTGGGCTAATAGAGCCTGTAGGAACTGACCATATGTATTTTGCTGCAATGGAGAGCAGATCTTGTAGACTAACGGCACTTGGCCTACACTACTGGAAACTATCAAAGGACAAGAGGTTTTAAAAATGCCAAGCTTAAGAAATTATCACATTTTGATCAGCCATTCTTGGGATTACAATAGACACTATGAGACAATTAAAGGATGGCTTAATGCATCATCGTATTTTCAGTGGACGGATTATTCTGTTCCGATTACCAATCCGCTAAATGTTAATGGCGTTAATGAATTAAAACAGAGAATCAAAGACCGTATCTCTTTGTGCAGTTGTGTCATTATTCTCTCCGGGATGTATGTTGCATATAGTAATTGGATTGATTTTGAAATTGACACAGCTGTAGCCATGGGAAAACCTATTATTGGGGTAAAGCCTTGGGGTCAAGAGAGAATTCCCGCGAAGGTTCAGAATAATGCTGTTATTATGGTCGGTTGGAATTCGAGTTCTGTTGTTGAAGCTGTTAGGAAATATGCATTATAGGCGATACGGCTATAAGTCTCGTTACACTCGGCATAATTAGTGCCAACTCCTCTGAACTCTGCATTATTGTTTGCAGGAAAACAAAAAAAGATTGATGATTCCTGTATTCTGCGCTGCCTTCCATTGCCCCGGGATGCAATGGGTATGAAGCATACATGCAGCAAATCCTCACTCTATAGGGCTTGTTTTGGGGTGCCTTGTATCACGATCTTTGCTTACAGAAACCGCCAGAAGCAAGTAATACCGAATAGCTTGACAATCATTTATTGAAACGAAGTTATTTCAGTTTGTGGTTTCGCTACTTTAGTTTCTGACAATTCCAGTTGGACTGTGTACATCATTCCTCCCCTTCCAGCGCCTCCTTCAGTTCAGCCATATTATTATATCCGGGGACGTCAGGAACTCTGGAAATCTTTCTGGCTTCCACTATGGCATTTAAGGTTTGCTGGCTGTAGTTCGGCAGTTCTACGGAGAATGGCAGACCGCCCCTTAAGATACATTGCCGGAGGAAGATATTTACCGCGCTGGACATATCCATGCCGAGTTCAGCGAAAAGTATGGTTGCCTGTTCTTTTACAGCAGTATCTATACGGATTTGTGTTGGCGTTGTAGACATGATATTTACTCCTTTCAAATCGAATGTAATATATCGTACTTACAATGTCAATACCATTTAGTGGATTATTGATCACTGGAAGAATTGTTGAAATATAGAAAAAGGAGACACCTTCATGAAAATCACCGTCCAATACACCACACTTATTGTGAAGAATCTGAAGGAATCAGAAGCATTTTACGCGGATGTTCTCGGATTTGAAAGAGGTTACCATGTGGATCTGCCTGTCGGACAGATTACGATTATGAAGAGTCCGGGTGGGGCTTGCGTGGAACTGATCGAACACCCGCAGTTTGAAGTCGGTATGTATTCAATCGGTACCGATGTGGATGACCTGGACGAGACGCTGCGGATTCTGAAGGAGAAAGGCTGCGAACCGATTGGCCCGGTTATACCTACAACGGTGGGAAGGCAGACATTTATCCAGGACCCGGACGGCGTCCGCATTTGCCTGATTGAACATACGGAGGAATATAAGAAGAGGTGGATGTAAGCCTCACCCGCCGGCTGAAGCCGGCACCCTCCCCAAAGGGGGAAGGTGGCAGCGCTAGCTGCCGGATGAGGGTTTCACATGTCGGCTAAAGCCGGCACCCTTCCCGGAGGAGAGGGCAGGAGGGAACCATCAGAAAGTTGCAATAAAACGAATTCAGAACGTTTTATTGCAACTTTTCTTTTTTTTATTGCGACTTTCTGTTGAATTTAAGAACACTTTATAGTAAAGTATTAATATCATTTTTAACAGGAAAAGAGGTGGTCTGCTTGCGTCTCAGTAAAGAAAAGCGGGAAGCAATGGAACAATATACCCTGGAAATCATTGATAAAGGGTATGAAAATATAGCACAGCATATCGTGGAAGTGTTTTCTGTAGACCGGAGTACGGCATTCCGGTGTATCGGCAGGCTGGCAGAACAGGAAAAAATTCAAAAAATCCGCCGCGGGCAGTATACTTTGCAGCAGCAGCGGTGGGACTATGTTCTGGAGCGCAAAAAAGGTGATTTGGATTCGGACATTACTGTTTTTGTAAAATACCTTGAACCGCATATCAAACATTTGCCGGATAATGTAATACATATCTGGGGCTATGTGTTTTCAGAAATGATAAATAACGTAATGGACCATTCCGAATCGGAGACTGCTTTTGTATCCGTCCGTCAGGATTGTCTGAATACGTCAGTATATATCATTGATGAAGGCATTGGTATTTTTGAGAAAATTAAAAAGCATTTCGGGTTTTCTACGGCAGATGAATCCATTGAAGAATTGTTTAAAGGAAAGCTCACCACAGATACGGAGAATCATTCCGGAGAGGGAATATTCTTCAGTTCCCGGCTGATGGATGAGTTCGCGATTTTTTCAGGCGGGAGGATGTTTACCTGCAATCATTATGACGATGAACAGATTGCGGTTTTTTCGAAGGAAATGATGTTGCCCGGGACATGTGTTTTTATGAAGCTTTCCAATAACAGCGCAAAACAGACGAAGGAGATTTTTGATTTATATTTGGATGAAGAGGGGAATTTTATCCGTACCAGAATACCGTTAAAGAATATCTTCGACCGTTCGCCGGTTTCCCGATCCCAGGCGAAACGTCTGACGCATCGTTTCGGCGAATTCTCAGAGGTCATATTGGATTTTGAAGGAATCGAATGGATGGGCCAGGGATTTGCTGATCAGTTGTTCCGTGTTTTCCGAAAGGAGCATCCGGCTATAAACCTGCTCCCGGTGAATATGAATCCGGATGTTGCCAAAATGTTCCGTCATGCGGCAGGGTAATCTGATTCGTCTGGAAAACAAAGAGATTGCAGAAGAATTACTGGCTATCGCCATGAGCAGAGGAGATGCGTATGTGGAGGAATTATAAGTTTTCTTGACATTTACCTGCCCGCGAGGCATAATATTGCCAGCATGGATGGCATGAAGCGTTTTGCCAAGTGTTTGTCATCCTGGCTGGCGGCTTGAAAGGGCCGGCGGGCAGAGAGGCGGCATTTAGAAGAATGTTTTGATGGTAGCGATGCGCGTACGGTAAGCGTGACAGCTTATTTCCAATGGGAAATATGGTGTTATGCTTTATAAGCGTACGGCGGAAGAGAAACCAGTATGCCTCCATGTAATATTTCAATCATGGAGGTTTTTATTATGCAGAAAAAAAGACGTAAACCTTGGCCGGAGAACTGTGTATGGCCGGAACCGCTGGCGGAAGGAGAGGGCGATTTCTGGGAAGTTGAAGATGCGCAGATGCTGAAGCTGGATGAGGAAGGCGAAGAATTGCTGGAGATTAAGGAGTATTATGATTCCCTGGTGGAGGATGGCCGGCTGAAGGAGGATTACACCCTGAATGACGAGTGGACGCCTGACGACGGTACCGACGAAGAGGAAGACTGGTTTCCTGCCATGGGCTGGGATTACTGGTTTGAGGGCTTTGAAGAGGATATCTGGGAAGATGATTTGATCACCCACATCAACATGCTGAAAATCCCGGCGCAGATGCCTGAAAATGACCCGGTTTATATTCTCCGGGACATGACCGGTTATGAATTTATCAATGAAAATCTGCTGCGGCAGGCATTTACCAGAAGGGCATTTGCCGAGGAATACGCGCTTTACGGCAGCAATGAAGAGCTGGAGTTCATCGGCGATACGGTGCTGCAGACGGTGGTGACCAGGGCGGCTGTGAAGCAGATGGCGGACGTGTGGACGACGGTGCCGGAGGCGCCTTTCCAGTGCAGGTATGCGGAAGGCGACCTAACTGCTTTGAGAAACCGGTTTGTTTCGGGAGAAAATTTAAGCGCGAAGGCGGCGGAGCTGGGACTGGACCGGTTCATTCTGTATGGTTCCGGTGAAGAGCATACGGATAAGGCAGGTGAAGACGCGCTGGAAGCGCTTGTCGGCGCGGTCATGGTGGACAGCGGCTGGGACTGGGACGCGGCGGGACGCGTGATTGACCGGCTGCTGGGTATTCATATCATGAATCCGGACGAGCTTCTCAAGCAGACGATTTATGATATTTTCAATGCCTGGCACCAGAGACGGTTCGGCTGCATGCCGGCTTATGAAATCAACAGGATAAGGCCCTGGAGAAGCAAGGAAGGGCCGGCATATTCCTGCACCATCCGTTTTCAGGTGCCTGAAAATGACCTGCGGATCCAGCCGGATCAGCGTTTCGACGCGGAAGGGGAGACGAGAAGCAAGGCCCGTGAGGAAGCCGCAAAACGCGCTTATGGCTTTGTGGTAACAAGCGGCCTGTGGATGAATCTTAAGGATGCCGGCGTCATCCCGAAATATGATGACAGCATCAACCAGCTGCAGGAGCTTTTCCAGAAGAAATATGTCGACTCGCCTTCCTACGAATTCGAGGAAATAAGCGGCGGAAAATGGCATTGTGAATGCGTCTGCAGCGGCGTGAACGGCTACGGTACGGCCCCGGCCAAGGTAAAAGCGAAGAAAAAAGCCGCTTTCATGGTATTGGTAAGGCTGCTGGATGCAGCGGGAATCTGCCATCCGGAGTGGAAAGAAGAGATGTGGAGGATGACGGAGGAGTAAAGCCTTCTCCTTTGGAGAAGGTGGCCGAATGCAATGAGGCCGGATGAGGGCCCTCACCCGGTCCTGCGGACCACCCTCCCCTTAAGGGGAGGGCATGCCTTTTCCTTTTGCGGACAGAAAGGTTTTGGTTTATAATTACAGTATAAAAATAAGGAGGACCGCATTATGTCAACCGTAAAAGACCTCGACAACCTGCTGGAGCGTTTCGTAAGGGAGAAGCATCTTCCCGGCGCTTCGCTTTCCGTCTGCCAGGGAGAAAACCTTCTCTATGAGAACTGCATCGGAAGCCGGGATATGGCCGGCACTGTGCCCATGGATACGGACACGCTGTTCCGTATTCATTCCGTGACGAAGCCGATGACTTCTCTGTGCGGTATGCTGCAGTACGAGCGCGGCGTATTTCTGATGGATGATCCTGTATATGAGTATCTTCCGGAATACAGGAATATTAAAATCAGCGTGCGCAAAGATGACGGCACCTGGGCCGTGGAGGATGCGAAGGAGACCTTGCTCATACGGCATTTGTTCAATATGAATGTGGGGTATTATGCTTACGATGACAGTCCCACCGCCATCGGCATGAGAGAAGTGCATGAGCGGCTGGGCGGCAGCAAAATGCAGTCCAACTACAGCCAGAGGGAGGAAATCCGCGCCATGGCGGAGATTCCCATGCTGTTTGAGCCGGGCACACGCTGGCAGTATGATTACGGACTCAATATTCTCTCTTCGGTGATCGAGGAATCCAGCGGCATGAGCCTTGGTGAATTCATGAAGAAAAATATTTTCGAACCCCTGGGGATGAAGGATACGGGCTTCCGTTTCCGTCCGGGCTGGCGCGAGCGGATGGCGGAATGCGTGCAGCAGCTGCCCGATGGCGGTGTGAAGCACTGTGATGACGTGCTGGGCGATCCCCTGGACAGCATGTACAGGGAGGAAGCCGTCTATGAGGCAGCAGATGCCGGGCTGATTTCCAATCTCAGGGATGTGCAGGCTTTCGCCGGCATGCTGGCGAATGGCGGCATCTGGAAGGGCGAGCGCATCATCGGCCGGAAGACTTTGGATATGATGCGGCACAATCTGCAGACGAAGGAAATGATGGAGACCTTCCATACGATGATGACGGACATGAAGGGCTACGGCTACGGTTACGGCGTGCGTACGATGGTCGACCCGGTATCCGGCCTGACCAACAGCTCGGTCGGGGAATTCGGCTGGGTAGGCGCCGCCGGTCCCTGGATGATGGCAGATCCTTCGGAGAAGCTTTCCGCCTCTTTCATGATTCAGGATATGCTGCCCGACGGGAGATACTACCACCACAGATTAAGGGCAGTGATAAACGGACTGCTGTAAGCCTTCCCCCTTGGGGGCGCTGAGCGCCGGTGGCGCTCGTTTAGCGCGGACCGAGCCGGAAGGCGAGACGGTGGCGGCACCGCGGCCGGATGAGGGCCTCACCCATTCATGCAGACCGCCCTCCCCGAGGGGAGGGCGGTTTTGTACGAATCAATAATTCTCTGCATTAATCTCGAAATAGCTCTGCGGGTGTGCGCATACCGGGCATACCTCAGGCGCTTCGGTGCCTACGATGATATGGCCGCAGTTCCTGCATTCCCAGACCTTCACTTCACTCTTTTTGAAGACTTCCTGCGCTTCGACGTTCCGAAGAAGCGCGCGATACCTTTCTTCATGGTGCTTTTCGATGGCGGCTACCTGGCGGAATTTCTCCGCAAGCTCCGGGAAGCCTTCCTCTTCGGCGGTTTTGGCGAAGCCTTCGTACATATCAGTCCATTCGTAATTCTCACCGTCAGCTGCGGCAGCGAGATTTTCGGCGGTATCGCCGATGCCGTTCAGCTCTTTGAACCACATTTTTGCGTGTTCTTTTTCATTGTCGGCGGTTTTCAGGAAAAGCGCTGAAATCTGCTCGAATCCGTCCTTTTTCGCCTTTGAAGCAAAGTAAGTGTATTTATTTCTTGCCTGGGATTCCCCGGCAAATGCTGCCTCGAGGTTTTTCTCTGTCTGTGTTCCTGCATATTTGTTTGCCATTATTCTTCCTCCTGTAGGTAAATGTTTTGGTTGATACGGATACAGTTTCTGCGGCGTATTTCCGCAGGCGTGATACAGTATATCACAATGATAGTGGAAAATGTAGGGGTATTTGCCTTTCTTTGCTGTTGTATTCTGTTTTCTGTTGTGCTACAATTGCAGAGTTTTGTGAAAATGAAAGACTCTTTCACAAGGATAACATCATTGGAGGCGGCAGCATGTCTTTTATTACCCGAATTCTCACCCCGAAGCCGGAGCTTTCGAAGGAGAGACAGCTTTTTGACGGACGCGCACTGAAAGCAATGATTATTCCGCTGGTCATCGAGCAGATGCTCCAGATGATTGTGGGAATTGCGGATACACTGATGGTCAGCTATGCCGGCGAAGCGACGGTTTCCGGCGTTTCCCTGGATACGATGATTTACATGATATTCATCTATCTGTTTACGGCTGTAGCTTCCGGCGGCGCGGTGGTCGTATCCCAGTATCTGGGAAGCAGGAACCGCGAAAATGCGGACCATGCGGCCTCCCAGATTTATATGATTGCCGGGCTTGCTTCCGGAATCTGCACGGTCGTGATGCTGCTGGCGGGTCCGGCACTTCTGGGCCTTCTGTATCCGAAGGTGGACCCTG
The DNA here is from genome assembly GCA_017433825.1 of Eubacterium sp. Taxonomy (GTDB): domain Bacteria; phylum Bacillota; class Clostridia; order Lachnospirales; family Lachnospiraceae; genus Alectryocaccobium. The sequence goes on along the minus strand of JAFRGL010000020.1, from coordinate 91,607 downwards.
CGGTCATGGACGCCTGCAGAACGTATCTTAGAATCGTCACGATTTCCTTCCCGGCAAATGCGATTTACAACGCGGGTGCCGCGCTTTTCCGTTCCATGGGCAGGACGAAGACCACCATGATGGTTTCCTCCATGATGAACCTCATCAACGTGGCGGGAAATGCCATCGGCATTTTCGTGCTGCGTGCCGGCGCGGCGGGCGTTGCCTGGCCGACGACGATTTCCTGGTATTTCGCGGCCGTGGTAATGACATTTCTGTGCATGAATAAGAACAATGCCGTATCCCTGCGGATTAAGAGTGTATTTCACATAGACAAAAGGATGGCGGCCAGAATCCTGGGGATTGCCATCCCGAATGCCATAGAAAATGTGCTGTTTCAGGCGGCCAAGGTGGTGCTGGGTTCCCTGGTTTCCACATTCGGCACATCGCAGATTGCCGCAAACGGCATCGCGCAGACACTCTGGGCCCTTTCTTCGCTGATGAGCGTCTCTATGGGGCCGGTGTACATCACGGTTGTGGGACAGTGCATCGGTGCAGGCGATACGGAAGCCGCGGACTGGTACATGCACCGGCTGACGCGCTTAAGCATCCTTCTGTGCATCGTCTGGAATGCTATCTTCCTGCTTGCAGTGCCGTTCATCCTCCCGCTGTACAGCATTACCGCGGAAACCCGGCGGCTGGTCTGGATCGCGGTCCTGATACACAGCATTTTCACCTGCGCCTTCCATACCATGGCTTTCCCGCTGTCCGCGGGGCTGCGGGCTGCCGGAGACGTGAAATTTACCATGTTTGCCGCGCTTTTCGCCACCGTGGTCTGCCGGACCGCCATGTCATTTATCTTCGGCCTCGGCATGAACATGGGCGTCATCGGCATCACCCTGGCAATGGTCTTCGACTGGGTCATCAAAGCCGCGCTCGACCTGCACCGCTGGCGGGGCGGGAAGTGGAAGAGGTTTAAGATAATCTGATAATGCTTTTCCCTTTTTTGAAAAAACGGCTGTATAGAAGCCGGATAAAACAAGTGGCTGACGCTCTGGAAGAAACGTCAGCCACTTTATCATTAATCCAATCCTTCCCTCATCCGCTCCAGGTACCACGGCTCGGGATATTCGACTCTCAGATACAGTTCTTCGAAATAATGTTCAATTTGTTCATCGTCAACCGGCAGCCCGGCGTCCAGATAACCCCACTCGTCCAACCATTCCGCGATAATGGAGGGGTCGTCGTAAATCATTTCTCTCAATGCTTCAGCTGCCGCCTCATGCACCTTGTCATAAACCGCTTTTGTTTCTTCATCATCCACATCTTCGAAAGCAAATCCGGCTGCATGTTCAGCGGATGACAGAACTGTCCATGCTTCGTCATCGGTCAGTTCGATCTCGATCTCGGCTGCTTCCTCATCAGCCATGTTTACCGGGTAAAAATACGGAAATACATAAGTGGCCATCATTAATCCTCCGTTAGCTGTGCAGTGTTTCTGTGTTGGATTGTGCTGTGTATTTATTATAAAGCACCGGAATGCGGAATGCTATATGGTATTTATTATTTCGAAATCCTTTGTGTTATTTTCCATGTTCGCATATAATGTTTTAAGAGACCGTAAGGATTATTTCCATGAAAGGAGTATTTACCATGGATGCATTACAGGCGATTTTTACAAGGCGCAGCACACGGCTTATGAAGCCGGATATGCCGGAGAGGGAACTGATAGAGAAGGTGATTGAGGCTGGCCGTTATGCCCCCAGCGGCGGCAATAACCAGACCACACATTTCATCGTCATCACGGACAAGGCCGTCCTGGATGAAATGGCCAAGCTTGTGGAGGCGGAATTTGCCAAAATGGAGCTTGCGGAGGACGCCTATGCTTCCCTGAAGCATGCCGTTGCGGCGGCGAAGAAAGGCGGCTATGTTTTTCATTACAATGCCCCGGTGCTCATCGTTGTGGCAAACAGAAAGGGTTATGGCAACGCCATGGCGGACAGCGCCTGCGCGCTGGAAAATATGATGATTGCGGCAAATGCCCTTGATTTGGGGAGCTGCTGGATTAACCAGCTGCATTGGCTGGATGAGGACGAGGCGGTGAGAGAGTGCCTGTACAAACTGGGCCTTCTGCCGGAGGAGACGGTAACCGGCGGTCTGATCCTGGGCTACGGCGCGGACGGCGCGCCTGTCCGCAGCGAGCTGGCCAGAACCGGGAATCCGGTGACGTGGGCATAAAACCTCATCCGCCGGCCGAAGCCGGCACCTTCCCCAGAGGGGAAGGCAGAACCTCATCCGCCGGCCGAAGCCGGCACCTTCCCCTTAAGGGGAAGGCAGAACCTCATCCGCCGGCCGAAGCCGGCACCTTCCCCAAGGGGGAAGACATAGCCTCATCCGGCTTTACATTCACGGGAGGCTGTGATAGCATGACTCATATAAGAATCAAAGTCCGAACGCAGTTCGGTAAGATGCTTTCATGAAAAGACAGTAAAAGAGCATTTTTGAGGAGGAAGACAAATGGCGATTCGTATTGTTGCAAGAGATCATATGAAACCGGAGTGCAAGGAAGAGGCTTTCAAGCTGCTGGAAGAGCTGATTGCAGCCACCAGAAAAGAACCCGGCAATATTGCTTACCAGTATTGCCAGGATTTGAAGGATCCGGACTATTTCGCGATGATGGAGATCTGGAAGGATGACGAGGCGATGAAGGCCCACCTGAGCAGTGAGCATTTCACCCGGATTCTGCCGCAGCTGGCCAAATGCATGGCCGAACCCAGCAGGATGGAAGTGTATAAAGAAGTGCTGTAAGGACCTCTCCAAAGGAGAGGTCGGTCCGGAGGACCGGGTGAGGATGGACCTCATCCGGCTTCACTTACGTTCAGCCACCTTCCCCTTTAGGGGAAGACAAGCCTTCTCCAAAGAACGGGGAAGGCTTTTTTCGTACGGTTATCGAGGCTTTCTCAGGTGATATTCAGGCTGTCCAGTGCTTTATGGTATTTCTGAAGGCGTTTCTGTGCGGAAATATACACTTCTGCATCCTCACGAACGCCGATGACGACAATGAGCATTTGCGTCTTTGTCCGGATGAGACGGTACACGATGCGTAAGCCTTCACCTCTTAGTTTTATTTTCAGAAAACCGGTAAAATTGGTGCCCAGTTTATGACCGAGGGGCTTGCCGTATCCGCCTTCTGACTGGGGAAGCGGATTCTCCCGGACTTTCCGTATGGCTTTATCTACGGTAAGCTGCTGACTGCGGGAGAGAGAACGGTAGTCTTTTACGGCTTCCGCAAGAAATTTTACATCCCAGGTCATTCGAATTCAACCTCACCGGTCTTGTCCAGTTCTTCCGGTGTAATATGCATTTCTTTCTCCAGTTCTTCCAGAGAGATCAGTTCGTCCGGATTGAAGGCAGTCATTCTTTCCAGAGCCAGCGTCAGAAGATAGTAGTCATTTAAATCATCCATCATTTCGATGTATTCATCCGGTGAAAGCAGAACAGCTTCCGCGGTGTTGTTTTTCATTACGACCTTGGCGCCTTCCTTTTTCACATCCGACAAAATCTTTCCGGCGAGACCCCGGTTAAACTGGGAAATCGGTATTGTTTTGGTTATCGCATCCGCAACAGATGACATGGTTTTCTCACCTCCATGCGATCAATTTAGCATTGCCTGACATTTATGTCAATAAATATATCGATAAATATACTGATATTACCCTCATCCGCCGGCTGAAGCCGGCACCTTCCCCTTTAGGGGAAGGCAAGCCTTTTCCAAACGGGGAAGGCTTTTTTTGTTGCTATGCGGCACAATATGTGGTAAAATCTACGATTGAAAATTTATAATTCAATAAAATACCGGCCTTTCTGCCAGGAGGAAGGGGCGGGTATTAGCGCCAGGACCGTAATATTTGGTTGACGAGGTATGGCAGTTATCGAAAGACTCGGCGGATGCTGCCACGGATTTAAGGCTGTTCGTAAGGAAGAAAGCAAAAAGCAGAATAAAAACTGTAACAGAGGTTCTTCCGCAGTCTGAAAGCGCATACGGAAATGCCGGTTCAGACCTGGTTTCCGATGCTGAAATCTGAAATTTAAGGAAATAAAACATATGTATACAATCACAGATTTATATGATCTTGACCACACGCTGGCGAAGGATTACCTTTCACAGTTCACCTATCCCTGGGAAGCCCTGAAGGGCATCAAGGAATTCATCCTGCAGCTCGGCCCGACCCTGGGAGATGATTACGAGGAAGTTCAGGAGCATGTGTGGGTGCACAAGACAGCAACTGTTTTTCCGTCGGCGTATCTCGGCGCGCCCTGCATCATCGGTCCGGAAACGGAAGTCCGTCACTGCGCGTTTATCCGCGGTTCAGCCCTTGTAGGCGCGAACTGTGTGGTCGGAAACTCCGTCGAGCTTAAGAACGTCATTCTCTTTGACCACGTCCAGACACCGCATTACAACTACGTGGGCGATTCCATCCTGGGCTACTACAGCCATATGGGCGCGGGTTCCATCACTTCCAATGTGAAAAGCGACAAGAAACTCGTGGTTATCCACAACGGTTCCGAGCAGATCGAAACCGGTATCAAGAAGATTGGCGCCATGCTGGGCGATTACGTGGAAGTAGGCTGCAACGCGGTCTGCAATCCCGGCACGGTCATCGGACGTCATTCCAATGTTTATCCCACCAGCTGTGTCCGCGGTGTAGTGCCGGAGAACAGCATTTACCGCGACAACGGCGTGGTTATTACCAAAGAAGAAAGATGAGGGGTTAGAAATGAGAGTTGTTATTCAGGACAATTATGACAAGATGTGCAAATGGGCTGCGGACTACATTGCAGGCAAAATAAAGGCCCATAAGGAAGACCGGCCGTTCGTGCTGGGACTTCCCACCGGTTCTTCCCCCATCGGCGTTTACAAGGAGCTGGCACGTATGAACCAGGCCGGCGAGCTGTCTTTCGCAAATGTGGTAACCTTCAACATGGACGAGTATCTGGGTCTGCCTCACGAGCATGACCAGAGCTACTGGTATTTCATGCATGATAATTTCTTCAACCACCTGGTGGATATGAAACCGGAAAATATCAACATTTTAAACGGCATGACGGATGATCCGGAAGGCGAATGCGCGGCATATGAGGAGAAAATCGCCTCCTACGGCGGCATTGACCTCTTTATGGGCGGCATCGGCGTAGACGGCCATCTGGCTTTCAATGAGCCCTACACTTCACTTACAAGCCGTACAGGCCTTCGTGACCTCACCACCGACACCCGCATCGTGAACAGCCGTTTCTTCGGAAATGACCCGGAGAAGGTGCCCTCCCAGGCCCTGTCCGTAGGTATCGGTACGGTTATGGACGCGAAGGAAGTCCTGGTGCTGATTTCCGGCCACAACAAGGCCCGCGCCATGGCGGCTGTTGTGGAAGGCGGCGTAAGCCAGAGATGGACCTGCTCCGCGCTGCAGATGCACAACGGCGCGATTATTGCCTGCGATGAGGAAGCCTGCGGCGAGCTTATGGTGGATACGTACAAATATTTCCTGGATATTGAGAGGAAAGAGAGGCTGTAAATGGGTAAGTATTTCGGAACCGACGGCTTCCGCGGCGAAGCCAATAAAGACCTGACGTTTGACCATGCGGTGAAAATCGGCCGTTTCCTGGGCTGGTATTACGGCGCGCGGCAGAATAAAAAGGCGAAAATCGTCATCGGCAAGGACACCAGACGTTCGTCTTATATGTTTGAATACGCCCTCTGCACGGGCCTTATGGCTTCCGGTGCGGACGCGTATATCATGCACGTAACCACCACGCCTTCCGTGGCCTACATCACCCACGTGGATGATTTCGACTGCGGCATCATGATTTCCGCCTCCCACAACCCCTATTACGACAATGGCATCAAGCTTCTGAACGGCAACGGGGAGAAGATGGAAGAGGAAACCATCCTGGAGGTTGAAAAATACATCGACGGTGAGATTGACGTCCCGGTGGCGGGCCGTCACGATATCGGCCGGACCGTGGACTATGAGGAAGGCAGAAACCGTTATATCGGCTACCTGATTTCCATGTCAAAATACAGCTTCCGCGGCGTTAAGGTGGGCCTTGACGTGGCCAACGGAGCAGCCTGGAGCATCGCAAAATCCGTATTTGACGCTTTAGGCGCCAAGACATACGTCATCAACAACCAGCCGAACGGCTACAACATCAATACCGACTGCGGCTCCACCCACATCGAGCATCTGCAGGAGTACGTGGTGGCAAACCAGCTGGATATCGGCTTTGCCTATGACGGCGACGCGGACCGCTGCCTTACCGTGGATGAGAAGGGCAACCTGGTAACAGGCGACCACACACTGTACATCTACGGCCTCTACATGAAGGAAAGAGGCAAGCTCCTGAATAATAAGGTGGTTACCACCATCATGTCCAATTTCGGCCTGTACAAAGCCCTGGAAAAGGTGGGCATTGAGTATGAGCAGACAGCCGTAGGCGACAAATACGTTTATGAAAACATGGTGAAGTTCGGCCACCGTATCGGCGGTGAGCAGAGCGGCCACACCATTTTCAGCAAATACGCCACCACGGGCGACGGCATCCTGACATCCTTGAAGATGATGGAAGTTATGCTGGCGAAGAAGAAGCCCATGAGCGAGCTGGCGGCACCGGTTGTCTTCGTACCGCAGGTACTGAAGAACGTGCGCGTCACCTCCAAGCCCGCCACCTTAAACGATCCTGATGTGAAGGCTGCCATCAAGAAGGCAGACGAAGAGCTCAAAGGCGTCGGCCGCACCGTTGTGCGTGAATCCGGCACCGAGCCTGTCATCCGCGTAATGGCGGAAGCCGAAGAAGCAGACCTCTGCGAGAAATACGTGGATTACATCATCAGTGTGATTCGGGAGAAGGGGTATATTGTGGAGTAAGGCCGCAAAATCTTGGCAAAGCACTTTATACTTAAATTAAGAATACCGAATGTCTATAAAGCCTGGCGTGCGCCGGGCTTTTTCTATTGGAATTCATTGACCGCTGGCAGATTTCAGATTATAATATACTAGTCTAATTATATGATCCAGACAGCGCACGGGGGTGCGCAGACTGATAAGAAGAGAGGCTTGCCTGATGAAAAAGAGATTTTTAGCAGTCTTATTGGCGGCAGTAATGGTGTTTTCGGTAGCTGGTGCGGTTATTGCGGATGAACCGTTAGAACCGACTGAACCGGTCAGAACGGTAGTAGTTGTACCGGATACGCCCGATCCTTCAGAACCCGGTTCCCCGGTAATTGATCCCGATAATCCCGGTTCCCCGGTAATCGATCCTGATAATCCCGGTTCCCCGGTAATCGATCCCGGCCCTGTCGATCCCGATAATCCTGGTTCCCCGTTAATCGATCCCGGTGGAGTAGTCATTCCTGATCTTTCGGGGGATTCGTCGGGATATACTACCCTGGCAGAAGCCGGAGCGTATCTGCGGGATCAGATGATTGCAAAGACAGCTGCAATCGAGATTTCGGTAGACAGAACTGCTCCCAATTTTTCCGGTTACACGGATTCGGATTCAGATATAAACAAGCTGTTCTTCGATCTGCTGGAAGAGGCTTATAAAGAATGCGACAATCCTAAAGCAGGAGATTATCTTAGATTTCAGACAGCGATTGATGAAAGTCCCATTGGTTACAATGAGTCTGTTTTCACTGTTACTTACAATGTCAATTACTTTATGACTTCTGCACAGGAAGCTGCCGTGGATTCACAGGTTGCTTCTGTTTTGGCGGAGTTGGATTTGGCCAACAAGGCTGATGATTATAAGATTGCGAAAATTTATGATTATATAACTTCCCATGTCGTATATGATTATACAAATCTGAATAATTCATCGTATAAACTGAAGTATACGGCATATGCAGCATTGATTAACGGTACTGCTGTATGTCAGGGTTATACCTGCCTGTTTTACAGAATGCTTCGGCAGGCAGGCATCAGTGCAAGAATCATTTCCGGTACCGGCAGACAAGAAGCGCATGCATGGGTTATTGTGGGGATAAATGGTCAATACTATGATACAGATGCTACCTGGGATACCGGAAAAGCACCTTCTCAATATACCTATTTCCTGAAATGCGAATCTGAATTTAGCGACCATTCCAGGAATAGTGAATATGCTTCCGAGGCATTTAACGTGGCTTATCCTATGGCATCAGCAAGCCTTGCCTATCCGGACTCCGCAAAGGTCCCCGTTACAGGAATCGTGCTGGATTCCACATCCGGGTACGTACTGTACGGTCAGCCTTACAGGGTCCAGGCAACGGTTGAACCGGCAGATGCTTTTGATACTTCGGTCAATTTTGATATTATTGAACGTACAGTTGGATATAGCAGTAGTAAAAGCAATCAGGGCGGATGGATTGAAATCACACCCACAGCGCCATCGGATGGAAGAACTGGTACGATAGTGGTAAAGATTTCGTCTGTGTCTGACCCGGAGGTATCTGCAACATGTACGATTAAAACAGTAAGTACTGCAGCTGACCTGGACATAGATGCCATCCAGCTTAGCGGAAATTCCCTTTCCTTACATGGAGATATTGGTGTGAATTTTTACATGGATATGAAGGCATCTGTTGCAAACCGGGCGGTTATACATTACTCCACACCGAATGGCGGCGATGGTACGGTATCTTTAGGTGATGGCCTGACGGTAGATGAAAATACCGGGTCCTACAAATTTACGGTTAACATGGTGGCCAAGGAAATGCGGGATGTTATTACCATAACAGTGAAGGATACTGAAGGAAATCCTATTACCTTGCTGAGCAATTCTCTGGCGACAGATTATACAGACGGGTATGAGTATTCTATTGCCAGATATCTGGAACTGGCAAAAGAGAGTACAGATGAGAAGTTGGTTGCGTTAGCAGAGGCAATGGACAATTACGGGGAGTATGCGCAGGTTTATTTCGGTTATAACAGCAGCGGCGTGGTGCCTGACAGTACAGCTATCAACAATATAACTGCCGAGACTGTGGCTGAGAATGTTTCAAATTATAATAAAGTGAAAACCGGTATACTGCCGGAGGGACTTGCTTATTATGGTACGAGTCTGACACTTGAAGCGGAAACCCTTATTAATCATTATTTTACGGTAGAATCCGGGCATAATATTGATGAATACAGCTTTACTGCCGTAGGAAAAGATCTGACACCGGTATCGGCGGGAAGCAATTATTATCGGGTAACATTAGAGGGTATTCCAGCCGCTGAATTAGGAACTTATACAACTACAGAGGTCGGATTATCAGGAGAAAACAGTACCTATACAATACAGTACAGCGGTATGTCTTACGTCTACTCGACGTTAAGTAAAGAAACGGTCAACGAGAACTTGGGGAATCTGTGCAAAGCACTTTATGTATATCATCAGAAGGCGAAGGGACTCTTCACATCATAAATACAATGGAGTGCAATCAATAGTGCCTTGAAGATTTATCATTTATCAGATTGAAAGAGGAAGAAAATGAAAGAGAACTATACTGGTACAGATATCGAAATCCTTTATTTTACAAATGATGATATTATTACCGATTCACTGGATCAGGGGGGTAACGAAACACCTGTTGATCCGAATACATAATACTGTTTTAGATTGTATTTCAATAATTGTCGGAGATTGTAAATGAAGAAAAAACTCACCGCCCTCATCCTCGGTTGCATCGCGGTGGTGGTCATTATTATCGCGCTAGTCGTGAATATGAATGCCGGCGGAAAAAAAGAATCCGTGCAAAAGGAAACGGAGACGTCAGTTTCTGCGGAATCCGAAGAGAAGAAGGAAACCGGTTCGAAGAGCATGGAGGCGGAAGCGGAGACATCGGATAAAAGCGCGGCTTCGGAATCAGTAAGCAGTTCCTCTGCAGAGGCGGAAGCAGTAAGCAGTACTTCGGCCGATACGGAGAGTACAGAGCAGAACCAGCCGGCCGGCACTGATGCACCCGCAAACCAGGCTGGTGACAGCCAGACTCCGGTGCAGGAAGGAAACACCACCGAAATTATCAGGGATGACGACGGACAGCAGCCGACCACCCCTGCAACGCCCACACCTGCGCCGCAGGAACCCCAGCCCACGGAAGAGCCTGAGCCGGCAGATAACGGCGGGGACCCTTATGAGACGCCGATCATTATTGATCCGGACTGAGATTTGAATCCAAAGGAGGTACGTGATGGATTTGAACAAATTCTTTAAGGCATTTGCCGACGGCGATAACGATGCCGTGGTTTTCTGCGACTGTGCGCACATGATTGTCTACATGAATGACGCGGCACGGGCCCGTTACAGAAGGGATCTGACCGGCAAAAGCATCCTGGACTGCCACAATGAGAATACCAGGGGCATCCTGCAGAAGATATTGGACTGGTTTGCCGCTGATGCGGAACACAACCGCGTGCACGCGTATTTCAGTCCCAGGGACAATGCAGACGTGTACATCGTGGCCTTAAGGGATGAGGAGAAGAATCTGCTGGGCTACTATGAGAAGCATGAAGTCCGTACTTTGGACGAATCCCCGTTTTACCAGATGGACTGACCGGACTGGAGAGTGTGCGTCTGCAGACCTGCGCCTTTATTACTGTGCAGTATTGTCAAAATCATGTAAAAAATAAGCATAAATATAGAGAATTTTTTACTTGATTTTCACCACGAGATGTTTATAATAGTAGTAACTAAAAAAATATGTAAATATCTCATTATTAAGGAGAGGATAGATATGAGAAAGATTAAGAAATTACTTGCCGTTTGTGCTGCAGCCGTTTGTGCGCTGTGTGCAGTATCTGTTGCTGCTGCTCCCAAGGATGACCTGCTTAGCTACGTCAAGGAGAAACTGCCTGCTGCATATCAGGAAGTTGCTTATCCTCAGGTAGAGAAGATCGTCAATCAGCTGGATGTTACGGAAGACCAGTACAATGCCGTTAAGGGCATTATTGATGACGTAGTTGCCACCGTTTCCCCCAAAGGCATGTCCCTGCATGAGTACTCCGCTGAAGAGCAGAATTATCTACTTGGCAAGTTCAAAGCCGCATGTGATGCGCTTGGTCTGACCTACAAGCTCGTTTCCAATCCGAATGCGCTGCATAAAGGTGACCAGTCTGCTGAGATTTACAAAGACGGCGTTAAGATTGGTACTCTCGAGTTTGATGTTGAAGCTGCCAAGACCGACACATCTGTTACCGCAGGTACCTGGGGTATCCTGATTGCCGCTCTTGCGATTTGCGGAGCCGCAGTTGTAGTAAGCCGCAAGAGAAGAGTTGCTGCTTAAGCAAAAACCGAATCAGAACATTGAAGGACTTCCCGGAAGGGAAGTCCTTTTTTCATTATCCGCTGTATGCAAAATCAGTGCATACATACCGGCGGATTTATGCTATAATCAGTAAGAATACTGACCAAACAGTATTGTCTTGAATGCTTCAGCTGAAATGTGCTTAAACCGGAGGGACAGATAATGAACGATTTGATTCGCATGAATATACATGAACTGAACGAACAGGGGGAAGAACAGGTAAAAACCATCCTTCCGGCCCGTTATGAAAGGGCTTTGAAATTTGCCCATGAAGATGACAGGAAAAGATGCCTTGCGGCAGGCCTTCTGCTTATCCGGCATCTGGATATACAGGATGAAGGCAAAATCCTCTACGGCCAGTTTGGCAAACCATACCTTGCGGATGGCCCGGAATTCAACCTGGCGCACTCCGGTGACTGGGTTGTGCTGGCGGTTTCCGACGTGCCGGTGGGCATCGATATCGAGCGCATCGGAAACCGGAACGTGAAAAAACTGGCCAGATCTTTCCCGGAAGCAGAGTTTGGCTGGCTTCAGGAGGGGGAGAATCCTTCCGAGCGGTTCTACACCCTGTGGACCATGAAGGAAAGCGTCATGAAGGCCACCGGGCGGGGATTGAACCTGGATCCCAGAAGCTTTTCCGTAATGCCTGCCCTGGAGGGCGAGAATATAAAAATCGAAGGCAAAGCCTTCTATCCCGAAAGCTTCACCTTCGATGATTATGTGTTATCTGTGTGCAGGGAGGAGTAAGGTCCCTTATCCGGCAGCTGACGCTGCCGCCTTCTCCTGAAGGAGAAGGCTTTAATCCGGCTGCAGTGCCGGCAGTTCCTTCGGTGCCAGGAAGTATTTCGCCCGCATGTCATCGGATAATTCCTTGCCGTTTAAGATGATTTTCGCCGATTCCATGGCTTCGGCAAGGGTGGGTACCCGTAAGACGTATACCGAGCCGTCCCGGCCCTTGATGAGATAATGCTCATTTGCTTCGGCCAGTATCGAACCGCCGAAATCGTAAACCGGCCCTTCTTCCGCCGATTCATTCATTTTCTTTTCGGAACTGCTGTGCAGTTCCTCATAGTATTCATCGCGGATATTGTCAAAGGAAGTAAACCGGAAGACGATATCCGCTTCTTCGTTGTTTTCCCTGTCGGGATACAGCTTCATGACGCCTTTGTCTTCCTGACAGACACATTTATACGTGCCTTCCGGGACCAAGGCTTCTTTTAGTTCCCCGGTCTTTAAATCCCGGCGCTCGAACCGGTAATAGTTGTTGTAAGAGTATTCCGGCCAGCTTACGGATTCGCACCAGATGTACTGCAGGAGCAGTTCGTCTTCGCCTGCAGGGTAAGCATACAGGAGCAGCACCCGCTTTGTTTCATCGTCTGTTCCGGCCTGCGGGAACAGGTTCCTGATGCCTTCATCCGTCATGTCTTTCGGGTCGTACCAGGTCTCGTTCCACAGTTCTTCCAGAGTTTCCGCATCATAGACAAAGATATAGCTTTCGGCGTAAACCGGCGTCCCGATTGCGGTTCCCGGCTTGCTCTGAATCAGGATGCAGCTGCCGTCCGGGGTTAAGGAGACACTCTCCACCGTCGTCCGCGTCGAATAATCATAGGTGCCTTCGGAATCGTGCAGAAGGTGGGGGTAGCTGGCGTGCAGCGTGACGATTTCCGAGCGGTCCGCCGCATTGTAGATGCGCACATAGGTTTCAACGTCATCCCTCTTTTTTACCACGGCTATCTTATCCTTCAGACGGAAAAGCCTTGTTCCGTACTCTTCCCTGATTTCCAGCGGGGTGCCGCTTACGGCATCAAAGACACATAAAGGATTGTAATCATCCACCAGGGAACCGCCGTTGTTGGCAACCCAGACCGTGGAGGCGTCTTCGGAGAAAACGGTCTCGCCGTACTGGCTGGCGACCGGTATGAAGGTTTTGTATTTGCCTGCTTCCACAGAGGCGTTCATGGTGTAAATGGATATCTGGGTGCTGGATCCTTTCCTTATCAGGAGGATGTTGTTGTCAGCGGCGGCGTTGCCCAGGTAATTCGTATCCCCGTAGACCGCTTCCTGTGTAAAGAAACTGCCGGGCAGATTGTCGAGCATTCTGCCGTCTTCGCTGCTGTACAGGTACGCGCCGTAATCCCCGGCCGCGCACAGAAGCCTGCTGTCGTCATAATTCCAGCACACACTCTGCAGGGGAATTAAGCCGTTCTGCAGTTTGACCGGGACATAGTCCCTGATGTAATCATACAGATAGACGTTTCCGCCGCCGGTTAAGACGGCAACAAGGTGCATGCGCTCGTCGGAAGGAAATACGGCAGTTGTAATGTAGGTGTCGTCAAACCGTTCCTTGCCCACCGTAAGAATCAGGTCTTCGGAATCTTTCTGCCAGAAATAAAGATAATTCAGGGAAACGCCCATCACTGTTTTCTTGTCCGGGGAAAGCCAGGCATCGTGCGGCTTGCAGTAATAATAATCACGTTCCGGGACGGGAATGGTGTATTCGTGCCCTGTAAGGAAAATGCCGGGCGTCGGCTCTGCAGGCTCGTTTATCATATTCAGCGTGTAAATAAACCCTTCTTCGGCAGTCCCGTGCAGGCTTGCGACTGCGTTGTCCATAGTCTTCCAGCTGCTGATGCATAAATCCTTTTCATTGCCGCGGAAAGCGTATTCCATTACATTTTTCCCGGCTGTGACGCCGTAGTAGTAATTCCTTTCGGAATATTCGCCCGCCGGGGTTTTGTATTCCAGGTCATTCACATATTCCCGCTCGAAGGAAACCTTCTGGTAGCCGTCCTGATAGAAAACGTAATATCCCCGGCCTGGTTCAATAAACGAACCGTAGATATCGGATTCCTTCGTCAGAAGGTCATCCAGCCGGCTGCCGGTATTGATGTCATACCGCTCAATGCCTTTCCTGGTGGTGATAAAGATGTCCTCCGGGGAGCTTTTGATTTCTATGGCACTTCTGTCTGTCTTGATGTACGCCACTTCACGGTAAGAAGCCGTGCCTACGCCCTTGATGACTGTATTGATAATGCCGGTGGATGCGCTTTCCACGATCGGCCGTTCGGGATTGTCAAGGTCGGAAGGCAGCGCCTCCAGGTAAAGCTGCAGTTTGGTGGTTTCGTCGCCGGCGTCATCGGCGGCTTTGGCCAGCCATTTGGATTCGGAAATCAGTGCCGCGTTTCGTTCTGCCGTAATCTGGGCGATTTTCTGCCAGGAATACACCAGAAAGCCTGCCAGCAATGCAAAGACCGCCGCGGTAACGGCAATCGCTGCGCGCAGCCGCCTTTTCCTCGTCCGCTGCATCAGGTCGTCGTAGCGGACTTCCAGCATCGGCGCGAAGATACGAAGCTTTTCGGTATTCAGTTTTTTCAGCGCTCCGGATACATCCGCGGCGCGCACGTCTGCCGCCAGCGGCTCCTTGTCCTTCTCCCTGCCGTCTTTTTCCTCCACCATAAGCTGCGGCGGAAAAGCTTTCTCCGGCTCACCTTCCGTAAGGATGGTCAGAACCTTGTCGCCTCTTCCGAGAGACAGGAAATAATCCACCTCTTCCATGCACCATCTGGATTCCAGGTACCTGGGAGAGCAGATGCAGATGAGCCACTCACTTTCTTCCAGGGCTTTATGAATATCATCGCCCAGGTTGGCGGAAAGCGGCAGCTCTTCCTTATCCCGGAAGACCCGGCCCATTCTGCTGCCGGTGCCTTTTGCCTGCCTGATGGACAGAGGAATGCTGTAGTTTTCAATCAGTGTATGCAGTTTTTCCGCGATTTTATCGTCCGGGGACTGGTGGCGGTAGGAGATGAACGCTTTATAGCGATAGTCTTGCATATTCCGTCCTTATTTATAAACAGAAGGTCATTGCCGTTGAATTACAGTTTAGTAAGTGCATGTATATTTCTTCCGGGAACCGCTCTCGCTTAGTCCTCGCTCCAGCGGCACTAATGCGCTCGCTCACATTCGTTCACGAATCGCAAAGTGCCGGGGCTGCGGATGTTCCCTTCAGAGAATATACATGCACTTACCATTCAGGTTCTGCAACAGACCTTCTGTTTATAATTATAGTTTTAGTTTACTTCAGCGGTTCGAAATCTGACGCGGGATGCTTGCAGACCGGGCAGATGAAGTCTTCGGGCAGCTCTTCGCCCTCATAGACATAACCGCAGACCTTGCAGACCCAGCCCTTCTTGGTTTCTTCCTTCTTGGGCGGGGCCGGCTTAACATTTGCCTGATAATAATTGTACGTCATCGTCTGTACATTATTGAACACCTTCGCCTCGGTGATTTCGCAGATAAACAGCAGATGGCTTTCGAACTCCATCATCTGCTCAACCTTGAGGCTCATGAAACTGTTCGTGTATTTGGTCAGGTACAGCAGGCCGTTTTCGCTGCGTGCCACATCCGGGAAGCCCTCGAACTTGTCATTGGTGCGGCCGGACTGGAAACCGAAACGCTGGAAGATGGCAAAAGGCGCTTCCTCGCTTAAGCAGTTCACGTTCAGGATGCCGGAATTCGCCACGATATGGCTGGAATAGTTCCGGCGGTTGATGGCCACCGCCACCCGGTTCGGGGCGTCGGTCAGCTGGGTTACGGAGTTAACGATAAGGCCGTTGTCCTTTTTGCCGTCGTTGGAGGTTACCACATACAGGCCGTAGCCAATCTTAAAGAGGGCGGACATATCATTCGGATTTGCCGGCTTCTCATAATCTTTGCACAGCTCTTCAGCCAGGTCTTCCAGGGCTTTGCGGCTTACGTCGCTTAAAGCTGAGGTGATGCGTACGGTGTTTTCCGCGAAGGTGATGTCCTTGCAGGCGGAAAGCTTTTCCTTCATGATCTTGGCTGCAGTGGGAGCCCAGGAGCCGTTCTCGATAAGCGCTACGGTGCGGTTCTGGAAATTGTGCTCTTCAAGCCTGGTGATGAAATCGTTCATGAAGGGATAAATGCTGGTGTTGTAGGTGGTGGTTGCCAGAACCAGCTTGCTGTAACGGAAGGCGTCCTCGATGGCTTCCGCCATGTCCTCCCTGGCCAGGTCGAACACGGATACGGACGGGCAGCCCTTGGCAATAAGCTTCTGCTCAAGCAGTTCCACGGCCTTCCTGGTGTGGCCGTAGACGGAGGTGTAGGCAATCACGATGCCTTCGTCTTCCGGACGGTAGGAGGACCAGATATCATACAGGTTCAGGTAATAGCCCAGATTTTCCGTAAGGATCGGTCCGTGGGTCGGGCAGATAACGGCGATATCCAGGGTGGCAGCCTTCTTTAAGAGGGCCTGTACCTGGGGGCCGAATTTGCCGACGATACCGATGAAATATCTTCTGGCTTCGCATGCCCAGTCTTCATCAGCATCCATCGCGCCGAATTTGCCGAAGCCGTCGGCGGAGAAGAGCACCTTGTCGGCGGAATCGTAGGATACGATAACCTCCGGCCAGTGCACCATCGGGGCGGCCACGAAGGTAAGGGTGTGGGTGCCCAGTTCAAGGGTGCTGCCTTCCTTGACGACGATGCGGCGGTCCTCATAATCGGTGCCGAAGAAATTCTTCATCATGCCGAAGGCCATCTGGGAGGAAACGATGGTGGTTTCCGGGAAAGCCTTCATGAAGTTGTCGATATTGCCGGAGTGGTCGGGCTCCATGTGGTGGATAACCAGGTAGTCCGGCCTGCGGCCTGCCAGGGCATTCTGCACATTGTCCAGCCATTCGTGGCTGAAGCGCTCGTCCACGGTATCGATAACCGCGCATTTCTCATCGACGATAACGTAGGAATTGTAGCACATGCCATTGGGCACTTCGTACTGTCCTTCGAAAAGGTCGATATCGTAATCGTTTACGCCTACATAGAAAATGTCTTTTGTAACGTTCATAAGCAGATCTCCTTTATTTGTTCTTTACTGAAAGCGGAAACGGTATTCCGCATTTCTTTTGAAAAATAAGAATAATTACTATAGTCTGATTATCCCATAGACGGCATCTAAAAGCAATATGTTTTTCTTGCAAACGTGCATAAAAATGATAAAATGATAAAGATACAGAAGTCGTACGGAAGGGGAGAGCTGTATGCTTCTTTCAAAGGCTGAAATAGGCGGCATATACGAAATAGAAGAGATTAACCTGCCTGTGGATACGAAACGAAGGCTGGAAGCCTTGGGATTTACGGGCAGAACCAATATAGAAGTGATGAACAGGAAAGCTTACGGTGCGGTAATCGTAAAGGTGCGCGGCACCAGGTTTGCCATGGGCAAAAGAATTGCCTCCGGTATCCTGGTAAAGGAGGCGGCGGCATGAGCACGGACAAGACCATCCGCGTAGGTTTCATCGGAAACCCGAACTGCGGCAAAACCACCCTGTTCAATGCCTTCACAGGCGCGAACCTGAAAGTAGCCAACTGGCCCGGGGTTACCGTGGAAAGGATAGAAGGCAGCTTCAATTACAAGGGGCAGGATATCCGGCTTATCGATCTTCCGGGCACCTATTCCCTGACAAGCTATACGATGGAAGAGCAGGTGGCAAGGAACTGCATCCTGAACGAGGAGACGGACGTCATCATTGACGTGGTGGACGCCTCCGCTTTGGAGAGGAACCTCTACCTGACGCTGCAGCTTATCGAACTGGGCCGGCCCGTGGTCATGGCCCTGAACATGATGGACATCGTGGAAAAGCGGGGCCTTGAAATCGACCTGCACCGTCTGCCGGAGATGCTGGGCATTCCGGTTATCCCGGTGAAGGCCCGGGCGCGGCGCGGCCTTCCGCAGCTGATGCACGCAGTGGTGCACCACGCGGACCGGTCGGAGAAAACCGCCGTGGTCCACCATCATGAGGAAATAGAGAAGAAAAGCCGCCACAGGCATCACCACCATGAGGAATTCGCCATGGTGTACAGTGATGACGTGGAGGATAAAATCGATATTGTAAAAGACCTGCTGGAAGAGAAATACCCGGACCTTTACAACCACAGATGGCATGCGATGAAGATTCTGGAGGGAGACCCGGTGGTGACGGAGCAGTATCCGGTCGACCTTCCCAAAGACCTTGTCTGCAACCTGGAGGATGAAATCATCCGCCAGAAATACGATTTCATCCTGGAAATACTGGATGAAGTGGTCTTAAACCGTGAGGAAAAGGAAGCGGCCACCGACAAGGCGGACAGGCTTTTGACCCACAGGTATTTAGGCTTTCCGATCTTCTTAGGCATTATGGCCCTGGTATTCCTTCTGACGTTTACCTTCGGCGACTGGCTTAAAGACTACATGTCCGTCTTTCTGGAATGGGCGTCCGAAGGCGTGCGCGCCGGGCTTACAGGCGCAGGCGCATCCGCCGGCGTGGTATCCCTGCTGGTGGACGGCATTATTGCCGGCGTAGGCGGCATCCTGACCTTCCTGCCGAATATCGTGGTGCTCTTCGTATCCCTGGCGCTTCTGGAGGATTCCGGCTACATGTCCCGGGCTGCTTACGTCATGGACGGCATCATGGGCCGGGTAGGCCTGTCCGGCAAGGCTTTTATACCGATGATTTTAGGCTTCGGCTGCACCGTGCCCGCGGTGATGGCAAGCCGTACCCTGGAAGATAAAAACGACCGACTGCGTGTCATGATGGTTACCCCTTTCATGAGCTGTTCGGCAAGGCTTCCCATCTATGTGATGCTTTCCCAGTGCTTCTTCGGGAAATACTCCATGCTGGCAGCCTATTCGATGTATGTTATCGGCCTGTTTGTGGCCATCTTCTCGGCCTGGATGATCCACAGAAGGAATAAGGGGGAATCCACCTACAGCCTGCTTATCGAGCTTCCGGAATACAAGGCGCCCAGCGGCCGGACGGTGGCGATTTACGTCTGGGAGAAGGTGAAAGACTACCTGACCCGGGCAGGTACGATTATCTTCCTGGCATCTATCATCATGTGGTTTATCTTAAATTTCGGCCCCCACGGCTATACGACGGATATATCGGCAAGCTTCGGATCGATAGCGGGCCGGGTGATTGTGCCCTTCTTCAAGCCCATCGGCCTTGGCTACTGGCAGATAGTGGTGGCGCTGATTGCGGGTATTTCCGCCAAAGAAGTGGTGGTTTCCAGCTGTTCGGTGCTGTTCGGCATCGGCAACATTACCTCGGAAGCCGGAATGGCGGCATTAAGCGGGACCCTGGGTTCCATGGGCTTTACCGCCTTAAACGCTTTCAGCATGATGACGTTCTGCCTGCTGTACGTGCCCTGCATCGCAGCGCTTGCCACCATTAAGAGGGAGTCCGGAAGCGGAAAGTTTACGGCTCTTTGTGTGGTATTCCAGATAGCGGTTGCCTGGGTGGTATCATTCCTGGTTTTCCGGATTGGAGGATTGTTTTTCAGATGAATGTGCCTGATATGATTATTCTTGCCGCGATTGCGGCTGCGGCGGTTGTGCTGATTGTCCGTTATGTGAAAAGATTCCGAAACGGCCGGATCGGCGACTGCGGCTGCGGCCGGGGCAAGGACTGTGTTTCCAAAAACTGCGTTTCCTGCAGCAGCAACGTGAAAGGAAGTAGCAAGACATGAGAGAATTTATGTTGAATTCCGAGAACCTGTTTGACGCAAAAGCCTACGAGGCGCTTGTTAACGGCAGTGTTCCGGGTATTCTTTCCTGCCGCAAGGTGGCGTGGAATGACAGAATCCAGCTGGTGTATTTCACCACCGGACTGGAAAACCTGAACGCCAGGCTTGACAGCTTCACCCTGGATGACATCCGCGAGACCGGGTGTGAGATCGTTGACATTGTCAAAAAGGCGGAGGACAATCCGGATCTCTGCTGCGAGAACCTGGTCATCGATATGGAAAGCATTTACCTGGATGAAGAGGGAAATGTGCTTCTGACCCTGCTTCCGGCCGTGCTTCCGGACGAGATCAAAAACGGCGAGATTTACAAGCGCCGTGTCTACTCGGTCATCGAGGAAATGCTGCAGATGCGGGAGGGCGGCGGCGAGGTGGTGCGCCAGATTGAGTTCCAGCAGAACAAATCCTTCGGGAACTGGGATGATTTCAAGGATGCGCTGATGCGCAAAGCCCCGGCGGAGTCGGAGACCATCACCTTAAAGGGCATCAATACTTCCGTGCCGCTGGAATTTACCATCGGCCATGAGGTGTTCCGCATCGGTTCGGACCCGGAGCAGGTGGAAGGCTGCATTCCTTCTTCCGCTTCCGTAAGCCCCGTGCATGCGCTTATCGGCTGGAATGACGTAAGCTTCTATGTGCAGGACTTAAACAGCCGGGAAGGCACTTACCTTAACGATGTGCGCTTAACACCTTCCACCAGCGTGCCCTTCGGCAAGGGCAGCGTGCTGAAGTTCGCGGAATGTACGTTCAGTGTGGAGTAGGAGGCAGCATATGGCGGAAAATGAGAGAAAATTACTGCTGATAGCCTGTCCGAACACGGATTTCATCAAGACCAGGGAAGAAAAGCTTTTGCAGCTGATTGACGGCCGGGCGGATTTGCGGGTTATCACGGACAAGCATTATTTTATCGAATATTTCAGCGAGATGGGCAGCGTCGATGTGCTGATCATCGACCGGTCATTCTATGAGCCCTATCTGGAGGCCCAGAATATCAACCACATGATCGTCTTAAATGACGAAATCCCGCTGGCCTTCGAGTCGGAAAATGAAAACACCACCCACATCAATATGATGAAATACGTCTCCGAGGAGGAGTTCCTGGAGGTGGTGGAGAAAGCCCTTGTCTCCTGCGAGGAGAGCGGGGAGGGCCCGGATGCCCCGGCGGCAAACGCGGACCAGCTGACGGTGGTCGCGGTATTTTCCCCCATCGGCGGCTGCGGCGTAAGCACCACGGCCTTAGGACTGGGGAGGAAGCTTGCAAGACTGGAAGAGAAGGTCCTGGTGGTGGGCTGCGACGACATGCAGAGCATCGGCGCTTTGCTGGAATCCCGGGAGAACGCGGATGACGAGCTGGCTGTCTCCTTAAAGGAACCATCCGAGGAAACCTACTGGACGATTTTAAAGAATATCTGCATGGAGGGCGTTTCCTGCCTGATGCCTTTCGAACAGCCGCTGTACACGCTGGGCGTAGGCGCGGACGAATTTATCACCATGCTGAATATCCTGGAAAAGAAGAGGGATTTCTCTTATGTGATCCTGGATCTGGGGAGCGCCTTCAATGACGAGACCTTCAAGCTGATGAAACGGGCGGACGTAAATATCTGCGTGACGGAACCGGTCATCACCTCCTGCCGGAAGCTGGAGAAGGTATTCATGAACCGGCAGATGATGGACTACAACCCGGATTATATCGTGGGCAACCAGCATCATTCAGACCATATGCGGCTGGATTCGGACTACCTGTTCGGCAGTATCGCCGATTATCCGACCCAGGCCGAGGCTTTGGACGACCCGCTTTTATATTCCCTCGCACTGGAGATTTCCATGAAGGAAGAATGACGGGATAAGAAAGAAAGACAGAATAAAGGGGACGGCAGAACCGCCGTCCCCTTTGCGTATTGCGGTTAAGATGCCGCAAAATGTATTATTCTCCCCGCAGCGCGATAACCGGGTCGCTTTTTGAGGCTTTATAGGCCGGAATCAGGCCGGAGAATACATTTAAGCCCACGCTTAGGGCTATCAGCACGATGGCGTGCCACGGCTTGATGAAGGCCGTAATGCCGGGCTGGTTGATAATGTTGTGAATGACGTAGTTTGCGGCTATGATGAGCAGCGACGTTATGCCGATGCCCAAAGTGCCGGCGAACAGGCCAATAATGAACGTTTCCGCGTTGAATACGTCGGAAATGTTCTTTTTTGATGCGCCGATGGCGCGTAAGATGCCGATTTCCTTCTGCCGCTCCAGTACGCTGATGTGGGTGATGACGCTGATCATGATGGAGGATACCACCAGGGAAATCGCCACCAGCCCGATAAGCACGGTGCTTACCGCGCCTACAATTTCACTGACGGACGACATCATCGTTCCCGCGAAGTCCGTGTAGCTGATGACCTGGGCGTCTTTGCCTTCATCCTTCATCCGCGTGTTGTAATCCGAAAGCATGCCGGTAACCCAGGCCTTGCTTTCGAAATCCTTCGGGTAAATGCTGATGCTTGAAGGATTGTCCATGTCCGCATAGCCCATGGCCGAAAGGTTGCTGGTATATGCGTCTGCGGAGCCGGAGATAAAGGAGGCGATCATTTCCTTGATCTCTTCTTCGGAAAGATTGAACTGGAAGGCTTCCGCCAGGGCATCCTGGTTGAAGGTAAAGGCCTCCGTCAGGTTTTCCATATATTCCTTCATGGCATCCGTGATGGTATTTCCTATCTGCGTGCCGACCGCGGACATGATGGAAGCAAACGTGCCGGAAAGCTTCGACTGCATCTGCGAGGATATCTTCGACATGGTATTGTTCAGAAGGTTTGCAAATGCCGCTTTTAGGGCGGGGCTTTCCGTAAATGCCCGAATAAACTGCTGCAGGTCGGCGTCTGCGGCGTCCGTATCCATGAAGGCGCGGAATTTTTCCGCCAGCTCTTCAGGCGTAAGCACTGTCTGCGGACTGATGTAATTCGCGAAACCGGCGCTTAGGGAAGCGCTTAAAGATGCCAGGTCTTCCTCGGTAAAGTTCAGCTTTTCAGGGTCATATACGCCTTCTTCGTCCACGGCCCTTGCGATAACGGCGGCAGCCGTCTGCCGGAAAAGCTCCCGGGCTTCGTCGCCGGCCAGGTATTCATTCAGAAGGTTTGAAATCTGCTCAGGGCTTGTAAGCACGTCTTCGCCCAGGTATTTCCCGAAATCGGAGGAAAGGCTGTTTACCAGCTCGCCCGTGCTGTTTAAGGCAATTTCCGGCGAAATGGACCGGATGATATTTAAGATATCCTCAGGGGCGACGGAAGCGTCCAGCCCGCTTAAATCCATCATGCCGGCAAACGGGGAGAGGTCAATGCCGCCGAAATTGATGGCCGGGAATTCCGCAGCGGATTCGTCAATGGTGAAAAGGTCGGCAAACGCGTCCTCATCCACCTCGAAAATACTCTTGAATTCCAGCTCGTCCACGCCCCGGTCCTCGCCGAAGGGCTTGCCGGTAAATACGTTGGTTTCCGGATCGGCAAGCTGCTGCTTTACGATTTCGCTGCCTGCGGCTTCTTCCGCGAGATATACCACCAGGTCATGGGTGTAGTTGATGCCTGAGCTTAAAGTGGTCTGGGCATCCGCGTCCTTCGGCTTTACCACGCCGACCACAACCAGGTCTTCGCTGTTTTTCACCAGGTCTTCCTTGTAGTCCTCGTTCATGTTTTTGTCGACCCAGATGCCGGCATCCCTGTCATATTCGAAGAAAAGGTGGCGGTTTACCACTTTGAAGGCCCGGCCGAGGAATTCGTCGTAGGCAAAGGTCTGCAGCTTGTAGCCTTCAATCTCCACGTTGACGCCGGTTACCAGATCGTGTACGATTTCATCCAGCTCTTCATTCGGCTTCATGTTCAGGGCGTAAAGGGCCGTGTCGGGAATGCCGCCGTACGCGGAAAGGACGACCACGGCTTCATTGCGGTTTTCAGGCCAGCGGCCCGCCATTACGGCATACTGGTCCTTGTACAGCGTATCCTTGGCAGGCATTTCGAAGAAGCTCACCAGGTTGATGGCGGATATTTCCTGGAAGCTCATCCCCAGGTCGTTCAGGCACTGCTCAGGATGCACCTGCCGCATGCTTTCCCTGTCCATCCGGTAGATGAGCGGCGTCAGGCTGTAGGTGTATTCCACCGTATGGGCGTAATCGTAAACCTCGCATTCGTTGCTTTCCAGGTATGCTTTTAAGGAGGCCAGGTCGTTGGAGGTAAGGCCTGCGGCATAACGCCTGGTGGCCAGACGCTCGATGGCCATGTTTTCCGTTTCCGCGCCGTCCTCCAGCGTCGCGTTGCCGCCCGTCATGATGTTAAGGATGCTGATGCCCGTCCGGTTGATGGTAATCGGGTACTGCAGCACCGTGGTCTCCTCGATGTTCTGGATATAGCGGTTCGCGCCGTTGCTCATGGACAGAATCATGGCGATGCCGATAATGCCGATGGACCCGGCCAGCGCCACCAGGATGGTGCGGCCCAGCTTCGTCCTCAGGTTGTTGAAGCTTAAGGAGAGGGCGGTCAGAAATGACATGTAAGCCTTGCGGCCGTAGCTTTTGGCAGGCGGCGCAGGTGTGTCTTCTCCTATAATAAAGGGGTCGGTATCGTCCAGAAGCTTACCGTCGCGGATGCGCACGATACGGGTGGCGTATTTCTCCGCCAGCTCGTTGTTGTGCGTTACCATCACCACAAGCCTTTCCCGTGCAACTTCGGACAGGATATCCATGACCTGGATGCTGGTTTCCGTATCCAAAGCACCGGTGGGCTCGTCCGCAAGGACGATGTCCGGGTCGTTTACCAGGGCACGGGCAATGGCTACCCGCTGCATCTGTCCGCCGGATAACTGGCTTGGTTTCTTGTGGATGTGATCGGAAAGCCCTACCTTTGCCAGGGCTTCCTCCGCCTTCCTCCTCCGTTCGCTTACGGAGACGCCGCTGATGGTCATGGCGATTTCCACATTGGCGAGGACGGTCTGGTGGGGGATCAGGTTGTAGCTCTGGAACACAAAGCCTACGGAGTGGTTCCGGTAGGTATCCCAGCTGCGGTCGTTGTATTTTGTGGTGGATACGCCGTTGATGATCATTTCCCCGGAATCATACCGGTCCAGGCCGCCGATGATATTTAAAAGGGTGGTCTTGCCGGAGCCGGAAGGACCCAGGATCATGACGAATTCGTGATCCCGAAGGTTCAGGCTCACGTCGTCCAGCGCCTTCTGGGTCAGGTTGTTGGTTTTATAGGTTTTACAGATGTTTTTTAACTGAAGCATAGGGTTCGTTTATGCGGGACGTTTGGCGGATTCCGCATGTCTATGACTCAAATGTTTTATACAATTATTAATAGAAACAATATTTTATTATGATGGTTTATGGTAAAAAGGTCAAGATGTAAATGACCCGAACACGGAAAGTTCATTTTTATAACGCCGCATTCGCGCAGGGCGGAAATGAACGGTTTTTACACGTTTCCGGCCTGTATATTCCTCTGCTTGAAAGTTGCACGGAAATGGTATATAATTTATAAACCCTTGTTATACGCTGAAGGAAAGGAGTAAACATTATGGGAAAAAAAGCAGCGAAATTTTTTGCGTTTGCCATAGGCACGGCAGCGGCATGGGCTTACGCGATCAAACCCCGTACCAAGAACAAACCCGATATGTCGGTTATACTTAATTATGATTTTGCGAACGGAGGGTGCCACAACTTCAAGGCGAAACGGCCTGAGAACTCCCTGGCCGCCATCGAGGACGCCATGCTGAAAGGATACGGCGTGGTCGTTGACGCGCGGCTTACCAGGGACGGCGAGGCTGTGGCCTTTGCGGACAGGGAACTGTGGCGCATGTGCGGCACGGAAGGCACCGTGGAGAAGACGAAGCTGGCGGCCTTAAAAGAGTTCTGCCTTCTGGATACGGAAGAGAAGATTCCCACCATCAAAGAGGTGCTGGACCTTATCGACGGACAGGTTCCGGTTATCATCCGGATCAATACCTGGCTTGACAACTACGGCTCCCTTTGCAGCGCGGTGGCGGAAGCGCTGGACGACTATGACGGCGTCTTTGCCGTACAGTCCTCCGACTGGAAGGCTATACGGTGGTTTAAGCACTACCGTGAGGGCTTTATCCGCGGCCAGATGATTGAGAAGACGGTGCAGAAAAGCACGGGCGTAGTTGAGGCAGCCGTGAACTTTATCCAGGACAGCCTGCTGACCAATGTTTTCACCAGGCCGGATTTCATTTCCGTACATTATCCGGACAGGAAGAACATTTCCCTGAAACTGTGCAAATTCCTGTTTTTCGTTCCGGTATTCCACTGGGTCATCAGGACCATGGACGAGTACGAAAGCTCGAGGGTGGAAGACGCCTGCGTTATTTTCGAGGATATCGAACCGTAAAAAATAAGAACACGAGGCTTTTAGCATGCAGATAATCGTTGTAGGCTGCGGTAAGGTCGGCCGGCATCTGGTGATGCAGCTCGCGAAAGAAGGGCATTCCATCACCGTTGTCGACACCGACAGCACCGTGCTGAAGAAGGTCACAGAAATCTACGATATTATGGGCGTTGCCGGCAACGGCACCAGTATCAGGGTATTAAATGACGCAGGCGTGCAGGACGCGGACCTGGTCATTGCGGTCACCCAGAGCGACGAGGTAAATATTCTTTGCTGTATCATGGCCAGGAGCGGCCGCAAATGCCGCACCATTGCCAGGGTAAGGGATCCGATCTATCTCAGCGAACAGCAGTTTTTCAGGGAACTGGGCATTTCCATGGTCATTAACCCGGAACGGGCGGTGGCCAGGGAGATGGCGGCGCTTATCCGGCTTCCCTCCGCCGTGGAGATTGATACCTTCAACAAGGGCCGGATTGAGCTTTTAAGCTTCCGCGTACCGGATAATTCCATGCTCATCGGCAAAAAATTAAAAGACCTGCCGTCCTCCGTTTCCTCCGCCATGCTGATGTGTGTGGCTGAACGGGAAAACGAAGTCGTGATCCCCGACGGAAACTTTACGGTGCAGGAAGGCGACCTGGTATCGGTTATCACCCCCCAGATGGCGGGCCGGGATTTCTTTAAGAAGGTTGGACTGCCCTACGGTTATGTGCGCAGCGCGATGATAGTCGGCGGCGGCGAAATCGGCTACTACCTGGCGGACCGGCTTATCAAATCCGGCATCCGGGTGAAAATCATAGAGATAGACAGGGAACGCTGCGAAGAGCTGTGCGAGCTTCTGCCCGACGCGGTTATCATCAACGGCGACGGCACCGAGATGGACCTTCTGAAGGAGGAGCGCCTGGATTTGACGGACGCTTTCGTGGCAGCCACGAACCTGGACGAGGAAAATATCGTCCTGTCCATCTACGCCATCAATAAGGCATCGGCCAAGGTTATCACCAAAATAAGCCACAGCGAACTGAATGACGTTGTCAGCGTCATGGACCTGGACAGCGTGGTAAGCCCCATGGAAATCTGCGCGGAAACCATCGTGCGGTACGCCAGGGCCATGAACGACAGCATGGGCAGTGAGATAGAAGCCCTTTACATGCTGCGCGGCGGCCGGGCGGAAGCCCTGGAGTTTGTCGCGAAAGACCAGTTCTCCGGTATAGGCGTGCCGCTGTCCGAACTGTCCATCAAGAGCAACATTATCATTGCCGGCATCACCAGAAACGGATCTTTCTTCATTCCCAGGGGTGCGGACTATATCAGTCCCGGGGATTCGGTCATCATCGTGACCACCAATAAGGGGTTCCTGACCCTTGACGACATACTGGAGAGGTAACTGACACTGCTATGAATTTTAAGATGATTGGCTATGTGCTGGCCATGGTCCTTAAGCTAGAGGGCTTCCTGATGGTGCTGCCGCTCATCGTGGCGCTTTTATACCGGGAAAACCAGCCTGCCGTTGTTTATCTGATATGTATCGTTGTCTGTCTTGTAGTCGGCTTTCTGGGTACGGCGAGGAGACCGAAAAATGCCGTTTTCTACCAGAAGGACGGCTTTGTCACCGTATCCCTGTGCTGGGTCCTGCTTTCACTGGTTGGCGCAGTGCCTTTCGTGCTGACGCATGAAATCCCGAACTACCTGAACGCGGTTTTTGAAACCGTATCGGGCTTTACCACCACCGGTGCTTCCATCCTTTCCAATGTGGAGGCGTTAAGCCACGCCAGCCTGTTCTGGCGCAGCTTCTCCCACTGGATCGGCGGCATGGGCGTGCTGGTATTCATCCTGATGCTGATTCCCATGCGGGACGGTTCCCACATGTTCCTGATGAAGGCGGAAAGCCCGGGCCCGGACGTATCCAAATTCGTGCCCAGGCTGCAGAGCACCGCCGTCATCCTGTACAAGCTGTACCTGTTCATCACCGCGGCGGAGGTTATCACCCTTCTGATATCCCGGATGCCTGTGTTCGACGCCCTGTGCCTGACCTTCGGCACGGCGGGCACCGGCGGCTTCGCGGTCTTAAATTCCGGCATCGCCACCTATACGGCCGCGCAGCAGTGGATTATCACTATTTTCATGATCGCCTTCGGCGTGAACTTCACCTTCTATTATTACATACTGTGCAGGAATTACCGCGCAGCTGTAAAGATGGAAGAGGTGCGGGTCTACCTGATCATCGTCCTGGTGTCCATTGCGGTGATTTCCGTCAATATCAGCGGCATTTTCAGCACCGCTTCGGAGACCATACGGCAGGCGGCTTTCCAGATAGGCAGTATCATGACGACCACCGGCTATTCGACAACAGACTTCAACCTGTGGCCGTCGCTTTCGAAGATGATACTGGTCATGCTGATGTTTTTAGGGCCCTGCGCCGGCAGTACCGGCGGCGGCATCAAGATTTCCAGGGTTATCATTATCTGGAAATCCGCCAGGCGCGAACTCAGGAATGTGGCCCATCCCAGGACCATTTCCAAGGTAAAGATGGACGGACATTCCATCAGCGACGAGATGGTGCGTTCCGTGCAGGTTTACCTGTGCATGTATGTGATTCTTTTCTTTGTGTCGCTGCTCATCGTCAGTGCGAGCGGGTTTTCCTTTGAGACGAATTTCACCGCAGTGACCGCAACCTTCAACAATATCGGCCCCGGCCTTGACGCCGTCGGGCCTACCATGAATTACTTTGCCTACAACGCCGTCTCGAAGGTCGTGCTGATCATCGACATGCTGGCGGGCAGGCTGGAAATTCTCCCCATTTTACTGATGCTTCTGCCTTCTACCTGGAAGCGGAAGGACTGATTCCGGAAAGGAAATGTTTAAATGAATACCTGGCAGTCCAACGTACGTTACGTAACACCCTATGTTCCCGGCGAGCAGCCGGATTTCACGGATATGATCAAGCTGAATACCAACGAATGCCCGTATCCGCCCTCGCCGAAGGTGGCGGAAGCAGTGGCAGTGTTTAACGAAGACAGCCTGCGTCTTTATCCGGACCCGAACTGCAGAAGCTTAACCGAAGCCATCGCGAAGCGTTACCGCGTGGCGCCGGAGCAGGTGTTTGTGGGTGTGGGCAGCGACGACGTGCTGGCCATGGCTTTCATGACATATTTTAATTCGTACAAGCCGGTCCTTTTCCCGGACATTACCTATTCCTTCTACGACGTCTGGGCGGAGCTTTACCGGATTCCCTATATCCGGATTCCGCTGATGGATGATTTTACCATCAACGAGCAGGATTATTTAAGGGAGAACGGCGGCATCGTCATCGCCAATCCGAACGCGCCGACCGGCGAAGAGCTTCCCCTTTCCAAGATTGAAGTCATCCTTGCGGCAAACCCGGACAGCGTGGTTATCGTGGATGAGGCGTATGTGGACTTCGGCGGCACCTCCGCGCTGCCGCTTCTGGAGAAATACGACAACCTCCTGGTGGTGCAGACCTTCTCCAAATCCCGGGCCATGGCCGGCATCCGCATCGGCTATGCCATCGGAAGCGCGGAAATGACAGGCTACCTTTACAATGTGCGGAATTCCTTCAATTCCTACACCATGAACCGGCTGACCTTAACCTGCGGCGTGGCCGCGGTGGAGGATGAAGAATATTTTCAGGAAATCACCGGGAAAATCATCAAAACCCGCGAAAAAGCCGTGGAGCGTTTTAAGGCGCTGGGCTTTACCGTGCCGGATTCCAAGGCGAATTTCCTTTTTGTCACCCATCCGGATGTTTCCGCGGATGAGCTTTTTACGGCCCTGCGGGAAGAGCATATCTTTGTCCGCCACTGGAACAAGGAGCGGATTTCCGAATATTTAAGGGTGACCATCGGGACGGATGAACAGATGGATGTGCTGTTTGCGTTTCTGGAGAAATACCTGAAAGAAAGGACTGTTTCCAAATGACGGGCAAAGAAGCACCCATCGGAATATTTGACTCAGGTATCGGCGGACTGACCGTTTTCCGGGAAGTTTACCGGAACCTGCCCAACGAAAATATCGTATATTTCGGGGATACCGCCCGGGTGCCCTACGGCAGCAAATCCCCGGAAACGGTACTGCGGTATTCCCGGCAGATAGTGCATTTTCTGAAAACCTGCGGGGTGAAGGCCATCGTGGTGGCCTGCAATACCGCTTCTGCCCTGGCGCTGGACGTGCTGGAGCAGGAGGTCGACCTGCCGGTGCTCGGCGTTGTCAAACCCGGCGCGGCAGTGGCCTGTGAAATGACAAAGAACAGGAAAATCGGCCTGATTGCCACCGAAAGCACGGTGAAAAGCGGGCTTTACGAGCGGCTTATCAGGGGCATTGACCCGGCTGACACGGTGTACAGCAAGGCCTGCCCGCTGCTGGTGCCCCTGGTGGAAGAGGGCTGGACGGAGGATCCGATTACCCTGGAGGTGATCAAGCGGTACTTGGGCGGGCTTCTGGAAAAGGATATCGATACCCTGATCCTGGGCTGTACGCATTACCCGCTGCTTCGGGGGCTTATCCGGAAATACCTGGGGGATTCCGTAAGCCTGGTCAACCCGGCCTACGAAACCGCAAGGACCCTGGAGCGGATGCTGGACGAGCTGGATTTGAAGAATCCTTCGGCCGCGGAACCGGTTTACCGGTTTTACGCCAGCGACTCCACAGACGGTATCCGCAGGATTGCGGAACGAATCCTGCCTGACTGCATGGACTTCTCCGTGCAGGCCGTATCGATTGAAGAGTATTAAAGAGAGGATAAAATGAACAGAGACGTCATTATCAGCATCAACGGACTGCAGTTCGCGGAAGGCGAAGATTTCACCGAGCCCGTGGAGCTTTTCGCACCGGGAGAGCATTACATGGAAGACGGTTTCCACTGCCTGGTGTTCGACCAGCTGACGGACGAATTTGAGGAGCCCATCCATACGAGGCTGAAGTTCGACCAGAACAGCCTGGAGATTTTAAAGACCGGCTCTACGGAAACCCAGATGCTTATAGAGAAAGACAGGAGGACTATCTCCTGCTATACCACTCCTTTCGGGAGCATGGACGTAGGCGTTTCCACTACGGACGTGGCGCTTACGGAAGATGAGAATTTCCTGGAAATCAAGGCGGAGTATGCCCTGGACGTAAACGGCACCTTCATAGGCGACTGCGTGGTGCATGTGAGCGCCCGGTCCAAGGGCAGCGACATCCGGTTTTAAAAAAAAGAGGGCTCATTCAGCCCTCTTTCAGCATTTCTTCTATGACGTGCTGGACATAGCCGGCCGGATGCTTCCGGTCGTTTTCGGGAAGCTCATTTAAATAAATGGGCTTTCCGTATTTTACGGTGACGTATGCGGGACGGGCCCATGGATAATGAGCCTCCCAGATGTCCCGGGTGCCGGTAAGCGCCACCGGGATAATCGGACGGCCGCTTTTGGTGGCCAGCCGGAAGGTGCCTTCCTTGAACTCGTTTAAAGGCAGCTCGGATTTGTTTTTGCTGCGGGTGCCCTCCGGAAAGACGAACACGGAGGTGTCGGCTTTCAGGCAGGCGATGCCGGCCTGTATCATTTTCAGCGCCTGTTTCATGTCATCCCTGTTGAAGAACAGGATGCCCATGGCATCTCCCCAGGTGCCGATGAAGGGGATTTTCCGCAAGCCGTCCTGGGCGACGTAGGAGGTTTTCGGCGGGCATAAGGGGTAGGTGATGAAAATGTCGAAAAAACTGCGGTGGTTGCCGATAAACAGCACCGGCGTATCTTCCGGTATGTTTTCCAGGCCGGTTACCGAGGCTTTTACCCCCGCGATGGCGCACATGACACGGAATACCTTTGCCACCCGCACCTGGGCCATCTGCTGGACTTTGGCCGGGTCTTTTTTCTTCTCCGACTTGAAATAAGCCAGAAGCGGCAGATGCACGATGATGTACACTGCCAGATAAAGAATAATAAGGATGGTACGCATGAAACGGCTCCTTCCTTTTTAATCAGTTATCGGATACCTTTCCTTTATACCACAAATGACGCGAACAGTCAAAACGCGTGTGAAAGAAATGAGTTTGTTTATGGAACTGACAGCAAAAGCGAAAATAAACCTGGGGCTTGAGATTACGGAAATACTGCCGGACGGCTATCACAGCCTTTTCAGCATTTTCCATGAGATACCCTTAAGCGACCGGCTTACCTTGCAGAAAACAGACACGCCCGGCATCCGCCTTTCCTGCAGCGACCCGGCTCTTTCCTGCGGGGAGGACAACCTGTGTTACAGGGCCGCGAAACTGGTATATGAACGTTTCCTTCCGGGAGAAAAATCCGGCCTGTCCGTCTTCCTGGAAAAAAACATCCCCATGCAGGCGGGCTTAGGCGGAGGCAGTTCTGACGCCGCGGCGGTTATAAGGGGGATGAAGGCCCTTTTCATGCCGGAGAGCATGACAAAAGAAGCCATGAAGGAGACGGCTGCCGCTTTAGGCGCGGACGTGCCCTTCTTCCTGACCGGCGGCTGCATGCTGGTAAAGGGAAAAGGGGAGGCTGTAAGCACGCTTCCTTCCCTTTCCGGGTTCTTTCTGGTCCTTGCAAGGCCCAAAGCCGGCTGTGATACCGGCAAAGTGTACCGGCACTGGGATGAGCTTGAAGAACACCGGCCCGTCCGGATGGCGGAAGCGGTGGAAAACCTGATGCGCGGTGATTATCCGGCTCTTTTTTCGAACCTTGGCAATGCCCTGGAGGAAAGCGCGGTGGATTTTGTCCCGGAAATTGCGCTTATCAGAAAGGAACTGGTGGAAAACGGCGCACAGTACGCGGCCATGACCGGCAGCGGCAGCTGTGTATTCGGCTTTTTCGGCACAGAGGAAAAAGCGAAGGATGCGGCCTTGTCGCTTTCGGACAGGTTCTGGACCTGGACGGGGAGGATGCAGGAGGATTATTAAGGAATATATGCCTGTATTTACCGTATGTTCTGGTACAAAAAAAGAACCGGAGATGTTCCGGTTCTTTTTTTACGCTTCGCCTCTGCCTTTCTTGAAGAGCATTGACAGCTTGCTTTCTTTCTTCTTTTCGGGCTTGGCCAGCGGGCCGCGGATGCCTTTGACAGATGTGATGTAAAGGCCGCTGATGGTGGCTTTTACTTCCTTCTTCAGAGGAATGAGCGCGTAGATTTCCTTGTCGGTAATCATGGTCATGATTCTCGGGCCGACCTTGGCCTTTACAATCGGGAACTTTCTGCGCCGGAAGATGAAGGGCAGTTCCTTTTCCATCTCTTTGGGCAGGTCCGTATCCCGAAGTTTCATCATTTTCTTGTCGATAATCAGCAGTGTGACGGACTGCTTGACGGCATCCATCTTCTCCTGCGCTTCGTTATTCTTTTTCTCCTGCTTCTTTGACCAGCGGTAGAGCATTATCAGAACGATAACCGCCGCGCCGGCAACGATGACAGCTGGTAACCATCTCGGCATGATACAAATACCTCCGTTATTGTCGGATACATTCTAACATCAGCAGGAATAAAAGGCAAGCATAAATATAGGTGTCGAAAGCGCCAAAATATCCGGATTGCCAGTGCAGATTTGTTGTGCTATAATGATATTTCAGATTTTCGGAGGTATCATAAATGGCAGATTCGAACAGAAAACCGAATACACCGGCCGGAAAGAATCAGAAGAAACCACAGACAGGCACTGACCGCACGGGGACGGCAAAGAAGAAGACCGCAGCCGGCACTTCTTCCGGCAGCAAAAACGGCACGGCGAAGAAGAAAACGACGGGCCGGAGCGCGGAAGAGCGGCGTGCAGCCGCCCAGGCCAAAAGAGAAAGAGAAATCAAAGAGCAGCGGGAAAAGCTTGCCAAGATTATCATAATAGCCGCTATTATTGTCATCGTTATCATCCTGGCCGTTGCAATACCCAAGGGCAGGAAGGAAGAGACCGCTTCCGAGGAAAGCAGCGTTTCCGCAGAGCTTGAGGAAACCGCGGTTGTGGAGGTGCCTTTCTCCGAAGTGCGCCATTTCTCCTTCGGACCCCTGTCCGTGGATGAATCCGGGCGTACGCTGACGATTGCCCAGTTCCTGGATATCTTAAAGGAACTGTACGCTGACGGCTATGTGCTGATTGACCCTGACTGCATTACCGTTGCATACGGCGCTTCCGCCGTGAAGGTGCCCGAGGGCAAAAAGCCGCTTATTATTTCCCAGCGGGATGTGAGCTATCCCTTCAGCCGCCAGGGCGCTTCCTACGCCCAGAAGCTGGTGATGGATACCCAAGGCAATGTCACCTGCCAGTTTGAGGACCGGACCGGCAATGTTTCCTACGGCGAGTATGATTTCGTTCCCATTGTGGAAAGCTTTATCCGGTCACATCCTGATTTTTCCTATAATAATGCCAGGGGACTTATCGGCCTTACCGGCTACAACGGCATCCTGGGATACCGCACCACAACTTATCTTGGAAGTACGGAGAACAATCCCTACGCCGAGATGAACGGCACCTTTGATCCCTCCACGGAGACCTCCAAGGCCTCTTCCGTGGTCCGGGCACTGAAGATGAAGAACTGGCGGTTTGCCTGCTGCGGATTTGCTTCGGATATCACCTACAGTTCCGAAGCGGCGGTGGTGCAGGCGGATGCGGAATTATGGTCGGCGGAAGTCGGTTCGATTGTGGGCGAATGCCCCTTCCTGATTTATCCGAACCAGTCCGACATCGACAGCTGGGCCGTCTATGATGATTCCAATCCGAAGTATACGGCTCTCAAGGACCTGGGCTTTGCCGCCTTCTTTGCGAAATCGGATACGCCGGGAATTTTCCAGAGAACCGACACCTATATCCGTGAAGGCATTTACGAAATCAACTCTTACAGCGATTATACCGCGGCCCGTGCCAGAGGCTAGGGGCCAAAGTGGGAAAGGAGTATGACATTTGAGAAAGAGAATACTGGCGGCCGCCCTTGCGGCAGCCTTTGTACTGACAGCATCCGCCTGCGGAAACGGCGGCGGTTCCGAAAACGCTTCCGTTTCATCTTCCGCCGCATCGGCGGTATCGGAAAGTTCCGCTGCGGAAACCTCGGCTGACTCCAAGGACGCTGCGGAGATCAGCGTTACATCAGAAGAGGAAGACGTCCCGGTTGCAAAAGGGGACGTGGATATTAAAGACTGCGTGAAGCTTGGCGAATACAAGGGCATCAAGCTTACCAAATATGTGGAAGATATCACCGAGGAGAAGGTGGACAAATATTTCAGGAACCTGGCAGGCGTAGCGGCCGTGGATGACCCGAACGCCGTGGTGGAACAGGGGGATACCGTCAATATTTCCTTCTACGGAACGGTAAACGGCGAAACCCAGGATGCCCTGAATTCCGACAGCTATGACCTGGAAATCGGCTCCGGCCGTTTTATCGCGGGCTTTGAAGAAGGGCTTGTCGGCATGAAGGCAGGCGACAGCACCGAGCTGCATCTGCAGTTCCCGGACGACTACTGGAACAGTGAGATGGCCGGCCAGCCGGTTGTCTTTACCGTAACCGTTTTCGAAATCCGCCGCATGCCGGAACTGAATGACGACTGGGTGGAGCATTATACCCTGGGCGGATATACCACCGTTGCGGATTTCAAGGCTTATATCAAGGATATGATGGTAAAATCCGCGGAGGAAACCGCCGCTTCCCAGATGCAGTCCGACGCCTGGGGCGTCCTGTACGAGGAGGCGGAGTTTATCCAGCTTCCGGAGAAATTTGTCAATGCCGGAATGGAAACCTTTGAGAACAACGTCCTCTCCGTGGCCAATTCCAGCGGATTTGAGACAATAGACGAATACCTGGAAGATATTCAGGTAACCCGGGAAGAGTATGACGGATATAAGCTGTCCTACGGCAAGGAAGTGGCCAAAAGCTCGACGCTTGTCGAAGCTGTATGGCAGAACGAAGGCTTTACCTTTGACGACAAGGAGTACAAGGATATCGTCGCGCAGATGGAAAGCGAGTACGGCATGGACACCGCGGCCCTGAAAGGGCTGTACGGCGAGCGGGCAGTGGATGAATACTGCATGACCATGCGGATCATGAACTTTATTATCGACAACGCCGATGTTACGGTGGAATTACAGTAAAAGAGGTATTTGAACATGTACAGACAGATTATCGAGCAGGCGAAGGTTGACGCGTATCTGGTTACCGATCCGATGAATATGCGGTATATTTCCCGCTTCCGCGGCGGTGAAGGCGTCCTTTACATTTCTGCGAACCGGAAGGTGCTGGTGACCGATTCCCGGTATACCGAGCAGGCGGGCAAAGAAAGCGATTTCACCGTAATCGAGGAAAATGCCGGCCACAAAAGGGCGGTCATTCTGGCTGAGTGCATTAACGCCGACAAGGCGGAGGTTCTGGGCTTTGAAGACCAGAACATGCGCGTAAATGAGTTCAATGCGTTAAAGGAAGCCCTTCCCCAGGTGAAAAGCTGGGTGCCTTTAGGCGGCAAGGTGGATTTCATCCGCCGGATTAAGACGCCCGAAGAGGTGGAAATCATGGCGAAAGCCGCTCAGATTTCCGAAGCCGGCTTAAAGGCTGTGCTGGATTTCATCAAACCCGGCGTTACGGAGCTGGAAGTTGCGGCCGAACTGGAATACCAGATGAAGAAGCGCGGCGCGAACGGACTGGCATTTTCCACCATCGTTGCCTCCGGCATCCATTCCTCCATGCCCCATGCCATTCCTTCGGAGAAGAAAATCGAAAACGGCGATTTCATCACCATCGATTTCGGAAGCTCCGTGAACGGCTACTGCTCGGATATGACCAGGACCATCGTGGTGGGCAAGGCAAATGACCGCCAGAAGGAAATCTATAACCTCGTCCTCAAAGCCCAGCTTGCAGGCCTTGCAGCGGTGCGCCCCGGTGTAAAAGGCAAGGAGGTGGACGCGGTTTCCAGAAATATCATTAAGGAAGCCGGCTACGGCGATTACTTCGGCCACGGCCTGGGACATTCCGTCGGCCTGTTCATCCACGAAAATCCCCGTTTCTCACCCGCGGAGGAAGACGTTATCCTTCCCGGCATGATCGAGACGGTGGAGCCCGGCATCTACGTGCCCGGTTTCGGCGGCGTCAGGATTGAGGACATGATCCTCATTACCGAGGACGGATACCGCAACTTCAACTGCTTCGAAAAGGAACTGATCGAGCTGTAAGGCGCCGGAAGAAGTAATTTGAAAAGACAAAAAATAATCAAAGGCTGTCAAGAAAAAATACTTGACAGCCTTTTTCATTTGCTGTAATATACGCGAAGGTGATTGTATGGAGAAGTTTGTAGAGAAAACATACCTATATGATTTTTACGGGGAACTGCTGAATCCCCACCAGCAGCGGATATACGAGGAAGTGGTCTTTGAGGACTATTCCATCAGCGAAGTGGCCAGGGACGAGGGCATAAGCCGCCAGGGCGTCCATGATCTGATTAAAAGATGCCAGGCTGCCCTTGAGGAATACGAATCCAGGCTGCACCTGGTGGAGCGTTTCCTGAAGATAAGGACCCAGGTCAAGGAGATTCTGGCGCTGACGGAAGCATCGGAAGAGGATTTCCGGCCGGAAGAGACGAAGAAAAGCCTGGAGAAGATTTCCGCGCTGGCTTCGGCAATTGTAGAGGAGTTGTAAATGGCATTTGAAAGCTTAACCGAGAAACTGCAGAATGTTTTCAGGAAGCTTCGGAGCAAGGGAAGGCTGACCGAGGAAGACGTGAAGTCTGCCTTAAAGGAAGTCAAAATGGCCCTTCTGGAAGCGGACGTCAGCTTCAAGGTCGTAAAGCAGTTCACCAAATCCGTCCAGGAGAAGGCTGTGGGCAGCGATGTCATGAACGGCCTGAACCCGGGACAGACGGTTATCAAGCTGGTTAACGACGAGCTTACCGCCCTTATGGGCTCCGAAACCACCGAGATTGCCTTAAAACCCGCCAATGAAGTCTCCGTCATCATGATGACGGGCCTGCAGGGCGCCGGCAAAACCACCACAGCCGCAAAGCTGGCGGTGAAGATGGCCAACAGCAAGAGAAAGCCCATGCTGGCTGCCTGCGACGTATACCGGCCTGCCGCCATCGCCCAGCTGGAGAAAAACGGCGAGAAGGTAGGCGTGCCTGTGTTCTCCATGGGAGACAAGGCGAAACCGGTGGATATCGCCAAAGCGGCTGTGGAGCATGCGAAGGCCACAGGCCGCAACCTGGTTATCCTGGATACCGCGGGCCGTCTGCACATTGACGAAGAGATGATGCAGGAGCTTATCGATATCAGGAGCGCCGTGGACGTATCGGCAGCCATCCTGGTGGTGGACGCCATGACCGGCCAGGACGCTGTGAACGTGGCGGAAACCTTCAATGAAAAGGTGGGCATCGACGGCGTTATCCTTACCAAGCTGGACGGCGATACCAGAGGCGGTGCGGCCCTTTCCATCAAGGCGGTGACCGGAAAGCCTATCCTTTATACCGGCATGGGCGAAAAGCCGGAGGATCTGGAGCAGTTTTATCCGGACCGTATGGCGTCCCGGATTCTGGGAATGGGCGACGTCCTCTCCCTCATCGAGAAAGCACAGGCCTCCATCGACGAAGGCCAGGCCGGCAGGATGATGGAGAAGATGAAGAAGGCCAACATCGACTTCAACGACTACCTGGACAGCATGAAACAGCTCAACAAGATGGGCGGTTTCTCCAGCCTTTTAGGCATGCTTCCGGGCATGGGCCTTAAAAAGCAGGATCTGGAAGGCATGGCGGATGAGAAGGAGCTGAAGAAAAGGGAAGCCATCATCCTGTCCATGACCGCCAAAGAGCGGGCCAATCCGGACCTTCTTAATCCCTCGCGGAAGCTGCGTATTTCCAAGGGAAGCGGCATTCCGTTAAATGAAGTGAACCGTTTCATCAAGCAGTTCAATGAATCCAAGAAAATGATGAAAAAGATGCCGGGCCTCATGAAGAGCAAGAGGGGACCCTTCGGCGGACTTTTCGGATAAATAAAACAAAAAAGAAAACTATTCAAATGGAGGAATAACAAAATGGCAGTAAAGATTCGTTTAAGAAGAATGGGCAAGAAGAAAGCACCTGTGTACAGAATTATCGTGGCGGATGCCCGTTCACCCAGAGACGGCAGATTCATCGAAGAGATCGGCACCTATGATCCCAACCAGGAGCCCAGTGCCTTTTCCGTAGACGAGGAAGCTGCGAAGAAGTGGCTTGCTACCGGCGCCCAGCCTACCGAAACCGTAGGTAAGATTTTCAAACTGGCAGGCATTACAAAATAATATACCTTATCTTGCGAGCTTTAAGCGGCGAAGAATGGAGATAAAATGAGAGAGTTAGTTGAAGTGATCGCGAAATCTCTTGTCGAAAATCCAGATGAAGTTGTGGTTACCGAAACCGAAACCGGCGAGGAAATTTTAATTGAGCTTAGAGTCGCACCCGGCGACATGGGAAAGGTTATTGGACGACAGGGACGCATAGCCAAGGCAATCCGTGCCGTAGTTAAGGCCGCCTCATCAAAAAGCGACAAGAAGGTAGTAGTGGAAATCATTTGATTGTTATCAGCCAGAGGGGCATACGCTTTTCTGGCTGTTAACCGTGTTGGGAAGAAGTTTCTTTCGTCTTAAAGGAAAGAGGCAGGATGGAAAAATATCTGAAGGTGGGCGTCATTACCTCCACCCACGGACTGAAGGGTGAGTTCAAGATTTATCCCACCACCGACGACGCGAAACGGTTTAAAAAGCTGTCGAAGGTTTACCTGGGGGAAGAATACATGCCGCGTAAGATTATGGGCGTGCGGTTCTTCAAGCAGTTCGTCATCGCGAAATTCGAAGGCTTCGATACCGTGGAGGACGCGGAGGCGGTAAAAGGGAAAAACCTGTATGTGGAGCACGCGGACGCGGTGCCCTTGGGGGAAAACGAATACTATATCGCAGACCTTATCGGCATGCAGGTGGTGGAAAACGGCACTGTCCTGGGGCAGATCAGAGACGTGCTGGAAACCGGCGCCAATGACGTGTACATCGTGGATTCCGCCGATTACGGCGAATTTATGATCCCCGCCATCAGGCAGTGCATCAGGCAGGTTGATGTGGAACAGGGCATCATGCAGGTGGAGCTTCTGCCGGGGCTTCTGCCTGATAAAAAGGACCTGCAAAAAGGAGAATCATGAAAAAGTGCGGTAAATGCGGGAAAGCGACGGTGGACGAAGCCCGGTTCTGCCCGGCCTGCGGCACGAAGTTTCCCGTTTATGAATTTGAGGAATTCAACGAGAAGATTAAGCCGGATACCGATATCGACTATGATCTGAAGCTGGCTGATTCCCTCGACCCGGAGGTGGAAAAGGAATACAAGGGCCCGAAAGGCATCACCCTGGAGCTGGCCGATTCCCTTGACCCGGAAGTGGAGAAGGAATACAAGGGCCCGAAAGGCATTACACTGGAGATGCCTGAAGGCTTTGCCGAGGAAGAATTCGCCGGTATCCCGATTCAGACCAAACCGATTCTGATGAACCGCAGGAAGCAGATTGCGGAAGCGGCACAGGCCGCTATGGCAGCCATGAGAGGCGGCGCCACAGCTTCTGAGGAGAAAAAGGAAGAAGAGTAAGACAAGGGGAAGAGGCCGCATGATATTTCACGTGCTCACACTGTTTCCGGATATGATACAGTCTGCCGCCTCCGCCAGTATTTTCGGCAGGGGTATTAAGGCCGGGCATATTACCGTCCATACGGTGAATATCCGGGATTTCTCCGCAAACAAATATAACCGGGTGGATGACTACCCATACGGCGGCGGCGCGGGCATGGTCATGGAGGCCGAGCCGGTCTACCGGGCGGTGCAAAGCGTAATGAAAGAAGGCAGGCGTCCGAAGGTTATCTATCTGACGCCGCAAGCCCCGGTCCTTACCCAGACAAAGGTGGAGGAGCTGGCGGCGGAAGAAGAGCTGGTGCTCTTATGCGGTCATTATGAAGGCATCGACGAGAGGGTGCTTGCCGAAGTTGCGGACGAATATATCTCCATCGGGGATTATGTGCTCACCGGCGGCGAACTGGCAGCCCTGGTGCTGATGGATGCGGTATCCCGGTTTGTGCCGGGCGTGCTGCACAACGAGGAATCCTCCCAGTTCGAATCCCTGCAGGATAATCTTCTGGAGTACCCCCAGTATACAAGGCCTGAGGTCTGGCATGAAAAGGCCGTACCGCCCGTGCTGCTGACCGGGGATCATAAGAAGATTACCGAGTGGCGCCACGCGCAGTCCGTGCAGAGGACCCGGGAAAGAAGGCCGGATCTTTATGAGAAGATCTGCAGTACCTATGTGGTTTTCAACGGTCCGGAAAACGCGGCGCTTTTTGCGGAAACCTTAAATGAAAAGCTTTCCAGATACGGCATGCTTTTAAATTA
This sequence comes from Eubacterium sp., assembly GCA_017433825.1. Taxonomy (GTDB): domain Bacteria; phylum Bacillota; class Clostridia; order Lachnospirales; family Lachnospiraceae; genus Alectryocaccobium. The sequence continues at coordinate 50,005 of JAFRGL010000020.1, read as the reverse complement.
CAACAGGAATAAGCTTATCCGCGCAAAACGGGTATTTACGGCGCGGGATTTCGCAGTTTTCGTCATCGAAGACGAAGCGGGTGCCATGACCGCGTTCCGCAATATTTCCGGCACGGATACGCCCGCGGCAGTGATCCTTTCAGGTACGGAAAAGCCGGGGGAGGCATTCCTGCATTTTCTGGAGAAGAAGGGCTTTGCCGTCCTTTATACGGAAAATACCGCAGAAGAGGATTTCGAAGGGGAAGTAAGCCGCATCTGCCTGGAAATCCGCCGGCAGATGGACAGTCTGTAAAGTGCAGATTCAAAAAACTTAAGAAAAACCCTTGCAATCCATACATTTTCGTAGTAATATATCATTCGCTTATGTTTAAAAGATGGTCCGCTTCCACGTTTATCGGTGGTATGAACATCCAAATATAGATTAAGGAGAGATTAAAGATGAACGACATTATCAAGAGCATCGAGGCTGCCCAGCTGAAGGCAGAGACCCCGAAATTCAACGTGGGCGACACCGTAAGAGTGCACAACCGTATCAAAGAAGGCGAGAAGGAACGTGTACAGATTTTCGAAGGCATCGTAATCAAGAGGCAGGGCGGAAGCTCCCGTGAAACCTTTACGGTGCGTAAAACCTCCAACGGCATCGGCGTTGAAAAGACCTGGCCCATCCATTCCCCCAACGTAGTGGACGTGGAAGTTGTACGCCGCGGTAAAGTAAGACGCGCGAAACTGAACTACTTAAGAGAGAGAGTAGGTAAGGCCGCGAAGGTTAAAGAAGCCAGATAATCAAATTCTGCCAGGCTCCGACATGCAAATGCCCGGAGCCTGTTTCTATTTTTTGTCAAAGGAGAAGCTTACGAATGGCAGCCAGGAGCACGGAAAAACGTTATCCCGGATATCTGAAGGAATATGTCTGGCAGCAGAAAGCAAGGAAGGTCTCCCGCCTTATCATCGAGCTGATAGTGGTGGTTGCCCTGGCTTTTTTCTGCGCCTATTATTTCTGCCATATGGAATCCATCCCGGATTCCGCCATGGAAGGTACCCTGATGAACGGCGACAAGGTGCTCCTAAACAGCGGCTCCTACATTTTAGGCGAGCCGAAGCGCGGGGATATTATCGCCTTTACCACAGCGGAGGACGGCAATGCAGCCGTGATTTTCCGCCGGGTCATCGGGCTTCCCCGGGAAACCGTCCAGATTAAAGACGGAAGCATCTACATCAACGGCGAACCGTATGAGGAATACGGCAGCTATGATACTATCGTAAACCCCGGCCTGGCGGAGGAGCCCATCACGCTTTCCGGCAACCAGTATTTCGTGCTGGGGGACAACCGGAACAATTCCGAGGACAGCCGGCATCCCGGCATCGGACTGGTCTCCAAGTCCGCCGTCAGGGGCAAGGTCTGGCTTCGGATTAAGCCGTTTTCGGATTTCGGACTGATTCATTAAGGAGGGCCGGCATGGACATTCAATGGTATCCGGGTCATATGACGAAGGCCAAGCGGCAGATGGCCGAAGATATAAAGCTCATTGACCTCATCATTGAGCTGGTGGATGCGCGGGCGCCCCTTTCCTCCAGAAATCCGGACATTGATGAGCTGGGCAGGAATAAAGCCCGGCTTGTTCTTTTAAATAAAGCGGACCTGGCAGACGAGAAGGCCAACAAGCTGTGGGCGGAGAAATTTTCCGCCGGAAATGTGAAAGTGCTGGCCGCGGATTCCAGAAGCCGTTCTTTTGTTAAACAGATTAACGGCATTATCCTGGACGCCTGCAGGGAAAAACTGGAGCGGGATAAAAAGCGGGGCATTAAAAACCGGCCCATCCGGGCCATGGTGGCCGGCATCCCCAACGTAGGCAAATCCACCTTCATCAATTCCTTCGCCGGAAGGGCCAGCGCCAAAACCGGCAACAAGCCCGGCGTAACCAAGGGAAAGCAGTGGATAAAGGTGGGCAAAATGCTGGAGCTTCTGGATACCCCCGGCATCCTCTGGCCGAAATTCGAGGACGAAACCGTAGGCAGAAATCTGGCTTTCATCGGATCGGTGAAGGATGAGGTGCTGAACACGGAGGAATTAAGTCTTCTGTTCCTGGATTTTTGTGTGAAGAACTATCCCGCAAAGCTTTACGAACGGTACGGCACAGACGAAAGCCTCCCCGCCCATGAGATGCTTTATGCCATTGGTGAAAAAAGGGGCTGCCTGGGCAAAAACGGGGAGATTTCCTATGAAAAGGCTGCCAATGCGGTGCTGGATGATTTCCGCAGCGGGAAGTTGGGCAGGATTACCCTGGAGCTTCCGGAAGACAATTAAGAATATATGTGTTTGACGAAAACGCACGGATGTGAATGTCTGTGCGTTTTTTCTTTATACAATCTTAATGCGGATTTTATGCGGCCTTAATGCGGGCTTTATGCCTTCTTAACACAGGCAGTCCAAACCTTAACACCGTTTTTTTTCCTGCTGTTTTACAATTTAACCATAGAAAGGAAAGGTGGATGCAATGTCGCGGATCAGGCTGTTTACCAGAAAACTGAGCACGTTCCAGATCATCATCTTCGGTTTCGCAGGGGTTATCCTTGTCGGAGCCCTTCTTTTGATGCTTCCGGCGGCCTCGGCAGACGGTACCCGCGTTTCATTCTCCGATTCCCTGTTTACCGCCACGTCGGCGGTCTGCGTGACCGGGCTCGTGGTAAGGGATACCGCCGTCACCTGGACGTATTTCGGACAGGCGGTCATCCTGGTGCTGATACAGATAGGCGGCCTGGGGGTAATCTCCGTCGGAATACTGCTGGTCATGGCATCGGGCAAAAAAATAGGCCTGATGCAGAGAAGTACCCTGCAGGATGCCCTGTCAGCGCCGCAGCTGGGCGGTATCGTCAAGATGACAGGCTTTATCCTGAAGGTTTCCCTGATACTGGAATTCGGCGGGGCGGCCGTGATGATGCCGGCCTTCTGCAGCCGGTTCGGCATGAAAGGCATATGGATGTCCGTCTTCCATTCGGTGTCCGCCTTCTGCAATGCAGGCTTCGACGTCATGGGCAGTGAAACCGGTGCATTCTCCTCACTGACCTCATTTGCGGATAATCCGCTGGTGGTTACCGTCATCTGCGTACTGATTGTCGTAGGCGGTATCGGATTCTTAACCTGGGATGATGTCAGGACCCACGGTTTCCGGTTCCGGAAATACCGTATGCAGAGCAAGGTGATTCTCACAATCACGGTGATACTGATAGCCATCCCCTTCCTCCTGTTTTTCCTCCGGGACTTTGCGGGAATGCCCGCGGCGGAACGGGTGATGAAATCCGTCTTCCAGGCCATAACGCCAAGGACGGCTGGCTTTAACACCGCAAACCTTTCCGCTATGAGCGGGGCCGGAAGGGCGGTACTGGTGGTGCTGATGCTGATAGGCGGCGCGCCGGGGTCCACGGCAGGCGGTATGAAGACCACCACGGCAGCGGTTCTTTTCGCGAACATTGCCGCAGCCTTCAACCAGAAAAAGAACGCCACCTATTTCGGCAGACGGATAGAGGACGACGTGGTCAAGAAGGCTTCCACCATCATGACGATGTATCTTTTCTTTTCAGTGCTGGGGGCGCTTATCATCAGCGCGGCAGAGGTGCTTCCCTTCGGGGAATGCTTCTTTGAAACCGCTTCGGCCATCGGTACGGTAGGATTAAGCCTGGGCATGACGCCTTCCCTGGGACTGGCTTCCCGGCTGGTGCTGATATGCCTGATGTATTTCGGCAGGGTAGGCGGACTGACGCTCCTTTTTGCGGCAGTCTCCAAGAAAAAGAAGGAAACCCTTATCTGCCCGACAGAAAAGATTACCGTAGGATAACAAAAGACATTTTGCATATACAAAGAACTTATCAATTGCAGAAGCTGCATTTAAGTAATACGAGGTGAAGGAAATGTTAAGAGATATTCTGCTGCTGGTCGCGGTTGCCGCATTTTTTATTGCAGGTTTTATAGTAATGAAAAAGGCAACGCCTTACATCGCTTCTTACCAGAAGGCCGTGCTGAAGGAATATGACGAGCCTCTGCTTGTCGAGACGGATGAAGAAGAGGAAGAAGAAAAAGAACCGGTAAAACTTCCGGAAAACAGGATAAAAAAGCCGGCTTATGTTATAATATCCAGAGGAAAGGATGTGCAGCAGGTATCCGTCAGGGTTGCCACCGGCACGGGAAAGCTGTAAAATAAATCCGGTGATGGATTATGACAGATGAATTGTTAACTGAAAATACGCACGGGACGATAACGGAGGAACTTATCGGGCAGAAAAACCAGGAGCATATCCTGGTCTGCCTGTCCTCCTCGCCTTCCAACGCAAAGATTATAGAAGCAGCCGCAAAACTTGCGGTTGCTTTTCATGCTGTATTTACCGCTGTATATGTCCAGGCTTCCGACAGGGAAAGCATGTCTGCGGAAGACAAGGCCAGGCTTGCCGGAAATATCCGCCTGGCGGAAAGAAAAGGGGCCTCGATTACCACGGTAATCGGGGACAACATTCCCTACCAGATAGCGGAGTTTGCCCGAGCCTCCGGCGTAACGAGAATCGTTATCGGCCGCAGTACGCAGAAGAAAAAGCCTTTCCGAGGCGGCTCGAACCTGACGGAGCAGCTTATCGTCAACGCTCCGGATATTGAAATCTACATTATCCCGGATTCCTCGGCTGACTTGAGAAGCCGGACCCAGAGTTTCGGACCGATCCGGAATATCCTGCCCTCCGGCAGGGAGCTTCTCGTAACGGCGCTGCTGCTGGCAGGCATGACCTGCCTGGGGCTGCTGTTTTCCAACCTGGGCTTTTCCGAAGCGAATATTATCACACTGTACATCCTGGGCGTGCTGATTTCGGCCACCCTTACCACCAGCCTGTCGGTCAGCTTTATCGGATCCCTGGCGGGCGTGCTTTTGTTCAACTATTTCTTCATCGAACCAAAATACAGCTTCCACACCTATGAAACGGAATACGCTGTCACCTTTGCGGTCATGCTGGTGGCGTCACTGATCACCGGTACCCTGGCCAACCGTCTGCAGGACAACGCCAGACAGTCCTCCCGCGCGGCCTTCCGTACGAAGGTTCTTCTGGATACCAACCAGATGCTGCAGAAGGCGAAGGATGAAAATGAAGTCATAAGGATTACCGCAAACCAGGTTATCCTGCTTTTGAATACAGACGTGGTATTTTATGCCGTAGAAGGAAATACGCTGGGTAAAGGCTATGTTTTCCCGGTCAATGACGGGGAGAAAAGCCCTGCGTTTTTCGGGACGAAGGAATACGATACGGCCCAGTGGGTGCTGGATAACAAAAGAAGGGCCGGCGCGGGCACGGACCGCTTCCCGGAGGCAAACGCCATGTATCTTGCGGTACTCATCAGCGACAAAGTCTACGGCGTGGTCGGCATCGATCTGCGGGAACGCCAGCCGGAATCTTTCGAGTACAGCGTGCTGATGTCTATTTTAGGCGAATGCGCGCTGGCCATGGAAAACTTAAGGAATGCTTCGGAGAAGGAACAGGCGGCCTTAAAGGCCCAGAACGAACAGCTGCGGGCGAACCTGTTAAGGTCCATTTCCCACGACCTGCGTACGCCGCTTACGTCTATTTCCGGCAATGCCAGCAACCTGCTGTCGCATTATGAGCAGCTGGACGAGGATACCAGGCAGCAGATATTCACGGATATTTACGATGATTCCGAATGGCTTATCAACCTGGTGGAAAACCTCCTGTCCGTTACCCGGATTGAGGACGGCAGGATGACCATGAACCTGGCCAGCGAGCTGGTGGAGGACGTGGTGGACGAGGCCTTGAAGCACGTGTCCCGCACCAGCACGGCACACCGGATTTTCGTGGAAAGGAACAATGATCTGCTTTTTGCGAAAATGGATGCGAAGCTTATCGTACAGGTGCTTGTCAATCTCATCAATAATGCAGTAAAATATACGGAAGCAGGGTCAGTCATACAGATTTCCTATGAGAGGAAAGACGGCTTTGTGGCTGTGCACGTGGCGGACAACGGGCCCGGCATCCCAAAGGAAGAGCAGGGGCATGTATTTGATATGTTCTTCACCGGACAGAATGCGGGCAGGGACAGCAGGAAGAGCCTAGGTCTTGGCCTGGCTTTGTGCAAGTCCATCGTGGAAGCCCACGGCGGCAGCATCTCCCTGTCAGATAATGAGCCTTCCGGGTGTATCTTTACCTTTATTTTGCCGGAAGGGGAGGTAGCTATACATGAATAAAATCACGGTTCTGATTGTAGAGGATGACCAGCCGGTCAGGAACCTTATCAGCACCACCTTAAAAACCCACGATTACAAATTCATAACAGCGGCAAACGGCGAAGACGGCGTCATGCAGGCGGCAACCTACAACCCGGATGTGGTATTCCTGGATTTAGGACTGCCGGATATGGACGGCGTAGAGGTCATAAAAAGAATCCGCAGCTGGTCCAACATGCCCATCATCGTCATCAGCGCCAGAAGCGAGGATGAAGACAAGATAGAGGCCCTGGACGCTGGCGCGGACGATTACCTGACCAAGCCCTTCTCCGTGGAGGAGCTGCTGGCCCGCTTAAGGGTAACGGTAAGGCGGCTTTCCCTGCTGCAGAATCCGGATACGGCTTCCAATGCCATCTTCGTAAACGGTCAGCTGAAGATTGATTTTCCCGCGGGGTGCGCATACCTGAACGGCGAGGAAATGAAGCTTACGCCCATTGAGTATAAGCTCTTATGCCTGCTGGCCAGGAATGTGGGCAAGGTGCTGACCCACACATTTATCACCAGAAGCGTCTGGGGCAGCAGCTGGGACAATGACGTGGCTTCCCTGCGCGTGTTTATGGCTACCCTGCGTAAAAAGCTGGAGGCTGCACCGGATTCCCCGCAGTACATCCAGACACACATCGGCATCGGCTACCGTATGCTGAAAGTGGAATAAAAAGCCCTCTCCACCTTGTGAGAGGTCGAGACAGTAAAAAGCCCTCCCCTGAGGGGAGGGTGCCGGCTTTAGCCGGCGGGTGAGGAAAGCCCTCTCCTGTGGAGAGGGTGCCGGCTTTAGCCGGCGGGTGAGGAAAACCTTCCTGAAGGGGAAGGCTTATACAAAGTTTTTGATAAAGGTCCTCCGATGAATCGGGCAGGGACCTTTTTCTTTTATGGCGGCGATGTGAGCGGCGGTGCCGTAGCCCTTGTTGCCGGCGAAATCATAGCCGGGATAGAGCTTGTCGTATTCCTCCATCATATGGTCCCTGGTCACCTTGGCGATGATGCTGGCAGCCGCGATGGACTGGGATTTGGCGTCGCCCTTGATAATCGGCACCTGCGGAATGTCGATACCGGGGATTTTCACGGCGTCATTTAAAAGCAGGGCAGGTGCGGGGTCAAGCTTTGCGATGGCCTGCCGCATGGCCTCGTAGGTGGCCTGCAGGATATTGATTTCATCGATCACTTCCCAGGACACGATGCCCACAGCCCAGGAGACCGCCTTCTCCTTAATCTCTTCGCAAAGCAGTTCGCGCTTTTTCTCCGAGAGCTTTTTTGAGTCATTAATGTAAAGAATCCTGCAGTCCGCCGGCAGTATCACCGCTCCGGCCACCACCGGGCCTGCCAGAGGACCGCGGCCCACTTCATCGATGCCGCAGATAAAGCCCGCAGCGGCATATTTCTTTTCATATTCGCATAAGGACTCCACCCGCTCGGTTTCCTTCTGCAGTTTCTCCGCCCGCCTAAGCTCGGCTTCTTCTTTCTTGGTCATGGTTAATTGAGACCTCTTTATCTTCGTAAACAGCCATTTCATTTCGGTCGTTTTCTATCCATATACTTAATATAACGTTTGAGGACAGAAGAATCAAGGCCCGGCTGGGCCGGGGATTCTGCCCTTAACCGTAGAATTTTGGTCAGGGGTAGAAAAACAGAGGCTGCAGCGACCGTATGATTCTATCCTTTTCTTTAAAACTGAAGTCCGGAGTAGAAATATCAAGTCCTGACTGGCTGTGAGATTCTACCTTTTTCTTTAAATAATCAGTCATGGGTAGAAATACATGGGCCTGAGAGAATTAAGAATTGTATCCAATTGTGAAAAATCCAGGAGTGAGTGAGAAAAATTATAAAAAGGATTCGGTTGCTCACGAAGAAATGTAATCAAAAGCATTTACATAGTGCTTCAGATGCCAGCCGTCGAAGGCAATGACGTCGAAACGGCAGGGGGCAGTTTCCGGGATGCGGTTTTTCATGCAGAAAAAGGCAGCGACTTTGGAGATGGTGCGCTGTTTGGGGAAGGAGACGGCTTCCACCGCGAAGCCGGAGATTTTCGAATGACGGTATTTGACCTCGATGAATACGAGAGCTGCACCGTCGGCGGCAATGATGTCGATTTCCCCGTATTTGCAGCGGTAATTTCTTTCGATGATGGTGTATCCTTTTTCGGCAAGGCTTTTGCAGGCCAGGTCTTCATAGACGGAGCCCAGGGAACGTTTATTTTCGGACATGGGGTTTAAGACAGAAAAACAGAATGTTAAAATGTGATTAAAAAGAGTGGTTTATAATATTTAATACAATTATATTCCCGCATTTAAGGAAATGCAAGCGCACACACCTAGGAAAAAATGTTCAAAAAAGCGAAGTCACGCTGTTACTTTACTGTGAAATATGATAAACTGGATTTAAGGGTATCCGGTTCCGGGAGGAGTGCGCGGACCGCTTAAGCGGGAAAGTGTATTGCCGGTGTCTCGGAGCAACTAATACGACATATCCCGGAGGAACACGCGGCAGCCGGAAATCCTTTTTTGCAAGGAAAACAACAAATATCAGGAGAAGGATAAGATGACACCGGAAGAGAAGAAAGCAATTATCGAAAAGGCGACAGAAGCAGCCATTAAGTTTCAGGTACGGGATGATGTCTGCGCCAGAAGCTGCATGGCCGGCCTGGCAACCCAGTTCGACTTCATACCGAAGGAAATGGTAACCGCTTCCGCATCTTTGGCGGGAGGCTGCGGTTCCGCATCCGGCAGCTGCGGCGCGTATTGCGCGGGCCTTCTGGCACTGGGCCTGCAGAGAAACGCCACCATTGAGGAAGAACTGGAGAACCCGGCGGTATTTGAACGCTGCGCCGCGGCATTTACGGAGTACCGTGAGCGGTTCAAAGCGGAAATGGGCACCATTATGTGTCCGAAGATTCACGAGAAGGTGTACGGCAGGGCCTACCAGCTGGACAACCCGGCCGATCAGGAAGCATTTTTAACTATGCCCGGCCATCGCGAGAAATGCGGTGAGGTGGTAGGCGTGGCAGCCCGTATCGCGGCGGAAATGCTGGTGGAAGGAATGGAAGAGTAAGCCGCCAAATCAGACAGTAAACAATAAAAGATTATTATATATGAATATCAGGAGGAGAAGAAATTATGGCATTTGACACTGAATTGATGAACAAACAGGTGCAGGATATTATGAATGCCCTGGTACTGACGCTGAACCCCCAGGCAATCAAGATGGTGGAAAAGGAAGAGGACGTTCCGGAAAACGCCATCCGGCCCATTAAGGAGTACGGTGAGCACATGGCTCTGTGCCAGGCCCTGGCACTGACCAAGAGAGACAAGAAGACGATATTCTTCACCAAGGACGACCACTGGTGCTGGAACCCGCTTATCGGCCTGGGTCATGTTCCCTGCGAGCCCGGTACGGAATCCTTCGAAACAGTGGCGAAATTCTTAGGCATCGCAGATATGGATAAAGCCAGGGAATTCTTCGCGAAATTCCCGCGTCTGGAATACGGCAAATACGCCGGCATGCTGATTGCGCCCGCGCAGACCGCGGCCTTTGAGCCGGACGTCATCCTTTTCTCCTGCGACAACAATTTCCAGCTGCGCACCGCCATCTGGGGCATCAAGAACATGACCGGCACCATGCTGGAGAGCTCGTTTGACGCGATTGATTCCTGCATTCATTCCATCGTAACTCCGATCCTGAACCGGAATTACCGCATCACCCTGCCGGATCCCGGCGACCAGGAGAGAGCACTGGCAGACAAGGGTGAAATCATCCTGACCGTTCCCATTGAGAAGCTGCCCGAGCTTCATGAAGGCCTGATGCGCATGGAGAAGTACGGCGGCGGCTACAAGGGCTATAAGCTGGAAATGAAATACGACTTCGCCCGTCCGCCCTTCTACAACACCCTTTACGAGATGTGGGGCCTCGATACCGGCAAAGACTGGGATCATTCGAAGGGTTAAAAAAGATTTATTGTTTATCTGCGAGCAGCACCTCCCGGTGAATTCACCGGGAGGTGCTTCTTTCTGTATGTGTTCTGCATGCGCAAGGCTTAAGCTTATATTCCATGAAATATTTTAGGGAACTTTCAATAGATAATCTGCGCAGAAAGTTCCCTAAAATTTTCCTCTGCAGGGGAAATAAACAACGGTATTTTTCCCGGATTATCATGTACCCCCATGCAGGATACTTATATTATTATCTTCAGGAGGTGAGTATAATGAGAACCGGAAAGAGGTTTTTAATCACTCATAAAGAAGGAAATTCCTTAAGCTATCCGGGAAAATGCGTGGTTATCACAGATACGCAGACAGGCATGAACTACCTTTGTGTTTACTGCGGATACGGCATGGCGGTAACGCCGCTTTTAGGCGCTGACGGCCAGCCGGTTGTTACCGGATATATAGAAGAATAACTTAAAAGGAAAAAGCCGTCCGAAAGGGCGGCTTTTCTGCTATAATGTTGACAGAAACGGCAGAATGGCATATATCTTAATTAGTGACATGCCAACTCTAATGAACAGTGCCGGGCAGTATTCCGGCACCTGTAAACCATAATCAGGAGGTAAGATTATGAACACTTTGGAAGCGATTAACAAAAGACATTCCACCCGGGGATTTTCGGACAGGCAGGTCAGCAAAGAAGACCTGGATGCCATCCTTTTCGCAGGCGGACAGGCAGCTGTCGGCGGAGCGGACTTCAAGAGCATGAAGCTGTACGTTGTACAGGATCCGGCTCTTTTAAAGGAAATCAATGACACTTCCGCCAAGGCCCGTCCCGGGACGAATCCTCTGTACAACGCCCCGACACTTGTGGTCCTGGCTTCCAGCAAGAGCATTCTGGAAAATATCGAATTTACGAATGCCGGCTGCGTTATCGAGAACATGATGATAGCGGCGGCCGACCTGGGAATTGACAGCATTTATCTGTGGATGGCCATGTACGGCATCAACGGGTCCCCGGATCTGGTGGCAAAACTGGGCTTCCCGGAAGGCTTTACCTGTGTGGGCACCATGGCCCTTGGCTATGAAGCGCAGGAGTTCCGCAAACTGAAAGCGGATGAGCAGCGGATAGAGGTCATCTACGTCTGATACCTTCCGCTGCCGCATTTTGCGGTAAGAAAGGACAATACATGGCAGGAATAACACCAAAAGAGAACTTTTTAATGCTGGCTCACGGCGGCCATCCGGAGTATGTTCCGGTTTATACCATGATAGGGGTTCCCTATCTGGGTGAAGTGGCGGACGTGATGCTGATGCCCCCGATCTATGACCAGAACCAGTTTGTGGACGGCGGCTATGACATGTGGGGCGTACGTTATGTCGGCGCGGAAGGCACCAACCGGGCGACCATGCCGGATACCAGCATCGTCATGCTGGAGGATATCGAAGACTGGAGCAGCGTAATCAGATTCCCGGAAGCCCATGAGTTTGACTACGAAAAAATGTATGAGAAGCAGCTGGCGGATTTCCACATCGACCGCACCAGGTCTGCTTTAAAATGCGGCCCGGGCTTCTCACCCTTCCAGCAGCTGGTGGCTATCATGGGCTTTACCGGCGGACTTATGGCGCTGGCGGCGGAACCGGAAGAAGTAAAAGCCATGCTCAACGCCATGGTGGATCACATCGAACCCACCTTTGAGAAAATCCTGGATGCCTACAAGCCGGATTTGTGGTCGGTGGCGGACGATACCTGCGCGAAGGAAACGCCGTTTTTCTCACCGGCGGTATATGAGGATATCTTCCTTCCCATTTACCACAGGCTGTGCGATCCGGCGGTAAAAAGAGGCATCCCCGTGATGTTCCACAACTGCGGCCACTGCGAGCCCTTCATGGATTTCATGGTGGATTTCGGGGTACAGATGCTGGATCCCATGCAGGCAGCCAATGACCTTATGGCGGACAAGGAAAAATACAAAGGAAAACTGTCCTTCATGGGCGGCTGGGAATGGGCGCTTCATATGCCTGCGGATTACCCGAACTATGACGAGGAGGAGATTCGCGCGGGCGTGCGGGAAACCATTGACAAATACGCCCCGGGCGGCGCCTATGCCTTCTATCATTCAGGCCTGGTCAGCTACTTCGGGGATAAAACCTGCGATGAAATCAAACGCATCGTACGGGATGAAGCCCACTGGTACGGCAGGAAGGTCTACGGCTATACGGGGGACTGAAGTTATACTGCATTAACACAAGGAAAGGGACAGATGTGATGAATTACCGGATTAAGCATTTTGCCATCAGTGTGGCAGATATGGATGAGACAATCGGATGGTACGGGAGAGTGCTGGGGTTTCAGCCTGTTTCCCGCACATACCTGGAAGGACCGCATTGTGAGATGGCCACGCTTTCCAACGGAAGCCTGGAGATTGAGGTTTTCCGGCATGACGAGACCATCCCGATTCCGCCTGAACGCACCAGTCCCGATACGGACCCGCAGGTCCAGGGAATGAAGCATGTCTGTTTTGACTGTGAAAACCTGGATGAAATGATCGCGCATTTTAAGGAATGCGGCGTGGACATTGCCATGGGCCCCATAGCTTTAGGCACTTCCCTGCTGTGCTATATCAGGGACAATACCGGAAACCTTCTGGAGTTCATGCAGTAACAAAAACACGGATATACAAAAGGCAGGCCTGCTAAAGATGCAGACCTGCCTTTGTAACGTTCGGATTTATGTTCTTCCCACCGAGAATTTGCAGATGGTGTCCTGATATCCCATTTCGATATTGGCATCTATCTTTTTCCTGTCGAAAGCCAGGATTCCGCCCAGATCCTCGGAAGGCGTAAGATAGATGACGTTGGCCCTTCCCGCATATTCCGCATGCTGCGGCTTCTGATGCAGATCCACCACAATCAGCTCCGTAGCGCCCATCGATACGGCCAGTTCAATCGGAAGATTGTCGTGATACATCCCGTCAATGTAGTATTCTTCCCGGATTTTATGCATCGGGAAAACCGGATAGACGGAAGAGGAAGCCAGGATATAGTCTTTCACCAGTCCTTCCGGGATTTCCGCCTTTGTCAGCATAAAGGGTTTACGGTCGCGCGCGCGGACGGTTACGAGACCGTAATCCACGTCGGAAGCGCGAAGCCGTTCTTCATCGATGTATTTGTTGACGAAATCCACGAACGGGGAATTATCCACCGCACCGTCGATAAGCTTCTTACGGCCCGCGGAAACCGGCGGGAAAAGCATGTCGATAAACGTGCGCAGCGGACCCTTGTCCTTCGGAGGCTCGCTCATCAGGTCTTCCATTACCATATTGTGCCATATCTTTTCCGCTTCTTCAAAGATTCCCATAGCCATCATCGCGCCGTTGATGGAGCCGATGGACGTGCCGGTTACAATCTGATAATCCACGGATAATTCATTGAGTGCTTTCCATACGCCGATTTCGTAGGCGCCTTTTGTTCCGCCGCCGCTTAATACAATCCCTCTTTTTCCGTTTTTCATCAGTTGTGCCCCTCCAGAATTCCTGTGGATCTGGCCCGCAGAATCAGCCGTACGCCGGATACTATCAGTTCAAGCACAATCCATATCCAGACGGAATATCCCGCAAACACCGGTGAAATTAAGCCGAGGATACCTAAAACCACCATGATAACGCCCGTTACCATGGCTGCGCCTGAGCCCGGTGCCTGGACGCCCAGGTCCTCGGTGGTCATGGCTTTCCGGTACATGATGGCACCTAAGGTCTCCAGAACCCCCTGCGCCATAAGCCAGATGGAAAGGCTGATCAGAAGGAAGCGGGCAGCAGACTGCCCGACATTGTTTCCGGCCAGTATCAGTATTCCGAAAGCAATGGCCAGAAACGCGCCTGCCAGAGCCCAGACGCTGGCAGCGCCGGCTTTTCTCCTTTCATGCCAGTGCAGAAGTTCACCGACACCGTAAATAAAAAGCCCGATGCCGCAGAGAAGGACGGCCAGTTTTCTGTCGCAGCCGCAGAGAATGCCCAGTACGATGGAGGCAGCGCCTGTAATAAGATACAGTGGTTTTTTGTTCAAGGAAAACACCTCCGGACCAATTATTTGGTACAGTTAAGAGTGTAGCGCAAAGCCGGGTAAAAGACAAGGATTTACTTTCCGTTTACAGATTGTTACAATACGTTTGAGAAGAAACTGCAGGTACGGCAAACCGGCCGTAAAGGAAAACCGTCCGTCTGCCGGAAGGAGAAAGATATATGACTGTATGGAATCCCTGGCACGGGTGTACGAAGATAAGCCCCGGGTGTTATCACTGCTATGTGTACCGCCGGGACGCGGAGTTCGGAAGAAACGCGTCTGTTGTCACGAAGACGTCATCATTTAACCTGCCTGTACGGAAAAACCGCGCGAAGGAATATAAGGTCCAGCCGGAAGACGGGCTTGTGCTGACCTGCTTTACGTCGGATTTCTTCCATCCGGACGCTGACGGGTGGAGGCCGGAAGCCTGGGCAATGATGAAGGAGCGGCCCGACCTGCAGTTTTATTTCGTTACGAAACGTCCACAGCGTTTTTTTGAGGGGCTTCCCGCAGACTGGGGCGGCGGATATGAAAATGTCACAGTCTGCTGTACCTGTGAAAACCAGAAAATGACGGATATCAGGCTTCCGGTGTTTCTCGAACTGCCCATCCGGCACAGGGAAATCATTCACGAACCGATGCTGGAGCAGATAAACATAGAGAAGTATCTGGAAAAATACCATGACAGTATTGACCGCGTCTCCATCGGCGGCGAGTCCGGGGAAGATGCCAGGGAACTGGACTACGCCTGGGTGCTGGATACATATCTCCAGTGCGTTAAATATGACGTGCCGTTTTCCTTTCACCAGACCGGATTTCATTTCCGGAAAGGCGGGAAGCTGTATAAGATTCCGAGGAAGGACCAGCATGACCAGGCAAAAAAAGCAGGCCTGGATTATATTCCGGCCTCCCGTCAGTGACAGATGACGGATGCTTTCAAAACCGTGGCGCATACAGGGACATTTTAAGTCGGGACGGTATGCTGCCTGTACCGCCAAAAGAAAGACTTCATCGCAGTGCCGTATGCACCAAAGGATTTGAATTAATGGAAAGTGATATTTATATGATTAAGAGAGCGGGAATTGACGATGCCGAAGTGCTTGCAGAATTGGCAATTCAAATGCGGACAGTTTCAGGTTCCACATGGCATTGGGATTTGAGGAAACCAATCGGATCATCTGTTTCAAAAAGAATTTGCCGACTTGTTAATGGGAACTGGCAACTGTCGCAAATATTGCGGCTGCCAGTCAGCATTTAAGGATACCGAAAAAAATAAGCTGGCCTCATACAGGGGAGAGATTTGTCTATGGAAAGAGTATCAACATTTATTGGCAGCATATCGGTTTGGCATGCGCCTGCCTATTACGATCACATAAGCGACTACAAGTTCTTATATGTAAAAAACGGCACGCATTTCATTGTAAAATATCATTATTATAACGGATATGCATCGTTCGCCACGTTAATCGTTCCATTTACGACGGTTAATGATATTACCCTTTACGAAAAAGAAAACGAGAATTCATACAGTAAAGAAGTGATAATAATGGATGACTATAAAAGTATTCTTGACAGCTTATCCCCGGAGGAACGTAAAGATATTGAAAGCTGTATGGAACCGTCACAACGCGATGAATCAACGATTGTGTCGTTACTTGAAGCTTATGAACTGTCCGGGCACTCGTTAATCTGATACAATTCCATTGGTCAACGTGTTCCTCCAGACGTGCGTTCCGTCGATTTGTACCTGACTGGGATTGGACGCGTGTATCCGGGGCATGAGTATTTCAGCGCGAGCCGCGACCCGCGTCAAAACTATATGCCTCCTGTACCGCCAAAAGAAAGATTTCATTTCAGTTCCGTATGAGCTGAAGGATGCGGATTGTCTGAAAAGATAAAAAGGAATACTGCAAATCGGCAATTTATCGAACAGTTATATATCTTTACAAACATAGTAAACAGTAAAGGAGAAAAACATGTACGACAGGCCGATTCTGGCGATTATCAGAGAAAACTTAGACAGTGAAGGCAGGCTCCCTCGCGATTTTAGTCTGCCGGAAGATCCAGATGATGAAAGCAGCCTTCTTTTCGCTGATGGTGCACAAGACGGGATCACTTACTTTCATACGCAGCCGGGGAAACTGAACGATGAAGAGGCAGACCTTCTTGTAGATGCTTTGAAAGCAATGTTGAGCGGGCATATCGGTACTGCGGACGAACTCTTTCTGAAGCTTACAAAGACCCGGAGAGCCCTTGAATTTGGCGAAGGTTTATGTGACATCGTAGAAGAAAATGTTGACATGATCAATCCGATACATGCGTATTCTTACGGCATGCATCTGATTACCATGGCAAAAGACAAAGAACTTGTCAAAATAGGTCTTGCGCTGCATTATAAAGCAACTGAAGAACGTCTGAAGGGCTTTAAGCAAATCATCACAGACCTCGCTTATTGCAATGAATTCACCTGGTTTTGCCTGCCCATTATTCAGAAATGGGGCGGCGGCAACGACCTGATATTTGAGATTGCAAAACATCTATACGGCTGGGGCAGGGTACATGCATGTGTGTTCCTGGAACCAGAGACCCGGGAAATAAAGCAGTGGTTTCTGACAGAAGGTGTGGACAACGGCGTGATGCCGCCTTATACGGCGCTGGACGCGTGGAACAAATCTGACGCAGCATCACTTTTGGACTGCCGCCTGAGGCAGGAGGGTTTTACCTGCATCAGCAGAATTATGGCAGCACTTCTCGACGAAGGACCATGCCGCGGCATCAGCCTTGTTGAAGAGCCTGAGACTGCAATACACAAATTCCTGAACCAGGCAAAAAGCTTTAAGATGAGTCCTGATGATTATGAGGTAATTAAAACAATCGAAGAACGCTGGGACGGAGATGAGCTGATTGCCAGCCTCTGCGAAGGTCTCTTATATAGATAGACGAAGACCACCATAGCATTGAAATATCGCTGATTAGTCTGGAATGGACTGTCTGGATAACTTCCAGTTTATCGGTACGTTAATATGATTCAGGCAGAGGTGTAGCGAGGTTAGTAAAACTGAAATAACACAACAGAGGCTATGATGATCCAGCTGCTTTTCAGGCACGGACCGAAGTCGCCGACGGCAGGACAATTGCGCGAGGCACTCGGGAAGCACCTGGGAGATTTGGAAGAAACACCTTATGCTGAGCCTGCCGAAAAAAGCACCGCAGACATGTTTATGTTTCCGGTATTAAAATACAGGGCAATATTTGAGGACAAACCGGACGGAGTGCCTGTTAGGGCAACATTCCTGGCTTCAGAAACTGATTCGGGAATCGAAGCAGATGATCTGAAACGCCGGCAGTTCCGAGACGTAACAAATGGAGACGATATAATCAGGGAGTGCAAAAACACAATCCTGGTACATACAATGCTTGGCAGAGCACTTCCTTATATTCAGCAGGCAGAGATCCTGTTAGCCCTGGTTGACGCGGCAGTTGATTGTTATTCTGGGTGTATTGGGATATATGCCCCTCACAGCGGAAAACTGATTACCCCGGAGATGTTTAAAGAACTGCGGAATGCTGAACTGTCGGATCGGTTCATCAAGCTTTTTGTAAATGCCCGATTCTTCAACATCGCCGATACAGATGAAATGATCGTGGATACGATAGGATATGATGTTTTTGGAGGCGCTGACGTTCAGATCCATTTCAAGAACTTAACACTGGGTCATGTTGCGGCTTATGCTTATAATGTCGCAGGCTATCAGTTTGAAAATGGTTTTTCGATAGAAAACGGAGAAACCATAGACAGCATGGATGCGAACGGAAATATGCTGGTGACGCCTCAATGGACAGTGCAATACGAAGACTCAATGGCGGGCCCCCCCGCGTGCGGTGCTGGATATATGCTGCGGCGAATACGCAGGCGGTAACAGATACGGATCAACAGCCACAAGGTTTGCAGCGAGAGGAATGCGTGCCGATCGGAACGTTCCCATTTGGCGGGATATCGACAGCCCGGCGTTTATGAGGATTAATATGGAAATCAAAGAATACAAAAACTACAAAGAAGCGGAGATTCGCAGGCTTTATACTGAAGTTGGCTGGACTGCGTATACGGAGAGCATGCCGGTATTGGAGCAAGGATATGAAAACTCCTTACTCGTTTTGGCTGCATACGAAAACGATGATTTGCTTGGAATCATTAGAGTCGTTGGCGATGGATTTACTATTGTATTCGTTCAGGATCTGTTAGTGTTTCCAAGTGAGCAGCGCAAAGGGGTCGGAACTGCTCTGCTGAAAGCCGTTCTTGACAGATATTCTGATGTTCGACAAATCGAGTTGATTACGGACAATACTCCTAAAACAGTTGCCTTTTATAAGTCATTAGGTTTTTCTGAGTTTTCGGAAATTGGCTGCTGTGGGTTCATGAGATGCTGACAAATCTTAGTTGCTGGATTGACAAACTCGGGATTCAGGAAGGTAGTAATATCATGAAAGAAAAGTATTATGATCAAGCGGTTGCCTGTGTGAAAGACACTGTTCTTCCTGCACAGGTAAAACTCTATCAATCCTGCGGTGGCAATCTTGATAAAGTATACGGCGAAGCTATGAATGGAAACGGTTACTTTGGAAAAGTCATCGAGCCCGGTCATATCTATGAGCTTGGTTATGAGACATGTACTTGCCAGAAAGTACTTTCCGGAAAGGCCGCTGCTCCAGAGCAATGTGAATGCAGCAGACAAAGTATCTTGTATATTCTTGGCTGTTTGGAACCAGACAGTGTATTTGAGGTGGAGATTTTGGAAACTGTATTACGCGGAGCAGAGCATTGTTGGTTCCTGATCACAAAGAATTGAATTGAGAGCTTCCCATTTGTCGATTTGTTTCGGAACTGAGAATCCATCGGAACGGTACGCTGCCTGTACCACCAAAAGAAGGACTTCATCTCGGTGCCTTATGAGCCGGAGAATGCGGATTATCTGAAATAACTGAACTAAGATTGGTAAATCGTGACTTACGGAGGCTGCTGTGAATATCGCAGATAAAAAGCTGATACTAAAAGGCTGGTCAGATGACAAAAAATACTGTATTACCGATGAGAACGGCGAACGGTTTTTCCTTCGTATTTCTGACATTTCACAGTATGATAAGAAACAGTCTGAATTCATGATGATGCAACGCGTTGCGTCCCTTGAAATACCGATGTGTCTGCCAATCGAATTTGGTATCTGCAAGGAAGGCGTTTATTCCGTCCATAGCTGGATCGACGGAGAAAGTGCGGAAGACCTGATACAACTTCTTTCACACAGAGAGCAATATAACTATGGCCTTGAGGCGGGGCGGATTCTGCGCAAAATACATTCCATTCCTGCGCCAGATTCACAGGAAGACTGGGCTGTCAGGTTTAACCGGAAGATTGACACAAAGATCAGAAATTACGGCAGGTGTCCGGTCAAATACTCAAAAGGTCAGGCTTTTATCGACTGCATAAACGCCAATCGGCATCTGTTGAGCGGACGACCTCAGACTTATCAGCATGGTGACTATCATATCGGAAATATGATGATCGACCGTAACAGAGTGTTATATATAATCGATTTTAACCGAAACGATTACGGGGATCCATGGGAGGAATTCAACAGAATTGTTTGGTGTGCCCAGAAATCCTCTTGTTTTGCTTCAGGTATGGTAGATGGCTATTTCGACAACGATGTTCCTGTAGATTTCTGGAAGCTTCTTGCTTTATACATATCAAGCAATACGCTCTCATCAGTTTATTGGGCCATTCCCTACGGAGAAGCAGAAGTGAACACGATGCTGAATCAAGCGGAGGAAGTGCTGACCTGGTTCGATGACATGACAAATACGGTTCCAACCTGGTATATGAACGGTATGGTTGCGGATTGACTTGGCAGCTCTATGTTTGTTGACCATTTTCTCAATTAACTGTTTAATGAAACGGTATGCTGCCTGTACCGCCAAAAGAAAGATTTCATTTCAATACCGTATGAGCCGAAGAATGCGGGCTGTCTGAAACAACTGAACTAAGATTGGCAAATCTGAATTTGAAGGTAAACAAAATGGAGAATTGTGACTGGTGCAGTCTTTCTGAAGAAGATAAACAGTATCTGGTGTACGAAAGTATGTTTTGGACTGTTTTTCTCTCAGATGAACAGGATTATATCGGACGATGCATCCTGGTGTTGAAGCGTCACTGCGGTTCATTGTCAGAGCTGACTGATGAAGAATGGGAAGAGCTTCGAAAGCTGGTTTGTAAAGTGGAGGAGTGTTTAAAGGCTGTTTTAGGAGCAACCCTGTGTAACTGGAGTTGTTTGATGAACAGTTTTTATAAAGATTCAGAACCGAATCCTCATCTTCATATTCACGTAAGGCCAAGATATAATAAGCCCGTAATGCTTAACGGGAGTACTTATACTGACAACGAGTTTGGCCATCATTATGCATTACATAAAAGCGGAACTATACCCGCCAAAGATAAGGAAGAAGTGTTAACTCGGCTGAAGGCATGGCTGAGCCGGTGAGAAAGGAAAGAATATGGGAATTGTACGTTTTAATTTTAATTCGCAGACATTGATGCAGCAGGTAAATGTAACCATCTGCCTGCCGACATACGGTTTCGAGGACGCAGCCAAAGGAGTGGATGCCCAAGCGTATTACCGCCCCGGTATGAAATACCAGACGCTCTGGCTGCTTCACGGCGGCAGCGGGGATGATGCCGACTATGTAACCTTTTCCAATATTGCGCGCTATGCCGAAGAGCATAAGGTGGCGGTGGTATGCCCCGCGGATTACAACCAGTACTATACAAATGACCTCCACGGCGGCGCCAGATATTTCGACTATATCGTTGACGAACTGCCGCAGGTCTTAAGGGGCCTGTTCCCGCTTTCTCCGAAACGGGAGGACAATTTCGTGGGCGGCCTGTCCATGGGCGGCTGCGGCGCGTTCAAATGCGCTATTGCAAGGCCGGATCTTTACAGCGCCGCGCTTATAATGAGCGGCAGTATTTTAAGCAAATCGTGGCTGGAAGACAGGTATGCCGCCGGCGGCAATTCCATTTTGTTTTCACGTCTCGGAACGCCGGATAATTTCGAAAACGGTCCGGATGATATGTGGTCCTACGCCAGGAAACAGGCGGACGCGGGAACTGAAATGCCGAAATTCTTCCTTTCGGTCGGGTCGGAAGATTTCACCCTGGATGTGATGCGCGCATCCTGCGCCTATATCCGCGGGCTCGGATTCGACGTCGAAGTGTATGAGGAAGTGGAAGGCCTCCGTCATGAATGGAAGCTGTGGGACAGGACGCTGGAAAAAGCTTTAAACGAATGGCTGCCGGTCAAAAACGAACCCGTTTACTGAAAATAGCGCGTAACAGGGCCGAATTCTTTGAAAAACCAAAAGGCGCAGAAGGAAGAAATAAATGAAACATGAAGAACAACGGATATGGCTTATTGACCAGCTCCTTTCGGAAGAGGAGAAATATAAAGGCTTCCGGATTCCCGATGAGGCACAGGAACAAAAAGACCTTCTGCGTGCTTTGATGAATGTCCGTCCTCCCAGAAAGATCAGCAGAGCTTTTCTTGATATACAGGATGAATATCTTTCTGCA
Source organism: Eubacterium sp. (assembly GCA_017433825.1). Lineage (GTDB taxonomy): Bacteria > Bacillota > Clostridia > Lachnospirales > Lachnospiraceae > Alectryocaccobium. The sequence continues at coordinate 28,133 of JAFRGL010000020.1, read as the reverse complement.
GAAAATGAAGCGGCAGGCATTGCAGATGCGGATTTCCTTTCTCCCTGCCCTTCTGACGAAAGGATCTGTATCTGGCAGGGCGATATTACCACCATCAGGATTGACGCCATTGTAAACGCAGCAAACAGCGGTATGACCGGCTGCTACAGACCTTTGCACAACTGTATTGACAACTGTATCCACAGCCGGGCGGGAATCCAGCTGCGCCTCAAATGCAATGATATTATCCGGCAGCAGGGACATGAAGAACCCACAGGGCAGGCAAAAATCACACCTGCCTATAATCTCCCGTGCAGGTATGTGCTTCACACGGTCGGCCCGATTGTTGACGGGAAACTGACGCAGGAGCATTGTGACCTGCTGGCGTCCTGCTATCGTTCGTGCCTGGAACTTGCAGAGGAAAACAACCTGCACAGTATCGCTTTCTGCTGCATTTCCACAGGTGTATTCATGTTCCCGAAAAAGAAAGCTGCTGAAATAGCCGTTCAGACCGTAAAGGATTATCTGGATGCGCATTCCGGAATAGAGAAGGTTGTGTTTAATGTCTTCAGTGATGATGACAGGAAGATATACGAAAGCATTCTCAGTTAAGCTGTATGGAGCTTCAGGCATATATTTCCGTGCAGAATAAGCGCTAATATATTTTAAGACAAGGACAGGAAAACCATGGATCAGGATTACAAGGAAAAACTGGAAAAACTGAAGGAAGAACTGGAAAACGCCGATGCCGTTGCCATCGGGGCCGGCGCCGGCCTTTCCGCATCCGCCGGACTGGATTACAGCGGGGAGAAGTTTGAAAAATACTTCGGGGATTTCGCGGAAAAGCTCGGCATCAGGGATATGTATTCCGGCGGCTTTTATCCCTTCCCGGACGAAGAGACTATGTGGGCATGGTGGACCAGGCATATTTATGTAAACCGTTATGTAAGTCCGCCGAGACCGGTTTACAGCATGCTTCTGGACCTGGTAAAAGGCAGGGATTACTTCGTCATCACCACTAACGTGGACCATCAGTTCCAGAAAGCGGGTTTTGACAAGGAAAGGTTGTTTTACACCCAGGGTGATTACGGGCTGTGGCAGTGCAGCACGCCCTGCCACACAAGGACCTACGACAACAAGGAAAAGGTCGTGAAGATGCTCTATGCGCAGGGTTTCGCGATAGGTGAGAACAGCGAACTGGCCGTTCCGGAAACGGAAGACGGCAGAACGGATTTTTCACAGCTGTCCATGCGGGTGCCGTCCGGCCTTATCCCTTACTGCCCGGTCTGCGGGGAAATGATGGCTATGAACCTGCGTGCCGACGATACCTTCGTGGAGGACGAAGGGTGGCATAAGGCATCCGCGGCCTACGCGAAGTTCCTGCAGGAGCATAAGGACAAACATATCCTGTTTCTGGAGCTGGGCGTAGGCGGCAACACGCCGGGTATCGTGAAATACCCCTTCTGGCAGATGACGCATGACAATAAAAACGCCTTCTATGCCTGCATTAATTCCGGAGAGGCATTCTGCCCTGCGGAAATTGCGGACAGGAGTGTCTGCATTGACAGTGATATAGGCGCCGCGCTTAAGGATTTATCTGCGGAATAAGGCTGCCGCGGCAGCTGCCTGTCTTAAAGGCAGGCGGGAAAGGAGAAAATATGCAGTTTGTCATTCATGCCCACGACGGGGAAAATATGCTGGAAACCAGGATGTGCGTAAGGCAGAAGCATCTGGAAAATATCACCCAGCTCAATGAAGAGGGCAGGGTAATCTGCGCCGGAGGCATCCTGGACAGCGAAGGGAAGCTCTGCGGCTCCGTGCTTGTTATGGATTTTGAAGACCGGGCGGGGGTGGACGCGTATCTGGAAAGCGAGCCCTATGTTAAGGAGAAGGTCTGGGAAACGATTACGGTGGAGCCTATGAATGTGGTCTTTGCCAATAAGGTGAAATGAAAAAAGCAGTAATATCAGTCAACATCGCGGTGCTGCTGTTCGGCCTGGCAGGCCTTTTTGCCAGGTGGGTTCAGCTGCCTGCCATCTGCATTACCTTCGGGCGCGTTGCGTTTTCATCCGCCGCGCTCGGCATTTTCATGCTTGTACGAAGGCAGAGCTTCAAGGTGGAACGCAGAAGGGACATCCTTCTGTTTATCATCGCGGGGGCGGTCCTGGCGCTGCACTGGTGGTCATTCCTGGCGTCGATACAGCTTTCGACGGTTGCCGTCGGAACCATTACCTTTTCGTCATTCCCGCTGTTTGTGACCTTTCTTGAGCCTTTGGTGTTCAGGCAGAAACTGACTTTCAGGAGGGTTGTGACGGCAGCGGTCATCCTTGCCGGCGTGATCATTACCGCACCTGGGGGAACAGGGGAAGGCGGAAGGTTTGCGGCTGTTGCCACAGGCATGGTTTCCGCCTTATCCTACGCGGTGCTGACCCTCATGAACAAAGGCTTTGCGGGAAAATACAGCGGCACACAGACTGCCTTTTACGAGCAGGCTACGGCGGCGGTTATCCTGATTCCCTGTGCGCTGCAGACAGGCGTTAAGCCTTCGGTTCCGGATATTTGTCTGCTTTTATTCCTCGGTATCGTGACGACGGCCGTTGCCCACACGCTTTTTATTTCCAGCCTGAAATCCGTTCCGGCGCAGTTTGCCGGGGTATGCTCCTCTATGGAGACGGTTTACGGCATTTTGTTTGCCCTGCTTTTCTTAAAGGAAATTCCTTCCGTAAGAGAAATAATCGGGGCGGTTATCATTATCGGCGCTGTTATAGCCGCGCATAAGGGGGAGGAAAAATGAAAATCCTGATTACCGCGTTTGAACCGTTCGGCGGGGATGAAAAGAATGAATAAACAGTATATGGAGAAGGAGGAGAGTATGATCAAGGTATATTGCTACAGTAAATGTTCGACCTGCAGGAAGGCGCTGAAATGGCTGGATGAGAAAGGAATTGAATACAGTACTGCCGATATCAAGACAGACCATCCCGATGAGGAAACATTGCGGAAATACCACTTTGTGAGCGGACTTCCGCTGAAACGGTTTTTCAATACCAGCGGCATTCCCTACCGGGAGCTGGGACTGTCAAAGAAACTGCCGGATATGAGCGAGGACGAACAGTTTGCCCTTCTTGCGTCAGACGGGATGCTGGTCAAACGCCCGCTTCTTATCGGCGACGGATTTGTACTGACCGGCTTTAAGGAAGACGAGTGGGCGGAAAAACTGCTGTAATACGGACACCGGGTGAAAAATACCGTCCCGCAAAACAAAAATAAACTGCAGGCCTTAAAACCTGCAGTTTATTTTTGCACCCGGGATGGATTACTTCCTGTTTTTTCTGGCGGAAAGGCGGGAGAAAATGCCGCGCTTCTCAGAAAAGGAATTCTTGTTAAAAGTATCGCAGTAATCATACCTTTCAAGGCGGTACCATGACGGTACATTCTGTTTGCAGTCTCTGGTGTATAAATAATCATTTACAATATTTGACATGTCTGTTATCTCCTTCTATAATTAAGAACAGTGCGTTTCTTTTGTTTTCTGCATACAGAATACCATAGCCTGAACTTAATTCTACGGGCTGAGGGCCAGAAAAAAAAGGAAATATTTGTGTCGGCAGCACATATTTTTGATACAGAGGAGGCGTTTGCCATGGGCTTTACGATAGAAGACATGCGTACCATTTCCGCGGACAGGTACAAGATGAAGCTGATAGCGGGAGAGGGCGGATGGTCCAATTCAATCAGCTGGCTTCTGATGCTGGAGGATATGACGATCATCCAGAATTTCCACGGCAAGGAGCTGGCGGTCACCACCGGACTGGGCTTCCCGACAGAGGAAAGCCAGCTGAATCTGGTGAAGGCCTTATCCGAAGCAGGCGCTTCAGGTCTGATTATCAATACCGGAAAATACATTACGGACATACCGGAGTCCGTGAAAAAATTCTGCGATGAAAACGATCTGCCGCTTCTGACAGTGCCCTGGGAAGTATTCCTGGCGGAATTCATCAAGGATATGTCCCTGCAGGTTTTCATGCAGCAGGTGGCGGATGAACAGATATCGAACGCGTTTATCCATGCCATAGAATCCCCGCTGTCGGCGGATGAATACGCAAAAGACCTCCTTGCGTATTATGACCTGGACGGCACCTTCCAGGTTGCGCTTATTTCCTCAGGAGATCTGGACCGGATGGATACGGTGGAAAGGAAGCGAATCGCGTACAGGATGCAGCTGTTCCTCACAAACCTGACGCATAACGGGCATTTCTTTTATTACGACTCCTTTTTCGTCGTTATCATGAACGCCATCACGGCGAAGCAGTGCGAGGAAATTCTGGAGCCTTTCGCGAAACGCTTGAAGACCAGGATGCCTGAGAAGCCGGTCAGCATCGGTATCAGTTCCCAGGTCAAAGGCATCAGGAACCTGCATACGGCATACAAAAGGGCCGTTTCGGCAGTCAGGAAGGCGGTGGCGGACAAAGCGCGCATTGTATATTTCGACAGGATGGGCATGTACCGCCTGCTGTATTCCGTTGAGGATTCCGCGCTGCTTGAAGAAATGTCGGAAGACGTGCTCAAACCTCTGACGGATTATGACGCTCAGCACGACGCCGGCTACGTGGAAACGCTGGAAAGCTTTTTAAGGCACGACGGCTCCATTAAGGCGGTTGCCGACGAGCTTTTCATCCACCGCAACACAATCCAGTACCGCATGGGCAATATTAAAAGCCTTCTTAACAGCCCCCTGGAATCCGCTGAAGACAGGATGAAATACCTGGTCGCCTGCATGATCAGGAAAATGGACGGGGGCGGACAAAAATAATGCCGGCAGCATTTACGCCGCCGGCTGTCAGCAGGATTTCAGTATCCGAGCTTCCGGTCCACGATATGAACCGGGGGCTTCCCTTCCAGAACCAGTGTAAGATTTTTGATGGCCGCGTCAATGACGCGGTCATAATTTACGCCTGCGCGGTATCCGCCGGAGATGTGCGGCGTAATATACACCCGCGGCGTTGTCCACAGCGGATGGTCTGCGGGCAGCGGCTCCGGGTCCATCACATCCAGGCAGGCTGCCTTTAAATGTCCGTCATTCATGACGCGGATAAGGTCTTCCGTAACCACGGAATTGCCGCGGCCGGCATTTACGAGGATGGCAGAAGGCTTCATCAGACGCAGCCGGCGTTCGTCAAACATGCCTTCGACGGCAGCCGTGCCCGGAAGGCTTAAGGCCACCACGTCCATGTTCGGCAAGAGTTCGTCCATTCCTTCGGGCGTAACCAGTTCCCGGACAAAATCAGGCCTGTCATGTATGGTCCTTCGTACCGCAAAGCAGACCGCGCCTAAGGCTGCGGCTTTCTTCAGATAGGCGGTTCCGATGGCGCCGGTTCCTACGGACAGTACGAAGGAGCCTTCAAACCGGTCGATACCTTTCAGCAGCTCCCAGCCTTTGCGTTTCTGCATGTCAAGGTATTCCGGCATCCTTTTCATGGCCATGAGCGTGGTGGTCAGCATATGCTCGGCGATGGAATCCCCGTAAGCGCCGTAGGCGTTGGACAGCACCACCTGTTCCGGAAGCCAGGCATAGTTGTTTGCCCCGGCGCTGAACAGCTGGACAAATTTAAGCTTCGGCATGGACAAAAGCACGTCCGGGCCTGTATTTCCGACAAAGATTTCCGCGTCCGCCAGGTCTTCCGGCCTGATATCCTCCGGCCTTTCAACAAATACAACCCGGCTGTCCGGAAGGTTTAAAAAGCGGTTTGCCGCTTCTTTACTGTGGCTTCCCGTCACTATGATTTTCGTTTCCATTTTTATTACCCTGTTATTATCCAAGACGGCCCGTAGAGGCGCGGCCGTAAATAAATGATACATTGTAATTATAATAAGCGCTTTTCATAACTGCAATCGGAAAACAACCTTCCATGGGATGAAAGCGGGCGTGCACCGGGTACGGATTTCTGCTATAATGTACACATTACAGAAGCATTACCGGCAAACAGCTTCAGACGCGGTAATTCATCAGGTAGGCAGCGGATTAAAAAAAAGGAGGCAGCCTGATGCCCGGACATCTTTCGGATGAGATCGTAAATACAAAACTGGAGGGGATATTAAAGGCTTTCCAAAAGACAGGAGCGTTTTGGCGCAGGGGAATCCTGACGGAAGAAGAGGTCCGGAAAAAACTGGCGGAAGACTTTTTCAGTGTTTTCATGACGTTTTTTAAGGAAAACTTTCTGGAGCTGCGTCTGGACAAAGAAAACTATGTGTGTTTTGCCGGGGAATTTGAGGCTTATCAAAGCGGCAGCGAACCGGCTGCGTTTGCCCATCTGCCCTGGCTTTACGACACCGAAAAGACGCCATGCGAAGCGGCAGGGGAAGACAGGCGGCAGTTTTTCCGGCTTATGAATGTGTTTCATGTCGCGCCGGATTATTTCAAAGCGCCTGAATACCCGGAGAATATGGCTGTTCCGGACAGGGTCCCGGTGCATACGTATCATTCATCCTGCGTGATGGGGACGCATTTTAACTGTGTGGATGACGGGGGCCTGGTTTCGGATGAAAGCCCGGTGGGCAAAACCTTCACGCTGGAAAACGACCTTGGGCTTAAGGCCGTGCTCACAGTCAGGGAAGACCGCAGAACCGCGGACCGGCACGGCCTGGATTTTGACGAAATGGTCTGTCCGGCAGAAGAAGGCATGCTGGTCCTGAAGGCGGAATTCCTGGCGGAAGGGTATATTGACGGATATACTTCACACGTAAGAAAGCATAATCCGGAGGTCCTGATTCGGCTTGCAGACGGAGGGAAGAAAGTTTTCTGGCTTGCTTACTGGGAAGACGGTGACGACTGGAAAGCATACCGGGAACACCCTTTGTGGCATGACTATTACTGTCATCTGGACAGACAGGAGGACAAAACAGAAAAAGTCCTGGAAAAGCTTTGGAACGAATATATCCTTTCGGAGGCCTGCCTAAAAAAAGATTGCTAAATGAATCATTATACAATACAATTGTGTATAAAGCAGACAACAGAAACCATTCATCCATACCGAAGAACACCATGAACCATAAACTGCAGGGACTGTTTGAAAACAGCGGACAGGCCGTGTCGTACATGACCGGTGAGATTACGAAGATATGCCGGGACATGAAAAAAAGAAGCCCCGGAAGCGAAGGCGAACGCGAGGCTGCCGGGTATATGGCGGACGTCTTAGGCAGAAGCTGCGGATGCGCAGATGTGTCCGTCGAGACATTTAAAGAGCATCCGGCTTCCTTCTACGGCTACTGCCGGATAAGCGCGGTGTTTGCCGTGCTTTGCTGCGCAGGCTTCTTTATCCATCCTTCCGTCACCATCGTATTCGGCGCGGCAACGCTCATTCTGTTCCTGGTTCATTTTGTGCTTTATATCCCGGTAATCGACCGGTTCTTCCCTGAGAAGGAAAGCGTAAACGTAACGGCTGTCCGTTCCGCGGCGGGTGAAACAAAAAGACGGATATTCCTTAACGGCCATATTGACGCGGCATGGGAGTTCACGCTGAACTATCATTTCGGCGGCGTGGTTTTTGAAATCCCGAATATCCTGACCCTTTCAGGCGTTATTTTCTATACGGCAGTCGGGATATGCGCGGCAGCCGGCGCCGGCATTTGGACACGTACAGCTGCGCTTTGGGGGCTCATTTTCCTTCCGTTTTTTGCCGCCGTCTGGTTCACGTACAATCCGAAGCAGATCGTCGACGGCGCGAATGACAACCTGACCGGCTGTTATATGGGCATCGCGGTTTTAAAGGAAATGGAAGAAAGAGGGATCTTTCTGGAAAATACGGAGGTCGGCGTCATACTTACGGGTTCCGAGGAAGCAGGGCTTCGGGGAGCAAAAGCGTGGAGTGCGGCGCATAAGGAAGACTTCCGGGACGTGCCGACGTTCATCTTAAGCTTTGATACGATACACGACCCCCGCATGCTTGGCGTAAACGAAAAGGATCTGAACGGTACAGTGAAAGCGGACAGGATTCTGGCGGAAGCATTCCTCAAAGCCGCGGCTATGGCGCAGGTTCCCTGCAGTAGGACGCAGGTGCCGCTTTTCGGCGGCTCCACAGACAGCGCGGCCTTTATCAAGGGCGGTTTCCGGTCGGTCTGCATTACCGGACTGAACCATAAGCTGGAGGATTATTACCATACCAGGAAAGACAGCTTCGACAACCTGAATACGGAAGGAATTGAAAACTGTTATAAGGCAGTGGTGCGGCTGCTTGAACTGGCCGACGAAGGAGAACTGGACAACTGACACTTTTGTAATACATGTATATACAGAAAGGAATAAAACCATGAAGAGAAAGAACGTAGTAAGAGACATTATCATCCTGTGGATTGCTCTGACAGCCCTGGTATGCGCGGCGCTTAACCTGCACATCTCCCTGAACATGCTCGGCAGCAAGGACGAATAAGCAGTTTTATTTCCCCGGAAATGCAGTATGTCCGGACTTATCAATCTGATGCTTAAAAGCACGAAGGGGTATCATTATGAATGAAATTCAGTGCCCGGTCTGCGGCCGTTTCTATGATGAGGAAGAAGCACTCTGCCCGTTCTGCAGATTTCCGAATATCAGCCTGACAAATGACAGCGCAGAAGAAAGCGGGAAGCTTTCAAATGGTATAGGAAGGCTGCCGAAAAAGGCTCTTCGGACGTGTTTGAATGCATCGGCTATATCTATGAGCACGGAATCGGTGTGGAACGGAATATGGAAGAAGCCCTGAAATGGTACAGCAAACCAGCGGAAAAAGGCGATGAGGATGCCCAGTACAGGGTGGCTTACATGTACGAGAAAGGCCTCGGCGTAAAAGAAGACAAATACGAGGCCATACGATGGTACTTTAAAGCAGCCGAACAGGGACATAAAGACGCCAAAGCCCTGCTGCTGAAGAATTTCTGAACGGTTTAAAAAAGAATGCCTGACATTGCTGCCAGACATTCTTTTTTCATGTCATGAGAAGGCTTTCGTAATCTTTTCTGCCCACTCCTTGCCGTACATGCCGTATTCGTTGAAATGATGTCTTCTGTCGGATTCGGCGGAGGCCATGGTGAATTCCCTCATGTGCGCAAATCCGTCCGGGTCTTTTCTGTCCCACATGAACAGAAGCTCGCTGGACGCGAAATGGCCGTATTCCATCGGGATTATCTGGATGTTTTTCGGCGCGTCAAAAATCTTCCCGGTATCGGTATAGTCGTAGATGAAACCGTCCACGGATTCCGCGACGTTGCACATGACCTGCGTGGATTCCGCATAGGCTTTGTTGGGGAACCAGCTTCCGCCCAGCCGCAGCACGCTCTGCAGACGGCAGACGATCATGAAATAATCCATGTGTTCTTCCCACCATTTCTCAATCTCCCGCGGGATGCGCGTTCCGCCTGTCTCACGGACCACGTCGAACAGGATGCGCTCCTCATATTCCCGCTCGCGGACAGAGCCTGCGGCGATGTGGACGACTAACGGCATCGGGAAGATTTTTTTGAAATCACCCCATTTCTCCCAGAATTCATTGGCGGAATCCGTCATCATCAGGGCCAGCGGCAGGTAGAAGTATTTCTGCACGGTGGCGCCTACTTCATTTTCACCCAGAGCCAGTATGGCATCGCAGACATCCTGCATGCTTGTGTAATTGAATACATATACCCGGCTTAAGTCGCCGTCCATGAACATCTTGTGATGCGGGCTGACGCCTTCCTTACGGATTTCCGCGGGGCCTTTGCATACATCAAGGGCAATGGCGCATTTCGTGACGATGCCGATCCTTCCCGCGTTGCCGCTGTATCCTTTGACCACGCCGCGAAGGCTCGGGCCGGGGCTTTCCGGGCAGAACCAGCCTTCATCCGCCTGCAGGGAACCGGTCCTTAAGATTTCCCCGTCGGGGGTGACAAGCTCCACGCCCAGAAGGTAGCGGGTCGGCCGGGAGGTGCCGTACTGCACATGGTTGTCTCCGCCGGTGCAGGTGTAGCTGACCATCGGCGAGCCGCCGGGGCCGACCGCGGGTGGCGCGTAGCTTAACCCCCGTTTCCTTACCTCGGGGTAGAGCTGCACATGCCGCACCCCCGGTTCCACCAGGGCATAGCGGTCTTCTTCGTTAATCTCCAGGATACGGTTCATCCGTTTGAGGTGGATAAGGATGGTGTCCTCTTTGGAGGCATAGGCGGTGGGAAGGCAGGCGGTCACGTACGCCACGTAATTCAGTTCGTAGCGTTTGCAGATGCGCATGATTTCCGCGACTTCCTCCGTGCTGCCGGGCAGTACGATGGCTTCCGCGCTTTTGTGGGCAAAGGGGATTTCCGGCGTTTTGGCGCGGTTGCCGGCAAGAATATACTCGTCGCGGCTGATGTTGCGCCTGCCGACTACGGCTTCCAGTTCACGGTATGTCTGTTCGGTAAAGCTCATGATTCCACCTCCTCTGCCAGTCTGTCTGCAATCAGCTCCGTCAAATCCAGATACTGCAGTTTGTATTCGTCCTGCGCGTCCAGCGCCTCACGGCAGAAGGGGCAGCAGGAGACAATGGTATCCGCGCCGGAAGCGGCCGCTTCGCGGCGGCGTTCTTCTGCGGTATGCTTTGCAAAGTCCGGATCCATATCCGAGGCGTTCTGCCCGCAGCATAAGCTTTCCTCCCGGCTGCGCGGCATTTCCACAAGCTTCAGGCCGGGGATGGCGTTCAGCAGTTCCCTTGGCGGTTCGTATACGCCGTGTTCGCCCCTGCGCCACTGTTTTTCCGGAACATGCAGCCCGTAGGATTTGATTTCACCTTCCCAGGGGACATAGGTTTCGGACAGCCTTCCGAGCATGCAGGGGTCGTGATAGCATGCGGTTACAGGCAGCTCGTCTTTGGAAAGTTTAAGCTTACCGTCCCGCAGAAGCTCCAGCGCAACCTGGGAAATGTGCTTTGTTTCAAATGCCGTTTCGACAAATCTGGGATATCCGGACCGGAACGAGCCGAAGCATTCCGCGCAGGCGGTAATCACGGTGCGGATGCCCTTTTCTTTGAACATTTCCGTGTTGCGGGCAATGAGCGCTTTCGCGTCTTCCCAGTCGCCCATCCGCCAAAGGGAGGCGCCGCAGCACCATTCATCCTCTTTCAGCACGCGGAATTTCACGCCGCCTGCCCGCAGGATCTTAACAGCTGCAAGGAAGGTTTCCGGGTGTTTATAAACGCTGCAGCCCGCGAAAAGCACGGTGTCCGCCTCCGGATCGTCTTTAAAATCTTCCGGCAGGAAGGAAAAGCGCTGTTCGTGGGGAAGACCGTAGATATTATGCTCCTTTACGACGTTTTCAGCCGTCTTCTTACGGCTTTCCGGCAGGAAACCCGCTTCCGCGCAGTCCTTCCTCAGTTCGTAAATCGTATCCAGCACTTCCATATCACGGACGTTTTTGCAGTTGACGTCACAGGCGCCGCAGGCCGTACAGGTGTGCAGCATCTCCGCCAGCTTTTCACCGTGGGGAAGCGTGCCGTTCATGATTTCCCCCGCGAGATTGAGCATGCCCTGTCCGGAGTACGCGTCAAAATTGTAATAATCGTGAATCGGGCAGACAGAGGCGAAATCCCAGCCGTACATCCTGCCGGGAAGGAGCCATTTGCACTGTCCGCAGTGGTTGCATGATTCGATGGTATAGCGGAATTTGTTTAAATCAGCCATGTCTTTCCCTCCTTAAAAGCAGAGCTTGCCCGGGTTAAGGATGCCGTCCGGGTCGAAAATCTTCTTTACGCGGCGCATGGCATCCACGGAGAGGGGCTCATTGTATACAAGTTCGGTCAGACGTCCGTAAGGCCGGTCAAAATACGCGCCGGCATCAGCCAGACGTTTCGCCAGTTCAAACAGTTCGTTTTCCCGCTTTTCAGCTTCGCCGGTCAGGTCTTCAAACCTGACATTGCACTCGATCCGGAACGCGCGGCCCTGCACCTGCGGCTGTACTGTAAGCCCGGCTTCCGGCAGGCCGTCCCGAAGGATTTCCAGAAGCCCTGCGGTTTTGCTGGGCGGAGCCAGCATCAGAAGCTCTTTTTCGGAACCGTACCGCAGCTTCCAGGAATCCGGCCTCCGGTCGCAATCGGTAAGCATTTCTTCTATGCGCTGTTCCAGTCCCGGAAGGAGACTGCATCCGGTTACGGCGGAAAGCCCCGCCTTCTCGCATTCCTCTTTTACATAGCCTTCGTATATCGCAAGCCTTTCTTCCGGGTAGCGGTCAAAACCGCAGACGCGTACAAGCATAACCCACGGCGCGATTTCCTTCAGTAAAGCTTCTTCCTCCTTATTGTCCGCAAAAGCGGCGGAGAAATTCTCCCGGTTAAGAATGATGCATTCATCCGGGATACGCTTCCGGCACAGTGTGTTTGCAAGGCCGGTCAGCTGACCGCCGTTTTCCGCGAAGATGAAAAACAGACTGCTGACGGATGGAAGAATTTCCGCTTTCAGTGTTGCCCAGGTTACAAAACCGATGGTACCCTGCGCGGCGGACAGGAAGCGGAGGTAATCGATGCTGCCCGGTCCCCAGGGCAGTACCTTGTCGGCCGCAGATTCTTCGCTTCCGCCCGCGGAACCGGTGAGGAATACGTCACCGGTGCCGAACACCGTCTCCACCGTCAGAAGCGGGTCGGGATAATCGTACTGGTATTTCGGTATGAGCACGGCTTCCCGCTCCAGACTGCTTGCGGCAGCGGATTTGCCGGCCCTTGCCAGAAACGGCAGGTTCAGCCGCAGCCCCTGTTCCTTAACCTTCGGAATCAGTTCCCCGAAGGTGACGCCCGGCTCAACCCTGACATAACGGCTTCGCCGGTCGATCCTGATGATACGGTTCATTTTTGAAAAACAGACAGTTTCCGCGCCGTCATTGACCGAAGCCCCATGGAAATGCGGCGGCGCGGAGCTTAAGGGTACAAGTCCGGTTTTATTTTCGCGCGCACTTAGGATGATTTCGCGGACCTGTTCCGTGTTTTCCGGAAACAGCATGACAGTTCTCCTCCTGTATGATTTATTTGATTTCCAGTGTGAATTCCAGTTTGTACCAGCCGTTGTTGTAATCCGTCATGTTCAGGTGCATGCCCCAGCTGGACCGCGGCAGGGCGGAAATGACGGCTTCCTTGAACCATTCAACGGCATTGTCTTTCACGGCGCTTCCTTTTGCCGGGAATGAAAGAACGACGGTTTTGCTCTTATTCCCTTTAAGTGCCGCTGTTACGATGTCCGTAAACTCTTTTTTGCTGCCTGCGGGCGTGCGGCAGGTGACGCCGTCCTGGTAGATGACCTCCAGTTCGGATGATACGCCGTAGATTTTCTCAAAGCTGTACCTGGTGCCTTTGCAGGCGGGCAGGAACGTATAATCGTCTGCCCTGCGGTGGTTCTGCGCGATAACGGAATCCGGACAGTTGTAATACTGGTAGCTGATATGGTTTAACGACGACCGGTCGAAGCTGTCGTTCCAGGTGATGTCGACGTTGTAATAATCATTGTCCAGCCGGATGATATTCCAGGCATGGGGCGTCCAGTCCTTATCCTTCGACCCGATGGCTGTGCCGCTGCAGACATAGCAGGGGATCGAAAGAAGCTGCATCAGAAGCTGGAAAGCCCTGGTATATCCCGCGCAGACCGCTTTTTTCTCGACCAGCGCGGCATAAGCCGTCTGATCGCCCGGATTTGGCTCATACGATACATTCTGCACCAGCCGGTCATGAATCAGGCGCTCTTTTTCATACGGCTTTTTATTCTGTGTGCCGGTCAGATATGCCTGTACCGCCCGGTCAAAAAACTGTTTTCTCTGTGCCAGATCCTTCCGGTAGTGGTTGTATCCCGGCGAAACCTTCGAAGCAATACCGTTTACGGCCAGAATCTTACAGCTTCCGTTGAACCAGAACAGCTCCGGGTGATCGTCGACAATGGCGCGGAGTACGCCGGAAACCTCCTCCGGGGAGGCCTTTGCCGTAAGGGGGATTTCCTCCTTTCCCGCCAGCAGCGAGGGCAGGAGAGAATCATAAATCGCTTTCTGCCTGTCGGACAGGTGATTGTAGAAAATGTATAGATCCATCATAGTTTTGTCCTTGCCTTTCATCCATAATGTACCAAAAGCAAAGGGAAGCGTCAATATTCTAAACATGACAGACGGTATGAAAAAACAGGCTCAAAAAGGGCCGGTTAAGACCTTTTTTAAGCCTGTTGCTTTATCTGGTTTTATTTTCTGTTACGAAATGCTGCGTACTTTATTCCGGCAGGATCGCTCCGCCCTCAAGCAGGATCTTTTTGAGCTCGTCATAGGGCACGTCCCCGGGCTGGATTCCTTTTCGGACGGCGATTGCAGCCGCTGCGCCTGCGGCATGGCCGAAGCACATGCAGTGCGGGATCAGGTTGAAGAATTCGCTGTATTCGTGGTCTGCCGAAAATGCCCTGCAGGCTACCAGGAAGCCGTCGATATCCTTCGGTACAAGAGCGCGGAAGGGCACGTAGGTCTTCGGATGCGCAAGGGAGCTGTCGCCCCTGTCATTGTCGGCAAAGATGGCTATGGTGTCTTCAAAAGGCTCATCCCTGTCCATGTCTTCCTCGGTAAGCCAGTACCTGCCGACGATCCTCCTGCCGCCGGAGGTGCCAAGCTGCGGCGCCGTCAGCATCATGAAGCTGTTCTCAAAACCGGGCATATACTTTTTCAGAAGCTCCCAGCTGTGAACCGCAAAGTGCCTTGCGGTTTTGTCGATGTAGGACATTTCTTCCGGCTCTGTCTGGTGGAGGGAGCCGATAAGCCTGTGAATCCAGACTACGCCGTGCTGATTTTCCAGAAGGCCCCTGCAGAAATGCGCGCTGCCGCCTTCGGCCATTATCTTCGCCGCGGCCTCTTTGATGACCTCCGGATCCTGCGCGTCATACTTATCCAAGTCTACGCCGCAGAGCCAGTCCACAAACCCGAATTGCGCGATACGGGATCCAGGCCTCATGTATTCCTCCACGTCGGTGGGAACGCTCATCAAAAGGTCTCCGTCGCCGGTGCAGTCAATGACCACCTTTGCCAGCAGCGCCTGCCTTCCGGCCTTGCTTTCGGTAAGGACGCCTTTAACGGTCTTTCCTTCCACGATCGGTGCCACTACCCAGGTGTGGAGCAGCAGTTCCACGCCGGCCTCATCTGCCATGACGGCTAGCTCGTCCTTGCCGACCTCCGGGTCGATGACGGCTGAATAGATAACCACCTTTTCCTTATCCTGATTCTGGCGCACGTAGAAGTGGCCCATATTTGCCTTCAGGTGTTTGGTTACCTGGTACTCGTCGGTTGTTCCCCAGGTCTCTTTCGGCGGGAAGCTGGCTGCGTTCCTGGCTTTCAGCCTGTCGATGTATTCCTGGCAGAAGCCGCCGATCCAGTGCCTGCCGTAGATATCGCCAAGATTGGGGATAATGTTTACAAGGCCGCCGGTTGCCATGCCGCCCAGGTGGCCGTATCTTTCAATAAGCACTGTTTTCGCACCGTTTCTGGCCGCCGTAATGGCGGCTGCCACGCCTCCGGGACCGCCTCCGACAACTATGACGTCCACATCGCGGACAATATCCGTCTGCCTTTCCGGTTCGGTATAGGACCGTTTCTCCGTAAGTCCGTGCCTTACGACTTTGTCATCGTGGGGCATGTCGTAGAACGAGAATACCCCTTCGCCGTATTTTGCCATAGAACCACCTTTCCCTGATTATCTGTCAGTAGATTTGCAAACAATATGCTCAAATGTATTATAACAAACGGCAAAGCACATTTGCAACCGGAAATGCGGCAGAAAACGCATGACAAAGGGGATAGTACAAGTTTTTCTTTACAAAGCACAAAAACCTTCTGTTATACAAGGAAGAATACCTCCCTCTATAATGAAATCAACAATAGTGTACAGTGTTTCCTGCTGTTTTTTTATTTTATTTAGGAGGAGAAGGATGGAAAAAACAAGTAAATGGAAGGCGCTGCTCAGTGACGATAAAGACCGGATACTTGATATTAACGGTCTGCGGAACGGCGCTCCTTTCACCAAAAAGTCATTAATCACCATTATTGTCTGTATTGCTGCATTTCTTTTGCTGCGGCAGCTGCCGCTGTCGGAGTACGGCGAAAAAACATCCACCGCCCTGGCAATGGTCGTTGTAACCATCATTGCGCTGATTTTCCTTAACGTTAACTTCATCGTTCCCGCGATATTCCTGACGGTTGCAGGAATTTTCCTCGGGCTGTGGGACTATGAAGTGGTTAAAGCGACCATCGGCAGTTCCCCGTTTGTCATGATGTTCGGCATGATGATAGTAGGCCTCGGCTGCGAATACACGCCCATGGGCAAGCGGATAGCATACCTGATGCTGAAAAAATTCGGCAGAAAGCCCGCAACCCTCGTGATTGCCATCGGTATCGTAACCTGCTGGCTGTCCGCTTTTATTTCCAACAATGCCGTTATCGTCATGATGAGCTCCATTACGGCCGCGATGCTGGCGGAGATGGGACAGATACCCGGTCAAAGCAAACTGGGCCGCGCCATCATGATCTGCGTAAGCGCGGCGTCCATGATAGGCGGCTGTGCCCTGATTAACGGAACGCCCATCGGCAACGGCCTGGGTATTTCCCTTCTGACACAGGCAACCGGCGCGCAGGCCATTACCTATGCGCAGTGGGCGGCTGTCGGTGTTCCGGCGGTGCTTATCGTTATGATTCCCATGGGCATTATTTACAACAAGTTCTACGGCGTCAAGAACAAGGATTTTGATCTGGATTCCCTGCCGGAGACGGAAGTTTACGCACAGAAGCTTAAGGAACTGGGTAAGCTTACCGGTTCGGAAATCCGCTGGATTCTGACAGTAATCGGCATGGTTGCCTGTATGATTGCCGGCATGAACATGTCAGTGGCTGCCTTGCTGTGGGCTGTTGTTGCGATGGCTCCCCTGGTGGGTACAGTACCCTCCAACAAGGTCCTTTCAAAGCTTCCCTGGACGATTATCATCGCGGCCATGTTTATCCCGATCATGGGCCAGTGCTTCTCCACGCACGGGCTGGGCAAGCTGGTCATGCATTATGTCGGGCCGATTTTCGGAAACCTGGGACCCTTCGCGTTCTGCTTCATCGCCTGCCTGTTCCAGGGCATCATATGCAACTGCTTCATCGGCGCTTCCATGGCGGCGCAGGCACTGGGCATAGGCCTTATGGGGCCGATTTGCGCAGGCCTCGGCCTGAATCCGACCATTATTATGCTGCCTGTACTGATGATTAACTCCTGCTTCTTCATTTTCGGCTTCAATGTGTCCATGATGATTAACAAAGGCTACGGATACTGGGAGACGAAGGATCCTACCGCACCCGGCATTGTGCTTCTTGTTGTCTGTGCCGTTGTGTTTTCCGTGGTGGCCTGCATTGTCGGACCGCTGGTGGGCCTTCCCCTGACACTAGCTTAAAACACCGGCGGCCTGTCCTTTAAGTGCAAAGAAAGGAACGTAAAAGATTTATGAAAAACGAGATTAAAGAAACGCGCCTTACAACAGACGTCCTGGTAATAGGCGGCGGCATCGCCGGCATGTTCTGCGCCATCAAGGCAAGGCAGCAGGGTGCCGATGTCATCCTTCTGGACAAGAACTATGTGGGCCGTTCGGGAGGAACCCATTACGCCGAAGGCGATATCCAGTTTTTCCGGCCGAAAACCCGCGGCCATGTGCTGAAAGACTGGGTGGATAAATTAAGCAAGGACAATGAATACCTGAACGACAGGAAATGGCATGAGACCATCCTTGAAGAATCGGAAGACCGTTACAACGACCTTCTGGAGTGGGGCATTAAATTCTATGAGGTAAACGGGGAGCTGATGGTGGACGGACCGCACCGGTTCAATCCCATTCCCAGAATGTACGAAATCATTTCCATGCGCAACCGTGAGTACGCACCTTCCCTTCGCGCCAAATGCCTGCAGGACGGCATCCGGGTGTATGACAGAATTATGACCTGTGAACTGTTAAAACAGGACGGCAGGGTAGTTGGCGCGATGGGTTTCCATACAACAACCGGACGGCTGTATACCATCATCGCAAAAGCTACGGTAATGTGTACCGGCCCCGGCACGGCCTACAAAGTCCGGGCGATGAATACCGACTACTGGACAGGGGACGGCATACTGATGGCATACCGTGCAGGCGCGGAGATCAGCGGTATGGAATTCAGGCAGTCCACCGGCGGCACCATGAAGACGGTTTACGAAGCAAGGAAAATCACATATCCCGGCGGAGGACTGGACGGGCAGAAGCTTCTGGAAATGACAGCGGAGTATCCGTACTGCACCATCCAGAGCGGCTGGTTCTGGCCGCAGCTGACGCATACAAACGAACCGGTCAAATGGTGGGGGGCCGGTGAGATTCATGAAGGAAAAGGGCCTGTTTACTGCGATTTCGACAATATGGCCGAAAAGCTTCGTGAGCATCATGAAGAATATTTCGTCCGTGTAGGGGACGCAGAGCCTGCAAAGATCGGGTTTGACGTGTTTAACGGCGGCAAAGCGCATTATCCTTCGGCAAGACAGGAACTGAATACGCCCATCGGCGGTTCAGGAATCTGGCCGGTCGATGAATTCTGTACCTCTACGCTTCCCGGGCTTTTTGCCGCGGGCGGCGGCTGCGCCACCAGGGTTTCCGGCGCCAAATACGGCGGCATGGGCCTGGGCCTGAATGCAGGCATGGTTACCGGAACGCATGCGGCGAAGGGCGTCATAGAGTATCTGAAAAACGCACCGGACATCGTGCCGGACGAAGGCATGATTGAAAAGGTAAGGGAGGTGGTTACCGCCCCGGCAGCCAGGGATTCCGGTCACGACCCGGCATGGCTTACGCAGATACTGCAGCATACGCTGGTTCCCTATTATGTGTCCATTTACAAACATCAGGACCGCATGGCGCTGGTGCTTCCGATGATTCAGTACATGAAGGATTCCATAGCGCCGAATCTGTGGGCGAAGGACCCGCATGGCTGGAAGCTCTGCTACGAAACCAAAAACATGATCGAGAATGCGGAGCTTTACCTGAAGGCATCCATGTTCCGGACGGAAAGCCGGGGCTCGCATTTCCGTGAGGATTATCCCGAAAGAAACGATAAAGACTGGCTGTGCTGGGTGAAGATGCGGCTTGAAGCGGGAAAGGACATTTATACAAAGGTTCCGGTGCCTGACAGCTATAAGCCGGATTATTCAAAGCCCATTGATGAAATCTACCCGATGACGCTTCCGGACGTGGTGGAAGTCCACGCGCCGAAGCTTTATGAACAGTAAGGGGAAGGAGCGGTAATATGCCTATCTCAACGATTAATAAAGATTTGTGCAATGGATGCGGATTATGTGTGGACACATGTCCCGAGGATGTATTCCGCCTGAATACGCAGCCGATTGAAAAAGAACTCCTGTCTCCCTGTGCGACAGGCTGTCCGGCATCCTTAAGCGTCAGGAGGTATTCCTATCTGGTGGAGATGGATGAAACGGAAGAGGCGTATAAGCTGATGCGGGAATATATTCCATTCCCGGCGATTACCGGGCGTGTATGCCCGCATCCCTGCGAATCCAAATGCGCCAGGTGCGAAGTGGATTCCGCGGTCAACATCAACTGCCTGGAAAGATATATAGCGGATAAATACCTTTATGAAAAAGCCGAACCGCAGAAAGTGATTTACCTGGCGAAGGCAGCCGTCATCGGTGCCGGACCTGCCGGGCTTTCCTGCGCGTATTATCTGAGCCGCAAAGGCTATTCTGTAACTGTATTTGAGAAACGGGAACTGCCCGGGGGCATGCTTAGATACGGTATTCCCGCTTTCAGGCTTGACAAGGAAGTCCTGGATATCGAGATACAGTACCTGAAGGATATGGGCGTAACCTTTAAGACCGGTGTCGCTTTCGGGACGGATATTACACTGGAAGAACTGCAGAAGGAATACCCGGCTGTATTTCTGGCAGTAGGCACCCAGATAAGCAGAAAAGTGAAAACGGAAGGCACGAACCTTGCAGGTGTGGCCGGAGCATTTGATTACCTTACAGCGGTAAATGCCGGGGAAAATCCGGACACGCCGGAAAGGGCAGTGGCCATCGGCGGCGGAAATGTGGCCATGGACGCAGCCATGACGCTGAAAAAGCGCGGGGCGGAAAAAGTTACGGTAATCTGTCTGGAATCCAGAAAGGAAATGCCTGCGTTTGACAAGGAAATACAGGCAGCCGTATCGGAAGGAATCGAGCTTCTCTGCGGTTACGGCCCGGCCCGTGTTACGGGTTCGGACGGCAGGGTTTCGGGCATCGATGTCATTGCCTGTACGAGGGTGAATGACCTGACGGGTAAATTCGCGCCGCTGTACGATGAGAGTATAAGCATGCATGTCGATGCGGACATGGTCTGCTTTGCCATCGGCCAGGGCGTCGACCTCACGGGAATGCCGGAAGGACTTTCCGTTTCCGCTTCGGGAATGATTCAGGCGGATAAACTTACAAAAGAAACAAGCCTTCCCGGCGTTTTTGCCGGGGGCGACGCGGTAAGCGCTTCCGACGGTTCGGTTGCCGCTGCTTTTGCAGCAGGAAAAGAGGCTGCTGAGTCCATGGACAGATACCTTCGCGGCGCGGACGTGTGTGAAGGAAGGGTGGACGCAACGGTGCGCCTGATGAATCCGCCGAAGGCCTCCGTTCCCAAATTCCCGCGTACCGAGCCCTCGGACAGGGACGGCGTGTATACGGACAATGAGGCCAGGGTCGAAGCGCAAAGATGCATGACCTGCGGCAGCAGGGCCGAGATTACCTATCCGCAGGACTGTATGGTATGCCTTTACTGCGAGCGTGAATGCCCGCAGAAAGCGATCACCGTAACGCCCGACAGACCCGGAAAGCGTATCGCACCCTGGGATCTGGCGTAAAGCGTCAGTAACAACTGAAAAAGGCACAGAAAGGCCGGGCGTTTTGCCCGGCCTTTTTTTGCCAAAGCGGCAGAAACTGTGATATAATCAAAAAAAACGGAGGTGGAAGATGAATATCGAGGTTCTCGAGTACTGTATTGATATTGCCCGGTGCGGCAGCTTTACGGAAACAGCAAGGAAATACTATATAACACAGCAGGCACTCAGTCAACAGATCAGGAACCTGGAAAAAAGCCTTGGCGTACAGCTGTACGTAAGAGGACATCATCGTTTTGAGGTTACGCCGGCCGGTGCCGCGTTCATCCAGGAAGCAGAGCTTGCGCTTGCGCATTACAACAACGGTGTTGAATCAGCCCGGAAATTCGCAACGGGAGAGAAGGGCTCCATGACCTGCGGGTATAACGGGCCTTCTGCGGAGCATTATCTTACCACGGTCCTGGACGTGTTTTCTTCCGCCTATCCGGATATAGACGTGGTGATTGGCACGGGAACCAATCAGGAGGTCCATGAACAGTTCCTGCGGAATCAGTTTGATGTGATTGCCGTGGGTGATTTCATGGACTTCGACCCGGAAGTATATGAGGTGAAAGGAATGATCCAGGGACAGCTTTACGCCGTGGTGGGAAAAGACCATCCGCTGGCAGACAGGGGAGAAATATCCGGGTCGGATCTGGCAGAGGAAACCTATATCAGCCTTGATTTCAAGGAAGCGCCTGAAATGCTGAAGAAAAGCCTCGACAGGGTGACAAGGGCACTGGGTTATACGCCTGAGAGAATACAATACGCCCGCAATACCCAGACCCTGGATTTGCTTGTGGGCAGCGGAAGAGGGTATACCATGCTGTCGGGTGAACTTCAGGGGTTTTACAGGAACGCAACCTTACGTTTCCTGAAGCTTACCGGGGAGCCGGTGTACCATGAGTCCAGGCTTATCAGCCGCAGGGACAATCCGAACCCCGCCGTTTCCCATTTCCTGGCCATTGCGCAGAAGCTGCGTGAGGAAAATGAAAGACGACGGATATAAATAAAATGAAATAATACGCCTGCAGAGGCGGGAAAGAGGTAATATATGCAATTAAATGCCCGTAAGGACGTACCTGTGGAAGAAACATGGTATCTGTCCCTGATTTATGCCGATGAGAAACTGATGTGGGAGGAACTGGAAAAGACAAAGGCCGCGGTAGACAGGCTTGCTGAAACCTATCAGGGGAAGCTTACCGCCGCGGAAAGCATTGTAAGCTGCCTGGATGAAATGGAGCTTATCCTGCAGGCGGTTATACGCATTTCCAGCTACACCGGACTTGCCCTGGAGGCGGATTATACGGACAACAGTCTCAGGGAACGCGAGGCGAAAGTAAGCGATGAACTGACGCGCCTGTACAGCAAAATGTCATTTGTCGACAGCGAAATCCTGCTGGCGCCGGCAGAAGAGCTTGAAAAAGCCGCAGGACTTGCCAAAGGCTGCCGCGTATACCTGCAGGACCTGATTGCCAAAAAAGAACACATGCTTTCCCCGGAAACGGAGAAAACGCTGGCCGCCCTGGGAAGGACGATGGAGGTTCCGTATACCATTTACAATACGATGAAGCTGGCTGACATTGCCTTTGAACCCTTTACCGTGGACGGGAAAGAGTACCCGCTGGGCTATTCCCTTTTCGAGGACAATTACGAACATGAAGAGGATGCGAAGATAAGGCGTGCGGCGTTTGCCGCCTTCAGCGCTGCGATTGATAAATACAAAAACACCACCGCGGCCGCCTATAATGCCTGCGTGACGCAGGAGAAAACAATGTCGGAACTGCGGAAGTTTCCGAATGTATTCGACAGCCTCCTGTTCGAACAGAAGGTAACAAGGGAAATGTACGACCGCCAGATTGACGTGATTACCGAGCGCCTGGCTCCCCATATGCGCCGGTACGCGACGCTTCTTAAGAAAAAGCACGGCCTGGATAAGATGACCTTTGCCGATTTGAAGACTGCGGTTGACCCGGAATATGACCCGAAGGTTACAATAGAGGAATCCCACAAATACGTCCGGGAAGGCCTGGCCATCCTCGGGGAAGACTACGTGGATATGGTGGACAGGGCATATAAGGAGCGCTGGATTGATTTCGCGAGAAACATCGGAAAGAGCACGGGCGGCTTCTGCGCCGGGACCTACAAAGCGAATTCCTACATCCTGCTGAACTGGAACAACCGCATGTCGGACGTGTTCACTGTTGCCCATGAGCTGGGGCATGCGGGACAGTCCATGTACAGCGACCGGGCGCAGTCTTTATATGACGACAATCCCTCCCTCTACCTTGTGGAGGCGCCGTCCACCATGAACGAACTTCTCCTCGGGCATCATCTGATGCATACTCAGGAGGACAAACGCTTCCGCCGCTGGGTACTTGCAAGCCTTGTCAGCAATACCTATTACCACAACTTCGTCACGCATCTCAGGGAAGCCTGGTACCAGCGTGAGGTTTACCGTATCATCGACGAAGGCGGCAGCGTGAACGCGGACGTGTTAAGCGGGCTGTTCCGACAAAACCTGGAGCTGTTCTGGGGCGATGCCGTGGAGATTCCGGAAGGAGCCGAACTGACCTGGATGCGGCAGCCGCATTATTACATGGGGCTTTACCCGTATACCTACAGCGCCGGGCTTACGGTGGCCACGCAGGCCATGCTGCGCATCGACGAAGAAGGTGAAAACGCCGTAAACGACTGGAAGAAATTCCTGGCTTCCGGCGGATCTCTTCCGCCTGTGGAAATGGCTGCCCTTGCCGGCGTGGATATCACGACCGACGGGCCGCTTAACGCCACCATCGGCTATGTCGGTTCACTTATTGACGAAATCTGCAGGCTTACGGAAGAAATCGACGGAATCAGCCTGTAAACATATTCAGCATACAGAGGAGAAACAGACATGACAGAACGCATCAGGAGAATGAGGGAGGTCGCCACCAATACACCGATCGTCATCGGGCTTGAGAAGCTGCGCATAGCCGCGGATACCCTGGAGGAATGCAGGAACCTGCCGACCATCACATACCGTTCCACACTTCACGCAAACTACTACAACCGGATGCCCATTGCCATTCCGGATGATGACCTCATCTGCGGCAACGGCGCCAGCCATACAAACGGCGTGGAGCTGGACTATGAGATGGGCGTATGGTCCAAGGCCGAACTTGACCACCTTAAAGAGGAAACCGGGGACATGTACTATATTTCCCCCGAAGACGAGGCGGAGCTGGAAATCTTAAAGGACCGCCTTAACGTGCTGGCCAAAAATTACCGCACCTGCGACTATCTTGCGGAGCTTACCTGGGACAATCCCAGGATGAACGACTTCATCCGTTCCGGCGTTACCATGCCAATCTGGAAGGACCGTGATTCCGGCGCTTCCAACGGCATCGGGCAGACAGGCATCGGCCTGGGTCCCGGCTTTGTCTTAAAGTGCGTCGAATATGAGCGTATTCTAAACGAAGGCGCGAGAGCCGTTATCGACGAGGCGAAAGCCTGCCTGGCGGCCGAGCATGTCATCACAGACGCCGATCTGGACAAACACAATTACTGGGAAGGCATTGTCCGGGTGTTCGAAGGCTTCATCAACTATGCCCGCAGGCATGCCGACCTGGCAGAAAAGATGGCGGAAGAGTGCGCCGACCCGGTAAGGAAAGCAGAGCTTACAAAGATGGCGGAAACCTGCCGCAGGGTCCCCGAATTCCCAGCCAGGACATTTTATGAGGCACTGCAGTCCTTCTGGTTCACCTTCCTTTCCGTGGCATCAAACACCATGTCGGCCGGACGTATCGACCAGTACCTGTACCCCTTCTACAAGGCGGATATTGAAGCCGGACGCATTACCGACGACGAGGTCCTGGAGCTTCTGGAATTGATTAAGGTAAAGACCACCACCTTCCACACCGCCCGCGGCGGCCTGGGACGCGGCCGGCATTCCGGCGACTCCAGATGGCTGAACTTTATCCTGGGCGGCTGCGATACAAAGACCGGAAAGGACGCTTCGAATGAACTGACGCTTCTGTTCATCAGGGCTTCAAAGGAGATGAACGTCCCCCATCACACCATTACCTTAAGGGTCGGTGATTACACCCCCGTGGAAGTGGTGCAGGCCGGCGTTGACTGTGTGGCCACCGGCTGCGGCATGCCCGCCTTTGTGTCAGACCAGTCCTACATCAAGTTCTGGACCGACAAGGGCTACGCTCTGGAGGACGCCAGGAACTTCGCCATCTGCGGATGCCTGGACGCCGTTATCCCCGGCAAGGCCCGCACCATGGGCGTTATTTTCTACAACCAGTGCCAGGTGCTGGACGCCTTCCTTCACGAAGGCTACATGTCCACCCTCGGCAAAAAATACGGCCCCGAACCCAAAAGCATCTATGACTGCAAAACGTTTGAGGAATTCTGCGAAGCCTACTATGAATACCAGAACTGGTTTACCGAGCTGGTAAATGAGCGTACCGCCATTGATTCCCTGGTCAAGATGAACGTCATTCCGGACGTCTTCCCCAGCGCCTTGATGCACGACGGCGTCGTATGCGGCGAGCCTTATGAGAAGAGAAGTTTCAAGCCCTTCGATACCGGCTCCACCATCATGACCGTCGGCGGCATCAACGCCGTTAATTCCCTGGTAGCCTTTAAGAAGCTGGTCTTCGAAGAGAAAAAGTACACCATGAAACAGATGGTAGAGGCTCTGGACGCCAACTGGGAAGGCTTCGACGAAATCCGGAAAGACGTCCTTGACGCGCCGAAATACGGCAACAACGACGATTACGCCGACGAAGTGGCGAAGGAATTCTATCACCGGTTCGCCAAACAGGTCGAGTCCTATCCCAGCTGCTGGGGTTCGACCTCCATCCCCAGCGGAATCTCCATTTCCGCCCACCAGCCCTGCGGCAAATGCGTTGCGGCAACCGCCGACGGAAGAGGGGCAAACGAGATTCTCGCGGACGGCATGATTTCCCCCGTGCAGGGCACGGACGTGAACGGACCGCTTGCGGTATTCAACTCCGGCCGCAAGATTGCGCAGGATGAATTCTCCGCGACGCTTCTGAATATGAAGTTCAACCCCGACGTTCTCAAAACCGACGACGACAAGCTGAAGCTGGCCGCCGCCATCAAGGCTTACCTTACAAACGGCGGCAAGCAGGTGCAGATGTCCGTTGTCAGAAGGGAGACCCTTGAGGCCGCGCAGGAGAATCCGAAACAGTATAAAGACATCATTGTCCGGGTGGCAGGCTACAGCGCCTATTTCGTCACCCTGACGGATATGATGCAGAATGAAATCATTGCAAGGACCCAGAACGACCATCTTTAACTGAAAAAGGGAGATAAGAAAAGTGTTCAGAGAAATGCTCAGGAAAGGTCAGCAGCTTACGGAAGAGGAGTGCATCCGCATCCTGAAGGAGGAGCCCCGCGGTGTTTTGTCCGTGCTGGGTGATGACGGCTATCCTTACGGCATGCCCGTCAACCATTATTACTGTGAAGAGGACGGGAAAATCTATTTTCACAGCGGGAAGGCGGGACATAAGATTGATGCCATGAAACGGTATGACAAGGTATCCTTTTGTGTCTATGACAAGGGCTTCCGCAAAGACGGAAGCTGGGCGCTGAATATCAGGTCGGTCATCGTGTTCGGAAAAGTACAGTTTATTGAAGAGAAGGGTACGATATACCGTATTGCGGCCGAACTGAGCCGGAAATTTACGGATGACGAGGAATACATCCGGCAGGAGATTGAGCGTTCGGGACCTGCGACGCTAATGTTTGCGCTGACACCCGAACATATAACCGGGAAACTGGTGAATGAAGCGTAGCTGCAGACGGTTCCTGCTCTTTTGACATTGCAAAGGATATCCTGTATAATTATTATGAGTTGCTGATAATCCTGCATATGTACAAAGGAGAACAAAACATGACCCAGGAAGAACTGATCTGCGCATTTCACGCTATGTGGGACAATTATCCGGAGCAGGTGCGGCTGATTGACAAAACATTCCTCGTCCTGGCGGGCAATAAAGCCTATACGGCAGTCGGCGTGCCCTGCGAATCCTTCTGGGTTCCGGTGGAAGGAGAGACCGATTACTACATCCATTACACCAACGGGCTGAACGAGGCCATTGCCCGGCTGACGAAAAAAGACGAATAAGACGGCGGACATAATCCTGCCGTTCCTGCAAAAAAAGGCAGCGGAGTTTTTTAGGCTCCGCTGTCTTTTTTGACATCATAACGCCGGTGCAGTATAATCAAAATGGCTGAGTGCAGATACGGTATTTGCACCATAAGCCGTAAACAAAAGCGGAGGTGCGGAAAATGAAGATTCTTCTTACCGCCTTTGAACCTTTCGGCGGGGATGAGAAAAATGTGTCTCTGGAAGTGCTGAATGAGGCTTCCGCGCCTGAAGGGTGCGCATTGGCAAAGCTGGTCCTGCCGGTGGCGTTTCAGAAGGCGGAGGACCGGATAAACGAGATGATTGATCGGGAAAACCCGGATGCGGTTATCTGCCTCGGACAGGCAGGAGGCAGAAGCTGTATTTCCCTTGAGAAAAGGGCTGTCAATCTTCGGGAAGCAAGAATTCCCGACAATGACGGCAGCACCCCGCACGGCATGCCGGTGGTGCCGCAGGGGCCGGAAGAATATCCGTCCGCGCTTCCCCTTGAACGCCTGCTTGCTGTCCTGCAGGCTGCCGGCATCCCGGCGGAGCTGTCGGAATCCGCGGGCACCTTTGTCTGCAACAGCCTGATGTACGGGATGCTGCATCACCTGTCCGAAACGGGCAGAACCATACCCGCCGGTTTCATCCATCTGCCGTACTTTAAAGAACAGACGGAAGGAAAACCGGCAGGGACACCTTATATTGAGATGCCTGTGCTGGTGCAGGGCATTACGGCCTGTATTTTTGACATTGCAAAAGCCGGATAATATATATGAGCATGTTGAGACGGTATGCCTCTTGTACCACCAAAAGAAAGACTTCATCTCAGTGCCTTATGAACCGAAAGATGCGGAGTATCTGAAGCAATATAAATAAAACGTATCGTTATCAGCAAAGGGAAGAACATATGTATCTGAAATTGGTAAGACCTACAAATGAATATGCAGAGCAAGTCATGGGATACAAAGAAGATATGCTTGTAAATAATGACAGCTTTGATGGCTGTGCGGGTCTTGAAGAAGTCAGCTCCTTTTCCGAGTGGATCGACTTTGAAAACCGTTTGAAGCGGAAATACGGCGAAGGGTATGTTCCGTCAGAGGTGTATTTAGGGGTTCGAATTG
>JAFRGL010000019.1 GCA_017433825.1 Eubacterium sp. | reverse complement strand
TGTGATGCTTCCTTTTCTCATGGCCTGCCTCCTTTTTTCTGTCTTACACGCTGTTTCCCTGTTTTACCGCTTTGTCCATTATCGATTTGACAAATCCGCCGATCTGGGACTTGAAGATGACGACAAGTGAAATCAGAACGATCAGGATAAGGATCACCTCCACGGTCGTCACCGCGCTTTCTTCCCTAAGGAAGCTTACAAGTTCATTCATAATAACGTTCCTCCTCATTAGTTATTTCCTGCGGGAAAAGCCCGCTTTCTATTTTACATTGTCAGAAATGCCGGTATCATCATAATGGCCAGCACCACCATCAGCAGCATGCCCATGGGCAGAAGGAGCTTTAAAGACGCCTTGTCCCCCTGCTCCCTGGCCAGTCTTTTCCTGGCTTCAAAGGCAGACACACATTCCCTTTCCAGGGCCTTTACCGTATCCGCGCTGCCTTTTTTCACGCTCCGGATGAGCAGCACCGCCAGGGTTCTGTAGCAGGGCAGCCCCAGCCTGGAGGCAAACCGGTCATAGGCATCCTGCTCGGAAATACCTCTTTCCATGTCCCGGCAGGCCCGGACCACTTCTTCCATCACAGGCTCAGTCCGTCCGGACGAATCGTCCGCCTTTCTCTTCAGATAATCCGCTGCCATCCGTATAAATGCCTGCCGCATGGTAATCCCCGCGTAC
The DNA here is from genome assembly GCA_017433825.1 of Eubacterium sp. Classification (GTDB taxonomy): domain Bacteria; phylum Bacillota; class Clostridia; order Lachnospirales; family Lachnospiraceae; genus Alectryocaccobium. Next base: position 148,439 of record JAFRGL010000019.1, on the reverse strand, counting down.
AAAAGCAGAAGCAGCGTGCTTACCAGGTTCGGATAAGCGGACGTCAGTTCTTCTTCCCTGGCCTTTGCGGCCTTCTGCCTCCTGCTGTTTTCATTGAAAACAAGCAGCACGCCGGCACTTAAGGTCAGCAGGGAAATGACCGCCGCATCTTTGCTCTTCTTTTCCTGCCAGATCACTTCCCGGCCGTTGACGGTGGACGGAAGGATATAGTCGGGTCCTTTGTTTTCCGCATTTTCCCTGTCCGCTGCTTCCGTAAGCTCTGAGGCGGACGATACCGGCGCCGCATTCGGAAACACCCGTACATTGATAAAAACACTTCTGGAATGCTCCTGCAGAGAAAGTTCTGCGGACAGCTTCACCCTGGTACCGTCCCTGTCCGGACTGCCGATGCGGCCTGAATCGTCCAGCACGGAAAAACGGCTGACATACCAGGAAACATGTACCGGAAGCCCCGGATAGGAAGACAAAAGGTCCAGGTTCCTGTCCACATGCATCAGGGAAGCATTTTCCCCGAGAATCAGTACCGGCAGTTCTTTTTCCGCCCTGTCAAACCATGCCTGTATCTCCTCTTCCGTATACGGCCGCTCCGGGACGGAAAGGCTGACATCAAAGGTCTGATCCCCGGCAGTTGCCTGCAGGTCCACGGACCGGTCTCCCTGTCCGGCTTCGTTTTTCGTCAATGCGTACAGCGGTTCATTCTTCCCGGATGTCCCCGCGATGCTTAAAACGAGGGCGGCAAATGCAACCAGCGCCACCAGAGGCCACAGCCGGCTGACCTTTCTGAACCGTATCCAAAGAAACACAACCGCGGCGGCCGCAGCCGCGGAAAAGCCGATGCTCATAGTTCAATCTCCACGATTTTCCTGCTCCAGACGACCGCCAGGCCGTAAACAAAAAGACAGATGCTCATGATGATGACGCCGGGCAGGTTGCGGTACAGCACGCTAATCAGGCCTGCAAAGGAAATCCGAAGATAGATGATGATGAACGCCGGCATAATGCTGATCAGCTTCTGCTCGTATATTTTTGACGCCAGCATGCTGTCGGTTTCTTTCTTCGTGTCTATCCGTTCACAGATGGTTTTCCAGCTGTCGGACAGAATCTTCGTAATTCGGCCGCCCGTTTTCGAGGAAATCGCGATCATTTCCGCAAACTGCCGGATATCCTCCGTACCGCTCCTGTCCGCCCAGTCGGCAAACAGTTCAGGTGCAGGCAGGCGGTACCGGACCTTCGCGGCAATGTCCCTGACCTCCCGCACGGTCAGGTCTTCGCCTCCGTACAGACTTTCCAGATCCTTTGCCGATGCAGCCAGGGCATTTTCCAGGGAATACCCGGACTTAAAAGCCGCGTTCAGCGAAAAAATGAAATCACGGAAATGAAACAGTACGGTCTGCTTCTGTCTGCGGAGCAAATCCTTACGTTTCATGCGGATAATCAGCATCCCTGCCGCAATGCCTGCCGGAAGGCCGAACACGGAATCATAGACCAGCCAGACCACCAGAAAGCCTGCGGCAGCCGCCTCGGCAAAAAGGACGAAAAGCTCCTCCCTGCTGAAACGGTAAACGCTGTAATCCGGCTTCCCGCCTTCAGCTTTTTTCCTGTTCACCGGCAAATGTAAGATACGCATCCCATTTCTCCCTTCGGCTTAAATCCCCGCATCTGACCAGAACCCGGTTTTTTCTTCTGAAAATGCTGCGGACAGATACTTCCCCGTCTGCAAGCCCTTCCACTTCGGCAATCTCTTCCACCTTCCTTTTCCCGGCTTCGTCCCGGTACAGATGAACGATGATATCCACACCTGACGCAATCTGGGCCCGGATTACCGGAATCGGCAGGTCGGCCGCCATGCGCACCATCATTTCCAGCCGGGATGATACATCCGCGGCGCTGTTGGCATGCACGCTGCCCAGGCTTCCGGCATGGCCGGTGTTCAGGCAGGTCAGGAAATCCGCGGCTTCCCCGCCCCTGACTTCGCCGATAATGATGCGGGAAGGCCGCATCCGAAGCGAAGTCCTGATGAGATCCCGGATGGTTATCTCCTTCGTCTCCTCATAGTTCGCGTTTCTGGCCTCCAGCCGTACCAGGTTCGGCAGATCCTGCAGCTGCAGTTCCGCGGTATCCTCGATGGTTACCACCCGCTCGGATTCGGGAATGAAGAAAGAAAGGGCATTCAGGAATGTGGTTTTGCCGGTGGAAGTGCCGCCGCTTATCAGGATGCTGTACCGGGCCTTCACCGCGGTTTCCAGAAAGGAAGCCGCTTCCTTCGTCAGGCTGTCATAAGCCAGAAGCAGGTTCATGGTTATGGCTTCCTTCGGGAAGCGCCGGATAGTCAGAACCGGTCCGTCAACCGCCACCGGCGGCAGCACGATATTGACCCGGTCGCCGTTTGCCAGCCTGGCGTCGGCAATGGGGCTCTGTTCGTTGACAACCTTGTTGCACCGGCCGGCAATCTGCAGGATAATGTCCGACAGCCGTTCCTCATTCAGGAAGCTTTTCCCGTACCGGGATATAACGCCGCCTTTCTCCACATAAATCCGGTCCCGGCCGTTCACCATAATCTCCGTAACCTCCGGGTCGTCTATCAGGTCCTGCAGGACGTCCAGCTTGCGCACGGAATAGTACAGATCCTTGCGCAGGCTTTCTTTCTGCAGAAGGCTTAAAGGCGAGCCGCCCGACCAGCCGAGCACCAGATCGTCAATCAGCTCCAGAATCTCTTCATCCGACATCTGCCCGTACATATCCAGCCGGGTCAGAAGCTCTCTTCGCAGAATTTCAAAGGGCTTTTCCTGATTTTTTCTCATTCCTGCACCCTTAAAAGAGCCCTTACAGTATCGCCCATCCGGCTCCACGCCAGTCCTTCCAGGTACTCCCGTCCGGTTTTGGCAACCGCCAGAAACGGCAGATACAAAGGCTCCAGCCTGTCGGCAAGGGCGGGGTTTCCCCATCGCCTGATACCTTCTTCAAAAGCCTTGTACTTGGCTTTCGCCACCGGATCCTCCCTTAAAGGCACGAACACGCGCAGCGCCGTATCCAGCACGTCGTACAAATCCTGTATACCGTCGCCTAAATCCAGCACCACGGCCTCGTAGCCGCATTCCGAACGGACGGTACCCAGAAGCCTCAGCCACTCTTCGCCCTTCGCGGCGCAGATATCGCCGTAATTGTCCGGAGGCGGCGCCAGATCCAGGTTCTGGCTGGAGACACAGACCCGGGCCAGCTTGCCTGCAAACCCCGCCTTGTGCAGCCGTATGAAATACAGCAGCTCTCCGAAAGAGCCTTCAAAGGCTTCCCCTGCCACCTCCGCTAAAGCGGAATGGTTCTCCAGGTTGATATACAGTACCGCCCGTTCCCTGGACAATACCTTGGCCAGCGTCAGGGCAAAGGAGGTTTTCCTGCAGCCTCCCGCCGGGGAATAAACGGCATAAACGTCACAGCTTCGGATGTGCGCTGCATTCAGGCTTTCCGCCTTCCTGCTGGCGCTGTAAAAATCCGTAACCTCCTTCAGCAGAAGCTTCGCGGACTGGTACTTGCGCACGGAAGGATAAGCGCCGGTCCCTTCGTACCTTTCGTCATCCAGAAGCAGAATCTTTTCAGCCTTCACCCGGGTCAGGATTTCTCCCTCGCCATCCGGCCGGATGAGCAGCAAATCGGGCTTTTTTGATTTCGCGAAATTCTCAAACGCGCTCTCTTCCGTAAAGCCGCAGACTTCAAAAGGAAGGTTTTTCCTGGACCGGGCATACTCCACCAGCCGCAGGGTATAGTCCTTCTCCCGGTCAAATACAGCCAGAACAGGTTCCCTGCCGGACATCAGTACGCACCCCCAATCCACAAAAGCATCGCAAGAAAAATAAAAAAGGCCAGAAAAATCCGATGCTCTTCCGCCTGACCGGCCCGGTAGCTTTTCCTGAAGGCAAAACCGTCCCTTAGAGTTTCCCGGACATAGCCTGTCAGGGCCTGAAAGCGTTCAGACAGGGAACCCTTCCCGGCCATCCTCGCCAAGGCATAGATTCCAGCAAATATAAATGAGAAAAGCATCAGGTACAATACGCTTTTCGCGCCGGTATAAATACCGCAGACGGCAAAAAGCTTGATATCCCCTGCCCCCAGCATCCTGAAAAGAAACAGCCAGCCCAGCAGCAGAAACACCAGAAGGACTGCGCCTGCGGCATTCAAAAGGCCTCTTTTTCCGAACAGAAACCCCTGTTCGGCAAGACCTGCGGCCGAGAAAACAATGAGCAGGATATTCGGCACTTTATATGACCGGATATCGGAAACAGCTGCGATAATGCAAAGAAACAAAGCGGAAAGTTTAAGAAGAAGCATGATGGTTGCTCCGCAGAAAATAAAAGTGAAATCTGAAATGACAGAACAGATAATTTGTGTTTCATATGAGTTGTCTTTGTGATTTGTTATAATTATACCACATTTTTCGAAATTGTAAATACAAAATGGGCTTACCCCAGATAAAATATCTTTTACCGCTATACAATTTCCGCGAAATGCCTGTTTTTTGTCCGTGTCTTGACGGAGAGGATTTTCCGGGGGTATACTTTGAAAAAGATCTGTAATCTGACTGAAAGGAAGCAACGATATGGATAATTGTATTTTCTGTCTGATTGCGAAGGGGGATATTCCTTCCGCAACGCTTTACGAAGATGAGAAATTCCGGGTAATCCTGGATCTGGGTCCGGCCGCAAGAGGCCACGCCCTGGTGATTCCCAAAGAGCATTACGCGGATTTGTTTGAAATTCCGGCCGATCTGGCCGCGGAAGCGGTAAAGCTGGCAAAAAGACTGCTGCCGGCCATGAAGGAAGCACTTTCCTGCGACGGCTTCCAGCTGGTGCAGAACAACGGCGAAGCTGCAGGGCAGACGGTATCCCATTATCACCTGCACATCATTCCCTGCTATGCCGGAAAGGGTCCGGGTGCTGCCTGGACGCCCGGCGAACTTGCCGAAGAAGACAAAACCGCCATTCCCGAGGCTGTCAAAAAACTGTTGTAAATGTAATACAAAACTCAGCTTCCGGCAGAGAATACAGCCGGCAGGTCGTTTCGGCCTGAAAAATATACAGCTGCAAAATCATCTGATTTCGGGTATCGGCCTGATTCGACGAGTTCTCTGATGACAACTCGCCTCAGCAGGCCTCAAAAAGAATTGCTCCGTGGCAACTTTTTGCCCCTCATCAGCTGTTTTTGACAGCTGTATTTTTCATAGCCTTACTCCAATCCCGGCTGTATTCTCTGCCGGAACAGATGCTGTTTTTTATTAATTTACTTCTGTCCTTCCTCCACGCTGTCCGGCAGCTCCCCCGCAGCCGGAACGGAACCTTCCGCAGCCTCGGTCTTCGGAGGAATATCGATGGCCACCAGTTCCTTACGCATCTTCAAAGCATAGAAGAAAGCGGCTACCAGCGGGATAATCATAATCACGAAAACCTTCGGATATGCGCCGGCTTCCGAAGTACCCCTGGCAATAAAGCCGTCGATCATAACGCCTGCCAGAAGGGGGCCGAACAGGTTGGCAAGGTCCACGAAAATATAGTTCGTCGAAGTACCGGAACCGCGGCGCTCAACCGGGACCTTCTTCATGGAAACCGCCTGGATGGCCGGATAGGCGATACCGTTGCCCAAAGCGGCGACCACGGCGACTATCAGGAAGCCTCCCAGTGTGCGCACCCGCGCCATCATAAAGAAACAGACAATATAGATAAGGATACCCGGAAGTATTACCTTGTCAAAACCCTTCGTATCACTGATTTTGCCGGCAAACGGCCGGATAATCAGCAGGGCCACCGCGTTTACGGTGAAATACAGTCCGATGTTCTCCACGCTGAGCAGGCCGGCGTAAATGGCGATATAAGAGAAAATCGCACTGCTGGCAAAGCTCATCAGGAACATCATAAAGGAATACGGCAGGGCCTCTTTCGCCAGCAGACTCTTCATGCTGATGCGGTACGGAAGCTTCGGCCGGTCCGCTTCCTTCATCGGGATGCAGGTCAGCACGCCCACGAACAGTACGGCGGCGCCGATGAGGAAGGATTTGTTATAGCCGATGGCCTCGCTCATATTCAGGCCGATGTTCGGGCCGATGGCCTGGGCGATGGACTGGCCTATCATGTACACGCCGATACCGCTGCCCAGCTTGTTCTCCGGCAGCGCATCCGCGGCCATGGCAAGGCACAGAGGCGTAATGCAGCCGGTGCCCACGCCCTGGATAAGCCTGGCGACGATAATAACGCCTACACTGTGCGCCATACCGTAAATGATAAAGGAAACCATAACGTCCAGAAGGCAGATGATAAGCAGCTTCTTCTTGCTGAAGGAGTCAAATGCCGGGTTGGAAAACGGACGGATGGCCAGCGCGGTGATGGTGAAAATACTGGATACCCAGCCGACGATGGTGGCTGTCGCACCCAAGGAATATGCAAACTTCGGAACCAAAGTATGCATCATGTTCTGGCCCATGCTGATACAGATATTCGCTATGAATACGCTGATAAAGATGGGGTTCCAGATTTTATCGTATTTTTGTGTCTCTCCCATATTAAATGCCTCTTTGAAAAATAATAACCATTAAAAGCATAGTGCTATTTTTATGTAATTTGCAGGAAATTTTGAACAAAACGAACAAATCCTGTTGTGCAAATTATCCATATTTACAAAACAGGCGGCCGCCTTGCAAATAAGGCTGCCGTCAATTATAATAATGAATCGTATTCATGCATCAGATTAATGGGGAGGTTTGCCGTGAACGCGTACTCCGAATGGAAACTGAATGACACCCAGCTTAAAATAATCGCCTGCGCAAGCATGCTGGCCGATCATATCTGCTATGTGCTGTTTCCGTATGCCAAGGCTGCGGAAATTATCCGTGCCACCGCCGGCCGCATAGCGTTTCCCATTTACTGCTTCCTCCTCGTGGAAGGTTTCCTGCATACAAAAAACAGGATATTCTACTGCTTAAGGCTTGCGGTTTTTGCGGCTCTTTCCGAAGTTTTCTTTGACACGGCTTTCTTTAAATCCGTTATCGACCCCAGGCACCAGAACGTGTTCTTCACCCTGCTTTTAGGGCTTTTATTGTGCTGTATCCTTGATAAAATCCGCATGATTATCATGGAAAAGCGGGACAATTCGCAAAAGCCTTACATCGTTTCCTTCTTCGGCTTAATGCTGCAGGTTCTGGTCATCCTCGGGTTCATGGTCATTGCCTACCGTCTGAAAACCGATTACAGCTACCGCGGCATTCTTGCCATAGCTGCCTTCTACTTTTTCCGTTTCCTGCATCCCAGATACAGCGCCCTTGCCGGCATTACCCTGATGAACCTGCCGAAATTTTCCATGCCCGGCGCCTATCTTGCGGTCATTTTCATCGACCGCTACGACCATACCTTAGGCAAAATAACAAAGGCGGGGAAGTACGCATTCTACGCCTTCTATCCCGCCCATCTTCTTGTCCTTGTACTTCTCAGGAACTTCCTTAGGTAATCAGCCGTACAGCACCGGAAGGCTTCTGACCCTCGGATCGCCTATGGTTGACATAATTTCCATGCCGTGGGGCTCCAGAAAATCATAATCCAGCCTGGTCAGCCCCTGCCTTTTCAGCTCATTTTTCACGTCAATGCAGATTTCCTCCACCAGTTCCGCGTTTTTCGGATCCAGCGGACGCTCAATCAGGTTTTCCATCTTCCTTGCCGTATCCGCAAGCTTCGGACACTGACAGGTGCTTCTGTATGCCCATTTATAGAAAGGCATATACCTTCTGTTTAAGAGATGAATCATCGAGCAGGCGGCTTTGATGAATTCGCCCATGGACAGGAATACCGCCACATGCTCCCCTCTTTTTAAGGAACGCACGTAATTGTACTGGCCGGACTGGGCCATGGTGACGGCCCGCGCGGCTATCTTCTTCTTCCGCACGTCCTCGGGATAGAAATCCAGAAGGCGCTGCCTTGTTTTCTCAAATTCAGAACCGCTTTTGTAGAAAAGCTTCCCGTTGGTGCAGGTGGCATAGGAGGTTTCCTGCACGTAAAACCATTCCATATTGGTCTTCGGGCCTTCCTTCAGGCCGATAAACCGGTAATAAAAGTTCCCGGTTTCCAGAACGCCAGTCCTTCCGCCTCCCTGGGCGGTAACGTTCCTTGCGGAAAAGCCTTCGTAATTGAAATCCAGCGCGTTATAGGCCGCTGCCAGGGCAGGGCCTTCGGTATTGTACAAATCTTCCGGAAGCCACATGCAGAAGGAAATACCCCAGTCATGGTCCCTGGAAATCTCGTCGTCAAAGCCCAGGCATTCAGAACCTTCTCCCACCAGGCCGGCAGTTATCCGGTCCAGAAGATGGGGGAATTTCTCCTGCAGCATGGGCAGGCCTTTTTCGGCAAAAAAAGCTTCGGCAAGTTCTAATCCTTTCATTATTGGCCTCCTTTAAAATGCCTGTTAGAAAGAAATCCGGCACCAGGGCCGGATTTCTTATAGTTTCATTGTGTGTTTCTCTGTAATAATACGGATTGCTTCATTGCTTCGCAATTCGCGCAATCCTACAGCCATTCGGACTTATATTTTGCTTCGCTGTGCTCGCAAAACACGTCCTCATGTCTGTTGCGTCTTAAAACTCCGTCTGACTCTTACGTGCTAGCACGACGAGTCTTCCGTCCTTTTAATCCGCTTATTACAGCAAATAGTTGCCGCCGCCGGCCATGCAGAATCTTCTTCTTCTTACGAAGGACTGCGGACCTGTTACGCCTTCACCGGTAGGTGTAGCGATGGTCGGGGAGTTGGTGCCTGAACCGCCGATACCGAATGCGGACATGGTGCCGCCATTCTGTACGAATACGGTGGTGTTGATCAGACGGCCGAAGCTGGTTACATGGTCGATGTTCTTGGACCAGATGGAGGCGGAGTGCTTGTTGTCATGCTCTGCAGCATAGGCAAGGGCCTGGGCTTCCTCAAAGTCTTTACATCTTACAACCGGGATGATGGGCTGCATCTGCTCTACCTGAACATAGAGGTCATCGTTGTTCGCCTCGAAGAATGCCATTCTGGGATCTCCGTCGCAGGGAACGCCGGCAGCTTCCAGGATAACGGAAGCGTGTTTGCCTACGAAGTTCTTGTTGGTAGCATAGCTGCCGTCTTTCTGCTGAACAATACCAACAGCGGTAACCTTGTCAGCTTCTTCTCTGGTCAGACGACGGTTGCCGTTGGCTTCGAAAGCATCCATCAGCTCATCGAATACAGCGTCAACGCAGAAGATTTCCTTCTCAGCGATGCAAAGCAGGTTGTTATCAAATGTAGCGGAAGCAACAAGGCTCTCGGCACATTTCTTGATGTCAGCGGTTTCATCGATTACGGAAGGCGGGTTGCCGGGGCCGGCAGCTACAACCTTCTTGCCTGCTGACATAAGGGTCTTAACCATTCCGGGACCGCCGGTACCAACAAGGAGCTTAACTTCCGGAGCATACATGATGTCATCCAGGGTCTCCATGGTGGGAACAGCCGGCATGGTAGCTACGTTTTCAGGACCGCCGGCATTGATGATAGCCTGGTTTACGCCCTGAAGAGCTGCGGTAGAGCTCTTAACGCCTGCGGGATGCGCATTGAATACAACAGTGTTGCCGCCGGCCATCATGCAGATGGTGTTGGCAATGATGGTTGCAACGGGGTTGGTTACGGGGGTAACAGCGCCGATTACACCGAAGGGAGCATAATACTCAACGGTAAGGCCCTGGCTGCCTGCCATAACGCCAACGGGAACAGCTTCGGTACCGGGTGAAAGCATGATAGCACCGGTATCTTTGCCGATCTTGTCCTCAACACGGCCGTAACCGGTCTCAACGAACTCAAGCTCAGCAAATTCAGGGATCCTCGGACCAAGCTCTTTCCTGATCTGTTCGATGAATCTCTGTCTGTCTTCCATTGTGTACTCGTTCATCAGTTTCTTCTGCGCTTCCGCTGCAGCCGCAACGGCTTCTTTCGCAGTATCAAAAATACCTAAGTTTCCCACGATAAACTACCTCCTATCTAATTTAAGTTTCGCGAAACTTATTTTTGCAGTCTTATTATAATATCTTATCGGTTGTTTTCCAATAGAAATTTATGCAAATTCGGAAGATTTTTTACGAAATAACGGAATTCCCCGGCTGATACAGCCGGGGAATTCATCATTCCTGCAGTTATCTGATGTAGACGTTTTTCAATCCGTCGTAGGTAATCTTCAGGCTTTCCTTAAAGGGGCTGTAAGCAAGGCCCAGCATCTGGGAAATACGCTTGCCCGAGAACACCTCGTCTTCATCAATGGTAAGCGGGAAAGGCAGCGGAATCTGCCGGCCTTCCACTTCCTCCACGGTCATCTCTTCCACCGTAAACGGCCTGTCGGCAATCTCCTTTAAAACTGCCAGGAAGGAATCGTAATCCAGCACTTCCTCGCCTGCCAGCACGAAAATCTGGTTGGCCGCGTCTTCCTTCTCCACGCAGAGCATGCAGGCAATGGCCACGTCTTTTACATAAACCATGCTGAACTTGCCGGTGGCATTGGTGGGATGGGGAATGGGCTGTCCCTGGTAAATCCGCTGGATGTAGAAGGTCTCCCTGGGCGCGTAGTTATAGGGACCGTAAATGAAGGAAGGCCTTAAGATAACCACTTCCGTACCTTCCCTGCCTTCCGCACAGGTAACCAGCTCCTTTTCCAGAAGCATCTTCTTGAACAGGTAGTCGTCCACCTCACCGCTGCCGGCCGTTCCCAGAAGGGGTGAAAACTCATCACGGGTATTGCCGTTTCTCGCGGTTACGTCCGCAGTGGACAGGTAGATATATCTTTTGAATTTGCTGGGGAGATTGTTGAAAATGCCCTTGATGTCACCCGGCTCATAGGCACAGAAATCAATGATGGCATCGTATTCCTCATCCAGCTGCAATGTCTTCATCTTTTCATAATCATGACGGTCGCAGACCACATCCTTCGTATTCGGATAGGAAGCCATGGAATACCTGCCGCGGTTCATGACGGTAATATCGTAATCCGCCCTGGAGGCCAGCATGACAAATACCCTGCCTGCAAAATAGGAACCGCCGATTAGCAGTACTTTTTTCATTTGAAATCCTCTCTTTACAGATTCTTTTTTACATAAATAATGCCCGGCGAATACGCTAAACTATCCGCCGGGCAGCTTGGGTGTCAGTTAGAATTTTACAACTTTCGGTTCACCGCCGAAGGATTCAAAGGTGGCTGTCGCATCTTCGAAATACAGCACTTCCGTGTTGTCATCGGTTGCGGAATACATGGCCTGCAGGTTGGGATATGCATCCAGCATGCTCTGCTTGGCTTCTACTCTCTCATCCGGAATCAGTTTGCCCGCGATACGAACCCATTCGCCGCCGGTAAAGGCAATGATCTCAGCCTTGGGATTCGCATGAAGCTGTTTGGAAACCTTTTTCACTTTTCCGGTCTGGATGTAAAGCTTGCCGTCGAAAATGTTAACGGTGCCGAAGGCTCTTACTCTGGGCTGATCGCCTTCAACAGTAGCGAGATAATAGGTGCCTGCCTTTTTCAGAAAATCATATACTTCCTGCATGATAATCCTCCTCTTTTATATTTCTTTTTAATTGCTCTTTTATCGTCTCTTCTTAGTGAATGGTAACGTACAGGCCGTACTCTTCCATAACGCCCTTGAGGTAGTTCATGTACTCATCGGTGGGCGGGGTAGCTTCCATAACGGGGCCGTCGCTGATACGCATGTACTTGGTAACGCCCAGGTTATGGTACGGAAGCAGCTGAACCATATCTACGGCATCGCCCAGCTCGTTCTTGCAGAACTCGGCAGTGGCGCGGATGTTCAGTACGTCATCATTGAACTGCGGAATAACCGGGATACGGATCTGGAAATGTCCGCCTGCCGCGGCGATCTTCTTCGCGTTCTCATGGATAATCTCGGTGGGAACGCCGGTAACCTGCTGATGCTTCTTGCTGTCCATGTGCTTCAGGTCAAGAAGGTAAAGGTCAACATAGGGAAGAACCTTTTCTACTTCGGACCAGGGAGCGAAACCGGTGGTATCCAGTGCGCAGTGCACGCCGGCTGCCTTCAGTTCCTTCATAACAGCAGCAACGAAATCAGCCTGGCTTAAAGCTTCGCCGCCGGAAATGGTAACGCCGCCGCCGGACTTATCATAGAATCTCTTATCCTGAAGGAGACGTTTCACCAGTCTGTCAACGGTGTAATCTTCGCCGCAGATGTAAAGAGCGGTGGGATAGCAAACCTCGGCACAGTCGCCGCAGTTGTCGCAGAGATCCCTCTTTACATGAACCATCTGAAGCTGATTGCCGGTCAGGGCATCCGGACGGGTTCCGCCCAGTTCCAGGGCACCTTTCTTACAGGCCTTCAGGCAGCGGGATTCGCAGCTTTCGGTACCCGTGCAGCGCATGGAAAGCCAGCTCAGCTGGGGATAAAATGCCTGAGATTCGGGGCTGTGGCACCAGGGACAGTGCAGCGGGCAGCCTTTCAGGAAAGCTGTTGTTCTGACACCGGGTCCATCCTGTACGGAAAAGCCCTGAATATCATAGAGTTTTCCTGTTAATTCTTTTTCTGCCATAAAATTTCTCCTTCCTACGTAAAAGAATTCGTATTCGTTAATTATTTGACGATCTTCACGGATCATACATCCATAGTCTATATCAGTATATAGTAATTCTTACTGTTTGTCTACTATAACATGGACAAACAGCAGGGTATTTTTTGGGCAGACTGCCCTTATGACCGCACGGGCATGTTCCGGTTTAGTCCTTAAGCATCAGGCCGTCATCGCCCAGCTTTTTATAAACCGGGATATAGGCGAAGCAGACTTCGAACATATGCGCCAGGATGTCATCCCATTTGCGCGGGTTGGTAAAGAAATCATTCTGCAAAGCTACCGAATTATCATTGGTAAACCCGCCCTTCTGCTTCAGGTAATAGTTGATTTTCTGAACGGTTTCCTTGTTCCGGCCGCTGACGATATTGACCTTAAGATGCTTCTCGGACATCTTCAGCTGGACATAGGCAGCTTTGCCGGCTGCCTTAAGCTTCTGCCTGAATTCGGGGTCCAGGATCAGGTAGGTGACCTCGGTCATCAGGAAAAGCTCGCCGTCATAAACCTTCTTCAGGTAAGCATTTTTAATGGGCATGGGCCGCAGGCGGAACATATAGTTGTGTTTCGGGGTGCCTGCTGCCTGATAATCCATGATGTCAAGCTGGAACGCATAGTCATCGGTGCCGGCCGGAATATAAACGGTGGTAATGTTGTCCGCCAGGTTCTTCGGCCTGGGCTGCACCCGGACGACATGCTCCCCTTCGTCCACCTCAAGGATACCGGTGCTGAAGTTGTCCAGCTTTCCGTAGGGCTTGTCGGCATCATCCAGGAATACATTGACCGTCACCAGGGACGCCATGATGTTTCTCGGTCTGATCAGATGTACTTTTCTCATCTATATCTCTCCTCTTCAGAGTTGTTTTTTTATCTTTGCTGAATCCCGTTTCAATGGGCTGCGTGGGTCTTCCAGATAACTTCGACGCCGCGGCTTTCGAGATAGTCCGCATGGCTCTGCATGAATCTGCAGTGCGTGCCGTCCTTCGCCCTGGCGCAGACGCCGATATGCACGGTTTCCGTGCCCACGTCGGCAATGCGGTCCAGTTTCTTCTTCATGCCCTCATCTTCATCCGTCGTCTTTCCGCAGTTGCTGCAGCGGGTGAAGGCCGTTACTTCCACTTCCTCATCCTTGTATGGTTCAAAACCGCCCGACCGCTCGTTCAGCGCTTTGAAGCAGCCGTTGCCGGAACAGTTCTGGTTTGCTTTCAGACAGTTTAAAATTGCGATTTTCTTCATTTTGCCGCAGGCCTCCTTATATTTGTTCTCCAAAAAAGTATCACACAGGCAGGCGGCGTCCTCTGCCAGGGCAAAGCACGACATCCTATCACCATTCTATCCGAAATCAGATTATTTTCAACTCTTTTATGACAAAAGTATTTCGCATTTTCCTTCCGAATCGTGTATAATGAATGTAAATAACATTCCGGGAGGTAATATATAATGAATGTACAGGATCTTTTAAACAAGATCGTTGAATGGTGTACTTCCACCGGCATTAAAATCATCGTCGCCATCATCATCCTGATTGTTGCCTTCAAGATTATCAACGCGGTAACCAGGAAGCTGGGCAAGAGACTGGCGGAGGAGAAAAAGCTGGATCCGACTATTGTCAAACCGCTGATGAATTTCCTGCGCATCGGCCTGAAGGTCCTTGTGGCCATCTGCCTTATCGGCTTCCTCGGCTTTGACGTGGGCGGCCTGTCCGCGGTTGTCGCATCCTTAGGCATCGGCATCGGCCTGGCCGTAAACGGCACCCTGGCCAACCTGGCAGGCGGCGTGCTCCTTTTAGTGACCCGGCCCTTCTCCATCGGCGATTTCATCTCCGCCCAGGGAAGCGACGGCGTCGTGGAAGACATCTCCATCTGCTACACCAGAATCGTTACCGTAGACAACAGAACCGTTTACCTGCCCAACGCGGCACTGGCCAACGGCACCATCGAGAACTATTCCGCCAAGGATCTGCGCCGTGTGGACCTGGACTTCTCCGTAGCCGGAAACGATCCCTCCTTCGTGCGCAATACCCTGCTTGACATCTGCGACAGGGAAGAGCTGGTAGTCAAAGACCCGGCCACCTTCGCCAGAATCACGGATTTCGGCGCCGGCAACGGTGTCAAGGTTACCTTAAGGGCCTGGTGCAAGAGCGGCGATTACTGGGACTGCAGGTTCAATATCCTGGATGCAGCCCAGAAGGTATTCGAGGAAAAAGGTATCGTCATCCCCTTCAACCAGCTGGATGTGCATATCAAACAGTAAATGCGTTCCTCGTAACAGCCTTATTCAAAAAAAAGGATCCGGCAGTTTCCTGCCGGATCCTTTTTTTCGATATTCTGCCGGGATTATTCGAAAATCTCCACGATCTCCGTCCAGCCTTCTTCCGCAAGCTGGTCTTTCTGGAATTTGCGGTTCTTTTTCATGACGGCCACATTGACCTGTTTTCCTTCCAGACGCTCCTGCATGGCCTTTTCCACGATTTCCTGCACCCGCGCATCGGGAAGCTTTTTATCCAGTAGATACGCTTTCTTATCCGATGAACCGGGAACCTTATAGCCGTTTTCCAGCAAAAGCATGACAATACGCTCAAAACCGACGGAAAAACCGCAGGCCGGGGTATTCTGGCCGGTGAACTTGCCGATCATTTCATCGTAACGTCCGCCGCCGCCCACGCTGCCGCCGTATTCGTCCATGGTGATTTCGAAAATCGGGCCGGTATAATAGCTCATGCCCCGCACCAGGGTCGCGTCAAATGCCATGGAAAAAGATGCCTTTGCAGCCTTTGAAACGCTCTCCATGATGTGTACCAGGTTGTCCGCCACGTCCGGGTCCAGGAAGCCGTTAAGCTGTTCCTTTAAACCGGCCACGGCCTGGGCGTCCTCGGAAAGCCCTTCGAAAAGGCCCAGGTATTTTTCCACCGATGCGGCGTCATAGCCTTCCGCCAGCAGCTCTTCTTTCACGCCTTCCACGCCGATTTTATCCATCTTGTCCAGGATAATGAATACCGTATCATATGTCTCCGGCGCGAATCCGGAATATGCGGCCATGGCTTTTAAAATCCGGCGGTCGTTGATGCGGATGGTGAATCTGTCAAAGCCGACTTTTCCTAAAAAGGTGGAAGTGGCAAGAATCAGTTCGATTTCGGCGATGCTGCCCGCTTCGCCTAAGATATCGATGTCGCACTGCCGGAACTGGCGGTAACGCCCTCTCTGAGGTCTGTCCGCGCGCCAGACATTGCCTGTCTGCAGGGCCTTGAACGGTGAAGGCAGTTCATTCGCGTGGTTCGCGTAATACCGGCAGAGAGGCACGGTAAGGTCGTAGCGCAGTCCGCCGTCTGTCAGGTCCGCCTCTTCCTTCGCCGTTTCGATATTCAGCTTTTCCCCTCTTTTGAGGATTTTGAAAATCAGCTTTTCATTTTCCCCGCCCTGCTTGGAATTCAGGTTCTCCAGGTGCTCCACGCACGGCGTCTCCATGGAGACGAAGCCGAAGCTGTGGTAGGTGTCCCGCATCACCTGCAGGACATATTCCCGGATGGCCATTTCCGATGGCAGGATATCTTTCATACCGGTAACCGGTTTCTTTTTCAGCTGCATAAAAACTGTTTCTCCTTCCGTTCTATCATCTCATCGATTCTCGTGATATAGTTGCCGATGTCCTTTACGTTTTCCACCCGTTCGATCCTGCCGTCCGGGTACAGGAACTTGCTGGACGCGCCGCTTCCCGCCGCGATGATATCCATCTTCTCTTCCATGATCAGGATATTGTAGACGCCGAAGCATCCTGTTCTCGCGTAGCCCACGTTTTCAAGGTTGCCGGCCATGTTCTTCTGCCGGTACATGTAGTAAGGCTCCAGGCCCAGCTGTGCGGCGGCCCTTCCCGTCATGTCCATGATTTCCTCCGAATTCTCAAAGGATACGGGCACGTACTCCTCCTTGAAAAGATGCAGCCTGGTGGCTCTTTTCAGCGCCAGGGAATGGACGGTCAGGCTGTCCGGCGCCAGGGCCTTAATCTGCTCCAGCGTATGCGCCACTTCCTCAATGCCCTCCCCGGGAAGGCCCACGATAAGGTCCGTATTGATATTGTCAAATCCCGCATCCCTTGCCATGTGAAATGCCCGGATAATGTCTTCCACCGTATGGTTTCTGCCGATGATTTCCAGGGTTCTGTCATTCATGGTCTGGGGATTGACGGAAATACGGCTTACGCCGTTTGCCTTCATCACCGAAAGCTTCTCTTCCGTAATAGTATCCGGCCGGCCGGCTTCCACCGTAAACTCCCGGACATTT
Source organism: Eubacterium sp. (assembly GCA_017433825.1). Classification (GTDB taxonomy): domain Bacteria; phylum Bacillota; class Clostridia; order Lachnospirales; family Lachnospiraceae; genus Alectryocaccobium. The sequence continues at coordinate 131,550 of JAFRGL010000019.1, read as the reverse complement.
CCGAAATCGAATCTGCCGCGCAGGTAAGAGAGAAGCCCCGCAAGCTCCTCTGCGGAAAGGGTGGTGGGCGTACCGCCGCCGATGTATACGGCGGAAAGCTTCCTGTCCCGGCACCGGTTTGCGATATAGTCCAGCTCCTTATACAGCGCGTCCAGGTAAGGCTGCACGTAAGCCTTGAACCGCTCGTAGGGATGGGAGCCGAAGCTGCAGTACAGGCAGATGGATGGGCAGAAGGGGATGCCGATATAGAGGGCATAGCCGTTTTCCGTATCCAGTTCGGACAAAAGGGCCTTCTCCCGGTTCGCGATGGCGATGGCCAGGGCTGTCTTTTTGGCGGAAACAAGGTATGTTTTCCGCATGTATTCGGCGATATCCGGATTCCTCCAGCCCGAGTCCAGAAGCTTCATGGGTATCTTCGAAGGCCGGATGCCTGTCAGGTCCCCCCAGGGCAGCACGCGTCCGGTATGTGCGGACAGCAGGCCGTACACCAGTCTTTTCAGGATATTTTTCCGCTCTTCCCGCGGCGCTTCCAGGGGAACGGCTGCTTCCGCCGTCTTTTTTTCCGTCATTTCCGGACCGGAAAGCTCTGCCGTTACCGTATCTTCATGAAAGGTTACGGACAGACAAAGGCCAGGGCCTTCGGGGATTTCTTCCTCCTGCGGGTAAACGCAGGAGATTTTCTTCCCGGGATAAAAGGCCATGACCAGTGTATAGACGTCATATTCAAATTCATGTCCGCCGAAGGCGATCAGGATATCAGTTCCAGAAGAAATATCCTTTTTTCTTGCTGAAGTAGGGGTTGTATCGTTTTTCATGAATAATGGTCGTCTCTTCCAAATGTCCCGGGAACACTTCCGTTTCATCGGGCATCTCGTCAAAAAGCCGGGCCAGGCTGGTTTTCATGTCTCTGGGCGAAGAGGTTTCGAAATCCGTACGTCCGCAGGATTCCTTAAATAAAGTATCGCCGCTTATGAGCACGTCCTCGTCCGGGAAATAATAACAGCAGCTTCCCGGGGAATGGCCGGGGGTGGAAAGCACGCGGAAATGGAAGCCCGCGTAGTCGAGCTCTTCATTGTCGGTCACATACCGGGTTACCTTCGGGATATAGCCCACATGCTTTTTGGTGAAGTCCTTCGTCATGTTAAGCCGGATGTTGTTGAGCATTTTCTCTTCCTTGTCAAGGGCAATGAGCGGGATATCGTAATGCTCCGCAATTTCATTGCTGGCCATGATATGGTCAAAATGCCCGTGGGTTAAAAGCAGCGCCACAGGCTTTGCTTTCAGCGCCTCCACCTTGTCGAATACCTTGTATTCCGTATCCGCCGGGTCCACGATGATGGCTTCTTTTGTTTCTTTATTGACAAGGATGTAGCAGTTGGTCTCAGCCAGCCCCAGCGGCATCCTGGTTACACGCATTTTCTTCATTTCTTAACACTTATCCTCTCGAACGTTCAATGTCTTCCACACCGTTCACCTGCCGGACACGGTCCATGATGGCTGCCAGCTCTTCCCGGCTGTGGATTTCGAAAGATACTTCCACCGTGGCGGTTCCCTGCCTGCTGGTGCGGACGTTTACGGCCGACATGTCTATCTTCCGCTCGGTAAACACCCTGGAGATATCCACCAGAAGCCCGGTGCGGTTCCTGGCGTATACCTTGATGGTGGCGGAATAGGCCTGGCCTTCTTCTTCGTCCACATGCCATTCGGCTTCTATAAGCCTTGCCCGCTCCGATTCGGGCAGGTTGATGATATTCACGCAGTCGGTGGTATGGATGGTAATGCCCCTGCCCCTGGTGACAAAACCCACGATTTCATCGCCGGGAATCGGGTTGCAGCATTTGGAGAAACGGACGGCCACGTCGTGCACGCCGTATACCACAATGCCGCCGGCGTTTTCCTGCTTCTTCTGCCTGCGGCCGTCGGCGGCCACATTTTCCAGAACGTCCTCATCGGTGAGGTCATTCTCGTGGGCCTTGTTGTAAAGGTCCACCAGCTTGTTCATGATCTGGCCTTCCCTTAAGCCGCCGTGGCCCACGGCCGCCATCAGGGAATCCCAGTCCTTGAACCCGTATTTGTTGCAGACGCCCTGGATGAATTCCGGCTTCATGTAAACGGAAAGCTGCTTGCTGTGGCTCTTGGCGTAGGCATCAAGGAGGCTCTTGCCCTTGCTGATGTTGTCCTCTTTAAGCTGCTGCCTGAACCACTGGTTGATACGGTTCCTGGCCTGGGGGCTTTTGACCACCTTCAGCCAGTCACGGCTGGGGCCCTTGGAGTTCTGGGAGGTGATGATTTCCACCCGGTCGCCGTTCTTTAAGGGCGTCTCGATGGGCACCAGCTTGCCGTTGATCCTGGCGCCGACCATGGTATTGCCCACGGCGGAGTGAATCATATAGGCAAAGTCGATGGGGGTGGAATTCGCCGGCAGCGTAACCACGTCGCCCGCCGGGGAGAAGCAGTACACGTTGTCATTAAACAGGTTCAGGTCAGACTTGATAAGGCTGATGAATTCCTTGTTGTCCGACATGTCCTGCTGCCATTCCAGAATCTGGCGCAGCCAGTTCAGCTTTTCCTCTTCCTGCTCGGGCCCGGTCTTTTTGCCGTCCGAAGCTTCCTTGTATTTCCAGTGGGCCGCGATACCGTATTCAGCGATACGGTGCATTTCCGCAGTACGTATCTGGATTTCAAAAGGACGCCCGCCCGGGAAAATCAGGGTGGTATGCAGTGACTGGTACATGTTTTCCTTGGGCATGGCGATGTAATCCTTGAAACGGCCCGGAATCGGGGTAAACATTTCATGGATAACGCCTAAAGCCGCGTAACAGTCCTTGACCGTTTCCACGATAATCCGCACCGCGAAAAGGTCGTATATCTGGTCCAGCGTCTTGTCCTGGTTGACCATCTTGCGGTAAATGGAAAACAGATGCTTCACCCGGCCGTTCACCTGGCAGGCGATGCCGGATTCCTCCATCTGGGATTTGACTTCCTGCACCACGTCGTCGATGAACTGCTGGTTCTTCTCCGCCTTGTCGGAAATCTCCTTTTCCAAGGTTTTGAACACCTCGGGCTCCAGGTATTTGAGCGAAAGGTCATCCAGTTCGACCTTAATCTTTGAAATACCGAGCCTCTGGGCAATCGGCGCGTAAATATCCAGCGTCTCCCTGGCCTTCTCCTTCTGCTTCTCCGGCTTCATGTACTGCAGCGTGCGCATGTTGTGCAGCCGGTCGGCCAGCTTGACCAGGATAACCCGGATATCCTTCGCCATGGCGAGGAACATTTTCCTTAAGTTTTCCGCCTGCTTGTCCAGCTTGTCCGTGGAATAATTCAGCTGTGTCAGCTTGGTGACGCCGTCCACGATGACCGCCACTTCGGCGCCGAAGGCTTCAGCCACCTCTGCGGATGTCATCTTTGTATCCTCCACCACGTCGTGCAGAAGGCCCGCGATAATGCTTTCCTTGTCCAGCTCCAGATCCGCGAGGATAATGGCGACGCATAACGGATGGATAATATAGGGTTCTCCGGACTTTCTTGCCTGGCCTTCATGGGCGGCTTTCGCCATCAGATAGGCCTTTTCAATCTGGGAAATGTCATCGGAAGGATGATATTTGCGCACGCGGACGGCGAGCTCGTTCCAAAGCTCGTCAGGTGTCATATGGTCATGATTTTCAACACCGAGTCTTCCTTTTACCATAGCGGCTGTTCACCCTCCTTTCCTCATTGTCCGGATATGTGTCTGAAGGTCTTATTTACCCTCGTAAATGATTGCGCTGTCCACGTCGTACTTGGCCAGTTTCTCCCTGCCCTTTAAGCCTGCAAGCTCCATGACGAAGATAACCTTCACCACTTCGCCGCCCAGCTGCTCCACCAGCCTGATGCCGGCTTCCATGGTGCCGCCGGTGGCCAGAAGGTCGTCCACCATGACTACTTTCTGTCCGGGCTTTACGGCGTCCGTATGCATCTCAACCTCTGCGGAACCGTATTCCAGTTCATAGGAAGTGGAAATGGTTTCCCTGGGCAGTTTGCCTTTCTTGCGGACAAGGCCAAAGGGTTTGTGCAGGTTGTAGGCCAGCGGCATGCCGAAGATAAAGCCTCTGGATTCCGCACCGACGATGATGTCAAAATCCAGGTCCTCGATAAAGCCCTGCAGTGTGTCGATGGCCAGCTTCAGGCCGTCTGCCTCGTTCAGGATGCCTGTCACATCCCTGAAAATAATACCCGGTTCCGGGAAATCCGGAATACTGATCACATATTCTTCCAGCTTTTTCATGACGATTCCTCCTGCTTATTAAAACGTTTCTATGTACTATTTACAAAAAATTAAATGTAATTATATCATTTATTACCAATGCACGCAATGAATTCTTTAGAAAAAAGGACCCGGAAACAGTCATTTCCGGGCCTTTTTGCCTTATTTACCTGTAAACTCTGATAAGTGTAAAGAATTTCACCAGTTTTCTGCCCATGGGATAGGCTGCCAGTTCTTCCTTTGTGGTGCGCGTAATCACCACGTAGACAACCAGGTAGACGAAGATGCCCGCAAGCACCGCGATAACCAGGCAGATAAAGGGCCGGTAGGTCAGACGGAAGAGTCCGTAGTAGACGCCTGCCGCAGCCGCGCCCATGATGGCCGAGGCCGCTACGGTCAGCGCGTAAATGGAAAGCTTCTGCCTGCTCCTGCCCAGGTATTTCCTTAAGGTAAGCGCGTTGATGAGGCAGTAGGCCACCGAAAAGACGATGTTCGCGATCATTACCGCGTAGATGTCAAGTCCCGGCGCCGCGTTTAAGAGGACGACGAGCACTAAAAGGTTGATGCCTAAGGCAACGGCGGCGTTTATCATGGCCCGCCTCTGCCTGCCGATAGCCTGCAGGACGCTGCCCGTAATGGTGGCCAGGGCGGTAAAAATCACGTATATCGAACCGGTCATCAGCATTTTCGCGGAAAGGTCCGTGGAGGACGGGAACAAAACGCCCATTACCGGGAAGGCCAGCACCGTCAGTCCCACGGTGGCGGGAATGCAGATGAACATGGTAAGCCGGACTGTCTGGGCAATATGCGCCCGGGCGGTTTTGCGGTCACGCACCGCCATGGCCGCGGATACCTCCGGCATCAGGGCCGCCGCGGAAGCGGAGGCCATGGCCAGGGGGATGTTGATAACGGGTACATAGTAGTTGCTGAATTCGCCGTAGGCTGCGGCAATGGCGTCAGACGCAGCGCCGTGCACGCCCTGGAGGCTGGAATAAATATAGCTGTCCAGGTAATTGCTGGCGTTGTTGATGAAGGTGGTCAGGATGATGGGCGTGGCCATCATCACGATAATGCCTAAAATCTGCCCGTAGCTTTCCCGTGAGCGGCTGGGATCTTTTTTCATCCGCCGCAGGATGGTGCCCCGGTTGACGTTATAGACAAACAGCATGAACAAAAGTCCCGCGATTACGCCGGCCGCCGTACCTGTCGTGCCGCCGGCCGCACCCCTGATGGCGCTTCTTGTGGCGTCCGTAATCCCCCGCACCAGGAGGAAGGCTGCCAGGATGGATACCAGGGCGTTTACGATCTGCTCCGCAATCTGGGAAATGGAGGTGGGTGTCATGTTGTGATGGGCCTGGAAATATCCCCGGAACACACCCAAAACCGCGGAGAAGAAAATGGTCGGTGCCAGAACCCTTAATGCCGGAACCGCATTCTGCTGGTTGGCCGGCAGGAGGAATGACCCGCCGAAAAAGGCAATGAATGCCACCACGCCGCCTACGATGACAGCGTATAAAAGCGCACCTTTGAAAATCCTGTGGGCGCCTTTGAACTGGTGTTTTGCCAGGCGTTCCGAAGCGATCTTGGATACGGCCATGGGGATGCTGTAGGCGGAAATCATCAGCAGGATGGAATACAGGTTGCTGGCATAGCCGTAATAGCCCATGCCGACCGGGCCCAGGATCTGGCCCATGGGCCTGCGGTATAAAAGCCCGATGATCCTGGAAATGATGGCCGCCACCATCAGGACGGATGCATTTTTAACTAAACTGTTTTTCTTCCTGCTCATATGTTCTCAATCTGCCAGTCAATGGGCGTCAGATGATGCTGTTCCAGATATTCGTTGGTCTGTGAAAAATGTCTGCAGCCGAAAAACCCCCTGTGCGCCGACAAAGGACTCGGATGCGGTGCGGTAAGCACCAGATGGGCCGGGTTGGAAAGGATGGCTTTTTTTGCCTGCGCGTGGCTTCCCCAGAGCAGGAAAACCATGGGCCTGTCCTCCTTGTCCAGCGCGGATAGCGCCGCGTCGGTAAACTGCTCCCAGCCGATATTCTTGTGGGAATTGGCCTGGTGGGCCCTGACTGTGAGCACGGTATTCAAAAGCAGTACGCCCTGCCTTGCCCATTTCTCCAGGTAACCGTTGTTCGGGATGTAGCAGCCCACATCCGTTTCCAGTTCCCGGTAAATGTTCTTTAAGGAAGGCGGCGTCTCTATCCCCGGCCGCACGGAAAAGCAAAGCCCGTGGGCCTGGCCCTCCTCATGGTAGGGATCCTGGCCTAAGATAACCGCTTTCACCTCTTCCATCGGTGTCATATGGAAGGCGGAAAAAAGGTCGGACGCCGGCGGATACACCCGGAAACGGGCATATTCCTCCCGCACCTTCGCATACAGCTCTTTATAGTATTCCTTGGAAAATTCGGGCTTTAATGCTTCAGCCCATTTCCCTGTAATGGGAGGCATGGCTTTTGTCAGGAGATCCGCACGGGAATCCCCTTTCCTTTCAGATAATTTTTCAAATCGGCTATTTCCAGCTCCTTATAGTGGAATAAGGAAGCCGCCAGGGCCGCGTCCGCGCCGCCCTTTTCGAAGGCCTCGTAAAAATGCTCTTTTGTGCCCGCGCCGCCGGAGGCGATGACGGGAATCTTCACCGTATCGGAAATGCTCCTGGTCAGAGGAATGTCATAGCCGGCCTTGGTGCCGTCGCAGTCCATGCTGGTAAGCAGGATTTCCCCGGCGCCTAAAGCTTCCGCCTTTGCCGCCCATTCCAGGGCGTCAATGCCGGTGTCGATCCTGCCGCCGTGGATATAGACCGTCCAGCCTTCCCCTTCCGGCCTTCTCCTGGCATCCATGGCCACCACCACGCACTGGCTGCCGAACTTCTCCGCCGCTTCGCTGATAAGCTCCGGCGTCTTTACTGCCTGGGAATTGATGGAAATCTTGTCCGCGCCTTCCCGAAGCAGGGACCGGAAATCGTCCACCGTACGGATGCCGCCGCCCACCGTGAAGGGGATGAAAATCTCCCTGGCCACGGCCCGGACCACATCCACCGCGGTAACCCGCCGGTCCGAAGAAGCGGTGATGTCCAGAAATACCAGCTCGTCGGCGCCGGCCGCGTCATAGGCCTTGCCGATTTCCACCGGGTCCCCGGCATCCCTTAAGTTCACAAAGTTCACGCCCTTTACCACCCGGCCGTTATTTACGTCAAGGCAGGGAATAATTCTTCTGGTATGCATCCTTATCCCTCCTTTTCCACATTCAGGAAATTTCTTAAAATGGCAAGCCCGTCTTTCGAGCTTTTCTCCGGGTGGAACTGGCAGCCGAAAATATAGCCGTACTCCACGGCCACCTGTAATTCTATGCCGTAATCCGTCACAGCGGCAACCACATCCGGGTCATCCGCCTGCAGGTAGTAGGAATGAACAAAATAGGTGTAGGTATTCTCCGGAAGGCCCGCAAAAAGCCGGGTTTCCTTCGGAAAATGCAGGCTGTTCCAGCCCATATGGGGAATTTTAAGCCCCGGCGTTTCCGGAATCCGTAAGATTTTCCCGGGAAGGAGATGAAGGCCTTCCACCCCCGGGGATTCCTCGCTTTCGTCAATCAGCATCTGCATGCCTAAGCAGATGCCCAAAAACGGCGTGTTGTTTTCCACGACTTTCCGGATTACCTTGTCCAGGCCGTTGCGCCTTAAGCTTTCCATGGCCGCGCCGAAGCTGCCCACTCCGGGCAGGATCACCCGGTCCGCAGACAGAAGCTCCTCTTCCCTGTCGGTGAGCACCACTTCCTCGCCCAGGTACTGGACGGCCTTTTCCACGCTTTTCATATTTCCCGCATCGTAATCGATAATTGCCAGCATAACGTACTTCCTTTGCTTCGCTGCGTGCAGCTGCCTTAAAGCAGCCATAACCGCTATATCCAATTAGTATACGTTGCAGGGTGCTTTTTTTCAATCGTTTTCCTGTTTTCCCATAAAAAAAAGATTTCCCTTATCTTCCCGGAAAATGCTTCAAAGCGTGTGTCTTCCGGCCTGCCCAAAAAATAACGCTTTCCCGGGATTATTTTTGTGTTTTCCATTCTGCGCCGATCTCTTGTCCGGCGTTTTTCCCGGGATTATAATGAAAATGTACATTTGCAGTGTTTTTTATGAAACATTCAGGAGGAGAATTTTATGTTGAATCAGAAGCAGAACCTGCTCCGTATGCTCAACGGAGACATGCCGGAATATGTTCCGGTATCCCGTTTCGGTCCGGGCATTACGCCGATGACCGTAGGCGGACTGGAAAACCCCTCGATTCTCGGCGATTTCAGAGGGCCCAAAGGCGGCTACGACCCCTGGGGCGTGCACTACGTGGCAAACAAGGAAACCAACTACGCGCCTATTCCCGAGCCGGGCAACTTCATCCTTGAGGATGTAACCAAATGGGAAGAAGTCATGAAGGTGCCGGAGCACTGGAAGGACTGGGACTGGGAAAAGGCGGCCGAAAAGGATATCGCCAAGCTGAACTGGGATCCCGAACAGAGCCTGTATGTCGGCAAGGGCTTCGATGATTTCTTCCAGCAGTTCATCGGCCTGATGGGCTTCACCAATGGCCTTTGCGCGCTGTATGAAGAGCCGGAAGCCGTCCATGCCCTTCTGGACTGGATGTGCGACCAGGTTATCGACATCACCAAAAACGTCCTGTATTACTACAAACCGGAAGCCTACTACATGGTAGACGACTCCGCTTCCAAGCTGACGCCCTTTGTCGGCCCGGAAATGTTCGACGAGTTCTTCGTTCCCCGCTATAAGAGGACGCTGGACCTGGTCCGTGACGCGGGCCTGCCTGTCTTCTACCATAACTGCGGCCGCTGCGAAGACCTGCTGCCTTCCATGGTACGTTTAGGCGTAAGATGCTGGGATCCCGCCCAGAAGGAGAACAATCTGGTGGAAGTCAAGAAACGTTTCGGCCGCCAGCTCATCATCCGCGGCGGTTTCGAGTATCCGCTGCCCATTACCTGGCCGGAAATCGACGAGGAAGAAGTCCGTCAGGCAGTCCGCGACAAATTCGACGAACTGGCTCCCAACGGCGCCTTCATTTTCTCCGGCGGCGTAACCTCCATGGATTACATGGACCCGCGGGTACAGGAAGTAAACGGCTGGATTACCGACGAAGCCTTGAAGCTTTCCACCCAGTACTATTAATCCGCATAATCCGGATTTCATCCGGGAACGCACACAAAAACCGGCGGGGTTATTTTCCCGCCGGTTTTGTCCATTCTCTTACTCTTTTCTTCATGCCTTCTATGTCAAGGACGCCTTCGGCAAAGCCTTTGCGCACCAGGACCGGCGGCACGAATTCATCGTATTTGTCGAAGACGGGCACTTCCTTTTCATACAGGAGGCTTTCCGCATCGAACTCCTTTTCCGCTTCCTCTTCCACGATCCGGAAGAACTCCTCTTCAGATACCTGCATGGTAAACTGCATGTAGTAGGGTCTCACGGAGGAAAGGCCTGAAAGGCCCAGCCTTTTTGCGCACCGAAGCTTCAGGAAACGTTCCATGGCCAGGAAGGCATAGGTTCCGAGCCACGGATAAAGCACCCACATTTTCCCGCCTAAGGAAATCAGGGGCTTTTCCGCCATCCTTGTCTGGCCAAAAACCGCCCTGGCATCCGAAAGCCTGGCTTTCGCGTGGGGCAGGAGGAAACGGTAGCTTTGGTCCTCGGCCAGTACCTTCTGCATCCGCTCCAGAATATGGGTGTGGATATCCCCCGCCACGTCACCGAAATACGCGGGGATATTGCCCTTTACCAGGGAACACCAGACCATCCTCTTTTTATGGTCCACTTCCTCCACGACCCAGACACGGCCGGCAATGGCGATTTTGTCGCCCACAGGCGGCGGTTTGACGATGGTGCCCAGCTCTTCCGCGCCGCTTCGCACCGCGTATTCGATATTTTCCTGAAATACCGCGAAGAATTTATACTGGTTGACCACCCGCTCGCCGGTAAGCCCTACAATAAGGCCGCCGTTTTCCGTGCGGTTGATGTGATCGATGGCAATCAGATGCGTGAGCAGTATCCGGTAATCCTCTTTCGTGATCCGGGAAAAAGCAGAAAGCGGAAGCACGCGGCTTGCCAGCTCTGCTGCCGTCATCTCCCCGCCGGAAGCCAGGGTGCTCATGGTCTGGTGGTACAGGAGGCTGAAGGGCAGCCTGTCCGTCCGGGGCGGCTCCACAAACCGTTCTTCCAGGTACAGCTGCACCAGCGCAATTCCCTGGATAAGGTACCAGGGTATCATTTCCGGCAGCACGGACCGGGGTTCCGGATGATCCTCCCGCATGACGAACCACATTTCCGAAGGATTCCCCCTCCTGCCGGTGCGGCCCATGCGCTGCAGGAAGCCGGAAACGGTGAACGGCGCGTCTATCTGGAAAGCCCGCTCCAGCTTTCCGATGTCGATGCCCAGCTCCAGGGTTGCGGTGGCGCATACGGACAGCAGGGAATCATCATCCTTCATCTCCTCTTCCGCGCTTTCACGGAAGGAGGCAGACAGGTTGCCGTGGTGGATCAGGAACCGGTCCGGCTCGCCGTTTGCCTCACAGTACTGCCGAAGCTGCTGGCAGACAGACTCGCATTCCTCCCTGGAATTGGTGAACACCAGGCATTTTTTCCCTTTTGTATGGTCGAAGATATAGGCAAGCCCGGGGTCCGCCGCCGCAGGCGCGGTGTCGGTCGCAGGCTCGATATACGTCAGTTCCGGCTCTTCCTTATTCAGGGAAATCCCCGCCTGCACCGCCGCATGGGCTTCTTTCTCGCCCGCCTGGGGCGGTGTATTGTAGAAATGCTCCATGGAAAGCCGCCAGACCTCTTTTCCGCCGTCAAACTTCGGAATCACGGTGCCGTGCCCGCTGCCCGCCGCCAGGAATTTTCCTGCTTCCTCCGGGTTTCCGATGGTGGCGGAAAGGCCTATCCTTCTGGGACTGCAGCCCGCCAGACGGCAGAGTCTTTCGATGAGGCAGAAGGTCTGAAGGCCCCGGTCCGCCCGCAGAAGCGAATGAATTTCATCCACCACGATAAACCGCAGGTCTCCGAACAGGGAGGGAATCTCCATGTGCTTGCGGATCATCAGGGATTCCAGGGACTCCGGCGTTATCTGCAGGATGCCCGACGGTTTCTTTAAAAGCTTCCGCTTCCTGGATTCCGACGCGTCCCCGTGCCATTTGGTCACCGGGATATCCGCTTCCTCACACAGCTCGTCAAGCCGTATGAACTGGTCGTTGATAAGCGCTTTTAACGGCGCGATGTATAAAGCCCCCACCGACCAGGAAGGTTCTTCCGAAAGGAGGGTGAGTATCGGGAAAAAGGCAGCCTCCGTCTTGCCGGAAGCCGTGGAAGCCGTCAGCAGCACATTTTCCTGCGTATTGAATATCGCATCCCCCGCCGCGTTCTGCACGGCCCGCAGGGCCTGCCAGCCGCTGCGGTAAATATAATCCTGTATAAAGGGGGCATAACGGTTGAAAACGTCCATCGTTTTAAGCTCCTTATACCGTAAATTCGGCAAAGTCCTCGTCCGCGTTGTCGGATACCGCCTCGGATTTCGCGTAGGAAAAATCCTCTGATTTCAGAAGATCAGAAACAGAAAGGCCCGGATTCTGGCTCAGGAGGTCCAGAAGTTCAATGAAATCCCGGATCACTTCCCTGGGCGTGATATTGGTATCCGCCCCGATGCGTTCGTATTCCATCCGGATAAATACCGCAAGGTCCGCGGTTCCCAGACTGCGCTCATAACCGTACAGGCCCGCATGCAAATCAGCAAGCTTCTCGCATAAAACCAGCATTTCCTCCGCCGTTAAGGGGTCAAGCCGGATAACCGGCGCCAGAAGGTCCCGGGCATTGGGCTTTGAAAAACGTCCCTCCGCAAGCCTTGAACGCAGGGCCTCATAGCTGTAAAGCCCTCTGCGCCTGTCCTCCAGGGCCTGGGGCGTGCAGCCCATCAGGATTCCCAGATACCTGGCCTTGCCCTGCAGGGTGTCGTTGTACATGGTCAGAAGCTTCTCATAGTTGTACTGCCTGGTCACTGAATTCGGTATCTTGTAAATGTTCACCAGCTCGTCGATCATGATCATCATACCCGTGTAGCCCGCCAGGCGGAAAAACACGGCAAAAAGCTTCAGATAATCATACCAGTCGTCATCCGTAATGATGATGTTGACGCCCAAATCTTCCCGGGCTTCCCTTTTCAGGCTGTATTCTCCCCGGAACCACCGGATGACCCTCGCCTTGGTGTCGTCGTTTCCCTCCAGATAGGCATGGTAATAAACGGACAGAAGCCTTGCGAATTCAAAGCCGTGCACCAGCTCGTTGATCTGTGCCGTTACTTCGTAAATCTTCCGGTCCACCGCGGCCGCAAGGGCGGGGTCCGCAGGGGAAAGCCCGGTTTCCAGCGCAGCCTCCGACCGGCAGGCGTTAATCCAGCGGTCCAGCACCAGGGTGAGGGCGCCGCCCTCCGGCCTGGTTTTCGTGGAAAGATTGCCGATAAGCTCGCGGTACGTGGCCAGGCCCTGGCCTTTTGTGCCCATCAGCCGTCTTTCCGGCGAAAGATCCGCGTCGGCCACGATAAAGCCCCTGTCCATCACGTAGTTCCGGATGGTCTGGAGCAGGAAGCTTTTGCCCGAACCGTATTTTCCCACGATGAAACGGCAGGAGGCGCCGCCCTCAGAGATGATATCCACGTCGTGCAGTAGCGCGGCTATCTCGTTCTTCCGGCCTACGGTAATGTATGGCAGGCCGATTCTGGGCACCACGCCGCCTTTTAAGGAATTAATCACCGTCTGGGCTATCCTTTTCGGTACTTTTCTGTTCTCTTCTCCCATCTTTATTCCTCAAACAATTTCATCAGGTCTTCCCGGTAATCCTCCACCAGGGAAAGCCTGTCATCTTCGCATTCCAGTACATTGTCCCCCACCAGGTCGAACAGCGCTTCGTTTACGGCATCCGCCGCAACCGTGGGCATCAGACGGCCTGCTGAAAGGAAGGCCGCCGCATCCCTTCCGGAAAGCAGCATATGCACCAGGCGCACCAGGTGTTCATCGGAAAGATATTCCCGAATTCTTCCGTGAAGACTGTCCTTTCCGGATTGCTGCCCTTCTTCCGCTTCTTTTACACCGTCCGGCAGAATCTGCCGCGGGGGCTCCTTTTGCGGCTCATCCGCCTGCGCCGCTTTTGCTTCCTCCGCCCGTTCCTCTTCCGTCAGAAGGCTGGCCTTGGTGATTTCCGCGTCCTGCCGGATCTTCTCAAGGCCCGAAAAATCGATGACAATCTTCGGCCTTGCCGCTTCCGTCTTTTCCTTCCGGTCTTCCGCGATGATTTCCTCCACGAAAGATGCCGCCCAGGCTTCCTCCGGCTTGGCCTTTAAGGAATGGCCGGTCTTCAGATAATCCCGGAACTGCCGGTCCGCTTCGTGGAACAGCGCATTGAACTTCCGTTTGTTGAAATACAGGCTCTGGTAGCTTTCCTCGTACCAGACGCCCTCCCTGCGGTAGAATCGCCGGCTTTCATTCAGCACGTAATCCGTTTTTTCCTGCCTGTGATGCTCCCAGTAAACCGCGTTGCCCAAGGGATGCCACAGGTAGATTCTCTTTTTTCCGAAGCATTCCGTGAAGAAATCCCTGCCTTTTTCCCTGTAGGACGATACAATATGCCGCCAGAGACGGGCAAACAGCTTTTTCGCGGCCGCGCCTTCCTTCACCACCGTTACGGAGCTTCCGAGCCGGTTTCCCGGCAGGCTTTCAATGGCTTCGAAAAGCTCCTCATCCGAACATCCATCCGGTGCCTGCAGCACCGCCATGGCGTGATCCCAGGCCCTGACAGCCGGATCCGCAAAGGATGCCGCCTCTTCTGCGGGCAGGTTCTTCACCACGGCGTATTCCAGCAGCCAGCGGTGCAGGTTTTTGCGCATGGCCGGATCCCCGTATCCGGCGTCCAGATAGCCATTCTCGAAGGCTTTCATTTTCGAAAGCGTGTCTTCCGGACTTTCGCTTCCGATGCCGTTTAAGAGCTCGTAAAGATACAGATAGGCGTAGCAGGTATTGCCTTCCGGATAAGTGCCGCGGCGCACCGCGGTCCTCCAGGTGAAATACCCCCTCAGCTGATCCACGCCCAGGTCCTGGTACACAGGGAAATAATGCCGGAAACGGCCGTTCCATGGCGCGTCATCCTCATAATCCTTCATGTACATGCCCTGGAGATAGAAGTTCTTGCATTTCTGCCGGAAGCTTCCGTCGCTGTATTCGTACAGCCGGCGCATTTTGCGGATCTGCTCCGGTATCTCATCCTTGCGGGCAGGCATACTTCTGTCCCGGAGGGGAAGGGACGTATCCCGCGCGGGAAGCGGCGTATCCCGGTACGGGCTGTCTTCGTATGACTGCCCGTCGTCCAGCACATAATACGCGGCCGTGTTATTCTCCTGTCTGTCATTTCCGGCAAACTTTGCCGGTTCCTGGTTTTTCATTTTTCCTGCCCGTCAAAAGAAAAATTGCATAAATAATCGGTTATCTTTGTATTGTATCATAAAATTCCGCAGATGAAAACCACATTAATCAGGGAAAACAGGTAGTATTTTACGGAATTTCCTGATATAATGAAAGAACAGTCTGTATCATGCTTTTCGCGCATAAAATGCAACGGCATATTCCCATGCCCTTTAGGAGAACTGCCATGAAAAAATCAAAAAAACTGGTTATCACCGGCACTGCCGCTGCCGTGGCCGCGGCTGCCTTTGTCGCCTGCGTCAACAGGCCTGAAAGTGTCTACGGACCTCCGCCTGATGATGTTGTCAGCGAATCGAAGTATGACTCTTCAGAAAACGTTTCCGAACCGGTTTACGGGCCTCCGGAAGATAATGAATACAGCGCAGTGTCACAGTTTGACCCGGAGGAAAACATCCCGGAAGACGTTTACGGGCCTCCGGTGGATTTCGAACCGTAAAGCTGCAGAATTAAGCGGGCGGCATACACATGAAAACCGAACTTGCAAAAATCAAAGAAGGCCATCTGCGCCAGCTTGCGGATTATAAAAAGCAGCTGCAGAAAAAGCCCATCCTGAAATTCCTGTTTCTGGAACTGACCAGCCGGTGCAACGAACACTGCCTCCACTGCGGAAGCAGCTGCGACTACACCGGCGGTTTTGAACTGTCTTTGGAACAATACAAAAAAATCCTGACTGACGTCGACGCGGATTTTGACGTGAAGTCTTTCCAGCTTTGCATCACCGGCGGGGAACCGCTGCTGCGCACCGATTTCTTCGATATCCTGGGGTTTGCAAAGGATCTCGGATATCACTGGGGCATGACCAGCAACGGCACCCTGATTGACGCCGGCTGCGCCCGGAAACTGCATGAATGCGGCATGGGCACCATCTCCGTCTCCATCGACGGTCTTAAAGAAACCCATGACCGTTTCCGGCGGACGCCGGGCGGTTACGATGCCGCCATGCGGGGGATTAACTGCCTTCTGGAAGAAGGCGGTTTTCGTCATGTGCAGGTAACCACGGTGATAAATCACACCAACATGCACGAGCTGGAACCGATGTATGATATTTTCTGCGGTATCGACATCGATTCCTGGCGCATCATCGGCATTGAGCCCATCGGCCGGGCTCTCGCGCACCCGGAAATGATGCTGACCGGTGAGGATTACCGGTATCTGTTTGATTTTATCCGGGAAAAACGTTCGGAAGGCATGCCCTTAACCTATGGCTGCAGCCATTTCCTTGGACTGGATTATGAACGTGAAGTGCGGAAGCACTATTTTATCTGCAATGCAGGCATCTATGTGGCCGCCATCACTTCCACCGGCGATATCACCAGCTGTCTGGACATCGAACGCCGGCCGGAAACGGTCTTCGGAAATATCCTGACCGACCGCCTGAAAGACGTCTGGGAAAACGGTTTTCAGATTTTCCGGGGCGGTCTTGCGGAGAAAAGCGAAAAATGCAGAACCTGCAGCCAGCTGGAATTCTGCGCGGGCGGCGCCTGCCACAGCTGGGATTATGATAAAAATGAACAGAGGATGTGTTTTAAGGATGTGCTGTTCTGAAAAAAGGATCAGTGCTCATGTCCGTTAATGCTGTCAGGATAAAAGTGACTGCTGCGCACTTCGTGCTCCCGCAGTCCCTAACAAACATTCGCACTTTTTCTCCTGCTTCGCAGGATCAGTGCTCATGTTCGTTAGGCCACCCAATAGAAAAAGGGTTCCGTGCAAGCAAGCTTGCCGGAACCCTTTTTCTATTGTGCAGCTTTTATCTTACAGGTTCATCTCGGTACGACGGATAAGGTCATCCTGGGAATCTTTGAACACTTCCACGAAGTATGCGGAGAAGCCGGCTACACGGACAACCAGATCCTTGTAGTTTTCCGGATGCTCCTGCGCATCCTTTAAGGTATCAGCGGAAACGATGTTCAGCTGCAGCTCCATGCCGCCGCCTTCGAAGTAGGTGGACATGACATCACGAAGCTTCTTCCAGCCGTCCTCACGGTTCAGGGCTGTCGGATGGAATTTCATGTTGCACAGCGTGCCGTTGGAGTACTTCGTCTGATCGAAGGTCAGCAGGGAGTTGATGGTGGTTAAGGGGCCGCCCTTGTCGAAGCCCTGACGCGGGGAAATACCGTCGCAAAGCGGTTCACCGGCATTTCTGCCGTCCGGGGTAGCGCCGGTCATACGGCCGAAGCCCACGTTTGCGGTTACGGGATAGCAGCCTGCATGCAGGTGGTTGCCTCTCGGACCGGAAGTCGCATTGATGGCGTCTGCGTAGCAGTCGGCCGCCCAGGTCATCCATTTATCGCACTCCGGAATACCGTTGCCGTAGTGTTTCGCCTTGCCGTTGATGTACTGCTGCAGCTCCTCATAACCCTTCCAGTTATTCATCAGCGCATCGTACATTTCCCTGGTGGTGCATCTCTTCTCTTTGAAGACTACCTGCTCCAGAATGTTCATGGAGTCTGCCAGGTTGCCCACGCCGACGTTGGAGTTGCCGGTGGAGTTATACTTGGCGCCGCCCCACATAACGTCCATACCCTTTTCCATGCAGCCGTCCATGGTGGCGGATACAATCGGAAGCGGGATGTTGAAGCTGGCCATGGACTCCCAGGCAGCGATACAGCTGGCCTGCCATTTGCAGAAGAACTTCATCTGCTTGTCTACGGCTTCCATAACATCTTCAATGCTGTTCATCTCATACAGATAGCCGGTGGGAAGACCGGTCTGTCTGGGTTCGGGAGCACCCGGGAACGGCATCTTCATCGGGTTCGTGCCGTTGTTGATGGCGATGAGCAGACAGGTGGCGATATTCATGTAGGATTCCGCGCCGGTGCCGCCGGGCTGTGCCCACTCGGTACCGCAGCCGCAGGGCTCCACGCAGCCCATAAGGGCGTAGTTTCTGGCATCCTCCAGGGTCAGGCCTCTCTTCATCAGGCCGGGAATAATAACGCCGTCATATTCGTAGGAAGGTACGCCGCCGGCCATCTTTGTAGCCTCAATGGCAGCCTCCCAAAGGTCATCCGGGGTCTTGTCATGGATACGCAGCGCCAGAGGCGGATCGTGCAGGTACATACGGCTGTTGGCCTGCAGAATCATATAGGTGGCAACGTTGGAGGCATCATTGCCGTCCTTGTCAACGCCGCCCAGGGTGGTCAGCATGCCGGAGGTATAGCCGGGGTTCGCGGCGGAAGCGCCTTCGGAACCGACCTTGTTGCATTCCGCGAACTTCAGGATGGTACAGTCAATAAGCTCCTGGGCTTCCTCTTTCGTCAGTCTGCCGGAAGCGATATCCGCTTCGGCATATTTGCCCACATACTGGTCAAGACGGCCTACGCTCGTGCCATGCTGCTGGGCATCCAGACAGAAGGACAGATGATACAGATACACGATCTGCAGGGCATCATGCAGGTTTCTGGCCGGGTTCTTCATAATCCAGTTCAGGCAGTCCGCCATATCGAGAAGTTCTGCTTTTCTCTTCTCGTCCGTACACTCTTCTGCCTGGCGCAGGCACTCTTCCGCATACCTTTCGGAATAACGGATGATGCCGCGGCACACAATGTCAACCGCGCGGTAGAAGTTGTACTGGTAAATGGAAGTTCCGAAAATACCGTCCTCTTCCAGCTTCTCCATCTTCGCGCAGGCTTCTTCCGCGATGGAAAGGAAGCCTCTGTCAACCGCTTTCCACTGGTTGGCAGTGAAATGGCCTACCGGCGCGCCGCAGGAACGGACCGGGGAAAACAGGCAGACGCCGTTGCCGGCGATCTTGCGAAGGCCTCTGGGCATGTATTCGTCCGCCATACGGCTGTTGTTGAACTGCAGCCAGAATTCTCCGGTGGCAAGGCCGTATTCCGCATCTTCTTCATCGATGTCATAGGGGTCGGTGGTCCTGGTGGTGATGATTCGCTTGCCGTTGGCGTCGAATTTGCCCACCTCATCAAAGAACCACTGGAAGCCAACTTCCGGATAAACGGCAGAGCTTCTGTAGGTTGCTCCCTGGAAACCGACGATGAGCTCATCCTCAAATACGGGGGTGGGCATATTCTCGAACAGATTCCGTAAGTTTTTCGCCTTTTTGAGAATACCGGTCAGCTGGGGATTCTCTTTGTAGAACTCTGTAACCAGTCTGTATCTGGCCATATCTACTTTCGGCTTGGTGCTGCGGTACCGCTCGCGGATTCTCGCTACGCGGTCTGAAATCGGTGCTTTTACGTACATTTATCTTCTCCTTTTCTATGTACTGAAATTTCTCTGGTAACCTGAGTATATTTTATCACGTTTGCCAAAAATGTACAGTATGATCTGCGTATTTCCGTGATATTTTACAAAATATCGCCTCACACAATGCCGAATGTGCAGTGCCGGTTTTTAAACAAGCCGACATGTTTCTTCCCGGTGCTTCCGTCCTCAAAAAGAGAATATTCTGTGGACAGGGTCCTGCAAAACAGATATGATAATACTGTAAATGCATATTACCGGTGAGTAAGGAGGAAATATCAGACATGCTGAGAGATTCGGATAAAGAAGTGATACGGAAACTGGACCTTGAATACCCGGCGGTTGCCATTAAATTCCGGTTTGAAAAGCCGGACGCGCCTCACTATGAGGGTGAAAAGCTGGCCTTCTGCCAGTACGTGAAATATACCCAGGATACGAAAAAGCACTTTTACACCGATATGAACGACGACGCCTGCTACGGCAAGCTGGTGCTGGGCATGGAGGAACTGTCCCCCGTTACCGGAAGCGGCCAGGCAGGATACGATTTCGGCTGTTATAAAACGCCTTCCGCCAACCAGCAGCTGTACCAGAAACTGCCCATCCTGGTTCCCCATACCGTACGTTACGTGGAATTCTGCCCCGCCGCGGACTGCTGCTTCGACCCGGATCTGCTGTTTTTTGTTGCGGACCTGCCCCAGGCGGACATTATCATGCGGGCAACCAGCTATATTTCCGGAGACCTGTGGGAATCCAAATCCTCTCCAGTTTTAAGCTGCGCCTGGATGTATGCCTATCCGATGATTTCCGGCAAGGTCAACCACATCACCACAGGCTTCTACCACGGCCTGAAGCGGAGAAAGGCCTATCCCGCAGGCCTGCGCATGATCTCCGTACCGTTCCCGAAGTTCCCGGAATTCTTCCAGGCCTTAAATGAAATGGACTGGACGCTTATCGCTTTCCGCGAGGATGAGGAAAGCCGGACGGAGCTTGCAAAAAGGATGGCCCACTGGCAGGAAATGGCTGAAGAAATCGGCGGGCACGTGGATTTAAAATAATAACGGAAAGCGCAACTTCCCATAAAAAACACGCAGGCTTTACGCCTGTGTGCTTCTTATTTTGCCGGATTCCTGTCCTCACAGGGAACGCCCACCAGGCATTTCCCGCAGAAGCCTCCGCCTAAAGTCTCCCTTATCACGCCGGAATGCCCTGCGCATTTTTTCAGGTTCCTGAGTCCTTCCAAAGTGATGGCCTTTGCCGGGCACCGGTGTGTGCATGCACCGCAGCGGATGCAGTTGTCATACAGTCCGGTATACGCCCGAACCGACGGCTCCAGCTTTACGTCAACAAGAAGGCTGGCAAGGGTGCCGCAGCAGCCTTTGTCCGTTATGATGTGCCGGTGTACGCCGAAAGTGCCAAGCCCTGCGGCGTAAAGCGCATGCCGGTTGGACCAGGCGGCGGAAAAATGAAGATCCTCTTCTTCACCGTTCATCACCGGCACCGGATTCATGGTAAAGCCCGGGTCCCTGTGGGGAAGATGCGTCTTCACCCCGGCTTTTTCCAGCTTCTCAATCAGGATATCCAGGAAAAGCTCCGCCATCTGCCCGCCTTTGGGATAGCCGTTGTTCCAGGCCTCATCCGTAAGCTCCGTGGAGGCACGGTGCCTGAAACGCACCGCTCCCGTATAGGGAAAAAAGAACCCGGCAACCGTCCGGGCCTCCGGCATCCATTCCTTCGGCGTCTTAAAGTTCTCCCCGATGACAGCGGGGTCCTTGTACTGTTCAAAAAGCGGATCGTCCGCATCCGCAAAGCCGGTCAGCGGTTCTTCCAGAACGGGAATATCCACGTTTTCTTCCGGCAGATGCACCGTATTATCCGGCAGCTCCGCGAATGCTTCCTTCACCAGCTTCAGGAATTCTTCTTTCGTAATCTGCATCAATCATTTTCCTCCGGTTTCCTGCTGTTTTCTGCATATGTACAATTCTATTGTATCTTATTTTCAGAGAAATAACATCAGTCAGCCCACACAAAAAAGGCCCTGCGCAAAAGCAGGGCCTT
Organism: Eubacterium sp.; assembly: GCA_017433825.1. Classification (GTDB taxonomy): domain Bacteria; phylum Bacillota; class Clostridia; order Lachnospirales; family Lachnospiraceae; genus Alectryocaccobium. Next base: position 110,525 of record JAFRGL010000019.1, on the reverse strand, counting down.
CCGGCAGGTGCAAAATGCTGCACCGGAAATGATTATTTAAAAGAAACGATATCTGTTACCGCTGCGCTGCCGCCTTCATCGACATGCAGATAGACAAAGGCGTATTCCGACCCCGGATCTGCCGTTACTTTTCCGGCTTCCGCGAAGATACAGTAATTCGTACCGTTGGCCGGCTGCATGCTGACCACAGCTATCGGTGCGTATTCCGCGCCTAAGAATCCCCTTACCGCGGACGCAAAGAGTGCTTCCATGTCCGGATGCACCACCGGGTCGTCTGCATTCTTCCAGCCGCCCATCGGCAGGTCGGTGTAGGTGTTGACCTGTGACATGATGACATCCGTAACCGTAACACTTCCGTCGGTTCCCTCATGCACGATCACCATGGAATACAAATCCTGGGACCCCGGTGCCGCCAGGGATGTCTCGCACAGAACCGCATAGTTCGTCCCGGCAACTACCTGGGTGCCGATAAAGGCAACCGGGTTGTAGCGTACGCCGATGGCAGTATCCGCTACTTTCGCGAAAACTCTGCGCACATCATCGGTCAGCGCCGGTGACGCCGCCTTCTTCCACGCGCCAGCATCATCACCGGGCTGAATCGGCTCAGGTGTCGGTTCGGGCGTCGGTTCTTCCGTGGGCTCAGGCGTAGGCTCCACAGTCGGTTCAGGTGTAGGTTCCACAGTCGGTTCAGGTGTAGGCTCCACAGTCGGTTCAGGCGTGGGTTCTGCCGTCGGAGTCGGCGTCTCTGTGGGTGCAGGAGTCGGCGTCTCTGTAGGTGCAGGAGTCGGCGTCTCCGTCGGTGTGGGTGTCGGTGTCTCCGTCGGTGTGGGCGTCGGCGTTTCCGTCGGCGTGGGTGTCGGTGTCTCCGTCGGTGTGGGCGTCGGCGTTTCCGTAGGTTCTGCCGTGGGCTCAGGCGACGGTGTTTCTGTAGGTGTCGGCGTCGGCGTCTCTTCCGGCTCCGTATCCCCCGGCTGGTCAATTTCGGCCTCGAAAGCCTTAATGTCCGTTATCGCAAGCTTCCCGTCCGTCTCATGCTTCAGGTAGACAAACGAATACCCGGTTTCCGCATTGCCGGTAACCGGCGTCGCTTCCGCGATGACAACGAAATCCAGTTCCGATGCCACCTTTGTGCCGGCAAGCGCCACGGGCACGTAACCTGCGCCCGTAAGCCCGGTAACGGCTTCTTCAAAGCCGCTTTTCATTTCATCCGTAAGAGCGGGATTCTCTGCAGGTTCCCATTCGCCGGTGTCCATGCCGGTTTCAATACCGGAACGGAGAATATCGATAATCCGCACTCTCCCGCCTTTTTCCTCATAAAGATATATCAGCGCAAAGGTTTCCTTCGCCCCGGGAACCACAACGGTTGCCCTGGCCAGGAAGGTATGCACGGTACCGGTCAGCACCTGGCTTCCCAGATAAGCCAGCGGAATATAATTCACGCCGAGAAGACCGTTAAAGCCTTTGTAGAAAATATCCAGCTTCTCTTCGGTAAGCTCCGGTGAATCGGCGGTATCCCAGCCGTCATCGGGTTCCGGAACCTCAGACTGCTCCGATGTTTCACTTCCGGACGGAACCTCCGGTTCAGGCTGTTTCTTCTGACATGCCGTAAGCAGCGTTGCTGCCATAACCGTAGACAGCATGAATAACAGTATTCTTTTCATAAAAATAGTCTCTCTTGTTTATTCCGGTAAATGTTACAGGCTGTGTTCGGAACGGCCGATGACATCATCCTGGATACCCTCGGACAGCTGTACGAAATAAGCGGAGAAACCGCCTACCCGTACAATCAGATCCTGGTGTTTGTCCGGATGGACCTTGGCGTCCTTTAAGTCCTCGGAATTCACGATATTGTACTGGATATGCGTACCGCCGGCCTTCAGGAAAGCGCTGGTATAGGCAGCCAGTTTCTCAACATCCGCGTCTGTTTTCACCACGCTGGTGGGGAACTTCTGGTTCAAGGCGCTGACGTAGCTTCCCCTGCCGAAATCAGCTTTGAGCACCGAGCGGAGCACGGCTGTGGGGCCGTTTTTGTCCATGCCGCGCATGGGGGAGGCGGAAGCGTCGTTTAAGGGCTCGAACGCCATCCTTCCGTTGGGCAAGGCGCGCACGCCAAGGCCCGCGGCGTAATGCCAGGAAAGGCCTTCCCGCACCGACTTGAAGGGAGGATAGGGGCTGTGATCCCAGCTGGTCAGCGAATCCGATGACATCTGGCCCACGCGTCCGGCCAGTTCATCCACCTCATCTATTCCGTTGCCGAACTTCGGGGCTTTCAGGCACATCTGCCGGATTTCCTCGCCGCGTTCCCCGGCAAAATCGGAATCCAGGGCGTCTATCAGCTCTGCCATGGTCAGTACTTTGTCATCATAAACCAGCTTCTTAATGGCCATCAGGGAATCCGCGCAGTCGATGATCGCCCGGTCGGTAATGCCGTACTCGCACTGCACGTCCGGAATCATGGTGTCCCGGCCCTTGTCCATGCACTGGCGGATGGAAAAGACGGAAAGCGCGGGAAGTCTTAAGTATTTGTACTGGTTGTCCCGGGCAATGTCCGCCAGCCATAGGGTGCGGCGCATGACGAAGTTATGCTGCTTCACATAGGCTTCATAGAACTCTTCGAAGGTTTTGAATTCCCTGGGGTCGCCGGTTTCAATGCCCAGCTTCTTGCCGGTGGCCGCAACGCCGTTGTGCAGCGCCATATCCAGCATGGCCGCAGAGTTGAAGCCTGCCGCGCCGCCCTTGTATTCGGAACGCTGCGGCAGAGCCGGCCATACACAGCCGCGGCCGATCCAGGTCCTGGCCTCCTCGATGGGCACGCCGTCCCGGACGAAGCTTTCCACCATATGCTCGTCATTTTCAAAAAGCGGGATCCCGCCGCCGGTCTGGCGGTTAACCATGATGGCTTTCTTCATGAACCAGTCCGGGGTGGCGCTGGTCCAGTTGATGGTTACCGTCGGGCTGGACATATGCAGAAGGCCCACCGCGTGCAGGAACAGGTAGCTGAGCTCATTGGCGTTTTCCACGCCGTCAGGCCCGATGCCGCCTAAGTTCATGCTGTTGATGCCGTAGGTAATCTGGTGCGTCTGCTTGTGCAGGTTGCTCTGCACCTGCAGCTGGGTGCCCCAGCGCCCGATGACCTCGGCCAGCATATTTAAGGCTTCCTGGCAGGTAATCCTTCCTTCATTGATATCCTTTATGAAGAAGGGATACAGATAAGTATCGCCCCTGCCCCAGTGAGGCTGGTTGTGCATCGGATGCTCGAAGGCCTTCATCAGGCCCACCAGCACGATGGACTGCAGGGCTTCACGGAAGGTGCGGGCCGGGTTTTCCGGCACATATTCGCAGGTTTCGGCAATCGAGAAAAGTTCGGCTTTGCGGACCGGATCCTGCTCCTCTTCCGCGTATTTCCTGGCAAGATCGGCATACCTGTGTGCCAGGTTTATGGCCGCGTCGCAGATAATGACCGCGCTTTTCCAGAAAATGTATTTCTCAACTTCCTGGGTCATATTTGCCAGATAGTCGTCAATGTGCTTCTGCGCCTCCTCCCGGTAGCCTTTAACGCCCACCCTCAGGATTTTCTCGAAATCATAGGTATTGGTGCAGTTGCCGAAATTGCCGCTGGAAAGGTCCGGGTCTTTCAAATGGGCGTCCACCACGTCTTTTGGCCAGTCGCCCAGGACTTCCGCAAATACCTTGTTCACGCAGTCCACCGGGTTCTGGTTTTTGAAGGTGCGGACCGCCTCCCTTAAAACCTCCAGTTCTTCCGCGGAAAGCTGCACCTTGTCATGCAGCGTGGACTGAATGCCTTCGTCGCTCCACAGTCCGTCCAGGTAGTCGCCGCAGATATCGATCTCGGTATAATTGCCCACGATGCCGGGGCCTATCCTTCCGACGATATAGTCGTACTCCAGAATATTGATGTCCACATTTTCCGCGATTTTGGCCACCATCTTTGCCCGCCGAAGCTCCAGGTCTTCGCCCGCCGTCTCCTTCCAGGACTCGGTGGCGTATTTCTGGCGGTCGGTGTACATTCTGTACGGAGCGGCCTTGATGGCCTCCTTCCAGGCTTTCCGCCGTTCATCCAGATCAGTCTTCTCAATTTCATCCAGAATGGCGGGATTTACTTCTCTTACAGGAAACATATCTTCTCCTTCTTCCTCTTTTTTTAATCAATCAAAAATGCCGGTCTCTGTCAGTCATTAATTTATGTATTCCAAATATAATAATAAACTATACAGTCTGTACCGCGTCAACCATAAAACGCAGCAATGTCCTGTTTTTATAAAGAAAAACATGAAAAAGGCGCCCCCTGCCGGTAGGCGCCTCTGACGTTTGTCCGCCTGATGTGATCAGATGCTCATTTCGGTTCTGCGGATGAGGTCATCCTGGGAATCCTTGAACACTTCCACAAAGTATGCGGAGAAACCGGCTACACGGACTACCAGGTCCTTGTAGTTCTCCGGATTCTTCTGGGCATCCTTCAGCGTGTCAGCGGAAACGATGTTCAGCTGCAGTTCCATGCCGCCGCCCTGGAAATAAGCTTCCATAACCGCGCGCAGCTTCCTCCAGCCGCCTTCGCCGGAAAGGGCTGTCGGATGGAACTTCATGTTGCACAGGGTACCGTTGGAGTACTTGGTCTGGTCGAAGGTCAGAAGGGAGTTGATGGTGGTTAAGGGGCCTCCTTTGTCCATGCCGGCACGCGGTGAGATACCGTCTGCCAGCGGATCGCCCGTTCTTCTGCCGTCAGGCGTCGCCGGGGTAAATTTGCCGAACAGTACGTTTAAGGTTACCGGGTAGCAGCCTGCGTGCAGGTTGTTGCCTCTCGGGCCGGAAGTGGCATTGATGGCATCCGCGTAGCAGTTGGCCGCCCAGGTCATCCATTTGTCCGCTTCCGGATCCGCATTGCCGTAATGCGGGCATTTGCCTTCAATGTACTGACGGAGCTCTTCTTCACCCTCCCAGTTGTTCATGATGGCATCATACAGTCTTCTGGTGGAAACCTGTTTGGTCTTGAAGCAGAGATAATCCACGATATTCATGCAGTCTGCCAGGTTGCCCACGCCGACGCAGGAGTTGCCGGTGGAGTTATACTTGGCGCCGCCCCACATGACGTCCATGCCCTTTTCCATGCAGCCGTCCATAGTGGCGGATACGATGGGAAGCGGGATGTTGTAGCTGGCCATGGATTCCCAGGCAGCGATACAGCTTGCCTGCCATTTGCAGAAGAACTTCATCTGCTTGTCCACAGCCTCCATTACCTCTTCGATGCTGTTCATTTCATACAGATAACCTGTGGGCAGGCCGGTCTGTCTTGCTTCCACCGGCTGTCTCTTCGCCAGCAGGGAAGCCTCGCCGCCCATACCCTGTTTGGGCATCTGGAACGGATTGATGCCGTTGTTGATGGCAATATCGAACAGAACGGCGATATTGATGTAGGATTCTGCTCCGGTTCCGCCGGGCTGGGCCCACTCGGTACCGCAGCCGCAGGGCTCCACACAGCCCATCAGGGCGTAGTTTCTGGCATCCTCCAGGGTAAGCCCCCTCTTCATCAGGGCCGGGACGATAACCCCGTCATACTCGTAGGAAGGTACACCGCCGGCCTGCTTGGTGGCTTCAATGGCAGCCTCCCACAGATCATCCGGGGTGTTGTCATGAATCCGGAGTGCCTGAGGCGGGGAATGCAGCGCAAGACGTCCGCTTGCCTGCAGAAGCATATAGGTAACGCAGTTGGAAGCGTCATTGCCGTCCTTGTCAACGCCGCCGGATGTAATCAGCATGCCGGAGGTGTAGCCGGGGTTGGCGGAGGCTCCGCCCTCGGAACCCACCTTGTTGCACTCGGCCAGCTTCAGGATGAAACAGTCCACCAGTTCCTGGGCCTCGTCGCGGGTCAGGCGTCCGGCAGCAATATCAGCCTCGGCGTATTTGCCGACGTACTGGTCCACACGGCCTACGGATGTACCGTGCTGCTGGGCATCCAGACAGAAGGACAGGTGATACAGGTATACAATCTGCAGGGCATCGTGCAGGTTCCTGGCCGGATTCTTCATAATCCAGTTCAGGCAGTCCGCCATATCCAGAAGCTCTGCTTTTCTCTTCTCATCGGTGCATTCCGCTGCCTGGCGCTCGCACTCTTTTGCATATCTCTCGGAATAATGAATCAGGCCGCGGCATACAATATCAACCGCGCGGTAGAAATTGTACTGGTAAATGGAAGTGCCGAAAATACCGTCCTCTTCCAGCTTCTCCATCTTCGCGCAGGCTTCTTCCGCAATGGACAGGAAGCCTCTGTCAACCGCTTTCCACTGGTTCGCGGTGAAATGGCCGACCGGCGCGCCGCAGGAACCTTTGGTCCGGAAGGAGCAGACGCCGTTGCCTTCCACTTTACGGAGGCCCCTGGGCATGTATTCGTCCGCCATGCGGCTGTTGTTGAATTTCACCCAGAAATCACCGGTGGCAAGGCCGTATTCCGCATCCTCTTCATCGATATCGTAGGGGTCGGTGCCGCGGGTGGTGATGTAACGGTTGCCGTCCTTGTCCCTTCTGGAAACCTCATCCATGAACCAGGAAAATCCCACTTCGGGATAAACGGCGGAACAGCGGTAGGTGCTGCCCTGGAAACCGACGATGAGCTCATCCTCGAATACAGGGGTGGGCATCTTCTCAAACAGATTCCTCAAGTTCTTTGCTTTCTTTAAAATACCGGTCAGCTGGGGATTCTCCATATAGAATTCCGTTACCAGCCTGTACCTTGCCATATCTACCTTCGGTTTGGTCTCACGGTATTTCTGCCGGATTCTCGCAACCCGGTCCGAAACAGGTGCTTTTACGTACATTACGCTTCTCCTTTCCTGCTGTGTAAAACCTCTGATGCTCTCTTCTTATCAATAACAGCAATCATTTCTATCTTAAGGCCATTTTAGATCAAAAAGCCGTCATTTTCAATAATTTTCTAAAATGTGAACCCGGATTTTGTCGTCAAATTTCAATAAAAATGCGGTGACTCAGTGCTCATGTCCGTTCGCTTAACTAAAAAGCCCGGAGGCTTTTGTGCAAGCACACGCCTCCCACACGCCTCCGTTATTATTTCCGCGTATAAACGGATTGCTTCATTGCTGCGCAATTCCCGCAATCCTGCGGCCATTCGCACTTTTCTCCTGCTTCGCAGGATCGTGCTCATGTCCGTTCGCATCCCTAATAAAAAACGCCCCTTACAAGCAAGCTTGCAAGGGGCGTTCCTTTATTATGTCTGCTTTATACGCTCATTATACGGACATCTCTGTTCTTCTGATCAGGTCATCCTGGTTCTCTTTGAATACTTCTACGAAGTATGCGGAGAAGCCGGCTACACGGACAACAAGGTCTTTGTAGTTATCAGGATTCTTCTGAGCATCTCTTAAGGTATCCGCAGATACGATGTTCAGCTGCAGCTCCATGCCGCCGCCGGTGAAGAAGGTGGCCATAACGTCACGCAGCTTCTTCCAGCCGTCTGCACGGTTCAGGGATGTGGGATGGAACTTCATGTTGCACAGCGTACCGTTGGCGTACAGGGTCTGGTCAAAGGTGTTCAGGGAGTTGATGGTGGTTACCGGGCCTCCCTTGTCCAGGCCGGCACGCGGGGAAATACCGTCGGTCAGCGGATCGCCGAGCTTACGGCCGTCCGGGGTAGCCGGGGTAACATAGCCATACATAACATTCAAGGTTACAGGATAGCAGCCTGCTGTATACTGGCCTCTCGGGCCGGTCTTTCCGATAACGGATTTCGCATACATTTCGGCAGCCCAGGTCATGTACTTGTCGCACTCGGGATCTGCATTGCCGTAGTGCGGAGCTCTGCCGTTGACATACTGGTAAAGCTCTTCATAGCCTTCCCAGTTGGCCATCAGGGCATCATACAGTTCCCTGGTGGTGCACTTTTTGGCCTTGAAGCACAGATGGTCGATCATGCTTACGGAGTCGGCAAGGTTGCCTACGCCTACGCAGGAGGTACCGGTGGAGTTGTACTTCGCACCGCCCTGCTGAACGTCCATGCCTTTTTCCATGCAGCCCGGGAACATCGCGGAAACGATGGGCAGCTGCAGGTGATAGCTGGCCTGGGATTCCCACGCATTAACGGAAGCGATCTGATATTTCATCAGATATTCCATCTGCTTCTCACAGGCATCCATAACTTCCTCGATGGAGTTCATCTCATACAGATAACCGGTGGGCAGAGCAGACTGACGGGGTTCAGGTCTGCCGGGCATGCGCAGCGGGTTCACACCGTTGTTGATAGCCAGAAGCAGAAGGACAGCGATATTCAGGTATACGGAAGTTCCGTCTCCGCCCGGATCTGCCCAGTCACCGAAGCCTGCGGGCTCTACGCAGCCGCACAGATGGTAGTTTCTGGCATCCTCAATGGAAAGGCCCTTCTTCAGAAGGGAAGGAATGATTACGCCGTCATATTCATAAGAAGGTACGCCGCCGGCGAGCTTGGAAGCCTCGATGGCTGCTTCCCAAAGGTCATCAGGCATATCGTCATGCACACGAAGGGCAATGGGCGGATCGTGCAGCTGCATACGGCCGTTTGCCTGCAGGAACATATAGGTTACGGCGTTGGTGGCGTCTGTTCCGTCGGGATGTACGCCGCCGATGGTGCAAAGCTGTCCGGAGGTATAGCCGGGAGCTGCGGAGAAGCCGTCCTTGCCGGGGGTAACCTTGTTGTTCTCGGCCAGCTTCAGTACGAAGCAGTCTACCAGTTCCTGAGCTCTTTCAGGTGTAATCTTGCCTTCGGCAAGGTCTTTCTCGTAGTATTTGCCGGTGAACTGGTCAACACGTCCGAGTGACAGGCCGTGCAGCTGTCCGTCAAGGATGAAGGCCAGCTGATACAGATACACGATCTGGATGGCATCATGGAAGTTCCTGGCCGGGTTCTTGATGATCCAGTTCATGGTGTCGGCCATCTCAAGCAGTTCAGCCTTCCTGGCTTCGTCGGTGCATTCCTCAGCCAGCTTCTCCAGCGCTGCGCCGTAACGCTCTGCATAGTGAATGAAGCCTGTGCAGACGATTTCAATGCCGCGGTAGAAGTTGTATTTGTAGATGTCCTGTCCGAAGATACCGTTCTCTTCCATCTCGCGCATCTTCGCTTCAGCTTCTTCAGCAACTGCCTTGAAACCTACGTCTACAGCTTTGAAATGGTTGCCTGCAAAGTGGCCGGTGGGTGCGCCGTATGCAAAGAAGGGGCTGTAGCCTACTACGCCGTTGCCGGTAAAGTTTGCGCCGTAAACGGGGAAATACTCTCTCGCGATGGCACCGTAGTTGTTCTTGTCCCAGAAGGAAGCGGTCTCATGAATGTAGGCCATGTCTTCGGGCTCAATCTTGTAAGTATCGGACTTACGGGTCTGAATCTCATTTCTCTGCAGGCTTGCATCGATGGTGGAGATTCCGCCGTATTCGGGATACAGCGCGCAGCATCTGTAGGTGGTGCCGGGGAAGCCGACAATCAGATCATCCTCAAATACGGGAGTAGGCATCTTTTCGAAAATCTCCCTTAATGCTTTCGCCCTCTTGAGGTTGCCCTGCAGCTGCGGGTTTGCCATGTAAAACTCGGTGACGATTCTGTACCTGTTTACGTCGATGGTCGGGATCGTGTTGCGGTATCTTTCACGGATACGTGCCACACGATCTGTCATGGGTGCTTTTTTGTACATAATTTTTCTCCTTGTTATGTATAAATATCAATATGTTTCAGCTTATTATAGCACAATGGAACCGGAAGTTAAAGATGATTATTTAACTTTATACGCTCATCTCCGTACGTCTGATCAGGTCGTCCTGGGACTCCTTGAACACTTCGACGAAGTATGCGGAGAAGCCGGCTACACGGACGACGAGGTCTTTGTAGTTCTCCGGGTTCTTCTGGGCATCCTTCAGGGTATCGGCGGAAACGATGTTCAGCTGCAGCTCCATGCCGCCGCCGGAGAAGTAGGAATCCATGACGTCACGCAGCTTCTTCCAGCCGTCCTCACGGTTCAGGGCCGTGGGATGGAACTTCATGTTGCACAGCGTACCGTTGGAGAACTTGGTCTGGTCAAAGGTCAGCAGGGAGTTGATTGTGGTAAGCGGGCCGCCCTTGTCCTGGCCCTGCAGCGGGGAAATACCGTCAGCCAAAGGCTCGCCGGCTTTTCTGCCGTCCGGGGTTGCCGGGGTTACATAGCCGTAAAGCACGTTTAAGGTTACAGGATAGCAGCCTGCCTGATAGTGGTTGCCTCTCGGACCGGTGGGCTTCGTTACGGCGTCTGCATACATATTGGCAGCCCAGGTCATGTACTTGTCGCACTCAGGATCCGCATTGCCGTAATGCGGCGCCTTGCCGACAATATACTGATGCAGTTCCTCATAGCCTTCCCAGTTGGCCATCAGGGCGTCATACAGTTCCCTGGTGGTGCACTTCTTGGTCTTGAAGCAGAGATGGTCGATCATGCTTACGGAATCGGCAAGATTGCCCACGCCTACACAGGAAGTACCTGTGGAGTTGTACTTCGCGCCGCCCTGCATAACGTCCATGCCTTTCTCCATACACCCGTCATACATGCAGGATACCAGCGGAAGCTGTACATGGTAGCTGGCCATGGATTCCCAGACGTTTACGGAGTTTGCCTGCAGTTTTGCCAGATAGTTCATCTGCTTCTCACATGCTTCCATAACCTCTTCGATGGAGTTCATCTCGTACAGATAGCCGGTGGGCAGGCAGGTCTGCCGCGGGGCGGGAGCGCCAGGCGCCTGGAAGGGATTCGTGCCGTTGTTGATGGCAATCAGCAGCATAACGGCAATGTTCATGTAAACAGAAGTGCCGGTGCCGCCGGGGCATGCCCATTCCGCATAGGCCGCAGGCTCGACACAGCCCATCAGGGCATAATTTCTGGCATCTTCAAGTTCAACGCCCCTCTTCATAAGGGCGGGAATGATCACGCCGTCATATTCATAAGAGGGAACGCCGCCGGCCAGCTTGGAAGCTTCAATGGCAGCTTCCCACAGGTCATCCGGGGTATTCTCATGAATACGCAGGGCCATGGGCGGATCGTGCAGCTGCATACGGCCGTTTGCCTGCAGGAACATATAGGTTACGGGGTTGGTGGCATCGGTGCCGTCCGGTTTTACGCCGCCGATGGTCATCAGCTGTCCGGAGGTATAGCCGGGTCCGGCGTTCCATCCGTCGCCGCCGGGGGCCACTTTATTGTTCTCGGCCAGCTTCAGGACGAAGCAGTCGATGAGCTCCTGGGCTCTTTCGGGCGTAATCTTTCCTTCTGCCAGATCCTTCTCATAATACTTGCCCACGTACTGGTCCACACGGCCGAGGGAGGTTCCGTGCAGCTGGGCGTCAAGCATGTTGGACAGCTGGTATAAATAAACAATCTGTACGGCATCATGGAAGTTGCGGGCGGGATTCTTGATGATCCAGTTCATGGTGTCGGCCATCTCCAAAAGCTCGGCCTTCCTGGCTTCGTCGGTGCATTCCTCCGCCATCTTCTCCAGGGTCGCGCCGTAACGCTCCGCATAGTGAATGAAGCCGGTACAGACGATTTCCACACCCCGGTAGAAGTTGTATTTGTAAATGTCCTGTCCGAAGATACCGTTCTCTTCCATCTCGCGCATCTTCGCCACAGCCTCGTCTGCGACTACCTTAAAGCCCACGTCAACAGCCCGGAAATGGTTGCAGGTGAAGTGACCGGTGGGTCCGCCGTAGCTGCCCTTCGAACGGTAACCCATTACGCCGTTGCCTTCATAATTGACAGCCGGTCTGGGTGAATACTCGTCCGCCATGGCGCCGTAGTTGTTCTTGCTCCAGAATTCGGTGGTGGCATGCAGGTATTCCGCATCTTCGGGATCAATCATGTAGGGATCGGTTTTCCGGGTCATAATCTTGCCGTTCTGCACGTCCCTATCAATGTAGCCGACGCCGCCATGTTCCGGATACAGCGCGCAGCAGCGGTAGGTGGTGCCGGGGAAGCCGACAATCAGATCGTCTTCAAACACCGGTGTGGGCATCTTCTCGAAGAGTTCCCTTAAAACCTTGGCCCTCTTCAGATTGCCCTGAAGCTGCGGGTTCTCCATGTAGAACTCGGTAACGATTTTGTACCGGTTCAGATCGATTTTGGGCATGGTATTGCGGTATCTTTCACGGATACGCTTTACCCTGTCCGTCATAGGTGCTTTTTTGTACATGTACATTCTCCTCCATCTGTGATTTTAATATTCTTTCCTGATTTTATTCTACCACAAAACGCCATACTGACTGAAAAATTGTTATTCAAAATTTTACAAATTTGAATTCCCGGGCAAGTCTTATTTCTTATTAAAGTTGCAAAATTCCGATAAATACGAACCTACTCTTTGAAACATATCATCAAAAAGCTGTATGCCTTCTTTTTCTTCCGAAACTGATGCTCGGCAACTGATGAAATTCGTCAAATATAATAATGATTATTAATATTATTATATCATATTCCTTGATAACATGCATCAAATTACGGAATCAACAGTTCACAAAATTTCAAGTTCATATTTATGGAATATTACCAAAACAGACGATAAAGTCCCTCTCTGCCTGCAGGTCCTGACCCTATCTGTTTCAGATAACCTGGCCGATATCCACGGCAATCTGCCAGGCCTGGGATGTGGCTTCGTAAATATTCGCGGGCAGTACGCAGTCGCCGATCCGGTAAAATTCGGGAACCATGCCCGCAATCGCGTCAGCGGCTTCCGTTTCCGGCTTCTGGCCCACCGCGTAAATCACCGTATCCGCGGGAATCAGGTATTTTTCACCCTTCGTCTCCACCATCAGGCCTTCGGAAGTGATTTCCAGCGCTTTGGTGGAAGGCTTCACGGTGATGTTCGGCATTTCGCTCATCTTCACCATCAGCGCCACGCCCTGCACCAACGGATAGCCTGCGGGCATGTCCATGATGCCGCCCATACGGTCGGAGGTGCCGCCCTCCGGCGGGGTTACCAGGGTTGAAGGGGCCATTTCCACCACCGTCACGTCCCTACCGTTGTCCGCAAGGTAGGTGCCAAGCTCCAGGCCGACCAGGCCGCCGCCCATGATGACAACCTTCTGACCGGCCTTTGCGATATCCAGGTATACCTCTTCCGCACCGGCCACATTTGCGCCGTCAATGCCGGGGATGTCCGGCTTAACCGGCCTTGCGCCTATGGCCACGATAATCACGTCCGGCTTGATTTCTTCCACAACTTCCGGGGTTACCGGACAGTTCTTCCTGACGGTAATGGCCGGGTCTTTTTCGCACATGGCCGCCTGCCTGGCCAGGTAAATGCCCAGGTTTTTCTTAAACGGAATCTTTTCCTCGCACAAAAGCGCGCCGCCTAACCGGTCCGTCTTCTCGCACAGAATGACCTCATGCCCCTGCTCCGCAGCCGTAAGCGCAGCCTGCATGCCGCCGGGGCCGCCGCCTGCCACAAGAACCTTCTTTTTAAACCTGGGTGCCTTGCGGAAGAAGGCTTCCTTCTCGCGGCCTATCTCCGGATTTACCGCGCAGTAGAACACGCCGTCGATGGTGCTGTTGGAGAAGCAGTTGAAGCATCTCAGGCACGGACGGATTTCATCCCGTTTTCCGGCTCTCGCCTTGATGGGCAGATCCGGATCCGCCAGGGTCTGCCGGGCCAGGCAGACGATGTCAGCCTTGCCGGAAGCGATGATTTCCTCGAACATTTCCGGGTCGGTATAGGCGCCTACCGTGGCCACCGGCGTGGAAACGTGCTTTTTGATTTCCGCCGCAAACCTCAGGTTGTCGCCGTCGGGCATGAACATGGTGGGGGAAGAATGCATGCTGGCGATGTCGATTTCATGGTGGCCGGCGGATACATGGATGATATCCACCTTGCCGTCCAGCATCTTCGCGATGGCCAGGCCCTCGTCCTCGTCATAGCCCCAGGGCAGGAATTCGGTGGCGCTCATCCGGAATTCGATGGGCACCCGGTTCCCTATAGCCTTTCGGATGGACTCGATAACCGCCAGGGGGAAGCGCATCCTGTTTTCCACGCTGCCGCCCCACTTGTCGGTCCGCTGGTTGTCCGTGGGGGATAAAAACTGGTGAATCTGCCAGCCGTGGCCGCCGTGCAGGGTAATCATTTTATAGCCGGTCTGCATGGCGAAGACCGCGGCGTCCGTATAATGCCTGATAAGGTCTTCGATGCCTGCATCATCCAGCGCCCGCACCTGCACGCCGTCCGGACGGACAAATTCCATCGGGCCGTAAACGAACTGTTCGCCTTCCGGCATCAGATGGATGTCCGCGTTTCTGCCCGCGTGCACCAGCTCTATGGAAGGCACGGCCGTATGCCTTTTGATGGCCGTGGAAACCCGGGTCATATTCACCTTTGCCATCGGGTCCAGTCCCCTCATCTGGAACGGATGGCTTCTTCCGTGCTCTGCGTCCACCAGCATGTCGCCTACGCAGACAGCTGCGAAACCGCCGGCAGCCTTGCGTTCATAAAAATAAGCAGCTTCTTCGGTCAGGAACCGTTCCCCGCTGGTAAGGCCGGGATAATCTTGGGCTGAAGAAAAAAGTCTGTTTTTAAAGAAAACATTGCCGATGGAAATCGGCGTGAATAAATGTTCATACACAAGCTTTGACATACGTGCCCTCCCTGGTGTTATTTGTATATATTTTATCATAGAATCCCTTACAAGCGCAAAACAAAAAACGGGCACGGCGCCGTAAAACGCCGTGTCCCGCACAATAAATACATTTGCTTTCCGAAGGCTTATCTTTCCCCGATGTCAATGGCGATGTTGTAGGCCAGCCTTGTGGCCTCGTAAATGGTGCCGGGGGTAAGGCAGCTGCCGATCTGGAAGAATTCCGGTGCGGCAAACCTTAAGGCTTCCGTTTCTTCCGTCAGGGATTCCTGGCCGAGGGCGCAGACAACCGTATCGGCTTCCAGAACCTGCTTTCCTTCCGGGCCTTCCACCGTAACGGTACCGTCTCCCACTTCCACGACCTTCGTACTGAAGAGCTTCGTGATGAGCGGGCTGGCCAGCTCAATTCCCAGGGCCATGCCGTGCAGCATGTTATCGCCCACATTGGGCCGCGGGCCCATTTCCACCAGGGTGGAGCAAACGCCCAGATCCCTTAAATATACGGCAAGCTCGGCGCCGGCAAGACCGCCGCCTAAGATAACCGTCTTCTTTCCCGCCTTTGCCGGATCCGCGAAGACTTCCGTCACATCCACGGTTTTTTCAATGCCGGGGATGGCGGGTTTTGCGGATTTCGCGCCGATGGAGCAGATGATGACGTCCGGTTCGATTTCCGCGGCCAGCTCCGGGGTCACCGGCGTATTCAGCCGTACTTCGATATTCTCCGCCTTGTTTACGTACATCGCCTGCTGTTCCAGGTATTCTTTGATGTGCTTCTTGAAGGGCACGTTTTCCTCGCAGCGCATGATGCCGCCCAGGGCATCGCTCTTCTCGCACAGAATGACGTCATGGCCGCGCTTCGCGCAGATTTTGGCTGCCTCCATGCCGCCGACGCCGCCGCCGGCCACAAGGACTTTCTTTTTCTTCGGCGCGGTGCGCTCAAATTTCCTCTCATGGGCATCCACGATTTCCGGATTCAGGGCGCAGGCAATCTGGCCGTGGCCGATAAGGCTTGAGAAACAGGTAAGGCATCTGCAGCATTTCAGGATCTCTTCGTCCCTGCCCTGCCTTGCCTTGTTGGGAAGCTCCGGATCGCAGATAAGGCCGCGGCCCAGCTCCACGATATCCGCCTTGCCGGAGGCGATGATTTCTTCCAGAATCTCCGGGTCGGACAAAGCGCCGACGGTGGCCACATAGGATTTCTTCACATGCTTCTTGATTTCCGCCGCGTATTTCACGTTGCAGGCATCCTCCAGGAACATGGAAGGATGGGTGACCGTAAATACCCTGCTGTCCTCGTGGGAGCCGCAGGAAACGTGGATGATATCCACGATGCCGTCGAAGGCTTCCGCGATTTTGCAGCCGTAGGATACGTCGTAGCCGCCTTCATACACCTCGCTGCCTGAAATCCGCATTTCAATCGGTACGTCCGGGCCCACCGCTTCGCGGACAGCCTTCACCACTTCCATCGGGAAGCGGATGTTGTTCTCAAAACAGCCGCCGTATTCGTCGGTACGGTGGTTCAGCGTGGGTGAAAGGAACTCGTGCAGCAGGAAGCCGTGTCCGGCGTGCAGGAAAATCATGCCGAAACCGCAGCGCACCGCCACCTGCGCGGCATTTACGTGTTTTTCGATAATCTGGTCCATGATTTCCCGGGTCGCGCCTTTGGCCTTGGTCACCCTCTGGCCGAGGGCGCCGGTTACTTCCTCATCCTGCGGGCCGTAGATGTCATAGCCGTCGTTGTAGGATACGGCCGCCGCGGCGCCGCCGTGGAACATTTCAATCGTGGGAACCGCGCCGTGGCGGGAAATGTCCATGGCCAGGCGGTTTAATGCCGGGTACAGCTCCGGGTCGTCCATGGCCATCTCGAAACGTCCGTGGTTGGCATGCTTGCCGTCCACCATGACGTCGCCCACGCATACGGAGGCGCAGCCGCCCATGGCTTTTCTCTCATTGAACGCCCTTGTCTCGTACAAAGGCCTGTGGGCCGGGTCTGCCCAGAAAAGGCCGGTGGGCGCCGCGAAGATACGGTTCCGGAAGGTTACCTTGCCGATTTTAAGGGGTTGAAACAAATGAGGATACTTGCAGGTATACATTTTTCACTCCTTCTTCTGTCTGATTTATATGCTTATACGTTCATTTCCGTTCTTCTGATAAGGTCGTCCTGGGACTCCTTGTAAACCTCAACGAAGTAGGCGGAGAAACCGGCTACACGGACAACCAGGTCCTTGTATTCGTCCGGTTTTTCCTGGGCAGCACGCAGGGTGTCCGCGGAAATAATGTTCAGCTGCAGTTCCATGCCGCCGCCCTCGAAGTAGGACTTCATCACGTCCCTGAGCTTCATCCAGCCGTCCGCACGGTTCAGCGCGGTGGGATGGAACTTCATGTTGCACAGCGTACCGTTAGAGTACTTCGTATAGTCAAAGCTCAGCAGCGAGTTGATGGTGGTAAGCGGGCCGCCCTTGTCGAAGCCCTGTCTGGGCGATACGCCGTCCGCCAGCGCCTCGCCGGCATTTCTGCCGTCCGGGGTAGCCGGGGTCATCCAGCCGTATACAACATTCAGGGAGATGGGATAACAGCCTGCCGCGAAATGGTTGCCCCTCGGGCCGGTACATTTCATCAGGTTGTCCGCGTAGCATTCCGCCGCAAATTTCATCCATTTGTCCGCTTCCGGATCACCGTTGCCGTAATGCACGGCCTTGCCCTTGATGTAAGCCTGCAGTTCTTCATAGCCCTTCCAGTCATTCATCAGCGCATCGTACATTTCCCTGGTGGTGCATCTCTTCTCTTTGAAGACTACCTGGTCCAGGATATTTAAGGAATCGGCCAGGTTGCCGACACCTACGCAGGAGTTGCCGGTGGAGTTGTATTTGGAACCGCCCCACATAACGTCTTTTCCGCTTTCCATACAGCCAACCTGCATGGCGCTCATCAGCGGAAGGGGCATATGCCAGGCTGCGGAATATTCCCAGGCGTTGATGTTGCAGGCCTGCCATTTGGTGAAGTATTCCATCTGGGTGTTCACCGCGTCGCAGACTTCCTCGATGCTGGTCATGTCATACAGGTAGCCGGTGGGTTTGCCGGTCCTTCTGGGCTCAGGCTCACCGGGTCTCCTCATGGGATTCACGCCGTCATTGATGGCCATCAGAAGAAGCACGGCAATATTGACGTAGGATTCGCCGCCGGTGCCGCCGGGCTCCGCCCACTCAGTACCGCAGCCGCAGGGCTCCACGCAGCCCATCAGGGCATAGTCCCTGGCGTCTTCCAGGGAAAGGCCCCTGGCCATCAGGGAAGGAATGATCACGCCGTCGTATTCATAGGAGGGTACGCCGCCGGCCTGCTTGGAGGATTCGATGGCAGCCTCCCACAGCTCATCCGGGGTGCCGTCATGGATTCGGAGGGCAATGGGCGGATCATGCAGCTGCATGCGTGCATTTGCCTGCAGGATCATATAAGTAACCGGGTTGGTAGCGTCGTTGCCGTCCCTGTCCACGCCGCCGATGGTCTGCAGCTGACCGGAGGTATAGCCGGGTACGGAGGAAGAAGGTCCGGGACCTACTTTATTGTTTTCCGCAAGCTTCAAAGCATAGCAGTCCACCAGTTCCTGCGCTCTTTCGGGGGTAATTCTGCCTGCTGCCAGGTCGGCCTCATAGTATTTGCCGGTATACTGGTCGATACGGCCCAGGGAAGTGCCGTGCAGCTGCGCATCCATGATGAAGCCCATCTGGTACATGTAGACAATCTGGATGGCATCGTGGAAGTTACGGGCCGGATTTTTCATTATCCAGTTCAGGCAGTCCGCCATTTCCAGAAGCTCGGCCTTTCTGGCTTCATCCGTGCATGCGGCAGCCTGACGCTCGCATTCTGCCGCGTATCTTTCGGTATAGTGAATCAGGCCGGTGCAGACGATATCCACCGCGCGATAGAAATTGTACTGGTAAATGGAAGTGCCGAAGATACCTTCCTCTTCCAGCTGGTCCATCTTCGCCCTGGCTTCGTCCACCACAGCCTGGAAGCCCACGTCCACGGCTTTGTAATGGTTGCCGCAGAAATGTCCTACCGGCGCGCCGCAGTTGCCGCGGGTGCCGAAGGAAATAACGCCGTTGCCGTCAAATTTCTCATTTTCCCTGGGAAGCATGGCGGAAGCAATGGCGGAATGGCAGTTCTTGGTCCAGTAATCGCCGGTTTCCAGGATGTACTGCAGGTCATCGTCATCGATAACATACGGATCCTGGGTTCTGGTCATGATAATTCCGTTTTTCAGGTCGCGTACGATGGCCGCGAAGCTGAATTCCGGATACAGCGCGCAGCAGCGGAAGGTTTCACCGGGGAAACCGACGATGAGATCATCCTCGAACACCGGAGTCGGCATGTTTTCAAACAGGTTTCTTAAGTTTTTGGCTCTTTTCAGGATACCCGTCAGCTGCGGGTTGTCCATGTAAAATTCCGTTACCAGTCTGTAACGGTTGATGTCGATCTTCGGGGTGGTATTGCGGTATCTTTCACGAATACGTTTCACCCGGTCGGTGATGGGGGCTTTCTGGTACATCTGTTCTCTCCTTTGCATTCTTTTAAAACACTGTATCTGTTTTCAACAATCGTAATTCTGTCTGATGCTTTCCGCCATTATATATTCTACCATTATTCATCCGGAAATAACAGAAAAACGCCCGGCGGAAATGCCTAAAATCAGACACTTCTCCGGGCGGATTTTTGTATGTTTCCGTACTGCCTTCCGGCAGTCTTCTCTATTTTGCTTTTTATGCTTCCGGCTCAATCAGGCCGTAGGTATTGCCTTTCCGTTTATAGACCACATTAATCTGGTCGGTTTCCGCGTTCATGAACACGTAGAAGCTGTGGCCCAAAAGCTCCATCTCCACGCAGGCATCTTCCGGATACATGGGTTTGATGTCAAACCGCTTGTTGCGGACGATCTGGATCTTCTCTTCATCATCCGGCGCGTAATCTTCTTCAATGTAGGCCGGCTGGAAATTGCCGGCATTCTGTTTTTTGTCGATGATTTTCTTTTTATATCTGCGCAGCTGGCGTTCGATGCTCTCCTGGGCCAGGTCAATGGAGTTGTACATGTCATTGCTGACCTCTTCGGAACGGATAATCCTGCCCTTGACCGGAATGGTCACCTCAACCTTCTGACGTTCCTTCTCAATGCTGAGCCTGACGATGGCTTCCGTATTTGCCGAGAAATACCTGTCCAGTTTTCCCAGTTTTTTCGTAACCGCTGCCCTCAGTTCTTCGGATACCGCCATGTTTTTTCCGCTGATCGTAATCTTCATAATTGTGATTTCCTTTCTGCGTCTGCATGATGTAACTGACGTCTGCAGTTTTATTATAACAGAAAATGGAAGGTTTGAAAAGAGAAGGTGAAGGCAGTTCCGGAACGGATGCATGCTGTGTTGAAAAACGGGACGACCGATTCCCGGCAGGACTGGTTTGCCGTCGGAGATTACAAAAAGCTGCCGAACGAAGTGGGCGGACTGGAAACTGCCGCGCCTGAAGACGTTTCCAGGCAGATGAAAAAGCTTCTCGCAGCGTACAATACCATCCCTGTCAAAAGTTTTGATGATTTGCTGGACTTTCATTACCGCTTCGAGCGTATTCATCCGTTCCAGGACGGAAACGGCAGAATCGGCAGGCTGCTTTTGTTTAAAGAATGCCTGAAAAACCGAATCGTGCCGTTTATTATTGATGACGATCTCAAACTCTTCTACTACCGCGGCTTAAAGGAATGGAAAAAAGAGCGCGGCTATCTGCGCGACACCTGTCTGGCAGCCCAGGACAAATTCCGGCAGTATCTGGCGTATTTCAGAATCCCGTCCTGAACGGCATCTCACAGCATAAGCCGTATCATAGCTGCCGGAAGAATCAGGAGCCCCGCTTCAAGAAGAACAGCCGGAATCAGCGCGCCGGTTTTTTCAGCCATGCGCGTTACCAGAACGGAAAGCAGCGAAAACGCAAGGGCTTCCAGAAGGCTTACCAGAAGCAAAACCGGCACCACAGGCAGCGCCGCCAAGGCAGACGCTTTCAGCGCAGTCTCCGCAAACCGTATGCCGTTTACGGAAACGCCGTAAACCTCTGCCGCCATGCTTACATTAACAATATTGACAATCGCAGTCAGAACGACAGCAAAAAGACACGCAAGCTTTCTTTTGTTTTTATTGACCCGTCCGCCGCATGCCGCGGAAGAAAAAAGCTGCCACACGCCGGTTTTTCTGTCTGTAAGCTGCATATCGGAAAGGCTGATAATGAAGAAGGCAGACAGTATGATCCAGATATCAAAGTAAAAATGCAAATCATATACCGGTATAATTTTCTGCCAGGCGGTATTGTTCACTACCCGGTATTCCGCAGAAGATTCTCTGTTCAATTCTTCGATTATCCGATATTGCTCCTCCACTCTTTGCAGCGCATTTTCCCGCTGTAGCAGCCTGGACAACCGTTCATTTTCTTCCAGCATAACGTCGTTGGGAATTCCGCCCTCGCTGTATCTTCTCGCCAGCTCCTCCTTTTCGCGGCTTATCTCTTCCATCTCCTGCCGCATCTCCATGATTGCTCTGCCCTGTTCCTCTGCCGTCATTTCCGCAATCTGACCGGTATACGCCCTGTAATAATACTCGTCGGTATCAATACGGTAATGAAGCGTATTTACATAAATGATACAGACTGCGATAAAGCCCGCAAGAAGAAACGGCAGTTTCTGATTGATGATAAACTTTTTCAGTTCAAACCCGAAGGAGGATTTCGGCAAAACGCTTCTTCTTCGCAAAGAAACCGTTGTTCTTACCCGTATCCCGGATGCGAAACTGACCTTTGACAATACGGAAAGAGAGGCAATCAGACCGGCGGAAAAAACAGTCCTGAAAAGCGCCGCGTCAACGGCAAATCCGAAAACGTTTATATTGTGCAGGGTAACAAAACAGTCCCTGCAGTTAAACAGAGCGGTGAGATTACACTCTTTCAGCAAATACGCGGCGGAAAAAAAGGAGATTTTTTGATATACGATGGATTCAACCGCAAAAGGAACCGCCGTAACAAGAATACAAACCGGAACATTGTCGAAAAGTGTGGTAGCGAACATGGCGAAAGAAGCCGCAGCCAACAGTCCCACCGTTTTCAGCAGAAATGACAGCAGCAGGTATTCCCCGATGCTTATCCGCCAGGAAGACGTCAGATAGCCTTCCACGCACTGAAGCGGCGCGGACAAATCCGAAAGTCCGAGAAAACCGGCAGCATAAAAAAGCAACGCCAGCTTTACTATGGCTGTAAGAACCAGTATCAGGATACAGACTGCCGCGAGTTTACATCCGATGGTTTCGCGGCGTCCTTTTTGTGTCGTCAGAATAAGCTGCCTGGTGTTTGCCGTACTTTCCGTATTGACGGACAGTACGGCAAGCAGCACCGCCGCTATGAGAAGCGCGTATTCCACGATCGGATTGTCGGTGACGAAATCCACAGACACGCCGCATACGGGAGAAAGCGAAAGGCCGGCAATCTTTTTATAGGCAGCTTCCGTTTTCACGATATTTCTGTAATAATAGGTCTGGTCGGAAGAAGCAAAGGAAAGAAGGTCTTTTGCGTTTTCCAGCGTTTGTCCGATATAACCGTCATAACCGTCCGTTTCAAGGAAATGGCTGTAATACTGCCGGTAGATGAACGCGGCCGGATCGAACCACAGCTCTTCCCCGGTAAAGGCAAAGTTTTCATTGAATCTTTCGTCAACCCAGGCGGCAAGCTCCTCTTTTGGAACAGCCGACGCCTCCGTATATATCCTGGCAGTCTCAAAGCCTGACGACGTGCCGGGAACCGCATAATTCACCGCAAAAACAGCCAGAAGCACAGCGAGCAGGCAGAATAGTCCCGCAATAACTGCTGTTCTGCCTCTGACTGTTTTCTTCAGTTCAAACAAAAGCCCCTTACTCATTTTCCCCGTAAATGGAATAGTATCTTTTTTCCAGTGATGTCATGAAATCATAAGAACCGGCATCCGTTTGGATAATCTCTTCCTGAACCAGATGCCCTTCCCGGATAAAGAAAATCTTTCTTGCGATATTTTCCACATCCGGCACAATATGCGTGGCAAATATGACAATCTTATCCTTCGCAAGCTCCAGCAGCATTTTATTAAAAAGGATGCGCTGGCCGGGATCCAGACCGGCGGTAGGTTCATCCATGATAAGGATTTTCGGATTTCCCAAAAGCGCCTGGGCAATCAGAAGCCGGCGTTTCATTCCTTCCGACAGTGATTTGGTTTTCTGCCGGTGTTCCTTTTCGAGACTGACACACTGCAGTACCCGGCGCACTTCGTCCCCGCGGTTCTGCCTTGCGATTCCTTTCAGTACCGCCATATAACCGAGATATTCGTCTTCCGTAAATTCCGGATACATCGCAATGGTCTGCGGCACGTAGCCAAGCGCAGCGCGGAAAGAATCCGGCGTTTTTATAATGTCCGTATCATTCCAATAAGCTGTTCCGGCATCCGGTTTCAGATTGCCGCACAGAATATTGATGAGTGTTGATTTGCCCGAGCCGTTGGGCCCAAGCACCGCATTGATGCCCGGTTCAAAACAGGCGCTTAAATCTTTAAGCACCTGCTTTGAACCGTACTCTTTTGAAATGTTTTCTATCTGCAGCTTCATTTTCGCCGCCATTCCTTCACTACAATTTAAGAAAATCTTAAACGATACCCCTTCATGGAAGAGAAATCCCCGTTATAGTAATCCGTCTTCAATATTCTGTAGAGTTTTCCGTCACCCGGATTAATGATGAAGCTGTCGTCTGTTTCACCGGCCATGCGGTATTTGACATTCCAGACGTCGGTATAGATTTCCCTTACTTCACCCGTTTCCAGATCAAGGGTACAGACGATGCCGTTGCCGGTTCCATATTCCTGTTCATATCTGACAAACAGGATTTTGCCGTTATCCATTATAGAATCATAATCCGTCATATTTGTAATCAACGGCGAACCGTTTTCTATGGTATAGACCAGAGAATGCGTCCCGGTTTCTATGTCTATGCCGAATATCTCATACCCTGTACCTTTCGCGGTTTCACAATACACCTTGCCGTTGAAAACGCCTAAATCAACCGATTCTATGTCAAACTGCACCAGGCCGCTTTCATCGATACGGGGAAGGTTGGGAATAGCATGTACAGGCACCAGTTCCCCGGTGTCCAGGAAGTAAACCGATGTTTCCCTAAAGGTTTCCGTGTTCTGATAGTACCATGCCAGGTAGTCCAGGTATGACGGATATGGCGAATCTTCCAGGGCTGCATATTCTTCCTGTGTCAGCTTTTCTGTTTCGGCGGTTTCTTTCTCCAGCCAGACACAGTCCGGATAGACAGCATACACGCTGTATCCGTCCAGCTGATCCGTTACACGGCCTGACCGCAAATCTGCAACAACGCAGGAAGGCTTCCAGTCAATGGAATACGTAAATCCTGCCTCACTTTCTGTCTCCTCCGGAGTGCCTGCTTCACAGGATATCACGGCTATATCATTCTTTATATAGGCCACGGAATTAATATTGTATACCGTTTCGCCTCTGGTATAGTCGTTGTAATTGAAAGAACAGACCTTCTGCCTGTCTCTGGCTTCCGGCGACATCTTATTCAAATCCAGATAACCGGTTTCCTCATCATAAGAAATAAAGTAGTACTGTCCATTAACGAACGCGGCATAACCGCCTAAGTATGAGCTGCCAAGCCATGCGCTGCAGTTACTGTCCTTATGCAGGCAGTTCGGGACGGCGCACACCACATGCGTTTTGCCGTCCTCAAAAGCCATATATTTCAGCAGGCCGCCGTCGCAGAAAATGAAACCTTCGTGATAAGCCCCGAAGCCTCCGGCTATCTCTCTTTCCGCTGTAACCACATCTTTCGTTGTAAAAGAGAAGCCGGAGGATGCGGTTGTATCATTTGCGCTTCTGCCGCAGCTGCATAGCGAAAGGATAAAAAGCAGTGCGCAAAGCAGGAAAGAATACCTTGGTTCCTTTTTCATGGTTAATTAGTACGGAAAAGATGTCGAAGCCGTCCAGTAAGCCCCATTGTATGAAAACACATGCGAACCTACTATATAAGTAATATTGTAAAGGAACGTTTCCGTGGGATTATAGGTTGTTTCAAGCGTATATGAAACGGTATGAGAAATTGAACCGAGAGAACTGTCATTGTACCCACCCCCTGAAAGCCATACTGTTCCATGCGCACCTAATGTTTTCGTGCCATTGTAAATCAACTGCTGCGTTGCAGAAGATCCATCATGTACATAAGTATTCTTAAAATAAGTCGATACACTACCCTTCTTACCGCTATAAGATACACTTCCCGAAACCAAATACTGATTGTTGTCATTATCCGATATTGTTGCAGAAGCATAGCTGGATCTGTTTGGTTCTGATTTGTCTTCTTCAGTACTGTCTTCAGCAAATGCCATCACGCTTAATGACATTGACATCACTATAAGCAATATAAATGTAATAATTTTCTTCATAAAACGAAATCTCCTTAGCTTTATTAATTATTCTGTGTTTTCTCAAACCATTTCATTACAGTGTTTAAACTGCCCACTCATCTCCAGTTTGAAATACATCAAAAAGACTACATAGTTATCCCATCGGAAACACCCCTTTCTGAAATACTGTTCTTATCCACGTTCGGTTTTCTATTAACAATCCAATGCTTATAAAAAAATTCTCTACATATGTTCAGACACATATGTAGAGAAAAAAGTCACACAATATTTTGAATTTGTATTTTACATGTATTCGCAGTTTTTAGAACTGTATTCTAAAGGCGCTTTTAAGAATCATTCTTTTTGCCATATCAACTTTACTTCATCCAAAGAAGAAAAATCAAAACCATCGGTGGAAATGAGTGCGTTATCCTGTTTCTCTGCTTCCGTCAGCTGTTTATAATAAACACTCCGTCTCCATGATTCTGTCTGACTCATAGAAATGTCAGGTAAATAATATATCTTCTTGACTTGTTCCGGAAGAATGATTCTGAGTGGTTTAAAAACTAAGCAGGAACTTCCAGCGCTCCCGTCTTTTGTCCGAATTCCTCCATCTATTTCTCCATTCATATCATCATATTGTACATATCTGAATGGAATATAAAACAGTTCTCCCCTATAATACTCATCCGTCCGCATCGCAAACAGATACTGCGACTTGAAATCCCCGAAGGAAATATACATGGTTATCGTGCCGTCCTTATTGGTCCGGTGAATCAGAGTCAGTCTTCCTTCCTGCGCCTTTTCGTCCATGATAAGCACCGGACGGCCGTCTTCCATCTCAATGGATATATTTGCCTGGTTTACCGGTTCAAAGCCGTTAAACAAAGGTCTGGCGAAGATGACGGCGGCCACCGCTACTGCCACTGCAATCACCAGAAGCAGGATGCCGAAGCCCTTCAGGATTTTTAAAACGGCATTTTTCTTTATCCGGTTAATCGGCGCCGTTATCTGCTCCGCCGGGGTTTGCAGCTCCATCGGTTTTTCCATCCGGTCATACAGGCTGCGGCAGTCGGCGCATTCTTCCAGATGTTCTTTTACGATTTCCGAACTTTCGGGACTTAAGTCTCCCTCTATATAAAGCGGAAGCAGATCCCGAACCAGTTCGCATATTTTGTCCCGCATTTATTGTTCCTCCAAATTTTTCACAATCTTCGCCTTTGCCCGGTAAAAAGTCATCTTTGCCCAGCTTTCCGATTTCCCGAACAGTGCGGCGATTTTCCTGAAATTCAGTTCCCCGAATATGTGCAGCATGAATACTTCCTTATAAGGTTCGGGCAGCTTATGAAGCGCCTGGTGGATACGCAGGGCTTCGTCTTCGTCTTCCAGCTTCTCTTCAAAACTGTCCGCTTTCAGATCCGGCGGCTGTTCAGGAAGAGGCGTCAGGCGTTTCTCTTTCCGCTTACGGTTCAGCCACAGGTTTTTACCGATTTTACACAGCATGGTAAAATCAGAGCATTCCCTTCGGAAGGAAGGCAGACGGCTTTCATAACGCAGAAATGCTTCCTGGGTCAGATCTTCCGCGTCAGCCTGATTTTTACACAGTGCAGTCAGATAGTTTTTCAAAGCCCGGTAATGTGTCTCATACAGGAGCTGAAAATCTTTCTCATCCAAGCCGTATCCCTCCTTCCTGAAATATATATACAATTATATATGTATCCACGGCTGCAAGGCAACGATCAATAAAAGGTCTGTGAAACCGGCTGAAACTGATTCCGCAAAAACATTTTATTATTTAGACACCGGAATTGGAGAAAAAGTCACAAGCGCGATTAACTGTTATGATTACAATCTATTAAGAGTTAATAAATCAGAAGCCAGCGAAAGCTCATTAAGTACGCAAAAAATGCAGAAACCGCCACTGAACGTAACGGTTTCCGTATAATATAACAACTGCTTTATTGATTATCAGAAAACAAATGATACAGAGCCGGTATCTGATTGGCTGCTGCTGAAATGACACACATCACCTCTATAAAGTATATATAGTAAAAGGGCTGTTCGGTAATAATCATTCATTTCATTAAACAGCAAGCGTAACATAAAGTTTGAACAAGTCTCCGGATTATGAGTTTTATAGAATCCGCCACTATAAGTGGCGGACTGGGATAGTAGGCAAAACCTATTGTTAAGCGACTTCTCTTTCTTCTTTACTTGAGGATTAATATTTTCCCTGCTTTTTGCTATTACAGACAATGATTGCCTTGATAACGGCTATGGCCACACAAATCGGGAGTTCTATTCTAAGAGCAACTCGAACAATTATTGTAGTTACAGTAGTTTCACCTACAATTAAGCAAACGATTAGTTGTGTTATAACTGATGAACAAATAGCAACATACACAACAGATAATATCTTTTTAAGGTTCTTCATTATCTCAGCATATAGGGAAGTAATGTTCATAATAGCCATAAGAATCCCCAGTACTAGCTACGAATTTCCAATACTCCTTAAACTGTGAAGTGGTAGGGGTATACTGTTGGAAATACATATCAACATATACTGTACCTCCTCCTGCAGCCGATGCTAAAACACCAAGCGCACTCGCTCCCATACAGGCAATTACAGCAGCTGCACCAATCCCTCCGGCTGCTGCCGCGATTATCGCAGCAAGCACGCCCATTGCAACAGCCATTCCCCAGGTTATATACTGGCTGTCACTTCCCATATACGTCCAACCTCTAAGTTGGGAATCTCTTGAATCTGTTTCTGATTCATTGGAATCAAATATGATTTCCATCTTCCCAATTTCGTTATTGTTCAATGAAATAATTCCATTATTCCTATCGTATTTTACTATGTCAGACCTATTATCATCGAGATTAGTAATTGTAATTACCCTGCAATTTGTTTCATCTAATGAATAAGCATACGAATAGAGGGTGTTGTCAATTTCAATTATTTCCACTAATCCCTTTTTGTAAATCGCATCTGTATCTAATTGCATATCCGCATAAACCGGAGATATAGAGAAGATAAGGATTAATGAAAGCAAAAGAGCAATGGTTTTTTTTATTAAATTCATTCTGACTTCTCCTTCAATGGATTCAACATTTGTATCTTTTAAGCTCTATCTCTGTTTTGATCTCAAATGCCCATTGGCAGCACCTCCTCATATAAGATTATCAAAACCTTACTTTCAACCAGATAACCAATTTCTACTTTCGGTTTCAATTGTTACGCAACATTCCTTTTACTATTCCAGACACGGAAACATGGGAAAAAGTCACAAGTCCGACTAATTCTTACGATTACAATACTTTATAAACTACCCGGTTTGACATCCGGATGAAAGTATGCTATTCTCATAGTACTCCTGTAGGAGTACTGCTTATTGAGAGAAAGCTGCGTATAAGATGATTACACTGTTTCACGGTTCGGAGAAAATCATAGAGAAGCCCTTTTACGGCGGCAGTAAACCGTATAATGATTACGGCAGCGGTTTCTACTGCACCGAAAACGCCGACCTGGCCAGAGAGTGGAGTGTAGACAGCAACAGGGACGGTTTTGTAAACCATTATATTTGTGAGGAAGACGGCCTTACGGTTCTCCGGCTGAATGACGGCTCCTATTCCATTCTGAACTGGCTGTCCATCCTGCTGGAAAATCGGAAATTCCAGACAACCGCAAGGCTTGCCAGGGAAGCGAAACGGTATATTCTGACCGAATTTTCCGTACCGTACAAAGAAGCGGATATGATCGTCGGTTACCGTGCCGATGACAGTTATTTTGCTTTCGCAAATGATTTCCTGAATGGAACGATTACGCTTTCACAGCTGGAAGAAGCCATGTTTCTGGGGAAACTGGGCGAGCACATTGTATTGAAAAGTGAAGAAAGCTATCGGAGAATACATTTTATTGATTATGAACCGACGGATGCTGGCATCTGGTATCCCAGACGGCAAAAGAGGGATGCCGCCGCAAGAAAACAGTATTTTCGGCAGGACAGGGACGGCTGGACAAAGGGCGAACTGTACATGCCGCGTTTTCTGGATGAGGAGATAAAAGCAAATGACCCGCGCATACGACGAATTGTATATTGATAATGCACAGAATGTTCTGGCGCAGATGATGCATTATGCGGTATATGACCTTGACATGGATTATGATCCGTTTGCCAGACTGTTTGTGCAGTCCGGCGTTGCCGCACAGTTTGAACAGGGAAATCCCAGGTTTGTTGCCGGCATGTCCGGCCCAGAGCTGGCATGCGAAGTCATCTTCAACGTGACCGGACATGTTCCGGATACGGAAACCTCGGTTTATTACAACCGTTCAGACGCGTACTGGACGGGCTTTACCCTTGCCTTGTATCAATGGAAATCCTGCTGCTCTTTCCGGACGCTGTTTGCGGAAGTTCCCTGCTCAGCGCTCGCGGCCATGTATCAGAAATATCATGAGATGGATTCGGAACACGCCGCAGCGGAAATAGACCGTCTGCGGAGGCTTTCCGCCTACAACAGACAGATTTCGCTTAAAGTCCTGCGGGAAAAAGCGAAAATGACGCAGAAAGAACTGGCCATATCTTCCGAAGTGCCTTTAAGAACCATTCAGCAGTATGAACAGCGCCAGAAGGACATCCGCAAGGCATCCTACGATACCGTACGCCGTCTTGCAAATGCGCTGCACTGCCGGCCGGAAGACTGTGTGGGGTTATAAGCCCTTTTGTCAATGCACGGATCTACCTTGCTGAACTTACCAAATGCGTTCCAGCAGGTACAGCCGCTGTGCCTCCCTATCCTGCAGAATATAGAAATAGGAACCGTCGGATTCGTTTATGTTCAGCCAGGCGTCAATGTCTTGCAAATCCGGCAGATATTCATCGTCAATGACGAAAGATACCATATCCCAGGCCGGTTCGAAGCCTTCCGTAAGCCACTTCCGCCAGGGATCCAGGTCTCCGATTATACGGTTGATTCCCTCTGCTTCTTTCTGTGAAACCGCCGTTCCCCATTCAACAGTCATTTCTTTTGCCGCGTAATATGACGCATCTGCTTTTATCGTGTTTTCACCGATAAGTTCCGCTCTCCCGGTATGGAGTACGGTAAACCGTTCTCCTTCGCCGCCAAATCCAAATGTGTCTATATCATATTCAATCCGGAAAGACAGCGGGTTCATTGCTTTAATTCCCCAACCGGTGGACAGTCCCCACGACAGGAGGATATTGTTTTTGAAAATGAAAAGAACCAGAAGCACGCCGATGCATACAACTGCCGATACTCTTCGTATTACATTTCTTTTTTTCGTACGCGGGTTTTCCATCGCCTGCATCCTCCATCGGATTAATTATAAAGAATAATGCTTACAGTGTAAACTTACATTCCTTTCAAAATGTCAGTATCAGTCGCAGGGGATTAATGTTCGAGAATTTCTTCTATGTTTCCGTACCGTCACAGACCGGCAGGCAGATTCTGTGTTAAGCTTGAAATAATATATTGTGTTTTCATAATTCGTTTGTTATACTGTATATACTATGGATATACAGGAGGCTGTTTCATGGAGATTCAACTGGTAAAATGGGGAAACGCACAGGGGATACGTCTGCCTAAAAAGCTGACAGCGTCTTTGGGGATTTCAGTTAATGATATGCTGAAGATATCGACGGAAAACGGAAAGATCATTCTGGAGAAGGTTTTCGTACACCGGACGCTGGAAGAACGTGCAAAAGAGTTTGGCGGGACGCTGGGTCCTTACGAGGAATATGAATGGGGAGAGCCCCAGGGAAAGGAAATGTGGTAAATGAAAACGATACAGCAAGGCGATATTCTTCACCTCTCCTCCCCGTCAGTGGATATTCTGGTGCTCAGCAAGGACTTCTTCAACCGGACCGGCATGGTAATCGCCTGCCCCCTCCTGAAAAAAGCATCAAAAGACGCATTGCACATTCCCGTCACCGCAGACGGATTTACCGGTATCGCGCTGCTTGAACAGCTGCGAAGTCTGGATACAAATGCCAGATTTTACAAATCTGTTTCACATCTGTCCTTCGAACAGATACAGAATATCTCTGATGCGGTGCAGGGGATTTTTGATTATTATCCTTTTTCAATTTAGAAACGCCCCGGACAGGCCGGGGCATTTCTTATTGTTTCTTTCAATTCTTAAGTGTGCTTACACGCTCATCTCCGTACGTCTGATCAGATCATCCTGGGAATCCTTGAACACTTCCACGAAGTATGCGGAGAAGCCGGCCACACGGACGACAAGGTCCCTGTAGTTTTCCGGATGCTCCTGGGCATCCCGCAGGGTGTCGGCGGAAACGATGTTCAGCTGCAGCTCCATGCCGCCGCCCGAGAAGTAGGTCTGCATAACGTCTCTGAGTTTCTTCCAGCCGTCCTCCCTGTTCAGGGCTGTGGGATGGAATTTCATGTTGCATAAGGTTCCGTTGGAATACTTCGTCTGGTCGAAGCACAACAGGGAGTTGATGGTGGTAAGGGGGCCTCCCTTATCCTGGCCCTGCAGCGGGGAAATGCCGTCAGCCAGCGGATCGCCCGCTTTCCGGCCGTCCGGGGTTGCCGGAGTGGCATAGCCGTACAGCACGTTTAAGGTTACCGGGTAGCAGCCCGCATGGAAATGGTTTCCTCTGGGGCCGGAGCAGCGGTTGATGTTGTCTGCGTAGCAGTCGGCAGCCCATTTCATGTATTTGTCCACTTCCGGATCGGCATTGCCATAATGCGGCGCCCTGCCGACGATAAACTGGTGCAGTTCCTCATAGCCTTCCCAGTTGTTCATCAAAGCATCGTACAGTTCCCTTGTGGTGCATTTCTTCGTCTTGAAGCAGAGATAGTCGATCATATGCAGGGAATCGCCAAGGTTGCCCACGCCGACACAGGAGTTGCAGGTGGAGTTGTACTTGGAGCCGCCCCACATAACGTCCTTGCCGCTTTCCATACAGCCGACCTGCATGGCGCTCATCAGCGGCAGCGGATAATGCCAGGCTGCGGAATACTCCCAGGCATTGACGTTGCAGCACTGCCATTTGCAGAAATATTCCATCTGGATATTTACTGCGTTCATGACTTCTTCAATGCTGTTCATCTCATACAGGTAGCCGGTGGGTTTGCCGGTACGTCTGGGTTCCGGTGCGCCGGGCCTTCTGAAGGGATTGACGCCGTTGTTGATGGCAATTAACAGAAGTACCGCAATGTTGATGTAGGATTCACCGCCGGTGCCGCCGGGCTCCGCCCACTCTGTGCCGCAGCCGCAGGGCTCCACGCAGCCCATCAGGGCATAGTTCCTGGCATCCTCCAGGGTCAGGCCCCTTTCCATCAGTGCAGGGATAATGACACCGTCATACTCGTAGGAAGGCACGCCGCCGGCCATCTTCGAAGCCTCGATGGCAGCCTCCCACAGATCATCCGGCGTACCGTCATGAATACGCAGGGCAATGGGCGGATCGTGCAGGAACAGACGGCTGTTGGCCTGCAGTACCATGTAGGTAACCGGATTGGAGGCATCATTGCCGTCCGCGTCCACACCGCCGATGGTCTGCAGCTGTCCGGAAGTATAGCCCGGGTTTGCGGAGGTGGTGCCCGCCACAACCTTATTGTTCTCGGCAAGCTTTAAGGCAAAGCAGTCGATGATTTCCTGGCCGCGTTCGGGTGTAATCTTTCCTTCCGCCAGATCCTTTTCATAATATTTGCCTACGTACTGGTCCACACGGCCAAGGGATGTGCCGTGCAGCTGCGCATCCAGCATGAAGCCCAGCTGGTACATGTACACTATCTGTACCGCGTCATGGAAGTTACGGGCCGGGTTCTTCATAATCCAGTTCAGGCAGTCCGCCATCTCTAAAAGCTCTGCTTTCCTGGCTTCATCCTTGCACTCCGCCGCCTGGCGCTCACACTCTTTGGCATAACGCTCGGTATAGTGGATAATACCGGTGCAGACGATGTCAACGGCACGGTAGAAGTTGTACTGGTAAATGGTCCGTCCGAAGATACCGTCCTCTTCCATCTGCTCCATTTTTGCCCTTGCTTCCGCCGCTACGGCTGCAAAACCCACGTCAACAGCCTTGTAGTGGTTGCCGCAGAAATGGCCCACCGGCGCGGAGCAGTTGCCGCGGATACCGAAGGAAATAACGCCGTTGCCGTCAAATTTCGCATTTTCCCTGGGAAGGTACTCGGATGCGACGGCGGAATGGCAGTTCTTTACCCAGAAATCGCCGGTGTCAAGTACGTACTGCAGATCTTCCGGGTCAATGTCATAGGGGTCCACGTCCCGGTTCATGATGGTGCCGTCCCTTAAGTTGCTTAACAGCATCCGGAAGGAAAACTCCGGATACAGCGCGCAGCAGCGGTAGGTAGTGCCGGGGAAGCCGACGATCAGGTCGTCTTCAAAAACCGGGGTAGGCATGTTCTCAAAGATGTTCCTCAGGTTCTTGGCTCTCTTTAAGATGCCGGTCAGCTGGGGATTCTCCATGTAGAACTCCGTCACCAGTCTGTAACGGTGGATGTCGATCTTCGGCCTGGTATTGCGGTATCTCTCCCGGATTCTGGCCACCCGATCGGAAATCGGTGCTTTCTGATACATAATGTCTCCTCCTGAATATATAAAATGTACTGCTATGTATGTTTATACGTTCATCTCCGTCCTGCGGATAAGGTCGTCCTGGGAATCCTTGAACACTTCCACGAAGTAGGCGGAAAAGCCTGCCACACGGACAACCAGATCCTTGTAGTTTTCCGGATGGTCCTGGGCATCACGCAGGGTGTCCGCGGAAACGATGTTCAGCTGCAGCTCCATGCCGCCGCCCGAAAAATAAGTCGCCATGACGTCGCGCAGCTTCTTCCAGCCGTCTTCACGGTTCAGGGCCGTCGGGTGGAATTTCATGTTGCACAGCGTGCCGTTGGAGTATTTCAGCTGGTCGAAGCACAGCAGGGAGTTGATGGTGGTAAGGGGGCCTCCCTTATCCTGGCCCTGCAGCGGGGAAATACCGTCGGTCAAGGGCTCTCCGGCTTTCCGGCCGTCGGGCGTTGCCGGGGTCATATATCCGTACAATACGTTTAAGGTTACCGGATAGCAGCCTGCGTGGAAATGATTTCCTCTGGGGCCGGAACAGCGGTTGATATTGTCCGCATAGCAGTCAGCCGCAAATTTCATGAACTTGTCCACTTCCGGATCGGCATTGCCGTAATGCGGTGCCTTGCCCACAATATACTGCCTGAGCTCTTCGTAGCCTTCCCAGTTGTTCATCAGGGCATCGTAAAGCTCCCTGGTGGTGGCTTTCTTCGTCTCGAAGCAGATGTGGTTGATAATATTTAAGGAATCGCCGAGGTTGCCCACGCCTACGCAGGAGTTGCCGGTGGAGTTGTATTTGGAACCGCCCCACATAACGTCCTTGCCGCTTTCCATACAGCCTTCCTGCATCGCGCTCATCAGCGGCAGCGGATAATGCCATGCCGCGCAGTATTCCCAGGAATTGACATTGCTGGCCTGCCATTTGCAGAAGAAGTTCATCTGCTTGTCCACCGCGTCCATAACCTCTTCGAT
The DNA here is from genome assembly GCA_017433825.1 of Eubacterium sp. Classification (GTDB taxonomy): domain Bacteria; phylum Bacillota; class Clostridia; order Lachnospirales; family Lachnospiraceae; genus Alectryocaccobium. The sequence goes on along the minus strand of JAFRGL010000019.1, from coordinate 75,878 downwards.
GCTGTTCATCTCGTACAGGTAGCCGGTGGGAAGGCCTGTGCGTTTCGGCTCCGCGCCGCCGGGCAGCTTCTGGGGATTCACGCCGTTGTTGATGGCAATCAGGAGCAGTACGGCAATGTTGATGTAGGACTCGCCGCCGCTTCCGCCGGGTTCCGCCCACTCCGTACCACAGCCGCAGGGCTCCACGCATCCCATCAGGGCATAGTTCCTGGCATCCTCCAGGGACAGCCCTCTTTCCATCAGTGCGGGAACAATCACACCGTCATATTCGTAGGAAGGCACGCCGCCGGCCATCTTCGATGCCTCAATGGCAGCCTCCCACAGATCATCCGGGGTGCCGTCATGAATACGAAGGGCAATGGGCGGATCGTGCAGGAACATACGGCTGTTGGCCTGCAGCATAAAGTAGGTGACCGGGTTGGATGCATCGTTGCCGTCCTTGTCCACGCCGCCGATGGTAATCAGCTGGCCGGATGTATAGCCGGGTGCCGAACTGGAGGTGCCGAACATAACCTTGTTGTTCTCGGCAAGCTTCAGGGCAAAGCAGTCGATAAGCTCCTGGCCTCTTTCCGGTGTAATCTTTCCTTCCGCCAGATCCTTTTCATAGTATTTGCCGGTGTACTGGTCGATACGGCCCAGCGAGGTGCCGTGCAGCTGCGCATCCAGGATGAAACCCAGCTGGTACATGTAGACGATCTGCACCGCGTCATGGAAATTTCTGGCTGGATTCTTCATAATCCAGTTCAGACAGTCCGCCATCTCGTAAAGCTCCGCCTTCCTGGCTTCATCCTTGCACTCCGCCGCCTGACGTTCGCATTCCTTCGCGTATCTTTCGGTATAATGAATGATACCGGTGCAGACGATATCCACCGCGCGGTAGAAGTTGTACTGGTAAATGGTCCGTCCGAAGATACCGTCCTCTTCCATCTGCTCCATCTTCGCCCTTGCTTCCGCTGCCACAGCCGCAAAGCCCACGTCAACGGCCTTGTAATGGTTACCGCAGAAATGGCCTACCGGGCCGCCGCTGGAAGGACGCGCGCCGAAGGAAATGACGCCGTTGTTGGCCAGGGTCTCCACGATTTCCGGACGGTATGCCGTAACGATGGCGGAGTGGCAGTTTTTCTGCCAGAAATCGCCGGTTTTGGCAATATATTCCAGATCCTCGTCACGAATGGTGTAGGGGTCCACGTCCCGGTTCATAACCGTGCCGTTTAAGATATCCTTCATCAGGAAATTAAAGCTGAATTCCGGATACAGCGCACAGCAGCGGTAGGTGGTGCCGGGGAAGCCGACGATGAGGTCGTCCTCGAATACCGGGGTGGGCATGTTTTCAAACAGGTTTCTTAAGTTTTTGGCCCTTTTCAGGATGCCGGTCAGCTGGGGATTTTCCATGTAAAACTCTGTCACCAGCCTGTAGCGGTTGATGTCGATGTTGGGTATCGTATTGCGGTATCTTTCGCGGATACGTTTTACCCTGTCGGTCATCGGTGCTTTCTGATACATTTTCTTCTCCTCCCAAACAGTTCTTTGTGCACTTATAATAATTCTATTATATTTTACCATTAAATTCTCTTTTTGTGTGTGCGTGTTTTCGGAAAATCCAATAGTTCGTTTCCCTGTCCAGAGCAATGGAAATGAGTATTATTATCGTTATTTTACCTTCCTTTTGCATTTTTTTATAAAATCCATTTGCTTTTGCCTTTCTTATTTTATATAATACTGCCAAAGGAGGTTCCTAAAGATGAGTATATATTTTTCAAGCGTTTGTAAAGTAGTTGCAGGCCGGGCAAAAATCATTACGCCGAATTCTGAAAGAGTGCTGATAAACTTCTGGGATTATATTCCCAAACAGCTGTCTTCCGAATATATCTACGCTTTGAAGTCCTCCAAACTGAAACAGTTCAAAAACCTGGATGACAAGACGCTTCTGGTGCTGGAGGACACCGCGCTTCCCGAAGAATGCCAGAAGGCCATCAACCTGAACATGATCCTTACCAAGGACCCGGATCTTTTCCAGCAGCTGAAGATTGACATCCAGCATCTGTTTGACGAGCAGGCGAAGATCAGCAACTACGCCTACCAGCTGATGCAGCTGTGCTATCAGGAGGCAGGTCCGCAGAAGATTCTGGATGCCGGCTACAGTTCCTTAAACAACCCCATTGTCTTCGTGGATACCGCCTTTTCCCTGCAGTATTATGCCGGTGCCTATGAAGATATCGACGATTCCGTCTTAAGCTTCTGCCTGAAGAACAAACACCTGCCGAACGAATTCTTAAATGAACTGATCACGGAAACCTACCAGTACGCGGACGAGGATTTTCCGGGCCTGGTGCGTCTGGACCACGAGGAGAAGAATTTCGTGGATTCCTCCATCGTCTCCGCCCGGGTTGCCAGGGGCGGCCAGCTTTTAGGGTATCTCAAGCTTTTCGAATACAACCACCCGATCACCTTTATTGAGAAGAATTACCTCCTGATTCTGGCGGGCTTCCTGGCTATAGCCTTAGGCGATTCCCTGCCCCGGCTTCCGCTGTCCAGGATTCAGATCGAGGACTTCCTGACAGATATGCTGGAAGACAGGATTGTTGCTCCCGACGCCATCCAGCAGCGTGTGTCCCTTTACCACATGGAAAGCGACACGCCCATGAAGGCCATCGCCATCAAATACGATACTTACCTTACCACCATCGACAAGCTGCATTTTTTGAAACGGCAGCTGAAGCAGATTTTCAATACGCCGGTCATCACCTTCTACAACAACCTGGTGGTCTGCGTCATCAATATCGAAGTCCTGAATGCCCAGCTGGACACCTTCATGTCCTTCCTGGAATCCAACCAGCTGGTGGCGGGCGTGTCCCTGCCTTTTGAATCCTACGTCTACTTCAAGCGCTACTGCCGTCAGGCCATGGCCAGTCTGGACATGCACAAGATTTTCAACATGAAGACGCCCTTTGTGGATTACGACCAGCTGAAAATGGAGCATCTGTTCCTTCATTTCCAGGATTACTGTTATCTGGAGGAACTGTTCCCCAAGGCCCTGCTCACACTGATGGACATCGACCGCAAGAAAGGCAGCAACCTGGTGGAAACCCTCTTCACCTTCATCCATCACCGCCAGGACATCACCAGCGCGGCAAATGACCTGCACCTGCATTACAACACCTTAAAATACCGTATCAACCGGATTACCGAGCAGGTGGATATCGACTTCGACAATTATGACTGCATGTTCGACTTCATCATTGCCGAAAAGATTATGGAACTGATTCAAAAGAATCCTAATCTGGAGAACGGCACCGAAAAGCACCTCAACTACGATGAGGGCGACGAATTCATCTGATTTCCGTTAAAATGTGCAAAGAACAGTTGTTTTTCTTACGAAAACAACTGTTCTTTTTTTGTCCCGATTCCGCTTATTTACTTGATTGAAGCGGTCCGATATGATATATTTTATTGAGTGCACAATAACACTGCATATAAAAATGCCCTATGGAGGTATGAGGAATGATTTTTGACGAAAAACATGAATTAATCAGAAAACTTTGTCGTGATTTCGCTGAGAAAGAATTTACCAAAGAAATCCTTGATGAAGTTGAAGAGACCGGTGTTTTTCCCCAGGACATTCTTGACAAGATGGCCGAATGCGGCTTCTTCGGCACCAAGATTCCTGTAGAATACGGCGGTCAGGGCGGTGACAATCTGGCATATGTCATCATGCTGGAAGAGTTCTGCCGCGTCAGCCCCATCGCCAGCGTTTATGCCAATGCGCATAACTCCCTGGGAAGCGGTCCCTTACTGCTCTCCGGTACGGAAGAACAGAAAATGAAATACATTCCGGACATCGCATCCGGCAAGAAGCGCATGGCCTTCGGTCTGACCGAGCCCGGCGCAGGTTCCGATGCTGCCGGTTCCACCACCATCGCTGTGGAAGAGGAAGACTGTTTTGTACTGAACGGCCGTAAATCCTTCATCACCATGGCTCCCCTCTCCGACTACTGTATCGTTTTCGCCAAAACCGATATCACCAAGGGCAACAAGGGCATCAGCGCCTTTATCGTAGACCTGAAGCTGCCCGGCGTATCCTTCGGTAAAGCGGAAAAGAAGATGGGCCTTATCGGCTGCGCCACCACAGACGTTATCCTCGAGGACGTACGCGTTCCGAAGGACTGCCTGCTCGGCGAAAGGAACAAGGGCTTTATCAATGCCATGAAGACACTGGACGGCGGCCGTCTCGGCGTTGCCGCTCAGTCCATCGGCGTAGCCCAGGGCTGCGTGGACGAAGCTGTGAAATACGCCAAAGAGCGTAAGCAGTTCGGACGTCCCATCGCCAAATTCCAGGCCATCGCCTTCATGCTGGCTGATATGCAGACCAAGCTTTCCGCAGCCAAGGAGCTGACCTACGCTGCCGCCCAGAAGAAGGACCAGGAAACCAAGGATGCCGGCGTATACTGCTCCATGGCCAAATATTTCGCTTCCGAATCCTGTAATGAAATTGCCGGCAAGGCTGTCCAGATCCACGGCGGCTACGGCTATACCAAGGATTACAAGGTTGAAAGATTCTATCGTGACTGCCGTACATTCACCATTTACGAAGGTACCTCACAGGTACAGCAGATGGTTATCAGCGGCAACTTACTCAAATAATCAGGAGGCGTGTTTATGAGAATAATTGTATGTGCAAAACAGGTACCGGATACCAATGACGTTAAGATCGACCACAAGCACGGCACCCTGATCCGTGACGGTGTTCCTTCTATTTTAAATCCCGACGATGCCAACGGCCTTGAGGCTGCCCTGCAGATCAAGGACAAGAATCCCGATACAAAGGTTACCATCCTGACCATGGGCCCCGCCCAGGCAGGCGTAATGATCCGCGAATGCATGGCTATGGGTGCCGATGACGGCATCATCCTTTCCAGCCGTGCCTTTGCAGGCGCTGACACCCGTGCCACCTCCAAGACCCTGGCGGTAGGCATCAACCACATCGGCGGCGCCGACCTTATCTTCTGCGGACGTCAGGCCATTGACGGTGATACCGCCCAGGTTGGCCCGCAGCTGGCTGCCAGACTTGGCATTCCCTGCGTTACCTACGTTCAGAAGATTGAATTCAAGGATGAGAAGACCCTCATCGTACAGCGTCAGCTGGAAGACGGCTATCAGGTTGTAGAAGTAAAGCTTCCCTGCCTGCTGACCGCCGTTAAGGAACTCAACGAGCCCCGTTACATGACCATCAAGGGCATCCTGGAAGCCTATGACAAGCCTCTGACCATCCTGGATCACAATGACGTAGGCATGGCTCCCGAAGACTGCGGCCTTGCGGCTTCCGCCACCCAGGTTCTTACATCCTTCACACCCCCGCCCAAGGGCAAGGGCCAGATGCTTTCCGGAACCATCAATGAAATGGCTGCCACCGTGGTGAAATCTCTCACCGAGAAGCACGTAATTTAAGGAGGATTCGATAAATGGCTATTATTGTTAATACTGAAAAATGTGTAGGCTGCACCCTCTGCCTGCAGAACTGTCCGTTCAATGCCATTACCATGGAAAACGGCAAAGCCGTTATCGGAGAAGCCTGTACCGCCTGCGGCAAATGTATCGAGGTTTGCCCGGTTCAGGCCATTACCAAAGAAGAAGCTGAGAAGAAGGATGCTGTGGATATCACCCAGTATCACGGCGTATGGGTTGTTGCCGAGCAGCGTGAAGGCAAGCTGCAGAACGTAGCCATCGAGCTCCTGGGCGAAGGCCGCAAGCTGGCCGACGACCTGGGCTGCGAACTTGCCGCCGTTGTCCTTGGCAAGAACATCGGTGCCATCGCAGACGAACTTGGCCACTACGGTGCCGATAAGGTTTATTTCGCGGATGCGGATGAACTGGAAATCTACACCACCGACGCCTACAGCAAGGTTATTTACGAAGCAGTTGAGAAATACAAACCCGAAGTGCTCCTGATCGGCGCCACCTATTTGGGCCGTGACCTGGCTCCCGCCCTTGCGGTACGTCTGAACACCGGTCTTACCGCTGACTGCACGAAGCTGGAAATCGACAAAGAGCATATGCAGCTGATGCAGACCCGTCCCACCTTCGGCGGCAACCTGATGGCTACCATCCTCTGCCCGAAGGACAGACCGCAGATGTCCACCGTACGTCCCGGCGTTATGGCCAAGGCGGAATACAAGGCAGACGGCAAAGCCGAGAAGATCGAGCTGCCTGTTTCCTTCGCGGAAGGCGACATCCGTACCAAGGTTCTGGAAGTTGTCAAGGCTGTTGGTGAAACCGTATCCCTGACCGATGCCAAGGTTATCGTAGCCGGCGGCAACGGTGTAGGCGGTCCGGAAGGCTTCGAGCTCTTAAAGCAGCTGGCTGACAAGCTGGGCGGCACCATCGCTGCTTCCCGTGCCTGTGTAGACAATGGCTGGATTGACCACAGCTACCAGGTAGGCCAGACCGGTACCACCGTTAAACCGGCCCTCTACATCGCCTGCGGTATCTCCGGTGCTATCCAGCACCTGGCAGGCATGCAGGAATCCGGCCAGATCGTGGCCATCAACAAGAACGAGACCGCTCCCATCTTCGAAGTTGCCGACTACGGCATCGTAGGCGACCTCTTCAAGGTAATCCCGGCCATCATCGAAGAGCTGGACAAGAGAGCGGACTGATTCCGTAACATAAAAAACTGCAGACATCGGATATGATTCTGCAGGATTAACAAAACCCCGGCGGTGCTTATGCCCGCCGGGGTTTGACATTCTATCGGTTCTTCAGAAATTTCAGCGCCTGCACATAGCCGTCAAAGCCCAGGCCTTTGAAGGTTTTGACGCAGGCCATGCCGGCGTAGCTGATATGCCGGAATTCCTCCCGTTCGGAGATATCCGAAAGATGGACTTCCACCGCCGGGATGGATACTGCCTTTAAGGCGTCCAGGATGGCAATGCTGGTGTGGGTGTAGGCGCCGGGATTGATGACAATGCCGTCAAATACGCCATAGGCTTCCTGGATTTTATCCACCAGGTCGCCTTCATGGTTGGACTGGTAACACTCCACGTCAAGCCCCTCTTCTTCCGCCGTTTCCGCAATCAGCGCAAGCAAAGCCTTAAAATCCTGCCGGCCGTAAATGTCCGGTTCCCGGATGCCCACCATATTGATGTTCGGGCCGTTAATCACCAGTATTTTCATGCCTTGTACTCCTCTTCTATCATCTTTTTCAGGCCGGTCAGCACTTCCTGCACGGTCTGATCCACCGTTCCGTCATTGTCCACGGTAAAATCCGCGTATTTTTCATAATACGGCGTCCGTTCCGCCAGCAGTTCCTTTAAATTCCTGCCCTGGGACAAAGGCCTGTCCTCCACCGGCAATGCGGAAGTATCCCGCTGAAGCCAGATAATGATGCCGTTCTGGTGCAGAGCCGGATAATTGGCCGGACGCAGCACCGCGCCGCCCCCTGTGGCGATAATCTTCCCGGAAAGCTTTCCGGCTTCTGAAACGGCCTCTGATTCGATATCCCGGAATGTGGCTTCTCCCTTTTCCGTTATCCACGAAGCCGGCGTCATCCCGGTCTGCTCCGCGATCAGGATATCGATGTCCAGCACCTCCCGGTGCATTTTCTCCGACAGTTTTTCCGCAATGGTGGTCTTGCCGCAGCCCGGCATGCCGATGAGCACCACATTGACATTGGATGCCGTAAGAAGCTTTGCAACCTCCAGAATTCTGTCTTCTGCCACCGTTTTGCCGGTAAACAGTTCGCTGCTTTTCGCCGCCTGGGCTGCCAGCATGAAAAGGCCGTTAAACGCCGGAATCCCCAGTTCCTCCGCCTGCAGAAGCAAAGCTGTCCGCGCGGGATTGTAAATCAGGTCATACACCGCTGAAAGCATCTTAAAACAAGCCAGATCCAGTGCCTGTTCACCGTTATTCGGATACATGCCAAGCGGCGTGGTATTGACGATAACCTCCGCGTCCGCATGTCTGTCCAGGTTGGTGTAATTGTCCTCTCCCCTGCGGCTGATAATCACCGGCACCGCGCCGTACTGTTTTAAAGCATGGCACACCGCCGGGCAGGCGCCGCCGTTGCCCAGAACCAGGGCCTTTTTCCCGGAAAGGGCAATTCCTGACCTCCTCAGGGTTTCCGCGAAGCCGTATGCGTCCGTATTGTCCCCGAATATCGTGCCGTCTTCCCGCTTTACCAGGGTATTGACGCTGCCGATTTCCTTCGCGGCTTCAGACAGTTCGTCCAGGAACGGAAGCACCGCCTTCTTATAGGGAATCGTGACGTTCAGGCCGTCCCAGTCCCCGTTTTTCAGGAAATCTTCCAGCTCTTCTTCGTTTTTCTCATATAAATCGTAGGCATAGTCACCGTACTGGCGGTGGATAAAAGGTGAATAGGAATGTCCCAGCACCTTGCCCAAAAGCCCGCATTTTATCATCACATCACCTCGGCATAGCTTCCGAAATACCGGAAGGTTTCGCATACATGCGGCAGTTCTTCCATGACCCTTAAGAACCTGGGCGAACTGACCGGTACGTCCAGGTCAAAATAAAACGTAAATTCGAATTCCCGGGACGGCTGCGGCCGGCTTTCCAGCTTGTTTAAATTTACACCGCAGGCATAAATTCTGGCCAGCACCTTGTAAAGGGAACCGGGCCTGTGCGGAAGCGTCAGCATCAGGCTGGTCCGGTCCGCGCCGGGATAGATTTCCATTTCCCTGGAAATGCAGATGAACCGGGTGTAATTGTTGTCCGTATTCTGCACGGAAACCTTCAGGACATTTAAGTCATAATACTCCGCGCACAGTCTGGAGGACAATGCCGCCATATCCCTTCTGCCGGACTGAGAAACCATCTTCGCCGCCAGGGCGGTATTTTCACAGGGAATCACCCGGACGCCTTTCAGCGTTTTTAAGAATTCCGAACACTGGGCGATGGCCTGCTCGTGGGAATAAATCTCACGGATTTCAGACAAATCCACGCCTTCATTTGCCAGAAGGTTGTGCTCCACCTTAAGGCGGATGCTGCGGACAATACTGAAACTATGGTGCGCCATCAGGTCGTAAACCGCATTGACCGAACCTGCCGTACTGTTCTCAATCGGAATGATGCCGTACCGGCACAGGCCTTTTTCAATGGCGGTAAATACCGCGTCAAAGCTGTTGAAAAACAGGATGTTCGCGTTCGGGAAAAGCCGTTCGCAGGCCAGCTGCGAGTTGGCGCCTTCCACGCCCTGGCAGGCAACGGAGGCGGTTTCCGGAAAGGCAAGCGATGTATTCTGTATCGCCTGCCGGAGCTCCTCCGTCAGCTTCTGCCTGCCCCCGGTGGTTTCGTGCCGGTAGCTTTTGGAAAGCTCCAGAATCTGTGAATAGATAAGCGGCAGATAATCCCGCATCTCTTCCGGCGCTTCCTCAAGTGCCATGCTCATAATCTGCCGGTTTGCCATCGCCCGGGTTTCCGGTATATTCTCTTCTTTTCTTGCTTTTTCAAGTCCTGCGGAAAGCTGCATTCTCTCCCGGAAAAGCTTCAGCATTTCCCGGTCTGTTTCCGCCAGGCGGTTTTTCAGCTCTTCATAGCCCATAAATCTGATTACTTCCTTTGCTGATGTTTGCTGCCTGTCTGTTAATACTGCTCTGTTGACAGCTTTTCCAGGTCCTCAAAAAATCCCGGATAGGATTTCTCCGTACACTGCGCCTCGTTAATCAGAACGTCGTTTTCGCAGATGGACGCGGCCGCCGCTGCCGACATGGCGATACGGTGATCACCGAAGGAAAAGGTACTGCCGCCTTTCAGCCTTTCTTTACCGTGTATGACAAGCCCGTCTTCCGTCTCTTTGATATCCGCGCCTAAAGCGCTCAGCATCCTGAAGGTGGCGGCAAGCCGGTCGCTTTCCTTCATCCGCAGACGCTTTGCGTTGGCAATGACCGTCTCCCCTTGTGCGCCGGCTGCGGCCGCGGCCAGTACCGGCACCAGGTCCGGGATGTTTTCCGCGTTGATAACGGTGCCTGCAGGCTTTCCCTTGCGGACCGTAATCCCCTCTTCCGTCCGGGTGACCTCCGCACCCATTCGTGCCAGGATGTCCAGCACAGCCTTATCCCCCTGGGAGGAGGCCTCATTCAGGCCGGATACGGTGATGCCGGATTTCGAAAAGGCGCCCATCACCAGGAAAAACGCGGCGGAGGACCAGTCGGCTTCCGCGGTGAGGATTCCTTTCAGGCGGCAGGACTGCTGCCCGGGTATATAATATGTCTGTCCCTCTTTCGCAAAACGGATGCCGCTTAAAGCAAGCGCATCTTCCGTCATATCAATGTATCCTTTGGATTCCACGGTCCCTGTAACTGTAAGGACGCTGTCTCCGTCAAGAAGCGGCAGGGCAAACAGAAGGCCTGAAATATACTGGGAGGAAATATTGCCGGGCATGGCATACTGCCCGCCGGAAAGCCGGCCGCTGCAGCTTAAGAGGCTGCCGTTTTTTTCAATCCTCATACCGTGCCGTACCAGTTCGTCCGTAAGCTCTGTCATCGGCCTTTCCGGGAGCCTTCCTTCCATATGAAAGACGGCGGAAATGCCGAGCGCGCCGCATACGGGAAGCAGGAATCTTAAGGTGGAGCCGCTTTCCCCGCAGTAAAGCCGGCGTTCTTTGGTATCCGCAGACGCCTTTTCTTTGTTCACCGGACGTACCAGGAAAGTACTGCCTTCCGCACTTATCCCGGCACCCATGTTCTTCAGGCAGTCCATGGTGGCCGTGATATCTTTGGATAAGCCCGTAAGCTTAATGCCGCACTCTTCGTTTGACAGCGCCGCGCAGATCAAAAGCCGGTGCGCCGCTGATTTGGAAGACGGTACGGAAACGATTCCGCTTCTGGGTCCTTTTTTTACCGTAATGTTCACGAAATGCCTCCCGCCTTTGCCCAGTTCGCCAGTTCACTGACCGGTATTTCTTTTACCACGCACCGGCCCACATCTTCCGGCACTATCAGCCGGATGGTATTTCCCGTGGCTTTTTTATCGGATAAAACCACCTTCAGCACGTCTTCCGCCGGAAATTCGATTTTCTCCGGAAGGCCGTATTTACGAAGAAGGCAGACAAGCCTGTCGTAAGTTCCTGCTGAGCAGAATCGTAAGGCTTCTGCGGCTTTGGTGATAACCGCCATGCCGGCGGCCACGCCCTGCCCGTGCAGGATTTCATAGCCGCTTAAGGCTTCCGCCGCATGTCCGAAGGTATGTCCGAAGTTTAAGAGCATCCGGACGCCGGTATCAAATTCATCCTGCGCCACATAATCGGCCTTCATGTTTACGCAGGCTTCAATCACTTTCTCATACTGTTCCTTCACCGGAACCGCTTCCAGACTTTCGAAGAAGGCTGCGTCTTCTATCATTCCGTATTTAATGACCTCCGCGCAGCCGCACAGATACTGTTCCTCCGGCAGTGTGTCAAGAAGGTCAATATCGCAGATTACCAGGGAGGGCTGGTGAAATGCCCCGGCCTGGTTCTTGCCTGCCTTCAAATCCACGGCGGTCTTGCCGCCCACGGAAGAATCCACGGCTGCAAGAAGCGTGGTGGGAATCTGCACGTACGCGATACCCCTCTGGTAAGTCGCTGCCGCAAAGCCCGCCAGATCGCCCACGACGCCGCCGCCTAAAGCCACCACCAGGTCTTTCCGGGTCACATGCGCCTCGCACATGGTTTCCAGCAAATCACCGTAGGTGTCTAAATTTTTCTGCTGTTCCCCGGCAGCAAAGACAAAGCTTAAGACTTCAAAGCCGTTTTCCTTGAGGGACTTTTCCAGCCGTTTTCCGTACAGCGGGAATACATTATCATCCGACACCACAACGGCGGTTTTCGATTTTTTAACATCCGCAATAAGCCTCCCGGCGTCATCGAGAATGCCGCTCCCGATGAGCACGTCATAGCTGCCGGATGCCGTAACTTTAATGGCGCGCATCAGCCGTCCACCTCTTCCTTTAAGCGTTTTCCTTCCGCCAGCAGCTGTTCCAGCCGCACCGCGTCTTCTGTTTCAATCGCTTCCTTGTACTCCGTAAGCGCGGAAATGAGGATTTCTATTTCCTTTGCCAGGTTGTCCCGGTTTTCCAGGAAAAGCTCGGTCCACATCTTCGGATTCAGCCAGGCCACCCGGGTCATGTCCTTGTAGCTTCCGGCGGAAAAGCCGAAATGCTCCCTTGCGGTGGGGCTTTTAATGTAAGCATTGGAGACCACGTGCGCCAGCTGGGAAGTAAAGGCTATCATCCTGTCGTGGTTTTCCGCCGTGGTTACGGTGATTTTCCCGAAGCCCGCCGGCTTCAGCAGGGTTTTGATTCTGTCCAGCAGCTCGATATCGTCATATTTCGGCGGTATGATGACCATGGGCTGCCCTTTGTACATATCCCCTTTTGAATATTTGAAGCCGGAAAACTGCGTGCCCGCCATCGGATGGCCGCCGACATACAGGAAACCGTATTTTTCTGCGGCTTTTTGTCCGACTTCCGTGATAACCCGTTTCGTACCGCAGCAGTCCATTACCACCGGCTTGCTGCCGAAAAAAGGCCCTTTCTCCGTCAGGAAGTCCGCCGTGCCCTTCGGATAGGCGCAAATCAGGATCAGGTCGCAGTCTTTTAAACGCTCATCCGTCAGTTCCGCGTCCACTGCGCCGGAAAGGAGGGCAAAGTCCAGTGTGGAACGGTCCGTATCGCAGGCCAGAACCGTATGCCCGTCTTCCTGATAGGCCTTAGCAAAAGATCCGCCGATTAAACCCAGTCCGACTATTCCCGTAATCATGCGATTGCCTCCCTGATTGCCTTGATTTTCTTCGTCAGCTTCGCGTATTCATCCGGCGTCAGGGACTGCGCGCCGTCGCACAGTGCGTGAATCGGGTCGTTGTGCACCTCGATCATAATGCCGTCGGCACCGGACGCGGCAGCTGCCATGGCCATGGGCGGCACCATCCTTGCAATGCCCGTGGCATGGGAGGGGTCTACGATGACCGGCAGGTGGGAAAGCTCCTGCAGCATGGGCACTGCGGAAAGATCCAGGGTATTTCTCATATAATCACTGTAGGTGCGGATGCCGCGTTCGCATAAGATAACCTGCTCATTGCCGTTGGACATGATGTATTCGGCGCTCATCAGAAGCTCCTTTAAGGTTCCCGCCAGGCCTCTTTTTAACAGGATGGGCTTATTCAGGTTTCCCAGTTCCTTCAGCAGATCATAGTTCTGGGTATTTCTGGCGCCTACCTGCAGCACGTCCACGTCCTCGAACAGCGGAAGGTCCGCGATGTTCATGATTTCCGTCACGATGGGCAGGCCGGTTTCTTCCCGGGCAATTTTCAAAAGCCTGATGCCTTCCGCCCCCAGGCCCTGGAAATCGTAAGGAGAGGTCCTCGGCTTGAAAGCGCCGCCCCGGAACAGGTTCGCGCCGGCTTCCTTTACGGCTTTAGCCACCGTAACAATCTGATCTTCTGACTCCACCGAACAGGGTCCAGCAATCAGGGCAAAATTGCCGCCGCCGATTTTCACGCCGTTCACGTCTATCACCGTGTCGTCGGGATGGAACTTGCGGTTTACGCACTTAAAGGTCTCGCTCACCCTTTTTACCGTATCCACAATATCCAGGCTGGCCAGCAAATCCATGTCCACCTTGCTGGTGTCGCCGATTAGGCCCAGCACGGTCTGGAACTGCCCGTCGGAAATATGAACGCCCAGGTTCATTCCTTTCAGCCAGTCAATCAGCTGTTTTCTTCTTTCCTCTTTTGTATTCGGTTTCAATACAATGATCATGATACTGCTCTCCTTACAGATAAATAAAACTTATAAAAAGAAGGCGGCCCAGAGGTTAATCTGTGCCGCCTTTTATGCATGAATCCTTTCATGAATGAAGCGCATCGCAAATTAACCTTACCCTTTCCGTACGGTAAAGTAAAAGTAATAGTAATAAAATGCGGTGCGGTTCGTATCTTTCATCGTCATATCCTGTCTTTACGCCATAAAGCGTAAATGTGATTCATTGGTGGGAGTATACTCCTTTAATTTAGCGGTGTCAAGCGCTAAATTGTTTTTCCCCATAGATCGAAGGAAGGCCTTGGCTTTCGCCGCGGCCCCCTTCTTTGTACATAGCAGGAAATTTTATGTTTCAGAGGAAAACCTCAGAACACCTGATTAATTGTGAGTTATTCGGGATCGCCGAAGAACTCCTTGCTCATTCTGTCGATATTCTCGGAAATCTTGTCATATACACCCGGGAAGGTGGACATGGCCAGACCCTGGGAACCGCAGGGGATGTAGAACTTGGTGCCGTAAGCACGGCAGGATTCTTCAACCTTCTCAGCGATAATCTCATCGGTGGTCTGCGGGAAGTCTACGGTAGCACTGTCGATACCGCCCATAATGGTCAGCTTTCCGCCGTATTCTTCGATGATCTTCGGGATGTTGTTGGTTCTCATGGTGCCCTGCCAGATGTCGATACCCATCTCGATCATGTAGGGAACAAGAGTTTCAGCATAAGAATCGGAGTGATGGATGATGAGTTCTACGCCGTTCTCCTTAGCCGTTCCGTATACCCTCTTGTAGGGCTCAAGGAAGAACTCTTCGAAGGTATCGGGAGCCATAAAGGTAGAAATCTGGCTGCCCCAGTCATCATGCTGGAAATAAGCTTCGGGCTTGAAATACTTGCAGAAGCATTTTGTGTGCTCAACCATCAGGTCAGCAATGGAATCAATGAGTTCATGCATCTCATCGGGATACAGAAGCAGGTTCATGCAGGCGTCGTCAACGCCCATCAGGTAATGGCACTGCTCCCAAAGGCCGGGTGCATAGAACTGTGTGGCGAAGTACTCGTCGCGGTCAATCGCCTCAGCAAACTTTACGAAGGGAGCCCAGGATTCTTCATCGGTCGGGAAGGTCGGGAACTTAACCTGGTTCTTCCAGTCCTCGATGTCAGTGATTACCTTATGCTCGGCATCGTGTACCGGGAATGCACCGGGGGTGCCTTCCGGCCAGGATTTGTAAACGCCCCATGCATCCTGTACAAGATGCTCGCCGTATGCAGGCTGTCTGCTCTGAACGGTAAGAGGGGTGGCATAAAGCATCTTGAAGGGCTCAAACTGCTTAACATAACGATCCGGATGTCCGCCTCTGATGGTCTCAAGGAGATTCTGTTTGATTGTAAGCATAAAATTTCCTTTCTCAATCTGAATAGATTATTTTTTTACATTATAACAGAGAATGCAGGTTCTGCATACTTGTTTTTTTTTAAATTATTTTATGGTGAAATTGTAAATTATTGATAAACCTTATCATAGTATGCATATAAACCGGTATTTGCTCAGTTGTCCCGGTAGACGTACAGCACCAGCTGGCCGGTATTTCTTTTGCCGTCTGAGACGGTCAGCAGATAATGGTTCTGTCCGCTGACAGATAATACCACGCCCTCTTCAGGTGTATAGGCGGTGCGGAAAACAAAGCCGCCGGTCTCCGTCAGCTCGTCCACCGTAAGCGTTACCGTGTTTTTCGGCGCCACAAGGCGCACCGGCACCCTATCCGCCTGCGTAACCAGATAATAGGTTTTGGTTTCCTCCAGATAGAGGATTTCGTAATCGCTGCTGCTTTCCAGGCGGAAAGTGTTCACATGGTTTGACCGGAGCCAGAAGCCTAGTATAACGATAACCGCAATGGTCGCAATCTTGAACCAGATACTGTCGGTCACCACTTTCAGTGTGACGACTTCCACGCCCTTCCTGACCTTGTCAACCTTGCCGAATATGGTGGCGTCATAAGCCTTTTTACGTTCTTTATCGGTAAACGGACGGCCACAGCTGCAGCAGTACTGCGCAATCAGGAGGTTTTCTTCGGAACAGTTCGGACACTTCATGACATCCTCCCCCTTCCTGCTTTTCCGGAATGCTTCATCATAGGCCCAGCGCCTCCTTTAAAGCGGTATCGTCCGCAGGGTCATTGAAGCCCAGAAGCTTCGAATCTTCAAAGAAAGGATTTTCCGTTACGGCTTTGAAGGGGTGGTTGTCAAAGACATAATACGGAGGCTCATATATGTTTACGTAGTAATGGACATTGCCGTCATCCACCGGACGTGTAAGAACATTGCTTTCCTCTGTATTTGCATCATCAGAAAGCGTCCCCTGCTCTTTGTCCAGTGAAACCAGCCATATACATTCGTACATGCGGGCTGTCTCGATGCATACCAGACCGTTTCCGTCCGGATAAGAAGCAAGATCCGGTCTTCCATGGGCAAACCCCCAGACAATACCGGCGCTTTTTGCGGTTCCGTCCGCATAATACCAGACTTCATGGCCGCGGGAAATCGAATGGCTTTCGTAGGTTTCCTGCACAGTCAGTATCAGTTCCGGTATGCCGTCCTTGTCGATATCGTAAATATAATAGCCGGGGTCATCTCCCCGGGCCTCCGAAAGCAGCGGCAGGTAGGCATGGTAGACGTCCAGAAAATCCACGGCTTCCGTCTCTGATAACGGTTCCTCTGCCGGTACACTTGCGGTCTCCCGCTCCTCTGCTGCAGGGCTGGTATTCTCACTGCCGTCCGCCAGATTTCCCAGAATATCAACAGCTGGCGGGCTTGTCACCTGCCGGGCCTCCTTGGGGATATCCCCGGTTCCCAGTACGGATACGGCTGACACCCCGGTAAATACAACCGAGGCCGTCAGCACGATGCCGTACAGATGGGCCAGAAGGAAATGCTTCAGCTTGTCGAAAACGGTATCGACAGCCTTATCCTTCAGCTGGTCCTTTATTTCTTTAATTGCGTAGTCCTTCAGCTGGTTTTCATCCGGGTAAAGCTCCTTTCCGCAGTAATTGCAGTACTGCCAGGAAGGATTGTTTGCCTTGCCGCAGAAAATACAGTATCTGACAGGACGGTTATTCTGCCTCATTGATGCACTCCCGGTAGTCCAGGCCGCAGGCGTTTTCAGAAACTACAGCTTATCAGCCGATATTTTTCCCCGCCACGGCATATTTTTTCGTGGTAGCTTCCGCAGCATCCAGATCCGCGAAGCCGTACTCCTGCATGGTGGCGGTCATGATGGCCAGCATCATGTTGGTGCCTTCCGCATCCAGCCTGCGGCAGAGGTCCGCCAGAAGCAACAGCGTTTTCTCGGAATAAGTGTGCAGCTCGCCCCGCAGGTAGGTTTCGTAGGAAGTCTGCCCGAAGCGTTCGTCGGAGGTGTGCACCACACGGTTGCCGGCGGCAATGTAGGGATACTTCGCCGCGTACTCTTCCATCCATTTCACCTGGACGGGCACGATGTAGTCGATAGCTTCCTGCGCCTTCTCCGTGGGCATGGTGAGCAGCTCTTTGAGCTCCTCGAATTTTGCAGGTGCGGTATCCGCCATCATCCAGGCGTATTTTTCCGCCAGAAGGTTCCTTCCCATGAAGACGGCATTGTCCACATCGATGGTGTAGCTGTCAATCAGGTTCTCCGGCCAGAGCACAAACTGGCTTTTGCGCATGATGAAGAAGGTGGTCCGGTCGTCCTGGCAGCTGGCCCTTCCGCCTTCGTTCTGCACCTGCTGGAAGCACTCCCACTCCTTTTCCACCAGTCTCATTTTCTTTTCTTCAAGAGTCATCATAATTATACCTCTCTTCTGCTACCGCCTGCGTCCGCTGTCTTAAAACCTGCCGATATTCTTCGAAATAAGATAGGCCGTAGAGGTGGCTTCTGTAATGTTCTTCGGGGTGACGCAGTCGCCGATGAAATAAACTTCCGGCGCGCAGTAATTCAGCGCTACGGCTTCTTCCGTCAGGGGCTTCTGGCCAACCGCAAACACAACGCTGTCAGCGTCAATGAACACTTCTTTGCCTTCGCATTCACAGGTTACGCCTTTAGCGGAAATCTGTTTCGCCTGCGTGGAGAAATGCATATCCAGGCCGCGCTTTTTGATTTCCACCCGTACGCCGGACATGTGCAGGAAGTTGCCGCCATCGTTCATGTGATCCGTCATCTCGATAACCGATACTTTTTTGCCTAAGGAAGCCAGATGCAGTCCCAGCTCGATGCCTACAAGGCCCGCGCCGAGAATGGCCACCTTGTCGCCCAGCTCGTCCACTCTGCCGTAAGCATCCTGGGCGGTCATGGTCTTCGCGTCCGCATCCGCCGGAATCTTCGGAACCGCCGGAACCGCGCCAAGGGCCGCAATGAGTACGTCCGGTTTGATTTCCTCGGCCAGAGCCGGGGTTACTTCGGTATTCAGCCGCACTTCGATATTCGGGGTCTTCTCAATCTTCTCCGCCTGCTGGTTCAGGTAATAATCCAGGTTCTTCTTGAAATCCACCTTCTCTTCACAGCGCAGCACGCCGCCGAACCGTCCGGTCTTCTCGCAGATGATAACGTCATGGCCTCTCTCCGCCAGGGTAAGGGCTGCCTCCATGCCGGCCACGCCGCCGCCTGCCACCAGGACTTTCTTTTTGGATTTCACCACAGGCGCTTCGTACTTGGTCTCGATTTCACGTCCGCTTTCCGGGTTGATGGCACAGTAGGGCTCGCCGTTGGTAAGCTCTGAGGAGAAGCAGGAAAGGCATCTTAAGCATTTCTTTACTTCTTTTTCCCTGCCGGTACGCACAAGTGTCGGGAAGTCGGGCTCGCAGATGAACTCCCTGCCCATTTCCACCACATCCACCTTGCCGGAGGCAATAAGCTCTTCCATAAGGTCCGGATCGGAAAGCGCGCCGACCGTGGCTACCGGGGTCGATACATGTTTCTTGATCTCTTCCGCGAGATAGGTGTTGCAGCCGTCCTTCTGGAACATGGAAGGATGGGTGACGGTGAATACTTCATCCACCTCATGGTTGCCTGCGGATACATGGATAAGCTGGCAGTGGCCTTCCAGCTGTTTGGCAATGGCAATGCCGTTCTCGATGCCGAAGCCGCCGTCATAGCATTCGCTTCCGGAAATACGCACTTCGATGGGGAAGCCTTCTCCCAGTCTCCTGTGGATACCGTCGCAGATGGCAATCAGCATCCGGGCCCTGTTTTCAATGGCAGGGCCGCCCCACTTGTCGGTACGGGTGTTCGTAATCGGGGAAAGGAACTGATGCAGCATCCAGCCGTGTCCCGCGTGGATCAGCATCATGCCGAAGCCTACTGACTGCCCCACGACTGCAGCTTCGATGTACTTGTTGATGGTCCTTTCAATGAATTCTTCCGTCATGGGCTTGATAAGCCTTCCGTCCACCATCATTTCCACCGGACCGTAGGCAACGCCTTTGGCTTCGCCGCCGAACATGCTTAAGGAACGGTTGGCAAACATACCGGTATGCTGCAGTTCCAGAGTCGGCACTGCGCCGTAGCCCTTGACTTCAGCCGCAATCCTGCCCAGGTTGGCCGCCACGCCGGGTCTTCCCGTGGAAAAGTGGGCGTCTCCGCCTCTGCCGTATTCGGTATCCACAACACATTCGAAGGTGGCTACGGAAGCCGCTCCGCCCCTGGCCCTTCTGCCGTAGTACGCCGCGGCACCTTCATTTAAGTAGCCGTCTCCGTTGGTATTCAGGTAGCCTGTGGGGGACGCGAAAATTCTGTTGCGGAACAGCTGGTTTC
The DNA here is from genome assembly GCA_017433825.1 of Eubacterium sp. Lineage (GTDB taxonomy): Bacteria > Bacillota > Clostridia > Lachnospirales > Lachnospiraceae > Alectryocaccobium. Next base: position 56,349 of record JAFRGL010000019.1, on the reverse strand, counting down.
CCAGTTTAATCGGCTCGAACAGGTGCGGGTATTTGTAATCGTTAATCATCCTTCTTCTCCTTTATATACTGAAAATATTTCTCCAGTAAAATCTTATCACGGAAACAGTTATAAATCAATAAATAAGTCCGTGCATGGACGCGCCGCATCCGTAAAAAAACAGCAGGATTTGCAAGCAATCCTGCTGTCTGTCGTTTCATCTGTGATATTTAATAAATGACAACCTTCAAGCCGTAGCTTTCGGTAATCTCCCGCATATGCTCCATTTTCTCCGCAGAGGGCGGAACGGCCGCGGCTACCGGGGTATCGGAAATACGCAGGTGCTTGGTCACTCCTAAGGCATGGTAGGGAAGGAGCTGGACGAATTCCACGGCTTCGTCTCCCAGCTCTTCCTTGCAGAACTTCGCCGTAGCATTCATGTTCTCGTCATTATCGTTGAACATCGGGATGATGGGCACACGGATTTCGAACCTGGCGCCGGCTTTTGCCGCTTTCCTGGCATTTTCGTGAATAACGTCGTTCGGCACCTTCACCATGCCAAGATGCTTGTCATAGTCCATGTGTTTCAAATCCAGAAGGAATACATCCACGTACGGAAGCACCGCTTCCACATTCTCCCAAGGGGTAAAGAAGGTCGTATCCAGCGCGGTATGGACGCCTTTTTCCTTCAGCTTTTTCAAAACTTCAAGCGTAAAAGGCATCTGGCTTAAGGGCTCTCCGCCTGAGATGGTAACGCCGCCGCCCGAGCTGTCGAAATAGGCTTTGTCCTTCATTGCCTTTTTCACAAGGGCGTCCACGGTATAATCCTCACCGCAGATGTACAGGGCTTTGGGATAGCAAAGCTCCGCGCATTTGCCGCAGTTGTCGCAGAGATCCCGCTTTACATGAATCTGCTGGACGATGCTTTTTACGGTACCGTCTTCATTCATGTCTTTACGGGTTTCGCCGTATTCAATGGCATTCTTCGGGCAGGCCTTGATGCATTTATCCTTGCACTGCTCCGTGCCGACGCAGCGCATGGCGATCCAGGAAAGCTGGGGCTCGAAAAGCTGGGATTCCGGGCTGTGGCACCAGGGGCAGCGAAGCGGGCATCCCTTTAAAAATACTGTGGTTCTGATGCCCGGGCCGTCATGCACGGAAAAGGGCTGGATGTCATAGACTCTTCCTGTTAATTCTGCCATAATATAATCCTTTCGTAAACAACTCCCATCCGTTACCCTTTCCGGGAAGCGGATGGGAGTTTTCAGTCAGTTAATTATTTTGTGAGCCGTTTATCAGCCAAGCTGGTTCTCGGTTCTGGCAATGATGTCGTTCTGCAGGTCTTTGCTCATGTCAACGAAGTATGCGGAATAACCGGCAATACGTACAACCAGATCCTTGTAAGCGCTGGGATCTTCCTGAGCCTTACGCAGGGTTGCGGTATCTACTACGTTGTACTGGGTCTCCATGCCGCCGTTTGCGAAGTAAGCCTTGGTCATGGCAACAACCTTCGCAATACCTTCATCATTGGATACTACTGACGGATGCAGACGCAGGTTCAGCGCGATACCGTCCATGTAGTGGTGATGATCGTAGCATGCGCAGGAGGTAAATACAGCGGTCGGGCCGTTCTTGTCGAAGCCCTGAACCGGTGAAGAACCGTCGGCAATGGGATCGCCGAGCTTACGTCCGTCCGGGGTAGCCCAGGTGATACGGCCCTGACGGATGTGGTCGGAAGCGCCGTACAGACCGGATTTGTAAACTTTGGATCTGGTGCTGTGAACAGTCTGGCAGATCTCATAGTACAGGTCGTTAATCCATTTGCCTTCTACGTCAGCGTACGGATCGCCGTTGCCGTAGTGCGGAACAACAGCCTTAACCTGCTCACGGAGGTCTTCATAGCCTTCCCAGTTAGCCATAACGGCATCGTACAGCTCCCTGGTGGTGCACAGCTTCTTGTCGAAGCACATGTACTTAATGGTATTTAAGGAATCGGCAACGGTGGAAAGACCGGTAGCGGTGCAGCCGAAGCTGTTGTACTTCGCGCCGCCCCATGATACGTCAAGGCCTTTCTCCATGCAGCCTTCCACGGACATGGAAAGTGCGGGCTGGCAGTTATCCTTCAGGGCGATTTCCTCCGCATAGCAGTGCATGGAAGCGAACATCTGCTGGATGTGGTAGCCCATCTTGCGGACAGCGTCACGAACCTGCTCGATGTTCTCCATCTCATACAGGTAACCGGTGTGTACGCTGCACTGATAGCCGTTCAGCGGGTTGATGCCGTTGTTGATGGCCATATCGAAGATGATGGACCAGAAAGCGGAGCCGTGAGGCGGACATCCGTTGGGAGCCGGGAAGTCATTGCCGCAGCCTACGATTTCCTGACAGCCGATGATGCCGTAGTCACGGGCATCTTCCAGTGAGAAGCCTACTTCCTTGATAAGGCCGGGGATGATAACTTCGTCGTTCTGATACAGCGGCAGGCCGCCAACCATCTTGGAGGTCTCAACTGCGCAGGACCACAGCTCATCCGGGGTATTCTTGTTGAAACGAAGGGAAATGGTGGGATCATGCAGCTCCAGACGGGCTACGGTTTCCAGAACCATGTATGTTACGGGGTTGGTGGCATCTTCGCCGGTCAGCGGGTCAACGCCGCCGATGGTGGTATGCTGCCAGGTGTTGCCTACGCCGGTGGTATCGGCAACAACTTCGGGAGCGATGCCGTAGAAGCAGTTGGCTTTCAGGAAGAACATGTCAACCAGTTCCTGTGCTTCCTCGATGGTGATAACGCCGTCTTCCAGATCCTTCTTCAGGAAGGGCCAGGTGTTCTGGTCAAAACGACCCAGAGCAGCGGAGGGGTTGGAAGTCTCGGCAAGATGGAATACCTGGTAGCTCATGTAAGCCTGCAGGGCCTGACGGAAGGTCTTGGCGGGTTTCTCGGCAATCCAGTACAGATCCTCAGCCATTCTTTCCAGTTCGGCTTTACGTTTCTCATCGGTGCACTCGGCAGCTTTTGCCTTACAGGCATCGCCGTATCTCTTTACGAAGATCATGGCAGCATCCGCGGTAATCTGGATGGCCTTGTAGAAGCTGTACTTCTTCGCGTCTTCGCCGAAGAGTTTGCCGTAGTGGGCATCCAGCCATGCGGTAGCCTGATCGTAGATGGCCTTGTAACCGGTGTTGATGATCTTCTTGTAGCCGGCTACCAGATGGCCTAAGGGCAGGCTGTAGGGCGGGATGAATCCGGGCTGTCCGGGCATCAGGTAAGAGGTGGAAGCGGTTCCGGCAAGCTCCGCATAGAAATCCGGAAGGGATGCGGTAACTCTGTCAGAGGTGTTCTCTTTGTATTTCCAGAACTCTTTCATCTCATCCATCTTCTTGATGGTGTCGGGATGAATTCTTGCGGGAGCAAGCGCGGTGTCGGGGCTGTGATAGAAGCCGTCATCGCCCATCTTCCACAGGCCGGCCTTAACCATGCCGATAATCCAGTGCTCATTGGTGCTGCCGGCAAATTCGCCGCTCTCCGGGAAGCCTGAGCTGGAGAACATGTATTTGCCCTTGCCGCCGACGATAAGCTCGGTGTCGCCGATGTAGCAGGTGCATTTCTCTGCCCAGTCATGCTGCGCATAGGCTTTCTTGAGGATCGGGATCATCGCGCCCAGTCTCTTATAGGCTTCGGTGATGATTTCGCCACGCTCGGAATCGTAGGTCAGCACACGATTACGAATCTGGTAACGATAATCCGCTACTCGAGGGGTGATCTCTCTGAATTTGTACATAAAAATCTCCTTTCAAATCTGGTTCTTTCCTGAGTCCCTCAGGTATGTAAATAAAACCAATATATAGTGTTTTGTACGGATTTCCGGAAAATGAGCCTATTCCCCGATAATCTGACATTTAGATGATAACAGGAATTATGTTCATTTTCAACAGAAAACTTCTTCTGTGACAGTAGAATTTTATGCTTAATGATACTATGTTTTTTATTCTTCGGCTTCTGAAAACCATGATATTTTGATACGTCCGAAGCATCTCTTTACAGAAATATTGCAGTTCATTTTCAGTATTTTGATATTGTCGGTTCTGTTGTTTATTTTCTACATTTACGGCATTGTTTTTGGCCGTATTTTCGGTATAATTGATGGCAGAGAACATTTTTCCAATGAAAAGTACATTTCAGGAAGGAGGAGGTACGGTTAAGCCCCCGTACCGGCAGGATATGGAAAATAAATATCCCCATCTTTTCAGCCCGATCATTCTGGGCAATCAGGTTTTCCGAAACAGGATTTTCAATTCCCCCACAGGCGTGGCTTTAGAGCCCGAACGCTACTCCACCAGTTATTATGAACGCAAGGCTTTGGGCGGCGCTGCTTCCGTCTGCGTAGGCGACGCCTGCCCGAATATCGCAGGAAGGGCCCGCGCGTCCCAGATAAACATCTGGAACACGGACTGCAAGCAGAGTCTGGTCAACATGGCCCGTTCCATCACCCGCCACGGTGCCGTCGCTTCTATGGAAATCCTGGATGCAGGCAACTGCGCCGGCTATTCCGCAAGCCTGGGCTACGAGCTTTACGGCCCGGTGGACGGCGTAACCCCGGACGGCAGGCCCATCCACATGATGACTGAAGAGAAAATCATGGAAGCCATCGAACAGCACGCCCGCGCGGCCCTGTACTGCAAGACCATGGGCTACGGCATGGTAACCATCCATGGCGGCCACGGCTGGCTCATCACCCAGTTCCTTTCCAATGAAAACACAAGGACAGACCGCTGGGGCGGCGACATCGAAGGCCGCGCCAGACTGGCTGTAGCCATCATTGACCGTATCCACCAGTACTGCGGCGAAAGCTATCCCGTGGAAATCCGTATCGTAGGTGATGAAGTTTACGAAGGCGGCTACCATATCGAGCGCGGTATCGCCCAGGCACTGCAGCTGGAAGGCCATGCGGATCTTATCCATGTATCCACCGGCAGCCACGAACAGATGGAAGTATTCACCATCACCCATCCCAACATGTTCCTGGCGGACGGCTGCAATGCCCATTACGCCGCGGAGATCAAAAAACACGTAAAGACCACGCCCATCGCCACCGTCGGCGCTTTGTCCGAGCCGGAACAGCTGGAAGAGCTGATTGCCTCCGGACAGGTGGACGTCGTGGAGCTGGCCAGGGGCCTGATGTGCGACCCGGATCTTCCCATTAAGCTGCAGACCGGAAGGACAGACGAAGTCCGCAAATGCATGCGCTGCCTGTACTGCTTCTCCAAGCATATGAGGGCAGACGTCATGAACTGCGCCATTAACCCGGAACTGGGCCACGAATATGAAAACAACACCTGGCCGGCACCGAAGGTGCTGAAGAAGGTGCTGGTAATCGGCGGCGGCATGGCCGGTATGCAGGGTGCCCTGGAAGCGGCCGAAAGAGGCCACCAGGTGGTGCTGTGCGAGAAAAACGACCAGCTGGGCGGCGCTTTGCTGTGCGAGGAAAAGGTGCCCTTCAAGGAGAAGCTGCACCAGTATATCGAACTGCAGAAGCGTCTTATCTCCCGCCAGAAGAATATCGAAGTCCGCCTGAACACCACGGTTACGCCGGAACTGGTGGAGGAAATCAAGCCCGATGCCATCATGGCATGCCTGGGTGCCCGTCCGGTAAAGCCGGCTATTCCCGGCATCGACGGCGCGAATGTATTCGGCGCGGAGGAAATCTACAAGGATCCCGAAAAGGCCGGACAGAACGTGGTTATCTTAGGCGGCGGCCTGGTGGGCATGGAGCTTGCCATCTTCCTGTCCATGCAGGGTAAGAAATGTACGGTTATCGAGATGCAGCCCGACGTAAATGACGGCGGCAACATGCTGCAGGGTCTGGCCATCTGGACCCAGTTTAAGCAGTACGGCGTCCACGTTTCCACGTCCACGAAGGCCGTGGAAATCACCGATAAAGGCGTGCTTTGTGAATTCACCGGCGTGAAGCCCAAGGCCGGCTTCCGGTTCGGCATGCCCGCCATGCCCGCAGACGGCGAGGAAGGCACGAAATTCTACGAGGCCGATACGGTTGTCTACGCCGTAGGCCAGGCGCCGCTTCGCGAGGAAGCCGAACAGTTCCGTTTCCAGGCGCCTGAGTACTACCAGGTGGGCGACTGCATTATCCCGAAGGATATCTGGACCGCCACCAGCGGCGCGTACTACATCGCCAGGGATATCGGAAGGTTCTGATGAACATTCCTTCCTGATTCACGCAAAAAAAAAGAACCGGGTCCGTGCCCGGTTCTTTTTGTATTGTTCACACCCCCGCCAGAAGCGCCAGCATCTGCGCGGGATTGTCGGCAGCCCTGACCTTGTCAAAGCCTTTCACGATAACGCCTTCCTCATCAATCAGGTAAGTGGTCCTCACAACCCCCATGGAGACTTTTCCGTAATTCTTTTTCTCCTTCCAGACGTCGTATTTCTGAATGACTTCCTTTTCCGTATCGGAAAGGAGGGTGAACGGCAGACCGTATTTCTCCTCGAATTTCTTATGGGAAGCAACGCTGTCCTTGCTGACTCCCAGCACTGCCGCGCCTTTCTCCGTAAACTGGGGATAAAGCTCCGAAAAGCCGCAGGCCTGCTTCGTGCAGCCTGATGTCATATCCTTGGGGTAGAAATACAGGATGACCTTCTGTCCCCTGTAATCCGACAGTGATACCATCCTGCCGTTCTGGTCCGGAAGCGTAAAGTCCGGTGCCTTTGTACCTGTTTCCAGCATGATAATTCTCCTGTTCTTTGCTTTTTACGCCGGCTTCACCGCCCTTATCATATAAAGAGGCGTCGCGCCGTAGAAATCCTTCTCCTTCTGACTCCACAGTTCCTCCGTCACATCCCGGACGAAGGAAACATCCGTGAACGGAAGCTGGGCAAGCACGCCGAGGTCGAAATCCGGCCGCTGCGCTTTCCCGAACACCTTGTAGTTTTCCGGTTCGTATTCACTGTCTATATACTCATAACTGCCGTCATATGTAAAGCCCCTGCCGTATTTTTCCAGGCCTTCCCTTTCCCGGCGGATGGCTTCGTCGCGCACCGGGCCCGGCTGATAGGGAAGATGCCAGTTTGCGTCAAATACCAGCATAACGCCGCCGGGTTTTAAGACCCGCAGCCATTCCCCGTAAACCTTCAGGTGCTCCCTGATAATGTGCGTCACGTTCCGGCTTATCACCAGGTCGAAGGTATTGTCCGCAAAGGGCAGGTTTCCGAAATCGCCTTCGCGGATATCCGGGTTCACCTTGAAATGCGCGGCATTTTCCCGGGCATGGGCCAGCATGCCCGCCGAACCGTCGATGCCTGTGACATCATGACCGTGCATGGAAAGCAGCACGGAGAAAAAGCCCGGGCCGCAGCCGCAGTCCAGCGCCTTAAGCGGCTTTGTATGCGGCGCATTTTCCTCGATCAGCCTGATCCACTTGTCAGGCCTGTCCGTGGCAAACTCCTCCACCACGTAATTATTGTAATTATCCGAACGGACTGTCCAGTCCTCATTGATCATTTCCTGGGTCAGCATATTTCTCTCCTGTTTTTTAATGAAACACTTTCAAACCCGGACAGTTTAACATATCAGGAAGCAAAAAAGAACCTCCCCGGGGGGATATTTCTTTCTGCTTACGGAGAAATAACCTTCTCTATTCAACCCCGGTTATCCTTTTCCCGGGCCGGGAATCTGTTATACTGTACTCAATCAGAGAAAGAGGGAGTAGCCGGACGCCTGTATGTCAGGCGCCGCTTGCACCGTCACCCGATGACATCCGTCATCCGGTTCAGATTAAACGGCAAGACTTTTATCGTGAACGTACGGTAAAAGTCTTTTTTAGTATCGAAAGGAAATGAAAAAAACAATGAAAAACACAAATAAAGCAAGAAGCAAAATCGCAGCTGTAATCATCGCAGTCATCGCGGTGATTGTCATCGCCTCGGGCATCGTGGTAATCCCCACCGGCTACACCGGTGTCAGGAGCACCTTCGGACAGATTGATTCGAAACCGATTCCCAACGGCATCAGCTTTAAAATCCCCTTCGTCCAGACTGTGGAGAAGGTGAACAATAAACAGCAGGACGTTACCTTCCGTGATCAGATTTGGTCCGAAACCAATCAGCGTACCGCGATTTATTATGAAAACGTAACGGTCACCTACCAGATCAACCCGGAGAAATCCGCATGGATTTACGCACACGTCACCAATTACCGTGACAATCTGGTATCCTCCGGCCTGGTAAGCTCGGCGATTAAATCCGCCAGCAAGGTGTTAAGCGATACGGATGCCACCAACCGTTCGGTGATTGAACCCGAGGCCATGGCCGCCATCCAGGCCGCCCTGGACGAAAAATACGGTGAGAACGTAGTTCTGGTCAACAAGGTGGTTATCGAAAACGCCGACTTTGAAGATTCCTACAATGCAGCCATTGCGGCAAAGCAGAAAGCCCAGCTGGAAGCCGAGCAGCAGGCCATTGAAAATCAGCGTGAAATCGACAAAGCCGTTGCGGAGGCCCAGGTAATCAAAACCAAAGCCGAAGCGCAGGCCGAAGCAAAAATCATCGAGGCCCAGGCCCAGGCCGAAGCCAACCGTCTTCTGGAGGAATCCTTAAGCGAAGACATTTTAAGAAAACAGTATATTGACAAATGGAACGGTGAACTGCCCCAGGTACTGGGCGGCGACAATCCCTCCCTTCTGATTGATATGTCAAATGAAAACACTGAGCAGTAAATAACCTGTCTGCGGATGCCCGGCCGGATGCGGCCGGGCATCCTTTTATCCCGGTTTCCGTATTCATTCCGGCCGCAGAAGGGAACTGGAAAAGGAAAAAATCCTGACGGCCAAAAGCGGCGGGAAATACACTATATTTTTGTACCCTGCTGACCATTGTTTATTATAAATAAATATGCTAAAATCATGAGAACAGGCAGGTTTTTAAGCAGCCTGCCGGTACTGCCGGCCATTTACGGTATAAATATCCATGTTGAAGGAGGATTGCCATGATTATCTGTATCGCGCGGGAATACGGCAGCGGCGGACACAATGTCGCCAGAAAGCTGGCCGAAATGCTGAATATCCCTTATTATGATAAGAAACTGATAGACGATATCCAGGATATCGGACTGGAAAGGGAAACGCTGGAAAAGGCGGACGAAACCCGGGCCAGCCGTTTCTTCTCCACCCAGAAATTCAAAGTAACGGACGCCCGCCTGCAGGGACTTACGGCCAATGATATCGTATTCCAGATGCAGTGCGAATGGATTTGCAAAAAAGCGCTGGAAGGTCCCAGCGTTATTGTAGGCCGCTGTGCGGACTATGTGCTCCGGCAGACCGGCATTCCGTATGTAAGCGTTTTCGTCACCGCACCTTTTGACAGCCGTGTGGACAGGGAAATGCACAAACAGAATTTAACCGAAAAGGACGCCATCAGACTGGTGCAGAAGATGGACAAGCAGCGCCAGGCCTACTACGACTATTACACCGAAGGCAACTGGGGCAAGCCCAATTCCCACGACATCTGCATCAATACCGCAACCTACGGCATTGACAGGTCCGCTGAAATCCTGTATTACATGCTCAAGGACGATATCATTGCGGAAACCAGCCCGTATACAAAAAGACGTGACACCATTTAAGCAATAAAGGAGATTTTACGAAAAATGCCGCTTATTCTTCCCGAAGGGTACGACCCGAAATTAACCGTCAGACAGACACAGGAAGCCATTAAATACATCAGAGACACATTTCAGAAGGAATTCGGACGCGAAATGAACCTGGAGCGGATTTCCGCACCGCTTTTCGTTACCAGAAGTTCCGGCCTGAATGACGATCTGAACGGTTATGAACGGAAGGTAAGCTTTGACGCGCTGGAAGTTCAGGATGAAGACCTGGAAGTGGTACAGTCCCTGGCCAAATGGAAAAGAATGGCCTTAAGCGTCTATGGTTTCAAACCCGGCGAAGGCCTGTACACCAACATGAACGCCATCCGGAGGGATGAGGAACTGGACAACCTGCACAGCATTTATGTGGACCAGTGGGACTGGGAGAAGGTTATCACGAAGGAAGAACGCACCACGGATACCCTGATTTCCACCGTGCGGACCATTTTCAAGGTGATCAAGCACATGGAGCATGAGGTCTGGTACAAATACCCCCAGGCTGTCTATCACCTGCCGGATGATATTTACTTCATTGATTCCGAGGAGCTGCGGCAGAAATATCCGGATCTTACACCGAAGGAAAGGGAAAACGCCATCTGCAAGGAAAAGGGCTGCGTCTTCATCATGCGCATCGGTGACGTCTTAGGCGACGGCAAACCCCACGACGGCCGCGCGCCGGACTATGACGACTGGCAGCTGAACGGCGATATCCTTTTCTGGTTCTCGCCCCTTGACATGGCCCTGGAGATCTCCTCCATGGGCATCCGTGTTTCCGAGGAAAGCCTGTACACCCAGATGGAGAAGGCGGGCTGCCTGGAGGAGCGTAAGGACCTGCCCTACCACAGGGCCATTTTCGAGAAAAAGCTTCCCTATACCATCGGCGGCGGCATCGGCCAGTCCCGGCTTTGCATGCTGCTTTTAGGCAAGGTGCATGTGGGCGAGGTACAATCTTCCGTCTGGCCGAAGGGCATGCGGAAGGCCTGCTCGGAGAAGAATATTCATCTTCTGTAAGCCAAAACTTAACTATACAGTGAACAGAAAATAAACGAAAAGAACTTTGAAGGAGTGGAAAGATGTACGAAAAACTGTTTTCTGAATGTCAGATCGGTAAACTGACAGTCAAAAACCGTATTGTCATGGAGCCCATGGGCCATCATCTGGCGGACTGGGACGGCAATACGACGGACAAAGTTGTCAACTTTTACGCGGAGCGCGCCAAAGGCGGCACCGGCCTTATTATCACCGAGGTTGTCCGGGTCAATGACGTCCACGGCAAGGCCGACGGCGGCCAGATGTCCCTGGCCAGTGACGAAAGGATCCCCGGCATGAAGAATCTGGCTGAAGCCGTACACGCTTACGGCGGCGCGGTGTTTGTGCAGCTGCACCATCCCGGCAACCAGGGCTTTACGGCGCTTAACGGCGACGTACCCATGCGCACGCCCTCCGGCATTGAAAGCGGTGCCGTACACCAGGCCAGCCGTGCTATGACTGTGGAAGAAATCCACGAGCTGGAAGACGATTTCGCTGCAGCGGCAAAAAGGGCACGGGAAGCCGGCATCGACGGCGTGGAACTGCACTGCGCCCACGGCTATCTCTTAAACCAGTTCTTCAGCCCCTACACCAACAAGCGTGAAGACGAGTACGGCGGATGCCTGGAGAACCGTGTCCGTATCGTGAAGGAAATCATTGAGAAAATCCGTGAGAAATGCGGCCCGGACTATCCGGTTATCGCCCGTGTTACGGTGGATGAATTCCTGAACGTCAACGGTCTGAACGACGGTATCCATCTGGATGAAGGCATCGAAATCTGCCGCAAGCTGGAAAGCTACGGCATCGACGCGCTGGATATTTCCTGCGGTATTTACGAAACCATGAACGTATCCTGGGAACCTGCCGGCTTCGATCAGGGCTGGAAGGCCTCTCTGGCCGCCGGTGTGAAGCAGGCCGTCAAGGTTCCGGTCTTCTGCACCTCCGTCATCCGTGATCCGGATTACGCGGAAAAGCTCCTGGAAGACGGCGTCTGCGACTTCGTCGGTTCCGCCCGTCAGCAGCTGGCCGACCCGGAATGGGCCGTAAAGGCTAAAGAAGGCAGGGCCTGTGAAATCCGCAAATGCATCTCCTGCCTGCACTGCATGGAAACCCTCTTCTCCGCCGACGCCACCGGCAATGACATCCAGTGCGCGGTAAACGTTTCCGCTGCCCAGGAGGCCCGCTGGAACAGTATGGCTAAAGACGGTGACGGCCGTGTGGTCGCCATCGCAGGTGCCGGCCCCGCAGGCCTGGAGGCAGCCCGCGTTGCAGCCATCCGCGGCTTTAAGCCGGTCATCTTCGAAGCAGCCGGTGAAATCGGCGGACAGCTGAACCTGGCTGACAAGCCGCCCAAGAAGGATAAGATTCAGTGGCTGATTGATTACTACCAGTCCCAGATTAAGAAATACGATATCGAAGTGCGGCTGAATACGCCGGTTACCCTGGAAGCGCTGAGAGAGCTGAACCCGGTCAAGGTTATCCTGGCCATCGGCTCCCATCCGGCTGCGCCGAAGTCCATCCCCGGCCTTGACGGCCCGAACGTGGTCACCGTTCCCGACGTGCTCACCGGCAAGGCTGACATCACCGGCAAGAATGTCTGCGTCATCGGTTCCGGCCTTTCCGGCATCGAAACCGCGGAATACCTGGCGGACAAGGGCAACCACATTACCCTGTACGAGATGGCTGAGGAAATCGGACCCGGCATCTTCTTCCAGAACATGATTGATATCATGGGACGCCTGGGCCCCACAGGCGCGGAGCTGTTCCCGGGCCACAAACTGGTGAAACTGGAAGACAATACCGCGGTTTTCGAAGCAGCGGACGGTTCGGAAAAGGTTCAGCCCTTCGATTACGCCGTCATCTCACTGGGCGTTGTGCCCAATGTGCCGGAAGCGGACATCGAAGCGGCCTTCGATACCGTAAAAATCGGCGACTGTGAAGCCGGCGGCAAAATCCGCCACGCCACCGAAGGCGGCTTCGAAGCGGCGATGGCGCTGTAAAAAACTCTCATCTGTGCAAAAAAGCTCCTGTGTCTGCACCGGCACAGGAGCTTTCTTCATTATGATGCAAAAACGCAGGTAAACGAATCCGCCCGTCTTTCGTCATCCCGGATTATCCGGAAATACGTCTACTTTATACCCTTGATCATGAAGATCCGGGTATCAGGGGCGTCCTTGTCAGCCGTAAACGGGTTGTTTTCGTTCCGCGGCCATTCGATTTTCGCCATCTCCGGGAAGATTTTTATCATGACATTGGGTGTGGCGGAAACCTCGGAAAAGCCAAGCCGCAGCATCAGATCCAGATCCCACTGCGGACGGACTTCGGCGGCAATGCTTAAGTTTTTCGCAATGTCATTTCTTTCATTGACCATATCCGGCCTTGTGCCGATAAGCTTCTGCGGGCTGTTCTCCCATTTCGCGTTTTCTTTTTCGGTCCAGCCGCTTTCGTCCGCTTTTTTAAACACATAACCATAGTTCGCGTCTATGTTGACGACCACGCCGCCCGGTGCAAGCAGCCGGTACCATTCCCTGTAAATCTTTTCCGGTTCCGGCACCGTCCAGGTTACGTTTCTGGAAATAATGAAATCAAAGCTTTCATCCTCAAATGTCATCTGCTGGGCGTCCATCTGCAGGAATCGGATGGGCGGGTAGCGCAGCATTTTCGCATTTGCCTCGCACTGGTCGATCATATCCTGGGAATAGTCGATTGCCGTCGTTTCGCAGCCCAGCTCGGAAAGAAGGAAGGCGTAAAATCCCGCGCCGGTGCCGCAGTCCAGGGCCCGGATTTTTTCTTTTCCCTGCGGAAGCAGCGTCCGCAGGAAACTCATCCACTGATTGTGCTGCGGGCCGGCCAGTTCTTTCAGGCGGAATTCGGAAAACTCCTCCGCCCGTTTGGACCAGTAGGTATTGATTCTGTCCTGCATGCTCATTGTTCTGTTCTCCTTGTCTTATTGCTGGCAAGCGGCACCATTACCGGTATTTCCGCCGCCTGCGTAAATGTGGAAATAATTTCAAATGAATGTGCCAGTGTATTTTCGGTAATCACGTCTTCCGGCCTGCCGCTGGCATACAGGCCGCCTTTGTTTAAAAGCAGTACCAGGTCCGCAAACCGTAAAACGGCGTTCAGGTCATGGATGACCGCGATAACGCCTATCTGCTTCTCCCGTACGGTTTTCTCCAGAAGCTCCATGGTCTCCAGCTGGTAATGCATGTCCAGGTTGCTGGTGGGTTCGTCCAGCAGCATGACCTGGGGCTCCTGGGCCAGTGCCCTGGCAATCAGCACCCGCTGTCTTTCACCTCCGCTTAACTGGTTCATTGACCGGAGGGCAAAATCCTCCAGGTCCATTTCCGTAAGTATTTCTTCCGCGGCTTCCACATCCGCCGCGGAAGCCCTGCCCTGCATCCGGGGCATTCTCCCGGAAATAACGGTTTCCAGTACGTTCAGCGAAGGATTTGCCACCGTAAACTGGGGAACATAGCCGAAAATCTCCGCCCGTTTCAAAAGGTGCATTTTCTGCACGTCTTCACCATCCGCCAGCACTCTCCCGCCGGTGGGGGAATGAATGCCGTTGATGCATTTCAAAAGGGTGCTTTTGCCCGCGCCGTTCGGCCCGATAAGGCAGACAAACTGCAGGGAGTCAAAGGAAAAGCGGATATGCTCGAACACGGGGTGCTTTTTGTAGCCGAAGCTGACGTCTTCCAAATCTATCTTCAAAAGCTCGACCTCCTTCTCCTGGAAATAATCAGGTAGAGGAACAGCGGCGCGCCGACAATGGAAAGCACCACGCCCACGGGAATAATCACCGGGCTGATGACGGTCCTGCCGATGGAATCCGCCGCCAGCACCAGAAGCGCGCCGATGATGGAGGATGCCGGCAGAAGTATCCTGTGTTCAGAACCTAAAAGCAGTCTCGCGACATGCGGGGCCACAATGCCCACAAAGCCGATGACGCCGACGAAGCTTATGGTAACCGCGGATACAATCGTCACCAGGACGCCGCTGGCGATTCTGACGCGGGAGGCGTTCACGCCCAGTGCTTTCGCGCTCTCGTCACCGCCCGACGACATGATATTGTAGGACCATGCCTGCTTCCCGAAGAGGACGAATGCTGCCCCCAGTGTCACTGCCATGAGGATTATCTGCGTCCAGGTGAGGCCTGTCAGGCTGCCGAAGCTCCAGTGGACTATCTGGGACAGCTGGTCTTCACTGGCCACGTACTGAAGCAGGGAATTTGCGGAGCTGAACAGGAAGTTCAATGCGACGCCCACCAGGATCATGCCGCCCGCGCCAAGGTTTCCTGCTGCGGTTATGCCGTAGACAATGGCCGCGTTAATGGCGGCAATGCCGAAGGCGCAGACCACCACGGAGGTATTGCCTGCACCCAGCGGATGAAACAGGATGCCGATGGCTGCCCCCAGGCCCGCGGCGCTGGAAATACCGGTGGTAAAGGGGCTCGCCATGACGTTTCCGGTGGTGGACTGCATGACAGTGCCGCAGATGCCCATGGCCGCCCCCACCAGCACGGCGCTGATAATCCGCGGCAGCCTTAAGGTAAGCACAATGACAATCTGCGTACCGGTAAGCGGCGCAATTCCGTGACCGGCGCCCCAGTTCGGGAACAGGTAGGCTATAAGCCCGGAAAAGTGTATGTCCGAGGTTCCCAGAAAGATCGCCGCTATTGCCAGGACGACCAGCGCAGCCGTCAGTAACAGCAGAAGAAGTATTTTTCTGTGCCGAAGCCGGGCATAAGCCCGGCTTATTTCATGCTGTTTTTCACGCATTTCAGTCAATATCGCCTAAACGGCAGTGCTGTCCTTCCACGTAATCAATGTTCTGGTACTCTTCCAGCCAGGTGGCGAACACCTTGTCAGGGTCAAAGTCCGCGGCGGCTTCGGGATACAGCCATTTCACGATATAGGCAGAACCTAGGATTTTGCCCAGTCCGCCCATGGAGAAAGAAGTAACAAAATATACATTCTCATCCTGGACAGCCTTGATTTCACCGAAGCCGGCCCGGCCCAGATAAGCGTCGGCCGCGGCTTTGTAATCTTCAGCTGAGGGCGGTGTATAGCCGCTTAAGTCCGCGCCGGAGGCAGCAACCATCTTGAAGATGAAATCCGGGTTGGCGGTAATAAACGCTTCCGCGTCCACATCGGAGCTCTCGAAGGAGGCGTCGCCGAACATATTGATGCCGCCCGCCAGAACGAGCATCTCGCCCCAGGCGTTTGAGCCGTTGGCAATGGAATAGTCCTTGATGGATTCCCAGGCCGTGGTTTTGCGCTCAGCCTCGGGGATTTGCGCCGCAATGTCGGAAATGCTCTGATAGGTTTCGTTGAAGAAGCTGCGCAGGGCAGAAGATTTTTCGGTCTTCCCGAACATGGTTTCAATGATGTCAATCTGGCGGTTGATATCCTGGTCATAGCCGATGAGCGCCACCACGGGGATATTGAACGCCTTGAGGGCATTTTCCAGATCCTCGGAATAAAATGCGGTAATGACCACATCCGGCTCCATTTCCGCGATCACTTCGTAGTTTACGTCATTCTGGCTGCCGAAGGAGTTTTCCTCCGAGAACTCAGGCCAGTAGACATGGTTTTCGATAATGCTGGAATCCACGCCGACCACCTTGTCGATAAGGCCGCAGCCGCGGATTAATTCCAGGTTATAGCGGTTGATAACGGCCGCTTTTTCCACCAGGCCGGAAAGCTCCACTTCCCTGCCGACGGCGTCCGTAACCAGGATGGTTTCCGCAGCTTCCGGGGCGGTTGATTCTGCCGATGTGCCGGCGGTTTCAGACACGGCGCTGCTTTCCGATGCGGCAGAGGATGCCGCTTCCGGGGCGGATGATTCCTGTGAGGTCCCACTGCCGCCGCCTGAACATGCGGTAAGCATTCCGCAGGCCAGAACGGCTGCCAGTATCAGTGCAAGTGTTTTCTTCATGAGTAAAATTACCTCTCTTTCAAATACTGTTATTATTTTAACAAGTACAATTACTCAATTTAAGCCCCCTGGGGGGATAAATGTTTGCACAAAAAAAGGATGAAGACGGATTTCTCCGCTTCATCCCCGTTTATTATTGTTTTCTTAAATTTATATCAGGCTGGAATCGCAGTATTCGCAGGTCGCGCTCTTCCTGCTCACCGGCGCGCCGCAGTGCGGGCAGGTGTGGGGCAGAGCTGCCATTTCCTCACGTGTAAGCTCGGAGGCTTCCACCTCTTCTTCCGGAATGGATTCCGGTGCAACAGTCTCCTCTTCCTCCTCGTCGTTCGTCACCTTGAACTCGTCGGAAAGAAGATCCATGAGAGAGCTTAAGATGCTTCCGCCCACCATACTGCCTACCAGGGAACCAAGGCCGGAGGAACTGCGGCCGGTGTTGCCGAAGCCGTAATTGCTGCCGAACATGTTGCCGGTATTACTGTACGGATTTCTCTGCTGGCCGCCGCCGAAGAGCATGTCCATGGGATTATTGCTGTTACCGCCGAACATGTTGCCGGTGCCGCCGTAGGGATTCCTCTGCTGGCCGTTTCCGAAAAGCATATCCATCGGGTCGTTGCTGTTTCCGAACATGCCGCCCTGGTTTACGCCGCCGTTTCCAAACAGCGCGTCAAAGGGATCGTTCGGATTCCGGCTGCCGTAAGGATTATTATTGCGGCTGTTATAGGGATTGGCATTGGCATTGCCGTTCCGGTTTCCGTACGGATTGGCTGTTCTCGGCTGCTGCTGCGGGGCCGGGTTGGTCCTGCGCTGCTGCGGCGGAGGCGTCTGCTGCCGTGACGTGCTCTGCGTGCGGGAGGTGTTCTGTGTGCGCGGAGGCGTCTGCTGCCTGGGAGGTTCATTGTGGGTCCTGGTATTCGTATTTCCCGTTCTTCCGTTGCTGTTGACGGTGACGGTCACCCTCTGGCCCGTATGTCCGGTGTTCGGGTTCTTCGGCGAACGCGGATCGTTCGGAATACTGTTAACCGGCCTTCTGCTGTCTTTCTGCGGTGTAACGCCTTTGACGCCTGCCGCGCCGGCGGCTGCCTTGGGCGGAACCGGCGGAGCGGGTTTCTTTGCCGAATTATTCTTCTTCGGGTCCGGCTTCTGCGGGCTTCTCAAATCCTTGTCAAGAGGTGCCATTTTTCTCTCCTTATCTTGTTCTTAAACAGTCTGTCGTTTATTTCTTTCAATAACGCTTATCTGCATCAATACTAATCACATGAAGTCCGGAAGCTGTCCTCAGGTAATATCCTTCATCTGCTCGATCACTTCCGCCAGTTCCTTCATGACAGCCGGCACGTCAATGCCCTGGGGGCATCTCTCCTTGCACTGTCCGCAGCCCACACAATCCGCCGGCGTTCCTTCGGAATCAATCTTTGCCCCGACCACGGCCATGGGGCCGTCCAGCCTGAACTGGTTGTACAGGTTCATGTATTCCGGAATCTCAATCTTCGCCGGGCAGGTGGCGCAGCAGTATCTGCAGGCGGTACAGGGAACGCTGACTTCCTTCCTGAATGCTTCCGCGGCCTTTTCGCAGGTTTCCGCGTCTTCTTCGGTAAAAACGTTCTCCCGGTCAAAGAGTGCCACGTTTTCCTGCATCTGGGGCAGGGTGGACATGCCGCTTAAGATGACCTGCACCTGGGGCAGATGCCGTACCCAGGAAAGCGCCCAGGCCGCCGCGCTTCTGTGCGGATTCTTATCAGCCAGCACCTTCAGCGCGTCCTCGGACAGTGTGGCCAGCTTGCCGCCCCGGATGGGCTCCATAACGACGATGGGAAGGTTCCTTTCCTTTAGAATCCGGTATTCTTCCGCCGTCGTTCCGTATTTCCAGTCAAAATAATTGCACTGAATCTGCACAAAGTCCCAGCCGTCATACCAGCCGAGGGTTTTCTCCAGCACCGGCGGTGAGGAATGGGAGGAAAAGCCGAGGTAGGTAATCTTTCCTTCTGCCTTCATCCTCTTCAGGAAATCCATGCAGCCGCTCTTTTCATAGGCGTCGTAGCAGCTGTCGTCCACGCCGTGCACCAGGTAGAAATCAATGTGGTCCGTCTGCAGCCTTTTCAGCTGTTCCGCAAACATGGTTTCCACGTCCACGCCCGCATGCACATAGAATTTCGTCGCCAGGTAATAGCTGTCCCTGGGGTACTGGCTTAACACCTCGCCCAGGACCACCTCCGATTCACCGTTGTGATATACATAGGCGGTATCGAAATAGTTGATGCCGTGATTGTAGGCATATTCAATCATTTCCCTGGCTGCCGGCCGGTCTATCGCGCCGCCGAAGCCAGGGGTCAGCTGGGGCAGGCGCATATTGCCAAGGCCCAGCCGTGAAAGCTTTATGTCCTTAAAGGGTTTGTATTCCATTCTTCTCCTCCTTACGCAGGAAATACTTCCTGCCGGGTTCAAACACAGTTCTCCTGAAAGCATTTTAGCAGTATTGCCGCCGTTTGTCATCAGACATTTGTGCTGTGGCGGCCGTTTCTTTTCCGGTTTTACCTGATCTTATTCATTCGTACTCCTCTTCCGTCTGCTGATACGGTCTTCCGTCGTCTTTCATACACCATCCCCGGCTGTTTTTCGGGTTGAATGAATGCTGCATCACATTCATCAGCGGCTCGAAATACCAGTGTACAAGGTACCAGACCCCGTCTTTCTTCCGGAATTCATACATATATTTGTTGACTGCCGCCATATAGGGAACCGTACCGTCCTCGTTGTATTTGCCGAAAGCGGCGGACATGTTTGTATTGCAGCAGTCAATCCAGAGGGCTTTCATGTACTGCCCGTCCGCGCTTATCCGTACATACGGTGTCCCGGCTGCATGGTAGGCAGGCTGCTTAACCAGCGCTTCCCACTGCCGGTCAAATACGGATATTTTTTCCTTTATCGCCTTTTCGGTTTCCAGGGAAGGCGCGTCCAGTCCGCGGCTTTTAAAGTCAAAAACGCAGGGAAGCGCATCGAAGTTTACATAATTATCCAGGAACTCCATATCTTTGCCGCTTCTTGTGGCATAAATCCAGGCATTCACTATGTTTTCCGCAATAAAAGCATCACCGGAACAATCCCCTGCCTTCTGCGCCGTGCCGAACTCCTCTGCGGTCCAGTTGCCCTCTTTAAGGCTCATCCTTTCAAAACCGAAGGACGGTGTGTATTTCGGAAGACACGGCAGCTGTGCCGCATCTTCGGTCTGCAGGGAAAGGATTTTCCAGCATTCTTCCTCCTTCACAAAATCCGCTTTCAGAAGGCGGATACTCCGTTCCAGATACAGGCCTTCTTTTTCTTCCTCCTTTGTCGGAACATAACAGGCAAGAGCGGATACCGCCCTTGCTGTATTTTCGCCGGTAAGTACAATGACCGGCCCTGCCAGGGAGCACAAAACCACGTAATGCCCCGTCTCTTTCTCCTTCCGGATAACGGCTTCCATCTGTTCCGCCGTTTCCGCAAAGCCGAAAGCAGGCTTTTCCATTATACAGTCCAGGAAAAGACAGGTATCAGGCCTGTCTGCGAAAAGCTCATCCGGGTTTCGGAAATGATCATGCACAAACCGGCCGAGAAGATTCTGCAGGGCGGTATAGTCCCCGGCAGAAGGCGTTTCGCCTTCCGGAAGGAAATCCCGCTTCTTCTGCAAATCCTTCAGAGGCGCCTCCTGTCCCGGCGCATAATTGACCGGGACCCAGCTTTGCATGATGTGCCAGTTCAGAGACCGGATCTTCAAGCCGTCTTCCCCTTTCGCAAACCAGACATCCATCCTGGTGATCATTATCTCACAGGCAGGCATGCCTTCATTGCAGTAAATCCGGTAACTGCAGGTATCCCAGGTGCCTTTCGCTTCATCGTCTGTATTCATTACGGCAAAGGAAGGCGTATGCAGGACATGGATGTCCCCGGTATCTTCTTTCAGTGCCCTTCCGGCAAAAAGGTTTCGGATTTCCTCCCTGCCGGAAGCCCGGACGGAAAAGTCCGGCAGTTCCAGCACACCGTCTTTCATAAAAAGCGTTTCGATACCGTCCGTGCAGCCGAAATTATACATGGCGGCAAACTGCCCTGCCAGGTTTTCCATAGCGGGAATAAGCTCTGCATTTTTCCCGGAAACATTTCTTTTACGTACGTCCCTGTTGATGATATGCTGCTGTTCCATTTTTCTCCTTTCCGGTCTGTAAATTACATGCTGCCCGTTACCAGTTCCTTGACGATGCCCAGGCATTCCCTGAATACATTATTCGGCAGATACACAGGATTGCTTGCGGCAGCGATGCCGCAGCAGTCGGTAATGCCCAGCTTTTTCGCGATTCCCAGCGCCCTGTATACATGAAAATTACTGGTGACTATCCCGACGGATTTTCCGTTTAAATCCACCAGTTTCATGGTATTGACCAGATTCTGCACCGTGGTTAAAGATTCGGTCTCCTTTATAATCCGCTCCGGGGCGATTCCCTCCTTTTCCAGGTAATTCGCCATGCCTTCCGCTTCCGCGAACGACTCGTTGTACCCTTGCCCGCCGGTTACGATGCAGAGGGTATCCGGATTTTCATTCAAATAAGCGGCTGCGGCATCCAGCCGGTACTTCAGTACCGGCGAAGGTCCGCGGGCATACACCTGCGCACCCAGAACAATAATGTAATCCAGATTTTTCTCTCCTTTTTCGGAGAAGCGGGAAAATACCAGGCCGGACAATACTGCAATGACAACGCACAGGACCAGTACCACGCAGACAATAAACCTGCGCACGCCGGTGTGCGTTCTTCCCCACATTCCCGTCCACACACTTACCCCTGCCAGAATAAAGAGAACGCCAAAGGCTATCCATACCAGGAAAAACCGCGTTCCGCTTCCCGCAGCCTTCACCGTCACACCGTAAGCTATGCATATAACTGCAAGAACAAACCAGATAACTGCCGGCATCTTCGTCTTCACCACATTCTCCTTTCCGCTCATTTTCCCCAGTATACCACAGGTTTTCTTTAATTACAAAAGAGGCTGTATATCAGCCTGTTTTCCCTGCATAAGCCTGTATTATTTCCTGAAGGGGACTCCGCAGCCCCGGTACTCTGCGATTCGTGAACGAATGTGAATGAGAGCAGTAGTACCGCTGGAGCGAGGACAAGCGAGAGCGGTCCCCTGGGGAAAAATACAGGCCTATGCAGAACAGATTGCTGAACGCATAAGCCTCTTTTTGTAATTAAAAAATTCAACTAATCTATTTACGCGTCGGCTGCTTCCAGCAGCTGTCTGGTGTAGGGATGCTTCGGGTCCTCGTATACCTCCTCGACGTATCCCTGCTCCACAATTTCACCCTTCTTCATGACCAGCACCCGGTTGCACAGCTGGTACACCACGTTCAGGTCATGGCTGATGAACAGGTAGCTTAAGCCGAAATCCTTTTTCAGCTCCTGAAGAAGCTTCAGGATCTGGGCCTGGATGGTCACGTCCAGGGCGCTCACCGGCTCGTCCAGGATGACGAATTTCGGCCTGGTAATGAGGGCCGTACCGATGCTTACACGCTGCTTCTGGCCGCCGGAAAGCTCCCAGGGCCGCCTGTCCGCGTGGTCCTCGGTAAGCTCTACCCGCCGCAGCATGTCAAAAACAGCTTCCTTCCTTGCTTCGGGGGTCATGCCTCCGCGGATACGCAAAGGCTCTTCCATAATCCAACCCACGGTTTTCGCCGGGTTCAGGGAAGAAAAAGGATCCTGGAAAACCATCTGGGGATGCTTCGTATGGTTGATGACTTCACCTTCAATGTCCTTTACAATTCCCAGGATGGACTTGGCCAATGTGGATTTGCCGCAGCCGGACTCTCCCACCAGCCCTACGATATCTCCCTCATACACCGTGAAATCCACGTCTTTAAGCACCTGCACACGCCGGGCCCTGTTCGCGGTCAGGGAAAGGCCGACCTTGTAAAAGGTATTCAGATGTTTAACTTCCAATACAGGTTTTTCTGCCATATCTGCTCCTGTTGACTTCAGGACAGCCGTTTTTCCCGGGTGGGAATCGCGGCAATCAGGTTCTTCGTGTATTCCTGCTGCGGGTTACGGAAAATCTCATTTACATCGCCTTCCTCCACCAGCTTGCCCCTCTGCATAACCGCCACCCGCTCGCACAGCTGGCGCACCACATGCAGGTTGTGGCTAATGAAAAGAATCGCCATGTTGTTTTCCTTGTTCAGCTTCTTTAAAAGCTTGATGATCTGGGCCTGGATGGTTACGTCCAGGGCCGTGGTGGGCTCATCCGCCAGAAGAAGCATCGGCCGGTTGATGATTGCCGCGGCGATCATGGCCCGCTGCAGCATGCCGCCGGAAAGCTCGTGGGGGTATTTGTTGTAAACCTCCTCCGGGTTCGGCAGCTCGGCGTCCGCCAGGGCCTGCAGGGCCTTTTCCTTCCGTTCTTCCTTCGTCAGGTTCGCGTGAATCCGTAAGGCTTCCTCCACCTGGCGCCCGATCTTCATCACCGGGTTCATGCTGGACATGGGCTCCTGGAACACCACGGAGATTTCGTCCCCCTGCAGGGAAAGCAGGTATTCTTCGGAACAGTTTACCAGTTCTTCCCCCTGGAACAGGATGCTTCCCGATACGTCCGCCTGCTTCAGATCTAAAAGGCCGCAAAGGGACATGGCAGTCACGGTTTTCCCGCTGCCGGACTCCCCTACCAGGCCTAAAATATCGCCCTCGTCAATGGAAAAGGATATGCCGTCCACCGCGTTTCTCTCCGGCGCGGCATTGTGGAAATGAATCAGGAGGTCGGTGATTTTCAAAAGCTCCGCCATACTACTCCTCCTTTCTGGACGCCTGCTGCAGTCCTTCGGAAAGCAGGGAGAAGCCCAGGATTAAAAGCGCGATGGCGATACCGGTGCTGATGGCGTACCAGGGCGTATTCCGAAGATACGTCTGTGCGTCCCTGAGCATGGAGCCCAAAGAAGCCGCCGGCGGCTTTACGCCGATTCCCAGAAAGCTCATGCTGGCCTCTGAAAGCACCGCGTTGTTGAAGCCGATGGTGATAGCCGGCAGAAGCACGGCCATGGTGTTGGGCAGAATATGCACGAAGATAATCCGGAAGCTGGAGGCGCCCATCAGTCTGGCGCTTTCGATATAATTCTGCGTCCGGATTCTGGCATATTCGCTTCGGACAATTCTGGCAAAGCTGGGAATAAACAATATGCCCAGCACGATTATCACGTTCATGGTGCCCCCGCCGGTGATGCTGATAATCACCAGGGCAAGCAGGATGGCCGGAAATGCGGTGATGGTATCGCACACCCTGGTGAGGACGGCATCGGCGATGCCGCCGAAATAACCGCACAGGGAGCCGATAATAATGCCGCAGATGCAGCCGATAGCCACCACACAGACGGCAATAAGGAAGGTCGTGCCGGCCCCCTTCATAATCCGGCTTAAGATGTCCCTGCCCAGGTTGTCGGTACCCAGAATGTGTATCGAACTCGGGCCGGCCATCTTGGCCGCGGAATCCATTGCGGTGGGATTAAAAGGCGTCCAGAAAAAGCTGATGATAATCACCGCCAGCATAACTGCGGTAATTATCCCGCCGATATAAAGAAAAGCGTTTCCCTTGAAGAATTTCTTCTTTGCTTTTGTTTTCGTTTCCATAGTATCTCCCCCTATCCGTTACCGGTTCCGCAGCCTGGGGTCAACCACCTGGTTGACGATGTCCGCCGCGAAATTGACGATAACAATCCATGCGGCAATCAGTACGACGATTGCCTGTACAACAGGGAAGTCCCGGGTGCCGATGCTGGAAATCAGGAGACGTCCGATGCCGGGAATGGTAAATACCTGCTCGATGATAATGGTTCCGGTCATGATTTCCGCTAAAGATACGGCCAGGAAGGTGATGACCGGGATCATGGCATTGCGGATAACATGCTTGAACAGGTACTGCCTGCGGTTGTTGCCCCGGCTTCTGGCCGTCCGCACGTAATCCTGTCCCAGCTGGTTTAAGATTGAGCTTCGGAGCATCTTTACGGTCATGGCTATCCGGGGAATGGCGATGGATACCGCCGGGAAGACCAGATAGGCAATACACGCCCGCCAGTCATCCTGCAGGGCAACAAACTGCCCGGGGATAAAGAACCGGAACATGATGCCGAACAGGAAGCATACAATCATGCCGATAAAGAAGGCCGGTATGCTCATGACAATCTGGTCGATGATAATGACGATTTTGTCGATGATTTTGTTTTTGACACTGCCGGCAAGGATTCCTAAGGGGATGGCCACGATGCCGGTAATGATAAAGGAAAGGGCTGTAAGGATGATGGTAATGGGCAGCTTGTCCGCCAGAAGGCTGTTTACGGAAACCTTGTAGGTATAGCTCATACCGTAATTGCCCCTGACAAAATTGCCGAGCCATTCCAGATACCGGACCAGCATGGGCCTGTTCAGGCCCAGCTGTTCACGCAGCGCGGCCGCCATTTCAGGGGTGGCCTCGCTGCCTAAAATTCTTGTGGTCGGGTCGCCGGGAATAATCTGAAATGCCAGAAAGGCCAGGAATGAAACGATCAACAATGTAATAATGAGAGCAATGACTTTTTTAGTAATATATTTCATTTATCCCGCCTCCTTTCTTCAGATTTCCGGCACCGGCATTACTGTGCCGGACGGACGGTGGACATGTCCAGAATATACAGCGGGTAGAATTCGTATCCGGTAAAGGCCGGATTGATGGCTACATATTCGGGAAGGTCCTCAATGTACACATTTGCGGCTGTTTCGTTAAGGATTTCCAGACAGCGCTTGAACAGGGAAGTCTGCAGCTCGTCGTCGTAGGCAGCGGCCAGTGCCTTGGCAAAGGTCTCGTCATACTCCGCGTTCTTGAAGTTAATCATGTTCTTTCCTGCTTCGCTGGTCCACCGCTGCAGCATGCCGCTGGCGGTAAGGACGCTGGTGTCAAAGCCTACCAGAGTGGTTTCAAACTCCCTGCCACGGTATACATCAGTCAGCCAGGAGCTCCATTCGATGGGATCCAGCTCGGCGGTAATGCCGACCTTCGCCAGGTCTTCCTTGATTACCGCAGCCATGTCGCCGTAGGGATGCTCGTACTCGGTAGCGTAGGTAATCTTGAAGGTAAAGCCGTTCTCGTAGCCGGCCTCCTTCAGCAGTTCCTTTGCCTTGGCGGGATCGTAGGAATACTTGTCCGCCAGGGAGGCATCGAAGTATTTGCCGAAGGCCGGGAACATGGAGGAACCGATCTTAACGCCGCCGCCGGCTGCCATATTCATCACATTATCGATGTCAATGGCATACCAGAGGGCCTGACGCACCTTTTCATTGTCAAAAGGCGCACGGGCATTGTTCAGGTAAAGGGCAACTGCCTGGTTCATGGTGCCGTCCATAATGGTGTAGGTATCCGGGATGACGGCCACATGGTCGCTGGTCAGATGGGTGGCCAGGTCGATGGAACCTGCCTGAAGGGCATTCAGGCGGTCGTTCTGGCTGGCGAAAATCTTGAAGGTTACCTTGGTCAGCGCGGGAAGCGTTCCGTAGTAATCATCATTTCTTACCACCACAAAGCTGTCCTGAACTTTGTAGGAACTGAACTTGAAGGGTCCGGTTCCCATGGGGGCAGTCGCATGATCCGTATATCCGGCAGGGGTAATGTAAACATTGGATACGTAAGCAAGGAAGTCACTGTTCACCTCCGGCAGTTTGATGATGATGTCTTTGCCGGAAACAGAAACCTCAGCAACAGAAATCGCCGCCTTCACGGATTCATTAACCGTATTGGCGGCGCAGGTTTCGAAAGAATAGAGCACATCGTCGGCGGTAACTTCATTTCCGTTGTGGAACTTCACACCGTCGCGAAGTGTAAATGTGTAAGTCAGGCCGTCCTCCGATACGCTGTGGGAGGATGCAACGGCGTCAACATAGTCGCCGTCAGGGTTCAGCTTTACCAAACCCTCATAGACGTTAAACATGACCTCTCGAGTTCCTGCCGCACCTACCTGGTATGGGTCAAGACTGTCCAGATCCTGGGGAATACCGACAACGATTTCAGTCTTTGCGGCTTCCCCGGAAGAAGCAGTAGTTTCATCGCTGGAGGCGGAATTTGCCGGGGTTGTACCTTTGCATCCGCAGAGTGCACACGCCGCAAGAGCCGCCGCCAGGAAAAGTGCAGTAATCTTTTTCATACATTTCTCCTCCCGCCTGTGCCTGGGCACAGACGTTACAATAGAATTACTTCTTCTCCCATTATTAAATTGTCGGCTGTATTGTATAGTAAGCCAATCGAAAATACAAGTGGCATTTTTATAAAATATACTCTGCTGTTATTGTACGGAATTGACAAAAAAATAACAAAATCAACCGTACAAGATAATTATTGAAGAAAAAAGGGGAAATTAGTATAATATAAAGTGGCCGGATTATAAGCGCTTCATGCATCTTTATAATCCGCGGCAGCTTTTGAATCTGTACATCTTAACAATATAAAAAGGGGATATCAGATGAGCACACAGTCTGAACAGAAATGTCCTGCCTGCGGTGCGCCTTTGGTCTTTAAGCCCGGAACCCAGAAGCTCACCTGCGAATTCTGCGGCACGGTGATTGATATCGAAAAAGTCTTCGGCTCTGCTTCTGCCGGTGATTTCGACGTCAACGCACAGGCCGCGCCAAGACGCAGCACGGCCGGTATCCGGGACGAGCGTATCGAAGGCTCATCCGGCGAGATGAATGTATACGTCTGCCGGTCCTGCGGGGCGGAAATCGTAGCGGACGCAACCACGGCCGCCACCACCTGCCCCTACTGCGGCAACAACGTGGTCATCACCGGCCAGGTATCCGGCGACTTGAGGCCCGACGGCATCATTCCGTTCAAGGTCGAACCGCCGAACCTTTCCGAAACGGTGAAGAAATTCTACAGAAACAAGCATTTCATACCGAAGGACCTGTTTGACCGGTCCAAAATCGGCGATGTCCAGGGCGTGTATGTGCCTTTCTGGGTATATACCTGCAAATACGGCGGGGACATCGAATTCAACGGCCAGCAGTCCAAAACCTACAGGCGCGGTGATTACCGTATCACGGAGACCCGGCATTACATCCTGCAGAGAAATGTCACCATGGATTTCAACAAGGTGCCCGCGGACGCCAGCATACGGATGGACGATGCACTGATGGACTCCCTTGAGCCCTTCTATTTCAATGAGCTCAAGCCCTTCGACGTCCGTTACCTGTCCGGCTACCTGGCCGACCGCTTCGATCTGGAGGCCGAAAGCCAGAAGAACCGCATCCTTACCCGGATTAAGACTTCGGCGGAGGGCATGGCCATGTCCACCACCGCCGGTTTCTCCGGCGTAACGGTTGCCGCCGACAACATGCATGCCGGGGAGGTGAAAGCCCGGTACCTGCTGCTGCCGGTTTACCAGTTCGACAGTGAATACAATGGCAAAACCTACCATTACGCCGTAAACGGCCAGACCGGCAAGGTTATCGGCGAAGTTCCCACCGACAAGGGCAGAAAGGGCCGTTTCTTCCTTCTCTCCTTCCTGATTCCGGCGGTTGCGCTTTTCGTGCTGACCCTGGTGTTCCTGTAAGGAGATGCGGACATGAAGAAGAACAAAAAGAAAGCAGCCCTTGTGGTGGTCATCCTCCTGGTCTTTGCCATGGCAATGCCGGCATTTGCTTCCGGAAACGACGGTGAGGATTTCACCTACAATGACACGCTTTACCGCCTGAACGATTTCACCGGAACCCTGTCCCAGGACGAAATCGACGACATTGACGACGTTATCTACAATTCCATCCCTGAGGATCAGTTCGACTATCCGGTTATCCTGGCGGATACGGACTCCTACGCGGAGGAAACGGACCTCTTCCACTATGCCGATTACCTTTACACCAGGAATGATTTCGGCTACGGCAGCAGCCACGACGGCATGATCCTGGTGGCGGATATCGAAAAAGGAAGCTTTGTGGTCCTTACCTACGGCCGGGGCATCGATATCTTCACCCCCGAGGCCCTGGACAGGCTGTCCATCGCTTTCCGTACGAAAGCCGCGGACGGTGATTACACGGAGGCGGTTACGGATTATTACGAGCTGGCATCCGGACAAGTGCGGCAGGCCGCGGGGAATGGCATGGGCTACGACCCGGCCGTATCGGATTATCCGGAGAAGCTGACCTACGGGGAAATCTCCTTTACCGGCCCCTATGAATCGCCTTACGGACTGCTGGAGGCCGCTTCCGGCGGTACGATTGAAGAGCCGTCCCCCACGCCTGAAGCAGCTTCGGCAGATAACACACCGGAAATCATTACCACGCCGGAACCCACACAGGCACCGGCGGATACCGAACCTTCCGGCAATACGCTTACCTTCCTGCCCGACTGGTTCCCGGCGGATACCTCTTCCTTCGAATTCTTCCATGACGAGAACGCGCCGCGTGTCGTGGACAATGCGGATATCCTCTCTGCGTCGGAAGAGGCGGAGCTTTCCAGAAAAATCGACGAGTTCCGTAAAGCCGAACAGAAGGACCTGGTTATTTATACCGACGTGACCAGCTACGGCTTCTCCCGTGCGGTGCTGGCAGCGGATTTCTATGATTTCAACGGCTACGGCTACGGCCCTGAAAGGGACGGCGCGGTTATCTTCATCTGCATGGAATCCGGCAACCGGGGCTGGTGGACCTGCTGTACCGGCGATTCGGTAAGGAGTCTGTATACGGAAAGCACGGCCAATAAGATTGACGACCATCTGGAGCCATTCATGGTTGACGGCGAATACGCGGAAGGCCTGTCAGGGTGGGTTGATGACATGTCGGGTCTTCTGTCCAAGGGGCATCTTCCCAGGACAAAGATGGATTATATCATCCGCGGTGTCGGCTCGGCAGTCGTCGGCCTTATCATAGGCGCAATCGCGACGGCGATAAGGGGCTCTTCCATGAAGACGGTGGCAAAGGCTGTGGAAGCAGGCAATTACATCGAGCAGGGTTCCTTCCAGATACATTTCTCCAGGGATGTATTCACCCATACCACCAGGACCGAGGTATACGATCCGCCGTCAAAGGACAGCGGTGGCAGTTCCGGCAGCAGCGGGCGCTCTTCCTACTCCAGCAGCTATTCGGGACATTCGGGTTCCAGCCATTCCGGCAGCGGAAGAAGCTTCTGAATATCAACACAACTTAAAAAGGCAGGCTGCCTTGCGAAGCAGCCTGCCTTTTATATTGCGGCCAAAGCCTGAGATTTACGTCTCCGAAAGTATCGTGTGGTAGAACAGCCCTTCCTGGACGGTGCGGGTTTTCATGCGGTCGTAGTTAAAATGCACGCCCCTGCCGTCAACGGACACGGTAAAGAGGGCCATGCCCCCGATTTTGCACTCTTCCGGAATCTGGCAGGAAATGAAATTGCCCAGGGAATAATACACCAGCATCTGCCGTCCGTTCGGCCCCTGCAGCACGCCGTAGGGCTGCAGCACATGGGGATGGGAGCCGATAACCACGTCCACGCCCTCTTCCATGAAGACCTGCATCCAGTAATTCTGGTAGTCATTAGGCTCGAAATCATATTCATTTCCCATATGCACGCACATTACCTGGAGGTCGGAATCCGCGCAGGCTGCCTGGATATCAGAACGCACCTGCCATTCGGAATCCAGGGTATGCACCATGTTCGGGAAATCATCCGGAATCGGATAACCGTTGGTGCCGTAGGTATAATTGAGGAAGGCAATGCGCAGCCCGTTGCGCTCCACAATCCAGTACGGGATATAGTCCGGTTCGTCGTAGGCCTGGATGCCGATGCAGGCAATGCCCCGGTCGCGGTAGAACTGCCGGGTGACATTTGCGGCGTAGCCGCCCCTGTCCATGCAGTGGTTGGTGGCGCAGCTTACCACATCGAAGCCCGCGTTAAATACCGCGTCGCCCACGCCCAAGGGCGTACCGAATGCCGGATATCCGCCTATCTGCCCGGGGTCCGCCACCAGCATGGTTTCGTGGTTGAGGATGGCGATATCTGCACTCTGCACGTAGTCACGGACTGCTTCATACAGATAGTTGAAGTCCCCTCCCAGGGCGTTCAGCGCGTATGTAAAGATACCGTCATGAATCAGGTTGTCGCCCAAAGCACAGAAGGACACCTGGCCCTTATGATGCTCCACCGTGAAATTATCCGCCATGCCGCCCCGGAAGATACTGGTCTTCGGCGCAAACTCCAGCTGGATTTTCCCTCTGTGAGGCGCGGTTAAGAAGATCTGTTCTTCGCCGGATTTACTGCTTCCTGATTCTGTTTTACCGGATTTGCATCCTGTTAGAAGTACTGCTGCAGCCAGAACAGCCGCCGCAGCCGCAAAAGCCCTCGCGATTGTCTTCTTTCCGCCTCTCATTTATGCCACCTCATAAATTAATTGTTATTACTGAAAATATCCGGCCGGCACCGCATATACCTTGTCAAGGCCCATGGCCTTGCCGATAAGGTACCTGTTGGAAGCCGCCTCAAATATAATATAAAGCTTTCCGTCCGCCGCGGCTATTTCCTCGCACATGGGAGGAACCGTCGTAACTTTGTCCGCGGAATTCTCCGAAAGGATATACAGCGGCACCTCGCGTCCCAGCACCGTCTTCGTGCCCGCAGGCGTAAGTTTATCCAGGTTATAGCTTAAAACGCTGCCGCAGAGCAGACCTCTGGACCTGGAAAGATATACGTACCCGTCCGAAAAGCAGGCCCCCTGGATACTGTCCGGTATGGAGAAAACGCAGCCCGGAACAGCCTTTCCCTTTTCATCCGGGGTAAAGCCGAACAGATACGCCTTCTGTGTGACGCCGCCGTCTTCCACCATGTGGGATTTGTCCGTATAGAAAATGAAGCCCTTGTGGAATTCTCCTGCGTACAGGAACCGGTCGTCACAAGAGGTAAAAGATACCCGGATAAAATCCCCTGCCGTCCGCAGGCTGATATTTTTTTCAGCCGCAAGCCTGCTGCCGTCTTCCGCGTTCAGTACCGATTCCACAGGGAATTCATACATGCACGCATCCGTACTGCCGGCAATATACAAACTGCTGCCGTATCCGGAAACCCCGCCGGCATGGCCCTTGAACTTTTCGCCGTTCTCCGTCAGCATGGTAACCTTTTTCACCGTCTGCCCGTCGGACCTGCGCACGGCGTAGATGGGAGAATCCTTGCCGTTGCCCATGTATCCGGTAAGGAAGAAACAGTCCGTTTCCTTATCATAGGCAATGCCCTGGGGAATGAAGCCCTTCCCGATGTCTGGAATCGCAAAAGCCGGTGTGCTGTTTTCAAAAAAATCTTTTAAAGCGGCTTTATCCCCCATAATGACTCCACAAAATGCGATAACCAGCACAATCAGTATGATGATGACTGCCCGTTTCGCAATACGTTTCCTGTTCATGTTTTATCTGACCGGCCGGGTATTGTCACTTCCGGCGCAGCCTGTTTTATCAGTTCCTCCATAAGAGGCCGCATATAAGCGTCAGTGGAAGGCGATGCCGCCCAGATGCTTAAGGTTTTCATATCCCGGATAAAACGCCTCTTCGTACGGTTCGTTTCGCTGTCCGGTATAATATGATACAGATACTCTTCAAACATCGCATCGGTTTCTTCCTGATGCTTCCTGTCCCTGTGCCGGAAGAAAAATGTCAGTGCAGCGAAAATGACAACGGCAAGAAGGAAAATCAGGCCTTTTACCAGACCGCAGCACGCGCCGTTTGCCAGTGTGTCAAATGCGAAGAAGGAAGAAACCACAGTCACGGCAAAAAAAGCCTCGTAAACTGCTGATTCCGGTCTTACGAAGGCCTTCCGCCGCAGAAGATGCCCGAGAACCGTAACAACAGCCGCAGCGGCCAGGGCAGCTGCCGTCTTCATTACGGCATTTCCGCCGGCTGCCCCTGTGGGATTTCTGACGAAGAAGACAACCAGGACTATAAGAAGAAGTAAAAGCCCGCCAAAGCCCAGGATATCGAAAGCCGCCAGGCCTTTTTTCTCATCTTTCGCCGTAAGTGCCAGGTCATTGGCCCGGACAGCGGGACGGATAACCGGCGTTTCTTCTGTCCCGGTTCCGGCTTCTTTTTTCTTTAAATCTTCCCTGCTCAAAACGATTTCCGCCTTGCAGGGACCGATAAGGTTCAGCATGTCGGCAAAACATTCCCTCATCACGTATTTCTGATCCTGGAAATGCTGCCGCTTCATACTGGTTTTAATCAGGCCGATGAGGCCGCCCTGCTTTTTAAAGAACCTGGATTCTTCGATAAAGGTGGAAAAGGAAGGCATAATGGAAGCGGCCCCCAGTTTTTTGAGCCGGCCGGCCAGGTTCTCTTCATTCCGCCCCTCTTCTTTTCCTGTCCTTATTTCAACCGCTTTCGCAATCCGTTCCTGCAGCTTGTCATAATATTTCCGCTGGGCCAGGCCGTTCGCGATGAAAAGCACCGCAAACACCGCAAAAAGCACGATAAGCCATACCGAAAAGCCGTATTTCCAGATAAGGAGCGGTGCGATAAGCACCGTAATAAAGGAGCACTCAAAAGTCACCCCTTCATATCTGTTAAAAGCCCTGGACCGCAGAAAATGCGTTCCATAGGCGATTATCAGCAGATATATGACTGTAATCAGGAACTTAACAAATATCGACATGCAGACCGCCTTTACTTCCAGTTTTCCACGAATTCAATCATGTACCAGAGACCGTAACGGTATTTGTCCCGTATCTCTTTCCATTCTCCATCAGTCAGAGGTCCGACGGCCACCAGGGAGGGGCCTGCACCGTCTGCCTCCAGAGACCGGTGTACAGTGCTTATCAGGTATCTGCTGTCCTCATAAAAAGCGGAAAGCTTTCTGTGTTCCGCCTGCTTCCTGCTGCGGGACCAGAACCGGTAGTTTAAAATCACTTCCAGCCTG
Source organism: Eubacterium sp. (assembly GCA_017433825.1). Classification (GTDB taxonomy): domain Bacteria; phylum Bacillota; class Clostridia; order Lachnospirales; family Lachnospiraceae; genus Alectryocaccobium. Next base: position 22,855 of record JAFRGL010000019.1, on the reverse strand, counting down.
CCGGTCACGTCTTCCACATTGGCCAGGAACACGTCCGGTTCGTCCGTTTCCGCCGTCCGGGCATATTCTTTCAAATCCGAAAGCAGCTTTCCCTTTTCCTTGATGAAGTCATTTTCATCGTCGCTGATATGGTCCAGAAGCCAGTAATACAGGGTATACGCCAGCGCCAGAATGGTCAGGAAAACCGATATGAAGCTTATCCAGAAATTATAATCGGTGATTAATTCCAACAGTTTTTGCACAGTGTCCCTCTTATCTTTTTAGGCTTCTTTAATCTATGTTCTGCTTGGTCAGGTCTTTCACCCATTTATAACGGTTGCATACGATGGCGTTCGGAATACATTTGAGGAACTGGTCCGCCTTCAAAATCCAGAAAACCACGATGGGTGCCGCGCCGAATTTAAAGGCTGCCAGGGCGGACACCGGTATGGTAAAGCACCACATGAACAGGGTGTCCACAATGGCCTGGTATTTCGGATCGCCGCCTCCGGCGATGATGCCGCCCTCCACCGGGTATTCGTAACAGCTGCCGATGCCGGTAAAGGCCATAACCGTCAGAAAGCTTCTGGCCAGTGTTTTTGCTTCCTCCGACACGGAATACACCGATACTATCGGATTCTTGAAAATCAGCATCAATACACAGGAGCTGACACCCAGGATAAGGAATATCACCTGAATAGTCCTGGCATAGGGTTTCACGTCGTCAAACCTGCGCTGGCCCACGATCTTTCCCATGGTTACCGAGGCGGCATTTGCCCCGGACATGCCCACCACCATAAATATCTGCGAAACCACCATGGCAATGGCATTTGCGGCAATAACCGTAGCTGCCATATGTCCCAGGATAGCCGTCTGAGTTGCCTGGGCTACGCCCCAGAGGATGCCGGAAGCCATTACCGGCAGGGAAGCCTTGCAGAAATCCGAAAGATAGCTGACGTCAAAGCTTAAGAGCAGCCGCACCGTCATGTGAAGCTTCTTGTCGATTGTCAGGATATAGACCAGGACAATGATAAGCTCCACCGTCCGGCTGGTAAGCGTCGCATAAGCTGCGCCTATGATGCCCAGTTCGGGGCAGCCTAAGTTGCCGTAAATCAGGCAGTAATTCAGGACGGCGTTGATGCAGATGGTGGAAAGGCTCATCACCGTGCCTACGGAAGCGGTTTCCACGCTCTGCAGGGAATACATCAGGGTATTGCTGACTGCGAAAATCAGATACGTCCAGCACATGATGCTTAAATATTTGACGCCTTCAGCCACCACGGCAGTGTCATTGGTGAACAGGCTTAACACGCCTGTGGGATTCAGCTTTGTGACGATGAAGAACACAAAGCCTGCCACCAGCGCGATTTTCACGCCGATACCGGTGATCTTGCAGATGGGCTCGGTCCGCTTCTTTCCCCAGTACTGGCTGCCCAGCACTGCCACGCCGGTGCCGGTGCCGTAGATGAGCTGCTGCAGCATGAACTGCATCTGGTTCACCAGGGTTGCGCCGGATAAGGCCAGCTCCGTGTACCGTCCCAGCATGATATTGTCCACCAGGTTGACGCACAAAGCAGCCAGCTGCTGAAGCGATATGACAATCAGCAACGGGAAGAAGGTCTTTTTGAATCCCGGATCTTTGGTGAAGAATGATGTTTTCGTATTGCTCATAATATTGCGTTGTATTCTGCTGCCGTGGTCTGCGGCAGCCGGTTCTGCATATCGGAAATCTTTTACGGATTCAGTCTGTTCGGTCCTCTGAACAGGAACATGGCTTCCTTGATGTGCAGGCCGACCAGAAGCATGGTCAGGCGGTCAACGCCGATGGCAAAGCCGCCGTGGGGCGGGCAGCCGTATTTAAAGAAATCCAAATAGAATTTCACGTCGTCCGTCAGGCCTTTCTCATCGCACTGGGCTTTCAGCACCTCATAACGGTGTTCACGCTGCGCGCCGGTGGTAATCTCCGTGCCGCGCCAGATAAGATCGTATCCCTGGGGGATGCCGTTCTCGTCACGCATATGATAAAAGGCCCTCTTCTCGGCACTGTAATCGGTAACGAACAGGAACTCATGGTTGTAATGCTTCTTCACCCACTCGTAGGAAAGCCGCTCCGCATCGGTGGTAAGGTCGCCCTTTTCCTCTTCCGGTACGGTATAGCCGAACTCCTCTTCCAGGCCCTTGTACAGGTCGGCAAGCTTCACCACCGGGAAGGGTGTCTCGGGCACGATCACTTCCAGGCCGAAGAGCTCTTTAATCTCCTCGCCGTATTTCTCCTTAACGGCCTTCAAGCCTGCGGTTACCAGGTTTTCTTCCATCTTCATTACATCATGGAAGGAATCGATATAGCTGAACTCCAGGTCGAAGCTGGTAAATTCGGTGGTATGCTTGTTGGTGTAGGATTTCTCCGCGCGGAATACCGGGCCCACTTCAAAGATGCGCTCGAAACCGGCGGCCATGGCCATCTGCTTGTAGAATTGCGGGCTCTGCGCCAGGTAGGCATTCCTGTCGAAATATTTTACTTCGAATACTTCGGAACCGCTTTCGGAAGCCGCACCGATAAGCTTCGGGGTGTGGATTTCCAGGAAATTTTCGTCCAGCAGGAACTGTCTCATGGCATTGACCAGGGTGGTCTGCACCTTGAACATCAGCTGGTTCTCGTCGGTACGCAGGTCAATCCAGCGGTAGTCGATACGCTGATCGATGCTGGAACGCTCCACCGCTTTTTTCTTCTTGGTTGCGGGGATTTCCTTCCTGGCAATAGGGATGGCGTCCGCGATGCTCTCGATGATGATGTCCTTCGGGGTCATCTCATAGCCGTTCAGCTTTACGTAGTCATTTGCCACAGCCGTACCGATGACCGTCAGCACGGAATCGCCGGTAATTACGTCCAGTTTATCGCAAAGCTCGGGCTGTTTTTCCTTCTCCACGGTAATCTGCAGCTTTCCGGTAATGTCTTTTAATACGATAAAAGCCATGTTCTTGCTGTTGCGGTAATTCTCCACAAAGCCGGACACGCGGATTTCCTCTCCCAGTTTATTTTTAACATCCGAAAGGTATGTTCTTTCCATGTAAATATCCTCCGTTACGATTATTCATATTATGATGAGGGCGGCTTCTCCCTGCAGGAAAAGCTGTCACTTTAAGTGACTGATGAAGTATCCCTAATATATCTATTATAAGGAAATCCCCCGTAAAATCAACCTGAATTGTCCAAAAGTAAAAGGTAATCCGTGACTTCCTTGAAATCGATCTGCAGATCCCCGTTATAGATATGAACCGGTACTGTATCCGCAAAGGAATAGGTTTTCAGTTCAAAGTCGTTTTCGTCCTTACCGAAAAGATAAACAATTACCTGACGGTTTCTGCTGTCCACCATCCAGTACTCCCGGACGCCTGCGTCTCTGTATTTTATGTTTTTGATAAACATATCCTTTCCTTTTGTGGAAGGTGACAGTACTTCTATCACCAGGTCCGGCTGTCCGAATATCCTGGCATGGGTGATTCTTTTCGGGTCACAGACTACGAAGACATCCGGCTGAAGAACAGTACGGTTATCGCAGTCCAGCTGCACGTCCGTCGGCGCGATAAAAGGCATGCAGCCGCCCTTATTCCGCCTGATGTAGTTAAACAGTTCCGCGTACAGGAAGCCGCAGATACTCTGGTGCTCTGCCGTCGGCGCTCCCATATCGAAGAAATAACCGTCAATCAGCTCCACACGCTGCTCATCGGGCAGTGCCAGATAATCCTCCAGCGTATAGAATCCCTGTCTGTCATAGACATGCTGATTTCTTGCAATCGGACGGTGTTTGAAGCCGTAGGGGGCAGGCTCTTCCTTCACCATGCCCGGATCTGCTATCACGTAATCCGCCAGGTTTTCGGGATCCGGCTTCTCAAATACGGAGGACAATGCCTTTAAGGTTTCATACCGGGGTGTCTTTGTTTCATTTCCCATAATCTTCTGCAGCGTGCCCAAGGGCACGCCGGAAAGCCTGGAAAGCTGCTCGTTCGTATAGCCGTATTCCGCTTTTTTCTTTCTGATTTCTTCTATGGTCAGCATGGGTGTCCCTCCTTCATCATCCGGTCAACCGGATGATTATATCCTCTTCTGTTCTTAACAATACACCATTCCGATTTGATTTTCAACCGTTTTATTACCGTTTTTCAACCGTTTCATCCATCCGGGCCCGTTTTCAGCCAATTGAAAAGGCCGCCCGAAGGCGGCCCTTTACGCAAAACATGTGTTAATCTGCCGTTACATGGCAACATAGTTTTCCTTTACTCTTTCTGTAAAACGCGTAAGAAGATTGTACACAGGTGCAAACCGTGAATCCGCCGTATCTATTCTGTCTGTAAACTCCTCATTGCCGACAATCTCCGGCATCATCATCTTACCGGTCTGCAAGGTTTTAAATTCACCGGCTTTCAAAACAGGATAAGCGGTGAAATAACGTATATAATCGAAAAAGCTGGCTTTTGATGTCCGGTAATAGTATTCCTCAACCAGGTTTCCGGCTGCCCGCGTTTCCAGATGCTCGAAGTACACAAAAAAGGTTTCCCCTGCCGCATTGGTCAGCTCGGCCTCGGCGTCATAGCAGACGGTTTTCGTACGCTGCGGCACGAATTCGATTCTCAGCTTCTGAACGGTAAACTCTTCCGGATACAGGTCTTTGATTTCTTTCATACAATCGCTCATAAGTTCATAAGCGTAATAATAGGTTTTTCTTTTGTAATCCGGTCTTCTTTCCAGACGGTAGCAGCAGTCTAGAACCTTTAAATTATCGGCCCACGGGCCGCCAGCTTCGATACAGCTTTTTTCATATACCGCATAATACGTCTCCGCCTTTTCGCCTTCCAGGCAATGCATGTAAGCATAATACGGTATGTCCTGATCGCCATATTCAAACACGTCTCCGGGCACCCGGCATTCTCCCTGATAAGATGTCCGGCTGCCCTCGATGGATTTGATCGTCATAGAAAGGATATTGTACTCTCCCCGCAGTCTCAAAGGAGGACATGCCGGTTTCAGGAGTCTGTCTGCTTTTTCTTCCGGTTTTTCTGCTTCCGGCCTGCATTCCGATGTTTCTTCCGGCTGGTCTGCTGCCTGCTCTGCCATTTTCGCTTCCGGCTGCTCTGCCGCATCTTCCGAAATATCTTCAGGCAGTTTTCCCTCAAAGCTTATCTCTTCCAGTTTTCCCACGCGGCTCTGGGTGAAATAATCATCTTCCTCAAACAGGCTCAGCATCGGATTCAGCACATAGGCTTCGACGTTATCCATCATCACATCCTCGGCATCGACTTCTGCCGGCGCGCCGAAATGACCTTTATAATACTGCTCTCTGCGAAGAACTGTATCTTCCCTCGTCTGCCTGCTTAAGAACTGCTGCATACTGCCTTTGGAAATCCGGTGGAAAAGCCTGTCCGCATCCTTTTTGTCTTCCGGAGAAATCCTGTTGACAAAGAGGCAGACCTTTCCGCCCGTTTCATCCACATATTCCGCTTCCGCATCATAGCTTTGCGCGGACGTATGGTGAGAATCATAATCCGCTTCCAGATGGCGGATTTCTCCCCTGGCGGAATTAAACCGCAGATTCAGCTTCTGACCGTTTACCTTAATCTCATGGTCCGGTGTCAGCACAAGCATCAGGTTATACAGTTTCGCATAGGCAGCCCTGTAAGCCGAATCTCCCGTTTGATTAAAGGAATTATATTCCTCATACCCCACAAGCCTGGGCGGGTCCGCATCGTCAAGCATATTCATAAGAGCGCGCAGTTCCTCGTCTTCTTCCTCCTGCGGTTTCGCACCGGGCTTGTCAAAATAGTCCAGACAGCTTTTATCATAAAGGCCAAGACGTTCCTTTGAGCTTCCTCTGGCCAGCGGCTCATATGTCATATAAACGAAAAGTTCCCTTTTATCCTCGCAGACCACTTTCATCTCGCCATGGTACACCCGGGGAATCAGGCTTTTGATCTCAACATTTACGGAATCAATTGTATACATCTGAAGTCTCCTTTTCTTATTGCAGATATGCCGCGCCGGCCTGTTCAGACGCCGCTTAAATGTATCAATAATGTCAGCTTCATTGTACCCGAATTTCCGCGGGCTATCAAGCATTTATCATTATTGCTATTTGTTACAGAAATATGTATAGTATCTTATACATTTTCGATTTTTCACTATAAATGATTTTCACCGGACTTCCCGTGCAATTAAGAGGCAAATAAAATGAAATGGAAACAGATAAAACTAATTCTCGTATTTCTTCTGGTACTGTGCCTGCTGTCAGCCGCATTTTCGGGCTGTTCGGGCTGCAACGGTTCCGGAAATAAAGATAAATCCGGTACCTCTTCCGCTGTAGAAGAAACATCGGAAACCTCCGGAAATTCCAAATCGAATTCCTCCGAACCGGCAGGCAGTCAGACCGAAACAGACAGTTCTGAAAAAGAGCATACCGACACCGAGCTGCCGGAGATTGAAATTCCTGAGGATACCGGGGAAAACACTTCTGAATCCGGAAATGCAGAAAATGGCAATACGGACGCACAGCAGCCTGACAATTCCGGGAACAGCGGTTCAGACGCATAGCAGCCTGACAATCCCGGCAATGAGGGCACCCCTTCTTATAACGAAGGCGAAGTAATCCCGATAGAACCCGCTTCCGGTGAAGACAATACCGACAACGGCGTTATCATCCATGAAAACGGCGACATTGAACTGCCGGAGGTACCGTAAAACTACAAGTTAACACATGCAAAGGGCAGGCACCCGTACGGAGCCTGCCCTTCATATTTCTTCACTATTCTTTACGGCATTTCTTTTACTGTCGCTTCATTCTGCGCTGAATGAGCGCCGCCCGGGGAGGAACTTATTTCTTCCCGTATTCTTTCACCTGACAGCCGTATTTCTTCCGCATTTCGTCAAACGCTTCCTTCGTGGCCTGCTCAGGCTCATATTTCTTCAAAGCGGCGAAGTCCGCCACCAAAGCGTACCATCTGGTGATGCCGCCCAGGTCATACATGGCCGTATCTTCCAGCACTTCAAAGCTTCTCGGCGCGTATTTCGGGATTTTCACCAGGCAGCCGCTGCCTGCAGTGTAATCTTCGCCGTAAATATTGAATTTCACCTTGCCGGACTGGACGTAGAACAAATCCTGCGTAACCGGATAATCATCCCATTTCGCACAGAAGCCGGGCTCCATTTCCGCAAGCCAGATTTCTTTCTTGCCTCCGTTCTCCCACCGGGCAGTGATCATTTTCAGCACCGCACCGTCAATGGCAAAGGCTGCCATGGGATGCTTCGGATCCTTGACCGCGGACACCTGCTCCGGCGGTACTTCCTCGCAGTCAGCGATTCCCCGCATATGCAGATCAATATTGCTGCACAGAAGCCGGAAGAATTCCGGGTCTTTTTTCGCGTCCGGGAAATGCTCTTCCAGCGCATTTGTGGCCACGGAATCGTCCACGCAGTTCCAGTCATGGAAGGTGCCGCGGAACTGCACATCGCCGTTGAAAATGAAGCTGTGCGCCTGGTATGGCTGCATGTGGATAATCTTTCCGGCCTCCACCAGCGTCTTTTTGCCGTTGATATAGAAATACATGGAGGAAGATTCCACGAAGAAGGTCTCGTAGCCCTGGTGATGCTCATGCATCTTCACATACGGTCCCGGATCCGGGCTTTTGTGCATCACGGAATCCGTAAAGCAGTACCGCCTGTCCATGCCCTCCGGCAGCACGATGGTGCGCTGATCCTCCGATACGGAACCGTCGGGATTATAGCCCTTTGTGGGAAACAGCCAGTTGGATTCGTCTTTCAAATCAATGATATATTTCATCTGTTCTTCTCCTTTTTTCCGGATTACATGTCTCTTTTTTCAGAAAAATAAATGCCTTTACCGAAAGTATACCCTGTTCCCGGACATCCTGTAAATATGTTATTTTCCCGTTCTTATCTGCCCTGTTTCTACGCTCTTTCCGGACATCTGCTTCGGAAAGGAATAATTGTTTCCTCTGCCCGTTTGCTATAATACTACTGTGAAAACTATATCCCGGCCCCCAATCCGGGGCTAAGAAAGGAAACTTAACATGAAGCGAGGCATTAAAGCAGTTTCCGTCCTCATTACCGTCTTACTGGCGGTGTCCGTTCTGCCCGCGCGGCAGGATGTTTACGCTGCGGATGATTCCGTCCGGACGTCCGTAGACGAGCTTCTGGCATCAGGAGAATATGCGGAAAGGTGAGGCAATCGCCATTGTCCGCAAAGGGGCTTTGCTTAACGGCGAAATCATCGCGAACGTCAGCCCGGATGCCGTTGAACAGGCCATTGAACAGACCGGCTCCGCCCAAGGTGCCCTGGCCATGCACTCCCTGTAATTATCCTGATTTGCGCAGTGGCCGCATGCGTGATAATTATTCTCGCGGTGAGGCACAGGAAGAAGTAAAGGTTTGTGAGGAAATGAATGAATAAAGCCTTACAGAAAAGAAATAAACGAAACGGAAAAGAGGGCGTTAAGCCCTCTTTTCATCTGCTTCATTCATAAAGTACCGCGCCGTTCCAGTCGAAATGCTGATAATCCTTCTCCGGCGCCCAGTCTCCGCCCCAGGAGAACCCGTATTTTTTAAAGGTTATCACCGCGAAATCCTCGTGTGACATCATATGGTTTTCCATGGAAGCCCCGGTTCTGTCCGCGTATGGAGCGCTGCCGGTCGGTCCGTCCACCGTTCCGTCCGGATTCACATATGGATTCTCATAAGGATTCAGGTCTATGGCCGTCCCCAGTGCGTGATTGGAAAGGCTTGCTGCGTTATTGGATGCCATCCTGTAGTTAAAGGCGGAGGTGTTATTGTCCTCGATGGAGGCTTCATCCGAACCGCCGTCCCGGTCCAGCCAGGGCATTTCCGAAGGCAGGTCATAATAATTGTCCACCAGTACCATCTTATGAATCGGGTAGCCATAGGCATACAGCTCCCGCATCACACCCAGGAAAGCATCTGCCGCCGCTGCATTAACCACCAGTTCCCCGACGCGGACAATGCCTTCATAATCCACATAAAGCACCCTCAGATACTTCAATGCCGTCCTCATGATCTGCCCGCCCTCCTTAAAGGAACGGCCGTTCATAAAGGCAAAGACATCCTCCGGTATATCGAAAGCCGCGAAAAAGCGGTCTGCGTCCTCCTGGGGTTCCAGGGCAGTGCCCGGCTCCAGCTCCAGAATATCTTCCACCTCTTCGGCCTTCACCGGCCGGTTGGCTTCCTCTTCTATTGCCTCAATATCCAGCTCAGCCCCCGCCATTTCATCATGCGCGGCAGCCTCCCACAGATCTATTGCCGTTCTTTCTTCTGACGCGGCAGTTTTCCAGTCAGTTCTGACGGCCCGCTCCAACAAGTCCCTGATTCCGGCACAGCCGGAAAACGTCATCACTGCTGCCAAAGCCAAAGCCGGCAGAACCGTCCGTCGTATTTTCATTTCAAGTCTCCGGTTTCCGATTTTCCGCTTGTCCGTCCGCCGGACTGAAGGCGGCGGACTTTTTCTGATGTTTTCTTCAGACCACGGGATAATACATTATAGCACGTTCCCGCCGGCTTTGCCACCTGCTGAAAGAATGAATCGTACGCTCCCCCAAAAGAGCCTCAAAGCCGGTTATGACCGTGTAAACCCCGGCACGGGTTTGTCCGTCTTATACAATCTCCGCACTGCTGCCGCCTGTGCGGTTCTTGGTTACTCTGATCTGCCTGTCAATACGTTCTTTTAGGCTTCCCACGTGGGAAATAATACCCACCAGCCGGTTTCCTGCCGTCAGTTCATTTAAGGTGTTTACTGCCGCGTCCAGGGCTTCGTCGTCCAGTGAACCGAAACCCTCGTCCACAAACATGGTCTCCAGGCGGATGCCGCCTGCAGAAGACTGCACCTCGTCGGAAAGCCCTAAAGCCAGACTCAGGGAAGCCATAAAGGATTCACCGCCGGAGAGCGTTTTTACCGAACGGGTGCTCCCGTTGTAATGGTCCAGGATGTCCAAATCCAGGCCGGTCTGGCTGCGCAGTGAATCTGCCCCCTTTTTTCGGCGGAGTTCGTACTGGCTGCCGGACATTTTCAGAAGGCGGACATTTGCCCGGGATAAAACCCGGTCGAAATACGTCATCTGCACGTAGGTTTCCAGCATGATTTTCTCCTTGCCGGACAAGGTGCCGTTAGCAGTCCCGGAAAGGGTCTGCATGCGGCTGTATTCCTTTTCCGCACCGGCTAGCTCGGAAAGTGCCCTGCGCATCCTTGCAAGGCCCGTTCTGTCCGTCAGGAGCACGGCGGCCGCCTTGTTCAGCGCGTCTTCAGAAGCCTTCTTCTCTTCAGTCAGGGACGCATACCGTTCCCGCAGGCCGTCCATATCCGGCAATACTTTGTCTTCCGTCTGGCTTTTCAGCTGAACCAGCTCGCCCTTTGCGCCTGCCAGTGCCTCTTCCGCTTTCTGCAGCTGTTCTTCCGTCAGTTTCTCCTGCGTTCGGATCGCCTCACAGCGGGTTTTCAGTTCCCGCACTTTCCCTTCAGCTTCTTTTTCGCTTCCGTAGTGCAGCTGTTTTACCAGCTTGTCCAGATTGTCCTTCACTGCCGCAAGCTCTGCTTTCAGGCCCTCCGCCCTTTGCAGCACTGCTTTCTCTTCCTCAACAAGCTGTTCGGTTTTTTCCTTCTGCCGCGGTATCTCAAGGGAAAGAATTTCTTTCTCATGCTGCCTTATTCTGACGTTTTCCAGTTCTTTTTCCACGATACGCAAAGCTTCATCTGTTTCGCTTAAAAGCTTTTCCACCGGGATTTCGGACGCAAATACAACGATATCCCCTTCAGGCGTAACAACCGGCTTCAGTTCATCAAAGGCTTCTGTCTGCTGGAGGACAGCCGCTGTGGCCGCGGACACCTTTTCGGAAGCCTTTCCCGCCTTCTCACTGGCAGTACGCGCTTTTTTATCCGCAGCTTCCCAGTTTTTCTTTGCCTTCCGGACCTCCGCTTCCGTCGGCGCGGCTTCTGTCAGTACCGCCTTTTTCGGATGATTTAAGGAACCGCAGACCGGGCAGGGCTTTCCGTCTTCCAGCTGCTGTGCCAGGATGCCGGCCTGCTCATGCAGGAAGGCGTCATTTTTGCAGGTGTACTCGGCCAGAAGCGCCGCCTGCTCTTCCGAAGCGGACAGATACTCTGCCTGCAGTTCGTTTCTTGTGTTCTGCAGCTTCCGCAAAGCCCCCATATCCGTCAGAATCTTTTCCATGGCCTTAACCCGGGCTTCAGCCTTCTCCTTTTCCGCCGACAGCCGTACCATATCCGCTTCCGTGGTTTTAAATGATTCCAGCCTGGCTTCCATTTTCTCCGTTTCCACCCGGCTTTTTTCCTTATCTTCTGCCAGCTTCTGCTGTCTTTGCGAAAGTTTTATGCTTTCCTCTTCTTTTTCCGTCAGCGTTTTGCGGTACTGCTCCAGTTCTGTATAAAGAGGAAGTTCATTCTCCAGCAGGGTGATTTCCTTCTCTTTTTCTTCTTTTTCGGGAATGAGTGCCTGTACCTGCTCTTTTTCCGCTCTCCGCTTTTCCGCGTCTTCTTCGGCCTTTTTACACTGTTCTTCCTTCTCTGCCAGGTCCCTGAAGGCTTTTTCCAGAATCAGCCCGGCAGTAAGACTTGCGTTCACCTGTTCGATTGCGGCTGAAATATCCTCTGTCTTCTTCCTGATATCGTCCTCTTTTTTTTCAAGAAGCCCGATACTTTCTTCCCCTGCGGGTACACCGTCTGCCGCGGGGCGCTTCTCCTCCCGGATTTCCGAAAATACGGCTGCGTTTTCCTCTCCCTCCGGAATAAAATCGGAAATGTAATGCATCACGGCGGATTTTTTCTTTTCATACTCCGCGCGCAGCTGGCCGGTTTTGTCCTTCAGCAAATCCTGCAGCTTCTTATACAAATCCGTTTTGAAGATTTTACGGAAAATCTCCTGCTTTTCCTTTGTGTCCGCCAGCAGGAATTTCCGGAAATCCCCCTGGGCGATCATGGCGATTTTCATGAACTGTTCCCGGGTAATGCCTAAGACAGACTGCAGGCTTTCATTTACATCGCTGATGCCGGTCACCTGGCTGCCGTCCGGCATGATAAGGGAAGCATCGGCCTTCTGTTCGGTTGTGCCTTCGCCCCTTGCTTTCGGCCGCTCGTAAGACGGGTTCCTTTTTACCGTATAGCTGCGGCCCGCGTTTACGAAGGACAGCTCCACAAAGGTGGGCGTGGCGGCTTCCGCGTACTTCGAACGCAGCATGCTGCCGTCCCTGTCGTCGCCGCTGGCGGTACCGTAAAGCGCAAATACAATCGCGTCGAAGATGGTGGTTTTGCCCGCGCCGGTATCGCCGGTAATCAGATACAGGCCGCTTTCCGGCATTTTTGTGAAATCCAGTACTGTTTCCTTCGAATAAGAGCCGAAGGCGGACATGGTTAAACATAATGGTCTCATTTTTCCGCCTCCTGTAACTTCTCAATCATGGATGAAATCATTTCCGCCTGCTCCTTATCCATCGGCCCGCCGTTCTGCTTCTCATACAAATCAGCAAACAGGTCAAACGGCGTTTTCTCCGACAAATCCGTCTGCTGTGCGAAATCAAAGCCTCCCAGGCGGGTTCTCTTATTGTCATAATCCAGTTTCATGAACCCGTGATAAATGACTGAAAGCTTCGCGGCGGCGTCAGGAATATCTTCCTCGTCCGTCAGTATTACATGCACGTAGTCTTCGGTCAGAGAGGTATCCGCATAAAAGTCTCTGGCTGTGACTTCCTCGTAAGTGCCCCGGATTTCCACCATATCCCGTTTTGGGATCAGGGGTTCGGTCTTTATGCTTACAACACCGTCCTCATGCAGTTCTCCCACGGTTACGGACTTCCTGTCCTTCGCTTCGGAAAAAGAGTACTTCAGCGGCGTGCCGCAGTACCGCACGGTCCGGGAAATGTTCTGCGGCCGGTGGATATGCCCTAAAGCCGTATAATCAAAGGGCTCAAACAGTTCCGCCGACACGTCTTCCGCACCGCCGATGTACAGCTCTTCAGATTCCGCCCGTTCCGCGCCGGTAACACAAAGATGGGCAACCAGTATATTCCGGCTGGCATTATCCACGTTCATCTGCCTGATAACGAGCTTCAGGGCATCCGAAAAACTGTTTATCTCCTCCTCCGGGAAATAATGCTTCACCTGGACAGGCTTGATGTAGGGGAGCAGGTATATATTTACGCACTCTTCCCCCGTTTCCAGCGTCACGGGCTCTATACGGCCGTCATAGACCGGTGAGATATGTATCCCGCTTCTGTCCATAATCCGGCCGCCGAAGGCCACACGGGCCGCGGAATCGTGGTTGCCACTGACGATAATAATTTCCGGCACCAGCGCTTTCAGCTTTACCAGGAAGTCGTCAAACAGTGCCACAGCTTCCGCCGACGGCACGGATTTGTCATAGATGTCCCCGGCAAGGAAAGCCGCGTCCGGCTTCTCTTCCTCCGTTATTTTTAGGATTTCCTCCAGGATATACGCCTGATCGTCCAGCAGGGAGTATTCGTATACTCTCTTGCCGATGTGCAGGTCGGATAAATGAATGAATTTCATGGTTTATTCCTCAATTATTTCTTTCAGTTTTCTGTTGAGAATCGGGACATCGTTTACAGCAGTATCCCAAACTATCTCATCATCTATTTTCAAATACGCATGTGCAATCCGGTTTCTCAGTCCAATAATGTTGTGCCAGGGTATTTCTTTGATTGACTCCTTACAAAAGCCAGATAATCCATGTCCCTCTGCCCTAATTCATGCTTCATAAATCACAACCTTATCTTTCTCGATGTGCTCCCGCAATCGCCTGCCCGCTCTGCTCTGGTCACTGTAAACTCTCTTTTCGGAAACAACATCCACCGGTTTATTCAATGTCTTTTCTAAGGCATCTATCATTTCCATGTAAACAGATAAATGATTATTGCTCATTCCGTCAATCATGATATCAACGTCACTTGCCTCTGTTTCTTCACCTCTTGCATATGAGCCAAACAGAGTAACTCTGGTCAGGCCATACTTCTTTACAACAGGCATAATTAAAAGGCGGATAGCTTCCAAAGAAAGCCTCTGTCCGCTTCCGCGAATGTCATTTCTGACAAGTTTTTTGATATACCCCTGTTTGCTATCTACAGACTCCAGCCTGGCAAGGATATCTGCATCATGAATAAGATTTAATTTCAGCATGACTGCCTTCGTATGGTCTTTGTCATACTTTGCAGTAGCGCGTGTTTGTGAATTTGACATAAATACGTCCTCCTGATAATAAGTATATACTTATATTTTAAATAATGCAATATAAAAAGGGCCCTTCTCCTGCTTTTACAGCAGAAGGAGAGTCCTCTCCTTGCTTTTTAATACTGTTTTTTAAGTCCGAAACATTTATGTGATTCTTTCTGGGTTGTTTTTTTACTGTCCGACTGCCTGGGAAGCTGCCTGGTCAGCCGCCTTGATATCCCGGATCCACACCACATAGCGGCTGCCTGACTTCACAGGAGTTACCGTTTTTCCATCAAGCGTAACCGTGCCTATCGTCTTCCCTTCTGCCGGCTTCCGGCAGATTTCCGTCATCCGCAAATGCAGGGACTGTCATACCTGTCAGCAGCACCGCTGCGGTAAGCAGTATGGCAAGCCCTCGTTTTGCGTTTTTTTCCCTCATGTTAATTCTTTCCTCCTGCAATGCAGTTTTTATCCCGGTCTGTGCACAAAAAAAGACAGCCGGTCAAGCACCTGTGCGGTTTCCGACTGTCTTTGAACACATAATAATACTGCAGTTAATATCTGAAAAACGTATTGTTTTTAGTTTTTACCGGCAGTTCAGCCTGCCAGATCCTGGGCTTTTTTCAGTGCTTCCTCATCGCCTTCCAGGCCGAAGAGGATGGCGCCTTCCTTGCCTTCCACGCCGCCTGAAGCGAGGATAACCGCGGATACGCCCACGCTTTCAAAAGCGTCGATTTCGGTGTAAGGCCTTCCGGGGGCCATGGCCAGCCGCAGGCCGTCCATATCCGGGGCATTGCAGAAGGCCTCCAGCTCGTTGATGGGCCATTCCACCCGTTTTTCAAGGCCGATGGGCATAAGGAGGCTTACGCGTCTGCCGTACACAGCGGGCAGAACGTGCGACATGGTGCCCAGCATGGGATTGCCTACGGCCACGCCTACCTGTTTTCCGGGCAGGTACAGCGCGTTGCCGCCCTTCATGATCATGTCGCCTGCGGTAAGCTCGGGAGCAATGTCTTCAATCGTTTTCCCCTCAATCACTTCACCCTTCCGGATGATCACATCCACCGCAGGAATATTCGGCACCAGCTTCCTGCCCGTAAATACGCCGCGGAAGAAGTGGCTTTTGTCAAATTCCCCGAGTCCCAGCTTCCTGTACAGGGCCTCCGCCACGAAACCGTTGGTGGTGCCTGCCGTGATGACAAGGGTATGCTCCAAAGCAGCGGCCAGCACCTCAGGATTCTCACATAATGCATTTGCGATGAGCTGTTTGCCCTCCATGGGCGTCAGAAACAGTTGTTTTTTCATTTGCTTCACTTCTTTCTTCTGTATTTCATTTCAGGACAGCAGGATTTCCGTACCATCCTCATTCCATTCGAATTTCGTATCAAACTGTTCGAGATTGTTAAGCATCTGTATGTGCGCCAGGACGTCATCGCCTTTTCCGCCTCTTTTTACCGGAACCGGGTGTCCAACAGCGTCGATGTAGCAGGGGATAAAGCCGGCCTGCACCAGGTTTCCCCCGTCGAAAATTCCTTTTGCGATCAATGTATTGCGGGATGCCTCATCCCCGACATAATACGGAATGTTGTCCGTAATGGGCTCCCTGGGTTTAATCAGGGATTCCGTGTTGACGCCCTGCCAGTGGTTCGGGGTAAATTTCCGCTGTTCCGCCAGCGCGGAGCCCTCCTGCACGAAGGCATCCGTTGCAAATATAAAATGCCCCGTGCTGTAGAAAATCGGTTTTCCCCTGTACATTTCTATACCGAGCAGGGTATGCGGATGATGCGCGAATACCATTTCCGCCCCGGCGTCAATGGCGGTATGCGCAATCTCCACCTGGTACTGCTGGATTTCCAGACTGTGCATGCGGCCCATGTGGAAGCTGGCCAGAATGGCTGCGCCTTCCCCTTTCGCTTTCTTAAAGCTCTCCCGCATCTGCTGCAGCGCGGCGGGACTTGTCGATGTATAAATGTGGGTGGGAAGCGCACCGGGCTCATTTAAATCGTTGTCATAAGCGGTGGCAACGTAAATGAATGCCGCGCCGGCTTTGGCAGGTGTTGCCTGGACAGTTTTCGGACCGACAGCCGTATAGGAAAAACAGGCGAATTTCTGCCCTTTTCGTTCGATGACGGCCGGGGCGTAAGCCTCGTCATAATTCCTGCCCTCCCCGGCGGTGGCAATGCCCAGTTCGTGCAGCTTGTTTACCGTGTCCATAATCCCGTTATAGCCCTGGTCAAACGAATGGTTTCCGGCGCAGGTGCCCACGTTGAAGCCCGCGTTTTTCATTGCTTCCAGACGCACGGGGTCCGTAGCAGGCGCGCTGTGGTAGTCATATGCGCTCCAGTGAGGGTTCGTTGTATAAGGAATTTCGACCTGGCCCATCACAACGTCGCCGCTTTGCAGCAAAGCCCTTGATTCATCAAAATAGGAATCCACGCCCGGAACGTCCAGAATCAGGTCTCCCACCGACAGAACCGTTATTTTATCATCCATAACCAGCCTCCTCGTAAAGATATTTTAATCCTTCTGCATTTTACACTCCGCAGAAACAAACCGTTTTCCGCGAAGATATCCATTCTTTTTAAACATACTATCCCTCCCTCTTTTTTGTCAATGAGGGCAGTAAAAAGAAGAACAGAACCCGTATAAAACGGAATCCTGTTCTTCGAAAAAAGGAGATCGAAAAAGATTAAATTGTCTTATGCTTCGTCAGCCGTCCGTACCGGCGCCAGCGCTTCCGCGGTCGTAAGCTTCCCGGAAGCCTTCGCGGTCCTGCGCAGTTCTTCCACTGCAACGTTCATTTCCCCGGTTTCCGCACCGGCATCAATGATATACGGGCAGGCTTCCATCAGCTTCTTCGCCCTTGCAAGCGTTTCTTCCGTTACCTTGCAGTAGGCCTTTTCCATGATGACTTCCGTAGCGAACAGCCTTCCCACCTGGTAATCGTTCTCGTTCGGGTAGAGGATGCCTGTGGCGAAAGGAATGTTCTTGCGCTGCAGATCCCGGAATACCGGGATGCCGCTGCTGCCGCCTGCGATAACGAATACCTGCGGCACGTCGCCGGCAGGCTTCTGCAGTTCAATGTTGCCGAACAGCGGGTCAAAGAAGCCGTTGTCGATGTCATACAGCTTTCGGATGCCCTCTTCGGAGAACACCTCGGAAGGCTCGCCGTAGCCGAAGACCTCCTGGCCTTTTACGGTTACGATTCTGTCCGCCACCTTCTCCGCCAGGTCAATTTCATGCAGCGAAGTGATGACGGTGATATTTTTCTTCCTTGCCATGTTGGTAAGGATGGATAAAAGCTCCAGCTTATGCTTGACATCCAGGAAAGACGTAGGCTCGTCCAGCAGGATAAGCTCCGGGTCCTGGCAGACTGCCCTGGCCAGGAGGATTCTCTGCCTCTGGCCGTCGCTGATGGCATTGTAGTCCTTGAGGGCGATTTCCTCCGCGTGTACGGCGGCTATGGCTTCGTCCACACGGGCATTGTCTTCGTCGGAAAGGATGCCGAGGCGTCCGGTGTAGGGATAACGGCCTGTAGCTACGATATCCCGGCAGGTCATCAGTTCAACTTTGATTCTGTCGGTCAGGATAACTGCCATTTTCATGGACAGTTCCCGGCTGGGATATGCAAGAAGGTCCTTGCCGTCCAGAACAATATTGCCCTCGATAATGGGCAGCGCCCGGGACAGTGTCTTTAAAATCGTGGATTTGCCGGCACCGTTCGGTCCGATGAGGGCGATAACCTCGCCCTTTTTAATATCCAGGTCGATTCCGGATATCACCGCGTGCTTCTGGTAGCCGACAGAGAGGTGGTTTAACTGCAGATATGTCTCAGCCATACTTTAGTTACCTCTCTTTCTGCGCAGCATCATGAAAATAACCACCGGCGCGCCGAAAATGGACGTAACCGTACTGATATTCAGCTCGGTCGGGGCAAATGCCACGCGGGCAATCAGGTCGCTTATCATACAGAATACCGCGCCTCCCAAAAATGTGGCTGGAATAACCACCAGGGGCTGCGAGGAATTCAGGCTCCTCTTTATCAGGAAAGGCACTGCGATACCCACAAAGGAAATTGGGCCTGCAAAAGCGGTTACCGTGGCGGCTAAAAGGCTTGCCAGGATAATCAGCGCCGCGCAGAAAGCTTTGATATTCAGGCCCATGCTTCTGGCGTAGGACTCGCCCAGCTGCCAGGCGCTGATGGGCTTTGCCATCAGGAAGCACAGTACAAAGGTGATACCGATCACGATGCAGGCCACCTGCACATTGTTCCAGTTCATGCCGGAGAAGCTTCCCTTTGACCAGTTATGCAGGTTGACGATATCCGAATCCGCCGCGAAGGTAACCACAAAATCCGTTATGGCGGAGCAGATATAGCCGATCATGATACCGGCCACCAGCAATGTTGCCATATTCCGTATCCGCCGCGAGAACAGAAGCACGAAGCCGATGGACATCAGTGCGCCGACAAAGGCTGCGGCAATCAGGGCATAGGAAGAAACGGAAGAAAAGATCTGCATGAAATAAATCATGACCAGTGCCACCACCATCTTCGCGCCGGAGGAAATACCCAGCATGAATGGTCCCGCGATGGGATTCTCGAAGAAGGTCTGCAGCAGGAAACCGGACAGGGACAGCGCCCCGCCCAGCACAGCCGACATGATGATACGCGGCAGCCTGATCTTCCAGATAATATTCAGTTCTGTACTGTCACCCGCCCTGAGAAAAATGATGCGCAGTATTTTCGACACGGAAATGTGCACGTTTCCTGTATTGATATTCAGTATAACGATTACACAGAACGCGACCGCCAGGATAACGAATACCAGCAGGATCCGGCTTCTTCTTTTCAGCGCTTCTCTTTTCAGCCGGATGGCATAGCTTTCATTATTCATGATTCGGAAACCGCTTTCTTATTCAACATGCGTAACATACTTCATCTGGCTGTCTTCCGCGCCGGTAACCAGCAGGTAGAAGTCGCGGATCATAGTACCGGAATCATCGGTTGCCTGATAGAAATCACGTCCTACGGTATAGACATTGCCCTCTTTTACGGCTTTGAAGTCAGCAAACAGCGGGTCAAGGGCCAGAAGGTCCTGCACGCTGGTCAGCGGCTGCACGATGGAGCCGTTGTAGACGATGTAGTCCGCATCGATGGCTTTGGCATAAAACTCCTCCATGCTGATATGGATGGTGGAGCTGGTCACATCCGTCTGATAGTCGGCAAACATATATTTGCCGCCGGCAATGTCGATCATTTTCGGTACATAGTCGGTAGGTGTACGGATAACCGCCGACCCGTCCGCATTGACGTTGAAGAAGGCAATGGTTTTGCCGGTGTTTTCAAAGTCTTTCAGTTCTTCCACGATGGCTGCCTGGCTGTCAAAGAAAGCTTCCGCTTCCGCTTCTTTGCCGATAAGTGCCGCATACATCTTCACCCATTCGGTACGGCCCAGGGGATGGTCTTCATTGCTGGAAATGTCCACCAGCACGGGGATTCCCAGATCCTGGATCATCTCCATAACCTTCGGCGTATGATAAATCATGCGGGATTCTACCGCAAGACAGCAGTTTTCATCGATCATGGTCTCGTAATCCGGCTCACTGTATTTGCCGGAGAAGAGCATCCTGCCTTCATTCATGGCGTCAATCGCTTCCCGCACATACCAGCCGGAAGCCTGCAGGGAAGAAAGCCGGATATTATCGATACCGTCAATGGCGGCAACAAGCGCCATGGAACTGGTGGCTGCCATATAAATCGTATCCAATGGCTGCTGCAATACGATAATGTCATCGGAAAGTCCGTCCGGCACTTGGGCGCCTTCCGGAACTACCAGAAAATTGCCGACGGTGGGGATCACAATGCAGGAATACCCGCCTTCATAGCGGTAAATGGCAAAACATTCCGCATACTGTAAGGGCGTCTGTTCCTGAAATACCAGTCCGTTTATTTCCGGCGCATCTTCCGGGATTTCCACCTCAATGTGCGGCTCGGATTCCTCATCGCTGCTTTGGGCTGTCTGCGCAGAAGTCTCAGCTGCCGAAACGGAGGATGCCTCCGCCGCTTCTGATTTGCTCTCGGATACTGCTTCTGATTTGCTCTCAGATACCGATTCTGCTTTTGTGCTGCTGTCCGAACTGCCGGAATTGCCGGAGCCGCCGCAGCCGCTCATGAGCAGTATGGCAGCCAGCAGCAATGCCAATACGATTGTAACTTTTCTGAATCTGTGCTTCATACTTACTCACCAAGCTCCTTTAACGAGTTTTCAAGGATGGTTCCTGCTTTTTCCTCTTTGTCAAAGAGGATACCGTATACCAGAATCCATTCGGCTGCGCCGCGCGGATCCTTCTCATCCGCGGATCTGTCCATAACGGCGGGAATCGAAAGGGTGGCAAACCGGTCGGTCATATCGTACAGGCGGTCTTTGTATTCCTTCTCGGTCAGTTCTTCCGCAGCTTTGTCAATCTCGATGTTTCTTTCCTTCATGACATCTTCATTCAGCGGAAGAAGTTCCTTGTACAGGAAGGTAAGGTCTGACTTGGCGCTGACGATAGCCCTGTAATCTGGCTTTTCCATTGTGCCGGAAAGAACAACCTTTTCATCCTTCAAAGCATCTTTGAGGGTTTCGTTTTCGATTGCATCCTCTTCCATGCCAAGTGCTGTCACCACATCCAGTTTTTCCAGTTTTTCGAGAGCGTCCACGGCTTCTTTCGAGCCGGTATTCACGGAATCCACGGGCTTGCGGATAACAATAATCTGTTTCTCAAGACCTGCGGGAAGCTCTACATCTTCGGGAACAACAAGATATTTCACAATATCATTCTTATAAAGCTCCGCCACATACTCTTCAACGGGCCTTGCTTCCACCTCGCCGGTTTCCTCGTTAATGTAGGATTCCTCTTCCGGTGCTTCCTCCGCGGCATCCTCTTCCTCAGCATTCTCGTCCTTGTGTTTTTCCAGGTAGTCCGGATCGAGGACACTGTTCTTCGTCATATCGATTTCCACAAGAGAAATGCCGTCTTTATAATTAAAGACCTTCAGGTATTCCGAGTACGAAAGCGCAACTTCCTTTTCGAAAGTCAGGCCCGGAATCTGCGGTGCATTTTCATCCAGCTTTTCCGTGTCGCCGATGGTGTCTGTATTTCCTGCTGCCGCGCCTTCCCCGGCTGCTGCCGCCAGATACGGGAAGATGGAATACTCTACTTCGTGCGGTGTGGACATGGCTGTGGTCAGCGCAATGATTCTGTTGTTCTTGTTCAGTTCCACCGGAATCTCCACCGTGCAGCCGCTGCCGTAGGGATCTGTATAATACGTTCCGCCGCCGGCCTTGACGTATGTAATGTTCTTGCTGGAGAACACTAAGGTGGCGAAGGCCTGCCCGCCTCTTACCGCAATATTTGTGCATGTAATGTTCAGCTTGCCGGTGCCGCCGGAGAAGCCGAAGGTGTCAGGCGTATAGTTTCCGTCCGCAAGCCCGGTGGATGAATCCACAGCAGCTGTAGTTCCGTCATTGTTCGAAGGCGCAGGTGTGGGCGCCGGTGTGGGATTGACGATTTCTTCGTCCTCCGCCAGGGCGGATACGGTGAGTTTCAGATTCTCCTTGCTGGCATTGAACTTATACTCTTTCCAGGTGTCGGAAGAAGTATCATGGAAGGATACGACTACATCCTGCTCGAGATAGTCGTAAAGCAATTCTCCGCCTTTTTGGTTCTCTCTGAATTTGAGCTTGAATTCTTTGTTTTCGAGAAGTTCTGTTTCCTCTGCTTGCGCGGCATTCTCCGCACTTCCGATGAAGGCCTTGTCAAACGTGTCATTAACCATAGAAAGGATGAGTTCTTCCTTGTAGTTGTTTGAATTAGGGCCGGCTAAGGTATGCAGGCTGGCACTTTGTATTTTAAGGTCCTCGGCACTATTTGTAACAGTAAGCTCTTTTGTCTCATCGAGGTCGCCGATGATAATGGTCTTTTCTTTTTCCTTTACCTGGATTTGCCGCGGGAAAAGAGACTCCTCTAACGTTGCTTTTCCACTGGCATAATTTGCATAGTTCTTTTCAGAAACTGACACAATAGGAATCAATTTTCCATCCAGATCGTCTTCTGAAATCGGAAGTATAAATTCGCAGTATTGCTTTCCGTCTTCTGTCTTAACTTCGCCCTGAATCCAACTGCCGTCTCCTCTGTCGGAAGTTCCATCCCCCTTTGCAGCAACTTCTTCATATGTTCCAAAAGCCAGATACTTATAACTGCTTCCGGTAAGAGCCAGCCGGACATACTTCTGGCCTTTTACCGTTAAAAGGCTTGCGGTTTTGCCTTTGAACATACCCGTATTGTTGGTAATGGTGAGCGCAGCTTCCTCTTCCGGTATGAAAGTGGTTTCTTTTTCACTTAACGGATAGTTTGCCGTATCATCACTTTCCTTTTCAATGCTTTCTGCATCAAACGTAAAGGTTGTAACCCCGTTCCAGGTTTCTCCATCCTGTTTGATAAAGTAAGCTGTAAGGCTGTCCAGACCGGATAACGGCACACAGTAAGCCGTGCCGGTTCCCACCGTTCCCAGGTAATACTCTTCTGCACTTTCCGGGTCGGTCAGGGACATTTTGCTGAAGGATGTCGTTGATTTC
>JAFRGL010000018.1 GCA_017433825.1 Eubacterium sp. | reverse complement strand
GTTCCTATAATTCTTAAAACTGCTTGCGCACAAAACCTGTGAATTGTTGGAATTTAATTCGTTAACAGATACTTCTTTGAATTGTTATAAGATTTAATAGAGTACTACTTGGAAGTGGGTAATTCAAAGCTTTTCGGCAGGGATGGTTATCGTCATCCCGCCCTTAAACCGTACCTGGTAAGCGGTTTCAGAGATGCATATGCTTTCCAGGAAACGGCGGACTGTTTCGTCATTGCAGACCGCGGAAGGGTCGGCAGAGAAATCAGGGGTGGTGCGTAAGAGAAAATCTTCGGTTTCGGTACAGGACGGGGATGGAAGCTTGTCTGTACCATTTTTTACGGGAGGGCGGACTGTTTTATCCGGCTCCCAGATGCCGGGCGGTCTGTTATCTGCCCCGGCCCTTTGTTTTGCAAGTGCTTCCGCAAGAAGCAGAAGCGTACGCTGGTGATACTGGATGATACTGAATTTCTTTTTGCCGGGAGGCGCTTTCGTAAGCTTACTGTCCAAGAGGTCCGGCAGGGACAGGAGAGCTTCCTGTACGGCCCGGCGAAGGTCTTGCTCCGGGACGGCGGGCGCCGGGCAGGCGTGCCGGTCGCGGATGCGTGTTTCGCAGCGCCATACCGGATTGACGCCGCCGTTGTAGTATCGGCGATACCGGGCCCCGCAAAGGCTGCAGAAGAGCTTGTGGTTCAGGGACGGATTTCCGGCGATGCGGATTTTTGTGTTTTTATCACCGGGACTTGACCGGCTTTTGAGTTCTTCCTGGGTCAGCTCGAATATTTCCCTGGGAATGATGGCATCGTGCGCATCCTTTACGTAATACTGCGGCAGTTCGCCGTCGTTTTTTATCCGCTTTCCGGAGAGGATGCTGGCGGTGTAAGTTTTCTGCAGCAGGAGGTCGCCGGTGTATTTCTCGTTCTGCAGCATGGATTTTACGGTGGAATCATACCAGTGTTCCTTACCCGCAGGAGAGGGGATGCCGCTGACTTCCAGGTGTTGGGCGATTTCCT
The DNA here is from genome assembly GCA_017433825.1 of Eubacterium sp. Taxonomy (GTDB): domain Bacteria; phylum Bacillota; class Clostridia; order Lachnospirales; family Lachnospiraceae; genus Alectryocaccobium. The sequence continues at coordinate 84,217 of JAFRGL010000018.1, read as the reverse complement.
TGTAGGTGAAGCCGTCCAGGAAATCCCGGAAAATCCGTCGGACGATTTCCGCTTCCTCCGGTACGATGGTCAGCCGGCTGTCTCCTTTCTCTTTGGTATAACCGAGGAAGAAGCTGTGGTTGAGCATGGGCTTGCCCTTGCGGAAACGGTACCGGATGCCCATCCGCACGTTCTGGGAAATGCTTAAGGATTCCTGCTGGGCCAGGGAGGCCATGATGGTGAGCAGCAGTTCGCCGCCTTCACCGATGGTGTTGATGTTTTCCTTTTCGAAAATGATGGGTATGCCCAGATCCCTAAGCTTCCGGATGTAGGTCAGGCAGTCCAGGGTATTGCGGGCAAACCGGCTGATGGATTTGGTGATAACCAGGTCGATGAATCCCTGCTCGCAAAGGGCAATCATTTTCATGAATTCCGGACGGGCTTCGGCCCGGGTGCCGGTCAGTCCTTCATCCGCGAAGATGCCGGCGTTTTCCCAGCAGGGCTGGCGTCGGATATAGTCGGTGTAGTAGTCGATCTGGGCTTTGTAAGAGGTTTCCTGTTCTGCCGTATCCGTGGAAACCCGGCAGTAGGCAGCAGCCCGGATGATTTTCGCCTGTTTACTGTCTTCAGGCGCAGGTTTTGCGGGAATGATTCTGACTTTCATGCGCGCTCCTTTCTCTTTCCCGGTGCGGGAGAGTCAGGCGCGTACAGCCTGCTTAAGACAGCGGCTTCTTCGGTCCGGGAGAGGACGGCGGCGCCGTTGCGGGACGGCGTGATCAGTGCGTACAGGCGTTCCGCAAGCCTTTCCGGCGGTTCGGCCAGCAGTTCTTTCTTCGGCTGGCGCAGGCGGAACTGATGGCGGACCCGCACCGGCTGGCGGCAGCGTTTGTTGCCGGGATGTGTCCGCTTTTCCCAGGCGTCAGCCGCTTTTTTCTGCTGGCTTTCCGGCAGGATGGCGGGATAATTCTGCTTTCCGGCGTACAGGCTGTCACGTAAGATGCGGGTGAGGGCCTGCCGGCAGAGCGGGATGTCAGCTGCCTGTCCGGCTGCTTCGATGGCATTTCCGGCCAGGTAGGAGAGCAGGAAGACGCGGATTTTCGCCGCTTCTTCGGGAATGATCACCGGACGGCCGTTTTCTATCCGGTAACCGTAAGGAATGGATGCCATAGGGTGCCTCCTTTCTAAGACAGTTTCTCCGTAAAACAGAGGCCGTATCTGAGATGAAATACAGCTTTTGTCCCGGTGTGGATGACGACGCGGTCTACCGTATCAGTAAAAAGTGTTTCGGAAAATTTCCCGCATTTTCTGTATGCGGCAGCGGTCTCCTTCAGGAAGGCGGCGCAGGCCGCATCCTCAGGGAGAAGACGGGCAAAAAGGCTTTCACAGAAAACCAGTTTGTTTAACAAGGTAAGAAATGCGTTTTTTACGGACGCTTCCTGTTCCCGGGTCATGGGGCAGGCGCTTTTATCCGCAATATGGCCGGTGCAGCCCCAGTGAAACCTTTTCCCCGTGCGGGTGCTCTGGGTAATGCGCTTCATGGGCGACCCGCAGCAGCCGCAGAACAGCATGCCGGAGAAGCAGGATTTGCGGCTGTGGGGATTGTTCCGGTTTCTGCGGTTTTCCTCAGGAAAATTGTTTTTCTCCGCGCCTCTGTCGCGGCTGGCAGCGGCAGCCAGATCGAAGATTTCCCTGGAAATAATGGCTTCGTGGTGGTTTTCCAGATAATACTGGGCTTTTTCCCCGTAGTTGGCGCGGCGTTTGAAATCCGAACCGTGCCAGGTTTTCTGCAGGAGTACGTCCCCGGTGTAAACCGGGTTTTTCAGGATGCCCAGCAGGCGGGAGGCGGTCCATTTCCCTGCGGAACCGTCCCGCTTTACGGTATTTGCGGGAATTTTGCGCTCGTTCAGCTCTCTGGCCAGTTCCGGAGTGCCTTTTCCGGCCAGGACGCCCGCGAAAATATTCCGGATGACAGCGGCTTCTTCGGGATTTACGACCAGATCGCCGTCCTCCAGGCGGTAGCCGTACGGCGCTTTGGAATACCGGTAAGTGCCGTTTTCGAAGCGCTGGTGCACGCTCCAGCGGATATTTTCGGAAATGGCCCTGGATTCTTCTTCTGCAAATGAAGAATAAAGCGTGAGCATCAGCTCCGAATCCGTATCCGCCGTATAAATACCTTCTTTTTCAAAATACAGATTAACCCCCAGTGCTTTTAACGCCCGCACCATGGCGATACACTCCGCGGCATTGCGTGAGAAACGGCTGATGGATTTGGTCAGGATTAGGTCCACCTGTCCCGCCCTGCAGTCCGCCAGCATTTCCTGCAGGCGCGGCCGTCCGGCCGTCTGTGTGCCGGAGACGCCTGCCTCCCAGTAAATGCCCGCATACTCCCAGTTTGGATTGCCCCGGATGAATTCCTCATAATAGGCTCTCTGGTTTTCCAGGGAAGAGCGCTGGGAGACATCGAACCGGGAGACGCGGCAATAGGCTGCCACTTTCAGTTTATGCATGATTTTTATATTTCCCCCCTTTTAAATTATGCACGAATTTTATATTTTCCCCTTGTTTTGCGGATGCTGACATCCGCCGTGTGCTTATAGTCAACACTACTGGAAAAACGGGAAAAAGGCAAGTCTTCAAAACAGAACAGGAAACACACAAGTGAGTGGATAATCCGCAAAAAACAGCGGTTTATTGATTCTTTTATTGATTGTCCGCCTGTTATAGTAAACACAGAAAATCGGAATATTTTATAGAAAGTTGACACAGAATAGTAACAATTTCGCTTGAAATCATTGAAAAAGTACGTTATAATAACGTGGATCTTAGTTTGGGATAATATCGAAAAATACTATAGACCGTCAGAAATATTTCCTGACGGATTGAATATTTTGCCAGAACATCCAAAGACACGGCAATATAACGGGTGAGAAGAGACAGGTTTGGAGAGCGCATGGAAGCAGACGAAAGGAAAAGCGCCCAGGATCAACCGAAAAAGAAAAAGAAAAAACGGAAATCATGGGTTTCGACCCTGATTCTGGTACTGATATTAATCATCGGAATCGGCATTATTGCCTATCCCTCCGTCAGTGACTGGTGGAATTCATTTCATCAGTCCAGGGCTATTGCCAACTACGCGGCGGCGGTGGACAATACGGACTATGCCCAGCTGGAATACATGCTGGAGCAGGCAAGAGCTTACAATACCAGGCTCCTTAGGAAGGAGAACAGGTATGTGTTAAGCGACGAGGAAAAGGAAGAATACCTTTCCCTGCTGGATCTTTCCGGCACGGGCATCATGGGGTACATCCAGATTCCTTCCATCAGCGTGAACCTTCCGCTGTATCACGGCACCGACGAATCGGTGCTGCAGGTAGCCATCGGACATATTGAGGGAACATCCCTTCCGGTGGGAGGGGCAAGCACCCACTCAGTGGTTTCCGGCCACAGGGGGCTTCCCAGCGCGAAGCTGTTCACGGATTTGGACAAGGTGGTGGAAGGTGACGTATTCACCATGACCATCCTAAATGAAACCCTGACTTACGAGGTGGACCAGATACGGATTGTGGAGCCCAGCGACATGTCCAACCTGAACATCGTATCCGGCATGGATTACTGTACGCTGGTCACCTGCACACCCTACGGCATCAACACGCACCGGCTTCTGGTGCGCGGACACCGGATTGAGAATGCGGCCGAAGAGGTTGTGGTTGAGCCGGATGCCGGCAGGATTCCCAGCTATCTGGTAGTACCGGCGGTGGCTGTGCCGCTGCTGCTGCTGTTCCTTGTGGGCATGCTGATTTACTACAGCATCCGTAAGGCCAGGAAGATGTATACCCTTGAGCAGCTGGCGGAACGGGTTAAGGAGCTGGCAGCTGCGGAGGAAGCGGAAGAACAGGCCGCAGAGGACGCGGAGGCGCCCGCGGACGGACCGGAAACGGCTGAAGTGACTGCGGACGAACCGGACACAGACAGTAATACAATTGAAAATATCCAGGAAACTACAGAGAGTACATATGCGGATGTCCGTCCCGATGAACAGGAACGGTAACGGAGATATAAAGGAGGAATCGCCTATGCGTATGAAAAAGAAAACGAAAGCAGGTAAAATGCTGACCCTTGTGATTGCTGCCGCGCTGGCCGCGGGCATTCTTAGTACGGCAGCGTACGCAGCGATAGACGAGGTCTCCCTGACGGTTAAGGCAGCGGAGAACTTTGAAGACGAGGCAGCAAAGGCAGATTTTGAAGGTGCGAAGCCGGTGGTGGATCTCTACCTGGTGGCAAGCTCCGAAAAAGATGCCATGTACGACACCTACAACATGACTCTGCTTGCCCCCTATGCGGACAAGGATGATATCAAGATTACCGATGATATGGACAATGACGACTGGCTGGCCCTGGCGGATGCTGCCGCTCTGACAGCGAAGACCGACGGGACGCCCATCGTTAAGGGCAAAGCCCTGGGCACGAAGATGGATGCCGCAGAGGACGGCACCAAGCTGGCGCCCGGTCTGTATCTGGCCATTATCCACGGCGAAGCGGATACCGATTACTGGGAAGAGGCGGGAACAACCATCGCCACCGGCGAAGTGAACACCTATCATTTCTCCCCCCTGTTAATCCATCTGCCCACCAAGCTGGATGAGAACGGCGACGGCGTCATCAAGACATCTGTGGAGGACGGTTCCTGGATTCCGGATGCTTCCATGGAGATCAACGGCGACTGGGCGGCGGATACTGAGGTGGTTGTAAAATACACCCACACCCAGAATTACGGCGATCTGCTTATCAAGAAGCACATCGAGAACTTCGAAGGAACGCAGGCTACATTTGTCTTCAAAGTAAGGTACATGGAAAAAGGCGCAGACGAAGAGACAGAACGGGTTGCCACCATCCACATGACCAAATCCGGAACGAACGAGGAGCTGGTGGTGAAACTTCCCGCCGGCGCGAAGATTACGGTTATCGAGGATTATGACGGCGCCAGATTCAAACCGGTCGGCAGCGATACCGTTATCATTGAGTCCTTAAAGGCCACACAGGGCTGGGAGACCGAAAACATTGCGGAATTCGAAAACGAGCCCAACGGCCATAACGTAGACGGCTACGGCATTGAGAACCATTTTGAGTATTCCGAAGAAAACGGCTGGAGCCACGCCTACAAGAAAGATCCTGCGGGGAAGGAGGTGCATCCTTAAATGAAGAAGAAAAGTATTCTCCTGGCTGCGTTAGCCGCAGTTCTGGTCATCGGCGCAGGCGCCGGTGCAGCACGTGCTTATTTCACCGCCCGTGACGAAGCCGCAGGCGGCGTGGAAATCGAGCTTGGCACACATACCATCATCGAAGAGCCGGAATGGGTTCAGGACTGGGTGAAGAATGTGGTTATTACCAATGACACCGATTCCAAGCAGGATGTGTGGGTAAGGGCGAAGGCCATATATCCCAAACAGTATCCCGTGCAATACCTGCCCGAAGGCACCAGCTGGACGGCTTCGCCTGACGCGGAAGGCTGGCTGTACTATACGCTTCCGCTGGCACCCGGGCAGGCCGCAGAAGGCCTGAAGGCGCAGATTACGGGCGTTCCGGTGGAAGAAGTTAAAGACAAAGAATTCAATGTAACCGTGGTTTATGAGGCTGTTCCGGTGGAATACAATTCTGCGGGCGAAGCGGTTTATACCGATGCCGACTGGAATTACACTTACGACAGCAGCTCCACGAGAGGAGGTAACTGAGCATGAATAAGAAAAAAGCCTCCCCGATTATTGTAGGCATTCTGTTTGCGGTGGCTGCGGTGATGATTGTTACCGGAACCATCGGCGGTGTAAAGGCAGCGCCCCTGATCACCAACACGCAGGATTATACGGCTGAGATGGAGCTGACCAGCATCGGCATCCAGATCACCGAAAATACAACACCTGTGCCGGACGGTCAGGATCTGATGGCCTGGCTGACGAAGCCGGAATTCAAGATCGGCAAGACCTATGAAGAGAAACTGGCAGTAACAAACACCGGTACTATTAACGAATATGTCCGTGTAAGCGTCTACAAATACTGGACGGACAAGGACGGCAAGGACGTAACACTGGATCCCGGCCTTATTATACTGAATTTCGTGGAAGGCGACTGGACCATCAATAAAGATGAATCCACGGAAGAGCGGACGGTGCTGTATTACAAAGAGCCTATCGCTCCGGGAGATGATTCCACAGTGTTCATGGATTCCGTAACCATAGACGGCAAGGTGGCCAGAGCCATCAGCGCGGACAAGACGCTGGATTATGACGGTGTTACTTTCCACATTCAGGTAGTGGCGGACGGCGTCCAGGATCACAACGGCGACGCGGCCATGACCAGTGCCTGGGGCCATACTAATTAAGGCAGGAGGACAGCAATATGAAGAAAATACTGAAAGCAGCGGCTGTCCTTGCCCTGACAGCGGTTATCGCGGTTCCGGTCTTCGCCGAGCATTTCGACGGTGCGGATAACTGGCAGACCACCTTTACAGAGAACGGTGTCCTGACCAACAACTTCATAAAAACGGATGCGATAAGGCAGCTGCAGCCCGGTGACGACTTAACGCTCACCATTACAACCATACACAATTACGCGGAAGAGTCAGACTGGTTTATCTCCAACGAAGTCACCAAAACCCTGGAAGAGGGTGCGGCGGCTTCCGGCGGTGCGTATGAATATACGCTTACCTTCAAGGGCCCGGGCGGGGAAAAGACGCTGTACGACAGCAAAACAGTCGGCGGCGTTAACTCCAGCGAAGGCCTGAAGGATGCCACCAATGCCATGGAAGATTATATCTTCCTGGATACCATGAAAAAGGGCCAGACAGGTACGGTTACCTTAAATATAACCCTGGACGGCGAAACCGAGATGAACAGCTACCAGAAGACGCTGGGCGACCTGAAGATCAATTTCGCGGTAGAGGTTGAGGAACCGCAAAAGGAAATCAAGATCGTCAAAACCGGTGATGAAACAAACAACTTCCCGTTCTTTATCGCCATTATCGTCTGCGGCGTTGTAATCCTCGTTATCGCCATTGTCCTGCTGAAGAAGAGAAGGGAGAATGCGCGATGAAGAAAGTCAAAAAGCTTTTAAGTGCCATACTCCTGGGCATCCTGGTGATAACCGCGGCAGGTACCGTTATGGCAGCCAATGATCCCTACACCTATAAGGTAAGGATTTTCCCCGGCAACAACGGCACCGCGGACAGCGGCGACTGTATCGAGATGGCAGGTATCCCCGCGGGGACCAGAGTAACCGTTGCCTATACGGATAAAACCATCAGCCTGGACGGCCAGACCATTACCCTGAACGATGACGTGAAATACTTCATCAGGGGTATCAGGGAAAGCGGCGCGGATGCGCTGGCAAGCGTATCCTTCACCGTAGACCGGGATATGGACTTCGTAGCAGCCTACGGCATGAGGGCCACGGCAGTGGAATACACCGTACGGTTCGTTGTCCAGTCCACCGGACAGGTTCTGGGAACAGCTTCCTTCTTCGGTAATGTAGGCGACAAGCCGGTTAATGCGGCAGAGCATTTCGACGGCTACCGTCCCCTGTACAACAACATTACCGGTACCTTAAAAGACCCGGCAGAATCTGCCAACGTATGGGATCTTCCCTATGTCGTCTCTGAAGCAAATACGATAATTGAGACCATTGTAGAAGAAGGAACCACACCCGGCGGCGGAACCACACCCGGCGGTGAAACCACTCCTGGTGGTGAAACCACACCCGGCGGCGAAACCACACCCGGCGGTGAAACCACACCCGGCGGCGAGACCACACCCGGCGGTGAAACCACACCCGGCGGCGAAACCACACCCGGCGGTGAAACCACACCCGGCGGCGAGACCACACCCGGCGGCGAGACCGAACCCGGCGGTGAAATCATCGATATAGACGATGTCCCTGAGACGGTTCCGACAACTGAACCTACGACGGAACCGGCTACACCGACACCGGCACCTGAACCCGGACGTACGATTTCCAACGGCGCCAAGGCCGGCATCATTGCAGCAGCTGCTGCTGTGGCCGCCATTTTCATCGGAGTCGGTGCAAAACGCAGTAAAAAATAATACATTATAAGAGGTAATCTATGCGAACCAAAACGTTGCCGCCTGAGCAGCGTTCCGGCAGAAAGGGCGGGGGATTTGTACCCGCCCTTTTTCATGTTCTCGGAATCGTGCTGATTGTGGCTGTAATAGCTGCCTGCATTCCCTTAACGGTCCCGAAGTTTTTCGGCTATGAAATATACAGCATTGTATCCGGAAGCATGCGGCCGGAGTATCCGGTGGGTACCGTGGTGTATGTAAAGGATATGGAACCCGCAAAGGTGGAAGAAGGGGATGTAATCGCTTTTGTCCGGGAGAATTCCATTGTCGTACACCGTGTGGTGCAGAACCGGACGGTGGAAGCCAGGTTTATAACCAAGGGCGATGCCAACGAGATCAACGACATCGATCCGGTTCCCTATGATAATATGGTGGGCAGGGTAGAGAAAAAATTCCCCGTTGCAGGGCATTTCCTGTCCATTTTCAATACTTTCGTCGGGAAAATATATTTCCTCGGCGTGGCCCTTATCGGGGTGCTTTTCTGCGCCCTTTCGAGCCTCTTAAAGGATAAAAGAGGCAAGGATCTGCAGGAAAAAGAGCTTCTGGAAGAACTGCAGAGAGAGATAGACAGGCAGAAAGAAAAAAAGACCGGATAAGACAGAAGAACGTTTACGATACAGCAAAACGGAAAGGCGGTGAGATACGTAATGCGTCGGCTGAAGGTGGTTCTTCTGGTTCTGGCAGCCGCGGTTATTGCAGGCGCATGCAGCGTATCCGCCGATGTCCATAAGGAGAAAACCGGCTATTTTGATACGGAATACCACCCGGATCAGGCCCTGGGAGAGGACGGTGCCTATATTGATATTTCCGCCGTTTCCGACGGCTATGTGGCGGCCAGCGCCACTTCGGATACCAGGCTGGTATTTCAGATAAAAAAAGATGACTACACTTACAATTACATCATGCATTCCGACGGCACCCCGTCTGTTTACCCGCTGACAAGGGGCGACGGAAGCTATAAATTCCGAATCATGGAAAATATGGCGGACAACCGCTACGCGGAACGCTTCGCGGCCAGCTGCGACGTGGTCCTCGAAGACCCCATGGAGCCTTACCTGCGGACCAGCGAATTTGTCTCGTATACGAGGGATTCCCAGTGCGTGAAGAAAAGCCTCTCCATCACGAAAAACGCGAGAAATGATCTGGAAACTGTGAAGTATATTTACGACTTCATCTGCAGGACGATCACCTATGATTACGAGAAGGTGAAGGTGCTGACGTCCGATTATGTACCGGTTCCGGATGAAATCATGAAAAAGGGCAAGGGAATCTGTTTTGACTATGCCTCGCTGGCGGCCTGCATGCTGCGCGCGAGAGGGATTCCGACCAAAATGGTCTTCGGCTATGTGGCGCCGGATGACCTGTACCACGCCTGGAACCTGATATACCTGGAGGAAACGGGCTGGATTTCCGTGAGTTTTGAGGTGACGGCAAATAACTGGACCAGGATGGACCTGACCTTTATTGCCAACGGCTCCAATGATGAATTCATCGGCAACGGAGAAAACTATACGGACCTGCATTATTTCTGATACGCAGGAGAAGTTGAACCATACAAGGAGAATGAGATGAAGAAACTGGACAATCTGGGAGTTTCCGCCTTCTGCGAAAGCATGGCCATGATGGTGCATGCCGGTATTCAGACCGACGAGGCAATTTCCCTTCTGCAAAGCGGCAAAGAACACACCGGCGGCATGCTGGAGGAGGGCCTTGCCGTTATGAAGACTGAAGTGGACGCCGGGCGCGGACTGGCCGCAGCCATGGAAAAGACCGGGATCTTTCCGGACTATGCCCTGCAGATGGTAAAGGCGGGTGAAAGTTCCGGCCGGCTGGAGGATATCCTGTTCCGGCTGTCCCGGTATTATGCGGACCAGAAAACCATATCCGAAAAACTGAAAAGCGCGGTAACCTATCCGGCGGCCATGCTGATCCTCATCATTGCGGTTCTGCTGGTAATGCTGGTCATGGTTCTTCCTGCTTTTACCGATGTATCTGACAATATGACCGGTTCCCTGGCGGCTTCGACCTACAGCTACATCCACTGGGCATACGCGGTCTGCTGGATTGCCCTCATCGTCATGCTGGTGCTGGCTGCGGGCCTGATTATCGGCCTGGCCATGTGGAAAAACGGCAAAAAGGAAGCGGTGGAGAAATTCCTGTCGAAGATTCCCGTATGCCGGTCTATTTTCGAAAGCATGGGCATGTTCCGGTTCACTTCCGCGCTGGAAACCTTCCTGGCCAGCGGTGAAATGCAGGATGAAGCGGTGCAGCAGAGCATTCCCATGACGGACTGTGCGCCGGTGGAGGAGAAGCTTTCCCGGTGCGCCGCACGGATGGAAGAGGGACACAGCATTGCCCAGGCGGCTTATGACGAGTCCCTGTTTGAACCGGTTTACGGCCGGATGCTCCTTGCCGGTGAGCGCAGCGGCAGCATGGAAAGCGTGCTTTCCCGGCTGACAAACCTTCTGGAAGAGAAAACCGGCAACCTGGTTGACCGGCTGGTGGGCGTGGTTGACCCGATGCTTTCGGGCATCCTGATGGTTACCGTGGCGCTTTCCCTGCTGTCGATCATGCTTCCTCTTATCGGGATGATGAATTCAATCGGGTGACGCCATGTACAGTGACAGACGAGCAAAAGCACCGGGGTGGCTGCTTCCGGTGATTATCATTATCGCGGTGGTGGTTGTCCTCGCATGCGCTGCTTTTTCCGGCTCGGGCCGGGATATCAGCGAAGAGGCGGCGGTATCCATTGCCGAAAGCATCCGGGAAAAGGCCCGGCAGTGTTATGCCGTGGAAGGCGCGTATCCGCCGAACCTGGAGTATCTGGAGGACAATTACGGCCTGCAGGTCAATACCCGGCAGTATTATATTTCCTATGAGGCCTTTGCCGCAAATGTACCCCCTGCGGTGATGGTCGTGCCCAAAACCGGGCAGCAGCAATAAAAAAATAAGAATATTACGGAAAGGAGGTTTGCCGGATGAACAGAAAAGAAAGCCCTTCCATGGGCGGCTTCACCATCGCCATTATGGCGCTTTTTCTGGCGGGCTTCCTTCTTTTGGTAATACTCGGCGCCAGAAGCTTTAAAAACGCTTCCGGCCTGCAGAACGGAAACAACGGCACCAGGGTCCTGCTTTCCTATCTGTCCACTACGCTGCGCGGCTATGACGCGGAAGGCGCGGTGACAGTGAGGGAGGAAGCAGACGGCCAGGTTCTGGAGATAGCGGAAGGAAATACCGGTTATTCCCTGAAGCTGTATACCCATGAAGGGAAGCTGATGGAGGAATTCACCCGCGCCGGCAGGCCTCTGAATCCGGAGGAGGCGGAGGTTATCGGGGACACAGACGTTTTTACCATCGATCAGCCTTCACCGGGGGTCCTCCTTCTGGAAACCGATGCAGGCACCGTGCTGGTGCATCTTCGCAGTGAAAAAGGAGGCGGACAGTGAAAAAGAAGCAGCATACCACCGCCTTCTATATCGAAACCCTGCTGATGATTCTGGTATTTATCGGAATCATCCTTGTGCTGTCCAGAGTTTTCGGCAGCGGCCAGCGCATGAGCATACAGGCAAAAACACTGACCAACGCGGTAACCCTGGCGGGCAACGCGGCGGAAGCGGTTTCCGCGTCGGAAAATCCGGCGGAAGTGGCGGAATATCTGGGAGACAATGCCTTTGTCACCGGAACCGGTGTTGTGGCCTTCTATGATACGGACATGAAGCCGTATTCCGGGGAAAACGCGCCCGTGCAGGTGGATATCAGCTGGGAGCCGGAGGGCGGAAAAGGCGGATATGTGAACAGCACTATCTCGGTTTATGCTTTTGAAGAAGAGCATCCGGTCTATGTACTGGAGACCGCTGTGTATACCGGGGAGGTGGGAGAATGAAGCAGGTACCTTTCAAGCTGGGCCCCCTGGCCCTGCTGCTTTCGGTTATCAGCATCTGCCTGACCACCCTGGCGATTCTTTCCTTTGCCACTTCTTCGGCGGATCTGCGTCTGGCGCAGAAATACGCCGAAACCATGAAAATCCGCTATGAGCTGGAGCAGGAAGGACAGGATTTCCTGCGCAGCGTGAAGGAAGGAAACGCGGCAGGTGCCGAACAGGATGCGGACGGTTCGCTTTCCCGGGTGTTCACTTCAGACGGCTTTGAACTGCGTGTCCGCCTGACCGAAGACGGTCAGGTGCTTTCCTGGCGGATACAGAAGCAGTGGGAAGAAGACACGGAGATAGAAATCTGGCCGGGCTTTTAACATAAGGAGACGCAAAAGATGAGTATTCAGGAAATATTGCAGAAGGCTGTGGAAGCAGGCGCGTCGGACGTATTTATCGTGGCCGGACTGCCGGTAACCTTCAAATGTGACGGCAGACAGGAGCGTCTGCCGCAGGACCGTCTTCTGCCGAACGATATCAGGGTGCTGGTGGAGGAAATATACACCATGAGCGGCAGGGACCGCATCAATATGGAAAACGGCATGGATGACGACTTTTCCTTTGCCGTATCCCAGCTCGGCCGTTTCCGGGTGAATGTTTTCCGGCAGAGGGGTTCCATGGCGGCCGTCATCCGGGTTATCAAATTCGGCCTGCCGGAACCGGCAAAGCTGGGTATTCCCGAGAGCGTACTGTCCCTGGGAGACAATAAAAAAGGCCTTGTGCTGATTACCGGTTCGGCAGGAACCGGCAAATCCACCACCCTGGCCTGTATCATCGACCGCATCAATAAAAGCCGGGACTGCCATATCATCACGATGGAGGACCCGATAGAGTATATTCACAGGCATGACAAGGCCATCGTGACCCAGCGGGAAATTTCCATTGATACGCCGGGTTATCTGGATTCCCTGCGGTCTGCCTTAAGGGAAAGCCCGGATGTAATCCTTCTGGGCGAAATGCGGGATTATGACACCATTTCCTCCGCAATTACCGCCGCGGAAACCGGCGTGCTGCTGCTTTCCACGCTGCATACCAGCAGCGCCGCAAATACCATCAACCGTATACTGGACGTATTTCCGGCCAATCAGCAGAAGCAGGTCAAAATCCAGCTTGCCCAGATCTTAAAAGGCGTGGTCTGCCAGCAGCTGGTGACCAGCGTGGACGGCATCCAGATCCCCGTATTTGAAATCATGAAATCCACCACCGCCATCCAGAACATGATCCGGGAGGACAAGCTGCACCAGCTGGAATCCGCCATGCAGGCAGGCGCGGCGGACGGCATGTGCACCATGGACGGAAGCCTTCTGAGACTGTACAGGGAAGGCAGAATTACAAAGGAGACGGCGTTGATTTCCTGCGTAAATTATGAGAATATGGTTAAGAGACTGAGTTAGAATTAAAAGGAAGTGTGAGTGACAATGAGAGTTACCGATTCTCTGGAGGATGTGCTGTATGTCCGGATGCTGGGCGGGTTTTCCGCAACCTGGAACAATGTCCTGGTGGCGGGCGGCTCAAAGGCCAACGAATCGCAGTTTACCTACCTGCTCCAGATTCTGATCCACAACCGGGAGAAAGGCGTAACCCGGGACAAACTGGAACAGCTGCTGTTCGAAGACAGGGAAGTCAGCAACATTCACCATGCGCTGCAGAGCATCATCTATAATGCCAAGAAAAAGCTGCAGAAGAGCGGCCTGCCGGAAGCAAACTATATCGAACAGCGCAAGGGCGTATTCTACTGGACAGGGGAAATCCCGGTGGTGGAGGACGCGACGGAGTTCGACAGTCTGTACAGCCAGGCAGAAGCGGCAGAAAACATGGATGAAAAGCTGGCGCTGTATATGGATGCCTGTCACTGGTACGGCGGGGAGTTCCTGCCGGCCCAGACAGCCATTATCTGGGCAGCGAGGGAATCCAGAAGATACAGGGAGCGGTTCTGTGACTGTGTGGAAAAGGCCGTGCAGATGCTCCGGGCAAACCAGGACTTTTTCCAGATGGAAGAGCTGGGAACCTACGCATCCAAAATCGACCCCCTGGCGGACTGGGAGACGGTTACCATGGAAGCGCTGGCATCCATGGGCCGGTACGACGATGCAAGGAAGCTTTACGATGAAACGGTGCAGTATTATTTTGCCGAACAGGGACTCAGGCCTTCCAAAAAGCTGATGGAGGAGTTTGACCGGCTGGGCAAAAAGATGAAGCACACCTACGCCGTGCTGGACGAAATCCAGGAGGAGCTGACCGGGCAGAATGATATGACCCCCGGCGGATATCTGTGTACTTATCCGGTGTTTGTGGGCATCTACCGTATGGTGGAGCGTATGCTGGAACGTGGCGGCCAGTCCGTCTACCTGATGCTGTGCACCGTTGTGGACGGCAAGGGCAACCCGATGAAGGAAGGCGACAACCTGGAGCAGCTGTCCAAGCGGATGGGCGATGCAGTGCGCAAATCCGTGCGGCGCGGCGACGCGATGACCCAGTACGGCAGGGGCCAGTACCTGGTTCTGCTTATCAACACCACCCGTGAAGACTGCGGCGTGATTCAGAAGCGTATCAACCAGCACTTCATCGTAGGCCGGCAGCGTTCCGGAATCCAGTATTATGTCAACAGCGTATACTGGGAGCCGCATGTGGAAAAGACCGACAAAAACGGCAGGGGAAAAAATGGAAAATAAAAGAACACAGTGGTACATAGGCGCGCCGAACGGCGTTGTGCTTTGTATCAACGGTTTTGAAGACAATGAGCTGCAGGGTATTCTCTACCACAGCTACAGCGAAGAAGGCTTTGAATTCACCAATGCGGAACAGATGACCTTCACCATGGAAAAGCTGTATAACTGGCTTAATTTTCCGCACCGTACCACAAACGAGCGGACATTCGGACAGGAAGAGAAAAAAATCAGGAGAATGGAAGTTGAAAGGAAAAAAGTTATGAGCGACGAATCCTTATTGAGCAAACACGGGGATATGGGCAGTTTTATCATCCGTGTCCAGCACAGGCAGAACAGCAGCTGGCAGGGAAGGATAACCTGGATGGAGCAGGATAAGACTGTGTATTTCCGGTCTATCTGGGAAATGATCAAGCTCATTGAAAGCGCCGTGGATACGGTGAGTAAACCGGAGGACGAGGAGGGGGAAGCTTCCTGGTTTGAAGAGAAGGAGTAACTCACGGTATGTCTGAGGAATACGGAAAACAACAGACAGGGAAAAACGGGGTATCCATCCGCCGTATATATATGCTGCTTATAGCCGTCGTCTGTATTCTGACAGTGATCACCATTGCTTCGACGTACAGTACCCACCGGAGTTATACCCGCATGCAGGAGGCAACCAGACGGTTTATCGAAGCCCGGGAAAATGCCGACAACATGCAGAACGCCTCGGATTATCTGACGGACCAGGTCCGTTCCTTCGTAATTACCGGAAACCGGAAAAACGCGGAGAACTTCTTCACGGAGGTGAACGTAACCCGCAGAAGGGAAATGGCCCTCGAGAATCTGGGCAGGTATTTCGGGGAAAACGAAGCTTACCAGGCGCTGCGCAATGCCCTGGACAGTTCCAACGAACTGGTAAGCACGGAGCGTTATGCCATCCGGGTCGCTTTGGAAGCGTACGGTTATAACGTGGCTGATTTCCCGCAGGAGCTGCAGGAAACAAAGCTGCAGGACGCAGACGCTTCCCTGGACGCCGTCGGCAAGCTGGCCCTGGCTACCCGTCTGGTTTTCGGCGAGAGCTACCAGGCCCAGAAAACGGTCATTTACGAGGAAACCGCCAGATGCCTGGATATTCTCATCAGCCAGTCCGAAGAAGGCCAGGAGGAAAGCGCGCAGCGGATGGATGTGATGCTGAAGGTACGTACAGCCCTGCTGGTCGTGATTCTTGCTGCGTTTTTTGTGCTGGTGTTCTGCAGCTATTTCCTGCTGATTAAGCCGCTGAATAACGCGAACACCCATATCCGCCGGCAGGAGGAGCTTCCGCTGACAGGGGCGGAGGAGGTCCGTTTCCTGGCGGAAACCTACAATTACATTTTCCGCGAGACCAGGAGAGACAAGGAGCAGCTGTCCTACGAAGCTACCCATGACAGCCTGACCGGCCTGTATAACCGCGGCGTTTTCGAGAGACAGCGCAGGGAGCTGGATACTGCGGATATCGCCATGGTGCTGGCAGACGTGGACAAATTCAAGCAGGTCAATGATACCTACGGACATGACGTGGGAGACCGGATTCTGAAGAAGGTATCTTTTCTGCTGAAGAAAAGCTTCCGGTCGGAGGACTATGTATGCCGGATAGGCGGAGACGAATTCGCCGTCATTATGGTGCATTCGGATTCCTCTTTGCGGGAACTGGTCAGAGACAAGATGGAGAAGGTCAATGCGCAGCTTGCCGAGCCCGAAGACGGGCTGCCCGGTATTTCCCTAAGCATCGGTGTGGCCTTCGGCGACCGGGAAAATCCCACGGAAGATATTTTCAAGGATGCTGACACGATACAGTATACGGTTAAAAAAAGCGGCGGCCGGAATGTGGCGTTTTATTGACGGAAAACGGCCGGCAGCAGGTTCTATACGGAAGGAGAAATAATGCTTACAACAGATGCTTTGAAAGAATACGGCGCGGATGTAACGGAAGGCCTGGGAAGGTGTATGGGAAATGAAGCCTTTTATTTCAGGATGATTAAGCTGGCCGCAGCCGATACCAATGTGGAAAAGCTTAAGGATGCGCTGGCACAGAATGATTTGCAGGCTGCCTTTGAAGCGGCCCATGCCCTGAAGGGTGTGATGACCAATCTGGCGCTGAAGCCCATCGCGGATCCGGTTATCGGGATAACCGAGCATCTGCGGGCGGGGGAACAGATGGATTATCAGCCTGCCATGGAAATCATCAGCAGTAAGTTTGAAGAACTGAAAGCGCTTTGCGCAGAATAATCGTGCAGCCTGCGGCCGGGTTTTATATAAAGGGAACCCGGCCGTAACTGTCATCAGAGAAGAGGAACGTGCATATGGAAAAACAACAAAATCCCGGAGAACTGCAGCGGCTTGAAAGAGAGAACGCGGAATTAAAGCAGCAGCTTACGGACGCCCTGGCGGCAAATAATGCCAAGGAGGTCTTCTTAAGCAGCATGTCCCACGATATCCGTACACCGATGAATGCCATTATCGGGATGACGGCCCTGGCGAAGAAGCACATCGATGAAAAAGGCCGTGTGCTGGATTCCCTGAACAAAATCGAAGTGGCATCTTCCCATCTGATGACCCTTATCAATGAGGTGCTGGATATGTCCCGGTTCAATTCGGGCCAGCTTAGGCTGGAGCACCATCCGTTCTCCGTCAGCGACCTGTTTCACGATATCCTGACGATTATCCGGCCGCAGATGCAGAGGAAAAAGCATCATTTCCATTTCTTTGCGGAAGAACTGACCTATGAAAGCTTCTACGGTGATGCCGGGCGGCTGCGGCAGATTTATGTCAATATCCTGAGCAATGCCGTCAAGTACACACCTGACGGCGGGAAGATTGAACTGCGGATTTTTGAGGAAAAGGCAGGAAAGGATTTCCTGCTCGGTTTTACCTGCAAAGACAACGGCATCGGCATGTCAGAGGAATTCCTGACCCGGATATTTGAGCCCTTTGAGCGGGCTGGCAACACCACCATTTCGAAGATCGAGGGCACCGGTCTGGGCATGAGCATCGTGCACAGCCTGGTGGAAGCCATGTCCGGGGATATCCGCATCGAGAGCAGGGAAGGCGAGGGGACAACCGTTACCATCCGGATTCCGCTGGAGGCGGACATCATCCCGATGGAAGGAAAAGGACTTTCCGGCAAAAAGCTGCTGATCATAGAAACAGACAGGCAGATGCGGGAGGTGTACACCCGGTATCTGACAGACACGGACGCAGTCCTTACGATGGTGCGTTCCTCCACCGAAGCGGTGGAGGCCCTGACGATGGCGGAGTTCGAGGGCGGCGGATACGATGCCGTCATCCTGGGCCGGAAGGTGGAGCATGTGGGGGACACCCTGGATCTGGCGGCCTATCTGCACCGGAGCCGGCCGGAGCTGCCCATCATCCTGGTCAGTGAAGAAAACTGGGAGGAAATCGAATACCGGGCGGTCCGTTCCGGCGTGGAAACGTTTATCCCGATTCCCGTTTTCCGGAAAGCCCTGGTAAACGGGCTTTCCGAGACGCTTTCCGGTACGAAGGAAAAGGAAGCCGGCGGCGGCGTGCCTGATTTAAGCGGCCGGAGAATCCTGCTGGCGGAGGACAATCTCATCAACCGGGAGATTGCGCTGGAGATCCTTTCGGTGACCAACGTCCGCACGGACACGGCCGAAGACGGACAGCAGGCTGTGGATAAATTCCTGCAGGCAGAGGAAGGTTACTATGATTTAATCCTGATGGATATCCAGATGCCGGTTATGGACGGTTATGAGGCCGCGCGGCGAATCCGTTCCTGCGGCCGCAGTGACGCGGAATCGGTAAAAATCTTTGCCATGACGGCCAATGTATTTGCCGAGGATATTGCCAGGGCCCGGGAGGCGGGCATGGACGGCCATCTGGCCAAGCCCATTGATGTGAACAAACTGATGCAGCTGCTCGGCAGCCTTGCATGAGGGAGGACGGCATGCAGAAATACCAGGAACGGTATATTGAGAACACGAAAGCCATTGTCGTCCTCCGGAAGCCGGAACCTGCAGGGGAGGCTTCATTTTCCGCCTGGTTTGCCGCGCAAAGGAAAAAGCAGGAGGAAATAGAACGTCTGAAGGCGGAGAACCTTTCCCTGCTGGAGCATGAGCTTTTTCCTGTCCTGGACAACCTGTACGGTGCGGATGATACGCTTATCCGGGAGCTGGAAGCGTTCGCGGACGAGCTGATGGACTGGCGCACCAATCTGGACTGCGGCATCTACATCCTGATTCACGATGCCCTCTTAAGCCTGTACCGCTACCGGAAAGACCGGGACGGCATTATCAGGGAGCTTTACCGGCTGGGCATGGGCCTGTATTACCAGAACCGCAGCATTCAGGGAATCCGGGACGAGAGAACGGTACATTTTTATTTTGAAAACGAGATGGTTTTCACCGAGGGCGGTTCCTACCTGAAATTTTTCGACCGGATAGACGACGAGGAAACGAAGGGCTACATTATCCGCAGCCTCGCGAATATCGCCATCTGCGCGAAGGATATGCACCGCAGGATTGCGGTCAGCGCGCGCATACTGGAAATCGTAAAGGACCCCTATTACCGCGGGCTGGCGCCGAACCTCCCCTGGGATGTCTTTCTGCGCCGGACCGAGCAGCAGATGAGCTCCAACCGCAACGTGCTTTCCGCCGGGGATTTAAGCAAAGAAGAGCTGGCGGCGGTGTTTGAAGCCTGTGCGGCGGTTTTCGAACCGGAAAAGGAGGCGGAAACGCCTAACATCCGCTGGCTGTGGCCTTATTACGAAATGGAATACAGCTGCGGCTTTGCGGATTTGAAGACTACGCTGGAACGGATGGAACAGCTTATCGAAAGCGTTCCGGCCGAGAATTATGATGTGTCGGGCCTCTATGCAAATGTGCAGCTGCCGATTTATTACGGCCGGCTGCTTAAGGCCAATCCCCAGATGCCGGAAAAACCCAGACGCCTGAAATTCCTGCAGTCTGCCTATGCGAAGATGATGCGGACCATGCTGACTTTTCCGGCGGACCAGACGGACGATTTCTTTGCCTACAATCTGATCCTGGTGCTGACGGATTATTACGAAACGGAGGGCGTGCCCTCTTATGCCGGGCTGGCGCTGCAGCTGATGCGGCGGTATGCCGAACAGCTTTATCTTCAGTCAATGCAGACCGGGCAGCTGATGGAAGTGCTTGCGGAAGCGGCTTATGACGCGTATCCAGACTTCTTCGATGATGTGGATTTCCTGAAAGAGGAGGAAGACCCGGACGAAAAGCGCAGGAAAATAAAGGATTACGCGGGAGAATGCGGGCTTTTTCTGGATTTCGGCCTGATAAAAATGAATTTTGAGCGGGTACAGCAGACCAGGAACCTGCTGGAATATGAGTTCCTGCTGTACCGGCTTCATACGCTGTCCGGATACGATGACCTCGCGGCACGTCCGTCCGCAGGGCGGTATGCGGACGTGGCGCTGGGGCACCACAGCTGGTATAACGGGGCCGGCGGATATCCTTCAGAGTATGTCCGGAACGATTCACCGTACCGGCAGATGACGGACGTGGCGGCCCTGGCTGTATACCTGATGGAAAACCGGAAAAAGGATACGGCAGAGCTGCTGTCGGATATACTGGAGCAGGAAGGCAGGCGCTTTTCGCCCATGCTTACCGCGCTGGCGGCAGAAACCGGAACCTGGGAAAAGCTTACCGCCATCCTTGCGGATGACAACCGGGAAAACTGCCGGAAGCTGTATGAGGAGATGCGCTTGCAGGCAGATTGCTGATATGCTATGTAAGTATACGATGACCGCTGGAATGATGCGGACTACGGCCTGAAATCGTTTTTATCTGAAGAGAACCGTAACTGCCCGGCAGCAGCTACGGTTCTTTTCATTTGTCTTTTCTTTCTTCTGATGGTATAATATACTGTCAGTTTATAACCATAACACATATTGCCGGGCAGTACCCGGCAGTATACAGAAAGCAGGCAGCAGATGATTTACACCATGGATTCACGAATCCGTTACAGTGAAACGGATATGACAGGGACGCTGACCACACAGGCCCTGATAGATTATTTCCAGGATACGGCTACCTTCCACGGCGAGGACAACGGCCTTCCCATGATGATGCTTCTGGAAAAGCATCTGACTTGGGTCCTGGCGGGCTGGCAGGTCAGGATTTACCGCATGCCAGTGCTGGGGGACAAGGTGCAGGTGAACACCTGGGCATACAAATTCGGGCTTTCCCTAGGCTACAGAAGGTTTTCCATGACGGATGACAAGGGTGAACTGCTGGCTGAAGCGGACGCCCGGTACATGCTTCTGAACACGGAGAAGAACGCGCCTTCGGACGTGCCCGAATGGATGGCGGAGGGCTACGGCCTGGACAAAAGGCCCCTGCAGGCAAAGCTGAAGGGCAGGAAGATTGCTTTGCCGGAAACCGGCGAAGAGCAGCCGGCCGTGAAGGTTACGATCCAGATGCTGGACACCAACCATCATGTGAACAATGCCCAGTTTATTGCCCTGGCGGAGCGTTATCTGCCTGATGATTTTACCTGCAATACCTTCCGGGTGCAGTACAAGAAGCAGGCATTTCTTGGAGACGTGTTTATTCCGGTGGTTTACCGGTGCGAAAACGGATGTGCCGTCGCGCTGAAGAGCGAAGACGGAGAAGAATATTTTACAGGAGAGTGGTTGGAGGATGCTTGAAATCGGAAGACAGCAGGCGCTGACAGTAGTAAAAAAGACAGAATTCGGCGTATATCTGGCGGAAAGCTCAGGTTCTGATGACAAAGTGCTCCTGCCCGTAAAGCAGGTGCCGCAGGGAACAAAAGAAGGGGATATCCTCACCGTATTTCTCTACCGGGATTCCGAAGACCGGCCCATCGCCACCACCCGCACGCCGCTTCTGACCCTCGGGGAAACCGCATTGATGAAGGTGCGCCAGGTGGGATCAATCGGCGCGTTCCTGGACTGGGGCCTGGAAAAAGATCTCTTCCTGCCCTTCAAGGAGCAGACCAGGAAGGTGCAGGAGGGAGAAACTGTGCTGGCGGCATTGTATCTGGACAAATCCGGCCGGCTTGCGGCCACTATGAAATTATACAGCTACCTGAAGATAAATTCCCCCTACGTCATCGGCGATACCGTAACCGGTATTATTTACGAGGACCATCCGAAGTACGGCCTTTTTACCGCCATTGAAGGCAAGTACAGCGGCCTGATTCCGAAGAAGGACGCCCAGGGGCATTTCGAAGTGGGAGAGACGGTCACCGGCCGGGTGACGGCGGTCCGCGAAGACGGGCGCATCGAGATCAGCACGAAGAAGAAAGCCTACCTGCAGATGGCCGACGATGCCCAGAAGATTCTCGAACTGCTGCAGGATTCCGGCGGGGAGCTCCCCTTCGACGATCATGCCGCGCCGGAGCTTATCAACGAGCAGACCGGGCTTTCCAAGGCGGCCTTCAAAAGGGCTGTCGGACAGCTTCTGAAAAACAACCTGGTAAACATCGAAGACGGCAGAATCCGCCTTCGTGAAGATAAAGAGAAAAGAAAACCGATTAAGAGAAATAAATCCGGGAAGAAGGAAATAACCGGAAAACCGGCAGAAAAGACCGGAAAATCCGCAGGAAAACCGGACGCAAAGGCCGGAAAACCGGAGAAATCCCGGGAAAAACCGGCAGAAAGGAAACCAAGGCCTAAAAAGCCCCGGAATCCGGAAGATATCCTGAAACCCGGCAAAAAACTGATAACCACCCCCAGGAAGAGATATCCGAAACCCGAAGAGAAGATTACCCTGGAGGAATTCTACGAAAAAGAAGGAATGTAACCATGCCGTTTACCCACCTGCATGTACATACAGAGTACAGCCTCCTGGACAGCTCAAATAAGATAAAAGAATATGTTGCCCAGGTGAAGGCCCTGGGCATGGACAGCGCCGCCATCACCGACCACGGCGTCATGTACGGTGTGATCGATTTCTACAAAGCGGCGAAGGAAGCGGGCATCAAGCCCATCATCGGCTGTGAAGTCTACGTGGCCCCCGGCTCCCGGTTCGACAGGGAAGCCGGTGCCTCCGACGACCGGTATTACCATATGGTGCTGCTGGCGGAGAACAATACCGGCTACGCCAACCTGGTCAAGCTGGTCAGCCGCGGCTTTACGGAAGGCTACTATTACCGGCCCAGGGTGGACCTGGAGCTGCTTTCCGAATACCACGAGGGGCTGATTGCCCTTTCGGCATGCCTGGCGGGGGAGATTCCCCGGTGCATCCTGCGGGACGACTACCAGGCGGCAAAAACGGCAGCCTTAAGGCTGTCCGGCATCTTCGGCCCCGGGAATTTCTACCTGGAGCTGCAGGATCACGGCATTCCTGAGCAGAAAAAGGTAAATGCCCAGCTTCTGCGCCTGTCGGAGGAGACCGGCCTGCCGCTAGCGGCCACAAATGACATTCATTACACCTACAGGGAAGACGAAGAGCCCCACGACCTCCTGCTGTGCATCCAGACCGGCAAGAAGGTGGAGGACGAGGACCGGATGCGTTATACCGGGGGACAGTATTATGTGAAATCCCCGGAGGAAATGGCGTCTCTGTTTCCCTATGCGCCTTCCGCCATTGAAAATACGGAAAAAATCGCGGCCCGCTGCAACGTGGAAATCGAATTCGGCGTCACCAAGCTGCCGAAATTCGCCCTTCCCGAAGGCGTGACCAGCGAGGAATATCTGCGGAAGCTGTGCTATGAAGGCCTTTCTGCCAAATACGAGGACGTTACGCCGGAGCTGACCGAAAGGCTGGAATACGAGCTTTCCACCATTAAAAACATGGGCTACGTGGATTATTTCCTGATTGTGTGGGATTTCATTCATTTCGCCCGTGAAAACGGCATCATGGTGGGCCCGGGCCGGGGCAGCGCCGCCGGAAGCCTGGTCAGCTACACGCTGGACATCACCCAGCTGGATCCTTTGAAATACAACCTGCTGTTCGAGCGTTTCCTGAACCCGGAGCGGGTGTCCATGCCGGATATCGACGTGGATTTCTGCTTCGAAAGACGGCAGGAGGTTATCGACTACGTGGTCCGCAAATACGGCAAGGACTGCGTGGTGCAGATTGTGACCTTCGGTACGCTTCTGGCCAAGGGCGTTATCCGGGACGTGGGCCGGGTGCTGAACATGACCTACGCCTCCGTGGACGTCATCGCGAAGATGATTCCGAACGAACTGAACATTACCATCGACGCCGCCATTGAGAAGAATCCGGAGCTGAAAAAGCTCATTGATTCCGACGCGTCGGTGGCGCGGCTTATCGCCCTTGCCAGAAGGCTGGAGGGCCTGCCCAGGCATACCTCCATCCACGCCGCGGGCGTGGTGATTTCCGGCCGGCCGGTGGAAGACTACGTGCCTTTGTCCCGGGCGGCGGACGGCGCGATAACCACCCAGTTTACCATGACGACCCTGGAAGAGCTGGGGCTTCTGAAAATGGACTTCCTGGGGTTGCGCACCCTCACCGTGCTGCAGAACGCCCGGCTGATGGCGGAGAAATCCTCGGGCAAATCCATTGACCTGATGAAAATAGACTTCGCCGACGAGGCGGTTTACAACATGATAGGCGCAGGCAAATGCGAGGGCGTGTTCCAGCTGGAATCCGCCGGCATGAAGAGCTTCATGAAGGAGCTGAAGCCGAAAAACCTGGAGGATATCATCGCCGGCATCGCGCTTTACCGGCCGGGCCCGATGGACTTCATTCCCCGGTATATCGAAGGCAAAAACCACGTGGAGAACATCACCTACGACTGCCCGCAGCTGGAGCCCATCCTTTCGGCCACCTACGGCTGTATCGTCTACCAGGAGCAGGTTATGCAGATTGTGCGGGATCTGGCGGGTTATACCCTGGGCCGCAGCGACCTGGTGCGCCGGGCCATGTCGAAGAAGAAAACCTCCGTCATGGAAAAGGAACGGCAGAATTTCATCTACGGCAATCCGGAGGAAGGCGTGGCGGGCTGCATCGCCAACGGCATTTCCGAGGAAGTGGCAAATAAGATTTACGACAGCATGATGGATTTCGCCAAATATGCCTTCAATAAATCCCACGCCGCGGCCTACGCCATCGTATCCTACCAGACAGCCTGGCTGAAATATTATTATCCGGTGGAATTCATGGCCGCGCTCATGACCTCGGTTATCGACAATCCGGGCAAGGTGGCAGGCTACATCCTTTACTGCCGCCAGGCCGGCATCAAAATCCTGCCCCCGGACATCAACAAAAGCGAAGGCGGCTTCTCCGTGGAGGACGGCTGCATCCGCTACGGCCTTACGGCGGTCAAGGGCATCGGCGGCCCGGTGATGGACATGATAGTGGCAGAGCGGAAGAAAGGCGGGGAATACAAAACCCTGAAGGATTTCTGCCGCAGGCTTTCCACCCGGGAGGTCAACAAGCGCACGCTGGAAAACTTCATCAAGGCGGGCGCCTTCGACTGTTTCGGCAGCCGCAGGCAGCTGATCATGGTCTACAGCCGCATCATGGACCAGGTGGCTTCGGAGAAGAAAAGCTCCATGACCGGCCAGATGAGCCTCTTCGACCTGATGAGCGATGAAGACCGGGCCGCAGTGGAAGTGAGCCTGCCTGATATCGTGGATTTCGACCAGGAACAGAAGCTGGCCTACGAAAAGGAAGTGCTGGGGATTTACGTCAGCGGGCATCCGCTGGAGGAGTACGAGGACCTGCTGAACCGTACCGTAACGGCCCGGTCCGCGGATTTCGTCCTGGACGAGGAAGAAGGCGGAACGCGGGTGCGGGACAATGCCCGCGAAGTCATCGGCGGCATGATTACCGGCAAAACGGTGAAATACACCCGGCAGAACAAGGCCATGGCATTCCTGACGCTGGAGGACCAGCTGGGAACGGTGGAAGTGGTGGTATTTCCGAAGGATTACGAGAAATATTCCGCGCTTCTGGAGCCGGACCGGAAGATTTTCATCTCCGGCCGGGTGTCCGTGGAGGAAGACAAGGACGCCAAGCTCATCTTCGAGTCCTGCGCGGGTTTTGAAGAATCAAAGAAGGAACTGTGGATCCAGTTCGCCAGCCGGAAGGATTACGAGTCGAAGGTGGCGGCTGTCTACGATACCTTAAAGAAATACCCGGGGGACGACGGCGTGGTGCTGTACCTGAAGGCTGAAAAGGCCATGAAGCGCCTGCCGAAGAACCTGAATACGGCGGCCGCCGATGCGGTAAACGGAGGAATATCCGGTATCGCCGGCGCGGAAAACGTGAAAATCCTGGAGAAGGCCCCGGATTTGTCCGCGGCTTTCAGAAGGAGATGAAAGGCTTTTTGAAATAAGGAAGGCCGGACATAAAGACAGGTATTCACAAAACGCGAAATAAAGAGTAAAATATACAGATACATTTACGACAGACATCAAAAGGCGGACGGGAGATGCCGGATGATTACAAGCGCGTCAAACAGCAGAATAAAGCAGGTGTCGGCCCTGGTGAGGAAAAGCCGTGAAAGGGAAGAAACCGGGCTTTTCACCGCCGAAGGCGTAAGGATTTTTTCGGAAATACCGGAAAATCTTTTAAAGGAAGTCTATGTTTCCGAAAGCTTTGAAAAGGAAAACCAGGCTTTCCTGGCAGGCCGGGATTACGAAACGGTAAGCGACAGTGTCTTTGAGAAGCTGTGCGATACGAAAACGCCCCAGGGTATCCTGGCGGTGGTAAGAAAACCGGAGGCGGACTTCCAAAAGATGCTTTCCGGCAATCCTTTGCTGGTCATCCTGGAGGATCTGCAGGATCCCGGAAACCTGGGCACCATCTTCCGCACGGCGGAAGGCGCGGGAGCCTCGGGGATTATCTTAAGCGGAAAATGCGCGGATATTTATTCGCCCAAATGCATCCGGTCCACCATGGGCTCGGTCTTCCGCGTTCCCTTCGTCATTTCGGATGATTTGACGGAAACGGCGGAAGAGCTTAAGAAAGCGGGCATCCGCGTGCTGGCCGCCCATCTGAAAGGGAAGGTCTCCTATACACGGGAGGATTACCGTACAGGCTGCGCCATTTGCATAGGCAATGAAGGCCGGGGCTTAAGCGATGCCCTTGCCGGTGCCGCAAGCGCGCTTGTCACCATTCCCATGGAGGGACAGCTGGAATCCTTAAATGCCGCCGTGGCGGCTGCACTGTTATTGTATAAGGCCCATGAGCAGAGATGCGAAGGGGAGTTTATAAAGAGAGGTTAACTGACATGCCGGAACAGAGGAAATTATCAAAAAAAGAGATCAGAAGGCGGAAACGCCAGCGGGAAATCCGCATCAAACTGGGCATACTGATTGCCCTGCTGGTGGTGTTGGTAGCCGCCATTGTTTTGATTGTCAGAGACAAGAAGAAAAGAGAGGCAGATAACAATCCGCCCGTGGTGACTTCGGAGAGCTCGGTGGCCGGCCGGGACAACATACCGCCGGAACAGACGCAGACGTCTTCCGCGCAGCAGTCCGGCGAAGTCGAAGTAACCATCGAGCCGACCCCGGTTTCAGGCCGTGACGAGCAGATTGCGGCGGCCCGTTTAAAGGCCACCCAGTATGATTACGACGGCGCGATTGAGACGCTGGCTGCCATAGACGGCGCGGATTCGGATTCCGAGATTATCGCCATGATGGCGGACCTGGAGACGCAGAAGAGCGCTTTGGTGGGCTTTTCACCGACAGAAGTGACGCATATTTTCTTCCACTCCCTGGTAGTGGACCCGGCAAGGGGCTTTTCCGTTACGGACAGCCAGTCCTGGAACAATGCCACCGCGGGCTTCTGTCAGTGGATGACCACCGTGGACGAGTTCAATGCCATCATGCAGCAGATGTATGACAGAGGCTACGTTATCGTAAGCCTTTATGACATGGTGAACATGACCACGGATGCGGACGGCGTGGTGCACATGACGCCCAGAACCATCTGGCTGCCCCAGGGCAAGACGCCCTTCGTCATGTCCCTGGACGATACCTGCTATTACCACAGCTATGACGGCAGGGGCTGCGCCACCAGGCTTATCGTCGGCGACGACGGAAGGCCTACCTGTGAATACGTGGACGCGGAAGGCAACGGACATGTGGGCGCCTACGACTGCATCCCCCTGTTTGACCAGTTCCTGGATGCGCATCCGGACTTCTCCTACAGAGGCGCGAAGGGCACGGTTGCCCTTACCGGCTACAACGGCATCCTGGGTTACCGTACCGACTACTGCTACCGTGACCGCGTGGAACTGACCGCGGACCAGCAGGCATGGCTGGATGCCAATCCCAACTACAACTGGGAAGCGGAATGCGCTGCGGCCAAACAGGTGGCGGACTGCATCAAGGCGGACGGCTGGACCTTTGCGAGCCACACCTGGGGGCATATCCGTATCGGTGACGCGGACATGGAATGGCTGCGGACCGATACCCAGAAATTCAAGGAGTTCGTCGATCCCCTGATTGGCGGCACGGACATCATCATTTTCGCCCACGGCCAGGATCTGGCGTCCTGGAATGAAGTTTATTCCGAGGCGGAGAAGTTCCAGTACCTGAAGAGCCAGGGCTATGACATTTACTGCAACGTGGACTCTTCCCAGTATTTCGTCCAGATGGGCGATCTGTATCTGAGGATGGGCCGCCGTGACCTGGACGGCTACCGTATCTGGGAGGCTGTATACGGCGGAAATGACCGTATCAGCGACCTTGTGGACGCCGCCACCGTCATCGACCCGTTAAGGCCCACGGATGCATGGCTATACGAGCTGTAAGGAGATAATAATGAATTTAAAAGGACGCGATTTCCTGACTCTGAAGGATTACACAAAAGAAGAAATTTTATATCTGGTTGATCTGGCGGCGGAGCTGAAACAGAAGAAGAAAAAAGGCATCCCCGTGGATACCCTAAGGGGCAAAAACGTGGCCCTTATCTTCGAGAAAACCAGCACCAGGACCCGGTGCGCCTTCGAAGTGGCGGCCCACGACCTGGGCATGGGCACCACCTATCTGGATCCGGAAGCCTCCCAGATCGGCAAGAAAGAAAGCATTGCCGATACCGCGAGGGTGCTGTCCTCCATGTTCGACGGCATTGAATACCGGGGCTACGGCCAGGAAATCGTGGAAGAACTGGCAGAGAATTCCAACGTGCCAGTATGGAACGGCCTCACCAATGAATACCATCCCACCCAGATGCTGGCGGACATCCTCACCATCAAAGAGCATTTCGGCCGTCTGGAAGGCCTGAAGCTGGTCTACATGGGCGACGCCCGGTACAATACCGGCAATTCCCTGATGGTGGTCTGCTCGAAGCTGGGCCTGAATTTCGTGGCCTGCGCACCGAAGGCGTATTTCCCGAATGCTGCCCTGGTGGCGCAGTGTGAAGAATACTGCGACAAATCCGGCGGCTCCATCGTGCTCACCGAACAGGTGACGGCAGCTGTTTCCGGCGCGGACATCATTTACACGGACGTGTGGGTATCCATGGGCGAGCCGGATGAAATCTGGGAAGAGCGCATCCGCGATCTGACACCCTACAAGGTAACCCTGGATGTGATGAACCAGACAAAGGAAGATGCCATCTTCATGCACTGCCTGCCCGCCTTCCACGACCTGAAAACGAAGATCGGCAGCGAGATGGGCCGGCGGTTCGGCATCAGGGACATGGAGGTGACCGACGGCGTCTTCAAATCCTCCAAATCCGTGGTTTTCGCCGAAGCGGAGAACCGGATGCATACCATCAAGGCCGTTATGGCGGCTACGTTAGGGGCATTATAAGAAATGAGATACGATCCCGAAAGGATTCAAAGCCGGCTGGAGGAAGAAACAGCCGGCTTAGTCCTTGTCTATAAGGAAACAACGGATTCCACCAACAATGACGCGAAAAAAGCCGCTGAGGAAGGTGCGGCGGGAGGCTTTGTCTTCCTGACCGAAAACCAGACGGCAGGAAAGGGCAGGAGGGGAAATACCTGGAACAGCCGGGCAGAGGACTGCCTGACATTTACGGTACTGGTCCGGCCAAAACTTTCCCCGGAAAAGTTCAGCCTCCTGGCCCCGGTCATGGGCCTTGCGGTATCGGAAAGCTGCGAGGCTTTAAGCGGCCTGAAATCCCTCATCAAATGGCCGAACGACGTGCTCATCGACAGCCGGAAGGTCTGCGGCATCCTTGTGGAGGCCGGAAGCAGGATGGATTACGCCGTTATCGGCTGCGGCATCAATACCGGCTTCGGCCTCCCGCCCGAAGAACTGGCGGACAAGGCAGTTTATTTAAGCGAAGCTGCGGGCAGGGAAATATCCCGGGAAGACATGCTGGCTGAAGTACTGAAACGGTTTGCGGCCTATGAGCGGATTCTGGAAAAAGAAGGCAGCTTTGCGTCACTCAAACCGATGTACGAAAGCCGGCTGGTGAACATCGGGCGGCAGGTATCGGTTATTTCCCCGAAGGGGAGTGTGACGGCCCTCTGTCTGGGCATTGATGAGGACGGCGCGCTTTTAATTAAGAAGGAAAACGGGGAAACGGAAAAAGTATTTGCCGGGGAAGTGTCGGTGCGCGGCATTTACGGCTACGTGTAAAGGAGAAGGAAATGGTTCTTTGCGGAGCAAATTCATACGAGAAGAAATATTATTTCAATCCGGATTTTGAGGCCCTGCCTGCGGAAATCCAGGAGGAACTGCAGATTATGTGTGTCATGTACACCGAGGAAATCGGCGGCGTCTTCACCGTGGAATTCAATGACGACGGCACGCTTATCCTGAAAACAGCGGCCCGGGAAGCGGACGCCATGTACGACGATATCGGGTCCGACCTGCGGATTAAGCAGCTGCGGGAGGAGAAGAAAGAGCTTTTCGAGCAGCTGGAGGTGTTCTACCGGGTGTTCATGCTGACGGACATGGATGATATCATCAAAGCCCTGGGCCAGGATCTGGACAATATGGAAGCCTTCCTTTCCGCAGACGACTATTTCAATGAAGATGAGGAAGATTCCGAAGATGAATAAAGTCCGAATCGGGGATGTTGATATCGCCTTCCCGGTGGGCCTTGCGCCTCTGGCCGGGGTATCCGACCGGACATTCCGGCGGATCTGCCGTGAAATGGGGGCGGGTCTGGCCGTTTCGGAAATGGTCAGCGCCCAGGCCATAAATTACGGCAACCGGAATACGGCCGAGCTTCTGAAAACCTTCGAGGAAGAAAGACCGGTGGCCATCCAGCTTTTCGGCAGCAGTCCGGAAGTGGTGGCGGAAGCCGGAAGGCGGATAGAAGGCCTGCCCTTTGACTTTTTCGATTTCAACATGGGCTGTCCGGTGCCGAAGGTGGTGAAAAACGGCGAGGGAAGCGCCCTGATGAAGAATCCTGCCCTGGCCGGGGAAATCATCGCCGCACTGGCAGGTGCGGTGAAAAAGCCCGTGACCGTGAAAATCCGTTCCGGCTTCGACAGAGGCCACATCAATGCCTGCGAAATGGCGGAAATCCTCGAGCAGGCCGGCGCGTCTGCAATTACGGTGCACGCCCGCACCCGGGAGCAGTTTTATGCCGGAAAAGCCGACTGGACGGTGATCCGCCGGGTGAAAGAGACGGTTTCCATCCCGGTTTTCGGAAACGGCGACGTAACCGACGGGCCTTCCGCGAAAAGAATGCTGGACGAAACCGGCTGCGACGGCATCCTGGTGGGCAGGGCGGCCATGGGCAATCCCTGGATTTTCCGGGAAATTGCACATTTCCTGGAAACCGGCGAAAGCCTTGCACGGCCCTCCGCAGGCGAGATCGGGGAGATGATTCTTACCCACGCCCGGAAGCTTTGCGAAGACAAGGGCGAATACCTGGCCATGCGCCAGATGCGCACCCATGCGGCCTGGTACTCCGCGGGCCTTCCCTTTGCGGCCCGGTTCCGGCGCGAAGCTTCGCAGGTGGAAACCTTTGCGGCGCTGGAGCAGCTGGTGAGGGATAACATCATCGGAAATAATATAAGTTGACAATTGTCTGTCATTTGATTATAATATCGTTCAATCTGAATACGGATAAGAGGTAAAAAAACGCTTCTTGCAGAGACTTAAACAGTTTTTTTTCCGGCTTGGAAAAAAGGCTGTTTTTGTAGAAAGGACACGAAAATGGAAGAAAAAAAGAACATTCTGACTTATGCAGGCCTGAAGAAACTGGAGGACGAACTGCAGGATCTGAAGGTCAATCAGCGCAAAATGATTGCCCAGAAGATCAAGGAAGCCAGAGAACAGGGTGACCTTTCCGAAAATGCCGAATACGATGCAGCGAAGGATGAACAGAGAGACATTGAGGCAAGGATTGAAGAAATCGAGAAAATTCTCAAAAATGCCGAAGTGGTTGACGAGGACGAAGCCGGTACAGACGCAGTCAGCATCGGCAGCCGCGTAACCTTAAAAGATTTGGAATATGACGAAGAAGTAACCTACAGCATTGTGGGCTCCACCGAGGCGAACAGCCTGAAAGGCTTTATTTCCAATGAATCCCCCCTGGGAAAGGCCCTTCTCGGCAAAAAGGCCGGTGACCACATTCACGTGGAATCCCCCTCAGGCATCGTTGAATACAATATTTTAGCCATCGAGAGAAATTCAGACAACTAAGAGACGAGGATATTTACCATGGGAAATCAGAACCAGGATCAGGAACAGGATCTGAACCACCTGCTGGCTGTACGCCGTGAGAAGCTGGCGGAGCTGGTGGCGGCAGGACAGGATCCTTTTGCCATAACATCCTACGATGTTACGCACCACAGTCAGGAAATCAAGGACAATTACGAAGCCCTGGAGGGCAGCGAGGTAAGCATTGCCGGCCGTATGATGAGCAAACGGGTGATGGGCAAGGCTTCTTTCTGTCATGTACAGGACCTGCAGGGGCAGATTCAGTGCTATGTGGCCAGGGATTCCATCGGTGAGGGGTCTTACAAAGGCTTTAAGAAGCTGGATGTGGGCGATATCATCGGCATCAAGGGCAAGGTGTTTACCACCAAGACCGGAGAGATTTCCCTGCACGCGGAAGAGCTGACCCTGCTGTCCAAGAGCCTGCAGGTACTGCCGGAGAAATTCCATGGCCTGACAAATACGGATTTAAGATACCGTCAGCGGTATGTGGACCTCATCATGAACGCGGAGGTAAAGGATACCTTCATCAAGAGATCCCGCATCATCAGCTGTATCCGCCGTTACCTGGACGGAAGGGGCTTTCTGGAAGTGGAGACCCCCATGCTGGTTTCCAACGCCGGCGGCGCAGCCGCACGGCCCTTCGAGACGCATTTCAATGCGCTGGACGAAGACTTCAAGCTGCGGATTTCCCTGGAGCTGTATCTGAAGCGGCTCATCGTGGGCGGCATGGAAAAGGTCTATGAAATCGGCCGGGTATTCCGCAACGAAGGCCTGGATACCAGGCACAACCCGGAATTTACCCTGATGGAGCTGTACCAGGCCTATACCGATTACAACGGCATGATGGATTTGACCGAGGACATGTTCCGCCATATTGCCCGGGAGGTGCTGGGAAGCGACGTCATCGTCTACAACGGCATTGCCATGGATTTGGGACAGCCTTTCAGGCGTATTTCCATGGTGGACGCGGTAAAAGAATACGCGGGTGTGGATTTCGACGCCATTGAGACGACGGAAGAGGCGAAGGCCCTGGCGAAGGAGCGCGGCATCGAATTTGAAGAAAGACATAAAAAGGGCGATATCCTGAACCTGTTTTTCGAGGAATACGTGGAAGAGCATCTGATCCAGCCCACCTTTGTGATGGACCATCCGATTGAGATTTCGCCGCTTACAAAGAAAAATCCCAGGAAGCCGGGCTACGTGGAGCGTTTTGAGCTGTTCATGAACGGCTGGGAAATGTGCAACGCCTATTCTGAGCTGAATGACCCGATTGATCAGAGGGAGCGTTTCCACCAGCAGGATCTGAACGCCGCCGCAGGCGACGAGGAAGCCCAGCATACGGATGAGGATTTCCTGAATGCACTGGAAATCGGCATGCCGCCCACCGGCGGTATCGGCTACGGCATCGACAGGCTTATCATGCTCTTTACCGATTCTGCAGCCATCCGCGACGTTCTGGCCTTCCCGACCATGAAATCCTTAAAGACCGGCAGCGAAAGCCTTCCCGTTGAGGGAAAGGTGGCTCCGGAGGAAACGGATGAAGAGCCTTCCCCTCTGGGGAAGGTGGTTCCGAAGGAACCGGATGAAGAGCCTTCCCCTCTGGGGAAGGTGGTTCCGAAGGAACCGGATGAGGTGATCGACTTCTCCAACGTGGTCATCGAGCCTCTGTTTACGGATTTTGTCGATTTCGAGACCTTCTCCAAATCCGACTTCCGCGCCGTGAAGGTCAAGGACTGTGCCGCAGTTCCGAAGAGCAAGAAGCTGCTGCAGTTTACCCTGGACGACGGCAGCGGCACGGACCGCACCATTTTAAGCGGAATTCACGCTTATTATGAGCCTGAGCAGCTCATCGGCAAGACCTGCATCGCCATCACGAACCTGCCTCCCAGAAAGATGATGGGCATCGATTCCTGCGGCATGCTTATTTCCGCCGTTCACAAGGACGGCGAAGATGAAAAGCTCCATCTCCTGATGGTGGATCCCCATATCCCGGCAGGCGCTAAGCTGTATTAACCGGCCTGCATCATCAATTAACGGCCGCCCGGACAGGGCGGCCGTTGCTTTCTGTTCTTCAGCCATGTCTGCTTTTGCAGGGTATGGGAAGGACTTCCCGTTATTCCGTCCTCCCCGGACCAAGAAGCTCAACCTTGATATAATTCCGGTACAGAGGGCTGCTTCCGTCGGAAGGGGTTATTTCCATCGTTCCCACATCCAGGATTCTGTACTGCGCATAGGCGCACATCAGAATCTCTTTTTCCATTGTGCCTATCAGGCTGTCTATTGCGACAGCACCCAGCGATTCCATTGCTTCTTTTGACGCATAAATGATGAAAAGCGTATCCCCGAAACCGGCTGCGACTTCCTTGTCCGTCGTGGTGCTTATCATAACAGGGTCGGTAAAGGTGCTGCCGATGGCGCGGACAAGCTGTTCCGTTGTCGGAAGGGTTTCCGTTCCCGCCGCGGCGCAGACCTGGGAATCGTACAGGCCGCTGTAAAGGACCAGGCTGTCGCACATTTTCCCGCGGCGAAGCTCCGTAAAGAGGCCGTGGTTCATCATAAGGTACATTTCTTCGAAATCATCCCCGAATTTGCCGGCTGCCCGGTCCCACATGTCCGGATCGTGATTCTGCACGGCGGTCATGGCCACATAGTGGGTGATGGTTTCTCCCTTGTACATCATGATATAAGGCATGTATTCCCGGTCAATGATGCCGTACTGCCTGTTATAGTCCAGATATTTCTCGCTCCACGCTTCGAATTCATCGTTGGAAATCTCAAGATAATCCCTGTAATCCTCTTCGTGGAAAAGACTCTTATCCGGCGCGGCGGAACCGATGAAGTCTGGCCTGGGCATTTCTTCCGAGGCTGCCTGCCCGGGGTCAGAGGATTCTTCGTCAAGGGCGGTCTGCTTTAAGGCGTCCGGGTCGAGGACTGTGTTTTCCGGGATATCCAGTCCGGTGATGCGGGTGTTTGAAAACGCGTAAGCATGGATTTCCTTTAATGATTGCGGAAGCCGGATTACTTCCAGCGGGCTGTTGGAAAACGCATAGGCGGCGATAACCTCCACCCCGTCCGGTACGGTAAACTCTGTCTGCTCCTCCTCCGCGTAGGGATCTTCGGGGAAATATGCCAGAAGCGTTTTCCCGCCGTCGGCGTAAAGCGAGCCGTTCTTCACCTCATAATACTCATTTTCTTCGGGAACGCTGACGCTTTTCACAAACGAATTTCCAAAAGCGCCTTCGGCGATGTCCCTGGTGCCTGCGGCAACGGAGACATCCTTAATGCCTGAACCTGAAAAGGCCATTTCCCCGATACGGACAGTACTTTCGTCACAGCTGAAATAAGACAAAGCCTGGCAGCGGGTAAACGTGCCTTTTTCCATGTATTCCACCGGAAAATTCAGATTCTTCAGGGAGACACATTCCTCAAAGGCATATTCGGATACCTTTTCGAGGGGCTCGAAAAACCAGAGCTTCCTAAGCTCTTCACAGCCCGCAAAGGCTCTTTTGCCCACTGAAGCAAGCTTTTCCGGCAGATTACAGTACATCATGCCCGCGCATCCGCAGAAAAGCCGGTCCGGGATCGCGGTAAGCGCGTCTCCCCTGAAATTCACCCTGGCAATGCTTTCGCAGCCGGCAAAGGCGAAACTGCCGAGAGCTTCCAGATCAGCGGGGAGCTCCAGGTTTACGAGGGAGGTGCAGTACAGAAAAGCGCCGGTGCCGATTGAAGTGATGCCGTCCTGCATGTCTGCCAGCGTAAGGTGGCTGCAGCCGGAAAACGCACCGGTACCGATGCTTTTAAGCGATTCGGGAAAATAAACCTTCTCCAGCGCGCTGCAGCATTCAAAGGCATAGTCGCCGATGCTTTCGATTCCCTCCGGGATATGGATTTTACGGATGCACAGAAGCCCTGTAAAACAGCCGTTTCCTATCGATACCACCGGCTGTCCGTCTATTTCGGCCGGGATGACCGGGTCTGCTTCCGTTCCCGTATAGGCAGTCAGCGTAAGGCGGCCGTCCGCATCCGCAGTATATTCAAAATCCACGGCCGCAGCGGCCGGGGCTTCGCTTTTCTCCGACACGGCCTCTGAGCCTGCGTTTCCGCCAGGCGTACTGCCGCCTGTCCCGCAGGAAGAAAGAATCACTGCGGCAATGCAGAGGAATACAGCCAGACATCTGTAAGTCTTTTTCATAAACGCCTCCGAAAATCCGCCTTCCGGCGGTTTTTTTGTATCAGTGATCGATCAGGCACAGCAGGGTGGCGCAGATGCCGAAGGCCCAGTGAACAATCCAGACGCCCACGATATTCTGCTGTTTTTCGTAAAGAATGCCTTCCAGACCGGCCAGAATTGCCGCGCCGATCATGAATACGAAACCGAAGTGAATATGCAGTGCGGCAAAAACCAGGGAAGAAAGGATGATTGCCATCACGCCGCGGTGCCTGCTGACCAGAATCCGCCGCAGGTTGCCCTGCATGACGCTGCGCGCCAGGAATTCCTGGATGCCGG
Organism: Eubacterium sp.; assembly: GCA_017433825.1. Lineage (GTDB taxonomy): Bacteria > Bacillota > Clostridia > Lachnospirales > Lachnospiraceae > Alectryocaccobium. Next base: position 47,436 of record JAFRGL010000018.1, on the reverse strand, counting down.
CGGTAAGGATATACAGCACCTGCCGGATGCCGAAGCGGCTGATGTCGAAAAACGGCGCAGACGGCTCAAAACAGCCGGGATCAATCATCCGCGCGACAGCCTTGGCGGCAAAAAGCAGCCCGACGGCGGCCAGCGCCACAATTACGCCGGTTTTTACCGTTTTCTTCGGATTTTCCGGAAGACACCCCAGGTCGCGCCAGGTAAGGCTGGTGCGGTGCAGAATGAATATCAGCATAATTACCGACAGCACTTCGATTCCGTGGGTCAGGAAATCCGAGGCAATCGGCCGCCCCAGGAACTCCCACAAGGCGTAGAGGATCATCCAGATCGAGAAACCGAAGAGGAAGGTGGTAAATGTCGTGGCGGAATCATGAACCTTCTGCTGAAGCATGAATTCCTGTGTTTCGTCGGAAATCGTCAGCACGATCTCCGAATTTTCGATGTCCTGCGTGGAAAGGTAGGAACTGGATATGCGGACATGGTACAGCTTTCCCGAGGGAGAGCGGTACTTAACCTGGCCGACATGGGTCTCCTGCTTCTGATACAGGGCTGCGAAGATATACTCGTAGAACTCGTCGTTTTCCGTGTTGTCCGATGTGAGCTGGAAACGCTGCGTGCCCGGCGGGCAGGTATCGTCCAGTTCGAGCATATCGGCAGCAGGCCGGTTAAGGTACATAATACGGCCCTTTCGGTCAAGCACCAGGACCGCGGCGCTCATATCGTGAAGGACTCTCTGGGGATAGGATTCCTGAAGGTAATTATCCATACGGCATCTCCGGGTAAAAAATGAAAAAATACTGATAATGTATTATACATTGCCCGGCTTTGCATTTCAAGGAAACGCTTTTCCTGCAAAACGCGCATCTAAAGGCAGAAACGGCCTGCGGGACTCTTTTCATTTATCGTATTTGTATGTTAAAATTCATCTGTAAAAAACAATCCGGGGTTGAAAATGCAGGCAGTATATTATTATCAGTCCCCGCTGGGGGAAATGCTCATGACCGCTGAGAAAAACAGGCTTACCGGCCTGTGGTTTGCGGACCAGAAATACGCGCCGGATTTCCCGGAAAATGCGGGAAATCCCGGTGAAAAAATCCTGCCCGTTTTTGCTGAAACCGTACGCTGGCTGGATAAGTATTTTTCGGGGGGAAACCCGGATTTCCTTCCGGAAATGGAAATTGCCGGCACGGATTTCCGGAAAGCGGTCTGGCATATCCTTGCGGAAATACCTTACGGGGAGACGGCAACCTACGGCCGGATAGCGAAACAGCTGGAGGAAGAAACGGGGAAGCGTGTTTCCGCCCGGGCTGTGGGGCAGGCAGTGGGCCGCAACCGGTTCACGCTTCTGATACCCTGCCACCGTGTCGTCGGTGCAGACGGTAAACTGACCGGCTACGCAGGGGGGCTTTCCCGCAAGGAAGCACTGCTGAAACTCGAAGGAATCATCAGATAATAAAACGGCAGATACAGACAGCCGGGATTCCGCCCGGCCTGTCTGCAGCACGAAACAGAAATTTCAGGACAGTCTCTCATGGAAAGATATTTTGCTTTTATCAGCTACAGACATAATCCGGGGGAACAGCAGATATCCCTCCAGCTTCGGAGAAAGCTGGAGAACTGGCATCTGCCGAAGGCGTCGGCGCTTGACCGGAAACGGCGTGTTTTCCGGGATAAAGACGAGCTGCCGACCAGCTCGGACCTGGGTACGGATATTGAGAATGCGCTGAAGGAAAGCGGATTCCTTATCTGCCTGTGCTCCGAGGACTACATGGGTTCCCTGTGGTGCCTGAAAGAGGTGGAAGTGTATTTAAAGCTGGGCAGGAAGGACAGGATCCTGCCCGTACTGGTAAGCGGAACGCCGGAGAAGTCCATACCGGAATCCATCCGGGATCTGCCCGTCATAGCCGACCTCAGGGATACTTCGGGGAGGAAACGGGCTGCCGCACTCGACGAATGCGCTGCGGCAATTCTCGGACGTGCAGCGGGAGAGGATGCGAAAGAATATGCTGCCTCCGAACGGAGAAACCGGCTTATGGTCCGCGGCGGCGTTTTTGCGGCCGTGCTTGCCGGCGTACTGGGATTTGCCGGCTATGCTTCGGTCACGGCAAACCGGATTGCCGGCAACAACCGGGAAATTGCCGCTGCTACCGCAAGGACCCGGGAAGCAAGAGACGCGGCGGTGGAAGAGAGAAACCGCGCGATACTTACCAATGCCCGGTTCCTGTCGGAAAGGGCCTGGACGGCCATAGACAGTCAGGAGGATATTGCGGCAGTTCTTCTTGCCCTGGAGGCGCTTCCGGAAGACCTGCACGGGGACGCGCCTGTTTCGGAAGAAGCTATCAGTGCCTTAAGGGCCGCCGTGAGCATGCCGGCAGCGCCCAAAGACAGCTGGACATATTCCAAAAGCTATGAAACGGACTTTACCATTACCGGTTATCTGTCAAGTGAAAATACGGACAGTTCAGCCGGCGTACTGCTTCTGGATGACGAAGACGGGCCTTTTGAATACTATCTGACTTACGAAACAGGGGAAATCGTACCGGTGGAGTCTGCGGCGAAGAAAAATGCCGCCGAAGCCGGCTACAGTATGGGATACATAGGAGGCCGGGGTTCACAGACCGTCTTTTACGGGCCGGATAAACCCTTAACCACCAACAACGGGTATAAGAAAACCCTGGAAGAGAACCGGATTACGCTGAACGGAGAGTATATTTACGCCGATCACGTGCTGGAATGCGGAGAAAGCTCTTATATGCTGGCCTGGAACGAAAATCCTCTTTCCGGGCAGCAGCAGACCGCGTTTTTCTATATCGGGGAGACGGAAGCGCTCGGACTGGAGATGGAAGGCCTGCCTGTTTCCGCCGGACTTTCCGACAACTACTCCCGTATCGCGGTGGTTAACGACAAAGGGACGATTTATCTCTTTGATACAGACTTCGGGAGGAAAAAAGCAGTTCTGCCGGGCGAATGGACGAAGGTTTATTATCCGGACAGCAGCACCTGCTTCTGTGCTGTGGATGCTTCGGGGGACGCTTATTTAATCAATGCGGTTACGCTGGAAAAAGAATACAGGTTTCCTTCTCCTGCGCCGGTGCTTTCCCTGCAGTACTGCAGCCAGAAGGAACTGTTCCTGCTGCTCTGCGCTGACGGCGGCATCAGGATTGTCAGCCTGGACGGAAGGCTGGTGAAGGAAATATTCCCGGAGGAAATGCCCATAGACGTTTTCTGGGAGGGATATGAGCAGCAGCTGTGGCGGCATCTGGGCAATTCCTTCTGCCTTCTGTATGAGAACCGCGTGGATTTGTATGAAATCGAAGCGGACAGCTCGATGGAAGCCACGGACTATTTTCCTCTTTACGAGCAGGGGGTTGTGTATGAAACCGCGTATGCCTTTTATTCCCCCGACAGTAAATACATCTACCTGCAGCAGTACGGCGGCCAGGTCTCCAAATGGGATGTAAAAACCGGCAGGTTTATCTGGAACAATGACAGCAGATGGACGCTGCAGGGCAACGCGCATGATTTCTGCTGCCTTTCCCGGGACGGAAATGCTGTCTGGCGGGCGACCAGCTACATGGACGGCCTGGAGAAAATTGACGCGGAAACCGGTGAAACCCTCTGGAGCGTATCGTGGAAAGACTGCGCCAGGGACCGCCTGATGCCTAAAGAGAATCCGGACGGGAAAAACGAAATCGCTTTTTCTCCCGCGGAATACGGGAGCGACATCGTCGCGTTCAATCCGGAAACAGGGGAAGAATACTGGGTAAAAACCGATATGGAAAAAGCCTGCTGGTCGGCGGACGGCAGCCAGATCTTAAGCGTAAACAGATACTGGGACAAGGACGCGGACAAAGCCGGGATACGGTATATCCGCCTCGCGGCAAAAGACGGCAGCGTCCTGGAGGATACCATCCTGCTGGAAGAACCCTACAAAAGCCCGACCAGGTATGTGCAGGTCTGCGAAGAACAGCAGAAATTTTCCCTGACCAGCCACCCGGAAACGGAAAACGGGCAGGGAACACATATAGAAGTCTACTCGCTGCCGGACGGCAGGTTCCTGGATTCCTGGGACCTGGAGGAATACTGCGATTTCGTCTTTTCTTATACCGGGGAAATGGCAGTACGCTGGACCGTAGCGGAAGAAGAAACCGAATACTGCAAAACGCTGGAGGCGGGCGGCAGTTTCGGGCCGGCGGTCTATACAGACACCGAAAGGGGCAGGATGCTGACAACCATGCAGGCCAAAGACCCTTTGATGGAGTTAAGGGATGAGGCGAACGCTTCCCAGCATGTGGTTTTCGGCGGGTATGACGCCGCGCTCAACAACGTCCGCCTGGAGATGGACGATCTGAGGATTATACGGATTTCCGACGGCATCACGCTTCTGGATTTCAAATACAGCCGTATTGCCGTAGGCGCCGCCGTCGCGCCGGACGGTGAAAGCCTCTGTATTTACGGCTATTATACAACGCCGAGAATTATCCGGGCTTCCGATCCGGATACCCTGGTGCAGAAAGCAAATACAAAGCTTTCGCAGCAGTCTCCGGCTTATCTGGAGGAACTGAGGCAGGAATACGGAATCGGGGAGGGTGACTGAAGATGACTGAAAAGAAAGGATTTCAGGTAATTGCCCCGCCGTCTTCCGCTGAGCTGGCTGAAAGACTGGAAAAAGAGCTGGAAGGATACCGTATTCATAAAGACATCATTGAAAAGACAGGCATCCATACGGTGCGTGAAATACCGGAAAGCTGGCTGATTGTCATCTGCACGCCGGATACGCCCGGTGACGGCGCAGTCTGCAGCGTTATAGAGGAATACTTGTCTGCCGGGAAAAGAAACCGGATTCTCACCGTGCTGGCGGAAGGAACGCCTGTGACAAGCTTTCCGGAAAATATCCGTTTCGAAAAGCTGCCCGACGGCACGGTAAAGGAACATGAGCCGCTGGCGGCAAATATCACGGCGGAGAGCGCCTGGAAAGCATACGGCCTTTTGAAAACGGAAAAACTCCGTCTTCTGGCACCGATGCTGGGCGTGCGGTTTGACGACCTGATGAACCGGGACCGCCGGCAGAAGGCGAGAATCCGTCTGGCGGCGGGCTGCGCGGTGATGGGGGCGGCGGCGGTTTTCCTCATCTTTACCATTTCCAGGATGCAGATTATCCGGCAGCAGAATGAAAAGCTGCAGCAGCAGTATGCTGAAGCGGAAGAAGCGCTTGCCGAAGCGCAGGAGCAGAAAGACGCGGCGCAGGAGGCCCTGGCCCGCACCGTTGCCGTGACGGCGGACGGACTGCTGGACGCGGGAAATACGGAGCTGGCGATGCTGCTTTGCCTGGAATACCTGCCGGAAATGCGGCAGATAGAAGAACTCACGGAAGTGTTTGAAAAAGCCCTGTCCATCAGATGCAGCGCGGGCTTTACCCCCGTGACAACCAAACAGGCGTACGAACGGACCCGGCAGATGGACTCGCTTTCCTATGGGGGGTACACATTGCTGAGCGAATCCGAAGATGACGAAAGGCCGGGTACGCTTCCTGCTTCGATGGAAATCCTCCCGCCCTCCGGAAGCGGGGATAAACCATACCGACCGGACGACGCGCATGTGTCTTTGAAAGATTATTCAGTGAAATACGGTTACGGCGTCTATCAGGGAACTGTCCGCTGGGGAGAAACCTGGGACGATGCGGATGAAATCCTCTGGATTGGTTCCGCGTCAGGCGCGGAAGAAGGCTTTTACCTGCGGATGACTGACGGCAGCCTTGTGACAGGTATATCCGCGGTGAAGATTCTCCCGGACGGTTCGCTCCTGCTGGAGAAAAGCGATAAAGTATTATTAAGGTTTTCTGTCACGGAGTCGGCAGGCGCGGACAAGCCGGCCTTAAAGGAGGAAAACGTCAGGCAGATTCCCGTCTATGACGGGGAAACGTCCCTGACGGAGGAACTTCCCTTTGAGGTGACATTTTTCATGGAAAGACCCGGTTTCTCCGACCGGGTGCACGCCCTGAACCGGGACGGTATCGCGGTCTTCGAAAGCAGACCATTCCGTCTAAAGTATATCATTGAGGATGAGAATACGAAGCTGTTTGCGACGGCGCCCAACGGCTCCACCTACTGGAACGGCACCTATCTGGCAATCCTGCCGGACGGTTCACGGCGCATCATCGTGGGAGAGCAGTTTGTGTATGACGAAGAAGACGGAAGCTTCCTGTTCGAGATGGACGATTTCGGACAGTCTTCGGGCGTCCGTTTCCTGACGCAGTCTTCGGAAGGCTGGCTGCCCCTCTGGCGCGGAAATGATATCTATGTTATCGATCTTGCGGACGGGCATACAGTGGATATCATTCACGATTTACGGGAAACCGAGTTCAGCCTGTGCGGTCCGGAGGATCCGGTCTACGGGAACAAAAGCGCTTCCGTTATGCTGCTTTACAGCAGCGTTTATACAGACAAAAGCGCGGATAAATATTATTACGAATACCGGGCGGAGGAAATCGAAGTTCCCGAAACCCTGGAAGAGCAGATTGCCCTGGCGGAAGAACTCTTAAACGGCCGCGAACTGATTCCCGCGGAGCGGAGAAGATATCATCTGGATGAATAGCCGGGAACCGCTGCCGCAGAGGCTTTTTCCGTGGACATTCCTGACAGGAGATGGTACAATTTACCCTAAGGTAACCTCTATTCTTTAAACACAAACGGAACAATCTGCAACAGGAGGGTAATATGCCCGAAAACAATCTGAAATTTCATTCTTACGGAGGAAAAAGGCGGATTCTGGTTGTCGAGGACGAAGCGATAAACCGGGAAATGCTGAACTTTTTGCTTCAGGATACCTACGACGTCGTATTTGCGGAAACAGGCGGCAAGGCGCAGACGATTCTGGAGGAGCAGTACGAAACGCTGAGCCTTGTGCTGCTGGATTTAAACCTGCCTGATATGAAAGGCACGGATATCCTGCGCGGGATCAAGTCGGATATCCGCACGGCCCTGATACCGGTCATCGTGATGACGGCTGACCAGGAGGCGGAGGTCGAATGCCTGAACCTGGGCGCGACGGACTTTATACCGAAGCCGTATCCGAAGCAGGCTGTGGTGCTGGCCAGGATCTTACGGACAATCGAACTGTTTGAGGACAGGGATATTATCAGATGGACGGAAAGGGATCAGCTGACCGGGCTTTACAACCCGGATTATTTCTACCGTTATGCTGCCCAGTTTGACACCTATCATGCGGATGTGCCGACGGACGCGATTCTGCTGAACATCAATCATTTCCACATGATCAATGAGCGCTACGGAAGGGAATTCGGCAACAGGGTGCTCAAAGGGATTGCCGACAAGCTCAGGGAAAGCATGAGCGGTACAGACGGCATTGTCTGCAGACGGGAGGCCGATACCTTCCTCATTTACTGTCCGCACCGCAGTGATTATGACGAGATCCTGGAAAAGGCCTGCATAGATATGGAGGGGGACTATCATGTCCGCGTCCGTATGGGCGTGTATGCCGAAGTGGACCGCAGCGTTGATATGGAACGCCGGTTTGACCGGGCCAAACAGGCGGCGGATACCGTCAGGAACAGCTTCTCCCATGCAGTGGGCATGTACGATGATTCCATGCGCGAAAAGGAACTCTTTGCCGAGCAGCTGCTGGATGATTTCCATACAGCCATCCGGGAAAAACAGTTTAAGATACATTACCAGCCCAAATTTGACATACGTCCCGCAGAGCCGATTTTAAACAGCACGGAGGCGCTGGTCAGATGGCAGCATCCGAAGCTGGGCATGATAAGTCCCGGTGTCTTTATTCCCCTTTTTGAGGATAACGGGCTGATCCGTGAGCTTGACTGTTATGTCTGGCAGGAAGCCGCCGCGCAGATCCGGCGGTGGAAGGAAACGCTGGGCCGGGTTATTCCGGTATCCGTCAATGTTTCCCGGATTGACCTGTATGATCCGAAGCTTCTGGACACCCTGGAGGGTATCGCGGAGAATGAGAACCTTATGGGCGGCGAACTGCTGCTGGAGATAACGGAATCTGCCTATACGGAGGATTCCGAACAGATAATCGGCGTGGTGAGCGCCCTGCGTGACAGGGGATTTTTCGTTGAAATGGACGATTTCGGCACCGGATATTCTTCCCTGAACATGATTTCCACACTGCCCATCGACGCGCTGAAGCTGGATATGCAGCTAATCCGCACGGCATTTAAGGACAGGAAAGATACGAGGCTTCTGGAAGCGGTTATCGGCCTGGCCCAGTCCCTGGGCCTTCCCACCGTCGCGGAGGGTGTGGAAACGGCAGAGCAGGTGTTTACCCTGAAGGCTATGGGCTGTGATATCGTACAGGGATATTATTTCTCAAAACCGCTGCCCGTGGAGGAATTCAACGAATATGTCCGCAATCTGGACATCACAAAGAATGCGACGGAGAAAACCGGGAAACCGGCCAGGAGCGGACCGAAGGACAGATATACGTATGATGCCATGCACGATTCCCTGACCGGGCTTTACAACCACAGCGCCTTTGATGTCCTGTTCCATGATGCGGACCATGACCACATTGCCGTCATCCTTGCTTCTGCGGATGATTACCGGACCTTCCGCAGCCTGCATGGGAAGGCCGCTGCGGATGAGGCGGTTAAGAGAGTCGCGGAGGTGCTTCGCAGCAGCTTCCGCTCCTCCGATTATGTCTGCCGCCTGCAGGAGGATGAATTCGTCGTTATTGTTTCCAGAATGACCAGCGCCATGAAAAGGCAGATTCTGGATAAGCTGGAACTGATTAACAATACGCTGAAAAACGCGCCGGAGGGCCGGCCCGCCCTTCATTTAAGCGTCGGCATCGCTTTTTCCGACAGGGAAAATCCGGAGGGCGACGTGTTTGAAGACGCGGATACCGCCCTGCAGAAGGCGAAAAAAGAGAAAAGCGGCTGCGTCGTGTTTTAAGGTACAGTCCATTAATGAAAGATTCCCTGACTGTTTGTTCGTAAGCAAGGAGAAGACAATGTTGGGAAAACGGTCTGCGTTCAGCGAAGAGTCCATTTACTTCGTGGAAGAAATAGAAGAATATATGCCGGGCGGCTTTTTCATTTACAAGGCCGACGAATCCGGGACGCTTCTCTATGCCAACCGTGCCTGCTGCGGGATTTTCGGCTGCGGAACTCTGGAAGAGTTTAAGGCGCTGACGGGCTTTACCTTCAGGGGGATGGTGTATCCGGAGGATTACGAGACGGTCACCGCCTCCATTGAAAAACAGATAAGCACCCGCGGGAACAACATGGACTATGTGGAGTACCGGATTGTGCGCAGGGACGGTGAAATCCGGTGGGTGGACGACAACGGCCATTTTACGGATACGGAAGCTTACGGCGGCATCTACTGCGTTTTTATCTCGGATATTACTGCAAAACGCGCCAGGCGGGAGACAGACCTGGAAATACGCGACGCGGTCATCCGGACCCTGACCGGGGCTTATAATACGGTATGGCTTATCAATGACGTGGAAACGGAATACTGCTCCCTCTTCCATACGGACAGTGACGGCATCCATGCAGAAGCCATCAGAAACGCCTTAAGCCACGCGAAATATTCGGATACCAAAACGGAATACGTGCAGACCATGGTGGCTGAAGAGGACCGGGAGAGGATGCAGGAGCAGATTTCCCTGCCGTATATCCTGAAGCAGTTCGAAAGCAGGAATGCTTTTTCCGTGAATTTCATGCGGAATCTGAAAGACGGGCCGAGGCATTACAGGATTGATTTCGGCAAGGTAAACATGCCCGGCGGCCGTACCGGCGTCACCATGGGCTTTAAGGACGCGGATCTGGAAGTCCGGGAGGGTAGGGCCCTGCAGAAGGCCCTTCAGGACGCGAAAAAAACCGAAGAAGAGAATAAAAGACTGCTGGAGGAGGTGGAATCCGCTGCGAAGATTGTAAATCTGATGGGTTTCGTTACCTCCCTTCTGACCAATATGCCTGCGATGAGCTTTTCCAAGGACGCGGAAACAGGCATTTACCTGGCCTGCAACCAGGCTTTTGCGGAGTATGCCGGTAAAAAATCCCCGGAGGAAGTGACCGGTCTGGACGATTTCGCGCTTTTCGATCCGGAGACTGCCGCGCATTTCGCAAAGGATGACCAGAAGGCACTGGGCATGGATGAGGCTTATGTTTATGTCGAAGACGTGCCCGATGCCGCGGGAACCGCATTCCGGAACCTGCAGACCACTAAAACAAAGTTTACGGACCCGTCGGGACGGCTGTGCCTTCTGGGCATGTGCGTGGACGTGACGGAAATGACCCGGATCAAGACGGCCGAAGCGGAAAGCAGGGCGAAACAGCAGGAGCTGGAGGAACGGCTGGCGCTGCAGGAAAAGCTTCTGGAACAGGAGAAGAGAAGAAAAGAACAGGACGCCATGATCACGGCGATGGCTTCAGACTACCGGAGCGTCTACCATGTGGATCTGGATACGGACGACGCGGTCTGCTACCGTGCGGATCCCGGCGACAGTCACCAGACGCCGGAGGGGGTACATTTCCCCTTCCACGCCCGTTTTCAGGAGTACTGCAGCCTGTACGTGGATAAGGAATATGAAAAGGAATTCCTTGCCTTCATTGAACCGGAAAACATCAGAAAAGCCCTGTCCGCGGAGGACATTATTGCCTTCCGGTATCTTGCCAGGAGGAACGGCGCGGAATACTACGAAATGCTCCGAATGGCAGGCGTTCGCCATCCCAAGGACCGGGACGATCATATCGTCCATGCCGTGGGCGTGGGCTTTACGGTAATCGATGCCGAGATGAGGGAGACAATGGACCGGAACCGGGCGCTTAAGGAGGCGTTAAACGCCGCGGAGCAGGCCAACAGGGCCAAGACGGCCTTCCTCTCCAACATGAGCCATGAAATCCGGACGCCCATGAACGCCATCATCGGCCTGAACAACATTGCCCTGAACGAACCGGACATTCCGGACAGAATCACGGAATACCTGAAGAAGACAGGCGCTGCAGCCCAGCATCTTCTCGGGATTATCAACGATATTCTGGATATGACACGGATTGAATCCGGGAAAATGACCGTAAAGCATGAGGAATTTTCCTTTGCCCGGGGAATGGACCAGGTAAATACCATTGTGGCCGGCCAGTGCCGGGACAAGGGCCTTACCTACGAATACCGTACCGTCGGGAAAATCGACGATTATTATATCGGCGATGAAATGAAGCTTAAGCAGGTTATTATCAATATTCTGGGAAATGCCGTTAAATTTACGCCGAAAGGCGGAAAGGTTTCCTGCTGTATTGAAGAAGGTCCGCGCTATGACAGGAAAGCCACGCTGAAGATTACCGTCTCTGATACCGGTATCGGCATCAGCAAAGAATACCTGCCGCATATTTTCGAAGCCTTCACCCAGGAGGACGCCTCCTCCACCAACAAATACGGCAGTACCGGACTGGGCATGCCCATTACCAAAAGCATCGTGGAAATGATGAACGGGCATATTGAAGTGGAAAGTGAAAGGGTGTGGGAACCACCTTTACGGTGACGGTTACCCTGGAGGAATCCGGCCGGAAAAGCGGGGATGCTGTCCAAAATGACGGACCGCCTGCCGGAACGGAAGAACCGGAGAAGGAAGTTTCCGGCGAAGAAACCGGGAAGGAAACTGCGGCCGGCACAGATGCGGGCCTGAAGGGCCGGCGGGTTCTCCTGGCTGAAGATATGCCGGTCAACGCGGAAATCATGGTCATGGTGCTTTCCATGAGGGAAATGGAGACCGATCTGGCCGAAAACGGCAGAATCGCCGTGGAAAAATTTGCCGCGTCCGAAGAAGGATATTACGATGCGGTCCTGATGGATATGCGCATGCCCGAAATGGACGGGCTGGAGGCAACCCGCGCAATCCGTTCCCTTGACAGAAAGGATGCCGCGGCTGTTCCGATTATCGCGCTGACGGCCAATGCTTTTGACGAGGATGTGCAGCGCAGCATGCAGGCGGGTTTAAACGCGCATCTTTCGAAGCCGGTGGAGCCGCAGACACTGTTTGAAACGCTGGAGAAACTGATAGTCAGATAAACTTTCCCGGACCGGGAAGAGAAAAAGGATGGTTTTCGATATGAAGAAAGCGCGGATCGCTTTTGTCAACATCGTGATTATGGCAGGAATACTGGTGTTTGTCGTACTGTATTCCGGCTATGCAAACAAGGCTGTCTACCGGCATCAGGTGGAGAGTCTTGTAAGCACGACTGTTGCGATGGAGCATGTAACGGAAAACTATCTGCAGGGAGAACAGAACACCTGTGATATTCGGGCGTTCTATATCAACAGCAAAAAGATGACCATGGAGGAAGCTGCGCAGTTTATCCGGGATTCCCACGAGATCAGGAACGCCTCCTCGCATCTGATTTACACGGATACCTTAAAAGGCATTTCCACACGGCAGAATGTCAGCCGGCCCGGCGACTTTTCGGTTTCCTATGAAAAAATCAATCTGTTCGGCGATATGGAGTGGATTGCCCCGGTCGGTACCGCAGTCAATATCACCCGCGCCTATACCAACCCGATGAACGGCGAACAGTCTCTTGCCTTCTGCAATAAAATCACGCTCTGGGATGAAGAGGAAGCCCGGGAGAGGGACGCGCTGCTGGTCAGGGTCATTCCGCTTTCCGATCTCGAGGGCAAATGGGTTTTCCCGCAGGAGGAATTCAAGAACGCGGAATTTACCATGATCGACGCCGGGGGCGACTACATCATCAAGGGCCGTTCATTCAAAAACAATAATTTCCTTGAATTCTATAAATCCTACAACAGCATGGAGCCTTCGCAGATGGACGAGCTGAAAAACGGGCTCATGACGGGAACGGGATCATTTACCATGACCGATTCCCGCGGACGCGACTGCGTGCTGGCGCATACCCCTATCACTGCCACGGGCGGATGGGTGCTTTTAGGTTTCGTTCCGTCCGACAACCTGCAGCGGGATACGCAGGACTGGCTGCTGACCGGCGTCGTTACGCTGGGGCTGCTCGCGCTTTTTATCATTGACGTGCTGCATATGCGGGCGTTCAACAAGAGATACCGGCTTCTTGCACAGGAAGCGGAAGCGGCCAGCAAGGCGAAAACCGATTTCCTCTCCACCATGTCGCATGACATCCGGACGCCGATGAACGCCATTATGGGCCTTACGACCATTGCGGAGAAAAACATAGGCGACACGGAATCGGTTAAAGACAACCTCCGGAAAATCAGCCTTGCCAGCAATCACCTTCTGACTTTGATCAATGACATCCTGGACATCTCCAAGGTGGAGAGCGGCAAGCTGAACCTGAGTCCCCTGACCTTCTCCATCGTCGACACGGTCGAGAACCTGGTCAATATCTCCCAGCCGATGATCAAGGAGAAAAATATCGACTTCAGTTTCCGGATCAACCGTATGGAGAAGGAATATCTGTACGCCGACCAGCTGCGCCTGAATCAGATTTACATCAACATCCTTTCCAACGCGGTCAAGTATACGGAACCGGGCGGAAGCGTCAGCGTGGATTTACGGGAAACGGAAAGCAGTTTACCCGGCTGCGTCAGGCTGATCTACGTTGTTGCCGATACGGGCATCGGCATGAGTCCCGAATTCATGGAGAAGATGTACGAGCCCTTCTCCCGGCAGACGGACAGCCGCGTCAACACCATCCAGGGCACCGGCCTGGGCCTTGCGATAACGAAGCAGATGGTGGATCTGATGAACGGCACCATCGACTGCCGCAGCGAGCAGGGAAAAGGCACCACCTTTACCATCGTTCTGGATATCCCGGCCGCGGACAGGCAGGCCGATGACATGAGGCTGGAGCATATCGACGTACTTATCGTGGACGACGACAGGCTTCTGCTGGAGACTGCCGCGGATACGCTGGAGTCCCTGGGCGTCAACGCGGAAACGGCCGAAGACGGCCTTACGGCGCTGGGAATGATCAGGCACCGCCAGGAGTCCGGCAGCCAGTACGGCGTCGTGATCCTGGACTGGAAGATGCCCGGCATGGACGGCGTGGAAACCGTAAGGCGCATCCGGTCAGAGGTCGGCGAGAGCATCCCGATCCTGCTGATTTCGGCCTACGACTGGTCCGACATCGAGGATACGGCAAAGGAAGCCGGCGCAAACGGCTTTATCAGCAAGCCCCTCTTCCGTTCAAAGCTGTATGATAAAATCAACGAGCTTCTGGGAACGGAAGCAAAATCCGCGGAGCCGGAGGATGACTATTCCGATCTTGCGGGAATGAGCATCCTCGTCGCGGAGGATAACGACATCAACTGGGAGATCATTTCCGCCATGCTGGGAATGTTCGGCATCATGACGGAGCGCGCGGAGTACGGTCAGATATGCGTCGATAAGATAAAGGAGGCGGAACAGGGGAAATACGCCCTTGTCTTCATGGATATCCAGATGCCGGTCATGAACGGGCTGGATGCCACAAGGACTATCCGCTCGCTGGATGACCCGCGGGCGTCTTCCATCCCGATTATCGCCATGACGGCGGACGCGTTTTCGGAAAACGTCACGGAATGCCTGAACGCCGGCATGAACGGACATATCGCAAAACCTGTAGATATCAGACTTGTCATTAAAGAGATTCGAAGAATCAAGGAGGAAAAGGAAATATGAAAAAGCTGATCTGCATCATTTTAGCTGTATGCACGGCTGTATCGCTGGCGGCCTGCGGCAGCAAACCGCAGGAAGAAACCTCTGCCGGATTCAGCCCGGCCCTCGACACAAATACCGGCTGCAGCATTACCGTAGCCGGAAGCTATGACAATTTCGAGGCACTGGAGGCCGAATTTGAAAGATTCAACGAAATCTACCCGAATGTGGAGTTCAGCTATGTGAAGCTGGATGATTACAACAGCACACTAGGCGCGGCGCTGGAAGGCAGCAACAAACCCAACATTTTCTTCTCCTATGCCTGGATGCTCGGGAATGAAAAATACGATTCGGTAACTGTCCATATGGAGGACCTTTCGGATCCTGCCCTGGCACTGGACCTGGACTGCATCCGGCCGGGGCTTATCAGCCATGACGCGGAGGGCCGTGTGCCGGTGGTGCCGGTTTTCTCCAGAACCTACGGCATGCTGGTCAACAACGATTTGTTTAAAAAGGAAGGCTTAAGCATCCCTGCCACATGGACAGAACTTCTGGAAGTATGCGAAGCGTTCCGCGGCAAGGGCTATGCCAGCCCCATGATGGGCTACAGCCTCAAATCCTCCAGCTGTTTCATGAACACGATCGCCTATCCTTTGTTTACCGCCACGCTTGCGGAAAACCCCGAAGCGCTTGCGCTTGCCAATGAATTAAACCCCGCTGCCGGGGAATATATGCGTCCGGCGCTGGAAGCAGTGGAGCAGCTGATTGAGAAGGGCTGTATCGACCTTGCGGAGTGCGATAAGATTGAGGACAACTATTCACAGGTAATCCTGCGGTTCTTTGAGGGCGATGTGCCGATGATGATATGCACCGGGGATACCGTATCGGGTACGAAGAAACGGGAGAGCCAGTCTGAAGCTTTCACCAATGCCCCGTTTGATTACTGTTTCGCGCCTATTCCCATGACAGAGGACGGCGGATATTTTATTGACAGCCTTTCCCTTGGCTTCTCCGTCAACAGGGACTGCGATAATCTGGATATGACAAACGAATTCATGCGGTTCCTTATAACAACTACTGAACTGAACGCAATGGCTTCCGTGAAGCGTCTGGTAACGCCTACAAAGGATATGTCTCTGGATTCGGTTTACGCTCCCTTCGGGCAGATGCCTGCGGAACGTACCATAACCCCGGAGGTGCTCGGCATTAAGGATTCCCTTACTGTCCAGGTCCGGATTGCTGCGTTCCAGGTCGGAAAAGGGGAAGCAACTGTGGATGAAATCATTACAATGTACGGGAGCCTGGAAGACCCGAAGTAACTGATTCAGCTTATCTGATTTACCTTATCGGGAGAGACCGCATATGACCTATTCGATCATCGGAATAATAGCGGCAGCTATCCTGCTTATTATTAACAGAGACGTGCTTTGGCCGGCAGACAGCCGGAACCTTTCGGAAACGGACCGGAACTACCGTTTCTTCCTGTTCGGGATACTGGTCTATTACATTACCGACATCTCCTGGGGCTTCCTGTATTCCCATCAGCTTAAGGTGCTGCTGTTCATTGACACGGAAATCCACTTCCTGTCCATGGCCGCCGCTGTCATGCTCTGGACCAGGTACGTCGCCTCTTATCTCAACCGCAAAGACAGCTTTGCCCGGATGCTGTCTCTCGCCGGGCGTGCTTTCTGTGTCTTTGAACTTACCGTTGCCGCCGTCAACGTTTTCTATCCCGTTCTGTTTAAGATCGACGAAAGCGGCGAATACTACGCGCTCGGTGCCCGTTATGTGACGCTGGTGATCCAGGTCCTTCTGTTCCTGCTCACTGCGGTGAACGTTTTTTATGCTGCCGCAAAGTCGGACGGCACGGTCAGGCACCGCCATTTGGCCATCGGCCTTTTCGGTGTCGTCATGGCGGTGCTGATTGCAACCCAGGTTTTTTATCCGCTGCTGCCTCTTTATGCCCTCGGTTACCTGACCGGCACGAGCCTTCTGCACAGCTTTGTCATGGAGGACGAAAAGGAGGAATACCGCCAAAAGCTGGAAAAATCCCTGCAGCGTGAAATGCAACAGAGTCAGGAGCTCAGTGAGAGCCGGGAGACGCTGGCCGATGCCCTCGCTGCGGCGGAGAAGGCGAATAATGCCAAGACGGCCTTCCTGTCCAACATGAGCCATGAAATCCGCACGCCCATGAATGCCATCATCGGCCTGAACAATATTGCCATGAACGACCCTTCGGCCAGTGACAAGGTAAAGGAATACCTGGGCAAGATCGGCGATTCCGCCGAACACCTGCTGGGAATCATCAATGACATCCTGGACATGAGCCGCATCGAGTCCGGCCGCATGACCATCAGAAAAGAGGAGTTTTCCTTTGCGAAGGCGCTGGAGCAGGTCAACACGATCATCAGCGATCAGTGCAGGGAAAAGGGCCTTGCCTATGACTGCCAGATCACCGGGCAGGTGGACGATTACTACATCGGCGATGACATGAAGCTCAAGCAGGTGATGATCAATATCCTCGGCAACGCGGTCAAATTCACGCCGGAAGGCGGAACGGTCAGTTTTGTAATCGAGGAGGGCCCGCGCTATGAGGGCCAGGCTACGCTCCGTTTTATCTTCAGCGACACCGGAATCGGCATGAGCAAGGAATTCCTTCCGCATCTGTTTGAAGCCTTCAGCCAGGAGGATTCTTCCTCCACCGGCCGTTACGGTTCGACCGGTCTGGGCATGCCGATTACCAAGAGCATCGTGGAGCTGATGAACGGTACAATCGACGTCGAATCGGAAAAAGGAAAAGGCACTGTATTTACGGTGACCGTCACTTTGGGTGAATCGGACAGAAAAAGCCTTCAGACCGAAGAAGGAGATCCGCTTCCGCGGGATATCAGGGTGCTGGTAATCGATGACGACCGGATTGCCCTGGAACATGCGCAGATCATTCTCGGCCAGGTGGGTGTAAGCTGTGATACGGCGGAATCCGGCTGGGAAGGCGTGGATCATGTCCGTATCCGGCACGGCCGCAGAGAGGATTACAACCTGATCCTGGTAGACTGGAAGATGCCGGAGATGGACGGCATCGAGACAACGCGGCATATCCGGGAAATCGTCGGCAATGATACGCCGATTATCATACTCACGTCGTTCAACTGGGACGAGATCGTAGACGAGGCAAAAAGCGCCGGCGTGGACACCTTTGTGCCGAAGCCGCTCTTTGCAGGAAGCGTAATGGATGAATTCAGGGAAGCCTTCCGGCGCAAGCATGAAACGCTGGAAAAGAAAACTGCGGATCTGAAAGGCCGCAGGGTCCTTCTGGCGGAAGACGTCGCAGTGAACGCCGAGATCATGATGATGGTGCTTTCCATGCGTGAAATGGAGGCGGACCTTGCCGAAAACGGGAGGGTGGCAGTAGAACTGTTTGAAAACCATGAGCCGGGATATTATGACGCGATCCTGATGGACATGCGCATGCCGGAAATGGACGGTCTGGAAGCGACAAGGGCTATCCGGGCGTCAGACCGCGCCGACGCAAAAACCATTCCGATCATCGCACTTACGGCCAATGCCTTCGACGAAGACGTGCAGCGTTCCCTGCAGGCCGGGCTGAATGCGCATCTGAGCAAGCCTGTCGAGCCGGAGTCCCTGTTTGAAACGCTGGAAAAACTGATAAAATGAAAAGGCGTGTCTTTGCCGCAAAAAGAATTCCGGGCTGAATTGTTCAGTCCCGGAATTCTTTTTTGTACTGTTCCGTTTATGGTCAGCCTTCCTTTTCCTTATCGGCCGGGGGCATTGCCGGCGGCTTCGCGTTGGCGTGGTAGCTGAAGAAATGACCGCGCAGGCTGTCCCAGACCTTGTCGCAGGCGTCCATGGCGGCATCGCTTAACGTCGTCTTCTCCGAGGCCAGGGAGATGTTCTGCACCACATGGTCGAATTTGCTGGCGCCCACGATGATGCTGTCCACCACCGGGCGGTTTAAAAGCCACTGCAGGGAGAATTCCAGAAGGCTCATGCCGTTTTCCGCGGCAATGCCCGTCAGCGCTTCCACGGCGTCCATATTCGCGTCATTGATGTAGCGCAGGTTGTAGCCGTAGTTGTCCTTCAGTCTGGAATTGTCCGCCAGTTTGTTCCTCGTATGCTTGCCGGTCAGAAGCCCGGCCGCGATGGGGTTAAAGCAGGTAAGGCCCATGCGGTATTCCTTCAGGAAGGGCACCATTTCGTCGTCAATGCCCCGGGTCAGCAGGTTATAGACGCTCTCGGTAACCACAGGCGGGACTGCATGCATTTCCCTGGCTTTGTGGATGAAGGAGCAGCACTGCCAGGTGGCATAGTTGCTTAAGCCCCAGTAGCGGATTTTGCCGCTGCGGACCAGCGTGGTCATGGTTTCGATGATTTCCTCCGCCGGCACATCCTCCTCCGGATGATGCAGGTAATAAACGTCGATATAGTCGGTGCGCAAAGCCCGGAGGCTCTCTTCCAGGCTGGTAAGGATGTGTTTCCTGCCCTGGCCGGACTGGTTGGGCTTCGGTCCGTGGGGATTGGTCACCTTGGTGGCGATGACGGCGTCTTCCCGTTTTCCTTCCAGGGCTTTGCCCAGGATTTTTTCGCTGGCGCCTTTGGTATAGACATCAGCCGTATCAAAGAAATTCACGCCGGCGTCAAGTGCATAGTCCACCATTTTTACGGCTTCCTCTTCGCTCGTCTGCTCCCCGAAGGTCATGGTTCCCAGGCAGAAGCGGGACACTTCCAGACCGGTTCCTTTCAGCTTGGTGTATTCCATTTGTATATTCTTCCTTTCCTGATGTTCTCTTACCATCATTGTACTGCAAAATGAAAGCCTGTCAATCATGCACGGACGGAAAAGCGCAAGGGAAAATATTGAAATTCCGCCGTATAACAGATACAATGTAACAGAAAACAACATCAGGAGGAGATATATTTATGGATTTGAATCATTTCACCGCGGAGAAAATATCAGAGCATATTTACCGTATCATTGATGCTCTGGAGGTGGCCTGCTATCTGGTGACGGGAGAAGAAAAAGCCTGTCTTCTGGATACCTGCACAGGCGCAGGAAACTTAAAAGAGTTTGTGGAAAGCGTTACGGACCTTCCGTTGACGGTGGTGGTAAGCCACGGCCATATGGACCATCTGGGCGGTGCCGGCCGGTTTGAGAAGGTGTACATGAAGAAGGGCGACATGCCCATCTTTGAGAAGCACAAAAGCAAGGAATTCCGGGCGGAATTTTTCTCGGACCACCTGAAAATGTCCCTGGTTCCGGAGGATTTCTACCAGGTTCCCGAAGAAGTGTTCGAGGACCTGCCGGAGAATACGGTGCTGGATTTAGGCGGCGTGACGGTGGAACTTCTGTCATTTCCGGGACATACCCCCGGTATGGTCTGCCCGCTGATTCCCGAGGACCGGACATTTATCATCGGGGATGCCTGCGACGACAACGTGCTGCTGTTTGACCAGTATTCCTCCACGGTGAGCGAATACCGGGATTATCTGAAGGCAATGAAGGACCGTCATGCGCAGTACGATACTATCCTGGGCAATCACGGCAAATACGAGTTTACCATGGAGCTTATCGACAATGTGCTGGAAAGCTGCGACCGGGTCCTGGCGCACGAGGACGCCCACCTGTGGGTGCATGTTATCGGCGAATGGATGTATTCCGCGAATGCCATAGGCGAGGATGAGATGCGTCTTGACGGCAAGCCCGGAAACGTGCTGTATTCGGAAGAAAAAGTGAAATAAAGGTTTTTGAAATGAGAAGCAGCAATGTACTGAAAAAAATAACGGCAGCGGGGCTTGCGGCAGTTATGCTGTTTGCGGCCGCGGCCTGCAGCCCGGAAAATGATAATGACACCGCTGAAAAAAGCAGCAGCGTGCAGGAGGCGGAAGTATCATCGGTCAGCACCAGGGAAGAAGCCTCAGAAAGCAGTGTTCCTGCGGAGGTGCCGGAAGAACCTGCCGGAACCGCAGAGAAAAACGGCGAGGTGGTCATCCTTTTCACCAGCGACATCCACTGCGGTGTGGAGGACGGTTTTACCCTGGCGGGCCTGGTACAGGTAAGACAGAGACTGGAAAACGAAGGCTATACCACAATCCTGGTGGATGACGGCGACGCGGTGCAGGGCGGAGCCATCGGCTCCCTGACCAGGGGCGAAGCGGTGATTGAACTGATGAATGAGGCCGGATTCGACGTGGCAATCCCGGGCAATCATGAGTATGACTTTGGTATGGAGCAGTTCCTGCATCTGGCGGAGATGGCAGATTTCCCCTATATCAGCTGTAATTTCAACCGGGAAGGCGAACTGGTATTTGCGCCTTATATCATCATGGAAGCGGCCGGAATGAAGATTGCGTTTGTGGGAGTGACGACGCCGAAAACCATTACTTCTTCCACGCCGAAATACTTTCAGGATGAAAACGGGCAGTTCATCTACGGCTTCCTGCAGGATGAAACCGGTGACGCGGTGTATGAAGCTGTACAGAAAGCCGTGAACGAGGCGCGGGCGGAAGGCGCGGATTACGTCTATGTCATGGGCCATCTGGGCAACGCTGCCGCGTTCTCACCATGGACCTACGATGATGTTATTTCCCATACAAACGGCATTGATGTTTTCCTGGACGGCCACAGCCATGACACCGACCAGGTGGTTATGAAAAACAAGGACGGCGAAAATGTCGTCCGGTCCGCAGTGGGCACGAAGCTGGAGTGCATCGGCTACAGTTTCATTTCCCCGGAGAAGGGTATTTACAATACCGGAATCTGGAGCTGGCCGAACAAGGAAAGCGCGGCAAAGCTTTTCGGAATTTCCAATGAAATAACCGAAAAGGCTGCGGAAATGGAAGGCAGGATGAATGAAGTGCTGAACCAGGTTGTGGGCTATACGGATTTCGTCCTGACCATCAACGATCCTGAGGAAAAGGATGCTTCCGGCAATCCTGTCCGGATGGTACGCCGGGCGGAAACCAATCTGGGCGATTTCATTACGGATGCCTTCAGAAGCCAGGGTGAGGCTGACATCTGCATTATGGGCGGCGGCGGCATTCGGAAAGATATCGCGAAGGGCGATATTACCTACGGTGAAGCGGTGGATATCATGCCCTTCGGCAACTACCTTGTTGTAATAGAAGCTACCGGGCAGCAGATACTGGATACCCTGGAATGGGGTGCCAGGGCCCTTCCTTCGGAAATCGGCGCTTTCATGCAGGTGTCCGGCCTGTCTTATGAGGTTGACGTTTCCATACCCAGCGGATGCCAGGCGGACGGCAGCAACATGTGCACAGGCATCGAAGGAGAACGCCGCGTGAAAAATGTCATGGTGGGGAATGAACCGCTGGATCCGGAAAAAACCTACACAGTCGCCAGTACGGAATATAATATTCTGGATGAGGGGGACGGCATTACGTTCTTTAACGGGGATAAGGTCATTCTGAACTGTGTGAAAGCAGATACGCATGTCATTGCCGATTATCTTGCCGAGCTGGGAGGAACCGTTCCGGAAGAGTATGCGGATCCTTATGGCCAGGGCAGGATTGTCATCACAGGCGGCTGATACAGGCAAACACTTTATAAGGAATAACAAAAGGGCCTTTCGGCCCTTTTATTATTCTTCGGAAAGCTTTTTGTAGTATTCGTAGCGTTCTTTCGCTTCCTTTTCCGCCTGCCGGAAAAGCTTTTCTGCGTTTTTCGGGAAGGTGCGGTACAGGGAAGAGTAGCGGACCTCGCCGTCTAGGAAGTCGAGGTAGGGAAGATTCGGCGCCTTCGAATCCAGTGTGAAGGGATGATCTTTATTTGCCGGGTTGTAACGGTATAACGGCCAGTAGCCGGCCTGCACTGCCCGTTTCATTTCCGCCTGCGCGCTGTCCATGCCGGCTTTAATCCCGTGGTTGATGCACGGCGCATAGGCAATGATAACGGAGGGGCCGGGATAGGCTTCCGCCTCTGTGATGGCCTTTAAAAGCTGGTTCATATCGGCGCCCATGGCCACACTGGCCACATAGCAGTTTCCGTAGGTCATCATCATCTTGCCCAGGTCCTTCTTGCCGGTTTTCTTGCCGGAGGAAGCAAACTGGGCCACTGCGCCTAAAGGCGTAGCTTTGCTGCTCTGGCCGCCGGTGTTGGAATACACCTCCGTGTCCACGATGAACACGTTGATGTCTTCCCCCATGGAAATGACGTGGTCCAGGCCGCCGAAGCCGATATCGTAGGCCCAGCCGTCGCCGCCGAACATCCACACCGGCTGTTTCGCCATGTGTTCCGGATGCCTTAAGATCAGCATTTTCAGCTCTGCAGCCCGTTCACCGGTAAGCTCCGTGGCCCGCAGCGTCCTTTCCAGTTCTTTGGAGGCGGGCATGGAGGCATTTACGTCGGAAAACGTATAAAGCCAGCCGGCGACCGCCTTCTGCAGCGCTTCCGCCGCGGCGGGATCTTTCGTATTGGTGCCGCCTGAAGCCAGAAGAGAGGAAAGCTCTTCGACGAAGGCCCGGGTTTTGTACCTCTGCTGCTTGACGGACAGATACATGCCCAGACAGAATTCCGCGTTGTTCTCAAACAGGGAATTGCTCCAGGCCGGCCCCCTGCCTTCCTTGCTTACCGTATAAGGGATGGAGGGCATGGCGGCGCCCCAGGCCTGGGAGCAGCCGGTGGCGTTTGCCCAGTACATACGGTCGCCGAAAAGCTGGGTCAGAAGCTTTGCGTAAGGCGTTTCCCCGCAGCCTGCACAGGCGCCGGAGAATTCGCATAAGGGCTGTCTGAACTGGCTGCCCTTTACCGTATTTGCGGGGAAGACATCCCCCTTGTCGGAAAGCTTCAGGCCGTACCGCCAGGCCGGGGTGACGGACAGCTTCTCCGTTACGGGCTCCATTTTCAATGCTTTGCCTGAGAGCGGGCAGACACTGACGCAGCTGCCGCAGCCGGTGCAGTCCATGGTGCTGATCTGCAGGGAGAAATAAAGCTGCCTGTCATCCTTCAGGCCGTTCGCCGGTACGCTTATAAAGTCCGCGGGGGCTTTTTTCTTTTCGTTTTCATCCAGAAGGTAAGGCCGGATGACTGCATGGGGGCAGACGAAGGAGCAGCGGCCGCACTGGACACAGGCGGTGCTGTCCCAGACGGGAAGCCGGGTGGCGATGCCTCTTTTCTCATAGGCGGTGGTACCTAAAGGCATGGTGCCGTCCTCGTATCCGGCAAAGGCGGATACGGGCAGCAGGTCGCCCTTTAAGGCGTTTAAGGGCCGCAGGATATTTCTGATGAAATCCGGCTCATCGGCGGCACCGGCGGCCGTTTCCGCAGGTTCCTGCGCGGTTTTCCAGCTGTCGGGAATCATAAAGCGGCGGAAGCCGGAGACGCCGGCGTCGATGGCCTTCAGGTTCATCTGCACCACGGTATCGCCTTTTTTGCCGAAGGATTTCTCGGCGGCAGCCTTCATGTAGGAGACGGCCTCTTCCATGGGAATGATGTCCGCCAGCGCGAAGAAGGCCGCCTGCAGCACCATGCTGGCGTGGTCGCCCAGGCCCAGACGGCCGGATACGGCATTCGCGTCAATCACATAGAAGCGGGCATTTTTCTCCGCCAGCATTCGGCGCATGGCCGGCGGCAGGTTTTCTTCGATTTCCTCGTCCTTCCAGCTGCAGTTCAGAAGGAAGGTGCCGCCTTCCTTCAGCTCGGAGACAATGTCGTATTTCTCCGGGAAGGACTGGTTGTGGCAGGCGATGAAATCCGCGTCGGAGACCAGGTAAGAGCCCAGGATCGGCTCGCTGCCGAACCGCAGGTGGCTCCTGGTGATGCCGAAGGATTTCTTCGTATCGTATTCGAAATACGCCTGGGTATATAGACCGGTGTTTTCACCGATGATTTTGATGGAGTTTTTATTGGCGCCTACGGTGCCGTCGCTGCCCAGACCCCAGAATTTGCAGCTTACCATACCGGGATGGCGGATGGTATAAGAAAAATTCACCGGCAGCGAACGGAAGGTAACGTCGTCTTCGATGCCCACGGCAAAGCCGGTGAAGCAGTTTTCGCTGTCCAGATGGTCAAACACGGCCTTTATCTGGGCCGGGGTCACGTCCTTGGAGGACAGGCCGTAGCGGCCGCCCACAATATAAGGCGCGTTTTTATTGTTGGCAAAGGCGGAAAGCACGGCAAGGTATAAAGGCTCGCCGGCGGCGCCCATTTCCTTGCAGCGGTCAAGCACCGCGATTTTCTTCACGGTTTCAGGCAGCGCGGCCAGGAAATATTTCGCGGAGAAGGGATTGAACAGGTGCACCTGCAGGAAGCCGGTTTTGCCCCTTGCGGCGTTTTCCGCGGCCACCACTTCCCTGGCGGTACCGGAAACCGAGCCCATGGCCACGATTACCTTTTCCGCGTCCGGCGCGCCGTAGTAATTGAACAGATGGTAGTCTTCGCCGGTGACGGCGTTGATTTTCCCCATGTATTCCTCCACCGTATCCGGCAGTTCGTCATAGAAGCGGTTGTTCGCTTCCCGGAACTGGAAATACACATCCGGGTTCTGCACCGTGTTTCGCAGGGACGGATGATAGGGGTTCAAAGCGCTTTCCCGGAAGCTTCTGACAGCGGCCCAGTCCAGCATACCGCTGAAGTCATCGTAGGATATGGCGCGGATTTTCTGGACTTCATGGGAGGTGCGGAAGCCGTCGAAGAAATGCAGGAAGGGGATCCGGGAACGGATGGCGGCCAGATGCGCCACGCCGGCCAGATCCATGACCTCCTGCACGCTTCCGGTGGAAAGCATGGCAAAGCCGGTCTGGCGGCAGTTCATGACGTCGGAATGATCGCCGAAGATGGACATGGCGTGGGTGCCCACGGTCCGGGAGGCCACATGGATGACCGCCGGCTGCCTGGTGCCGCTGATGCGGTGCATGACCGGTATCATCAGCATCAGTCCCTGGGAAGAGGTAAAGGTGACGGCCAGGGACCCGGATTCCAGGGCGCCGTGCATTGCGCCGATGGCGCCGGCCTCCGACTGCATTTCCACCAGGTTGACCGGCTGGGTATAAAGGTTCTTCCTGCCGGCGGCGGACCACTCGTCCGTCTTCTCGGCCATGGGGGAAGAGGGGGTAATCGGGTAAATGGCCGCAACCTCCGAGAAGGCGTAGGCGCAGTACGCAGCAGCTTCATTTCCGTCGCAGACCATTACAGTTCGTTCTGACATGAAAGAATTCCTCCCGTGCGTTTTTATGCAAAAATGAATAATTCCGTTCACAGCGTAGCATTTACCCGCAGGGTTGTCAACAAAGCGCAGCGCCTTTGCCCAAGCTCTGCGGCAAACCGCAAAATACAGTGTAAAAGCCGCTATTTTGCATATTCCCGAAGGGCTCTTTTATGGTATAATAAACAGGATCATTTTAAAATAAACAGCGGAAAGGTGCGAGGAACGATGCCGGACAACAATAAACTCATTGAATCTGTATTTGAAAAAGGAACGCTTACCATCAGGCTTTTCGGCCGTATTGATTCCACAAACGCGGCGGCGGCAGAGGAGGAAATCCTGGCTGCCGCGCAGGAACACGCAGGATCGCCTGTGGTACTGGACATGGAAAAACTGGCCTATATCTCCAGTGCGGGACTTCGTGTGCTGCTGCATCTGAAGAAGCTGCAGGATAATACGAAGGTCGTCCAGGTATCACCGGAGATTTACGAGATTCTGGATATGACGGGCTTTACCCAGATCCTGACGGTGGAAAAGGCCTGGAAGAAGGTTTCCATAGAGGGCTGCGAGGTTATCGGTGTCGGCGCCAAGGGCACCATTTACCGTATTGACCAGGACAACGTGGTCAAGGTATACAACGACAACGACGAGGACGTTCTGGAGGAAATCAGCAAGGAACGGGAAAACGCGAAGCTGGCTCTCATCCTGGGCATTCCCACGGCTATTTCCTATGACGTGGTGAAGGTTGGGGATTCCTACGGCTCGGTTTTCGAACTTCTGGACGCGAAATCCTTCTCGAAGATTATTGAGGAAGAACCGGAAAAAATAGACTGGTGCGTGAAAGAATACACGGACATGCTGAAGAAAATCCATGAAACGGAAGTCCCGGAAGGAAAACTGACGGATATGAGGGATACAGTTACGGGCTGGGCGGAATTCCTGCAGGACTATCTGCCGAAGGAGGCCGGCGAAAAGCTGCTGTCCCTGGTTAAGGCGGTGCCGGCGGACAATCATATGCTCCACGGCGATTACCATACGAAGAACCTGGAGCTGATGAACGGCGAGGTGCTGCTCATCGATATGGATACCCTGGCTGTGGGCAGCCCGGTCTTTGACCTGGCTTTCATGTTCAATGCCTACCAGGGCTTTTCCGAGCTTGACCATGAAAATGTACTGAGATTCCAGGGCTTTGACTTCGAAACCGCGGCGGCCTTCTGGCACAAGGTGCTGGCCGCTTATCTGGGAACAGAAGACGAAGAAGTCATCCGGAAGACGGAAGACAAGGCCCGTATTGTGGGCTATTCGAGGCTTATCCGCAGGGCCATCCGCAGGAAGCAGGGCGAGACGGAAGAGGGCAGAAAGGCCATTGACTGGTGGACGTCGGAGCTTCTGGAGCTTCTGGAGAGGACGGACAGCCTTACATGACGGATGAGAACCTCCAAAGGCTAAGGGAATCGGATATCCGGCTCATCGCCCTGGACCTTGACGGCACGGTGCTGACGGACGACAAAAGGCTGACGCCCCGGATGGAAGCCGCCATCGTTTCCGCGGCGCGCTCCGGTATCCTGGTGGTGCCGGATACGGGCAGGCCACTTGCCGGAATTCCGAAGGAACTGACTGCCATTCGTGATGTCCGGTACTATATCACATCCAACGGCGCGGTGACAAAGGATATGTACACCGGGCGGGTGCTGCGTTCCGCCTGCATTGATGCCGAAACCGCTGTCAGCATTGCGGAAATCCCGATGAAAAAGAACCTGGTTCACGACGTTTTCATTGACGGCGTGGGTTACTGTGAACCCTCCTTTCATGAAAAACTGCTGGGCTTCTTTCAGGGCACGCCCCTGATGCCCTACGTCCTGCAGAGCCGCAGGAGCACGGAAGACCTTGCCCGGCTGATACGGGAATCCCGTTACGGCGTGGAAAACATCTGGTTTATCGCCGCAGATCAGGCTGAGCGGGATGAGCTCGATGCTTATATCCGGGAAAACTTCCCGGTGCACACGGTGCTTACCGCCGCCCGGGACGTGGAAGCGGGCAGCCCGCAGGCGGAGAAAGGCCTGGCGCTTGCCGCCCTGGCGGATGAGCTGGGCATCAGAAAGGACCAGATTCTGGCCGTCGGCGACAACGAAAACGACATCGGCCTTTTGCATGCCGCAGGCATTGCCGTGGCCATGGAAAACGGCACCGACGGCGCAAAAAGGATTGCGGACATCATTGCCCCGCCCAACAGCGAAGACGGCGCGGCTGCCGTTATCGAAGAAGTGCTGAAAAACAGAATATAAATTTAAGGCGGGAAGCTTGCTGAAAAGAAAAGGCTTCCTGCCTTTTTCAATTGCATCCGGCGGTGCCTGAGGGGTACATTTGTGTTGACATAGAATAACAGGGGGATTACAATCAAAATATCAATTAAATAAATATAAATCTGCAGTGCCCGCCGTGACGTCCGGTCGCGGATGGGAGAATAGAGGAACCGTGTGCGAATCACGGACGGTACCGCCGCTGTATACGTCAGTAAGTTGTTTTTCGGTGAAAGCCGGTCATTGGAGTGATCTGAGAAGGCATTAAACAACGTTCGTCCTGTAAAGGACGGCTGGCGCAAGTCAGAAGACCTGCTGCAGAGGAACCCTGTTTCACCTTGCGTGTTTATGAGGTGAAGCTCTTTTTGATCACGAAAATACGGCCGTGGTACAGATCTCTTCTGTACTGCGGCCTTTCTGTTTTTAAGGAGCGTGACAAAATGAAAAAATATCTGATAAGAAGGCTTCTTTTTCTGATTCCGATCATGCTGGTGCTTTCCTTTTTCGTGTTTGCCCTGACCTATCTTTCGCCATCCGACCCGGTAACCTTAAAATACGCCAGGATGGGTGCCACGCCGGATAAGGAAATGGTTGAGCGGACCAAGGAAGAGATGGGCCTGAATGATCCCTTCATCGTCCAGTACGGCCGCTGGCTGGGCCGGGTATTACACGGCGATCTGGGCGAATCCTATAAATACGGCACCTCCGTATGGCAGGCACTGACGGAAAGGATACCGAATACGCTCATGCTGGCCGGCGCGACTATCCTTCTGACCGTCTTAATAGCCGTACCGCTGGGGATACTCTGCGCGGTATACCAGAACAAGTTCATCGATTATCTGCTGCGCCTGATATCCTTCTTCGGGGTATCCATGCCCAGCTTCTGGGTGGGCTTCCTTCTGATGTATCTCTTCGGGGTGAAGCTTAAACTGCTTCCCGTTATGGGCAGCGGGAATTTCAGAAGCCTCATACTGCCTTCGCTGACCCTGGCCTTCTGGATGGTTTCCCTGTATGTCCGCCGTGTCCGGGGTTCAATGCTGGAGGAGATGAACAAGGATTACCTGACCGGCGGCCTGGCAAGAGGCCTTCCCAAAAGACAGATCATCCTGCGGCAGATCCTGCCGAATTCCCTTCTTTCGGTCGTCACCATGTTCGGTATGTCCATCGGCAATCTGATGGGCGGCGCCACCGTTGTCGAAACCATCTTTGAATGGCAGGGCGTGGGAAAGATGGCCATAGACGCCATTTCCGTAAAGGATTTCCCGGTCATTCAGGGTTATATCCTCTGGATGGCAATGATCTATGTACTGGTGAATCTGGGCGTCGATTTGCTTTACCATGTGCTGGATCCCAGAGTCCGGCTGGAAGGAGGAAAGAGATGAGCGGCAGATATTATCTGAAAAAAGCCCTGCGGGATCCGCAGTTCATCCTGTTTCTTATCCTGGCTGTAATCCTCATCCTGATTCCGGTTTTCGCACCGTATATTGCGCCGAACGATCCCATCAAGACGGATTACGACAATCTGCTTATAGACCACAGCGACAAGTATCCTCTGGGAACCGACCAGATCGGCCGGTGCTTTCTTTCCAGACTGATCTACGGCGGCAGGATGTCTCTTCTGATTGTGTTCATCGTTATCGCCATTTCCGCGGTCATCGGTATAACTCTCGGCATAATCGCCGGATATGCGGGCGGAAAAGTAGATACGCTGATTGCCAGGATAACGGACATCTTCATGGCGGTTCCCCAGACGGTTTTCGTCATCGCGCTGGTCAGCGTACTGGGAACAAACATGAGAAATACCATTCTGGCCATGTCGGTGGTCAGCTGGACCGAATACTGCCGGGTTACCCGGGCGCTGGTCTTAAGCCTGAAGGAGAATCCTTATGTGGAGGAAGGCCGGCTCGGGGGCATGAGCGAGCTGCAGATCATTTTCAAGCTGATTCTGCCCAATGCCTTTCCTTATCTGCTGGTAAATATTACCCAGGATATCGGCGGAAAGCTTCTGACTTTAAGCGGACTGTCGCTTCTGGGCCTTTCTGCCCAGCCGCCCACGCCGGAGTGGGGCTACATGCTCAGCGAAGGCAGAATATTTATCCAGGCAAATCCCAGGCTCATCCTTTATCCGGGTCTGACCATTGTCATGAATGTTGTCGTATTCAACCTTCTGGGGGATTCCTTAAGAGACGTGCTGGATCCCCGGTTTGTCAGGAAAAAGCATCATTTCCGCAGAATGCGGGAGTGGCTTAATAAAGCATAAAACATTTAAGGAGGAAACTAAAAATGGCAAAGAAACATCTGAAGATTCTTGCCGCAGCGCTGGCCATGGCCCTGGTGCTTCCCGCCTGTTCTTCGGGCGGCGGCTCATCAGAAAAATCCGAGCCCGCAGCACAGTCTTCCGCCCAGGCGGAGACTTCAGCCGTATCGGAGGCTTCCGGTACATCAGAGGCGGCGGTTCCGGACCAGGCCGGCGGAAAGCATCTGAACGCGGCCATCTACTGGTCAGCGGCAACCATTGACCCGGCCGTAGAGTATGACGGCTGGACCAGCTGCCGTGCCGGCATTACAGAGACGCTGGTTATGGTAGACGAAAATCTGGAGCTTGTCCCCCTGCTGGCGGACAGCTGGGAGCTGCAGGACGACCAGGTTACCTGGGTCATGCACATCCGTGACGGCGTAACCTTCCAGAACGGCAAGCCCGTGGATGCGGCTGCGGTAAAGGCCTGCTTCGAGCGGACCATGGGCATTCAGGAGCGTGCGATTACGGCCTGTAAGATTGATCACATCGAGGCAGACGGCCAGAACCTGACCATCGTTACCTCAGAGCCCTTCGGCGCTTTCCTGGCCAACCTTTCCGAGCCGGTTTATTCCGTAATCGACGTGGAATCCGGCACCGATCCGGAGACCTGCCCCATCGGCACCGGCCCCTACATGGTTACCGATTACAAGGCGATGGAATACATCGAGCTGGCTGCTTATCCGGGATACTGGCAGGGCAAGCCCGGCGTGGATACCATCACCTTGAAGACCATCTCCGACGACCATACCAGAAGCCAGGCCCTGCAGGCCGGACAGATTGATATCGGACAGCGTATCAACAGCACGGACGTGGCCGTTCTGCAGGCGGATCCTGACTGCGATGTTTTCGAAACCGCCGGCACCCGGATCCGCGTGATGATATTCAATCAGGAGAATCCCCTTCTGGCTGACTACAACATCCGTAAAGCCATCGAATGCTGCCTGAGATATGATGCCCTGACCAATATCATGGGCGCTACCTATACCATGGCCGGCGCTCCCTTCCCGTCATCCGCGCCTTACGGCTATGACGAGCTGGATGTGCAGCACTACGATCCCGAGATGACCGCGAAGTGCCTGAAGGATGCCGGGTACGAAGATACCGACGGCGACGGCTATGTGGACAAGGACGGCAAGAATCTGGAACTCAGGCTTATCCATGACGACGACAGCATCTCAGCGGCCATGGATGCGGTAATGGATATGGCGAAGACCGCAGGCATCAAGCTGGATGTGAAGAAGGTGGACACCACGGCGGACGCGGAACACAGCGGCGATTACGATATCATGATCCGCAACTGGCAGTCCCTTTCCACCGGCGACCCGCAGTGGCTGCTGGACAGCATGTACAAAACCGGCGCCATGAACAACCTGAGCAATTATTCCAGCGCCGAAATGGACGAAATCTGCAACAAGATGACCCAGGCGTTCACCTTTGAAGACCGTCAGGCCCTGGCGATTGAAGCCGAAAAGCTGATTCTGGCAGACAGCATTAATGTTATGATGTTCGGCCAGAACAACTTCGTAATGGCCAGGAAGAACGTATCCAATGTGAAACCCTATCCCATTGACTACTATTTCATTGACTGGGAACTTACGATTGACTGATTAATTCAACAAACGGCAGACAGTTAAACTACAAAACAACAGCTGCCCCGCATTTTGCGGGGCGGCAGGTAAATGACCATGGCTATACTGGAAATCGAAAATTATTCCATATCATATGACGGCATAAAAAGCGCGGTGGACAATGTCTCCTTTTCAGTGGAAAAAGGGGAGATTGTAAGCATTGTGGGAGAAAGCGGCAGCGGGAAATCCACGCTGCTTCACGGCATTCTGGGGCTCCTTCCGAAAAGCGCGGGAAACAGGGGCTCCCTGAAGGTGTTCGGAAAGGAGATTTCCGCCATACCGGAGAAAGAGCAGAGGGCGATGCGCGGGGAGAAGCTGGCCATCATCTTCCAGGATACGGGCCGTTACATGAACCCCATCAGCCGTATCGGCAGACAGTTCCGGCAGTATCTGAAGGTGCACCGGGATTTACCGCCGGAAAAGATGGATGAAATGGCAGTGGAACTGCTGCACAGGATGCACCTGACCGATGCCGAGAGGGTACTGCATTCTTACCCGTTTGAGCTTTCCGGCGGCATGCGCCAGAGAGTCGGCATTGCCATGGCCATGGCGCTTCAGCCTGAGCTTCTGCTGGCGGATGAGCCCACCAGTGCCCTGGATGTGACTATTCAGGCGCAGATTGTGCGGCAGCTGATGGAACTCAGGAACAAATACGGAACGACGATTATCATCGTAACCCACAATATGGGAGTAGCTTCTTACATGTCAGACCGGATTGTGGTGATGAAGGACGGGCGTGTCGTGGAAACCGCTCCTGCGGAGGAACTCATCAGCAATCCGCAGGATCCTTATACAAAAGCCCTTCTGGATGCGATAATCGAGCTGGATGACGAAAGGCTGGCATAACGGGGGAAAGAAATGGACAGAAACGAACCGATTCTGAAACTGAATCATGTCAGCAAAACCTTTTTTTCCGATGACGGGAGAGAAGTGCAGGCGGTTAAGGATGCATCCCTTTCCGTATTTCCCGGGGAATGCGTCGGCATTGTCGGGGAAAGCGGCTGCGGCAAAAGCACGATTGCCAGGATGATAACGAAGATCATTGAGCCCACCGGCGGGGAGATCATTCTGGACGGGGAGAATATCGCGGGCAAAAAAGGGAAAGCCTTAAAGGCGGTGTACCGGGATATTCAGATGGTCTATCAGGACCCCTATTCCGTATTCAGCCCGCGGGCAAGCATCGGAACTTTTTTAAGCGACGGCTTGGTGTACCATGGCATCATGAGCCGCACTGCGGCCGCCAAGGAGGTGAAAAACCTGCTCCGGATGGTGGAGCTTCCGGAGGAGCTGGCGGACCGGCTGCCGCACCAGCTGTCCGGCGGCCAGCTGCAGAGAGTGGTCATCGCCCGGGCAGTTTCCATCCGGCCGAAGGTCCTGCTGCTGGACGAAGCGACCAGCGCGCTGGACGTCTCCGTACAAAGACAGGTGCTGGAGCTTTTAAACCGGCTGAAGAAGGAATTCAGCCTGACTTATGTATTCATCGGCCATGACCTGGCGGTGGTACGGTCAATTGCAGACCGTATCGTAGTAATGTACGCCGGCCTGGTTGTGGAGGAGATGAACAGCTGCGATCTGGAAAATGCCGTTCATCCCTACACCAGAAGGCTTCTGCAGTCGGTATTTTCCGTGAATGACCGGAACCGGAAGGTGATTCCGCTGGAGGACATGAGCGTTTCCGGCGAAAACCAGCAGATTCTGGGCTGTCCGTTTGCGCCGAGGTGCCCTTCGGCCCTGCCGGAATGTGCTGTTTCCTGTCCGCTCCTGAAAGAAGTAAAAGGAGGACATTTGGCGGCCTGTCTGTCACTGGAATAAAGGCGGTACATGGATATGGATGCAAATACAGCAGAAAAGCCCATGTTCAGCAGGCGGCAGCTGTTTTCGCTTTTATGGCCGCTGCTTGTCGAGCAGCTTTTAACCGTTCTGGTGGGAATGATAGATGTGCTCATGGTTGCCGCGGTGGGTGAAACCGCCGTATCCGGCGCTTTACCAGTCCGGGAGCGCAGCGTTCCGTTCATCCGGAAATACGCGGGTCCCCATGTTTGTATCCCTGGGAATGAACGCCCTGAATATTGCCGGAAATGCCGTCTGCATTTTCGGTCTGCATATGGGTGTTGTGGGCGTGGCCCTGCCGACCCTGATTGCCAGAGCGGCAGCCGCGGTTACCGTGCTCATGCTGCTGCAGCGTTCCTCAGGCCCGGTGCGCATCAGAAGCCTGCGTCAGTTCAGGCCTGACGGCGCCATAATCCGCCGGATGCTGTCCATCGGTATTCCGAACAGTGTGGAAAGCAGCCTGTTCAATGTGGGCAAAATCCTGCTTCAGAGTCTGGTGTCCACCCTGGGAACGCCTTCCATTGCAGGCTTCGCCGTTGCCGGAAACCTGGCAACGTACCTGTATCTTCCGGGAAATGCCTGCGGCGCGGCCATGACCACAGTGGTCAGCCAGTGCGTCGGTGCGGGGAAACCGGAACAGGCAAGGGGCTATGCCAAAAAGCTGATTCTGCTGAATTATGTTTTCCTGATTTTTATCTGTGCGGCAATGATTGCATTCCGGGGGTTCTGGGTCGGCTGCTACCAGCTGTCGGAGTTATCGTCGTATTACGCGCAGAATCTGATACTTTCCCATTCGCTTGCCATGATCCTGTGGCCCGCCGGCTTCCTGTTTCCCTATTATTTCCGGGCAACGGGAAGGGCGGTCTTTACCATGGCGGTTTCCCTTATCACCATGGCAGCCTGCAGAATAGCCCTGGCCTACCTGTTCGTCAAAGGCTTCCATCAGGATGTCTTATGGATCTGGTACGCCATGTACGCAGACTGGATTGTCAGGGTAATTGTTTATCTGACAGCTTTTAAAAAAGACAAATTAAAAGACCGGCGCACCTGATAAGTGCGCCGGCCTTTTCGGTTCCCCTGAAAAAGGGGTTGTTATTATTTGAGGCCTGCCAGCTCCAGAAGGCCCGGAACCTTGGATTCCCAGCCCATGGCCATGATGTGAACACCCTGGACATAGTCCTTGCACTCACGGATAATACGGGCGGCGATTTCAACGCCTGTGATGCCCGCTTTGGCCTTTTCCTTGTCGGCGGCCAGTTCATCGATAATATGCTTAGGAATGGAAATACCGGCTACGTTGGCATTCATGTAACGGCACATGCCGGCATTCTTCGGGATAACGATACCCAGCTGAATGGGTTTGCCGAACTGTTTCGCCTTCTCCATGAAGGAGATGAATTTCTCGGAATCATAGACAGCCTGGGTCTGGAAGAACTCGGCACCGGCCATGATCTTGCGTTCCATCTTCGCAAGCTGAGCGTCTACGGAATCGCTGCAGGGAGATACAACTGCGCCCTTGGCAAATTTCGGGGGCTCGCCTACCAGGTCATTGCCGCCCAGGTCCTTGCCGTTTTCCAGTGTGCAGATGGTGTGCAGCAGGGATACGGAATCCAGGTCGAAGACCGGTTTTGCGGTCGGATGGTCGCCTAAGGTGGTATGGTCGCCGGTCAGGGCCAGGACGTTGTCGATGCCGAATCTGGCAGCGCCCAGGAGGTCGCCTTCGATGGCCATACGGTTCCTGTCACGGCAGGTCATCTGCACGATGGGGTTTAAGCCGGCCTGCTTCAGAGCGATACAGACGGGCAGGGAGCTCATACGCATAACGGAGGACTGGTTGTCGGTTACGTTAACGGCATGGATGTCGCTTAAGTATTCCTTCGCTTCTTCGATAACCTTGTCGATATTTGTGCCCTTGGGCGGTCCCACTTCTGCGGTAATGACAAATTCACCACGATCAAATAACTCGCTGATTCTCATTTTTTATCTAACTCCTAACAATTTAAGATTTTGAATTAATCCTGTTTGAGGTCCTTGTAGGTCGCATAGTTGCGGACCTGAACCGGGCATTTCTTTAAAACATCAAGACGGCCGACCTGGGCCAGACGGCGCTGAATCCGCTCCCAGCCGCATTCCATGTCGTGGTTGACTTCGCATTTGCCGTCCTTGGCGCCGCCGCACTGGCCGTTCACCAGGCTCTTGGAGCAGGCGGTAATCGGGCAGATGCCGCCGGTGATGTTCAGATAGCACTCGCCGCACTGATCGCAGTCGTACTCCAGCGGGGTAACACCCTGGTATCCCGGAAGGGGATAGGTGTCGCAGGCTGCGCAGACTTTCTTCGCCGGGAAATATTCAGACACGGTCTGGACGCCGACGCCGCAGGAGAAGACGAGGATGGTATCCGCCGCTTCGATCTCTTCGGCATAACGGCCGGCGCGCAGCTCCAGGTTTTCCACGTTGCAGATATAGTCTGTGGTCAGGATGCCGGTAAGCTTTCCGGCGTCCATCAGCTCTTTCTGAAGCTCGCAGGCTTCCTTCTCGGGGAAGGCAACTTCCTTGCAGCCGTGGCAGTTGATGACAAAGGCTTTGCCGCAAATCAGGGACTCAATGGTTTCTTTTGCTTTTAACTGCGTAATTAACATCTTACTTCATCCCCCTTATCGCGTTTTTGCCGGCTTTGATCTTGGATACAAGCGGAATCTTGGAGGAGCAGATATACTCACAGCTGCGGCATTCGATGCAGTCCATGACATTGCGCTCCTTCATGCCCAGCCAGTTCTCTTCATCAGCATACTTGGAGAAATACAGCGGGGTCAGTTCCATCGGGCATACGTCTACGCAGCGTCCGCACTTGATACAGGAAACTTCCTTGGAAATGTCGGATTCCACGCAGATAAGGCCGTTGCTTCCCTTCAGGATCGGTACGTTCAGATCCGGAAGCACGAAGCCCATCATCGGGCCGCCCATCTTGACTTCTGCGTACTTGCCGGTGATGCCGCCGCAGTAGTCGATGAGTTCTTTGGCATTGGTGCCGATCTTCACGATGAAGTTGCCGGGTCTGGCAACCTTCTCGCCGGTAACCGTTACGACACGCTCGATAAGCGGCATGCCGGTCTTGATGGCGTCGGAGATGGCTTTAACGGTGCTGACGTTGCAGACAACGGCGCCCACATCAGCGGGAAGTCCGCCGGAGGGAACGCTCTTGCCGATGACGCGCTTGATGAGCATCTTCTCGGCGCCCTGCGGGTATTTGGTGCGGACACAGGCAACCTCGATGTCGTCCATGCCTTCCACCTTGGCTTCCATAAGGGCGACGGCATCGGGCTTGTTGTCCTCGATGACGATGATGCCCTTGGGGGCGTTGACTGCCTTCATGGTAGCCTTCAGGCCGTAGATAACGTCGTCGGCGTACTCCAGCAGCACTCTGTGGTCGGCGGTCAGCAAAGGTTCGCACTCACAGCCGTTTAAGAGAACCACGTCAATGGGCTTGCCGGGTTTCAGCTTCACGTAGGTGGGGAAGCCGGCGCCGCCCATGCCTACGATACCGCTCTCGTTTACGAGGGAAACGATCTCGTCGGGGGTCAGCTCTTCCAGAGGCTTGTTCGGCTTTACGGATTCGTGCAGAGTATTCTGGCCGTCGGACTTGATGACAACGGACAGTACGTCCCGGCCCTGGGTGGGATGCAGCCTGGGCTCTACCGCAACAACGGTACCGCTTACGCTGGCGTGAACGTTGGCGCTGATGAAGCCGGCGCTTTCGCCGATCTTCTGGCCGACCTTCACGGTGTCGCCCTCTTTAACAAGGCAGTTGGCGGGGGCGCCGGCGTGCTGGGACAGGGGAATAACAACAGTTTCGGGCTCCGGGAAGCGGACCAGCGGGATGTGCTCGGCCAGTTCCTTCTTCTCTGAGGGATGAACGCCGCCGTAGTAACCGTCCAGGCGGGCTTCCCTTACGGAATCCACATATTCTTTTACAACTTTGAAGTTAACCTTGGAATAATCGCGGATCTGAACGGGCTGTTTCTTCAGCTCGTCGATACGGCCCTGGGCCTCAAGGCGCTTCTGGATTTTCTCCCATGCGCAGTCTTTGTCCGGGTCAACTTCGCATTTGCCGTTCTTCGCGCCGCCGCACTGGCCGTTAATCAGGCTCTTGGAGCAGTCCACGATGGGGCAGATGCCGCCGGTGATGTTCAGGTAGCACTGAGCGCAGGCGTCGCAGGCCTTCTTCGTCAGTGCCATGCCGTGATGACCCTGGTAGTTCAGGGAATTGCTGGCCGCGAAAACGGGAAGCTGTACGGCATCGGCGATAGTCTGGATGCCCAGACCGCAGGAGATAACAAAGACGTTCTCCGTTCCTTCGGGGATGGCATCCTGCAGCTTTTTGAGGGTCTGCGTCTTGTTGCAGAGAAAATCAACCTTCAAAGCACCGGTAACCTTCTTACCCTGCTCTACGGCGATCTTCACGAACTCATCGCAGTCCGGCTCGTCGACGGTTTCAAATTCCTTGAAACACTTGTTGCAGGCTATGACGAAAATGTTGTCCAGATCGGACAGCAGCGGAACAAGTTCGTCAGTCCCCTTCAGTTTGTACTTGGTATAGTTCTCCAAATTTTTTTACCTTCCTCAATGAATTGCCTGGCAGAAGCAAGGTCAGAACAGACAAAAACCATTCCCGTCTCTGCACTTTCCGGGAATCGTTCAAGGCTCCTCCGGCTGCCCTGTCACAGTTTTTGATTGATGTTGAAGCCAGTATATCATATTTTTTTCCGTATTTCTATCCGTAAATAGCGTTACCGCTGTAGAAAAAAGGGAAAGAAATGTGTAAAAATTTGAAACAAAAGAATAAGCGGCGCGCTGTTTAGGTTGCTTTTTTCCGGAATGAATGATAATCTTGAAACAATAAAAGTACAGACCGGCGGAGAGAAAGCAGGTCTGATTAAGACAATCGGAGGATATGGATTTGAAAAAAGTAATGAAGAAACTGATCCCGGCAATTCTTATCGGCGTACTGGCAGTCAGCCTTACGGCATGCGGCGGAAACTCCGGCGGCAGCGGTTCCGGCGGCGGCAGCAGCTCCGGCGGATCCGGAAGCAAGCTGACCACCTACACCTTTGACGGTTTCACCGCGCAGCTCCCCAAGGGAGATGTGGATGATATGGAAGGCTTTGTGGCCTATTACTACAATGACAACTTCATGATGTCCGCCTTAAAGGAAGACGCCGAAACCTTCGCAGGATACAACGCGAATATCGACGACTACACCCTGGAAGACTATGCGGAAATGGTTGAGTATGCCAACGGTGTGGAAGACAGCTTTGAGCTGGATGAGAAGGGCAATTTAAGCATTACCTACCAGCGTGAAGCCGAAGGCAGGAATTTCTTCTATTATTCCACAGTCAAGCAGGGAACCCAGTCCTTCTGGGTTATCACCTTTGCCTGCTTTGACGGCGAGGAAGGCACTTATCTTCCCCAGTTCAAGGAGTATGCCAGCCTTCTGGTGTTTGATTAAGGATTAAGCTTTTTGTAAACTGCATATATGGCAACAGGCACGGCGCCGCAGCTGTTTTTCATGCGGCGCCGTACTTCTTAAGGAAAGGAGAAGAAGGATGTTTTTTGAGAAGGAAATCGGGAAACTGGGATTCGGCCTGATGAGGCTTCCCAGACTGGAAAACCAGGAAATCGATGTCGAACAGATGAAGGTCATGGTCGATAAGTTCATGGATGCCGGATTCAATTATTTTGATACCGCCTGGGCTTACGGCGGTTCGGAAGAAGCTGCCCGCCAGGCGCTGGTGGAGCGGTATCCCAGGGACAGCTACTTTATTGCCACCAAGGCGGCTGTATGGGCCGGCGCGAAAAATGAAGAAGAGGCCCAGGGACAGCTGGAGGTTTCCCTCTCCCGGCTGGGCGTGGATTACGTCGATTTCTTCCTGCTGCACAACATCGGTGAGCACAGAACTCATTTCTTTGATGATTTCCATATGTGGGATTTCGTAAAAAGAATGAAGGAAGAAGGAAAGATTAAGCATTACGGCTTCTCTTTCCATTCCACACCGGAGGAACTGGATGCGGTGCTGACCGCCCATCCGGACGCCGAATTTGTACAGATGCAGCTCAATTACGCCGACTGGGAGAACCCGGCGGTGCAGTCCAGGGCCGTTTACGAGATGGCCAGGAAGCACAACAAGCCGGTCATCGTCATGGAGCCCGTAAAGGGCGGCCTTCTGGCCAATCCGCCGGAGAAGGTGGCGGAAATCCTGAAGACAGCCGAACCGGATAAATCCGTGGCGAGCTGGGGCATCCGTTTTGCCGCGGATCTGGAAGGCATCATGGTCGTTCTTTCCGGCATGAGCAATATCGAACAGATGGACGACAACCTCTCCTATATGAAGGGCTTCACAGGCCTTACGGAAGAGGAGAAGAAGACCATCGGGGAAGCCAGGGAAGCGCTGGCCAGCATTCCGCTGATTCCCTGCACCACCTGCAATTACTGCGCAAAGGTCTGCCCGAAGGAAATCGGCGTTTCCGGCACATTCACTGCGAAAAACATGTATACCCTGTACGGCGACCTGAAATACGCGGGCTTCCAGGAGAACTGGCTGGTGGGCGGCCACGGACGGCAGCAGGCGAAGAACTGCATCAAGTGCGGCGCCTGTGAGAAGGTCTGTCCGCAGCACATCAATATCCGTGAAGAACTGGAAGCTGCGGCGAAGCTGTTCGGCCAGATTTGATTCAGAAAAGAAGAAAAAGGATAAGACGGCGGGCTTTTGCCCGCCGCCTGTGTGAGAGCCATGAAATATACAGGAATGATTTTCCGGCCGCCTTTCGAGGCCCGGTCCCTGCTTCTGCAGGTAACGGTGGGCTGTTCCCACAACAAATGCACCTTCTGCACCATGTACCGGGACCTGGAATTTGAGCCGGAAGAACTGTCACAGATTGAAGAAGACCTGAAGGAAGCACAGGAGTTTGTACCGGACATTACCAGGGTATTTCTGGAAAACGGGGACGCCTTCTGCCTGGAAGCGGCCCGCCTGGCGCAGATTGCGGAAATGGTGCATGCCTATCTTCCGAAGGTGGAAACCATCACCATGTACGCTTCCGTGAAAAATATCCGCAACAAATCCGACGACGACCTGAAAAGGCTGCGGGACTTAGGGATCAATGAGCTGAATATCGGCGTGGAAAGCGGCCTTGACGAGACGCTTTCTTTCCTGAACAAGGGCTACACGGCCGAACAGGCTTACACGGAGCTTGGAAGGCTTAAGGCGGCAGGCATCGACTTCGACGCGAATATCATTTTCGGTTCTGCGGGCCCCGGGAAGTCGGAGGAAAACGCAAGGGCGACGGCAGCGCTTTTAAACGAGACAAAGCCTTACCTTATTTTCACCGGCACGATTCACGCGGACGAGGGGTGTCCCCTGTACGACGAAATGAAGAGCGGACGGTTTAAGGAATGCACCTTCGGGGAGTATCTGGAC
Source organism: Eubacterium sp. (assembly GCA_017433825.1). Classification (GTDB taxonomy): domain Bacteria; phylum Bacillota; class Clostridia; order Lachnospirales; family Lachnospiraceae; genus Alectryocaccobium. The sequence goes on along the minus strand of JAFRGL010000018.1, from coordinate 6,120 downwards.
GAGGAGAAGCTGTTCCTCTCCCTGCTGGACCTGCCCGGCTGCTATTATTTCGGGCTGCATCCGGCCAACGTGGTGCGCATGCACGGCTTTTTAAACCGCGATAAGGAGAGACTGCTGGCAGAGGTGGAGAAGGTGAGGGCCGCTTTGTCAGACAGGCTTGACGAGCGCCCGGTGCGGGTTTCCGGCGAAGGCGGGATTATATTCTGACTTTACAGTGCGGATTTACTGTGATAAAATACTGCACTATGAAAGCAAACCGGGCCATGCCCGGAAATATACAGCTAAGAGGTACACTTTAGATGAAAATCGTATGTCTTGATCTGGAAGGGGTCCTTGTCCCCGAAATGTGGATTGCCTTTGCGGAGGCGGTGAATATCCCCGAATTCCGAATTACAACCCGGGATGAACCGGATTATGACAAACTGATGAAATTCCGGATTGCGCTGCTGGAGGAGAGGGGCCTCGGCCTTCCCGAAATCCAGAAAGCGATCGAAACCGTGGACCCCATGCCCGGTGCGAAGGAATTCCTGGACGCTTTAAGGGAAATGACCCAGGTGGTGATCATCAGCGATACGTTTTCCCAGTTTGCGAAGCCCCTGATGAAGAAGCTGGGCTGGCCCACCCTGTTCTGCAATGAGCTGGTGACGGACGAAAATGGAAAAGTGACGGATTACCGGATGCGCTGCACGCCCTCCAAGCTGACCACGGTGAAGGCGCTGCAGTCCGCGGGCTTTGAAACCATCGCCTCCGGCGACAGCTTCAATGACCTGGGCATGATTCAGGCAAGCAAAGCGGGCTTCCTCTTCCGGACCACCGATCAGATTAAGAAGGATTATCCGGATATCCCGGCTTATGAGACCTACGACGAGCTCCTGGCCGCCATTTCCCGGGCCTTAAAGGACTGACAGGACGGTTTCCGGCATAAGATTCAAAAGGATTGTTTACAAAAGACGGCTGAATGCGGCCGTCTTTTTTTTGTGCGTTTCGTACAGGCGGTAAAAGGGCTTCCCGGTTGAATTATCCCCCCTGTTGCTTTAAAATAAAGGCATCAGTTAAAGCGTTAACACCGGGCAGTCCGGGAAAGGAAGCTGAACGTGTGCGGAAGATATTATTTCAATGAAAAAGCAAAAGGCAACATTTTCCGCATCGCGGACGATTATTCGGAAGGCGTGGCCGTATTTCCGGAAAAGGACGTCTATCCCTCCCAGGAAGCGCCGGTGCTGTACGATAAAAACGGTATGCTGGCCGCGGACCTCATGCGCTGGGGTTTTGAGAATTCCGTAAAGGGCGGCTTCCTTATCAATGCCCGGGCGGAAACCTGCAGGACGAAGAAAACCTTTGCGGACAGCATGGCAAGAAGACGGTGCGTCATGCCGGCGGCGGGCTTCTATGAGTGGACAAAGGCGAAGGAGAAGGTGGATTTCTCCGCGGAAAGCGGCAGGCCTTTATACCTGGCCGGCTTCTACAACCTGTCCGGCGGCAGGGAAAGCTTCATTATTATTACGAAGGAGGCGGACGAAAGCGTCTCACCGGTCCATGACCGGATGCCGCTTATTTTCACCGAGGAGGAAATCCGGCCCTGGATTTTCGGGAAGGATTATCCGGAGATGCTGGATAAAAAGGCGGAAACGCTCTTTGCAAAAAGGGATTATGAGCAGCTGACATTTTCGTTTGACCAGGAAGGACAGCCATGACATATAAAATCATCAGGAGCAATCGCAGGTCCATCGGCCTGGAGGTGAAAAACGGGGAACTGACCGTCCGGGCCCCCGTGTTCGTCACCGATTTCCAGATACGGCTCTTCGTGCAGCAGCACATAGGCTGGATAGAAGACCAGATGAAAAAGCAGGCTTCGCGGAAAACAAACGCCCCGGCTGCCGGGAAGCTGACGGACAAAGAGCTGAAGGATTTGACCGACAAGGCGAAAAAGGTCATTCCGGAGAGGGTGAAATATTACGCGGTGAAGATAGGCGTGACCTACGGCAAGATTACCATCCGGCACCAGAAAACCCGCTGGGGAAGCTGCACGTCCAAAGGGAATTTAAACTTCAACTGCCTGCTGATGCTGGCCCCCGATGAAGCGGTGGACGCCATCGTGGTGCACGAGCTGTGCCACAGGAAGGAAATGAACCATTCCGCCAGATTTTACGCGGAGGTAAGGCGGGCTTATCCCGAATATGACAAATGGAATACCTGGCTGAAAAAGAACGGCGGCGCAATCCTGGACCGCCTTCCGGCCTGAAAATGTACAAATAAAAAAATACAAATCCTGCAAAAAGACATGAGCATTCTGGAGAAAGGAGAAACAACATGTTGAAACCAAACTGTTTTATTGATCTTCTGGATACCCCGATGGGAAGAAGAAACAGTTACCTGTGTTTTGCCAATGCCAATGAAGGCGGTTCCCAGTTCGGCAAAAACACCCTGTATCTGGCCACCTGCAAAAGCGGCGGTTCCGGCATGGTGGACCTGATGCGTCCCAATACCTGCCGGCAGATAAAGCTGGAGCTGTTCAAACACGGACAGAAGCTTCCCACCGTGATTGATACAACCGAATCCGAAGTCATCCTGCGTTCGGACGCCGGCAGCATCCGTTTCTGCATTGCCGGCACCTCCCTTGTCTATGCAAAGGGAACGGACGGACTGGCTTTAAAGCTTTCCACCACAGCCACCTTCTTCGGCACCTCCGTGGACCTGGGCGGCGGACAGTGGAAGTTTAATTTCGGTGAAGGCATGGCCCGTTTCCTGCCCTTTACCGGTACGGTAACGCCGCTTCCCATGGGCAGCTTCATGGCTGTCCCGGATGAAAAGGGTGAGCTTTTCTTAGGAATAGAAGAGCATCTGCTGGATATGAACAAGGCGGACCTGGCAGGCTATCCCGGCTACGAAGAGGCCGTGGACACGCTGCAGAAGGAGTTTGACGCGTTCTGCGATTCCCTGTATCCCAGCCTTCCGGCGGAATTCGAGCCCATGCGCAAACAGGCGCTTTTCACCACCTGGAGCCTGATGGTGGGCAAGGACGGCGTCTTTGTATACCAGCATAACATGGTGAAAATGATGCGTTTCGTTTTCGAAAGCTGCTTCGGCTGGCAGCAGGCCATGCAGGCCATCTGGCTGAGCAAGGATATCCGTCTGGCCTGGGATGTGCTGATGTCCGGCTTCGATATCCAGGATGAGAACGGCCGTATCGCCGACGCCGTTTCCCACAAATCCGGCATGGGCGGCAGCATGAAGCCTCCCTTCCAGGGCGTGGCCTTAAAGTGGCTGATGGAAAACCGCGACTTAAGCAGCATCCCCGTGGAAGACAAGAAATTCGTCTACGACCGGATGAAGAAGTGGCTGGACTTCTTCTATACCTTCCGTGACTTGGACGGCGACGGCATCTGGGAAAACCAGAGCCCGCTGGAAACCGGCTGGGAGGATGCGGCCTACTTCTACGTGGGCTTCCCGCTGGCTTCTCCCGACATGAACGCCTACACCGTCATCATGATGGATGCCCTGGCAGCCCTCGGCAGGACCATCGGTGTTCCGGAAGAGGAGTGCGCCGCCCTTTCCGCACGGGCAGATGAGCTGACGAAGAAGATCATCGACATGTTCTGGAACGGGGAACGCTGGGTTGCGGTCAATCCCACAACCGGCGCGAAGGCAGATTCCTTAAGCCTGCCGCTGTTCTGCGCGCTCATCCTGGGCAAACGCCTGCCGCAGGACATTATCGACAAAACTGTGGACTTCATTTTCGGCGGTAACGGCTTTGCCACACCCTTCGGATTCTCCTCGGAGAGCGTAAACAGCCCCTATTTCCACCACGGCTTCACCGCCGGCAGCGTCATTATTCCCGCCCAGCTCATCCTGTGTCTGGCCCTGGAGGCCTGCGGCAGGGAAGATCTGGCAAAGGAAATGGGCCTTCGGTATGCCAGAACTTTAAGGGATAACGGCATGTTCCACATCATCAATGCCCTGGACGGCAGCGGCGAGCGCGGCCTTGTTGCCTTTGGCGAGAAGCAGCTGTTCTGGTCTGCCTGGGCGTCCTCCGGTTACCTGTTCTTCGCGGACAGATACGGAAAATGAACAGAAGGAGAAACGTATGGGAAGAGCATCCGTAAAGGAGAATAAAAACATTTACCAGAGATGCCGGGAAGGCCTGGGGCTGACCCGGGAAAAGGCCGGGGAGCTTCTGGAGGTCATCCCGCCGGAGCGGATTGAGAAGATTGAAAACGAACGGTCCTCCGCCCACCCGGATGAGGTGGTCATCATGGCGGAAAAATACAAAGCCCCCCACCTCTGCAATTACTACTGCGCGAATGAATGCCCCATCGGCCAGAAATACGTGCCGGAAATCAAGACCAAGGAACTGTCCCAGATTGTGCTGGAAATGCTGGCGTCCTTGAATTCCATGAGCAGAAAGCAGGAAAGGCTCATCGAAATCACGGCGGACGGCCAGATCGGCGGGGACGAGGTGAAGGATTTCATCCAGATCCAGGACGAACTGGAGAAGATTTCCGTGGCGGTGGAAACCCTCCAGATCTGGACGGAGAAGATGATGGCCGACGGCAACATCGACAGGGAGCTTTACGATTCCATAAAAGCCGGAAGGTAAACCGGCCGGCCTTAAAACAGACAGTACATAGCAAAACAAGTACATAGCGGGAAATTTTATTACAGGAGGAAAACCATGACAAACAAGGAAATGTACGACATAAGATGGAAGAGGGTAACGGACGCACTTTCGCTTACCGAGCCTGATACGGTGCCTCTTGCGCCTGTGGTGCAGTGCTACCCCTATCTGCAGGCAGGCTACACCATGGCGGAGATTCTCTACGATACCACCCTGGAGAAAATGAAGGACAGCCTGTTTAAATTCGTGGACAAATACCAGCCGGACTATCTCTTCGGCCAGGATTACGTGGATGCGGGGCAGGGCCCTTCCATGGAACTGTCAGGTACCAAAACCATCCGCTGGGCCGGCATGCCGGGCAATGTCATTGACGACAATTCCATTCACCAGTTCATCGAATTCCCGGTGCTGGAGGACGACGAGTATGAGGAGTATTTCTCCGACAGGGCTGCCTGGATTTTAAACAAAGGCCTGCCCAGAACCAGTTCGATTTTTGAGCCTTTCCGGAATTTCCCTGTGAAGGATTTCGGGCTTTTCAACGGCGCGGGCATGATTGCGCCGTTCCTGACCAATCCGGAATTTAAGGAGATGCAGGCGAAGCTGGAGAAGATCCAGGCGCTGAACGCGGAAAACAGGCAGAGACTGGCCCAGGTGAACGCGGAAATCGAGGAGAGGGGCTTCCCGACACCGATGAAGGGCATGGCGGCGGTTCCTTTTGACGGATACAGCGATTTCTTAAGGGGAACGATTGACGGCCTGTCCGACCTTTACGTGCATACGGAAGAGGTGCAGGCGTATATAGACGAGGAAATGGACAAGCAGCTGGCCTTCATCAAAATGCAGGGGCAGATGATTCCGGGACGCTGTGTCTTCATGGCGCTGCACAAAGGCATGGACGGCTTCATGAGCGACGTACATTACAGGACCTTCTACTGGGATTACCTGCAGCGTATCATCTACGCCATCATCGACAACGGCATGATTCCGTACATTTACACGGAGGGCAAATACGACAGCCGTCTGGAATGCCTGAAGGAAGTGCCCAGGGGCAAGGTGATTTATCATTTCGAGGACGTGGACATGGCGGAAGCCAAAAAGGTGCTCGGGGATACGGCCTGCATATCCGGCGGTTTCCCGGTTTACCTTCTGGACTACGGCACGAAGGAACAGGTGGTGGATGAATGCAAGCGCCTCATCGACATCTGCGCGCCCGGCGGCGGCTTCATCTTCGAAACCTGCTACGGCATGGACTACGCGAAACCGGAGAATGTGGAAGCCATGGTAGACACCGTGCGGACGTACGGGAAGAGATAAAAATAATATTTAATCATCTGTTCTGCGGCAGAATCAGCCGGCTGAACCGTCCGTAGGTCGCTTCGCAGAAAGAAATATACCGAATATTCGAAGCCCGATTTCGGGTACCGCTCAAAGAGGGAGAGTTCTGTTGATCACAACTCTCCCTCTTTCGCTCGGAAACCTGGCATGGTAAGCGCAGTTTCCGCCCC
>JAFRGL010000017.1 GCA_017433825.1 Eubacterium sp. | reverse complement strand
GCCGTGCCGGTTCCCACCGTTCCCAGGTAATACTCTTCTGCACTTTCCGGGTCGGTCAGGGACATTTTGCTGAAGGATGTCGTTGATTTCAGGACGAAGTTCACACGCATCTGTCCATCCTTGCTCACAATGTGCACGGTGGCGGAAAGCTCATCCGGGTACTGTTTGTACATCTTTGTCCCGGTCATGGTCACCGTATAGGTGCCGTCCTTCAGCTTGCCTTCCGCATCATAGATGCTGTCATCCTCTTCCTCTTCCGTTGTATGCTTTTCCGTATTGCTTAACGGATAGTTTGCCGTGTCATCGCTTTCCTTCACGATGCTTTCTTTGTCAATGGTGAAGGTTGTTGCTCCGTTCCACGTTTCTACGTCCTGCTTGATAAAGTAAGCTGTAAGGCTGGCCAGACTAGATAACGGCACACAGTAAGCCGTACCGGTTCCCACCGTTCCCAGATAATACTCTTCTGCGCTTTCCGGGTCGGTCAGGGACATTTTGCTGAAGGATGTCGTTGATTTCAGGACGAAGTTCACTCGCATCTGTCCATCCTTGCTCACAATGTGCACGGTGGCGGAAAGTTCATCCGGATACTGTTTATACATCTTGGTTCCAGTCATGGTCGCCGTATAAGTGCCGTCCTTCAGCTTGCCTTCCGCATCATAGATGCTGTCATCCTCTTCCTCTTCCTCTTCCGTTGTATGCTTTTCCGTATTGCTTAGCGGATAATTGGCCGTATCATCGCTTTCCTTAACAACACTTTCTGCATTAATCGTAAAGGTTGTTTTTGCTGCCCACGTACCGTCACTCTTTAAGAAATAAACGGGCAGGCTGGAAAGGCCTTCCAGAGGTATACAATAAGCCGTGCCTTGTCCGACTGTTCCCAGATAATATTCTGCTGCGGATTCCGGATCGGTCAGGGACAGTTTGGTAAAGGATGTGACTGTCTTCATGACAAAGCTCACACGCATTTCACCGTCCTTGCTGACAATATGTACGGTTGCAGAACCGTTGTCCGGATACTGCTTGTACATACCGCTTGTATTGGACATCGTCGCCGTGTAAGTGCCGTCTTTCAGTTTTCCGTCTGCATTATATATGCCCTCATCCGTTACGACTTCCGATGCCGCGGCCATAAGTGCAGTTCCCCCTGCCGCTGCAAGGGTTCTGGTAAGGCCTGTCTTTTCCGCGATGTCTTCCGCGCTGGCGGCAGAGTTGGCCTGTGCTGCGGGAGCTGCTGCGGCAGAGAAAACAGGTACAGCCTTAAGGTTTACAGCTGCAGCAATAATTGCAGGTTCCTCCTCATCAGGAACTCCCGCATCCTCTGATTCAGCCTCTTCCTCGTCTTCGGATTCCTCCTCCAATACGTCCTCTGCATCTTCAGATACAGCTTCTGCATCATCTGTATCCCCGGATACCTCCTCCGCATCGTCTTCCTCCTGCGCATCTGCAGTCAGAGCGTCTTCTGTATCTTTGTCTTCTTCCATGCTGCTTTCGGCCGTGAAGAGAACATCTTCCTCATTCTTTTCTGTTTCGTCAGGAATTTTTTCTTCCTGCACGTTTTCCAGCACGAATACATCTTCAGCCGGCACCGTTTCTTCTGCTTTTGCAAAAGACGGCACTGCCGAACTTAAGATCATGCTTGCAGCAAGAACAACAGTGAGAATTTTTGCTGAATGCTTTTTCATAAGCACCTCCATTGTTTTTACAACGGGGCCTTTTTAGATGTGTTAAAGGTTTTCCTTTAAACAGAACTAATCCGAATCGCCCCTGAGATTCGGATAGTGGGAAACGCATTTAAAAAGACCCGACTTTACGGTGGCAAGGACGCCGCTGCGGAGAGAACCGCATTCCATTTAAACACGCTAAGATATTATAACATTAAAAAAGCAGGCGTGCAACGAGTAAAACATGCACGGCCTGCATAAACATTTTTTATTTTTACGAAAAATGACCTCTTTTCACCTCTCCCCCAGCTTAAGGTTCGGTACTGCGTTCAAATCCCAGCCGGAGATGCGGCCGTTAATGAATTCGTAGTAAGCTGCCGAGCCGATCATGGCCGCGTTGTCGGTGCAGTATACGGGTGATGGCCGGTAAAGCTTGATTCTCTTCTTCGCGCAGGCCTCTTCAAAGGCTTTGCGCAGTGCGGAATTGGACGCAACGCCGCCCGCCAGGGCCAGCACATGCATATCGTAATCCTTTGCCGCCCGCATGGCATTGTCCACCAACACATCGATGACGGACTGCTGGAAGGAAGCCGCCACGTCCGCCCGGTTCACCTCTTCCCCGGTCATTTTCGCCTTGTTCAGATAATTCAAAACCGCGGATTTCAGGCCGCTGAAGCTGAAATCGTAAGGCGCTTCGTCCACATGGGCCCTGGGGAAGAAGACGGCGTCCGGATTGCCTTCCTTTGCCAGCTTATCCACCTTCGGACCGCCCGGATACCCAAGGCCGATGGCACGGGCCACCTTGTCGAAGGCTTCGCCTGCAGCGTCGTCCCGGGTCCTGCCCAGGATTTCGAATTCGCCGTAGTCTTTGACGATGACCAGATGCGTATGTCCGCCGGAGATGATTTCGCACAGGAAAGGCGGTTCCAAATCTTTGTTTTCAATGTAATTGGCACTGATATGCCCTTCGATGTGATGTACACCCACCAGGGGAAGCTTCTTCGCCCAGGCAATGGCCTTGGCCTCCGCCACACCCACCAGCAGCGCGCCTACCAGCCCCGGACCGTAGGTAACGCCTATGGCATCCAGATCTTCCAGGGTCACATCAGCCTCCGACAGTGCCTGCCGGATAACCTGGTTGATGCGCTCGATGTGTTTCCTGGACGCAATTTCCGGCACGACGCCGCCGTAAAGGGTATGGAGATCAATCTGGGAGGAAATCACATTGGAAAGCACTTCCCGGCCGTTTTTCACCACCGATGCGGCGGTTTCGTCGCAGGAGCTTTCAATGCCCAGTATCAAGACATCCTTCATGATTCTTCTTCATCCTCAAAATTCAGTGTAGTCATACGGCCGTCCCTGCCCAGATGCATTTCCGGGAAAACGGCCTTCAGGTCTTTTTTATACCTGCCGGGAGCGGTAAGCGAAGGAGAATAATGGGTAAGCCACAGTTCCTTCACCTGCGCGTCTTTTGCCAGAAGGCAGGCTTCCATCATGGTCATGTGCTTGTTCTGCACCGCATTCTCCTGCTTTTCCTCTTCACCGTACATGCCTTCGCAGATAAAAAGATCCGAACATGCGGCATGACTGCGGATGGATTCCGTCGGCCTGGTATCCGTGGTGTAGGTCAGTTTAATGCCCTTGCGGGCCGGGCCAAGCACCATGTCCGGTGTGTAGGTTTTTCCTTCAAATTCCACCGTATTGCCCTTCTGCAGCGGATTCCACAGCTTTAAGGGTATGCCGGCAGCCTTTGCCCGCTCCACCTCAAACCTGCCGCTTCGGAGGATTTCAACCGTATATCCGTAACAGATCATGTTGTGATTGACCCTGAAGGCGGTGATATGGAAGCCGTTCAGCTCAATTTTCTCCTCCTTCGCCTCCAGCTCGATAAGCCGGATTTCAAAGGGAAGAGGCGGGCAGACCACGCAAAGCCCGCGCAGAACCCTTTCCAGGCCCTTCGGGCCGATGACGTACAAGGGATCGGTCTTGTCGGAATTCATCATGGAAAGCACCACCCCTAAAAAGCCGCTGATATGGTCGGCGTGAAAGTGGGTGATGCATAAAATATCTATCGGTTTAAAAGAAAGGCCGGCCTGCCGTACGGCAATCTGCGTACCCTCGCCGCAGTCTATCATCAGACTGCTGCCGTTGTACCTTGCCATCAGGGAAGTCAGCCACCTGCCGGGCAGCGGCATCATGCCGCCCGTACCCAGCAAACATACATCCAGCATATAGTATTCTCCGTATCAGTTACAGGTCGGTGGCGTAATGATAGCCGGCAATCCACTCGTCCACAGCCTTTTCCAGGTTGCCGGGATATTCCGGCTCGGGAAGCTCCCTGATGCTTTCCAGAACGTCCTCCACCAGGGTAGCGTGGGCATGCAGTTCGTCCGCCCGTTTCTTCATGGCTTCTTCGCCGCCGTTTAAATATGCCGCGGACAGCACGGCCAGCATGGACAGCCGGTCCATCAGAAGGCTGTAGGCCTTCAGGAAATATTCCTCCGCCTTTTCGGTGTAGAAAAGGCGTTCATAGGCGCACCCTGCGTTGAAATAAACCAGTCCGGTGAAATTTTTATCGATGCCGGACTTCTTCTCGCTGCGCAGGATATCCTCATAATAATCGATGGCTTTCTGGTATTTTCCCCGGTCCATCAGAACGTCAGCCTGCATTTTTGCCCGTTTGGACTCCTGCAGGTCGGCCAGACTCTTCATGGCGGCAAAAAGGGCATTCAGCTCATTCTGGGAGAAATAGCCGCTTTCCCGGAACAGCACGGAAAGACATTCCGGTATCGGATCCGCCGCTTCCCGGAAAATTTCCTTCATTTCCGCGGCAGTATTTTTCATGCCGCACTGGGCACCCAGCCAGTCCGCCAGGGATTCATTGATAAGGGTTTCATCCGCAAGCGGCAGGTTCCTGCTGATAAAATAGCACAGTTCTTCCGCGGAATACAGATTCAGGCCCACGCTGGAAATATGATACGGTACTGCCGCCTGCGGGTTTCTGCACAAGAGTCCGCCTGCCATTGCCGTCCCTCCTTAAAATGATTTAAATAGTTTCGGTCCACTTCCTGCCTGTCGCAGGGAAAAGCTCCCCGAAGCCTAAGTCTTCCACCGTCACGATGCATTCCCGGGAATTTTCGTAATGCGCGGTAATCTTAAGCCTCGTCGTCTTCCTCGGGCGTTCCGGAAAGCCGGCCAGCTGCATTTCCAGGTCGGAATGTTTGTTCTTCTCCAGGGAATCCACCCGGAAGACCACCCTGCCGGGTTCGTCCAGAATCATTTCGCAGCTGCCCTCCGCCTCGTACCAGTGGCTGCCGGCGCTCACAAGGGGCACGTAGACCGGCCTGCCGTTTTCCAAAAGATCCAGGCCGATATTTTTCTGCAGGATATCCTGGCCTAAGAACATGTAGCCGTCGAGGGTCCTGCCGCCGTTTGTCTTCTCCCTTGCAGCATAGCAGGCTCCGCCGGCATACAGGTTGTCGCCATGGAATACCCTGCGTCCCTGCTGGCACAGGAAAGCCACGGAGAAAGGCGACCATTTCTTGTCAAAGCCCCGGCCCACCAGGTAGATGGATGTGAACAGCTCGCTGCCGATGACTTCTTTTGCAAAATCCAGGAACACCCTGTCCCTCTCCTCGTCCGCCTCCGGCAGTTCAATGGTATCGCCGGTCCTTGCTGTCGCGGTGGCCGGCCTGGTCTGCCGGTTCAGGGTCAGTTCGTGGAAGGTCACATGGTTTTCTTCGTCAAACAGGAACATGCCCGCCTTGTTCCGGAAATTTTCCGGATGGCTGATCATCGCCCGGTAATAGAAGCTTTCGTCGTAGCTCTGGATAAAGGCATTCTTCTCGATCATCAGGACCGCAAAGGCCTTGCGGAAGGTTTCTGCCAGCTTCACGGTTACGGCCGGCATGGTCACCATCAGGGATTTTATCTGCACGGCCGGGTTTTTGACACCCGCCAGGGACAGTACCTGGCGCAGGAGCTCTGCAGCCACCTGTGTGGTTTCCAGATTCTTCCCGGAACCTACAAAGACCTCGTCCTGGTTTTCGCACAGGTTCAGGATGTCGGAAATCATTACGCCGTCCTTCTGGTTGGCGAAGAAATCCGCTTCCGTGCCGAACCGCCATTTCTCCGTTCTGGGGAAATACAGAAGCCGTGCGGGAAAAATGCATTTCGGGGACGCCATACCGGCGGGAGCCGATTTCACCTCTTTGGACTCCTCGTCGTAGACGCAGATCTGCACTTCTTTATCATTGATATCAATTCCGGCAATTACTGCATTTTCAGCCATGGATGCTCCTCATTTACTCTTTACGAATCTTAAACAGTTCGCCCGCACAGGCTTCCTGCCACATATATTTTCTCACGTCGTCGGAGACGGGCACATTTTCAATCAGGCTTATCTTCGCCTTGATGGCGTTTAAGCGGCGGTACTTCGTATGTCCTTCCATGTCCATGGTAGTAACGGTGATGTGCTTCTCCCCGGTTTTGATGATTTCCCCGCCGCTTTCCGCTTCGCAGTAATAGTACAGCCGCTCGCCGTAGAACAGCAGGAACTCCCTGCTGAAGAGACCCGGGATCATTTCCTTTAAGGGCTCGCCCGTCCAGTGCTTTTCCCCTGTGGAAGGAGCGCCTTCCAGCCGGTAATACAGGGTAACCTTGCTGCCCTCGGGGAAGCGTTCCTCCACGAACACCTTGTCTTCCATCTGGTAGCCCTGCAGGAACCTGGAGGGAAGCCTTTTCAGGAAGCTGAAACGTAAGGAATTATCCGCGCAGTATTCCAGAAGCCTTCTGATGCGGTCTTCTGCTTCCGCGTCCGTTTTCTTCATGCCCGCCGCATACTTCAGCCACGCCAGCACGCAGTACCGCACCCTTACGGTCTCGCTGTCCACCAGGGTGGACAGAAGGTCCGCCGTGGAGTCCTGGATGCGCCGGTCGTTCAGCACGCTTTCCATGGAAAGGTAAGTCAGGTATGCCCTGGACACCATGCGGTTGCCGCTTTTCCTGTTGAAATCCGCGAGCACGTCTTCCGCCCGCTCCGGGATCACCCGGGCAAACATGGAATCCAGCAGAATCCGCTCCTCCAGAGGCACCACGTCGATGCCTGCGCTCAGGGCATATTCCCAAAGGCGTATGCTTTCGTCAATATTCAGGAACGCATGCCGGCAAAGGTAGGATAAAACGGTCTCGTCAAACAGGCCCCGCCGGAACACGTACAGCGCCAGGTTCAGGACTTCTTCATTTTCTTCGCCTGCCACATGCCGGATGCGGCTGCCGGCCAGGGCCAGAAGGTCCGCCAGGTTTATTTTCTCATAGCCCATGCGGTTAACAAGGGCGAAGGCACGCTCAAACCGGCCGAAACGGATAAGCAGGGAGACGGTTTTCACCTTGTCCAGCCACCCGTAGGTATTTTCCCGCATGGCCTCCACATAAGGCGCTACCTCGCTGTCCGCGTGGTTCATGAAATAATCCAGCAGGCGCAGCCTGATTTTGTCCCGGTAGCTTCGCTTGATGGCGGGGTTTTCCGCCACCTTCCAGAGCTTCAAGAGGTTGGCGGAGGTCACGTCCATCTGCCAGGACGCGCTGCCGCAGCTGTACAGCATCATGCCGGTATCCCACACGCCCAGGGCCGCGCAGTAGGCCGCGGTCTTCTTCCTGTCCATCAGGTTCGTCAGCCTGTAGGGTATGGTGGTGACGAACCGGCGCTTCAGGTCATCCTCCAGGAGGATGCAGGCATCGTCGGAATAAATATTCGGGTAGGCCCTGCCGTTCGCGAAGACGTACTCCTGCTCCTCGTTCAGCGCCGGATGGCAGACAATCACTTTCCTGATGGAGGGATTGTCGCATTCCAGCTTGCAGGTAAACAGAAGCAGCGCCAGGGAGGCTGCCACCTCCGGGTCGGTGCTGTCACCGAAGAATTCCTGGTAAAGCACCGCATAATTCTCGTTAATCAGGCCTTTTTTAAAGCTGGCCCTGGCAAATTCTTCCATTGCCTTGCTGTAATTTTCATAGGAAACCGGGTCCCTGTCCTTGTAGCGGATGATGCCGGCATACAGATAAGCCTTTTTCCGCTCGCCCAGGGTGGAATTGTAGGAGAAATACAGCCGCACGGGCAGGGGGAATTCCTCCGTCCTGCTCTCCGGCCTGGTTTCCATATAGTATTCATACAGCCTGGTAACCCGGATATCCGCCTCCACCGCCTTCTCATACCAGACAAAGCAGGAGGGGGAAATCTGGTTGCCCTTGATAATATATTTGACGATGGCTTCCAGAAGCTCCCGGCTGGGATACTTTTCGTAGCCGTCGGCCATAATCTTGTATAAAATGGGGGAAAACTGCTTCTGATTGGAGCTTAAAAATGCGGCCCGAAGCAGAATGCCTTCCGTTAAAAGATCATGCTTCAGGGCAAAATTCACCACCCGGATCATAAAGGGAGACAGCCTGCGAAGCAGGGATTCCTGCTCCTTTAACACCTCCCAGGCCCGCAGATACATGAAGGGGCTGGAGCATCCCTGCTCATAGGCTTCCTCCAGATCTGCCAGGGAACCTGCGGCGCTGGCGCCTTTCGCTTTCTCCTCTTCCAGATAGAAGGCCATGGGCAGGAAACAGGTGGGATCCTGCCTGTAGCAGCTTAAAAGCGCGGCGGAAATATCCCTCTGTTCCAGCGGCAGGAGGCTTACAGCCTTGGCCAGATACAGATAAGCCGCCCTCTCCCACGGCTGCTTCAGCTCGATGACGCCTTCCTTCATATCCCACAGAAGCTCGATGGCCCGGGAATAATTCTCCCTTGTATACGCCATGTAAATCTCGGCAAACCTTGTGAAATTGTCTTCCTTGTCCTCCTTGAGGTCTTCCAGAAGGGTGACGGAATTGTCATACCAGGTCCGGTAGTCCGTTTTTTTCAGGAAAAGGTCCAGCAGGCCGGAGACAAGCCGGAAGATGCGGTCCTTGCGGAATGCCGGGGAGGAGTATTCGTCCTTCCCCGCCGGCGCGGCTTCGATTTCCAGTTCCAGGGTTTCGTAGACGGTCCGGATAACAATCTTGCCGGTGCGCACCGCGCCGGACAGTTTCTCCGGATTGATGACGTATTCCAGTCCGTACACCTTGCCGATGAAATCTTCGGCGTTTAAGGTTCTCTTTTCCACCTCGATGAAATCGCCCTGCACGCTGATGTCCACGTTCACATAGCCCCAGGTATTTTTGTAAATATACAGCGTATCCTTGACCGGACCGGTGATTCGGTAGCTCTGCTTGGTCTGCTTGTCCAGACTTATGGATACCTGCTGTTTTTTGCCTGCGGAAACCAGGAATTCCTCCAGATGCTGGTAGGTGACGGGGTTTCTGGAAAGGCCTTCGTATAAAGGAACATGCACTTCTTCCTTGTCTGCAAGAAGGCTTTTGAAGCTGTCTGAGGTATAAAGCCGGAATGCTTCACGGTAGTTGGTCTTGGCCAGTTTGACGAAGGAATCAATGTCCACTATCTCGATGGAGGAAGCAATGAGCTTCTCTTTTTCCACAACGGCGAAAACAGGCACCTCCGCCTGGCCGATGTCCGTCATAACGCAGATTCTGCCCTCCACCCTATCTTTGGCGGAAAGCCCGGTGGTATCAATGCCGTAGACCACGTTGAAGCTGGATTCTTCAAAATGCTGTTTTGCAATGACAATCCGGTGATTGTCGGAAACCACATAAGCCCGGATACGGCTTCCGTCGGGGGAACCCACACGGAAAGAACCCCTGTAAGGCTCTCCGGCCTTCAGGGTAATATCCAGCCTGGAAGCGGACACCAAAGGCCTGGCCGGTTCCAGGATCATGCTTTCCCGAATCAGCTCTTCAACTCTCTTCCTCAAGCTTTGGTTCCTCCTTCCATCTATATTTGTGAAGCTCGCCTTCCTTCTTCAGGGAGGCAAACCCGTGCTGCCGCAGGGCTTCGTAAAGGACGATGGCGGCCGCATTTGACAGGTTTAGGGACCTGGCGTCCTCCATCATGGGAATCCGTATGCAGTCATCCGGATGCTCCAGAAGGATTTCCTCCGGTATGCCCGCGCTTTCCTTGCCGAACATGATAAAACAGTCTTCCGGAAATTCCGCCTCGGTATAAAGCTTCCTGGCCTTGGTGGTGGCGTAGAAAATTTTCGCGCCGGGGTGCTTTTCACAGAAATCCGCATAATCCAGATATCTGGCAACGTCCAGTTCCTGCCAGTAATCCATGCCGGAACGTTTTACGGCTTTCTCGGTCAGCCTGAAGCCTAAAGGCTCTATCAGGTGCAGGGATGCCCCCGCTGCCATGCAGGTTCTTCCGATGTTGCCTGTATTGGAAGGTATTTCCGGTTCATGCAGGATTATTCCCACAGACATGTCTGCCTCCTTCCGGCCTGGTCAGATACCGCCGGATATCCCGGTTTTGCACGATGCGGTCATTGCCGCCTGTTGTATGTCCGATATATTCCGAAACCAGTCCCCTTTTTTCCATTGCGGAAACAAAGAGCTCCGGCTTTGCCGCTGCCGCCAGAAAGGAGCCGCCTGAATGCAGCTCATACGGATTCAGCCCGAAAAACTCGCAGATTTCGATTGTCTCCTGCCGCACCGGTATCCGGCGCAGGTCCGTTTCCAGGCCGCAGTGCAGGGATTCCGCAAGCCTCCAGAGGCCGGCAAATACACCGTCCTCCCCCAGCATCTGTACGCAGACCGCTCCGTTTCTGTAAGCGGCCCGGGCTGCCCGGATATCCGGCAGCGTGCGGATAAGTCCCGCCGTCTCCTTCACAAAGGATGTCCGGAAGCGGGCAAGCAGTTCGTTTTCTTTCCTGACTGACAGTATGCATGCGCCGAACAGCCCGGCGCTTCCCAGCATGTATATATCCAGTCCCTGCGGGACCGAAAGCGCTTTTCCGGTTCTCAAAGCCCGTTACTCCGAATCGTACAGTATCAGCAGCGTATCATAGACATTGTCGATATTCTTCGTCGCCGCGGCGTCCGCCAGCATGGAAACAGCCCTGGAGGAAGCCCCTTTGATGCCGATGGTCCAGGTATTGGGCGACATCTGGTAATTGGCATGGTTCAGCTCGGATTTTTCCACCACTTCCCCGTTTATCTTGACAATCTTGTAGGAAACGGCGTCCACACCGTCATGTCCGTCGGTATAAAGCACCATGCCGAATTCCTCCGCATTGGAAAGCTCGTAAACCGTCGTGGCCTTTTCCCGGTTGGTCTCGACGCTTTCGAATTCGATGGTCCGGTTGGGGTCCCTGGTTTCATGGCCGTAAATGGTAAATACCACGATGCCGTCGCCCAGCTCGTTGCCGCTGGGGCCCACGCTGCTGGAAATATAAATGGGGGAATCCGTATTGTTGCGGAACTTGAAATCCTTGTAGCCCTCCGCGACGGCGGCATCCATGGCAGGCTCGCAGTAAACCGTCATCATGGAGTGCGGGCTTCTGTCCACAATTTCCAGCTCGGCGTACAGGCAGGCCTGGTACAGCGTGGTGGAAATCTGGCAGGCGCCGCCGCCGATATCGTCCACAACCTTGCCGTTTAAGAATACCGGCGCGGTCATATAGCCGTTTTCCTCGGTAAAGGGCATCAGATGGTCAAGAACCGAAAAGATTTCGCCGGGATAGACCACGCAGCCGTTCAGCTTGCCCGCAGCCACCATCAGGTTGGTATCCCGGTCCACACCGATATTCGGATAACGGGTTGTGGCGGTGCCCAGGATGCTGTCGCACTGGAGGAACTGTTCCTCGGTGCCGTAGCCCGGCACCACCTTGATGGGCAGGTTGACCTGGCTCTTGCCGCCGTGCCACTGGTTCCGGATGAAATCCACCAGCTTGTTCGCGGATTCCTCCACCTGGATATAGTGACCGTCCCTCTTCTCCGTGGGCACCAGGGCGCCGATTTCATTCAGGACCAGCGTCATGTCAATCGGATCCTCATCCGTAAATTTGCATTTCTCCGTCACCACGGCGTAACAGGCATCGTAGGTGGCATCCAGGGAAATCTCCATGAATTCCGGCCCGTTTTCCTTATAATACTTGTCTATCGCGTACTGCTGCAGGATATTGCCCTTCCTGTGGCGCGCCATAATCTGGTCAATCAGGTCCGTATTGGCCCTGTAAAGGCCCAGCTCGCCGGCAATAACCGATACGTTTTCGCCGTACACGTCCAGATTGATGGCAGTGGTGGCGTATTCCGACATTTTCGCGTCGATGACCGCCTGGATTTCGCTTTCATCCATATCGGTGACGTCCACGTCCTCCAGGTAAATCAGCGCGTTCCCGCTGTCCGGGTCGGCTTTTACCGTCTGCCCTCCAAGGAAGAAAATAAAGCCGGCCGCCGCAGTCACTATAGCTGCCGTAATGATATTTTTCAGCTGTCTCGTCATTTTGTCTTATCCTTCTTTTTATCATGCTCCTTGCAGAATTCTGTCAGGAAGCAGTTTTCACAATCCGGTTTTCTCGCGGAACAGATCTCCCGCCCGAAGGCGATCCACTGGAGGTTAATCAGGATCCAGTGGTCTTCGGGAATCTTCTTCATCAGTTCGAATTCCACTTTGACCGGATCGGTATAATCCGTAAACTGCAGTCTTCTGGCAATGCGCCCCACATGGGTGTCCACCACGATGGAAGGCTTCCGGAATACATTGCCCAGCACCACGTTGGCGGTTTTGCGTCCCACGCCGGGAAGTGCGGTCAGCTCCTCTATGGTTTCCGGAACCTTCCCGCCGTATTTTTCGACCATGACCTTTGCGCAGGCAATGATGTTCTTCGCCTTGTTGTGATAGAAGCCGGTGGAACGGATGTCCTGCTCCAGTTCTTCCTGGGAGGCATTCGCGAAAGCTGCCATGTCCGGGTATTTCACAAACAGATCCTTCGTTACCAGGTTAACCCGGGCGTCGGTGCACTGGGCGGAAAGGATGGTCGCCACCAGGAGCTGTTCCGGCGTATGATGTTCCAGATATGTAAAAAGCTCCGTGCCGTATTTCTCATCCATGCGTTTTAAGATTTCCGCCGTTCTTTTCGTAATCCTCACGCCTTCTCCTTCCGGTTCCGCCTGTTTTTTTATACACGAAAAAGCATACGGACCCTTCATCCGTCTGCACATAGTTATGGAATCATATCATTATAGCACAGGACTTCGCCGGAAGTCAAATTTACCGCATCAATCCGTTCAGGATCTGCTCCGTCAGGAACATGCCTCCGGCCAGCAGAAGGTGGGTTTTCGGAACAACGTCCGTATAGCCCATACCGGGATAGCTGATTTCAATGCCGGAAAAATCCTCCCGCACGGTGCTTAAGGAAGCAATAAGGTTCGCATCGCCGAAAACCAGTTCGGCGGAGGTTTCCTCCATGGGCTTTTCCAGACAGTGCAGGGCATGATGGCTTTCAAACAGCCGGACAAGGGCAGCCCGTACGGAAGGTTCTTCCCTTCCCGAAACCGCGCAGGCATCCGGCTTCATCCCCAGGTATTCCATCATGAACCGGGCATAGCCGGTAAGCCGGGCCGCAGGGGCTTCGACGGCAAAGGGAATGCCTGTCGGAAAGCCGCCGGATTTGGCCACTGAATTAATCTTATACCAGGTAAGCGCCCTGGTTTTCTCCTCCTCCGTCCGAAACGCTTCCAGGGATGTGCCGCATATCCTGCCTACCGCTTCAGCCAGCTCGGACGCCGCATCGAAACCTACGGGCAGGCCCTGGCAGGCATAAAAGGGAATGCCGAACCGCTCTTCCATAAAGGCAGCGGTCCGCAATGCCCTCTCGGTATCAATTACGATATTCAAATCCGCGGCGGGCAGGCTTTCCACTTCTTCCGTGGTGCAACCCGCAGCCAGGAAGCAGTTCACGTCCGTGCCGGCAAGCCCGAGGATGCGGGCAATCTCCTGCCGGTCTCCCTCAAAATACCGGTCCCAGACGGAAAGGCCCAGGACGTTGACTTTCGGGCGGTTTTTCTTTTCCGGAAGGTTTCCGGCTTCCGCCCTTGTATTTTCCGCTTCCCTTTGCTTTCCCGCCAGGGTTTTCACCAGGGTCAGGCAGGCTTCCTCATACCCGCGGGCAAAATCCGATGAAAAGCCCGGGGACTCCAGCACGACTGTAGTTTTCTCCGGCATCACCTCAGCCGCGATGTCCGCAAGGCGGTCGCCTATCAGGGATGCGCCGGGGGAATTCACGATGGTCATAATGCCGAAGTTTACGTTGTTTTTCAGGAATACCAGCGCTTCCTTCACCTTTTCCGCGGTGCCGTACACATAATCGAAGCCGTCCAGCGCCGTGGAAGGCACCCTCTGCTGGCGGAAAAACCACTTGTCCAGCCAGTTGTAGTCCACCGGAATCCTCTGTCCGTTCTCTCCGGTCATGTACAGTACCGGCTGCACGTTCAGGAAGGAGGCGGTGGTGCTGTGGTAGAAACGGCAGCCCATGGGCCCGTTCAGCAGCGTAATCGAATTCTTAATCCCCTCGGCGGCGAAAATCATGCCGGAAATGCCGTCAGGCGAAATATTTCTCGAACAGTTCCCGGTCATTCTTCCAGTCTCCTTCCTTTACATTCCGGTTCTCAAAACGCATCTTCCACCGTTCCAGGACGGACAGGGCCGTGTCGAAACCGGCTTCCGGCGCCATGGGCAGGGCTTCCCGGACATAATCGCCTTCATCCGATTCCGTTGTATAGTTCGTCAGCACGATGTCCGGCTTCTTTTCCGCAATCGCCGCAAAGACCATATCCGGCGTGAAATCCGGGACGAGCTCGTCACAGTATTCCGGATGGTCTGTAACGCACAGCGTTGTCCTTAAATAATTGAGAACGCCCAGCCAGACAATCCGCATGCCCGCGGCATGGGCGGCGGACAGGAGCCAGTCGATATTGGCATTAATCGTGGTGAGCAGGAGTTTTTTGCCGGAAATGGCCGGCTTTAAAGCTTCAATCCTTTCCAGATAGCTTTCTTCCCGTTCCCTGATGATTTCCTCCGCTTCGTTTCCGCAGCCGAAGAAGGCCCCGAGGCTGCGTAAGAAACGGGCCGTGGCGTCAAAGCCCGTGGGGATGGGCTCGTCCGCGAACACGCAGCCGTATTTTTCTTCCAGGAAGGCCTTCATTTCCAGATTGTCCTGGCTTGGCGAGGCCAGGATATTAAGAGGCGCTTTCAGGAAATTCTTCACTGCGGATACGGAGGTTTCATTTAAGAAACGGCAGCCCACTGCAATGCCCATTTTTGACAGATATCTTTCGATAATCCGGAAATTGTTCTCAGTGGCGTTGGAGATGTTCACCTCCCCCACGATATTCACAAGCCGGCCTTCCGGCTTTACTTCCGTATCAATCAGCCGTTCCGCCAGGGTCAGGCGGCACTGTCTGATACCCTCCATGTAGTCGCCGGCCAGCACACCATCCAGCTTCAGGGCAATGACCGGGACGTCTTCCGCCGACAAAGCTTCCGCCGCGGAAATATCATCCCCGATGATGCCGCTGGTGCAGGAACTGATGACGATGACCGCGCCGGGCTTTTCCGCCACGGCAGCCTTTACTTTTTCGGACAGCAGTTCCATGCCGCCGAAGACAGCCTCCGCTGCCCCCATACCCGAGCTTTCGAAATTCGGATGCAGGGCGGAAGGCATCAGGATGCCCTTCTTAAAGAGATTTTTCCGGCCGGGGGAGGTGATGCTCTGCAGTGTATAAAACGCACAGCCGTCCGGCCCGTGGGCAATGATATGCGCATCCTGAAGGTGCACGGCCGTCACCGCCGCGCCGTTGAAGGCACAGCCGTATAAAGGCGGACGCTCGGGTATGCTTTCCGAATCCTCCTGCGCTTTGCGGCTGACCGCAGACAGCCCGCCGGCCGTCACGGAAGGCATATCGTCCGCATCAGCGCTTTCCGTCCTTTTCACGAGAAGGATGGCTTCCTCCAGTTCCTCGTCCCTCAGGGGGCAGGCCGCGTACAGCCGCATCGTATCGGAAATGCCGGCCGCCAGGTTTTTGAAAACCTGCTTTTCCGCCTCGAAGCCGGAAAGCTCCATAACGGTCCTTTTTTCTTCCTCCGCCTTCGCAAAGGCATTGCTCCTGGGCACCTTCGCGGCTATGGGCAGGCCCGTGGCCTTCGCGAACCGAAGCACCCGCTCCTCTTCGCCGGCCAGAAGGCGTTCATTGTAAATAATGCCCGCCACCCGGCAGTACCGGTCCCCGTCGAAATTCCGGATGCCCCGCAGGATATTGTTCGCCGCATACAGGGACATGTATTCCCCGCTGGTAACAAGAAATACCGCATCCGCGTACTCCCTCCGGACGGGCACGGCAAATCCGCCGCAGACCACGTCTCCCAGCACGTCATAGATGACGGTATCGTAGTTTTCCTTGATATGATGCCGGTTTAAAAACTCAAAGGCGGAAATGATGCCCCTGCCGGCGCAGCCTACGCCCGGCTTCGGTCCGCCCGCCTCAATACAGCCTATGCCGTAAATGCCTTCCTTCAGGACGGCTTCCGGCCTCTCCTGCTCGATGGAGACGCCTCTTAGATAATCCAGCACGGTGGGCACCGGCCGTCCGTGTACCAGCTGCCTGGTGGAATCATGCTTGGGATCGCAGCCGATCTGCAGCACATGATGCCCGGCAGACGCCAGGGCGGCGGACAGGTTCGCACTGATCGTGGATTTTCCGATGCCGCCCTTTCCGTATACCGCAATTTCCATAATTTATAACTCCATTACCTGCTGCATATCGGCCATCCTCCTGGCTGCGATATCCAGATATTCCTCACAGTTGTCTATGCCGATGAAATCCCTGCCGTAACGTTTGGCCACAACACCGGTGGTGCCGGATCCGCAGAAGGGATCCAGGATAACATCGCCCGCCTTCGTGGAGGACAGGATGATATTTTCCAGAAGGTATTCCGGCTTCTGCGTGGGATGGCTGCCCAACTTCTTCTCGGAGGGCTTCGTCACGCTCCCGGTCCAGACGTCCTTCATCTGACGGCCGCCGTTTCTCTCCTTCATCAACTCGTAATTGAACAGATATTTTCCTTTTTTGCTGTCTTTCCTGGCCCAGATCACAGTCTCCGTGGAATGCGTAAAGCATTTGCAGGCCAGGTTCGGCGGCGGGTTGGTCTTCTGCCAGGTAATATTGTTGATAATCTTGAAGCCTTCCTGCTCCAGCGCCGTGCCGATGGAGAATATATTGTGAAACGTGCCGGAAATCCAGATGGTGCCTTCAGGCTTTAACACCCTTTTGCACCGTTTGATCCAGCGGCGGTTAAAGGCATGCTTTTCCTTAAATTCCGCGGTGGAATCCCAGTCGGCCTTCTTCACGGGCACCATTTTGCCGCCCCGGCAGGTAATGCTGTCGCCGGAGAGGAAATACGGCGGATCCGCGAAGATCATATCCACGCTTTCCTTTTTCAGTTTTGACAGAAGCTCGAAGGCGTCGCCCAGGAAAAGCTGTTCCGAATCTGTTTCAAAATAAGGCTGCACTTTGCCCGTTATCAGTTTCTGCATTTCATTATCCCCTTACTGCGTCTTTCCTGTATGAGGGTTTACCGGTACTGATATTTATACGTTGAACCGGAACAGGATTACGTCGCCGTCTTTGACCACGTAGTCCTTGCCTTCGATCCGCACCTGGCCTTTCTCCCTGGCTTTGGCGTAGGAGCCGGCGTCCAGCAGTTCCCGGAAATTAACCACCTCGGCCTTGATAAAGCCTCTTTCAAAATCGGAATGGATTTTGCCTGCCGCCTGCGGCGCCTTGGTGCCGATTTTAATGGTCCAGGCCCGGCTTTCGTCCTCGCCGGCAGTCAAGAAGCTCATAAGCCCCAGCGTCCGGTAGCTGGCGGCAATCAACTTGTCAAGGCCTGAGCTTTCAAGTCCCATGCTCTCCAGAAATTCCGCCCGCTCTTCCTCGTCGTCCAGCTCCGCAAGCTCCGCTTCCAGTTCCGCGCAGATGACGAACACCTCGCTGCCGTTCTTCGCCGCAATTTCCCGAACCGCCGCCACATGGGGATTGGACGCGCCGTCATCCGCCAGGTCGTCTTCCGCCACATTTGCGGCGTAAATAACCGGTTTTGCGGTCAGCAGGTTGTATTCCTTAAACCAGCCCTCTTCATCCTCATTTTCCAAAGTGAAGGTAATGGCATCGTGTCCATCCTCCAGGTGGGCTTTCAGCCGTTCCTGCATGGCGAATTCCTTGCCGGCGGTCTTGTCCATCCGGGCGGATTTGCCGGTCTTGGACATTCTGCGCTCCAGCACTTCAAGGTCGGCGAAGATAAGCTCGAGGTCGATGGTTTCGATGTCCCTGGCCGGGTCCACACTTCCGTCCACGTGGATGACATTGTCGTCCTCAAAGCAGCGCACCACGTGCACGATGGCGTCCACCTCGCGGATATTTGCCAGGAACTGGTTGCCCAGGCCTTCTCCCTTGGAAGCGCCCTTTACCAGGCCTGCGATATCCACAAATTCCACTGTGGCCGGCGTTACCTTCTTCGAATGATAAAACTCCCCTAAAAGCCTGATTCTCTCATCCGGCACGGGCACGATGCCCACATGCGGGTCAATGGTGCAGAAGGGATAGTTCGCGGATTCCGCACCGCCCTTCGTCAGGGAGTTGAACAAAGTGCTCTTTCCCACGTTGGGAAGTCCCACGATACCTAATTTCATTTATTTCATTCTCCTTTAAAGGCGCCCGTTCCCTGAAGGATTAAGGAAAGCGCCTGATATATCAGAATACATTCTAACACATCAGGCGCTTTTTCTCTACTGTTTTTCTGTGTTTTTCAAAGACAGGGGTGAATGTATCCGCAAGGGCCAGCACGAAGCTGCCGTCACCGGTGATGTGCACCTCCTAACCTTCGCGGTCGCTCTTAAATTGGATATCAGATTCTATTCCATGCCGATAAGCTCCGGAATGGTGGCTTCAAAGTCGACGCCGTACCAGGGATTCTCCGGGTTTTTCAGGGTCACCTCTATCGTGTGTGCGGTATAGTCCGCGGCGATGCGCATCGCATCCTTCCAGTTTTTCCCCTTCATCATTTCCCCGACAAAGGTGCTGGAAAACAGGTCTCCCGTTCCGTGATAAGAGGCGTCTATCCGGCGGTTCTGGTAGACATAGTATTCCCCTGTTTCACGGTCATAGCCCATAATGCCTGTCTTTCCTTCTTCCAGGGAAACACCGGTGAGCACGCTTATCTTCGCACCCAGGCCGGCCAGTTTTTCCAGGAGCTCACGGATATAGTCTTCCTCGTATTTTTCTTTGTATTCCATCCCGGTCATGAATGCCGCCTCGGTGATATTCGGAACGATGATGTCCGCCATGGCGCAAAGCTCGGTGTTTTTCTTCACGTAATCCATATCAAATGCGGCGTACAGCTTTCCGTTGTCCGCCATAACCGGGTCTACGATAACGGCCGTATTTTCCCCCTTGAAGGTCCGGAAGATTTCCTTTACCTGGTCAATCTGCCCGATGCTTCCCAGATAACCGGTATAAACGGCATCGAAGGTGATGCCTTCCTTCTTCCAGTGGTTCGTGATGGGCTCAATCTGGTCCGAAAGGTCTTTCACGGTAAAGTCCGAAAACAACGTGTGGGTGGACAGCACTGCCGTGGGCAGGATAACCGTCTCGACGCCCAGCGCCGATATGACGGGCAATGCTATGGTCAGGGAACACTTCCCGAAGCAGGAAATATCCTGGATTGTCAGTACTCTTTTCATAAAGCCTCCTTAAAAAATACTGTATTAAACCATACCGGCAGCTGCCGGTATGCTGCGCAAACCGGGTAATAACGGATTCTGAATCATGGCTGCCTTTAAGAAGGCATAACCGCCAAGGCGCGGAACATTTCCACGGCTGCCGTCAGGATACGGTCATTGAAATCATAGTCCGAAGTGTGCAGCGGCGGCCAGTCTTCCCCGTTTCCGATGTAGAAGATGGCGCCTTCGCATTTCTTCAGGAAATGTCCGAAATCCTCCGAAACCCGCCACATATTTTCCATTTCAACTGTCTTCCGGCCGCATTCTCCTGCTGCCCGGAGGACTTTTTGTATTCCCGCTTCCGTATTTCTGGTTTCCGGGAAATAATCCGAAATATCGGAAGAAATGCGGATGCCTTCTTCTGCCGCCTGCCTTTCCGCAAAGGAAACAATTTCCTCCTCCATGGATTTCATCTCCTGCTCCTCTTCGGCACGCAGCGTCACCATGAGCTTCCCGAAACCCGCGGAAATACCGAAATCCCCGCTGCCTGCTTCCATGCCGACCACGGTACAGAAGGCCATGCCTTCCCGGGGCCGCGCGTTCAGCTCCCGGATAAAAAGCACGGTCTTCGCGATGGCCGCGGAAGGGTTCGTTCCCTCTTCCGGCGCCCCGGCGTGGGAGGTTTTTCCGGAAAACGCAACCGTAAGCCCTTCGGAAGCCGGCTGTGTAAGCCCTCTTCTGTACACAATGCTCCCTTCGGGATAACCGCTTAAGTTGTGGAAGGCGTAGATTTCCCTGATGCCTTTCTCTTCAATAAGGCCTGCCGCCTTTACCGCGCCTGCCCCGATTTCTTCCGCGCACTGGAAGATCAGGTATACGGTCTTTGAAACCTCTGTTTTGTCCAGCTCCAGAGCCAGGCCGGCAAGCGCTGCGCAGTGACCGTCATGACCGCATTTATGGGAAACGCCCGGGTTTTCGGATACGTAAGGAAGGTTCATTCCCTGTTCGTCTATGGGAAGGGCGTCCATGTCCGCGCGGAAGGCGATGCCTCCTGCTTCCGGGTCATTTCCCTCCTTTACCGCAAAAAGCCACCCGTCCCGCTCTTCCACATAAAGGGAGGTATTGTTTTCCAGGAAAGCATGTATTTTCTTTATTGTTTCCGTTTCATGCAAAGACAGCTCCGGATGGCGGTGCAGTTCATGCCGGAATTCAGTTATAATCTCAAGATTTCTCTTATCCATGGCTGCAGTATAACACACGGGCAAACCCGTTGCAAAACTAATATCGCCGTGTAACCTTGCGTTTTCGCGCATAGCCGGCCTTTTTTGTCCCCCGCCCCGAAACCGGAAAGCGGACATTCCGGCAGAAAGAATGCGCCAGTATTGGAGCAAGCGCGATAAAAAACGCCACTGTCGAAAAAACTGATGAGGGACGAAAAGTTGCCTCCAAGCAATTCTTTTCGAGGCCTGCTGAGGCGGGTTTTGATCACAAAACCCGTTGAATCAGGCCGGTGCCCGAAATCAGGTTTTTCTGCAGCGGCATGTTTTTTACAGCGAAGCGACCTACTGGCGCATTTTTTGCCGGTATTGCTGCTGTTCAGTTTTTATATATCATTCATTATCTTCCGTCTCAATCACCGAAGGCTCATCCTCCTCAATCGACTGCGCAGGTATGTCGATGCCCACCAGCCTTTTCCGGATTTTGAAGGCAAACACGAAAGCAATGGCCAGCGGGATGATCATCAGCCGGTAAGTATTCGCATACGCGTCCGCGGTGGGCACGCCCCTGGCGATGAAGTTATCGATGAGCATACCGGCCATCATCGGGCCTATCAGGTTGGCAATGTCCACGAAAATATAGTTCGTGGAGGTACCGGAACCCCGCCGCTCCAGCGGCACCGTCTTCATGGAAACCGCCTGGATGGCCGGGTAGGCAATACCGTTGCCCAGAGCAGATACCAGGGAAACCAGCAGGAACTGGGGCAGGGTCTTCGCCTTTGACATCATAATAAATGCCACGATATAAATCAGGATGCCCGGGAGGATAACCTTGTCAAAGCCCTTCGTATCACTGATTTTACCGGCAATCGGACGGACGAACAGGAGGAATACCGCGCTGACCGTAAAGTACAGGCCGATATTCTGAACGCCCAGGATGCCCGCGTAAATCGCGATATAGCTGCCGATGGAACAGCCTGCTATCATCATCATCATCATCAGGAAGGAGAACGGAATGGCTTCCCTGGCCAGCATGTTTTTCAGGGTGATACGGTAGGGAAGCTTCTTCGACGGCACTTCCTTCATGGGAATGCAGGTCAGGATGCCGACGAACATGATCGCAGCGCCGATGAGGAAGGATTTGTTGTATCCGATGGCAGCGCTCATGTTCAGACCGATGTTCGGGCCGAGGGCCTGGGCAATGGAACCGCCGATCATGTAGACGCCGATGCCGCTTCCCAGCTTGTCAACCGGAAGGGCGTCCGCAGCCATGGCCAGAAGCAGGGGCGTAATACAGCCGGTTCCGGCGCCCTGCATCAGACGGGCAACGATGAGCACCGGGATGCTGTGCGCGGAGCTGTAAATGAAGAAGGAAATCATTACGTCCGCCAGGAACAGGATCAGGAGCTTCTTCTTGCTGAACGAATCAAATGCCGGATTGGAAAACGGCCGGACTGCCAGCGCGGTGATGGTAAACATACTGGCAACGACACCTACGACGGTCGCGGTCGCGCCTAAGGAATCCGCGAATTTCGGGACCAGCGTATTCATCATATTCTGTCCCAGGCTGATCGCAATACTCGCCACAAATACACTTATAAATATGGGATTCCATATTTTTTCCACTTTTACATTCTCGCCCATCTTTCCATTCCTCCGAAAGGCAAAAAAACACACTATTCCACTGTATAATAGATTAGAATAGTGCGTTTCCATATATATTTGCAGGGCATTTTGCACGATTTATTTTCTCCAAAGTGTGCAAAATGCCCAATAATTTTATTTTTCATTTCAGGACTTACCCTGCTCCACTTTGCGAATATCGTCGTCGGAGGCATTCAAAAGGGAATAGGTGTCAAAAGCAGGCTCTTTGGGAAGCTGGATTTCGATGCAGTCTATCTTCATCAGCTTCGCCTTTCCGCCTTTTATCTGCACGTCGAAGACATGGCCGCCTTTTGTGCGGTCTTCCGACAGGAAATGCAGATGCCAGCCCGCCGCGTTCATCGTGCCCATGTAATCAGGGAAATAAACGCAGACCAGCGTGCCTTTGATATCCTCGAAATAAAAATCCTGCTGGGTTTTCGCCAGGATTTCCTTAAGCTCCACGTGCTGGGAACGGAAGGCGGTCTCAGACCTGGCGCTCACCTTTGCGTAAGCCCCGTCGATTCGGACGATGTGCATATAGTTAAGCCCGAAGCCTTCCTCCACCTTCAGTGTCAGCGCTTCCTTTACTTCGTCTATATTCTCCGATTCCGCAAGGTCGAAAGAAACCATATCGGTAAGTTTCGTTACCGCGGCAAAGGGGACACCCATTTCCGGCTCCGCCTCGAAAACGGTGCCGTCGTGCAGCGCGCGGAAGCAGCGTCCGTCCAGGACAATCATCTCGCCGTTTACATCCTCGAAGGTGCCAAGCCCGATATCCCCGTGCTCCAGCAGCTCCCCTACGGTGATGACCTTGCGGGAATAGCCCATGGCAAGGGCCCGCAGCGTGGATACCTGGTAAATTTTTGTCTGATCAGCCATTTTGCTCTCCTTTTATTGTTTTCCGGCTTCGGACGCCGGTTCAGCGAATCCATTTGTCCGTAAGGGTGGGCTTTTCGTATCCCCAGTCCTCTTCCGCCGCATGAACCACCAGGGAAAAGCCGTTCTTCCTCAGAACATTGGCGGAAGCCGAATTTTCCACCATGGTGCTGGCCGTAATGATTTCAATGTCGGTTTCATTGTACAGGTAATCCACCAGAAGCCCCAGCGTTTCCGTGGCGATTCCCTGCCCCCAGTATTCCTCCAGAAGCCGGTAGCCCACGCTGATTTTATGAATCGCGTCTTTATAGCCGTACATTTCCGCCAGGCCGCAGAATTCACCGTCCTTAAATACACCCAGGATGATGGACTCCTGAAAGCATTCGTCATACAGCCTTTCTATTACATAAGAAGTATCGTCATATTTCTGTTCAAACAGGAAAGTGGGAAGATACCGGTATACGCGTACGCTTTCCGTAAGCCTTTTCAAGCCTTCCGCATCATCTGCGGTCAGTGCCTTAAGTTCAATTCTTTCACCTTTTAAGTGAGGTATTTCCGAAAAAAGCTTCTTCATCCGTTCAGTCTCTTTTTCGTTTTTTTAATGCAGTTCCGGCCCGGCAAAGTACATTGCTTCCAACGTAATATTATTATAGACAGACAGGCATGTCAACATACACAGGGAGGCGCGGACCGGCTTAAAGCGTCTCAAAAGAATAATAAATATTATGGTTGACAGACTGTCGCTTTTGTGATATGCTTCGCTAAACCGTTGAAGAAGAGTGAGTAAATTCCGATGCTTTTTCACAGAGAGCCGCCGGTGCTGGAATGGCGGTAAAAAGGGCGGGATCGAATGGACTTCCGAGGGTGAACAGAAACGCTTGCGAAGAAAGCGGAGTATGCGAGACGGAGAAAAGGCGCTCCGTAAACAAAAGCCGGCGTATGATAGTACGCTTTGAGTGGGCACCTTGATGCAAGGTGTCAAGCCGGGTGGCACCGCAGGATCATTTATCCTGTCCCAGCAGAAATCATACTGG
This sequence comes from Eubacterium sp., assembly GCA_017433825.1. GTDB lineage: Bacteria > Bacillota > Clostridia > Lachnospirales > Lachnospiraceae > Alectryocaccobium. The sequence goes on along the minus strand of JAFRGL010000017.1, from coordinate 85,300 downwards.
GACAGGTTTTTTTGTCCCAAAAATCAGAAAGGAGAGACAAAAATGTCCGAAAAAATCCCTTACAAAATCTATCTTGAAGAATCCGAGATGCCCGATTCCTGGTATAACGTCCGCGCGGATATGAAAAACAAACCCGCGCCGCTTCTGAACCCGGGAACCCACCAGCCCATGACCGCCGAGGAACTGGAAGCCGTCTTCTGCAAAGAACTGGTGGCGCAGGAACTGGACAATGAAAACCGCTTTATCCCGATCCCTCAGGAAATCCGGGATTTCTACAAAATGTACCGTCCCAGCCCCCTTGTGCGGGCCTACTGCCTGGAAGAAAAACTGCAGACTCCGGCGAAGATTTATTACAAATTCGAAGGCAACAACACCTCCGGCAGCCACAAGCTGAACAGCGCAATTGCCCAGGCCTACTATGCAAAGAACCAGGGCTTAAAAGGCGTTACCACCGAAACCGGCGCCGGCCAGTGGGGCACCGCCCTGGCCATGGCCTGCGGCTACTTAGGCCTGGACTGCAAAGTCTTCATGGTCAAGGTCAGCTATGAACAGAAGCCATTCCGCCGTGAAGTCATGCGCACCTACGGCGCTTCCGTAACACCTTCACCCTCAGACACCACCGAAGTCGGAAGGAAGATTCTTGCCGAGTTCCCGGATACCACAGGTTCCTTAGGCTGCGCCATTTCCGAAGCTGTGGAAGTAGCCGTCAGCAATCCTGGCTACCGTTATGTGCTGGGCAGTGTGCTTAACCAGGTTCTCCTGCACCAGAGCATTATCGGCCTGGAGACCAAGGCCGCGCTGGACAAATACGGCATCAAGCCCGATATGATTATCGGCTGCGCCGGCGGCGGCTCAAACCTGGGTGGCCTGATTTCACCCTTCATGGGCGCCAAGTTAAGGGGCGAAGCGGATTACCGCATCATTGCCGTTGAACCGGCTTCCTGCCCCAGCTTTACCCGCGGCGTGTATGCCTACGATTTCTGTGATACCGGCATGGTCTGTCCGCTGGCAAAGATGTATACCTTAGGCAGCGGCTTCATTCCTGCGCCGAACCATGCGGGCGGCCTGCGCTACCACGGCATGAGCCCCATCTTAAGCCAGCTGTATGACGACGGGCTGATGGAAGCCGTCGCTGTACCGCAGACCAGCGTCTTCGAAGCTGCGGAACAGTTTGCCCGTGTGGAAGGCATCCTTCCCGCGCCGGAAAGCTCCCACGCCATCAAGGTGGCCATCGACGAGGCCATGAAATGCAAGGAAACCGGTGAGGAGAAGACCATTGTTTTCGGTCTCACCGGCACCGGCTACTTCGATATGGTGGCTTATGAAAAATTCCATGACGGCAAGATGGACGACTATATTCCCACCGATGAGGAACTGCAGAAATACTTTGCCACCCTGCCGAAAATGGACTAAGGTAAGTATATTCTTGTGAAATCGTAAGCATCTGTACCGGCAGAAGAACGGCCGGCAGGTCGTTTCAGCCTGAAAAATATACAGCTGCGAAACCGTCTGATTTCGGGTACCGGCCTGTTCTTTCTGCCGGTACGGCTGCTTTGCAATTCCCGGGCCGGGCTCTAAAAGCAGGCATTTGCAGCCGGTTCAGCCGGCTGATTCTGCCACAAAACAGATGCTTTCTAAATATTATCAAGGGAGATGCCGAAGCGGCATCTCCCTTGTTTTTATCCGGGTTCAGAGTATGATTCCCATCAGGTTTATGACAATGAAAGCGATACATACCGCCGCGAACAGGATAACACCCGGATTCAGGTAAGCGGTCTTAAAGACCTGGCCTTTCGGGATCTCCAGCGGTTCATCATAATAAAACTGCAGTGTCCTGATTCTGATGCAGAAAAATACGATACCCATGATGACCAGCGCGATGGCGACAAGGCCGAACAGTCCGACAACTGCCAGGGATGACGTTGACCGCCCGCCCATGATATCGTCAAAGCTTAATCCCCCGCTTCCTGAAGCAGTTCTCAGCATACCGGAGGCCGCGCGGGCGACCAGCGTGGAAAATCCGTTTATCAGGAAATGCATGCCCATGGTGTAGTGGATTTTCCCGCTCCTGCTGTAGACATAGCCGAAAACCATTCCCAGCCAGAACGCGTACAGGAACTGGGTCAGGTTCCGGTGGAACAGGCCGAAACAGACGGCGGAGAAAACAATCGCCGTCTTCTCACCGTAGATTATCAGCCTGTCAATCAGTATTTTGCGGAAAATCAGCTCCTCTGCCACCGGCGCTACAACTACGGGGATAATCACCGCCAGAGGCGAATCCATAAGTATGAAGGACTGAATCTGCCCGCTGATATTCATACCGCCGGTCAGCACGGTGATGAGCGACCCCAGCAGGTTCAGCAGGTAGGAAAAGCCGTAGCCTATGCAGAACAGCATGAACAGGCGGCCGAAACTCATCCGCTCCTTTACGATTGGCGCCGGGGGAAGCTTTCTGATGACCAGCCAAAAGATCAGGAAGCCGATACCGTACAGGGGTATATAGGAGGCCAGAAGCAGCAGCGTATCATTATAAAGAATGCGCTGGAAGCCGCCTATGCCGCTCCTCGCCATCCAGCCGGCCAGGTACACAAGGCCCAGGCCTGCTACAGTCGCAAACATCAGGGCAAAGCCGGCTCTGGAAAATGCTTTTTTCGGTCTGTATTCATATTCGGGTCCCTGCATTGGTTCCGGTACCCCTCCTTAAACGATAATCAAAGTCTGCCGATATCCCTGGCGGCATTATAGGCCGCCGTAGTGGCGGAAATGATGTTTTTCGCCGCGACGCAGTCGCCGACAATATAAAATTCAGGCGCGCAGGTATTAAGCGCCAGGGCTTCCTCGCTTCTGGGCTTCTGGCCCACGGCATAAATCACCGTATCCGCAGCGAAGAACTCTTCCCTGCCGTCTTTTTCCGCGCATACGCCGTCTTTTCGGATCTCTTTTGCCGTTGTGGAAAGGGAAACCCCGATATTTTTCTCATCAATCTGTATCCTGAGGCCGTTCATGTGGGCCATGTTGCCGCCGTCGTTCAGCTGCGGCATCATCTCCAGCAGGGTCACTTTCCTGCCCAGGCCGGAAAGGAAGATACCAAGCTCGATGCCCACGAGGCCGCCGCCCAGGATGACCACATTCTGTCCGACCTCCTGCGGGTGGGTATAGGCGTATTCCGCGCCCAGCACATTTCCGCCGTCAATGCCGGCAATATGCGGTTTTACGGCCGCCGCGCCGGTGGCGGCAATAATCGCGTCAGGCGCAATCTCTATCGCCAGTTCCGGCGTAACCGGTGTGTTCAGCCGGATTTCCACGCCGGCCTCTTCCACCCTTCTTGCCTGCCTTTTCAGGTATTCCCCGAGCCTTTTCTTGAAGGGCACCTGCTCTTCGCAGTTCAAAACGCCGCCTAATGTATCGGAGGCCTCACAAAGGATAACCTGATGGCCCCTGTTCGCCGCCGTAAGCGCCGCTTCCATACCGGCGATACCGCCGCCTGCCACAAGGACTTTTTTCAGGGTTTTCGGCGGACGGTCAAATTTCTCCTCCAGCTCATGGCCTGTAGCCGGATTGATGGCACAGGCGCGGCGCCGTGTCAGGGTGCTGTTGGCAAAGCAGGCGCAGCAGCGCATGCAGCGGTCAATATCGTCTTCCCGTCCCTGACGGGCCTTGTTCGGAAGGTCCGGATCCGCCAGCGTCTGACGGCCCAGGTTTACGATATCCGCCTTGCCGGAAGCGATGATTTCCTCCAGCATTTCCGGGTCGGTCAGCGCGCCTACCGTGGCAACCGGCGTCTTTACGTATTTTTTGACTTCCGCGGCATATTTCACGTTGCAGCCGTCCTCCATGAACATGGAGGGATGGGTAATGGTGGTGGCATACTGGGATTCGTGGTGTCCCGCGGATACATGGATGATATCCGCCTTTCCGTCCAGCATCTTTGCAATCGCGATGCCTTCATCCATATCATAGCCGTTCTCAATGCATTCCGCGCCGCTGATGCGCACTTCTATCGGGAATCCCGGGCCAACTGCCTTCCGTACGGCGTCAATAACCGCCAAAGGCAGACGCATGCGGTTTTCCAGCTCCGGACCGCCCCATTTGTCGGTACGGGTGTTCAGGTGTTTTGAGATAAACTGGGCCAGTCCCCAGCCGTGGCCGGCGTGAATCATCACCATGCCGAAGCCGCACTGCTTCACAAAGGCTGCTGCCTTGGCATAGGAACGGATGAGCTTTTCAATCTCCTCTTCCGTCATTCCGCGCACATGGCGCAGTCCGTCCGGAGAAGCGGCCACCTCATGGCCGTCGTTGTTGGAGGTATGCACGTCGGGAATCGCCATGTCCACCGGCCCTAAAAGCTGGTCGCCCCGCTCGTACACCAGGTGGGAAAACATGCCGCAGTGCTGCAGCTGTACGGAAGCGACCGCGCCGTGGCGGGATATGGCCGTCGCCATGGCGGAAAGCGGCGGCAGCGCCAGGGGGTTGTCCAGCAGGATCTGGTAGGAATGCGCCTGGCCGGTTTTCGAATCCACGATGCATTCGCCTAAGGTAACGGACGCAAAACCGCCGATGGCTTTTCTTTCAAAGAAAGCAATGCCTTCATCGGAGGGTACGCCGCCGTAATCAAGATACTGGCAGCCGTTGGGCGCAGCAAAAAGCCGGTTCCTGAAAATGGTATTGCCGATGGTAATCGGCGTAAACAGATGCGGGTATTTTTCCAGACTCATGTTTATTCTCCTTCCCTGATGCCCGGACCGGGATTAAATGTCCGGGATTGCTCCTTTAAGGAAATATTGTTCGTAACAAGCATAACATATTTTACTGCATCTGCCTACAGATGACCGTAAAAAGATTGTCAAATACAGGGCTTTTCATGTATAATAATATGGCTATAATCTATCATTCATGTACTATAGTTCATTCTCATCATAAAAAGGAGTTTACATTATGTATCATTACAGCAAAGCCCCCATCGGCATCGATCCTTATGACGCGGATTACGGCGTGGCCTCTTCCGCCCTCGTGGACGATCCCTCATCCTTTGACCGGATAAACAAAATCCTCCGCCGTTATGAGAAAACCACCAACGGCGTCGTGGATTCCGAGCGATACAACATTGTAACCAGGACCTATAAGGAAATGGAAAGCGCCCCGGTGCCGCTCAAAGTCGCAACGGCTTTCGCCAATACTATCCGCGAGTGCACCATCCGCATCCATCCCTATGAACTCATCGTGGGCGAAATGGCAGCCGACGCCAAGGCAGCGCCGGTATTTCCCGAGCAGGCCATGGACTGGCTCTTAAAGGAAATCCGCGAAAACACCCTGGATAAATGCGAGCTGCGCACCCACGATTATTTCAAGCTGCCGGAGGACGTCAAGGAAGACATTCTCTCCCAGGCGGACTACTGGAAGGGCAAAACCATCGAAGACAAGGTGCATGCCCTCCTGACAGAGGAAGAACTCAAAGGCGCCGACGACGGCAAGGGCGTCTTCATGGCCAATGCCTATATCAGAAGCCACGCCGGACATACCAGCGCCAACTATGACCTTATCCTTGCCAACGGCCTCGGAAAGCTGAAGGAAAGAATCAGAAAATATAAAGATGCCCTGGACATTACCCTGCCGGACAGCATCGACAAGAAGGTGTTCTACGAATCCCAGCTTATTGCCATCGAAGCCTTCTCCGACCATATCCGCCGGTTCGCGGCCCTGGCAAAGGAAGAAGCAGAGGCGGAAACGGACGAAGTGCGCAGGGCCGAGCTTTTGAAAATCTCCGAAAACTGCGAGTGGATTTCAGAAGGAGCCCCCAGGGATTTCTACGAAGCCATCCAGCTGTACAATTTCGTCATCACCGTTGCCCAGGTGGAGTCCAACGGCCATGCCATCTGCTACGGCCGGTTCGACCAGATTTTCTATCCGTTCTACAAAAAGGACCTGGAAGAAGGCAGATATACCAAGGAATTCATGCTGGAGCTTATCGAAAACCTGTATATCAAGATTTTCGAGCTGAACAAGCTGCGTGACAAGGAATCCATCGGCATTTTCGCCAACGGCGGCATCGGCGGCCCGGGCATGACCGTGGGCGGTGTGGACAAATACGGCAAGGATGCCACCAATGATCTGACGTACCTCTGTCTGGAAGCCCATGTGCAGACCAGGATCCTGACGCCCTGGATGGCGGTCCGTCTCCATATGGGCACGCCCCACGAGCTGAAAATGAAGGTCGCAAGCATCATCCGCATGGGCACCGGCGAACCGAAGATTTTCAATGACGAAGTGACCATCCCCATGCTGGTATCCTACGGCCGTTCCCTGGAGGACGCCCGCAATTACCAGGTTATCGGCTGCGTGGAACCGGACGTCACCGGCTGTGAATTCGGCTGGCACGACGCCGCATACTTCAACATGGCAAAAGTCCTGGAGCTGGCCATCAACAACGGCCACTGCATGGAATGCTCCTCCTCCTGCCCGCGGTATGCCCGCTGCGCAGGCGCAGGCAGCCAGCTGGGCCTTCCCACCGGCAGCCTGGAAGATTTCAAATCCTTTGACGAGGTCCTGGAAGCCTATGACAAACAGATGAAATACTGGTGCGACCGCCTGGTCACCTTCTTAAACGTGGTGGACAAGGTGCACGGCGAAGAAAAGCCGCTGCCTTTCCTCTCCTGCTTTATGGAAGACTGTACCGCGAAGGGCAAAGACGTGACAAAAGGCGGCGCCAGGTATAATTTCGTCGGCCCCCAGGGCGTAGGCGTGGGCACTGTAGGCGACGGGCTGGCCACCATCAAACAGCTGGTCTTTGACGAAAAGAGGGTGACCGGCAAAGAGCTTCTGGACGCGGCCAAAGCCAACTGGGAAGGTTTTGAGCCTCTCTATGCTTATGTGAACAGCAAAAAGGTGCACCATTACGGCAATGACGATGACTACGCCGATGATCTGGCCAAGTTCGGTATGGATACCTACTGCAAATATATCGAAAAACGTCCCTCCTACAGAGGTGCCGTCTTCAATCCCGGCGTATATTCCGTCTCCATCAACGTGGGCTTCGGGCTTATCCAGTACGCCAGCATCGAAGGCCGCAAGGCCTGGGAGCCTTTATCCGACTGTATGGGCCCGGTGCACAATGCTTCCGGTTCCCACGATATCTACGGTCCCACCGCCATGCTCCGGTCCGTAACCAAGATGGATCATTCCAGGGCCGGCAACGGTACGCTGCTGAACTGGAAATTTACGCCCTCCAGCCTTACCGGCGACACCGGCAGGAACAACCTGATCGCCCTGATTGACGAATACGTGGCCCGCAAAGGCATGCACAGCCAGTTCACCGTTGTGGACGCCTCCACCCTGGTCAATGCCCAGGCGCGGCCGGAGGAATACAAGGGCCTGATGGTCCGTGTGGCCGGCTATTCCGCCTATTTCGTGGAATTAAGCCGCGAGCTGCAGGACGACATTATCGGACGCACCATGCTGTCCTTCGACTGAGTGTATTTTTTCCAAAAAACAATTACCGAACAAGAGGTAAAGACAGATATCGTGGAACCCACAGGCATTATTTTTAACATCCAGCGATATACCGTCCACGACGGGCCCGGCATCCGTACGGAATTTTTCCTGAAAGGCTGCACCCTTTCCTGCGAATGGTGCTCAAACCCGGAAGGACTGTCCCCCAGGCCCCAGGTGGGCATTTACCCGAACCGGTGCCTGGGAGCGGACAAATGCTCCTGGTGCCGGAAGGTATGTCCGGTACCGGGCGCGCTTGTCACCGTTGACGGCAAAACCGGGCACGTGGACAGGGACAGATGCACCGGCTGCATGGCCTGCACGGACACCTGTCCGGCGGAGGCTTTAAAACGCTGGGGTACGGAAATGACAGTAAGCGAGGCCCTGGATATTGCCATGGCGGACCGGGAGTTCTACCGCAAATCCGGCGGCGGCGTCACCGTCTCCGGCGGGGAATCCCTGCTGCAGTATGAATTTGTGGCAGCGCTGTATGCCGCATGCAGGCAGTACGGCATCCATACCTGCGTGGAGTCTGCCTTAAATGTGCCCCGGGAAAATGTGGAAGCGGTCCTTTCCTCCACGGATTTGTTTATCACAGACATCAAGCACATGGACAGCGCGGTTCATGCCGCCCGCTGCGGCGCGGGAAATGAACGGATTCATGAAAACATCCGGTACATCGCCTCCTCGGGAAAACCGATGGTCATCCGCATCCCGGTAATCAGGGGCTTCAACGCGGATGAAGAGAACATCATTAAAACCGGGGAATTTATCCGGAATGAACTGGGCGGTGCCGTCCGCCAGCTCCAGCTTCTGCCCTACCGGCAGCTGGGCACGGAAAAATACGCCTCCCTGGAAATGCTTTATCCCATGGAAGGGTATGATATTCCCGACCGTGAGGAATGGGAACAGGTGATACGGAACTATGCGGAACTGCTGCAGAAGATGGGCGTTCCCGCCGTATCCGGCAGCAATACGCCGATACCTTTATAAGCAGTAAAAGGAACAAATCAAATGGCTTTTCTTGACGATTTACAGCACGGGAAACAAAGCTACTCTTCGGGAGCACTTCTGAAAAGGTTTCTCCCGTATTTAAAGAAATACAGGCATCTTCTGGTGCTTGACCTGTTCTTCGCAGCACTTACCACCCTTTGCGACATTGTCCTGCCGACCATTATGCGCCGGCTTACCAATGCAGCCACGGGAAACGCCGCTGCGCTGACTGCGGAAATGGTTATCCGCATGGCGCTTTTGTACATCATCCTGCGGCTGATTGACGCTGCCGCAAACTTCTATATGCAGTCCCAGGGACATATCATGGGTGTTTACATCGAAACGGACATGCGCCGGGACGCCTTTGACCATCTCCAGCGGCTTTCCGCAAATTACTACAACAACCACAAAATCGGACAGCTCATGGGCCGCATCACCAACGATTTGTTTGATGTGACGGAATTTTCCCACCACTGCCCGGAAGAATTCTTTATCGCCGCCATCAAGTTTACGGCATCCTTTGTCATCCTGGCCAGGACTTCCCTGATTCTCACCATCCTCATCTTTGTCTGCCTGCCGGTGATGTTTCTCGTCTGCACCAGGCTCAACCGGTGGCTCCGCGCAACGCAGAAGGCACAGCGGTTCCAGGTGGGCGAGCTGAACGCCGCCATCGAAGACAGCCTCTTAGGCGAACGGGTGGTCAAGGCCTTCACGGCGGAGGAAGAAGAAAAGCGCAAGTTCGAAGAGGGCAATAAGGAATTCCAGCGTATCAAGAAGAAAGCCTACTACGCCATGGCCGCCTTCGGCACCAGCACACGGCTGTTTGACGGGCTGATGTACATCATCGTCATCATTGCCGGCGGTCTTTTCCTGGTTAACGGACGCATTGCCGCCGGCGACCTGGTAGCGTACATACTGTATGTTTCCACGCTTATCACGACCATCCGCAGGATAGTGGAATTTACCGAACAGTTCCAGCGCGGCATGACCGGTATCGAGCGTTTCGTCGAAATCCTCGACACCCCGATTGAAATCCAGGACGTGCCCGGCGCGAAGGATTTGTCCGTGCCGGAAGGCGCCATCGAATTTGAACATGTGTATTTCGAGTATCCGGACGACCACAATGAGGTAATCAAGGATTTCTGCCTTCGGGTAAAGCCCGGCGAAAACCTGGCCATCGTCGGTTCCTCCGGCGGCGGCAAAACCACCATCTGCAACCTGATCCCCCGTTTTTATGATCTGACCGGCGGCCGTATCCTCATTGACGGCCAGGATATTTCCGGGGTGACTTTAAAATCCCTGCGCAGGGCGGTCGGAATCGTCCAGCAGGACGTACACCTGTTTTCCGGAACCGTGCGGGACAATATCGCCTACGGAGATCCGGATGCCACGGATGAGCAGATTCTGGAAGCGGCAAGGCTTGCCGGCGCCGACGAGTTTATCGACCTGCTGCCGGACGGCATCTATACCTACATCGGGGAACGCGGCGTGAAGCTTTCAGGAGGCCAGAAGCAGCGGATTTCCATAGCCCGTGTTTTCTTAAAGGACCCGAAGATCCTGATTCTGGATGAAGCGACCTCCGCACTGGACAATGAATGCGAGCTTCTGGTAACGCAAAGCCTCAAAGCGCTTTCCAAAGGCCGCACCACTGTCACCATTGCCCACCGGCTCACCACGATCCAGGATGCTGACCGCATCATCGTGCTGGACAAGGAGGGCATAGAGGAAACCGGTACGCACGAAGAGCTTCTTAAAAAAGAGGGTATTTATTACCGCTTCTGGAACCGGATGGCAGAGTTGAGCTGAGTTTTGTTTTTATAAAAAAGGAGAACGATTATGAATTACGAAATCGTTAAGATCAATGAGAACAGCTGGCGGATCGAAGACGGCGGCGTCCGTTTCTTCCTCCTGGCGGGCAGCAAAAAAGCCCTGCTTATCGATTCCGGCATGGAAGTGAACAATGCAAAAGAAATCGCCGAAAGCCTGACGGACCTGCCGCTCTCACTTCTGAATACCCATGCGGACAGGGATCACACCGGCAGCAATGCGGAATTTGAATCCTTCTATATGCACCCGGATGAGGAGCCCAACTACGTCAAAGACGGCATCGGCGGCACCATCATTCCGGTAAATGAAGGAGACGTGCTGGATTTGGGCGGCAGACCTTTGGAAATCATCCACATTCCCGGCCATACACCTGGAAGCATTGCCATCCTTGACAGAAATGCCCGGGTGCTCATTTCCGGGGATTCCGTCCAGAACGGACATGTTTTCATGTTCGGGCCTTTCCGCAACATAGAAAACTATATTAAAAGCATGGAACATCTCAAAGCCTGGGACGGCACTTATGACGAAGTCTGGCCTTCCCACGGCGACATCCCGGTAAGCCCGGATATGGTGGGAAAGCTGGCCGAAGGCGCAAAAGAAGTGCTGGCCGGCAAGGTCGCCTCACATAAAGAGGAATTCCACGGCATGTCCATCACCATCTATGACCTGGGCTATGCGGGCTTCCTGTACGAGCCTTAATAACCAACCGGACAAAAAGCAAAATTACCGGCCGGGGCTGATATCAGCCGCCGGCCGGTCTTCTTATTTTGGCTCTTCCCAGCCTTCCGGCACGGGATTGCTTTCAATGAAAGCGTACTCTTCCATCAATTCCGCAAAATTAACAGTCAGTTCCCCGTCAAACAGAGATACCGGCACCGGTTTCTCAAAAGGAAACGTCTCGATGCGGATGTCTCCGTCGGGTTCTTCTTTATCCGGCTCGCCGAACAGCATTTTTGTCACGCTTTTCGCCTTTAAATCCACCATCCAGTATTCTTTTACCCCGGCGGATTTGTATTTCGCCGATTTTATCAGTATGTCTTTGCTGCGGGTGGAGGGCGACAGCACCTCAACGATGAAATCCGGGGCTCCGAAAATTCTGGCGTAGCGAATCTTACTCCTGTCACAGACAATCATTACATCCGGTTGGACGATTGTCCGGTTGTCTTTGTCGATCTGGACGTCTGTAGGTGCCGTAAAAGTCATACAGCCTCCTTTACGGCCTTTTATATAGCCTTTTAAAACAGAATAGATATCCCCTCCGATTAGTTGATGGGGCATCGACGGCGATGACATGTCATAAAACACGCCGTCGATCAGCTCCACCCGCTGATCATCCGGCAGTGCCAGATAATCCTCCAGCGTATAGCTGCCCTGCCGGGGATATTTCATGTTTTCCGATGCTTTTTTCCGGCCGTCAGGCTGTACGGCACAGGCCGGCCCGGAAGCATCCCTCAGCATCAGGGGCGGCACACCGCCGGGCTTATAAACGGCGGCCCTCTCCTCTTCTTCGTCATTCTCAAACACGGCGGCCAGGGCAGAGACGGTTTTATACCGCGGCGATTTTGTCGTTCCGCCTAAGACCTTCTGGACCGTTGTCAAGGGCAGTCCCGAAAGCTTCGCCATCTGCTCATTGGTAAGGCCCCGCTGCACTTTTCTCCGTTTGATCTCTTCTATTGTCATTCCCATTTTCGGATTTCCTCCCTTCTGCAGATTCCAAATAAATTCCATTTATATTCCATTTCAAATCTATATCAATACAATACGTCCTTTTATGGAATTTGTCAACAGCCCGTATTGCCATATCAGGAATTTTTTCATTTCTTTCTGCCGTTTCCGCATTTTTCCACACCCCCTCATTATTATCCTGCGGATATTTTTTAAAGCCCTTGTATGTGACGCTTTAATGTGGTAAAATACAGTTAGCAAAAAATAACCGGCTGTTCCGGATTTTAGCAAAGGAGATTTACCATGGCAACTGTAGAAGAGCTTGTAAAACAGTATGAAACTGACAAAGACCTTCAGAAAGAAATCGCTGACATTCTGGCCGACGGCAAAGTAACCTTCACCGAGTTTGTTACTTTCTGCAAGAAGCATGACGTTTCCATCTCCATCACGGACCTTCCGAAATATATGGAGCAGGCCAAGAAGCTCGGCTTCATCAAACCCTGACAGTCATTTCCGGCACCTGCCGGAAACCCTGAAATGAAAAAGATCGGAACACCTGGCTGTTCCGGTCTTTTTCAAAAAAGCACGGACCCGTTTGCAGCCGGTTCCGTGCTTCTTTATTATGTTACGGTATAAGTACCGTTTTTATTCTATTATCTCTTCCTGGTCTCGACTTCTTCCTTAACCTTCGCCACAAAAACGTCAAGCGTGGTGGTTTCAGTCTGGTCGGTAGCCCGGTCACGGACGGAAATATTGCCTTCGGCAGCTTCCTTTTCGCCCACGATGATCATGTAGGGCACCTTGTCGTTCTGACGGGCGGAACGAATCTTATAGCCCACCTTTTCATTTCTGTCGTCCAGTTCCACACGCAGTTTCATTTTGCGGATTTCCGCGTAAATCTTCTCCGCGTAGTCCAGGCTCTTCTCGGATACCGGGATAACCTTCACCTGTACCGGCGCAAGCCATACCGGGAAGACGCCCTTGGTTTCCTCGATGAGGTAAGCCATGAAACGGTCCAGGCTGCCCAGGATGGCCCTGTGGATAACCACCGGGGTCTTCTCCGTGCCGTCCCTGTCCACGTATTTCAGGTCGAACTTGGCGGGCAGGCAGAAGTCAAGCTGGCAGGTGGAAAGGGTATATTCCGCACCGACTGCCGGCTGTACGTTCACGTCCAGCTTCGGGCCGTAGAAGGCGGCTTCGCCGATTTCCTCGGTAAACTGGATGCCCAGCTCGGTCAGCACTTCACGGAGTGCGGACTCCGCATGGTTCCACATCTCGTCGTCCTGGTGGTATTTCTTCTTGTCATCCGGATCCCTTAAGGAAAGCACGCAGCGGTAATCCGTGATGCCGAAATCCTTGTAAACGTCGAAAATCAGATCGCAGACGGTGCTCACTTCATCCTTGATCTGCTCGGGGGTAACGAACAGGTGGGCGTCGTTCTGGCAGAAATGGCGTCCTCTTTCGATGCCTTTTAAAGTGCCGGAGGGCTCGAACAGGAAATCATGGGCGATTTCGCCGATACGGATGGGCAGATCCCTGTAGGAATGCATCTGGTTGGCGTAAATCATCATATGGTGCGGGCAGTTCATCGGACGGAGGACGAAGCTTTCATCCTCCAGTTCCATGGCCGGGAACATGTTCTCTTTATAATGATCCCAGTGGCCGCTGGTCTTGTACAGGTTGACGGTGCCCACGCAGGGGGTCATAACGTGCTGGTAATCCAGGTTGCGTTCTTTCTCTTTGATATACTCTTCCAGCTGCTGCCAGATGGTATAGCCCTTGGGCAGGAACATGGGCAGGCCCTTGCCGACCAGATCGTCGGTCATGAACAGCATCATTTCCTTGCCGATACGGCGGTGATCACGGGCTTTCGCTTCACGCACCTGTTCCTCGTATTTGGCCAGCTCTTCCTGGGTACGGAAGGCAACGCCGTTCAGACGGGTGAGCATTTTGTTTTCCGCATCATTCTTCCAGTAAGCGCCGGAAATGGCGGTCAGCTTAAAGGCCTTCAGCGCTTTCGTGTAGGTCAGGTGCGGTCCGACGCACATGTCGATGTATTCGCCCTGCTGATAGAAGGTGATGACAGCGTCCTCGGCCAGGTCGCCGATATGCTCCACCTTGTAAAGCTCGCCCCTGTCTTCCATCAGCTTGATGGCCTCTTGTCTGGGAAGGGGATATACCTTGAAGGGAAGGTTTTCCTTGACAATCTTCTGCATTTCCTTCTCGATGGCCGGCAGGTCCTCTTCGGAAAGCTTCACATCGCCTAAGTCCACATCATAATAAAAGCCCTTCTCGGTAGCCGGACCATAGGCGAAATGCGCCTGCGGATACAGCCGTTTTACCGCCTGGGCCATGATATGGGCCGCGGAATGGCGGAGGACTTCCAGCTCTTCTTCTGCCGGACAGTCAGCGGTATGTCCGTCATTGTAAATAATCTTCATAATATAAAAGCTCCTCGTCTTTATTTGCGAAACATTTCAAATAAATATCATAGTCTTTGTTGTCTTCAAAGTCAACTGTTTCTGTCTGACGGAAAGGCAAACCCTTTACTGGTTCATAAGCCTGATAATCCTGTCAAAGTCGTATTCCCGTATAACCTCCGCGCCTTCCGGGTATTCCCCGTCCTTGTCCGTGACAATGACGTCCGCGTCCGCCGGGTCCGCAGCCCGTTCCGAAGCCATCATTTCGAAGAAGGTATACATATTGATCGCTTCCGTTGTGTGGAAATAATCCGTCAGGAAAGTCATATCGGTCGTTCCGGCCACCGTTTCTTCACCGTTCCGCGCCATGTTCAGCCATACGAAAGTCCGGTCCGTAAGGTCGATGCCGAACAGATAGGCAAACGTGCTGTCGCAGTTCACGGTAAAGGAGGACTGTACGGTTTTCGGCTCGAAGATTTCACCGGAATCGCGGACATCCCGCATCATATAGCCCGCCCTGCAGACACACTGGGAAAACGGTACGCGGCTGTAAACATTGTTGGTGAGAATAATATACCGGAAGTGCGGATAACGTTCGGCGACGGCGTCCAGGTCGATATCGAAAAACTCGGATCCGCCGTTGTAGCCGCTGGTCTGGTCTCCGGAATACGTGACTGCCTCCGTCTGATTGCCCGCCATGGTCCGCCAGGAAAACTCTTCCTGTCCGCCGTAGTCCGCAATGCCGAAAACGGAAAGGTCAATATCGTTCACCTTTTCCCAGTAGGTAAAGGCGCGGATTTTCTTCCCTTGCGGAAGCCGAAGCTTGGAGCCTCTCGCCAGTACACCGAAGCCCCCCTGCGAAGTATTCTCCTGGACGGGCAGGGCATACTGTTTCATATCCGGGTCGATATAAACCTTCCCCAGGCGTCCGGCCAGCTTCCTTTTCAGTATGGCGGCAATCGCCTTTTCCAGCTTCTCCGTCTGTTCCTTCGTAAGATCGGATTTGCGCTTCAGCAGCTCATCAATGTCTTCCTCATGGATTTTCAGCTTGTTGTATTTCGTGAAGCGGAACACCCTGGGGACGTTTTCATCCCTGCTGTAAACATGGTATTTCACAAGAAGCTGGATGAGGATAATGAGGTTGTCCGAATCGAGATTATCAAGGATGTACTGCTCTTCTTCTTCGGAGGTACAGCGGCTTATCAGGTAGTCAAGCTTCCTTAATACCGCGCCGCTGCCCTTGGCTTTCCTTAAGAAATCAAAGGCCCCGCGCACGTCCGGTTCATCCATCTTTCGCTCAAACCCCGAATAAGCGGACAGATTGTCCTTCCCTCTCATTACATTCAGGAAATGCTCCGCTTCCGGGCATTTTGCCTTGTAATGGATATGGTGCAGCAGGCCGTTCCAGATTTTCTTCTTCTCGCAGCAGACGAGAAGATCGCATTTTTCCTTGTAAAACAGCATATCCATCACCAGGGAAATCAGCGTCCTGTACCGGTTCTGCAGATTGAGCTTCTTCAGGTCGGTATTCTCATAAACCCGGTAATTGATCTCGTCAGCCAGCTTTATTACATCCGACATGTAAAGGAAATCCACAAGCTTCAGATCGCGGGTGTCCGCCAGAAGCCGGATGCACGTGTTTTTGGAGGCGATTTTCTCCGGCACGTAACCGTAATCCTCTATAAAACCTTTCACCAATTCATACTGCGAATCCGACAGCGGCCGTGTACCGGCCAGAAGGTCCGCAACCGCGGTTTGCAGAAGCTTTACCGCTTCCTCTTCCGTTATGATGGTGAACTGCTTTTCCTGAACGGACTCGGAAAATACGGTACGCTCCCAGTTCCTGTCAAAAAGGGAATGGCCCGGTTCGTCAAACCACCCCAGGCCGTAGGTTTTGACATAATGCACAAACTGGTCGAACACCAGTTCCGTATGCGTAAGCTTCCTGACGCTTTCCGGGAATCCCTGGTAAAAGGCCTGGGGAACATTCTCCCCCAGCTTTTTGGCGCTTAAACCGATCATGGTCTTTTCCGCCAGTGCTTTCCCTTTTATAATCCGGATGCCGAAAAGCTTTCCCAGGGAAATAATCACATTTAAGCGGTACTCGTCGTCATGTTCTTCTCCTGAGCTTACCAGGATATGTTTGTCAAACAGATATTCTTTGTAAACAGTTTCCATTAAACCGTGCCTCCGATAAAGACTGGAAAAACGAAAGAAAAAGCCGGCCGGCAATGCCGGCCGGCCCGTTGCGGACAAAAAAGCCGACGATATTATCAGATTCGGTTTTCGTGAGAGGAAATAGAAGTAAACCTGATTAGCTGCCGGCACATTCAGCATATCATATCTGTCTTTGCAGGGCAAGAGACATTTCTTCTTTGAATTACCCTCATTTTCCTTGTAAGCGGCCGGCTTTTTATTTATAATGGGGCATAAGGCCAAAAGCCGGCATTCCGATCTGCCTTTCAGTTCACGAATGCCCGGCAGGACCGGAAAAGGAGGTTTGCCATGCGTATCAGACGTGCGGAAATCAAAGATACGGATAAAGTAATCGACCTGCTCTCCCAGGTGCTGGAAATCCACGCGGCCATCCGGCCGGACGTATTCATCCCCGGCACCACAAAATACAGCCCCGCAGAGCTTGCGGAAATCTTCGCTGATGACACGCGGCCGGTGTACGTGGCGGTGGATGACATGGACGAAGTACAAGGCTACTGCTTCTGCATCTGCAAAAAGCAGCCGGATTCCGCGAATATGGTGCAGTTCGATTCCCTTTATATCGACGATCTGTGCGTGGATGAAAAATCCCGCGGGCAGCATATAGCCGAACAGCTGTTCGAATATGTAAAAGGCGAAGCGAAGAAAATGGGCTGCTACGAAATCACCTTAAACGTCTGGGAGGGAAACGAGGCCCGCTTCTTCTATGACAAAATGGGCATGAAGATTTTAAAAACCCAGATGGAGTACATTCTGTAGGAAATCCCCCGGATGCGGCAGGCCTGCTTAAGCGGTGACTGCCGTAACCGTAAAACAGCATGAAAGAAAGGAAAACTGACGATGGATTTGAAGAAATACACGGATTATATCATGGATGCTGCCGTGCGTCTTCTGGCGGTGGACTCTCCCACCGGCTATACCGAAGAAGCCGCAGACTGGGTTATGAAGGAATTTGAAAGCCTGGGCTATACGCCGGTTAAGACCGTAAAGGGCGGTGTGTGCGTGGACCTTGGCGGAAAGGATGACAAAGACGGACTGCTCCTTGAGGCCCATACGGACACTTTGGGCGGCATGGTGAAGACTGTAAAGGGCAGCGGACGCCTGGAGCTTACTCCTTTGGGCGGCATGAACCCGAATAATGCGGAGGCGGAAAACGTCCGCATCATCACGAAATTTGACGGGGAATACGAGGGCACACTGCAGCTTACCGACGCTTCCATCCACGTAAACGGCGAATACAGCAGCACAAAGCGTGACTGGAAGGTCATGGAGGTAGTCCTTGACGAGGATGTAAAATCCGCGGAAGACGTGAAAAAGCTGGGCATCGGCACAGGCGATATCGTCTGCTTCGACCCCAGGACCAGGATCACGAAAAGCGGCTACATCAAAAGCCGCTTCCTGGATGACAAACTCAGCGTGGCTATCCTTTTAGGCTATGCCCGCTACCTGAAGGAGAACGGTCTGGAACCGGACCGCAGGGTTTATGCCCACGTTACGGTTTATGAAGAAGTGGGCCACGGCGGCAGCGCATCCGTACCGGCAGGCGTGACCGAGGCTGTTTCCGTGGACATGGGCTGTGTGGGCGAGGGGCTTTCCTGCACGGAAAAGCAGGTGTCCATCTGCGCCAAGGACAGCGGCGGACCGTACTCCTACGAAGTCGTCAAAAAGCTTATCGAAGCCGCGAAGAAAACCGGCGCGGACTATGCGGTTGATGTCTATCCCCACTACGGCTCCGATGTGGAAGCCACCCTTTCGGGCGGATATGACCTGCGCCACGGCCTTATCGGCGCCGGTGTTTACGCTTCCCACGGCTACGAAAGAAGCCACCGGGACGGCGCGGAAAACACGCTGAAGGTACTTATCGGATACACCCTTTAATTTTCGTTGTTCAGACAGGCAGCAAAAATCTCCGGAGCAGTCATTTTCTGCTCCGGAGATTTTGTTTTCCGTCAGTGCCGCCTGAAAAGTTCGCTCCACCCGTCCGGTACGTAGTCGTCGTAATAATGCTCGGTGCCGAACCGCTCGCGGCTGTCCAGGTTGTTTTCAAACACGCGGTTATCCATGGTCGTATGTTCTACGGTGGTGCCGTCTTCCCTGTCATAAGTATCGACGCCCATCATGGCTTCGTGCCTGCGCCTCTGGATACGGTCATCCAGGGATTCTTCATCCGCAGAACCGCCGTATCCGGAACCGGAGTTTCCGAAATTCATATGCGCGTTGTCATAAGCCTGGGCCCGGGCGTGGATATTCTGATGGAAGGAATCCAGGTCGGCGGAAATCTGCCGGGACAAGGCGTCCGACCTTGCCCAGCCTTCCTGGTGCTGCTGCCAGGCATACTGAATCTGCGCATTGGTCTGCTGCGCGTCGTATGCGGCCTTCTGCAGGCTTGCCTGCAGGTTCCTGTTTTCCAGTTCCTCCCGGAAAGCCTTAAACTGCGGCGTCATCTGCAGGGTTTCCGTGAAACGGTTGTAAACCGCCATGACGCCTTCATTTATCTTACCGTTTACCAGCACGTAGGTGACCACCGGGACAACCCAGCTGACAGTGGAAATGGGCCTCGCCTGGGAGGCAAACATGCCCAGCATGGACGTGTTGTTCATGCCCATGGAATTATACATGCCGTACCGGTACAGGGTTACCGCCAGGGTCTTCTTTCCCCGGTCTGTCAGAAGGCTGTAAATGCCGGTTCCCCCGTCATTGATATAGGCGTCCACGTTCAGGTAGATATTGCCGGAGTTCATATTGGCCACCTGGCAGTAGACATTGTACATTTTCTGCACTTCTCTTTCCGCCTCGGGCAGGATAACGGCCTGCTTCCTGTCGGTAAGCATGCGGTAATCCATTGCGGTCAGCTGTGTTCCTGCAAACTCCGAAGCGTATTCGTCCAGAAGGGCAGCCGTATCGCAGGGGTAATGCACGATGGTGCCGTCCTCTGTCCGGCCTCCCGCCGGCACGGGCGTCCGTTCGGAATAGAAATAGCCCTCACCCGTCCGGAAAAAGAACGTAACCGGCACCTCCGGGTGCACTGCCGTCCCCCTAACCGTATAGCTTTGTGCCGTCGGATACTGTACCGGCGTATAAACCGCCTCTGCCCGAAAGCCTTCCGGAAGGTCCGCCGTAAAAAGCGCGTTCCCCGAACTCCTGTCCGTAAATACAACCTTTTTGTAAACTGCCATTGCTCAGCCTTCTTTCGTTACTGCTCTTTACCAGTCGTCGTCCCAGTCGGTATCCCCGGTATCCCAGTCCCAGTCATTATCCCAGTCCCAGTCGTCGTCATCCCAGTCATCGTCCCAGGTATCGTTGTCATAATTGTAATCGTAGCCGCTGTCATTGTAGTCGTAGCCGTTGCCCGTGTCATGATAATCGTAGGTGCCGGGCGTGTAGTAGTCGCTGTCGTAGAAATCCGATGCGCCGTAATCGTCCCGGTAGTACGCGGAGTCATAATAATCGTCGTAATTCCTGCGCAGCTCCTCATCAACGACAGCGGGAATCCAGTCGTCCGTACCGGAATAAATATACCAGTCATCCGAGTCGTAATAATACTGCCGCCCGTTGTAGGAATAATATCCGGTAACCGGGCGTGTCCTGTTAATGACCGTTCCGATGATTCCGAATACAATGAAGATTGCCAGCACCACCAGGAAAGCGGTAAGGCACCCTCTTACAGGACCTCTGTTTTTCCGGTTCGGCGGCTTGGGTGAGCCGCCTGTGTATTCCGGACGGCGTTCCCTGTATTCGTAAGCGTTCTCCAGCCTCTCGCCGTTCCTGGCCGCTTCCAGGTTTGAAACAAAGCCTTCCCGCCTTCCGCCCGATGAACCGGGCGGTCTGGTGCCGGCCCTCATATACGGTATGCGCTTGTCCACCTCCTGCTTCATCTTCAGGTAAAGCTCATTAACCGCATAGGCCTCGTCCGTACCCTCGTAACGGACCGCACGGGAGCCGTCCGCCTTGTTTTTGTATACGACGAAAATCCCGCCGGGTTTCTCATATATGCCGAAAGCCTTTGCGCC
The DNA here is from genome assembly GCA_017433825.1 of Eubacterium sp. Taxonomy (GTDB): domain Bacteria; phylum Bacillota; class Clostridia; order Lachnospirales; family Lachnospiraceae; genus Alectryocaccobium. The sequence continues at coordinate 64,686 of JAFRGL010000017.1, read as the reverse complement.
GCGGTAATCCTCCCCGATGAAGAAACGCATTTTCTCCAGCGGCAGGTTATGCTTTTCCGCAAAGGCACGCAGCTCTCCGATGGTTTTCGGTATGCCGGAAGCGCTCCTGGCCATGTGCTCGTTCGGAGCACCGCAGCTTGGACAGGTTTCGTCCGTATCCAGTATATAGCTTCCGCAGTATTCGCATTTCACTCTCATGTCCGCGCCTCAATAAAGGGGGCATTCGTTTCCGTAATGACATTGTAAGATTTATGTCTTTGCCGGCCCCTGGCATCAGCATAACACAAATTCACTTGAAATGCGATCTATAATCGGGTAAAGTTATGACATGGTATTCTGCCTTTTTTACAGGCGGAATCACAGTATAACCATAAAGAAAACCATAGGAGGTACAGATAAATGAGTTTTTGTCCGCAATGCGGTACACAGGTTCAGGACGGCACTGCGTTCTGCCCTCAGTGCGGTTACGCCTTCAAGAACGTGAACGGTCCTTCCGGTAACCAGGATTACGGTTATCAGGATCAGGCGGGAGCCAATTCCTATCAGCAGCAGGAGGAGGAAACCAACTTTACCCGCCGCTGGCAGCAGCAGCATGAACAGCAGAGGCAGCAGCAGAATGCGGGCGGGGCAGGCTGGCAGCGCACACAGACGCAGCGTCCTCCCAGGCAGCCCAGGGTGGATGACAGCGCCGAATACCAGGTGTTGGAACGGCCGATTTTAAACCGCGGCCAGACCGCCATCATCGGCTACCTTGGCTGGATCGGCTTCCTGATTGCCATGATCGGCGGCGACCGGAAGGAAGAATATGCCAAATCCCACCTGAACCAGTCGCTTTTAATGAATATCACGGCAACCTGCGCTCTCATACTCTACTCCATCGGCGCGGCTGTGGTTTCCGCCGGCGTGGTTATGAGTGCCTACAGCTACGCCATGTACGGCCGCGGCACAGGCGCAGTCGGCTTCGGAGTGTTTTTATTTGTCCTTGGCCTTGCCGCCTTGATTTTCACCATCGTCATGTGGTTCTTCGGCCTTATCCGCGCCTGCAGGGGCAACAATAAGCCGGTTCTGCTTTTCGGCAGATTCCGTCCGATGAAATAATCGTTTCAGGAAAAAACCGGAACGGAGGAATACAGATGACAAAGATTATCGAAACCAAAGCTGATAAAGTGAAGATTTTCCGCAGAGGCTGCAGCGTGGAGCGATACGGTACCGTTACGCTTGATGAAGGCCGGAACAGGCTGCTCATCGGCGGGCTGACAGACGGTGCTTTCCGCGACAGCCTGTCCTTACGCTTCCCGGATCTTGTCTCCGCAGAAAATATTCAGGTGCTTTCCGCCTCGGAACTGCTTTCGGAGGATGAGCTTCTTGCCCTGCAGCAGGAAATCGATGACATGGACCGGAAAATCCGGATTTGGGAAACCCAGGAAGAACTGTGGAAAGCCAACGGGGATTTCCACACCATGCAGCAGGTGGACCCGGACAAGGTCAGCGCCTACATCGAAGCGCTTCCCGCGAAGCTTTCCGTCATTCGTGAAGAGATCCGCCGGCTGGAAATCCGGAAGGCCGAAAAACAGAAAGAGCTGTCCGACGGGCAGAAAAAGATGCGGCAGGCTGTAGTCAGTGTTGACGTGCTGGCCGCCCGGCAGATGGAATGTCCGTTTTTCCTGGAGTATCAGGAATCAGGCGCGGGCTGGGAACCCCAGTACGAGGTGCATTTCCGGGGAAAGGCGGAACCGCTGACCATAAGGATGCGGGCTAAGATCACGCAGCAGACCGGCGAGGACTGGGAAAACACCCAGGTCAGCCTTTACACGGGAACTCCGGGCAAATCCCTGGATATTCCGGAGCTTCGGAGTGCATATCTGGATTTTTATATCCCGGCTGCACCGGTAAACTATTCCGCTCCTGCCGCACCGCGGGCAGCTATGATGCAGTCCGCCGCACCTTTGAAGGCAAAAGCTTCGGGAGGCGTTTCCCCCGATACCGCGGACCTGCCGGATCTTTCCGCGTATAACATGGTACGGATGGAGACCACGTCTGCGGCGGAACAAACGGAAGAAACCATGACAGCCTACCATCTGCCCGGCGGCCGGGATATCTCCAGCGGCTCTCTGGGCAACATGGCTGACCTGCGGAGCATGACCGTTCCGGCGGAATACCTGCTTTCCGCCGTACCCATGCTGGACTCTTCCGTCCGGTTTACCGCGGAAGTCGCCGTAAAAGACTGGAAAATACCGGACGGGCTGGTGTCCGTCTATGTCCGGGATACCTACATGGGCAAATCCATGGTGCGTCCGGACAAAACAAAGGAGAAATTCTCCCTTCCGCTAGGCAGGGATGAGCGGTTCACCGTACGCTGGATGCAGATGACGGATCTCGGCTCTTCCGCCCTCCTGCGGAACCAGCAAAGCAGGAAGCTGCAGTACCGGATCCTGATTTCGGGCACGGTATCCGAACCGGAAACCGTCTGCATCCAGGACCGGATCCCCCTTGCCCGCAATGAAAAGATCACCATTACCGTGGATGAGCTGTCCGGCGGCCGCGTGAACCCGGATACCGGCATCATTACCTGGGAGTTGGTTCTTGAACCGGACAGACCCCTCTCGCTTACCCTGGCTTATACGGTTGCCTGGCCGAAAGACCAGAAAATAGTCTGGCCTTCCGTTTCCGGAAACCGGTGGACCGACACGGGCGGTATGGGTTCCGGCTGGTTCTGCCCCGTCTGCGGTGCCAAAAACACAGGAGAGCTGTTCTGCGTGTCGTGCGGAACAGCCAGAAGGTGACCATCGCAGCAAACATTCCGGATAACGGCTTGTCATCCTTCAGACAAAATGATATAAGATTTGTATAAGGCATTAGGGGATCTCAGTCATCCCCTGCGTTTTGGATTAATAAGGAGGAACGAAACATGAAAAAGATAATTGCATTGGCGGCAGCCTGCGTGATGGCGTTAAGCCTTGCAGCCTGCGGCGGCGGTTCAGGCAGCGGCGGGGGCGGCAATTCCGGCGGAGGCACCGCGGAAGCCTCTTCCGCAGGCACTGACAGCCAGGGCGGCACCACAGCCGGGGTTGATCTTTCCAATCCCGAGATCGTCATCGAATTCGGCGATTTCGACGGCATCCAGGTATTGATGAAACAGATGTCCAACATGGAAATCAAGGAAGGCACCGTCATCAAGATCACCGGTATCTACCAGAAGGATACCAGCACTCCTTCCGTCATGGAAGCCAACGAAGAAGGCAATACCAAACTTGGCCTTCTGATGTACCTGCCCGAAGGCGTGGAGCTTCCGTCCAACGGAACGAAGGTGGAAGCCATCGGTATTGCCCAGAAAGGCACCTACGTCATGGAATTCCACGTACCCGCGGAAGGATTCACCGTTTTAGAGTAACCGTGAATGTAAAAAAGGCGCTTCCTGCATCTGCAGGAAACGCCTTTTTTACTGACTGAAGCTATTGTTTCTCCGGCATCCCGTAGGCAACCATGGGGTGCCCTTTTTCTATGCCCAGAGACGCCGTCTGATACAGCAGCACCCCGTCGTCTTTGGCTGTATAAGTATAAAGGACTGTGCCGAAGACATCCTTTATCTGCCCCAGCACCTCTCCTTTTACGACCCGGTCCCCGGGCTTCTTCGCAGGATACCACAGGCCGCTTTCCGGCGCGTCCTCATACCAGCCCGCTGACATCACACAGGGATTCTTTTCCACTGCGGGAATACCGTCATCGAGCGCGCCGAGGAACCGCAGGATATTTTTCACATCCTCCATATCCGCTTTCACTTCCTCTTCCGACCACAGCCCGCAACCTCCCCTTTCCAGGATAATGGCGGGCACACGGCACTGTCCGGCGTAGCTGTAAAAGCCGTTTTTCGCGGATGAACGCACAACATAGGGAACCGACACGTGTTTCGCGATTGCCTCCGACTGCCGGTTGACCTCCGGTGCGCATACGCCGTGGAAATAAACATGCGGGGTCAGCGCTTCGCAGAAGCCGCCGGAATGCAGGTCGATGATCGCGTCGGAGGACGCGATAACCTCCTTTTCCAGGAATACCGCCACCCTCAGGGTGGAACCGCCCTCCTCATTTCCGGGAAATACCCTGTTCAGGTTTTCGCCGTCCTCCGGGAATACGTCCGCGCTCCGCCTGATAAGCCCGTTGTAATTAACGGCATGAATGAATCGGATGCTGCCGCGGACATCCTCCGGTCTGATTTCCGCCGCCAGGCGGTTTACCGCCTCAATGCCGATATATTCCCGGCAGTGGACGCCGGCGCTTACGGTAACGCGCGGTCCGTCTGCGGCTCCGCAGAAAACGGTTTCCGGATAGGATACTTCCGTTCCCGGCACGTAAACAAAGTGCTGGGTCTTTGTGATAGTCTCTTTTTTGCAGTCTGTCATTGCAAAACCCTCATTTCTTTGTTTTTTTCTTTTCCTGCCTGTTATATAATATAACAAACCAATGAATAAAATGTCAATTTCCGGCTGCCGTACTTTATCGCTTCGGCAGTATCAGGCTTCACCATGAACGGAGGTAACACCATGCCCGGACCAGGCGGTTTCGGCCCGAGAGGCTTTCTGACAGACGAAGAAAAAGCCAACATCCCGAAAGTAACAAAAGGACTCATCAAGCGCATCCTGGGATACCTTAAACCCTACTGGTGGCAGTTCCTGCTGGTTTTCGTAACCATTGTCATTTCTTCCATCGTAGGCCTTCTGCCCTCCATCATCACCGGACACATCGTGGACGATGCCCTGGTGGGCAAGGATATGATCCTGCTTATCAAGCTTCTGATATTTGCTTTAATCGCCATGACCGCCAGCCAGCTTATCGGCGTATTGAACAGCTATATCAACAACTGGATTTCCCAGCGGATTATCTTCGATATGAAAAACCAGATGTACAAACATCTGGAATACATGCCCCACTCCTTCTTCACCACGGAAAAGCAGGGCGACATCATTACCCGGATGAACACCGACATCAGCGGCGTAAGCTCGGTTATCTCCGGCACGCTGACCTCCATCGTCAGCAATATCGCCACGGTGGTAACCACCCTGGTGGCCCTGTTCTCCATGAGCTGGCAGCTGGCCATCGTGGGCATCGTGGTTATTCCCCTGCTCATCCTGCCCACCAGGAGCGCAGGCCGGAAACGGTACACGCTGTTAACCGAACGGCAGGCGAAAAACGACGAAATGAACCAGGTCATCAATGAAACCCTTTCGGTCTCCGGTTCCATGCTGGTCAAGCTTTTCACCCGTGAAAAGAAGGAATACGACAATTTCGTCAAGATCAATGAGGAAGTGACGAAGCTTTCCTTAAAGGAAGCCACCAGCGGCCGGCTTTTCGGCGTGCTCATGGGCATGTTCACCCAGATCGGCCCCCTGCTGATTTACTTCTTCGGCGGCCTGTTTATCATCCGCCGGTTTGATCCCACGCTTACAGTAGGCGTGATCACCGCCACTGTCGCCCTGGTCAACCGCCTGTACCGGCCGGTGGAATCGCTGCTGAACATCCAGGTTGACTTCACCAGGTCCCTGGCATTGTTCACCCGTATCTTTGACTATCTGGACCGGGAAAATACCGTTACGAACCCGGAAAACGGCGAAAAGCCCGAGATTGCCGATAAGGATATCGTCTACGAACACGTGAAATTCGGCTATGATCCGGAAACGGTTATCTTAAAGGATGTCAGCTTTACCGTGCCCGGCGGCAAAATGTACGCCATTGTCGGGCCCTCCGGTTCCGGCAAATCCACGGTGGTCAACCTGATCCCCAGGCTGTATGACGTGCTGGACGGTTCGGTTTCCGTGGCCGGCACGGACGTCCGGGACATGGACCTTTTCTGGCTGAGGCAGAATATCGGCATGGTGACCCAGGAAACCTACCTGTTCAACGGCACAATCCTCGACAACCTCCTGTACGCGAAGGAAGACGCCACCATGGAAGAGGTGGAAAACGCCTGCCGCATCGCCAGCATCCATGACTTCATCGCCTCCCAGCCCGACGGCTACAATACAGTGGTGGGCAACCGGGGCTTAAAGCTTTCCGGCGGTGAAAAGCAGCGTATTTCCATCGCCCGGGTTATCTTAAAAGACCCGAAGATCCTGATTCTGGACGAGGCCACCTCCGCTTTGGATTCCATTTCCGAAAACGCTATCCAGGACGCGCTGGAAGCCCTGATGGCCGGCAGAACCAGCATCGTTATTGCGCACCGGCTTTCCACCATTTTAAAGGCGGACAAGATTCTTGTGGTGAAGGACGGCGTAATCTGCGAACAGGGAAGCCACGACGAACTGCTGGAGGCAGACGGCATTTACAGGGAACTGTACGAAACCCAGTTCCGGCCTGCCCTGGAATATGAACAGGCCAGGAAGCAGGAAGGACTGGATATCGATGCTTTTTCCTCTGAATACGAGGTCCGCCGGATTAAGGAACCCGGCATCGCCTCCGTTTACCATCTCTACCGCGACAACCGGAAATATTACCGCAAGGAGCAGGTGGGACGTGCCTTGCGCGGACTTACGGATGTAATCACCGACCTTCCGGATTACGACGAAACCGACAGGCAGTATTTTGTGGGCTTTTACGACGATGCGGACCGGCTGACCGCGGTACTGGACCTGATAACCGGCTTCCCGGACAAAAACGCCGCTTTCATCGGCTGGTTCATGGTGGACGCCGAACAGCAGCGCCAGGGCATCGGTTCACAGATTTTCGCCGACGTCAGGGCCGCACTTGCCGCCCAGGACATCCGCCATCTGTGCGTGGGCATCCGGAAAAACAATACGGACGCCGCCGCTTTCTGGGAGGCGCAGGGCTTCGTTCCCGCCGATTCACCTCTGCCGGATACGGGAGAAAACCTGTATTATACAAGGGATATCTGATGAAAACACCCTCTTAAAGCCGGACAATCCGGTTTAAGGAGGGTGTTTTGCTGATTATCGTTTATTAACCGCTTTCAGTACGCCGGCCTGGCAAAGAAGGCCGGCGTTCTTTTTCCGGAAACAGGCGCCAGGGCCACCGCGGGAAGGCCCTCTTCTTCCGCCCTTTCTTTCTTCACATAACCGGCTGAATTCACCATCAGTAATGTATCGGTCCAGACAATACCCACATGGGTGATCTGCTCTTCCGCCTTAAACCTTCTCTCCCCCTCCCGGAAGAAGCCCGGATTTCTGTAAAATACGATGTCCCCGGGCCGTATTTCCTGCGGATCGGAGAAACATTCCCCCCGGTCCAGAAAATACCGGGTGATATTTGCTGACCGCCTTCCCACGCCGGTTTTCCGTATCTCCTCCCCAAGGGTTTTCACACTGATGCCCATGGCTTCGGCCTTTTCCAGATCCAGGCCCTTCGGCCCGGCCAGGTACGGCCTTCCGATACGCTCGGCGATATCGATAAACCGTTCCGGCAGGTCTGAAAAATCCGCCAGGGCCTTGTCCGCCCAGTCCGCCCGAAGGTCGTTTAAGTTCTGCCGGCTGCCGGTCGCATAGGGGCTTTTTTCATAGGGAATCCCCGCCAGCACCAGGAGCACGAAGGTGGAACAGTCGATATTTCCCCTGCCGCCGTACGCCGGATCATAAAGGTAAAAGCCTGAAAGGAAGGTCCTGCTGCCGTAGGAATAGATGAGTTTTTCCGCATTGTCCAGGTAGGTTTGCGCCACAGCCAGAACCCGGTCCGCGGCCTGCGGATTCCAGGGATTTTTCGGCTGAACCGGAATTACCGGTTCCCGGTTTGTATTTTCCTTCTGCATGCTTCACCTCCTCACAGACAGCCGGTTCTCATTACGGGTAATGCTGTTTTATGTTTTCAGTATACCATAGAAGGACTTTCTGTGGTAAGATGGTTTTATCACAAGATAAGTCAGAGAAAGGAGATAATTATGATTCTGGATATTTCCCTGCCCGAAAGCCTGGACGCAATGCTCGCCCTGCCCGAGGCCCAGCTGCACAGTCCGGAGGCGGTGGTCGGACTGACCGTTGCCGCATTGAATGTTTATGTAAAAAATAAAGAAGAATGCTTTAAGATGCTGGATTACCTCCGCGGTCCCCGGCCGCTGAGCAGTTTTGAGAAACAGTTCATCCGGGACAGGTTCATGGACGGACATGACTACATCCCCAGGGCTTATCTTTACGGGGCATCCCCGCAGAATAATTATCAGCCGGAGCTGCCGGCGCGGATTGAACTGAAGCCTTCCGCCTCCCAAATAGCGGAGGAAGGCTACCGCAAATACGACGTATTTTCCCTTGGCGCGGATACCCCGCGGCCGGTAACCTTAAGGTATAAACCGTCAACAGACCAGTGGTTCCTCTGGGAGCAAAGCCTGCTGGTGCAGGTGAAAACGCCCGTAAAAGACGATCCCTGGGCATAACTATCGGATATGGAGGGAGACTGACAATGAAAAACCTGGTTATTCATGATTTGGACGGGCAAGGCTGGGAAAAGATTAAGGCGGATTACGAGGGCTGGAACGTATTTGCCGACAACGGCGGGATCCGCCCCTGCATGGGATGCTTCGGCTGCTGGGCAAAAACCCCGGGCGAATGCGTCATCAAAGACGGCTACGACCGGGTGGGCCAGATATTCAAGGACGCGGAAGAAATCGTGGTCATCAGCCGCTGGACCTTCGGCGGGTTTTCCCCCTTTGTGAAAAATATCTTCGACCGCAGTATCGGCCACGCACTGCCCTTTTTCCAGATGATAGACGGGGAGATGCACCACGTGCCCCGGTATGAAGACGAGAAGATCGACCTTTACATCCGTTTCTACGGGGAGGAACCTTCCGAAGAGGAAAAGGAAGTATCCCGGGAATACGTCCGGGCTGTCTGCCGCAATACGCTGATGACCTTGAAAGAGGTCTCCTGGAACAAAACCGTACAGCCTTCCGAAGGTGACCTGTTTCCGGCAAAGGATATTTCCGGACTTAAGGAAAAACCGCTTTCCGGCACCGTTTTCCTGAACGCCAGCACAAGGGGAAATGCCTCCAATTCGAAAGCATACCTGGAAAAGCTGGGGGAAATCATGGGCGTTTCGCCGGAAATCCTGAACATCAATGATTATCGGAACAGCATTGACACCCTGGCGGACCTCATCCTGCCCGCGGAAAAGCTGGTCATCGCCATGCCCTTGTATCTGGACGGCATCCCTGCCCAGGTTATCCCGCTGCTGGAAAAGCTGTATGAAAAGGATGCCGCAGGCGGAAAAAAGGTATATGTGATTGCCAACATGGGCTTTTACGAAAGCATCCAAATCCGCAACATGCTGGCCCTGATGAAGGTCTGGTGCAGACATTTAGGGTATGTCTTCGGCGGCGGGCTGGCAGTAGGCGCAGGCGGCACCCTGAAAAAAATGATGGAAGCTTCCGGTGCGGAAGGCCCGGCGAAAAAAGCGGTGGAAGGCCTGGAAAAGCTGGCGGAAGCAGTAAAAGAAGGCGGTATTATCCCGGATATTTATGCGGATCCTTATAACCTTTCCATTGAAGAATACACGGAGATTTGCCATTCTGCCTGGTATAAATGGGCAGAAGCCACCGGTCTTTCCAAAGAAGACCTCTTCCGGAAGATGCCGTAGGTTCTAAGTCCCGCGCTTTCATACGGCGGCATTCATCCGCAAGGCATCTTGCCCGAAACAAATTTGTCCGTCCGGTAAGCTAGAATACAGTCATCAAAGCAAAAACGGAGGTTTTCAATATGAGCAGAAAAATACTTTGCCTTCTGCTTTCGGCAGGAATGCTTCTGACCTCAGCCTGCGCAAAGAGGCAGGAACGTTCCGCGGTAACGCAGCCGGTATCTTACGTGGAAGAAGAATCGTACAGTCCCGGCGGGGAAGCCTCGCAGGAGCCCGAAGAACCGCAGGTGCTTCCGCAGAAAGGCGATATCGTGGTTTTCGGTTCCTGGGAGCAGAACGGGGAAGCCGCAGACGGGCCGGAGCAGATTCGGTGGATCGTGCTGTCCGCCGGCGGAAACGAACTGACGCTGTTTTCCGAATACTGCCTGGATACGGTGCCCTTCAACGAAGAACAGACCCGCGTTACCTGGGAAACCTGCACCCTGCGCAGCTGGCTGAACAATGATTTTTACCGGGACGCATTTTCGGAGGAAGAAAGACAGCTGATCCTGCTTTCCCATCAAAGCTTCTGGAACAATGACTATTACGGTACGGACGGGGGAAACGATACGGATGATTATGTCTTTCTTTTAGGTGCCGACGCCCAGGAAACGATGTATCAGGCCGATGCCGGCGCGCGGTTTGCCGTTGCGACACGCCACGCCTATCTTACGGGCTGTGAAACCGGGCAATACACCGGTTACGCGACCTACTGGATAGCCGGTGCCGCCGCAAATAAAGAGTATGCTCTGTATGTGGACGCCATGGGCACCTATTATGACGGCGGTACAGACGCCTGGGGCGCGGAAGTCAGCAGCCGCGATATCGGCGTGCGGCCCTGCATCCGGATCAGGGCTGACGGAGGTCTGCCGGAAAATACGGCAAATGTTTACCAGACCGATGCGGAAGAAACCAAAGCGTTCCGGAACGAATTTGAAAACATTCTGTATAACCTTCCTTACGAATTCACCATCGAAGAAATGGACGCGCCGGGTTACGCTTCCTTTGATGAAGCAGCCAAAGCTCTGGCAGATGTGCTGGGCACCAGGGACGTCCGGCAGTTTTTCGCCCGGATACCCTGGCCGCAGCTGTATCAGGAATACGGCGTAAGGTATCTTAAGAAAATCGCAAACAGAGACGACTGGGCGCCGGGAGAACGTTACCGGAAGATGACGGCTTTCGCAGGTTCTTCTTCCAAAGAGGTCATGATCCGGACACTTCTTGATGAACCTGTTACCGCGGAATTTGCAGCACCTTACATGAAAAATGCCGGATATACTTTCACCAGGTACGGAATCTTCCCCTGGGAAGGAACGAAAGATTTATGGTGGGAAGGCTCCGGTTCCTCCTGGGCTTCCATGTCCAAAGACATTGCAGGACTGTTTCCCGGCTGTGAAATCAGAGGGTTTATCGTCTGGCCGGGCGAACTGAAGGACAGCTTTGATCCCTACACCGCCCCGGTTCTCCCGAGGGATGAAAACTATAACCCCGTCTACTGCTATGCCGTTTTGCAGGACGGCCTGTGGTACGCCGGCGCAATTTCGGGAGCTGAAGTGTACCTTCCTTGAAATTGTACACCGCAGGCGGAAGAGCCTGCGGTGTTTCTGTCTGTCACAGCCTGCCCTTTTCAGTTTACGCAAAAACCGATGGGGCGGGTTGTTTTTTCTTCCGAAAAACCTTCCGGAAGGGAGAAATCATTTTCGGTCAGGATATGCTCCTGAGGCATCCGGCTGTCCGCATTATCAGCACCGTATATCCGGACCGCGTAGTTCAGCACTGCGCTTTCCACCAGGTTCCGGCTGAAGCGGCCGTTGCCGGCTGCGGGACTGCCCGATACGCCTTTACAGATATCAAGCACCTTTTCTTCTGCCTGCGGGCTTAAGGAAAAGCCTCTTTTCTCCGCTTCCAGGCCGGCAATCTGCAGCAGTTCTTCCGGAGAATAGTCTGAGAAGCGGATGGAAAAAGGCACTCTGGAGCGCAGGCCCGGATTCCTGCCGAAGAATTCTTCCATTTCCTCCGGATATCCGGCAAAGATGACTACCGTATCGTCCCTGCGGTTTTCCATTTCCTGTACGATCGTGTTAATCGCCTCATCACCGTAGGAACCTTTCCAGTTCTCGGACAGCGAATAGGCTTCGTCGATGAACAGGAGCCTTCCTTTCGCTTTACGGAAAACAGCTTTCACCTTTTCCGCGGTCTGTCCCACGTACCTGGCAACCAGGTCAGCCCGTCCGGCTTCCACGACGGTTCCGTCGGCAAGCAGGCCGGTTTCGTAAAAAATCTCCGCTAAAATCCGCGCGACCGTGGTCTTGGCGGTACCGGGATTTCCCGTAAATTCCATGTTCAGGGCCAGGGAAATGCCGTTTTTTCCGTCCTGCAGCATGGCTTTTTTCATCCTGGCAAAGGCTGAGATTTTCCGGACCTGCTCCTTGACGTTTTCCAGCCCCACCAGGCCGTTCAGCCTGTCGAAAGCGGACCGCGGCGCTTCTTCCGATCCAGCGTCTGCACATTCTTTTTCCGCTTCCGCTCCGCAGGACAAAGCTTTCTGCGCTTCCCCGGTTTCCACTACCTGCGCTTCAAGCTCTTCCAGCTTCTCCCGGATTTCAAGAATGCTTTTTTCACCGAGATTGCGGATTTCCCTTAAGTCTTCTTCATTTAATTCCTGCAGCTGGCCGGCCGTGTGAATGCCTGCCCTTTTCAGGCAGTTGTAGGTGCGCACGGAAAATTCCATATCATCAATGGATATCTTTGTAAGCCGCTCCGGTGTAAGGGGGATGACCGCCCTGCTTCTTAAAATGGTCAGGAAACGGGCAAAACTGTCCAGGAAGAACCCTTCGGAAATACAGCCCGCCGCAGCGTCTTCCGGGCCGTCTTCCGGCAGCTCCTTCACGTACATATCCGGAAATGCCAGTGAAATGGCGGTGCGCAGGCTCAGGTTCATATTCTGCGGAAGACTGATAAACAGCCGTCCCCGGCCGTTTCCGTCTGTCTGCACCTTATCGGCCGTCAGCCGGATAACCGCGCCTTCCTGCTGCAGGATATCGAACATTTCCTTGAAATAACTGCCTGAACAGTAATCGCCGTCATCTTCGTCGAAATAATCCACATCAACGAAGACGTCTTCCAGTTCCGCTTTTTTCTTTATGTCAGACACCAGGCGGCTGCTGCCGGAGACGAGCACATACACCCTGCGTCCGTCCGCATATAAATCGTTCAGCATTTCGGCGGGCCTGCTGCCCGCTTCCGCGCATTTCTGGAAAATCCAGTTGTAGTCAGAAGCCATGGTCCTGACGCCTGTCCCGGTAAAGGCAGCGGTCATTAACGTATTGTCCCTGCCCGTCTCTATCTGCCAGCCTAAAAAGCCGTTTCCCGGGAGATTTGCCGCGGATTTTAAAAATCTCTCACTTGCCCTGCCGCAGTCCCCTGCGCTGCTGCGTGCGGCTCTGTCCGGCTTAATCTTTAAGGCTGCCGCATTTACCAGTCTGCCGTTTAACATTTCTTTATATTTTGTCATAAGCTGTGCCTTTCTGTATTTTAATTATACTTGGTTCGCTGTCCTGAAAAAATGACCGCCGGCCGTTTCGGAAGATCCTTGGCCCGCTCATATCATCGCGCGGCTTCCCCGGACACCCTTCCGTACGTATCGGCGGATTAAGTTGTCAAGGTGCACGGCTTCAAAGCACAGCAAAAAGCCGCTGCTTTGATAACTGCCGAAAGGACAGACTTCTCCTGAAGAAATCTTCCTCCGGTACTTATCAAAACAGCGGCTTATGACAAGCCATATTCAATTGGCAAAGCGGATTATATTACAGTTTTTTCGAAAATGCAATACCTGAATTAAAAATATTTTATCCGGGATTTCACCGGTTGTTCCGAGCATTGCCTGCACGCACAGCGATTTACAGTACCGCATTCTCATGCTATGATAGTTTTGCTGAAATTGGTAAAACAGAAAGGATGGACGATGGTTTACGTTATTTCCGACCTGCACGGTTACCCGCATGATGCGTTCCTTGCGCTTCTTGAAAGGGCGGGTTTCTCCGATACGGACTTTCTTTATATCCTTGGGGATGTAATTGACAGGAACGGTAACGGCAGGCGGGAAGGATTATCTCCTGGTGCACGCGGGGCTTGAAAACTTCCGTCCGGATAAAAAGCTTTCCGAATATACGGCCGATGAACTGATCTGGGCTTCCCCGGCGCTGTCCGACCGGTATTTTCCGGATATCCATACGGTATTCGGCCACCGGCCCACATTCTCCTACGGTGAACAGTACCGCGGCAGGATAATAAAAACCGACACCTGGACCAGCATTGACGCAGGTGCCGGATTCGGCGAAAAGCCGGTGCTTTACCGGCTGGATGATGAAAAAGAATTCGTATGAAAAAAGGCCGGTTATCCGGCCTTTATCCATGTTCCTGTAAGCTTCGCGGTTTTCGTGCCCAGGTCATCTGTGATGACCGCTTCCATAAAACAGACCGTTTTCCCGGCCTTCACAACTGCAGTTTCGGCGGTCAGGACCGTGCCCTTTGCGGGCCTTAAAAACTGGATATCCGCGGACAGGGAGACGAAAGGAGCCCCTTCGCCGTCATTCAAAGCCGCGGCCACGGCAAAATCCGCCAGGGTGAAAAGCACGCCGCCCATCACCTGTCCGTTGGCGTTTTTATGCCTTCTGTCCAGTACCAGCGAGCATCTGGCATAGTTGTCTTTTGCTTCCTCTATCACTATGCCCGTGGCTTCCGTGGCATAAATATCATCTTTAAAGAATTCTCTCGCTTTTTCCGTACGGTCTTTCATTTTCATCCCCGGGATTAAATCTTGCTTCTTAACGGACAGTCGGAATGCACCACCTTGCCCGCCAGTGCAGGAAGGCCGATGTCTTTCAGATAATCCTTAAGAATCGGTATGGACTGGGTGGATTCCGGGCCGATGATGATCTCCGTTACCAGTTCCTCGATGGAAGAACCGGCCTGGACGCACATGGCATGCAGGTCCAGCGGATAATACTTCTTGATTCTTTCCCTGGCCACATGGTACCGGGGCTTTACGGAAAAGTCCTCTGCCTCGAAGGGCATGACCACCAGCCGGTACTCCCGCTCACTGGAAAACGAAGGATGCTTGAAGGAAGCGCAGTTCTGCCAGGCCTTTAAAACAGCTGTCTTCAGCGGCCCTTTTTCCACCGAAACATCATCGCTGCCCTGCACCAGGGTGCAGATTTCCGTCACCAGCGGATGGGAATCCATGTCATCCCTGTAAAAAACCTTTTGCAGGGATACCGCGCCGCCGGTCATTTTCTCCAGAATCGCCTTCTTCATGCCGAAGCAGACGCCCTTGCCCCTGTAGGCATACCTGTCCCACTGGGCCGCGTCGTCCCTGTATTCCGAAAAGCAGGCGGCATAGACCGAGTATTCAAAGAATTTCTTCTTCTCCTCTTCATAAAGGGCGGAAAGCTTCCGGGCCTTGTCCTCCCTGCCGCTTTTCTCCAGCCTTTCTATGGCTGCCCTGAAAATACCGGTCATGAAAAGCTCCATTTCCTGCGCGTCGTTCATGTTCAGCACATTGTTGACCCGCAGTTCACGGTTGCTTAAAATACCGTCAAGCGCCATAAAATCCGTATAATGGTAAAGAGTTTCCCTGTTCATTGCTTAAAACTCCCGGCAGTTCTTCAGTCTTTCAGTATGCCGGATTTCGTTACAACGGGACGGCCGTCCTTGTCAACAAGCAGGGTCAGCCCCGAACCTGTGGGAGACTGAATCCACAGATAGTTTACGCCGGTCTCCCTGTCCACCAGGATTGTGGCCTTTTCATTATCGTTGCCGGAAAGATTCTCCTCTCGCAGTTTCCGGAATCTTCTGCCGATCATCTGTCCTCTTCCTCCGTTCAGTCTTTAAACAGCTCGACTGCCTTTTCCGCGAACCGTTTGCCGTAAATAACGAAATTGTCCCTGTAGTTTTCCATTTTGTTGTGGGGCTCCACGTTGCCGTTCACGCCCACGGGGCCCAGGTGTATCACCGGCAGTCCTTTGGAAGCGCCGCCGGAATATGCCAGCATGCCGAAGGCGATTTCGTTGGTCAGGATGGTCTGGATGACCAGCTCCGCGCCGCCGTGGGTGTACTGCGCGGTGGCAAAGGCGCCGCCGAGCTTTCCCGCCACATTCAGCCGCATGGCGGCGTTCAAAAGCCAGGTGCGCATATCCGCGGTCATCTGGGTGGCGTACACCGGGCTTCCGATAACGATACCCTTCGTCTGGTTTACGAAGGTGTAATCGATATCCGAGATGTGGAAAATCTTCGCTTCCACATTTTTCACCTTGTTCATGCCTTCCGCAATCCAGGCAGCCGCCTGCCTGGTATTGTCTGTTTTAGAGTCATAAATAATCGCAAGCTTCATTTTCTTCTCCTTCAATAAACACGTTCAGCCGACAGTTGCATTTATACCGAAAGGTTTCATTTAATCCACTTTTTCACCCTGCGGGAGACCAGCTCGGCTGCCGCAAGCTTGACCAGATCCGGGATGATAAAGGGCACCACGCAGGTCATAAGGCCGGACAGGAAGGTCACGGAACGTCCTCTTCCCGCCATGACGGATGAGAACCAGAAGGTGCCGAACAGGTAACAGAAGAAAAGCCCGATGACAAGCGTCAGGTTCTTCTGCCAGCCGTTCCTGCACAGGGGTTCACAGAAAATATACAGGATGCCCATGATAATAAAGCCGATGATATAGCCTCCCGTGGGTCCTAAAAGTACCGCAGGCCCGGCCTGGAAGGACGAAAATACCGGAATTCCCACCAGTCCCAGCAGGATATAAACCACGATGGACAGGGTGCCTTTTTTCGCGCCGAGAAGCTTCAGTGCGGCAAATACGCCGAAAATCTGCAGGGTAAAGGGTACCGGCATGGGTATGGTTATCCATGCGCACACGCCGATAATCATGCTCATGACAGCGATTCTGATTAAGTCTTTCGTTTTTGTTCTTTCTGTCATGTTTTCTCCTCTCCTTATGCGGATGCCGTAAAGTACCGCTCCACCAGTTCCTCGCGGTACGCGTTCGGCACCTGCGCATGATCGGCCAGATACTTTTTCTCCTGCCGTTTTGCCTTCCGTTTTGTGATGGGCGGCTGCGCCAGCTGCATGAAACGCTCGGCAATAGTACAGGGGTAGATTTCCTCCAGAGTTTCCAGACACAGTCCGCAAAGCATGCAGGGCTGGGCCGTCAGTGCCCCGAAGCAGCATCCGCCGTCAATATTAATATCATTTTTCTTATATCCGATCAAGCCCGGCCGGGTATTATTCTCCATGGGCCGGTAATACTCCGGCACGATGGTGGGCGTATGGCCGTGGAGAATGATCTCGTCGGATTTGAAATTCCCCCGGAAATTACGGTCCCAGAGATTGCATTCCTGCTGGATCTCCTCCCTTTCCTCGCCGTAGCGGTACCAGGCATGCACAATCCGGTAAACCACCTTCCTGCCCGCACTGGTTTCAATCTCCATCCTTCTGGAAAACGGCAGGCTTTCAAAGAAATCAACGGCGTACTTCAGGATATCCGGACGGTCAATCTTCTGCCTGACGGCCAGCAGCGAGAAATCGTACAGGGTTTCCGGCATCGGCCGGGTGCCGCCCTTCTCCTTCTCATCCCACCAGGGCAGGAATTCCGTATAATACCAGTTTACCGCCATCTGCTCATGATTGCCCCGGACGGCGGTATACTTGCCCTCCGCGGTAATGTTGTCCATAGCCCACATCAGGGTTTCCCAGACTTTCGGTCCCCGGTCGATAAAATCCCCGACGAAGATATACCTGGCATCGGCATCGCGTTCTTCAATTGTCTTCAGCAGCGCCATCAGCTCGTCATAACAGCCGTGGACATCTCCGATTGCGTAATGCATATGATTTTACCTGCGGTGAAAGGGTTAAAAGCTGCGGAATTTCCGGCTGAAACCGGATAGTCAGGATTATTGTATCACAGATTGCCCGGACGGGTCAAAAAAGTTGCGCCGTTTTCGACACAAACCAGGAATTGTTACCCGTCTGCCGTCCATGTCCGGCTGCAGAAATGGCTGAATTCCCCGTTATATAAAAAATCCCTGCCGGTTCGTCCCGGCAGGGATTTCTGATTTGCCTTACGCTACTACCTTGTAGCCCTCTTCTTCGATGGCGGCTTTAAGCAGCGCATCCTCTACGTCCTTGTCCATGACAACCACGGCAGTACCCTTTTCGAAATCAGCGGTGGCACTTACGACGCCCTCCAGTTTCTCCAGCGCTTTCTTTACGTGATTCTCACAGTTGTGGCACATCATGCCTTCTACCTTGATGGTCTTTTCCATTTCGCAGCTCCTTTCTTCCGCACAGGCAGCCGTGTCAATTCCCAGCGCCTGCAGAATCTGTTCTTCATTGTAACTGTTATCATTTGCTTTATCAACGGTTCCGGAAACTTTTTCCGGCATGGCTGCCGGTATTCTGTTTCCTTTGCCGTAAATTTTAATAAGGTTCAGCCGCAGCGCGTTCGTCACCACAAATACGGAGGACAGGCTCATGGCCGCCGCACCGAACATGGGGTTCATCTGCCAGCCCCAGATGCCGATGAATACACCGGCCGCCAGGGGAATGCCGCAGGCATTGTAGAAGAATGCCCAGAAAAGGTTCTGGCGGATATTCCGCAAAGTCCCGCGTCCCAGACGGATGGCTGCGGGCACATCCCGCACCCGGCTCTGCATCAGCATGATGTCCGCCGCGTCCGCGGCGATATCCGTACCGGTACCGATGGCGATGCCCACGTCCGCCCGGACCAGGGCCGGGGCGTCATTGATGCCGTCGCCCACCATGGCCACCTTGCCGGACTCCTTAAGTTTCCGAATCACTTCCTCCTTGCCGTCAGGCAGGACACCTGCAATCACCTCGTCCACGCCGGCAGCCTTTGCCACCGCCGCTGCGGTCTTCGCGTTGTCGCCGGTTAAGAGCACCACCTTGATGCCCATCTCCCGCAGCTCGGCCACCGCTTCCGCGCCGTCTTCCTTCAAGGTATCGGCCACGGAAATCATACCCAGAAGGCGTCCGTCTTCCGTAAACAGCAGGGGCGTGCCGCCCTTGCCTGCTTCCGCGTCTGCTGCTTCAAGTACGGCGTCTTCCACGGCCGTCTGCTTTGAAATATAGGATAAGCTGCCGCCGGTTAAGGTTCTGCCCTTGTATTTTCCGGAAAGCCCGTTGCCAGGCAGCGCTTCAAAATCCGTAATGGTTTCCGCCGTAAGGCCTGCCGCCTCACCCAGCCTCTTAACTGCCCCCGCCAGAGGATGCTCGCTGGGGGATTCCAGGATAAAAGCTTTCCTTAAAAGCTCCTCTTTTGTCACGCCCGATGCCGGGTATATGCCGGTAACGGAGGGTTCTCCCTTGGTCAGCGTACCGGTCTTGTCCATAACCACGGTGGTGATCCGGCCTGTTTCCTCCAGGGCCGCCGCACTTTTGAACAGGATGCCGTGCTTCGCGCCGACGCCGCTTCCCACCATAATAGCCACCGGAGTTGCCAGACCCAGAGCGCAGGGACAGCTGATAACCAGCACGGAAATGCCCCTTGCCAGGGCAAAGCCCACGTCATGGCGGGCGATAAGCCAGACGATAATAGTAATTAACGCAACGGTGATAACCGACGGTACGAAAACTCCTGCCACCTTGTCCGCCAGCTTGGCAATAGGTGCCTTGCTGCCCGCCGCATCGCTGACCAGACGGATAATGCCTGCCAGGGCCGTCTCGCTGCCGGTCTTCCTGGTTTCCACTAAAAGAAAGCCGGACTGGTTGATGGTAGCCGCGGATACCGTATCGCCTTCAGCCTTGTCCACCGGAACGGATTCACCGGTAAGCGCTGCTTCATTGACGGCAGAACTTCCTTCCAGGATAATGCCGTCCACCGGAATTGCCTCGCCGGGACGGACCGCAACCACGTCGCCGACTCTTACCTGGTCGATGGGAAGATTAATTTCAGCCCCGTCACGGATGACGTTTGCCGTCTCCGGTGCCAGGGCCTGCAGGCCCTTGATGGCATCCGTGGTCCTGCCTTTGGCATAGGCTTCCAGCATCTTGCCTACGGTAATCAGCGTCAGGATCATGGCTGCCGATTCAAAATAAAACTCGTGCATCAGGCTGTGGAGGCCCATATGCCCCTCGCTTATGACCACGAAGCACATTTTAAACAGAATATACGTACTGTAGCCGAAGGATGCGGCCGAACCCATGGCCACCAGGGTGTCCATGTTCGGGGCTTTATGCATCAGCCCGTTAACGCCGCTGATAAAAAACTGCCGGTTGATGACCATGACAATTATGGCCAGCAGCATTTCATAAAGTCCGATGGCCAAAGGATTGTTCCGGAACGCTTCGTGCGCCGGCCAGTTCCACATGCCCATCCCCATGGAAACATACATGAGGGGAAGCAGGAAGCAGATGGACGCAACAAGCCTTTTCCGTATTTTCTTAAACTCCGCGTCAGAGGCGTCTTCCTTTGGTTTTGCCGTACCGGAAGCAGATGCGGACTGTCCGCCGGCCGTCTCCTCCGTTTTTGGCGAAGCACCGTAGCCTGCGGCTGTCACCGCATTTACTATATCCGCGTCGGATGCGCTGCCTTCCACCTGCATGCTGTTCATCAGCAGGTTGACCGACACCGTATCCACATCCGGCAGGGCGTTTACCGCTTTTTCCACCCGGGCCGCGCAGGCTGCACAGGACATCCCGGTTACATCAAAACGACGCATAATATCTCCTCTGATATGAAAGAAAGTCTGAAGCCAATGTTTGTCAGAAGAATTCGTTATTTTTTTAACATTCTTTCCAGCCGTAATAGTAGCATCAAAAACCTGTGAATTCAATAGATTCTTTCAATTTAATCAATTTTTAAGAAATCCGAATATCCATTACACTAAGGAATGCTTTACGGCCAGCCTGTCCACCATGCTTTCCAGAAGCCTCCCCACGTCCCAGAGCACGTCCGGCCGGCTTCCCTGCGTCTTCGGCAGCCGGTAGATAAAGCCCGGAATCTTCGGTCTGAAGGACAGGCTTCCTTTATATTCCTCCAGAAGCGCCGGGATTTCCTCATTGTGAATCAGCGCCTGTTCGTGGAATTTCAGGGTGACGGTATCCTGCTGCTGCCGGATTTCGGTAATATAGCATTTCTCCGCCGCCGCTTTCAGCATGGAGACGGACAGCAGGTTCATGACGCATTTAGGCGGTTCGCCGAAGCGGTCCACCAGCTCGTCCAGCATGTCGTCGTAATCCGTCCGGTTCCTTATGGTGGAAATCCTCTTGTAGACGTCCAGCTTCGAGCTCTCGTCCGGAATGTAGCTTACCGGGATATGGGCGTCCGCAGAAATATCCACTGCGGTTTCCACCCGCTCTTCCGTCTGTTCGTTTTTCGCTTCCGCCACGGCCTCGGTCAGCAGCTTACAGTACAGGTCGTAGCCCACTGCTTCCATATGGCCGCTCTGCTCCGCGCCTAAAAGGTTTCCGGCACCCCTGATTTCCAGGTCCCGCATCGCGATCTTGATGCCGCTTCCCAGTTCGGTATATTCCCGGATGGCGCTTAGGCGTTTCTCCGCCTCTTCTTTGAGCATTTTGTTTTTCCGGTACATCAGAAAGGCGTAGGCGGTGCGGCTGCTTCTTCCCACCCTGCCCCGCAGCTGGTACAGCTGGGAAAGGCCCAGACGTTCCGCGTCCCGGACAATGATGGTATTTACATTCGGGATGTCCATGCCGGTTTCGATGATGGTGGTGGAGACCAGGACGTCTATTTCCCCGTTGATGAAACGGTACATGATGTCCTCCAGCTCCTGCTCCTTCATCTGTCCGTGGGCATAGGCCACCACGTGATCCGGCACCATCTGCTGTACCTTAAAGGCCAGCTCGGAAATGCCGGCGATGCGGTTGGACACGAAATATACCTGCCCGCCCCGGGCCAGTTCCCTTGTGATCGCTTCCCTGACCATATCCTCGTCATACTCACTGACATAGGTCTGGATGGGCACCCTGTCCAGGGGAGGCTCGTTCAAGACGCTTAAGTCCCGGATGCCGATAAGGCTCATGTGCAGGGTTCTCGGGATGGGCGTTGCGGTAAGGCTTAACACGTCCACCTTGTTTTTCAGCTGTTTTATTTTCTCCTTGTGGGTAACGCCGAAGCGCTGCTCCTCATCCACGATGAGAAGCCCCAGGTCCTTGTATTTCACGTCCTTTGACAGCACCCGGTGGGTGCCGATGACGATATCCACCCGTCCGGCTTCCAGATCCGCCAGGGTTTTCTTCTGCTGGGCCGGGCTTCTGAACCGGCACAGGAGGTCGATTCTGACCGGGAAATCCTTCATTCTCTGCAGGAAGGTATTGTAATGCTGCTGGGCCAGGATGGTGGTTGGGGCCAGCATGACCACCTGCTTGCTCTCCTGCACCGCCTTGAAGGCGGCCCGGATGGCCACTTCCGTCTTGCCGTAGCCCACGTCGCCGCAGATGAGCCTGTCCATAATCCTGGGGCTTTCCATATCCGCCTTGACCGCTTCTATAGCCGCAAGCTGGTCGTCCGTTTCCTCAAAGGGAAACATTTCCTCAAATTCCTTCTGCCAGACGGTATCCGGGCCGTACACATAGCCGGTCTGGACGGCACGGGCGCCGTAAAGCCGGATAAGGTCCGCGGCGATATCCTTCACTGCCTTTTTTACCCTGGCCTTGGTCTTCTGCCATTCGCTTCCGCCTAAGGTATTCAGCTTCAGCTGGCTGTGCTCCTCGCTGCTGCCGTATTTCTGCAGGGCCTCCAGCTGGGTGGCCTGGATATACAGGCAGCTGCCCTTGGCGTATTCCAGCTTGATATAGTCGCACGAGCAGCCGTCCCGGGTTACCTTTTCAATGCCCCTGTAAATGGCCAGGCCGTGGGATTCGTGCACAACGTAATCCCCCACGGACAGCTGGGAAAGGTCGGAAATGCTTTTGCCGCTGTAGAGCTTTTTCTTCCGTTTCCTTCTCTCACGGCCGAAAATATCAGATTCCGTGATGAGGACAAATTTCTGCATCGGGTATTCGAAGCCCCGGCTGGCGTTGCCGTGCAGCACCATAACCTCTCCCGGCTCCAGCTCCCGTTCATCCGCTTCGGTATAGAAGGACGTAATACCCTCATCCAGCAGGTCCTTCACCATACGCTCCCCCCTGGTCCGGGAAGCCGTCAGAAGGATGGTCCGGTAACCGTCCCTCTGCCATTTCTTCAAATCCTGCACCAGAAGCGGGAACTGGTTATTGTAAGGATTGACGCTGCGGGCGGCGAAGGAAAAGCTCTCTTTAATTTTCAGCTCTTCGTATTTCTGGTCCAGCAGGGAGAACGCCGCGCAGTGCCCTTTGGAAAAGACTGCCAGCATAGCGGCCGGGCTTATCAGCCGGTCCGCGCCGGCGGACGTGATTTTCCCGCTTTCCAGCCTTTTTTCCATTGCCTGGGCATAGACGGAGAAAATCGCCTGGGCGTCCTCGTAAACCCGCACCGGCTCATCCAGGATGAAAAGGGCGTCCTTCGGGAATAATTCCGGGAAGGTTACCGTCAGTTTTTTCTCAAAATCCGGTTTGTCCGCGCCGATATCCTCCGTCGCGGGCCCGATATTCACTTCGGTAAGCTCCTCAATGCTCCGCTGGCTTTCCGGGTCAAAGCTCCGGATGGAATCCACCTCGTCACCCCAAAGCTCGATCCGCACCGGGAAGGCGGCCGACAGGCCGAAGATATCCGCGATACCGCCCCGGACCGCAAACTGGCCCGGCGCCTCCACATAGGAGGTCCTTTCGTAACCGATATCCACCAGCTGCCTTATCAGGCTTTCCAGGTCGCAGATGTCGCCTCTTTTTACCGTAATCAAGCTGTTTTTGAACATGAAAAGAGGCAAAAGACGGTCCATACACCCCCCTGCGGAGGTTACCGCAATGACCTTCTTTTGCTCTGCCAAAGCTTCTATGACCTGCAGGCGCTGCCTGGTTACCTCATTTCCGGCGATGTCCGCCTGGTAAAACAGCACATCCCTTGCAGGGTAGTAAAACACGTCTTTTTCGTAAAGGCGCAGGTCTTCATACAGTTCCTTCGCCTTCAGTTCGTTTTCGGAGACCACGAGCATGCTTCTGCCGCCGCATAACGCTGCCGCCAGATTGGCTTTCTGCCCCGCAAGACAGCCTGTGACCTTCACCGCGCCTGTCTTTTTGGAGAGGAAGCCGGTCAGTTCCTCAAAGCCCGCCGACTCCTTCAGTGCCTGTATCGCTGCCTTCATTTTTAATCTCTTTTTTATTGAACGTGTTCATGGCCGCGTTCACGCCTTCTTTTAAAATCATTTCCACCGCGTCCGCGGCTTTCTTTAAGGCCTCGTCTATCAGGACCCTTTCTTCCTTCGGGAAAGGACTCATGACGTAATCCACCAGGTCCATCCTGTCCGGCCGTTTTCCGATGCCCACCCGGATACGGATGAACTTCTCCGTTCCCAGCTTGGCGGTCACATCCTTCATGCCGTTGTGGCTGCCGGGGCGTCCGGCTTTCCGTACCCGGACCTGGCCCACGGAAAGATCGGTATCGTCGTAAATGACAATGAGCTCCTCTTCCGGGTTGATTTTATAATAATGCACGTAGGCCTGCACCGCGTCGCCGCTTAAATTCATGTAGGTCAGGGGTTTTAAGAGTATCACCTTCTGCCCCTGAATGATGCCCTTCCCGTACATGCCCTTCATGGAAATGCCTGAGGAAGGGATGTTGTACCGGTCAATGAGTTCAGTGACCGCGTCAAAGCCCATGTTGTGCTTGGTATGCTCATATTTCCTGTCCGGATTGCCCAGACCGACGATGAGATACATAATTTGGCTGTCTCCCTTACGTAAAATACACCAGTTCGCTTCTGGGCGGCTCGGCCTTGGCTATTTTCTTCGCGTAGAGCACCGGGCCCTCCCCGCCGTACATCTTGACATAACGGTAACGGATGGTGGCCGTCACGTCCACCCAGCTGCCCATTTCCAGCCGCGGCGCGTTTTTGCTCTTGCACAGATAGCCGATGAAGGCGGTATCATCCGCGCAGCAGGTCATGGCGCGTCTTCCGGGTACGAACACATCCGCGTCTTCCTTCTGGCTTTTCAGCACCTGGCCCTTGAAATGCACGGTCTTGCCGTCGTAGGTATCCGGGTTCTCCCCCGCGTCCACGTAGAAAATGCCGTAGTCCACGTCGTCGATCTCGATCACGTCCCCGTCCGTATCGTAGGGAAGCTGGGACTCGGTGAAATCCGTCAGATTGCCTTCCATATCCTCAAACAGCACCTCGCAGGCCGGGTTGACGACCTTGATGCTGCGGCGGAAGGAAGCCAGCGGCATGTCGGAAGAGGAACGGTTAAAGATAACCATGTCCGCATTCTGGGACATTTCCGCGAAAAGGGATTTCATGTTGTTGACATAGACGCTGAAGGTGGAGGCGTCCACGGTTACTATCTGCTGGACGATTTCCCAGTCATCCGGCAGTTCCATTTCCCACAGGTTTTTAATGCCCCATAAGGGATTGTACTCGATAATAACACGATCCGGGCGGAATTTCCGGTTCAGCCTGCGCAGGCAGGCAGGTGTAAAATCCTCCTCCGATTCAATCTGCGTAAGCGTGGTATGATACCGGAGCAGCCTGCGGGCATCATATTCCTCTTCACCTTCCTCGCAGGCGATGAGCAGTGTAGGTTCGTCAATCTGGAAATAATCCTGGGCGATGGTGTAGTTCAGGAAAGAAGTCTTCCCGCTGTCCAGGAAGCCGGTTACCACATAGACCGGTATTTTCAGTTCATCTTCATTCATCTGTTACTCTTCCCTCGTCAATGTTCAGCTGTTTGAAGCTGAGGTACGTAACGCCGTTTTCCAGCTCATAACCCCTGGAAGCGGCCAGTTCTTTTATGGTAACGCATTTGTATCCCTGTTCATAAAGCCAGGGGATCAGGGTTTCACAAGCTTCCGCCGTGGTTTCGTAGATGTCGTGCATCAGTAAAATATTGCCGGGCTCCAGGAGACTCTGCACCTCCGCCATGATGGATGCCGTATTCGCGCCGTCCTCCCAGTCGTAGGTGTCCAGATCCCACAGGATATTCGGGCGGTTTACCCTTCTTACACCGTAATGGCTGTAGTCGCCGAAGGGGAAACGTACGACTTTCGCGATCTCTCCGCCGGTATATTTCCTGATCAGCTCGTCACACAGATAAAACTGCCATTCCGCCTCGTCGGCATTTTCATCCGCAGGCATCTGCACGTGGCTGTAGCTGTGGTTCCCGATAAGGTGGCCTTCAGCCGCCATCCTGGGCAGTACCTGGTCGCCGTATTTCTCGATTTCCACGCCGATAAGGAAAAAAGTGGCCTTCGCATTGTAGGCGGACAGTACGTTCAGGATTCGGTCCGTAAATTCCCCCGGACCGTCGTCAAAGGTGAGCGCCACCAGCTTCGTACCGTCTTCGTCCGGCACCCAGGCTCCCCTGTCGTTAAAGAAATAGCCTTTCCCGGCAATAGCCGTCCAGCCCTTTGCCATATAGCCGTCCGCAGAAAAATGAAGCCATGCGCCGCCCTGTTCCAGCCAGCCGTTCACCAGGTAGGTGCCGTCCGGGAAATAGTATTTCGTGCCGGTATAGGTGGTCGCAAAGCCTTCCTCCGCGGCAGCCGGCTCGTCATCATACCTGCCCCTTCCTGCCTTGCCGGTACCGTCTTCCGCTTCCGGCCTGACCGTATAGACAAACTGCGCCGGCTCGGGCGTGGGTTCCGGCGTCGGCTCCGGGGTGGGTGTCGGGGTAATGACCAGATCGCCTCTTCCCGTATTGTCCGCAGACGCCGTCTGCACCGGTAAGGCATCTTTTCCGGCCGCTTTTTCTTTTGCGGCTTCCCTGGCGTTCAGCGCACAGAAAATCACCAGCAGCAAAGCCACCACGCCCACTGCAATAAAGTACGCCTTCCGCAGGTTTTCTTTTCTTCTGTTGTTTCTCTGGATGTTTCTTCGTCTGTCTTCCGGATTCATGTCACACCGCATAAGGAACTTTTTTGAAAGAGCCGGCGCCTATGGCATCGGCGCCGGCTCAAAGAGTCGTTTATTCTTCTTCGAAATCGTCGAAATTGCCGTCTTCTTCGTCCGGTTCTTCGGTAAATACTTCTTCGGATGCTTCTTCCGCGAATTCACCGTCTTCGGCAAACGTTTCATCCTGAACGGTTTCTTCGCCCGGTTCCGTACCTTCGGAAGCCTCTTCCGCATAGGCCGCGTCCTCGGCAGCTTCAGCCAGTGCGGCTTCCTCGGCAGCCTTTGCGGCAGCGGCAGCTTCCGCGGCGGCTTCCTGCTCTCTGGCAGCCTTCAGGTTGCGCATGTCTTCATCGGAATCCAGCGCGATATTGCTGTAGCACTTCATGCCGGTACCGGCAGGAATCAGCTTACCGATGATAACATTTTCCTTCAGGCCGATGAGCTTGTCAACCTTGCCCTTGATGGCCGCGTCGGTTAATACCTTCGTGGTCTCCTGGAAGGAAGCGGCGGAAAGGAAGGAATCCGTGGCCAGGGAGGCCTTGGTGATACCTAAAAGCACCCTCTTGCCTTCCGCGGGCTCCAGGCCCTGGGCAACAAGCTCCTTGTTGGTATCTTCGAAATCCAGCACATCCACCAGCATGCCCGGCAGATAGGGGGTATCCCCGTTGTGCTCGATACGGACCTTCTTCAGCATCTGACGGACGATCACTTCAATGTGCTTGTCCGCAATCTCAACACCCTGCAGACGGTATACACGCTGCACCTCGCTGAGCATGTAGTTCTGTACATTCTGAACGCCCTTGATACGAAGGATATCATGGGGGTTCACGGAACCTTCGGTCAGCTCGTCACCGGCTTCCAGAATCTGTCCGTCGGCTACCTTGATGCGGGAACCGTAGGGAATCAGATACGTCTTGGAAATGCCTTCGTCCTTGTCCTCCACCACGATTTCACGTTTCTTCTTGGTATCCCGGATGGATGCCTGGCCCTTGATCTCGGTAATGATGGCAAGGCCCTTGGGCTTACGTGCTTCGAAAAGCTCCTCAACACGGGGAAGACCCTGGGTGATATCGCCGCCGGCAACGCCGCCGGTGTGGAAGGTACGCATGGTCAGCTGGGTACCGGGTTCGCCGATGGACTGGGCGGCAATAATGCCGACAGATTCGCCCACGTGAACCGGGGTGCCGGTGGCCATGTTCGCGCCGTAGCACTTGGCGCAGATGCCCAGACGGGAACGGCAGGTAAGGATGGTACGGATTTTCACCTTGTTATAAGGCGTACCGTCCTCATGCACGCCGATGCTTAAAATCTTTCCTGCAGCGGCGGCAGTAATCATTTCATTCTTCTTCGCCAGCATGTTGCCGTCCTTGTCGTAGATATCCTCACAGGAGAATCTGCCTGTGATTCTTTCCTTTAAGGACTCAATCTCTTCCTTGCCGTCGGAGAAGCCTTCCACTTCCATGCCGGGGATTTCACCGGTTTCTTCACAGCAGTCGGTCTCCCGGATGATCAGCTCCTGGGAAACGTCAACCATACGTCTGGTCAGGTAACCGGAGTCGGCGGTACGCAGGGCCGTATCGGAAAGGCCTTTTCTGGCGCCGTGGGCGGACATGAAATACTCCAGTACGTCCAGGCCTTCACGGAAGTTGGATTTGATGGGCAGCTCGATGGTATGGCCGGTGGTATCGGCCATCAGGCCTCGCATGCCGGCAAGCTGCTTGATCTGCTTGTCGGAACCACGGGCACCGGAGTCCGCCATCATGAAAATATTGTTGTACTTATCCAGACCTTCCAGAAGGTCCTTCGTAAGTTCGTCATCGGTGTCTTTCCAGGTTTCAACGACTTCCTTATACCGCTCTTCGTCGGTAATAATGCCTCGTTTGTAGTTCCTGGTGATCTTGTCCACAGTCTCCTGGGCCTTTGCGATAAGCTCGCCCTTCTGCGCCGGAACCGTCATATCGGAAATGGAAACGGTCATGGCCGCCTGGGTGGAATACTTGTAGCCCATGGACTTGATGTGGTCCAGTACCTCGGCGGTAACGGTCGCACCGTGAATGGTGATGACGCGTTCCAGAATCTGCTTGAGTTCTTTCTTCTTTACCAGGAAATCAACCTCGGGAAGCAGTTCATTGCCGGCAACGCTTCTGTCCACATAGCCCAGATCCTGGGGCAG
The DNA here is from genome assembly GCA_017433825.1 of Eubacterium sp. Classification (GTDB taxonomy): domain Bacteria; phylum Bacillota; class Clostridia; order Lachnospirales; family Lachnospiraceae; genus Alectryocaccobium. The sequence goes on along the minus strand of JAFRGL010000017.1, from coordinate 35,904 downwards.
GATTTCATTGAACAGGAGACGTCCCAGGGTGGTATGTATCACGATGGAAATATCATTGCCTTCGATGTCCTTGCCGGTCCTGCGGACCGCGATTTTGGACTGGAGGGTAATGCATTTGTTCTCATAGGCAAGAATGGCTTCATTCATATCCTTGAATGCCTTGCCTTCGCCCAGGCTTCCTTCCCGCATCTGGGTCAGGTAGTAAATACCGAGAACCATATCCTGGGAGGGAACCGCCACCGGACCGCCGTCCGAGGGCTTCAGCAGGTTGTTCGGGGACAGCAGCATGAAGCGGCACTCCGCCTGTGCTTCCACGGAAAGGGGAAGGTGCACGGCCATCTGGTCGCCGTCAAAGTCGGCATTGAAAGCGGTACATACCAGCGGATGCAGCTTGATGGCTTTGCCTTCCACCAGGATGGGCTCGAATGCCTGGATACCCAGACGGTGCAGCGTAGGCGCACGGTTCAGCATAACCGGATGCTCTTTGATGACATCCTCCAGCACGTCCCAGACCTCGGTCTGCATCTTTTCCACCATCTTCTTGGCGCTCTTGATGTTGTGGGCGGTGCCGTTCTTTACCAGCTCCTTCATGACGAAGGGCTTGAACAGCTCGATGGCCATCTCCTTGGGCAGGCCGCACTGGTAAATCTTCAGTTCGGGGCCTACAACGATAACGGAACGGCCGGAATAGTCCACACGTTTGCCCAGAAGGTTCTGACGGAAACGGCCGGATTTGCCTTTGAGCATATCGGAAAGGGATTTCAGGGCACGGTTTCCGGGTCCTGTTACCGGACGTCCGCGGCGGCCGTTGTCGATCAGCGCGTCAACGGCTTCCTGCAGCATACGCTTTTCGTTTCTTACGATGATTTCCGGCGCGCCCAGCTCCAGAAGCCTTCTTAAACGGTTGTTCCTGTTGATGATACGGCGGTAAAGGTCATTTAAGTCGGAGGTGGCGAAACGGCCGCCGTCCAGCTGTACCATGGGCCGTAAATCGGGCGGGATCACGGGGATGACGTTCATGACCATCCACTCGGGACGGTTTCCGGATTCGCGGAAAGCTTCCACGACTTCCAGCCTCTTGATGATCCTGGCCCTCTTCTGGCCGGTGGATTCCTTTAAGCCGGTCTTAAGTTCCTTGAATTCCTTCTCAAGGTCCACTGCGCTTAAGAGTTCCTGAATGGCCTCGGCGCCCATTCCCACACGGAAAGCGGGCTTGCCTTCAACAGGCGGATACTCTTCCATCTTCTCCTGGTATTCGGTTTCGGTGAGCACCTGCTTGACGGACAGGCCGGTGTCGCCGGGATCCAGTACGATGTAGCTGGCGAAATACAGAACCTTCTCCAGTGTTCTGGGAGAAAGATCCAGCATCAGGCCCATCCGGGACGGGATTCCCTTGAAATACCAGATATGGGATACAGGGGCGGCCAGTTCGATGTGGCCCATACGCTCTCTTCTGACAGAGGCTTTGGTGACCTCAACGCCGCAGCGGTCGCAGATCACACCCTTGTAACGAATCTTTTTATATTTACCGCAATGACATTCCCAGTCCTTTGACGGTCCGAAAATACGCTCGCAGAACAGGCCGTCTTTCTCCGGCTTTAAGGTTCTGTAGTTGATGGTCTCGGGTTTTTTCACCTCACCGTGGGACCACTGGCGGATTTTCTCCGGAGAAGCAAGTCCGATACGGATGGCGTCAAAGGTCAAGGGTTCATAGGTTACTGTATTATTTGTATATTCCGGCATTTGATTACCCCTTTCAAATCCATGTCACAGTTCAGATAAAAACTCTGCTTGAGGAAGATCCTGTCTCTCCCTTTTCTTTTGTCAGTCGTCGATGTAGTCGTCTTCGAACATTTCGTCGAAAACGTCCTCTCCTTCAGATGAGGGCTCTTCCTCCACGTCAACCAGTTCCTCACCGGAGAATTCCTGGGTGCCGTAGCCGTAGTAGCCGAAGGAATTCTCCTCCTGCCTGTTGTAGCGCTCGTCGCCTTCAATCACGGAGCGAAGGCTCGTGTCGCCGTAATCCACGCTCTCCATGATCTCCACTTCGGTATTGTCATCCTTCAGGACTCTGACATCAAGGCCCAGGGACTGGAGTTCCTTGATCAGTACCTTGAAGGATTCGGGGATACCTGCCGCAGGGATGTTCTGGCCCTTGATGATGGCTTCGTAGGTCTTCACACGTCCCACAACGTCATCCGACTTCACGGTCAGGATTTCCTGCAGGGTATAGGAAGCGCCGTAGGCCTCCAGGGCCCAAACCTCCATCTCACCGAAACGCTGGCCGCCGAACTGGGCCTTGCCGCCCAGGGGCTGCTGGGTAACCAGGGAGTAGGGGCCGGTAGAACGGGCATGGATCTTGTCGTCTACCAGGTGGTGGAGCTTCAGGTAGTGCATGTGGCCGATGGTGGTGGGGCTGTCGAAAAACTCACCGGTACGTCCGTCTCTTAAGAGGACCTTGCCGTCCTCGCTGATGGGAACGCCTTTCCACAGTGCACGGTGTTCTTTGTTCTTATCCAGATAATCATATACCTCGGGAAGGAGTTCGGCCTTATGCTTCTCGGTGAATTCCTCCCAGGAAAGGTTAACGTAGTCGTTTGCCAGCCTTAAGGTATCCTGGATATCAATCTCGTTCGCGCCGTCGAAGACGGGGGTGGCGATGTCAAAGCCCAGGGCCTTGGCCGCAAGGCTTAAGTGGATTTCCAGGACCTGGCCGATGTTCATACGTGAGGGAACGCCCAGGGGGTTCAGCACGATGTCCAGCGGACGTCCGTTGGGCAGGAAGGGCATGTCTTCCACCGGAAGAATACGGGAAACTACACCCTTGTTGCCGTGACGGCCGGCCATCTTGTCGCCTACGGAAATCTTACGCTTCTGCGCAATGTAAATACGTACGGACTGGTTGACGCCCGGGGAAAGCTCGTCGCCGTTTGCCCTGGTAAATACCTTTGCATCCACGACAATGCCGTATTCGCCGTGCGGCACCTTTAAGGAGGTATCCCTTACTTCCCTGGCCTTTTCGCCGAAAATGGCGCGGAGCAGTCTTTCCTCCGCAGTCAGCTCGGTTTCGCCCTTGGGGGTAACCTTGCCTACCAGGATATCGCCGGCACGTACTTCCGCGCCGATGCGGATAATGCCTCTCTCATCCAGATCCTTTAACGCGTCGTCGCCGACGCCGGGTACGTCCTTGGTGATGTCTTCCGGTCCCAGCTTGGTATCCCTGGCTTCCGCCTCGTATTCCTCGATGTGGACGGAGGTGTAGACATCGTCCTTCACCAGACGCTCGCTTAACAGAACGGCGTCCTCGTAGTTGTAGCCTTCCCAGGTCATGAAGCCGATAAGCGGGTTCTTGCCCAGGGCCAGCTCGCCGCCGGAGGTGGAGGGGCCGTCGGCAATCACCATGCCGGCTTCGATGTGCTCGTCCTTGTCCACGATGGGCCTCTGGTTGTAGCTGTTGGACTGGTTCGAACGCATGAACTTGGTCAGCTTGTAGGTCTGTTTGGTTCCGTCGTCATTGTTCACCCGGATTTCCTCGGAGGAAACATAGGTGACAGTGCCGGATTTCTCCGCCACGACGCAGACGCCGGAGTCGATGGCCGCCTTGCTTTCCATACCGGTACCCACAACCGGGGCCTCGGTGAACAGAAGCGGTACGGCCTGACGCTGCATGTTGGAGCCCATCAGGGCACGGTTCGCATCGTCGTTCTGCAGGAAAGGAATCAGCGCGGTAGCCACGGAGAATACCATCTTCGGGGATACGTCCATGTAATCGAACATGTGGCGCTCGTATTCCTGGGTCTCATCCCTGTAACGTCCGGAAACATTTCTTCTGACGAAGTGGCCTTCCTCGTCCAGGGGCTCATTTGCCTGGGCCACATGGTAGTTGTCCTCTTCGTCGGCGGTCATATATACAACCTCGTCCGTAACCCTGGGATTTTCCGGGTCGGACTTGTCAATCTTGCGGTAGGGGGCCTCAATAAAGCCGTACTGGTTAATCCGGGCATAGCTGGCCAGGGAGTTAATCAGACCGATGTTGGGGCCTTCAGGGGTCTCAATCGGGCACATTCTTCCGTAATGGGAATAATGCACGTCACGGACTTCGAAACCGGCACGGTCCCTGGAAAGGCCGCCGGGGCCGAGGGCTGACAGACGGCGCTTGTGGGTCAGTTCGCCTAAGGGGTTGTTCTGGTCCATGAACTGGGACAGCTGGGAGGATCCGAAGAACTCCTTAACCGCCGCGGTTACCGGCTTGATGTTGATGAGGGACTGGGGCGTAATCAGGTCGGAGTCCTGGGTGGTCATACGCTCACGCACCACTCTTTCAAGCCTGGACAGGCCGATGCGGTACTGGTTCTGCAGGAGCTCGCCCACGCAGCGGATACGGCGGTTGCCCAGATGGTCGATATCGTCGTCGTTGCCGATGCCGTGCTCGAGATGGATATTATAGTTAATGGAAGCAATGATGTCGTCCTTGGTGATGTGCTTCGGGATCAGCTCATGCATCCGGTTCTTCAGGGTCTGGATCAGTTCTTCGCGGTCGTCGGAGGCGGAATCCAGGATTTCCTTCAGGACGGGATAATACACCTCTTCCGTAGCCCTTACTTCCGCAGGGTCCACGTCCACGAAGCGGGTAATATCCACCATCATATTGGAAATAACCTTCACAGCCTTCTCGTCCGCATTGACGGTAACGCTGCGGACAGCTGCATACTGGATGTCGTCGGCCAGTTCCTTGGTCACCAGGGTACCGGCCTCGGCGATAATTTCACCGGTCTCCTCGTTGACCACGTCCTCAGCCAGGACATGGCCGGCAATCCTGTTGCGGAATGCCAGCTTCTTGTTGAATTTATATCTGCCGACCTTGGCCAGATCATATCTCCTGGGATCGAAGAACATGGAGGTGATCAGGCTCTCGGCGCTTTCCACTGCCAGCGGCTCGCCGGGACGGATCTTCTTGTACAGTTCAAGAAGGCCTTCCTGGTAGTTGGTGGCCACGTCCTTTGCCAGGGTGGCTTCGATCTTCGCCTCGTCGCCGAACAGCTCCCGGATCTCCTCGTTGGAGCCGACGCCTAAGGTACGGATAAGCACCGTGATGGGCACCTTACGGGTTCTGTCCACACGTACGTAGAAAACGTCATTGGAATCGGTTTCATACTCCAGCCATGCGCCTCTGTTGGGGATCACGGTGCAGGAATACAGCTTCTTGCCCAGCTTGTCGTGGGTAACGGCATAATAAATGCCGGGGGAACGGACCAGCTGGGATACGATGACACGCTCCGCGCCGTTAATGACGAAGGTGCCGGTCGCGGTCATCAAAGGAAGATCGCCGAGGAAAATCTCATGCTCGGTGATCTCTTCGGTTTCGCGGTTGAACAGGCGCACTTTCACCCTTAAGGGTGCCGCAAATGTGGCGTCGCGCTGCTTGCATTCATCTATGGAATACTTTACGTCGTCTTCACACAGTCTGAAATCGCCGAATTCCAGGCTGAGCTTTCCGCCGTAGTCTTCAATCGGTGAAATATCATCAAATACTTCTCTGAGTCCTTCGTGAAGGAACCAGTTATAGGAGTCCTTCTGTACCTCTATCAGGTTGGGCATCTCGAGAACTTCTTTCTGTCGCTGGTAGCTCATCCGCATACCTTTCCCGGTTGAAACCGGGCGTATTCTGTTTTTCTCCATTGACGTTTCACCCCTTGTGCGTATAATATTGAACTATGAGGCAGGTTCATTTTCAACAGATTTTCGGCATTATTACAAGTAAAAATACCTGAAAAAGGGTAAAATGAGCCTGTGACGCCACAATAGTGCATTGTTTAGCATATCGCAAGCGTTTCTCTCTGTCAACAACTTTTTTAAAAAGTTTTTTCAGCCTGTTTCCCTGCGGGATTTCTGCCCTGGATAAAGCGCGCCCGGCAGGGAATATTTGTATCATGAAAAAGGAGGAAATACGGCCTTGATTTCATTTGAAAACGATTACCTGACCGGCGCCCATCCGGCCATCCTGAAAAGACTGGAAGAAACCAACCTCACCTATGCCCCCGGCTACGGCACAGATGCCTTCTGCGACAGCGCCTGTGCGAAAATTCTCGCTGCCTGCGGCCTTGGGGATGAAGGGGACGTTGCCTTTATCGCCGGCGGCACCCAGACCAACGCGGTGGTCATCGCCTCCATGCTGAAGGATTACGAGGGTGTGGTTGCGGCCCAGACCGGCCATGTGGCCGTCCATGAAGCCGGCGCCATTGAATATACCGGCCACAAGGTCTTAACCGTACCCGGCCACGAGGGCAAAATGTACGCAGAAGAGCTGGACAGCTATATTTCCGTTTTCTACAATGACGCCGCCCACGAGCATATGGTCTTCCCGGGCATGGTCTATATCTCCCACCCCACGGAATACGGCACCCTGTATACGAAAGCCGAACTTGAAGCACTCTCGGAGGTCTGCGGCAGATATCAGATTCCGCTGTATCTGGACGGTGCCCGCCTGGCATACGGGCTGGCCGGCCGCGGAACAGACGTGACGCTGGAGGATGTTGCCCGTCTGACTGACGTCTTTTACATCGGCGGCACCAAATGCGGCGCGCTTATCGGCGAGGCCGTGGTATTTACGAAAGGCAACAAACCGCCTCATTTCATGAACGCCATGAAAAAACGCGGCGCATTGCTTGCCAAGGGAAGGCTTCTGGGTATCCAGTTCGATACGCTGTTTACGGACGGGCTGTATTCGGAAATAGGAAGGAACGGCATGGCAGCCACGGAAAAACTGCGGGAGATTCTCTCCGGCGCAGGCCTGCCGTACTTCATTGATTCCCCCACCAACCAGCAGTTTGTGGTAATAAAAGACGAATGTCTCTCCTATCTGAAAGAACAAGACATCCTGCCTGAATTCTGGGAGAAATACGACGAAAGCCATACGGTGGTACGTTTTGCCGCCTGCTGGTCCACGTCTGACGAAGACCTGGATACGCTGAAAAAAGTTCTGGCGGACGCGCCGGTCTGAAAATATGCCGCGCGGTTTTCCGCAAAGGAGGAAGCCATGTCATCATTCCGTTTCCGGTTTGCCTCATTTCTGGAGGACTGGGCCTGGGCGGTTAAGGAAAAGGAAAACAATAAGGAAAACCGTAAGTTTCTGGAACGGTATGGCCTGACCGACCTGCCCCGGCAGGAACGCAAGGTGACCAGATACAATTTCTACGGCGGCGTCAACGTGCTGATGCTGGACGCTCTGCTGGCCTCGGGGGAAATAAAACCCGGTGACCATATCCTGGACGTGGGCTGCGGCACCGGGATTTTCCTGTTCTATCTGGCTTCCAAAGGATTTTCATACCTGGAAGGCCAGGAACTGGATGCGGATATTTTTGCGGTGGCCAAAAAAAATGCCGCCGCTTTCCGGACGAAAGTGCCGGACTATGCCGGACATCTGGAAATCAGAAATGAAAATGCCGTCACGGCAGGCGTGCCGGACGACATCCGTATCTGTTATCTCTTCAACAGCTTCTACGACCAGAATACTTATACTGAATGGCTTGAGGCGCTGCATGAGAGCGTAAGGCGCACTCCCCGGAAGGTAAAGGTACTGCTTTTATACCCCACGCCGTCCTCCCTTTCCGCCTTCCGCCAGTGCGGATGGCTTAGAGAAACCCGGTCCATCGAAAGCCGGACCGAGAACCTGCCCCAGTTTGTGCGGTTCCAGGTTTTCGAGAATTAACGCAAACCGCCCCGGGGCAGCTTTAATAGCTGTATACCAGCACGTTCCAGCTGTGCTTTCCAAATACAACCGGACCTTCGGTGTCTTTTTCGGAAGGCACCACGGTTTCCGGCGCATCCGCCGTATTGACCGCCTTCAGATCGTCGTTTTCCAGCACCAGATGCCGGATGAGCACCGGTTTTCCGAAGCCGGAAAGGTCGATATCCGCCTCTATGTCCTCGCTCAGGGAACGGTTAACCGCCAGCACCGTAATCTCGCGTTTTTCTTCATCGGCTGTCACGACGCTTTCCACGTAAGGCATCTGTCCGTAACGGCCGGCATCGTAGGTGCCGCAGTCCACATTTGTCCGCAATGCCGTTCCGCGGGCATACCCGGAGGCATGCATGAAGGGATAATAAATGGTCTGGGCCCAGCATCTGCCGCCTGTCTCCGTCATAATCGGTGCAATAACATTGACCAGCTGCGCAAGGCAGGCCATCTTTACCCGGTCCGCATGCTTTAAGAGGGTAATCAGAAGGCAGCCCACGGCCAGCGCGTCCTCGAAGGTGTAAATATCCTCCAGAAGCGGCGGCGCAAACGTCCATTTCTCCTGCTTTTTATCCTGTTCATTGGAGTGGAACCATACATTCCACTCATCGAAGGAAAGCTTCATCTTTTTGTCGGAATGCAGCTTCTGCCCGACGAAATCGCAGATGGCTTCCACCGTTTTGATGAACTCATCCATATCCTTCGAACAGGCCAGGAATTCCGCCGTGTTTTCCGCGGCATTGCCGTAATAACTGTGCAGGGAAAGGTAATCCACGTAAGGATAGGTGTGCTCCAGCACCTTCTCCTCCCAGCTGCCGAAGGTGGGCATGCCGGAATTGGAGCTTCCGCAGGCCACCAGTTCAATATCCGGGTCGACCATCTTCATGACCTTGGCGGTTTCCGCGGCCAGGCGGCCGTATTCCTCCGCCGTCTTCGCGCCTATCTGCCAGGGACCGTCCATTTCGTTGCCCAGACACCAGTATTTGATGCCGAAGGGCTTCTCATAGCCGTCGGATTTCCGTTTTTCACTGTATTTTGTACCGCCGGGGAAATTGCAGTATTCCACCAGGTTTTTCGCGTCTTCCACCCCCCTGGTGCCCAAGTTTACCGCCATCATCAGGTCGGAGCCGGCCTTCTTCGTCCATTTCTGAAACTCGCCCACACCCACCTGGTTGGATTCCAGGGAATACCAGGCCAGGTCCAGCCTTACCGGCCGGTCTTCCTTCTTCCCGGTACCGTCTTCCCAGTTGTATCCGGAGACGAAGTTGCCGCCGGGGTAACGGATAACAGGTACATTTAATGCCCTGACCATTTCCAGCACGTCGGTGCGGAAACCGTCTTCGTCCGCTGTCGGATGGCCGGGCTCATACACGCCGCCGTAAACAGCCCTGCCCAGATGCTCTACAAATGATCCGTACAGCCTTTTGTCAATCTCCCCGATGGGAAATCGTCTGTCCGCAAAAATCGTCGCTTTCATTCGCTTCAGTCTCCTTTTTATTATGTTGTCTGTTATAAAACACGGATTGCTCCGTTTCTTCGAAACTCCCGCAATTCTTCAACACATTCTTGTTTTATAGTTCACAATATGATTCGAACCTTCCACCGCGGGCAGTCCGTACCCGCGCATGATATCGGCAAGCTCTTTAAGATTGGCCTCCCATTCCGCCCTGGGTAGCATCATGTAATCCTCGCCCATGGGGTACGGCCGGCCTAAGGAAGCGTATTTTTCCGTACCCATCTTTTTGTAGGGAAGCAGTTGGATCTGCACCGGAAGCGTTTGCAGTGTAAGTATAAATTCCGCAGTCTTTCGGATATTTTCCTCCGTATTGTTGACCTGCGGCACCACCGGGATGCGTAAAACATAGGGAATGCCCGTGCCGCTTAAATACCGGATATTCTCCAGAATCTGTTCATTTCCCGCGCCGGACCAGTATGCATGGGCTTCGGAATCCATGTTTTTGATATCCGCGTAGAAAATATCCGTTAAGGGCACAAACTTTTCCAGAATCTCCGGTTTGCATAAAAGCGCGCTTTCCACGCAGGTGCTGATGCCTTCTGCCTTACAGGCTTTTAAAAGCTCCAGGGCAAATTCCCACTGCACCGTCACTTCGCCGCCGTTTAAGGTCATGCCGCCGCCGGAACTCTCGTAATAGATCCGGTCGTCCAGGATTTCCTTCATGACCTGCTCCACGGTCATCACGTCGCCCCAGGCTTTGATGGCGTGGGTCAGGCAGGCATTCGCGCAGGACATGCACCTTAAGCACTGCTCATTCGAACCGATGACAATGCCGTCTTCCGTGAAAACAAGCGGAGAACCGCCCTTCGGGCAGGCCTTCAGGCACAGGCCGCATTTGTCCTTCCCGATACATTTGGAGGGGTAAATGCCCAGCTCCCTTTTGGGATCGATGCTCTCCGGGTTGCTGCACCACCTGCAGTGCATCGGGCAGCCTTTTAAAAACACTTCGGTCCGGATGCCCGGACCGTCGTGTACGGTCATATGCTGGATATTGAACACAATACCGGTAGTTGACATAATTTTCCTTCCATGGATAATTGGCAGAAAATGCTCCGCACTTTCTTTGAATACGCTCGCCGCTAAGGCATCCACGGACTCCTTCCCTGGCTTTGCCCGGGCCCCTTCCATGGATAATCAGAAGCTAAGTTCCGTCCTGCCGATAAGATCGTTCTGCAGGTCCGGGGACAGTTCGGTAAAGTAGGCAGAATAGCCGGCCACCCGGACCATCAGGTCCCGGTAATCCTTCGGTTTTGCCTTGGCGCTTTCCAGCACGTCCCGGCTTACCACATTGAACTGGCTCTGCAGGCCGCCTTTTGCGAAATAGCCGTGGAACAGGTTCATGAAGTTTTGAAGGCCCGCTTCGCCCGCAACGGTTTCCGGGGTAAATTTCCAGTTCAGGATGACGCCGTTGGCAATCCGGGACTGGTTCAGCTTGGAAAGGGAGTTGGCGATGGCCAGAGGCCCTCTCACATCGTGGGAAATCCCCTGGGGATGGCAGGGACCTAAGCAGTCGGAAACCGGCTCGCCCGCACATCTTCCGTCTGGTGTAGCTCCTACGGGATAGCCGCAGGGCACGTTGATGGAGGTGGAGTACACGCCGGGTCTGAACTCACCGCCCCTGGCATTCGGCCGGTGCTCAATCATCCTGCAGTAGGTTTCCAGCACATATTTCGCGATTTCATCCGCGTAGTCATCGTCATTTCCGTAATGATGCACCTTGTCGCTGTTGACGTAGGCATGCAGGAGGTCGTGTCCTTCCCAGTTGTCTGCCAGCGCCTGCTGCATTTCCTCAGGCGTAAAAAGCCTTTCCTCGAAAATCAGCTGCTTTAAGGCGCACATGCAGTCGGCAACGGTACCCAGGCCCACCAGCTGCGGACCGGTGAAATTAAACCGCGCGCCGCCGGCGGAGACATCAACGCCCGCTTCCGTGCAGTCATTGATGAACAGGGACAGATACGGCAGCGGATGGTTGCGCTGATGTACCCGGTCCATGGTATTGATAGTGGAAATCATCCGGTCTGTCCAGTATTCCATCTGGGTTTCGAAGGCAGCCTTTACGTCGTCAAAGCTCTTCATATCCTTTAAGAAACCGGTCTGCGGCCCCAGCTGGGTGCCGTCCGCCAGTTTGCCGTCGTTGATGGCCAGCTCGAAAACCTTGGTGCCGTTGTAATAATCCGCGTCGTGCCAGCCGTAGGTATAGCCGGGAACCTCGGGCTCCACGCAGCCTACGCCGACCCAGCCCCTGGCCATTTCCACCGGAATACCGTAATTGACCAGGCTTTCGTAATACATGTCGTCATTGTAAACCTTCGGCTCGCCGGTGCCGATACGGCAGACGTTGAAGGTCTTGATCCAGAATTCCTTCGGATTCTTCTCGGAGAGCTTGACGCCCATCCAGGGATTGGTAATGCGGGTGTGGGCATGGGCATCCAGCACCATGAAGGAGACGTCATTGACCGCGTCGTTTCCGTCCGCGTCCACACCGCCCACGTTCAGGGCCGTGCCGCCCCAGCCGATGCCGGAAGCAATGGCGGTTTCCGGGTAGTTGCGGATTTTCCGCAAGGTGTCCATCTTGATGAAGGACAGCTCGATAAGCTCCTGCATCTGCTCCCTGGTTAAGGTGCCGTTTGCGATGTCGTTTTTATAGAAGGGCCCCATGAACTGGTCAAAGCGGCCGTAGGTTACGGAATGGCCGTTGGATTCGATGAGGATCAGGTTGGTGGCGCCCTGCCACAGCTGAATGGCTTCCCAGAAATCCTTCGGCGGGTTTTCGGACACGTTCAGGCAGTTGGAGGAAATACGCAGAAGCTCGGCCTTGCGCACTTCATCGGTGCACTCTTCCGCCATCTTCGCCGCCAGCTCGCCGTAACGGCGGAAATAAGTGGAGGAGGTATCCAGGGCAATCAGCTGGGCTTCCCAGAAAATCCGCTTCGTATCGTCGTCATGGCCGTAGCGGAAGGCATCCAGCTTCGCCTGCACTTTCTTTTTGTAGGCGCCGAAACCGTTCTCAATCAGGCCCGCATAGTCCATGCACACATGGCCGATGCCGTTGTAGGTATACAGATCGTTCATGTAGCAGATGCTGCTGCCTTTTTTCTCCTCATCGGAAAGCTCTGCCTTGATCAGCTGGTCCTGGGATTTCCCGTCCCACCAGGCCGCAAGCTTTCGGATGTCTTCGCGGTTCTCCTTTGATACATAATACTTGTCATTGTGTCGTTCGTGGAATTCCGGAAGCTCGCCGGCTTCCGCCAGATCGATCTCTTCCTTCAGCCACTGGATGGAGAATTCCGGGTACAGGGGAGCCGCCCAGTAAGGCGCGGCGATTTCGCCGGCGATCAGGTCATCCTCATCGATGTGTATATCCACGTTTTTCACCACGTGGTTTATCGCCAGGGCGATTTTTTTCACCTGCGGCTGGGCCGCGTACTTCTGAAACGCCTCGGTCATGAGTTTGGCCCGTTGGGTATCCACGGTGCTTACGGTCGTGCTTTTGGTTCTCTCCAGCAGCCGGTTTACCCGCGGGAAGGGCGAAATATTCTCGTCCAGGCCTGATACGCCTGTTCCCCAGGTCTTGTCGTAAGGCTCCACGGCCAGCGGCGGGTTATTCTTCTGTACTCTTTCACTGATCATCTTACATATCTCCGTTCTTTCTGGTTATATCAAAAAGCATCCTTATAATCTGCTGATTATTCTCTTTTGTCAGCCGTCCCGTCAGACCATTGCGCCGGCGCCTTCCAGCGCGTCTTCGATGTCCGCCAGGTTTTCCGGGTCCGCATCGAAACGGATATATTTTTCCCTGGTGTCCGCCTCGACATTTTCCGCAAGGTGCGGCCCTGATATAGCTTCCGCAATCCGCGCGGAACACTCCTCGCAGTGGGATTTTCCCACGCACATCGCGCAGGGATTATACAGCAGCGGTAGCTCGTAATGCATTTTTACTCTCCTTTGCTCCGGGCAGTCCGTACGTTTACGGCAGACGGACAATTCCCGGAAGTTTATTATAGCATAAACGCACTGATATCTGCTATACTTTCAGCAGAAAAGAGGCACTAAAATCCATGAAAACACTCAGAAAAAGCATAAAAATCATCTGTTTTTCCGTGCTTCTCCTCCTGGCCGTCTGCCTGATCGGCGCCTGCAGCCCGCAGGAAGAGGAAAATAAGGAAAATACGCAGAAACGGACTTTGGAAATCACATTTGACAGGGATGAAGAAACCATTTCCGGCAGGCTGTACCTGCCCGAGGGCGAAGGTCCTTTCCCGGCAGTCATCATCTGCCACGGCTTCGGCGGAAACATGCAGTATCTTCTGCAGTACGGACGTTTCTTCCAGGAAAACGGCATAGCCGCCTGCGCCTTTGATTTTGTGGGAGGCGGACCGTCAAGCGCCAGCGGGGGAAGCATGATGGAAATGAGCGTTCTGACGGAAGAAAAGGACCTGGAAGCGGTTTTGGACGGTCTTTCCGCCCGGCCGGAAATTGACGTAGAAAATATCTTCCTTATCGGCTCCAGCCATGGCGGCTTCATCGCCACCATGACAGCAGCCAAACGGCCTGACGATGTGAAAGGCCTGATTTCTCTTTATCCGGGATACGGCATCCAGGATTACCTGAAAACCCTGCCGGATGAAAACGGCGAACTGCCGGAAAGTGTGGAAATGCTGGGGAATACCGTCAGCCGGATGTATATCGAGGATGCGCTTTCCGTGGACATCCACAGCTGTATGTCCGCATACCCGGGGCCCGTACTGATCATCCACGGTACGGCAGACCGCATCGCGCCGTACTTTTACTCCATCCGGGCAGCGCAGTATTTTCCCGACGCGCAGCTTGTCCCCGTCGAAGGCGCCGGCCACGTCTTCCAGGGAGAAGACGACGATTTCGCCATGGAAACCATGCTCGCCTTTATTCTTGAGCACCTTAACTGAAAAAAGAGACTGCCGTAATAATCACTTTCCTGCATAAGTCTGTATATTATCTGAAGGGGACGTCCACAGCGCCGGACCTTAACGATTGCGAACAAATGTGAGCAAGAGTTTAGTTCCGCTGCGCGAGGGCGCTGAGTGCCAGTGGCACTCGCTTAGCGCGGACCGAGCCGGCAGGTGAGACCTTAGTGCGAACGGTCCCCGGAAGAAATATACAGACTTTGCAGAATTGTACACTAAAACGGCAGTCTCTTTTTTTATTTTTACTTTTTTATTTATTCCTCCGGAATCTCCCAGTTCAGGCTGGGCATGCTGGTAATATTCTTCCACTCCTCTTCGAAAGGCGACGGGGCCGTATCGAAAGGATCGAAATCCTCATTGCTGTCACCGTAAGCCGAAACCATGTAGTTCTCATTGACATTGAAAGCAACGCCTACCTCCAGAAGCCTTTCGATATCCTGGAGCAGCAGGATTCCGCCGCCGCCCTGGTCATGATTCGGCGAACGCCGGCACATAATCTCTTCCACGAAGCAGAACAGGTTCATATTGTCCTTGATCCACACATGGTAGCAGGGCTCCTCGAACATCGGATAATACGTCATCCGCTGCCGGAACTCCTCAATGGAACGCTCCGCTTCCGCCCGGTCTTCCGGATTCGGGCTTGCCAGCAGATATTTCATCCTTTCCTTCTGCGTTTCCACCATCGTCTTGCCGTCGCCGGTGCTTGCGCGGATCGCGTGCGGCGAATGGTAAATGTGCTGCAGGACATGGCCGGGATTGTAATGCCAGAAGATGTGCACACCGTTCATACGCTTTGTCAGGTGGTGACGGATTTCCGGAAGCGGGAGGCCGGGCATGTCAATGGCGCCGAAGTAAGGCGTATTGCGGACGAGACGGTCAAAATCCTTCTCGTAATGCCATTCCATAACATCCAGCGTTACCAGGCGCTGTTCCAGATCCAGTATCCAGTTGTATGCAAACCGGCCGTCTTCCTCCGGCAGCCGTACATGAACAAGATACGTGGTGTCGTCTCCCTTCAGGCACTGATAGCCGTCAATCCTGGGGGGATTTGAATTTTCATTCCACTGCACATTTTTCTCATCCAGAAAACCGAGGCCGAAAACCCTTCCGTCATCCATGACAAGACGGAAGCTTTTTCCTGCCAGCTCGTAACAGTAGGGGACCTTGTACTGACTCAGTCCGTAAAATTTGCGGTTTACCTTACCCATAATCTTCTCCTTTTATAAATACAGGGTTTGTTCACAGCCTGTCGGCTTTAAAAATATTGTAGTATACTTCCATCCGGCAAGTCAACAGTCATCTACAGACTGAAGTCCGGTGTATTGTCCCGCTGGTAGGAAACCCAGTTTCCGTTTTCCGTCAGTTCCTCCCTGGCAATAATCTCCAGCAGCTCATCACTCTGGCCGTAAACGGCAAGCAGCGAAGCCATTTTGTCATAGAAGCGGGCCATTTTCTCATGGTCGGACTTTTGCCGGGAAAGCGACTGCTTCCCGTAATAATTGGCGATAAACAGGGTGCCTGCGGATATTGTTCCCAGAAGCAGCTTCAAAACCACCCGCACCAGGTCCATGTTCCCCGCAGGAAGGAATATCTTATTGAAAAGCCCGCCGGAAACCAGCTCGAAAATCAGCACCACGAAATACAGGCAGATGCTCAACGCCAGCGCCGTACTGACAATCCGGTCGCTGCTTTTCAGGTTCCGGCCGGTCTTCAGCGCCGCATTTTTATGATAACTGCCCTGGGCATTCACCCAGCTTTCCCGGATATCCCTTTTCTCCTGCAGCGCTTTGCCGGTATCAAGGCTGCATAAGGCATCCAGAATCCAGGCCGTTTCCAGCTGCTGCGTCCAGGAAAGCAGTGACGCCGCTTCCAGGCTGCTCCCCGCATAACGGAGGAACGCCTGCACCCGGATGCATTCCGCCAGGGCCCGGTATTCGATATACCGTCTGTGGCAGGCGGAACGCACCGCGTAGCGCCTGCAGAAAAACGCGGTAAAAAGCATGACTCCGCAGACCAGCACCATCCAGTGGATTTCCGCCTCGTCATACAGAAGGAAGGCCAGGGTCAGCACCGTACTTGCCGCCGCAAGCAGGGAAAGGACCTTTCTGTAGGTCTTTGAAAAGGCCATGCTTAAGGCATCCGCGGCCTGATAGACCCGGTCCAGCTTCGCAGGCAGGGAAGCTTCCGGCTGCGGTTCCGGCAGGAGGCTTTCCGTACTGCCGGGCACGGAGAGGGCAAGTGCATTGTACTCCTCCGTCTTTGCCAGGATATCCTCCGCATCCGTCCGGTTCCCAAGATATTCCACGGTACCGGCTTCTTTTTCATCATGACCGTTCCTGGGGGTAAAGATATGGATAACCCGGGTATTGTCACCGCTGCGGTAAGAAATGCCTTTCTGCGGCCTGTAAGCGCCCTGCAGGGCAAAATCCACCGCTTCCGCGGTTCCGCAGGCAGCCGGTGTGCCCGGTCCGCCGTCCCACAGGGCAATCAGCACATGGCTGTGGGCCGCCACATAGATGCCGGCCTGCCGGTAGAGGAAATTCCGGGAAACTGTTTCCTGTGGGGTTTCCGTATACGGCGTGACAAAACATTCCGCTGCCCGTCCCAGCTGCCGCCGGAATTCTTCAAGCCCTTCCGGCGAATAATCCTCCTCATACTCCTTTATATCCATGGGCAGGACGGCGTAAAGGGGGATGTCCAGTTCTTCTGCAGCTTCGGCGCACAGAAGATCCCCGCCCTCCGCCAGGCTGTTCAGCATGATTACGGGGGTGGAAGGATAAGCGCTTTTCAGTTTTGCCAGCTCGGCTTTCACGGAAGAACAGATTTTCTGCCGGTCCTCCGGACGAATCTGCCTGTGGCCGGTAATGCCCACCGCCAGCGGTATCCTGCCGTCAGGATTCAATCCGTTCATCTGCTTACCTTCCTTTCTCTGCCGTTCATTCATCGGGCAGTATTACCGGTTCCGTTCCTTCGAACAATATGCCGCCGCCGCCCGGGGTAACACCGCGGAATGAGGCTTCGATGACAGGCCGCGGCTCTCCGTTTGTTCCCCGGTAATTAACCGTTACATAGCGCCAGTTTCCCGCGCCGATTTCTCCCTGCGAAACCCACCAGAAGGGGGAATCGTCCTCCGAGGAAGCCCTTCTCAGCTCCACATTGGTGTCGCTGATGTTTTTCACCAGCAGATACCAGTCGTAATACATATCTCCATCCAGGCCTTCCCTTTCGCCCGTTCCGGTAAAGCCCACCTGCACATACTCGTTTTCAAACAGCAGCCTTTCGATTTCAGGCGCTTCGGACGCCTGGCTTTTTACGGAAAGCTCCACCGGGTACCAGCTTCCGCCTGCCGAATTGATAAAGCCGCTGTTCTCCTTTTCGTCCGTCAGGAGAAGCAGGGATACGTCTCCCACCTGCTCAATACCGCTTTCCTCCAGAGCCGAAGCGGTAATATAGAAGTCCACATAGCATTCACAGCCGGGTTCAACATGATATAAACTGCCGTAATTGCCGAAAAACGCGCCGTTTAAGGAAATGCCGTTGGCCTGCAAGGGGACTGTCCTGTCCGTATTGTTCTCCAGCTTCAGGAAACAGTACAGGTAATCCTTCCAGTATCCGTCCGGAAGCGTGCCCAGGCCGGTAAGCGTTAAACGTAATCCCTCTTTATCCAGCAGGACCTGTTCCAGAGCCTGCACGCCCTTTTCGCCGGTAAGCATCACTTCCTGCGAAAAGCCTGCGGGAATCACCGCTTCACAGTCCGTCTCCCACAGTATTTCCTTTGATGTCCACTCATCGTCCCACTGCGACTCCGCGATATGGCAGCTGATATGCCGTTCCTCTCCTTCGTTCAGCCCGCCGTAAGCATTGATAAAGCTCAGATTCACCTGCTGGAGCATCTGCCCTTCATCTTCCCAGTAGACAAATTCGTCCCCTGTCGTGTACCGGCCGTTAATGATGATGTCTGAAACCGAAACTGTACGGTTTTCCGTTACCGGTGACCGGAAGCGCAGGAAGCTTATTTCCCCGAAGGTATCCGGATCCGGAAATTCCAGCCATTCCACAGTGATGCCGTCGTGTTCTGTCAGGAGCCAGACGCCTTTTTGTTCTTCCCGTATGGAAGCCTTCTGTCCTCCGTCTCCGGGCAGTTCGGATACGGCTGATACAGCTGATGCTTCCGTTTCGGAAGAGGGGGAATTGTCCGCAGTATTGCCGCAGGCGGCAAACGCAAGACAGCCAGCCACCAGTAATGGTAAAAATGCTTTCTTTTTCATCTGCTTCCACCTCACTCCGCTTTAAGCACAAAAGGCTTTGTCTCATAGCTGCTGCCGTCCATAAAATCCACCAGCTTAACCGAATGCTCCGTTCCTTCTGTCCTGCCGGCTGAGAATTCCGCCAGCACAGCGGAATCCGGGCCTGTATTGTAAAAAGTGTAATAATCAAAGAAGCCATCCCTGTCAGACGGGTCGCTTTCGGAGGGATACAGATACAGGTTCATCCCGCTTCCGGCTTTGCTGATAATCCAGAAATACCAGGTATAGGTTTCTTCCCCGCTGTAATCTTCTCCTTCTTCCACACTGTACAGCCGGATTTCGACGGTGTCATCCTGATAAACTGTTTCTCCCTCGAAGGAGAAGGGCTCCTGGTCTCCTTTTTCGGACAGTTCCACCGGGCAGGTATAGAATTTACCGTTTATCGAAACTACCACGGAAAGTGATGAAATGGAGGTGATCCAGGGAAGGCCGCCTTCCGGCTGCTTGTCAATCAGCTGCAGCATTTCGTCTACGGAAAGGAACCAGGATGTGCTTTCATCTTCCGGTTCGGGGCTTTCCCGGTAGAGACTTCCCAGCGCCATAATTTTCTCGATACCCTGCTCCTCATGACCGTACCAGCAGGTTTTATCCGGCAGGGTGAACGGGAACGACCCGCCCGTATCCACGTAAACGCCGTTGACGATAAGGCCGCTGATTTCCACTTCCGCTGCCGCGCCGCTTTCATTCTCCACCGCAAAAGCAGCCGTCATATTATCTATGGTTGATACCTTTCCGGTATAACCGCTGTCCTTCGGAATTCCAAGCCCCAGAAGACTTACCGTCACGCCGTCCTCAGACAGAAGGACCTGCTCTTCGGCAGAAGCGGAAAGCACGCTGACCCATTCGGCCTCCGGACTAATGGATTCGGAAAGCCCGACCTCAAACATCCCGTCATACAGCGTTGCGTCATTGTCCCTGCGGTAAATCCTGCAGTCGAAAAGCAGTGTATCCGGACGCTTCTGCCCGGAAATCATCAGATTTTTTGTCAGCCCGGACACAACCTGACATCTGTTTTCCCCGGGATCCAGGTACAGGGTTGCATAGCAGTCCCCGTTGATTTTCCTGTTTATCAGGCTGTATTTTCCGCCTATACTGACGGTTACGGGGTAATCGCTGCGGTTTTCACCGGTCAGAAAATAACAATCCTGTCCGCTGTTAACATCCTTTGCAGCAGCCATGCCGACGGTAATGCCGTCCGCATCCAGCAGGGTGACTTCGTTTCCGCCGTCCCAGGAAACATGCTCTGCCTCAGCATGCGGTCTGGCTTCAGGCGCGGCTGCCGGCACAATGGGGAACAGCTCCGAAGAATACAGGTTGCCCTGCACGTCCATCACGTTGATGATGATGAAATACTCGTAGCCGTCTGCATAAAGCGGCTCGAAACGGAAGGTGGGATTGTCCGCAACGGGCAGTTCATTCCAAAGTATGGACTCATGCTCCGGCCACTCCCAGTAATATTTCAGTCTGCCGCTTTCGTCCCGGGACAGGTAGTGCGGCGTCATCATATAAAAGCGGATGACATCCCACTCGGACAAATCCACGGGCTCCTGTCTGCCGCCGGAGAAATCCTCTTCGTCCACGGGGAAAATTCCCTTGATCTCCATTTCCCCGGTCTCCTTGTCGACGGAAAAACGGATTTCCGTTTCCATGGAATCGTCGCCGTGACCGTTGATATCCCCCCTGGTCAGCAGCATATTCATGGCCTTATAATCCGTGACGCCGTCCACGGTATCGTACATCAGAGTAAACGGAATGCCTTTATGTCCGAAATCCGTTTCGAAATAGAGGATATTCCCGTCAAACTCCGCCGTCAGTTTTCCTTTTTTCTCCGTTACGTCCCAGCAGCAGTAGACAATGGAATACAGGTCTTCGGCTTCCCTTCTTAAGATATAATAATTGCTCTTCGCGTATACCGCAGCCTGCTCTTCGGTCAGCTGCAGGGTATAGGAGGAGGGTGAAGCGCCTTCGGAAAGCTCCATGGCGCCTTCGAAATAGTCCTGCATGTCCGTACCCAGCCAGACCTTGTCATACCGTTCCAAATAGGTCAGATAATCCGGGAATATGCCCAAGTCCCGGTACGTATCGTTCCAGGATTTCTTATAATAGGATTTGTTGTAATAGGGATAATACAGGTTCACGCCGCAGCACTGTGGCGTATTGGAAACGCTGTATACGACAAAATCCTTAAGCACGTCCAGGACGGCCGCGCTCTGCTTCGGGTATTCCTCCGACAGCTGTTCCGCAGCAGTCTGCAAATCCACCAGGTCATATTCCGACCCAGTACTCGCCCTGCCGATGCCTCTTGTATTTACCCTGGCAAGCGCCAGCCTGGTATAGTCTCCGGAAACATCCGCGGCGGCTGTTTTAAACAGCGCGTTAACTGCCGTCTCCAGCTCCTCCGCATGGGAGAGGTCCAGGACGGATAAGGTGACCTCCGGATTGTAATTGTTCTTTTCAGCGATTTTTTCTTCCGTGAATGCCATGTAGCTGTCGGCAATACTGCGGGTCAGTTCCTTAGCGGGAACCTTGCCCATATCCTTAAGGAAGGCGTAATACCAGCCGAAACCGGGCTCCACCTCCTGGGAAGATACCAGGTAATCCGCATAAGCGTTCCAGACACAGGCCAGTTCGGCGGATGCCATCAGGCAGGCGTCAAAGCCCACCCAGTCCAGCTTCAGGTCTTTTGCAAATGGCGTCCTGTCCATTGCATCCCGCATCTCGGACAGCGTCAGCGCGTCCTTGTCGAACAGGATATCCTTGCCGTAGCCCATCACCGGGCCGTTTCCGTGGTCCCAGAATATCAGGGCATAATGCTCCGCCGGGTATTTTTCCACGCTGTCATTAACGAAAGCAGCCAGGGTTTCCGCATCCCCCATGGATGCCAGCGGCATCGTACCGTCCTGCTCAAAGCCGTTTTCCGTCAGATGCAGCAGCGACAGTTTTTCCGTATCGCCCAGGTCTCCCTGCCATTTTGAGGTGCCGCCGGCACAGACCACAAGGTTGACCGAACCAACATCCACACCGCTTTCCGTCATTTCCTTTAAATCTTCGGTTGCGGCGCCCATCTTGGATTCCAGATCGGATCCGATCATGTAAATCATCAGCGTGGTCTTTCCTTCACTTCCCTCTTCCGCCTTCAAAGGCGCGGCCATTCCGAAAAGCAGGAGAACTGCCAAGGCGCATGCCGTTATCCGTTTCCTGATTCTTCCCACTTCTTCCTTCAACTTTTTAAGCTCCTTTTAAAGAATCAATACCGTCTTTTTTACGGGCAATTCCATAATTGTATATTAATTACAATTACGGTTACAGTCAAGCCTGCCGGGTACCGTCCTGCGGTTCCTTAAAGCAAAAAAACCGGCAGGATCTGATATGTACATTCCCTACTGGTTGTCCAGTAAAGAGAGTACATATCAAACCCTGCCGGCCTGTTATTCCCGGCTAAAACTTATCTTCTTCTTTTCGCGTATGCCGTGCCTGCCGCAGCCGCGCATACCGCAGCTGCTGCCAGAAGAACCATCCAGTATTCCGCATGGGAATTATCATACGTTCCGGGACCGTTTACGGCCGTACCTACCCTGGTGCATACGTAGGTTACGCCCGCATTTTCCAGAATAAGCTTGTTGCCTTCGATTTTCACGGTCCAGTCCGCGGTATTGCCGTTGGCAGATGCGCGGAGCAGTTCGTTTTCTTTCACCCATTCATAGGTGCTGTCATTGATCATGGAACCGCTTCCCCAGAACTGGAAGTTCTTATCCGTAAATACAAAGCTCTGGCCATAGGAGGTCCAGTCATAGTCCACGTTGGGGCTGTAATACTGGGAGCCTACGATGCTGTTGGCCACGTCTGCCGCATCCTGGGTGTTGTAGGTTACCTGGATAATATCCCAGGTTCCCTTCACGCCGTCCTCTTCCGTGGACTCAATCACCGGTGCGCCGGAAGCGGAGGTCGGAGCAGGATTGACGGTGGGGCTGCCCGCGGGATTGCTGGTCCTTACGCAGTGGAACACCCAGTTAATACCGTAATCGGGAAGCGGAAGGATCAGGGTCAGGCTGTCCCCGCTTAATGAATACGTCCATGTGGCGCTTCCTTCCGGGCTTGTGGCATAAAGTTTGTTGCCGGAGGTTGAATAACTGTAAGGCGTCGGATTGCCGGAATAAGTGAAGGAGGAGTTTGTAATGGTATAGCTTCCGCCCTCCGGACAGCCATCGCCCTCCACGGAAACCACGTTCCAGGATCCCACAAGGCCTCCTGTCGAACCGCCGGGAGCCGGGGTCGGTGTAGGTGTCGGGGTGGGTGTGGGTGTAGGCGAGGGAGTCGGTGTCGGTTCAGTCCCGGGATCCGGTTCTTCCGAAGCTTTCTCGCAGTGGTATACCCAGTTGATTCCGTATGCCGGAATCGGAAGCGTCAGCGTCAGGCTGTCGCCGTTCTGTTCGAAAAGCCATTCCACCGTATTGCTGCCGTCCGCACTGGTGGCAAGCATTTTTCCTTCTTCCGGAACCGTGTACGTATAGTGGGTAACCGTTCCGTCGGCAGCGGTATAATCAAAGCTGCCGTCCTCTGTAATGCTGTAGCTGCCGCCCTCGGGATTGCCTGCGCCTTCCACTGAAGTTACGGTCCAGTCGCCCACCGGGGCCTGATATTCCGGACCGGGAGTCGGTGTCGGTTCGGGTTCTTCCGAGGCCTTTTCGCAATGGTATACCCAGTTGATTCCGTATGCCGGAATCGGAAGCGTCAGCGTCAGGCTGTCGCCGTTCTGCTCGAAAAGCCATTCCGCTGTCGTGCTGCCGTCTTCGCTGGTGGCAAGCATCTTGCCTTCCGCCGTCACTTTGTAGGTGTACTTTGTCACAGTGCCGTCGGCAGCGGTATAAGTAAACTGTCCGTCTTCCGTAATGCTGTAGCTGCCGCCTTCGGGATTGCCCGCGCCTTCCACAGAAGTTACGGTCCAGTCGCCCACCGGGGCGGTATAGGACGGTTCAGGCGAAGGTTCCGGGATCGGTTCCTCAGCGGGCGGATTTTCTTCCTCCACCTTTTCGCAGGTATATACCATCATTCCGTAAAGCGTCAGTGTCAGTGTATTGCCGCTTAAGGTATATGTCCATGGTATGGCATCACCCGTGTCAGGATTTATCGCCGTAATGGTATTTCCGTCCAATGTCCAGGAATACACCGTGGCATTCTCAGAATACGTGAATTCTGATTCAGTAAACGTATAGCTGCCGGTTGCGCTTCCGCCGTAGGCAGTCACGGTATCATTGACCGCCGTAACCTTCCATTCGCCGATAAGGTCCGATTTTTCAGCGGCTGATACCGCTCCGCCTGCACAAAGCAGCATAATGACGGACACAATTACCGCCATCAGTCTTCTGAGCTTCATAGTATCTTCTCTCCTTTTTTCTGTATTGCGATTCACTTTTTATAAATTATAACAATTTTCTCTCTGTATATCTACCCAAATGTGATGCACGGTTTTTGTAAAATATAACAAACAGAAGCTTAAATTGCCGGTTTTCACCCCATTATTTTACCCGTTTTTTTTCCGGAAATGTGATATAGTATACCTATCAGCAGTACAGAGGAGGCAGTCAAATGAAACTATCCCGGAAAACGGGCATCGCCATGCTGTTTGCCGTTCTTTTTTCCTCCGGTATTTTCGGATTTCTCTACGAAACCATATTCTACATTTTCAATAACGGTGCGCTGACCCGCCGGGGCACCTGCTTCGGCCCCTGGATTGAGATTTACTGCTTCGGCGGCCTGGTCATTTACCTGGTCTGCAGGAAGCTTACGAAATGGCCCGTACTGGTGTTCCTGTTAAGCGGCGGCATCTGCACCGCCCTTGAATATGCCGCGGGCTACGGCATGTACGCTGCAGGCCTTCCGAGAACCTGGGACTACAATACGGAAATCTTAAATTTCGGCAATGTAAACGGCTTCATCTGCCTGCGCGCTTCCCTGGTTTTTGCCGCCGCGGGCCTGCTGCTGCTTTACGTGGTCGTCCCCATCCAGATGAAGGTACTGGCAAAGCTCGGGGAAAGGCGTTTCTTCATCCTGATGCTGACCATAGGCCTCATCTGCCTGGCTGATATCGTCTACAATGACGTGCTGGCCGGCACTTTGGGCACCATGGACGCGATTACTTTCTGGGGCAGGAGCGGCCTGTATCCCCTGGTCACCGGATATAATCCGTAAATTTCCGGGAGTGCAATTATTATGAAAAAACAGACTGAAATCATCACCGAAACGCCCCTTTTGGACGAAAAAGGCCGGGCATTAAAGCCCGGTTACTGCAAAAGGAATCTGTATATTTACAACAAGTACGTCATACGGAATAAACGCCGCCGCATCAAGGAATGGGATTTCTATCTCATCACCGACGGACGGATAAAAATTGAACTGAACTTCTTCAATATTTCCTTCGCAGCCGCCCTTACGGCGGAGGTGGTGGATCTGAAAACCGGCAGGAGCTGGTCCGACATGATTCTGGAGCCCTCAGGCCCGGACAAATATACTTTAAGTCCGGCTGCGGACGCCGATTTCCTTTTTCATTACCGGAATGCCGGCCGGTCTGCCTGGTTTAAAACCGAAGGAACCCGCCACAGCCTGGTTTTCAGGGGGAAGTCAAAGGGGAAACGCTTCGAAATCAATATCAGGGGAGACCGTCTTCCCGGTCAGGAAAGCCTGACGGTGCTCACGCCTTTTAAAGACCCGGCGCAGTTCTTTTACAGCCAGAAGCTCAACTGCATCGCCTGCACCGGAACGGTACGCATCGGGGATACCGTACTGGCCTTAAATCCCGACAGGGCTTTCATGGCCGTGGACTGGGCCCGGGGCGTCTGGCCCTACGCCAGTTCCTGGTACTGGACAAACGGCAGCACTTATTTAAACGGAAAACGCTTCGGCTTTGAACTGACCTGGGGCTTCGGAAACGAATCGCACGCAACGGAAACCGCCCTTTTCTACGACGGGAAATGCCACAAAATCGGCCCGGTAAAGTTGGATTCCGATCCGGCAAAGGAGGGCTGGCTGTCGCCCTGGCATTTCACGGATGCGGAAGGAAGGCTGGACCTTACCCTGACACCGGTACTGCACCGCCCGGTCGGCCTGGTCTTTGCAGGCATTGCCGGACACAAAAGCGACCAGGTGTTCGGCCATTTCAACGGCCGCGTAAGGCTGGACGACGGTACCGTCCTTGAAATCAAAGACATGTTCGCATTTGCGGAAAAAGCAGTCAACCGGTGGTAAATGCCGGCTGGCTGCTTTTTCATACCGCTTCGTCATGCGGAAGTATTTTATTTTCTCCAGTTTGCTCCCGTTTCCAGGCCCCATTTTTCAAACATCTTGTTGTAAAACTCGGGCCGCGGGAAGTTCTTGGTCATTTCCATGGAAAGCTGCTTGTAGCCGAAGCCGGCGCGGCAGATAATCCCGACGCCTTCCGCCACTTCCTCCAGTTTGTCACCCCGCAGCGTAAACATTACCTCGTCTTCATCCGTAAGCCCGCGTTCATATTCGCCGGGATCCGGGAAGGTAATGTTGTAATCCTGCCCGTTCAGCACGGGGATGGAGGAATGCACGCAGGAATCCACGGGATCCAGCGTCACCTTAAACATCTCGCCGGTCATGAACTTGGTGCCCATAAGCAGGCAGCGGATCTGCGCGGGATTGCAGTAGATTGTCACCAGATCCGGGACGAAATTTGCTTTTTCCAGAGGGAAAAGGGCAAAGCCAACCGGCTTTTTCTCCGCTTTCAGGAAGGGATATTCCTCTTTCAGGAAACGGCGGCTTCGTTCCTTGTCCCGGAAGAAGAATTTGTCGCCCATGTATTCATAGTCGTCCGCGTCCAAATCGACCAGGCCGTAGGAAACCAGGGGCCATACACACCAGTGGTCCTCTTTAAGCATTGCAAGGCATACACGGTCTCTCCGGACGGTGGCGTAGGCCTGACACATGGCCAGATGTTCGCCTCTGTCCTTAAAGGGACGTACACTTCCCTCCGGAATTTCAGACTCGTCATACAGAAGCTTCATCGCAATGGGTGAGTAACGCAGCAGCAGGTTCTGGGACAGACGTTCGCCGAGAGCACGGCATTCTTCTGAAGTCATGATAATAATCCTCTCTTTTTTAAGTATTTTAAACTGACTTGCTTCCTGATAATTATAACAGATTTCCCCTGCGGTCAATATCCTCTTATAAGGAATCGTCGTCCATTTTTGAAATGACCACCGCACATTCTATGGCAATCCTGCCGGCCTCATCCTCAGGCGCGCCTGCCTTAAGCGACATGTTCAGAATATTCTGCAGGACAATTCCGAACATTACGGGCCAGTCCGAAGGAGATTTACAGTATTTTGCGATCATTCTGTCGTGAACCGCTTTCCAGCACTCGTCCACTTTTTTATAGAGGTGTTTCGGATCATATCCGAACAGCGTATAGCTTTCATCCCCGACGGCTGCGGCTGCTTTGGCGACAATGGCAAGCACTTCTTCCCGGCTTACGCCTGTTACGGCCGTGCAGAATCCCACAACGCTCAGGTTGTCCTCGAGCAGGTATTTGTTCACTGCATCTCCGAAATAATATTTTTTGCCGTTTTTATCCGTTACGACTGCAAATGTTCCTTTTTCGGCTTTCACCGCCTGATGACAGGCGTACCCCGCAATCGCCGCAGTAAAAATCAAAGCCTGCGTTGCATCTATATATCCCTGGGGCGCCTTGAATGCGGCCTTGAACATTTCCACGAAATATCCGGCGTTTTCCGCAAGCCTTTTTGCCTTCTTCTCATCCGTTTCTTTTCTTTTAAAAAAGCCCATTATTTCTGCCCCCTCTTACGGATTGTATTCCTGTCAGTTTACCTTTTCGATTGTGATGACCGCTTCCTTGGTCTTGTTATCGAAACTGTCCACTGTAAATTTATAGTTTATGCTTTCTCTTTTATTGCCCAGCGGATAGTTCGGGAAAAATGCGCTGTACCTGTCCGCCGTAAAGACATCGCCTGTATGGAAAAGATACGAACTGTAGAACTTTTCGGATACACCAACCGGTTTTCCGGAAACAGGTATCAGCGAGAGCAGATGATAGTCCGGATTCCTGTCCGGAGAATCGTTCATCCGGTCGGCTTCACTGGTGCTGTTGGTATAAGCGCTGCAGACATCGAATACCGAACATCGTTCCTGTCCGGTAAAATCATCGAACCAGCCGAGACCTTCACCCGTATAATGCGTCCTTTTCATCAGCCGGGCATCCACATGATACAGTCTCACGCCGCCATAGTCTTCCGATCCGCCATTTTCGGGATCCGTCTGATAGTACCAGGAGAAGGGAAGACTGTTGTTTCCCCTGTCGGCCATCACATCGATGAGGAGATATTCGTCAAACGGCGTACCGTTCCACTCTCCTATCGGTATCAGGATGGCATCCGGATACTCCGCACTGTTGCGCAGCCTGACAGTCACTTTGTCAACGTCAGGCGTTATGACGTAGGGGTCAATCCATCCGACAGCCATCTTGGAGAAGCTGTTCCAGTCCCCGTAAGTCGCGCCCTGCAGGTCAAAGAAAGTAGAAAACGCATTTATCCGCTGATAATCATAGTAATCTTCGATGCCGAAACAATGCGCCAGTTCATGTGAAACCGTATTGCTCATATAGACCGTGGCATCATTGAAACAATGCAGCATGGTATCCACGAACATCCTGATTTTGGCATTTTCCGCACATCTTTCGACGTCGTCGTCGCCGTACCGCGGGCAGCCGCTCACATTTTCCACCTCAGACGGCTCATTGTAAACGCAGATGACTCCGTCAAGGAATCCGTCCCCGTCGGAATCATAGACGCCGGGATCGGAAACATAATGGCTGATACTGTATTCTATGGCTTCCTGTGCATAGAGGTACTTAAACATGCTCTTGTGTTCGTCCCCTGTCCATTCGTCAAGCGTGATACCCAGGCTGTAGACGGGCATTATGTCGCATTCAATATCAAACTGCCCGTAGGAAGCATTGTTGTAATACCGTCTGACATCGAGACAGTATGGATTGTTATACGGACCTTCAATTCTTTCCTTTATCCTGGTAAGGGCCGCTTCATCAAACAGGTCTCCGCCCTCGATCTCAACCGGCACAACCAGAAGCCTTGCCGTTCCCTTCGGGTTCAGCGTTCCCTCATACAGGCTGTTATAAGTAAAACTGATCTTTGTCCGCGGATAAGTCTCAACGTATTCTTCCGTACTGTTTCCGGCAGGCTCTTCCGTGTCTGTTCCGGCGGGTTCTGCCGCATCGTTTTCAACAGGCTCTTCCGTGTCCGTTCCGGCGGATTCTTCCGAAACGGCTTCACTGACAGCGGACTTTGTACTGCTTTCAGCGGTAACGGATTCCGTACTTCCGGCATCAGCGGTGCCTTTTTCCGTATCTTTTCCGCCTGCACATGCGGAAAAACAGATAAGCATCAGAACACATAAAATGATGCCGGATATGTGTAATATTCTGTTTCTTCGCTCTTCCATGTCTGGCCTCCTCCAGCTGATTATACCATAACAATCTGCATGTGCATAATAGTAAAATGAAGGCCCGGCACTCCGGGGCAGATTTGCCGGAGAGTCAGTCCTTCATTCTGTCAGAATCGTTTACCGTTTTTCCGAACGGGATCTCACACATGATCTCCCCGACGCAGCCCCCTGGTACTAGGCGTCCGGCGGCTGCGTCCGCGCGGCATCTTCCGCCTCGATCTGCGCGAGCCGCCGCCGCACCATCGGCACATAGATGGACACCATGGCGATAATACAGAGCGTCCACGCCACAGGATACGACAGATAGAGGTGGAACAGATCCCGATGATGCGGGAAGTAAAAGATCGACCACAGTGTGCGGAAGCCGAACAGGCCCAACCCGTTAATCACAGCCTGCGGCAAGGAGACCGCATAGCCGCGCAGGGACGAATTCATGCTTTCCAGGAAACCGTAGATGAACGCCAGGCTGCAGACCGCCATGACACGCTGCTCCCCGAACATGATCGCCTCCGTATTTCCGGCCAGGAACAGCCCGACGAGCTGCATGCGGAACAAAACGCAGATCCAGCCCACCAACGCACCGGCCCCAACGATCATGAGCATGCCGTTTAAAAGCACTTTCCGTGCGCGGCGGAAATCCCTGGCGCCAACGCACTGGCCGGTAAAGACCATCAATCCCTGCCCGAGGGACGTCATCGCGGAGAAGGTGAAGCCGTCCAGGTTCAGGGCCGCAGCATTGCCCGCGACCGCAAGCGATCCCAGACTGTTCACGCAGGTCTGCAGGGGGATATCCGATGCCGCGAGCATCGAAGCCTGGAGTCCCGCGGGCAGCCCGATCCGCACGATTTGGATGACTTTGTCCTTATGCAGGCGCAGGCGGGAAAACTGCATGCCGTATTCCGACCCCGGCCGGAACAGGATGATCAGTGCCATGACCGCCGACAGATACTGCGTGATGACTGTGGCGATGCCTACACCGGCGACGCCCCAGCGGAAGGCAATGACGAAGAGCAGGTTCAGGCCGACGTTGCAGATACCGGCGATCGTAAGAAAGATCAGCGGCCGCTGCGAGTCGCCCCGCGCGCGCATGATCCCTGCGCCGGAATTATAGACCATCTGGCCGGGGATGACGAGCAGGTACAGCCGGAAATACAGGATTGCGCCTGGCCGGATATCCTCCGGCACATTCATAGCCGTCAGCACGGGCCGGGTCAGTATCTGGAAAAGCACCGTGGCGAACAGGCCCACCAGGAACGCAAGCAGGATAGCCGTGTGGGCCGTCCGGTCGAAACTCTCTCTGTCTCCCGCTCCCCAGTCCGTCGCCGTACAGACCGTCACGCCGGCGGCAAGCCCTCCGAAAAAACAGATGATCAGCATGTTCAGGACGAAAGACGAGCCCACGGATGCCAGCGCGCCTTCTCCGCCCCAGCGGCCCACGATCATGCTGTCGGCAGAGTTAAACAGCGTCTGCAGCCATTGCGTCAGCACCAGCGGGACCGAAAAAGCCAGCAGCTTGCCCAGGACATTGCCGTGCAGCAGATCAACAGTTCCTCGTTTCATCGGATCCTCCCTAATCGGCTTCCGCCGGTGAATTATTGCTCAGGAAACAGGTCGTCTCCGGTCTTAAAGCCCATCGCAGGATGAAAATCGAAACGCACCGCGCCGACCGGGATGCCCGGTCCCACGGCTTTCTTCACTCTGGCCAGGCCGATCGCGCCGAAACCGCCGCAGAGTTCGATGATCTTCACGCCCTCCGCCACGAGCTCCTTCGCAGCCTTCTCTGCCTGATCATAGTTTCCGACACCGATAACATACATGCTGGCGAAGTCGTTTGCGACCGTCACCTTCAGATCCTTGTAGTCTTTCGCCCCGGGTGCCACATACATAAAAGCCAGTTGAGGTACCATAGTTACTCCTTTCCGAAAATGAAGATGATTATATCATTCATTGTAGCACTTGCCATATCGTTTTTCAATTCTTATGCACCAATGCAGATTCGCAAGGCTTCAGGACAGAAAAAAGCCTCATGCTGCGGAATCTCCACAACACAAGGCTTCGTCATACTATATTCTTTTTTTCTCTTTTTACCCAGTCAGACGTTCAACGTTTTTGTCATTTTCAGGCTCACCGTGAGTGTCACTGAACAATGATGATTTTTATTTATATTCAATAAACAACAGTCATGCTGCAGAATTATTGTAGTATACTTCTGACCGGCAAGTCAACCGTCCTTATTACTGTCCCCGTTTTCTCTCCCTCAGCATACCGAAATCACTTTTCTCCAGGCGGCCATCCGGCTGCCTGTCCCAGAATACACTGTGGAAAACCTGCTTCTCCGGTGTGGTTTTCCTTGACATGAAACGCACATAATCATCCGTATGTGTAATGCTGATTCGTATCCGCAGCCTCTGTTCGTCGTCACTAAAATAACAGACGCCCGAAAAGGGCATGTCCGGATACCGGAAGGCCAGCGCCAGACAAATCTGCTGAATCAGCGTTTCTCCGTCATCATATCCGTCTTCGTCAAAGTCATCTTCCGCAAGAACCGTGTCCGTCTGGACATAAACAGCATCCCCGAAAATGTCCGTATTTTCCTGCCACCCTGTCCCCTCCGCCTGCTCCCTGCAGACTTCCAGAGCTTTCCGGGCAGCTTCTTCCGATTCAAATTCCAATCTATAGCCGGCTGTTTTCATATTCATCATATTAACTCATTTTTCTCAGATATATTTCCATCTTTATTATAGTATGCGGGGAATAAAAGGGGAATATCATTCCGAAAGTTTTATTTCGCAGTCTGCCCGGCCGCCGTCATCCAGTCTGCTGACCTGCCAGGCCGGCTTTCATTTTTTCCAAAAGCCATACTGCCAGTATAATTATCTTTATCTGATTCGTATTGATTGTGGGTTTACATCCGACCATCGTTTAAGTAGAATTGATGCAGAAACAAACGGAGGCCCGCATATGGAAACAAAACTTGCTGAAAATATACGTTTATTTCGTAAGGAAAGGTCGCTTACACAGGAGCAGCTCGCCGAGGTTCTCGGCGTCACGACCGGAGCCGTCTATAAATGGGAGTCAAAGCTCTCCGTGCCGGATATCGGGCTGATCCTTCAGATGGCGGACTTTTTCGACGTGTCGCTGGACGTACTGTTCGGTTATGAAATAAAGGACAACCGCCTCGACGCAACGGTCAGACGCCTGCAGGAATACCGCCGCAGCAAAGACCGCACAGGACTTGATGAAGCGGAAAAGGCTTTGAAGAAATACCCGCATTCTTTCAGAATTGTCAATGAATGCGCAACGGTTTACCGTGCGTTCTTCCTTGAAAGCAAGGACAAAAAACAGGGAAGACGCGCTTTGGAGCTGCTGGAAAAAGCGCTTGCGCTCCTGCCGCAGAATACCGACCCCGAGATCAGCGAGCAGACCGTTTACGGTAAAATGGCCGAAGTATATCTGGGTTTGGGAGAAACGGAAAAGGCGATCGAGCTTTATAAGAGGCACAACGCCGATGGGCTTTTTAACCATAAAATCGGCAGCATACTGGCTGACAGTGATCATCCGGAGGAAGCGGCACCGTATCTTTCGGAGGCCCTGACAAAGCTCCTGACCGAGTTTATCAGCGTGGTCTTCGGCTATGTGAACTTATACGGTTCGCGCAGCGACTATGCTTCCGCCGAGGCGATACTGCACCTGGGAAGCGAGCTGCTGTCCGGGCTGAGGAAGGATGGCCGGCCGAACGTTTTCGACAAGGTGAACAGCGGCGCTCTTGCCGGGATTGCCTGTGTGCAGCTTCTTCAGGGCAGAAAGGACGATGCCTCAGGTTCCCTCAGAAAAGCCAGGGAGCTTGCAGGATTTTTCGATGCATCCCCAAGCTATGACGAAAGCGACGTCCGGTTTGTCGAGCGGATCGATGGGGCGAGCGTACACGACGATTTAGGCGCTGACGCAATGGACGCTGTTGAAAACGTCGTGAGGCAAAGCGGAAATGAAGAACTGTCCGCGCTCTGGGACAGTATATCAGCATCAGAACAGGCAAAAGAATAAAGGAGCATATACCTATGATCAAATTCAGAGAAGGCTATTATGCCGACATCCGCATCGAGGATCGCTTCCGCACCACAATCACATATAAGGCAGGCGTCCTCGAGGAAATGAAGACCCGCAATGAAAAGCAGGCGTTCCTGCTCGTCTATGACGGGAAGCTCTGGTACTACGCATCCGTGACGGATGTAGGCCACTTGCAGAAGACACTGGACGGGCTTTATGCCGCAGCGGCGGCGAATCCGGATATCCTTGATGATCCGATTGTCCGCCGCTTCGAGGTAAACCGCGACAGGCTGATGAGCTTTTCGGACTGTTCCGTCCGGTATATACCGCTTGCGAAAAAGCAGGAGCTTCTGCTTTCATACCTGCCAGTACTGACGGAAGAGCCCGCAGTCACCATGCCGGAGGGGAACTACCTTGACCGGAACAGTGTTTTTCACTTCATGTCCAGCCTAGGTTCAGACATTACCTATGATTATCAGACTTGCGGTATCTCCCTGTCGTTTGCGATGGCAGAGGGAGAAAAACAGTTCCACGGCAGCTGGAGCAACGGAGTGACCCGCTTTGAAGAACTCTGCGGCCTTGAGGAAACCGTCCGCGGCTCCGTCCGTGAGCAGGCGGACTGCCTTCGCAGTTCCGTGCCCGTGGCGGCGGGAAAATACCCCGTCGTACTCTCTCCGGAGGCTGCGGGCGTATTCGCCCATGAGAGCTTCGGACACAAATCGGAATCCGACTTCATGCTTTCTGACGAATCCATGAAAGAGGACTGGCAGCTCGGCAAAAGAGTCGGTTCGCCGATTCTTTCCATTGCAGACTGCGGCAGCGTCCGGGGCAGCGGCTTCGTTCCCTACGACGACGAGGGAACAAAAGCACGCAGGAATTATCTCATCAAAAACGGCGTGCTTGCGGGCCGCCTGCACAGTGCACAGACTGCCGCTGCACTCGGCGAGGATCTGACCGGGAACGCCCGCGCCGTGGACTGCGAATACGAGCCCATCGTCCGCATGACGACGACCTATATCGAGGGCGGCAATCTGACTTTCGACGAGCTTATCTCGCCGATTGAAAAAGGCTATTTCATCAAAAGCATCAAGCACGGCAGCGGCATGAGCACCTTCACCATTGCACCGAAAGTTGCCTATGAAATAGTGAACGGCAGGCTCGGCCGTCCGGTGCAGATCAGCGTTATTTCTGGCAGCGTGTTCGAAACGCTAGGCCTCATTGACGGGCTCACAAAGGACGTCAAACTCCTTTCCTTCGTCAGCGGCGGCTGCGGCAAGATGGAGCAGTATCCTCTGCCCGTCGGTTTCGGAGGCCCGTTCGTCAGAGTATCCGAAATGAACGTTCAATAACCGGGGTGATCAGAATGAAAAAAGAATTTATCAGAACGACCGGGCGTTCCGTAACGCTCAACGTTACTGCGGGTAAAATCGACAGTTTCCGTGAGATCGAAAAGACCACCGGCACCGTACGCGTTTATGAAAACGGCTGCATCGGCGTCGCCGGGTGCCTGGGCGAACCCAACGAAAAGGAACTGACTGAAAAGGCAAAGGAAGCGCTTGCTTTTGCAATCCCGTATCCCGAAAAGCTCGAAGGAGCACTCGAAATGCAGGATATCCGCAACGGCGAAATCATCCCGGTACCGAAGTTTATCCCGACCATGCAAAGATTCCTTGACCGTCTCGGAGAACTCTGCCCCAATTTCGCATTTTCAAACAAAATCAGCATTTCTCACAACAGTACGGAGTACAAAAGCTCCAATGGAAGGCATCTGGCAAGCTCCGGCAGAAAACTATCGATAGAGCTGCTCGCGCAGAGCCGCGGCAGCGGCAACCTGTTCGATACGGGCTTCTTCTGGAGCGGAGACAGCTTCGATGAGGAGGCATTGCTGAAAGAGTTTAAGAGGGAGTATGACGCCTTTTTCGTGCCGGTCGATATCGAGTCCGGCAGG
This sequence comes from Eubacterium sp., assembly GCA_017433825.1. GTDB lineage: Bacteria > Bacillota > Clostridia > Lachnospirales > Lachnospiraceae > Alectryocaccobium. The sequence goes on along the minus strand of JAFRGL010000017.1, from coordinate 911 downwards.
TACCCCGTGGTTATCGGTGCCGAAACGATCCTCTACAGGTATTTCAACCACTTTGTAAGCGATATGTACGCCGCCGGCGCTTCGCTTTTGAGCGGCATGCTCGGTGAGAAGGTTTTCTCCGATAAGCTGACCCTTAAGGACGATATGAACCCTGAGACTGCGCATGGCGAATGTTTCTTCGACGCCGAGGGCTGCATCGCTCCTGACAGGAGGCCCGCCCTTATCGAAAACGGTGTGCTGAAAGGTCTGCTCACGACCAAAAAGAGCGCTGACACATACGGCATCCCCAACCTTGGCAGCGCCGGCGCCGATTATGACGGAGTGCCGGAAACCGGTTTCCACGGAGTTTATCTTACCGAAACTGCGAAGAGTATCCGCGAACTCGTTCCCGGTAAAGCAATACTCGTCATGATCGCGGAAGGCGGCGACGTCACGCCCGGCGGGCACTTTGCAACGCCGGTGCAGCTTTCTTACCTGATGGAGGACGGCGAGCTCAAAGGGCGCCTGCCGGAGCTCAATATAAGCGGTGATTTCTTCGACCTGCTCGGGAAGGACTATATCGGCACCGTTCATGACGATCCGTTAAAGGGCTTCGACGTCAGCGCATTTGAAATGGACGTGGAAAAGGCCTGAACCTGTCCCTGGATAGAGAAAGCCTTGCAGCTGCAGGTTTTCTGCATCTGCAAAAAACCGTTATTTGTACTCATTTTGTACTCAAACAGACAGAAAAATCCCCGGTAGGCCTTATAAACAAGGCACTTCCGGGGATGATGATGAGTGACAAGTTTTTTGTTTCGAAAGTGACAAGTTCTTTGGTCGTCATCTTCCGCAGACGGTCTTTCGTTCCGTCCGCAACGTGTCGTCCTTCGGACTCCACTCGATCCGTCAAAATCCATCACGTTCTCTTCGTG
>JAFRGL010000016.1 GCA_017433825.1 Eubacterium sp. | reverse complement strand
TCGGGTACCGGCCTGATTCGACGAGTTCTCTGATGACAACTCGCCTCAGCAGGCCTCAAAAAGAATTGCTCGGAAGCAACTTTTTGCCCCTCATCAGCCGTTTCCGGCAGCTGTATTTTTCATGGGCTTCACTCCAATCCCGGCCTAATCCTTCTGCCGGTACGGATACTTTGCAGTTCCCGGACCGGGCCCCAAAGCTGGAGGTTTGCGGCAGGAAATCAACTGAGCTGAACGAGGCCGTATTGGAGTGAGCAGTGAAGAAATACCGAAGATGAGAAGACCGATGAGGGGCGGAAACTGCGCTTACCATGCCAGGTTTCCGAGCGAGAGAGGGACAGTTGTGATCAACAGAACTGGCCCTCTTCGAGCGGTACCCGAAATCGGGCTTCGAATATTCGGTATATTTCTTCCTGCGAAACGACCTACGGCCGGTTCAGCCGGTTGATTCTGCAGAAAACAGAAGATTCTACATCTATATGATTCAGAACACGAAGATTGTGTGTTACCGGTTAATGAAAGATGATACTCCGCGGTGCATTCACTGTATTTGTCTTGATTTGGTCAGGATACAAAGATATAATAAAACCAATGATTTCTAAATGAAAAAAGGAGCGCATTTTCAAAATGAAAGTTACGGTTTTGATTGACAATATCGCCCACGGCGAATGCGCCGGTGAATGGGGCCTTTCTTTTTATATCGAATATGAGGGCAGGCAGATCCTGCTGGACGGCGGCGCAACCGGGAAAATTACGGAAAATGCGGAAAAATGCGGTATCAACCTGGCAGAGGCGGATTTCGCGGTGCTTTCCCACGCCCACTATGACCACGCAGACGGCCTGGCGGCTTTTCTGGAGGTGAACCGGAACGCGCTTCTGTATATCCGGGCCGGCTCAAAGGAAAACTGCTACGGCATAGACGACAGGGGCGAACGCTATATCGGCATTGCGAAGGATTTCCTCGAGAAATACAAGGAGCGGATTGCCTATGTTTCCGGGGACTACGAATTGTTTCCGGGCGTGTTCCTGATTCCGCACAAGACGGAAAACCTGGAAGAAATCGGAAAGAAGGGCGGCCTTTACATTAAATCCGGCACGGAGCTTGTTCCCGACGGCTTCGCCCATGAGCAGAGCCTGGTGTTCGATACGGAAAAAGGACTTGTCATTTTCAACAGCTGTTCCCACGGCGGCGTGGAAAACATCGTGTATGAAGTGACGGAAACCCTTCCCTGCAGGAAGGTTTACGCGTACCTGGGCGGCATGCACCTGTTCCAGACACCGGATGATGAAGTGAAGGCACTGGCGGAACGGTTTGCGAAGCTGGGCATTGAGCGGATTATTACCGGCCACTGCACAGGTGAAAAGGCCGTATCGCTGCTGCAGGACAATCCGGACCTTTCCGTGGAACAGATGTATTCCGGCATGGAAATCATACTCTGAACGGCGCAGGCTTTGCGCAAAGCCCGGCGATAAGACGACGAAATGCTTTACTAATCCGGAAGGATATGAGATACTATAATTTAAGATTGATGCTCAAAACATCCTAAAGCATAAGGAGAACCGAAATGATTTATTCAAAGGAAGTGGAACTGATGTGCCCGGTGCATCAAGGCGTTCACCACGGTGCGGCCCCCGTACCGGAACAGGCAAAATGGGTGCAGGTGAAGGAAGTCAAGGATATTTCCGGCCTGACCCACGGCATAGGCTGGTGTGCGCCGCAGCAGGGCACCTGCAAGCTGACCATTAACGTGAAGGACGGCATAATCCAGGAAGCGCTGGTGGAGACGATTGGCTGCTCCGGCATGACGCATTCGGCTGCCATGGCGTCCGAAATCCTGCCCGGACTTACCGTTATGGAAGCCTTAAATACCGACCTGGTCTGCGATGCCATCAATACCGCCATGCGGGAATTGTTCCTGCAGATTGTCTACGGCCGCTCCCAGAGCGCGTTTTCCGAGGAAGGTCTGCCCGTCGGCGCCGGCCTGGAAGACCTGGGCAAGGGCTTAAGGTCCCAGGTGGGAACCATGTACGGCACCCTGGCAAAGGGCCCCAGGTATCTGGAAATGACCGAAGGCTACGTAACGGACATTGCCCTGGACGAGGACAATGAAATCATCGGTTACAAATATATCAATTTCGGGAAAATGATGGATTTTATCAAGAACGGCGACGACGCGCAGACTGCCCTGGACAAGGCGAGAGGCCAGTACGGCAGGGTGGAAGACGCGGTGCGGCTTGTTGATCCCAGAAAGGAATAAGGAGGTCGGTCATGGCATTATTTGAATCCTACGAAAGAAGAGAAAAGCAGATTCTGGCCGTGCTGGCCGAATACGGCATTGATTCCATAGAAGGCGCCGCCGAGGTTACGAAGGCGGCCGGCCTTGACGTATACCATATGGTGGAGAACATCCAGCCCATCTGTTTCGAGAACGCGAAATGGGCTTATACCGTAGGTGCTGCCATCGCCATTAAGAAGAACTGCCGCAGGGCGGCGGACGCGGCTGCGGCCATTGGCGAAGGCCTGCAGGCATTCTGCATTCCCGGTTCGGTAGCCGACAGACGGAAAGTCGGCCTGGGCCACGGCAACCTGGGCAAGATGCTGCTGGAGGAAGATACGGAGTGCTTCGCATTCCTTGCGGGCCACGAATCCTTTGCGGCGGCTGAAGGCGCCATCGGTATTGCCGAAAAGGCCAACCGGGTACGTAAAAAACCCTTGCGGGTTATCTTAAACGGCCTGGGCAAGGACGCTGCCCAGATTATTTCCCGGATTAACGGTTTTACCTATGTGGAGACGGAGTATGATTATTTCACCGGAGAGCTGAAAGAGGTTTTCCGCAAATGCTATTCGAAGAACCCGGACAGCCCCCGGGCGAAGGTCAACTGCTACGGTGCCAATGACGTGCAGGAAGGCGTTGCCATCATGTGGAAGGAGAACGTGGACGTGTCCATCACCGGCAACTCCACCAATCCCACCCGTTTCCAGCACCCGGTGGCAGGCACTTACAAGAAGGAAAGAGTTCTGGCCGGTAAGAAATACTTCTCCGTTGCCTCAGGCGGCGGCACGGGCCGTACCCTGCATCCTGATAACATGGCTGCAGGCCCGGCATCCTACGGCATGACCGATACACTGGGCCGGATGCATTCCGACGCGCAGTTCGCCGGATCTTCTTCCGTACCCGCCCACGTGGAAATGATGGGCCTTATCGGTGCGGGCAACAACCCCATGGTAGGCATGACAGTGGCCGTATCCGTGGCGGTCGAGGAGGCTGCAAAGGCCGGAAAGTTTTAAGAAATGAATAATATTACCATCGGTCTTGTGGCCCACGTGGACGCGGGCAAGACCACCCTGACGGAGGCGCTGCTGTTTGAAAGCGGCGCCATCCGGCATCAGGGAAGAGTGGATCACAAAAATGCCTTCCTGGATACCGAGGAAATGGAAAAGCAAAGAGGTATTACCATTTTCTCCAAACTGGCGGGCTTTTCCTATAATAACCGGTCATTTACCCTGCTGGATACACCCGGGCACGGGGATTTTTCCACGGAAATGGAAAGGGCCCTCTGGGTGATGGACGCGGCAGTGCTGATTGTAAGCGCGGCGGACGGCATCACCGGCCAGACAGAGCTTTTGTGGAAGTTGCTGGAACGGTACGGCATCCCCACCTTAATTTTTGTCAACAAGATGGACCGTCCCGGCGCTGAAAAACAGGCGCTGTACGGCAGGATCCAGGAGAAACTGGACCGATCCTGCGTGGATTTTACGTCAGGCTTTGACAGCGAAGAATTCCAGGAGGCCTGCGCGCTTTGCGATGAAAAGCTTCTGGACAAGGTGCTGGCCGGAGGAAAAGTTACAGAAGAGGAGATAGCGGGCCTTATCGGTGAAAGACGGCTGTTCCCGGTGTTTTTCGGCTCTGCACTGAAAAATACCGGAATAGAAGATCTGCTTTCTGCTTTCGTCCGTTTCCTTCCTGTGAAGCGGTATCCGGAGAAATTCGGCGCGAGGATTTACAAGATTTCCCGGGACCAGAAAGGCGCCAGATTAACCTGGATGAAGATAACCGGCGGGTCCTTAAAGGGCAGGCAGGTTCTGGATATACCGGAGGATGAAGAAACCGTTTCCTGCAAAACCGACCAGATCCGAATCTATTCCGGTGCGGGCTTTACAGCGGTAAACGAGGCTTTTGCCGGGGATATCTGCGCGGTGACCGGCCTAACGGGCACGGAAGCCGGCATGGTATTAGGCGCGGAAGAGCCGGTAAAGGACAGGGTTCTGGAACCGGTGCTGAACTACCGGGTGCTCCTTCCGGAAGATGCGGATGTTACGAAGGTTTACGGCTTTATGAAGATCCTCAAGGAAGAGGATCCGGGGCTGGGGCTTTCCTTTGATTCGGAAAAGCAGTCGATTTCCCTCAAAGTCATGGGCAAGGTGCAGATGGAGGTCATCACCCGCCAGATGCAGGAACGCTTCGGTGTGGACATTTCCTTCGGGCCGCCGGCTATTGTTTATAAGGAAACCATTTGCTATCCCGTGGAAGGTGTTGGGCATTTCGAGCCCTTAAGGCATTATGCGGAAGCGCATATCCTTATCGAGCCCCTGCCGGCGGGCAGCGGAATCGAGATTGCAAGCCTTTGCAGCACAGACGTGCTGGCTTTAAACTGGCAGCGGCTTATCATGACGCATCTGGCAGAGAAAACTTACAAGGGCGTGCTTACCGGTTCGGAGCTGACGGACGTGCGTTTCTCTGTGCTTACCGGCAGAGCCCATATCAAGCATACGGAGGGCGGCGATTTCCGCCAGGCAACCTACCGGGCGGTGCGTCAGGGCCTGATGGAGGCTGTCAGCGTCCTTCTGGAGCCGGTGTATGATTTTACCTTAAGCGTTCCGGAGGAGCATATCGGCAGGGCTGTCTATGACATGAACAAGCTCTCCGCCTCGGTGAAGTCCCAGGAGATTCACAATGGTACGGCTGAGCTTACCGGAACGGGCCCTGCGCTTACCCTGGACAATTACCAGGAGGAGCTCTCCGCCTATACAGCCGGAAGAGGCAGTATTTCCTGCACCTTCGGCGGCTATGCCCCCTGCCACAATACGGAAGAGGTGCTGGCAGAGAGAAATTACGACCCGGACGCTGACCTGGCCAATCCTTCTTCCTCTGTTTTCTGCTCCCACGGCGCGGGCTTTGTGGTTCCCTGGTACCAGGTGAAGGAAATGATGCACGTGGAAAGCCCTCTTACCGCGGAGGAGCAGACAGACGAGGAGGTTTACGAACAGGCCCGGGCATCGGCAGGAAGAATAAGCGAGGTAACCGGCGAGGAGCTGGATGAAATATTCGCGAAAACCTTCGGAAACAAAGGCCTGCAGAACAAACGGCCGGGCTGGAAGAGAAGCAGCGGCAAAAGGATTATCCGCGTGGATAACGATTATGAGCCGCCGAAACCGAAGAAAACGGACCGGCCCAAAAAGAAATACCTGCTGGTGGACGGCTACAACATTATCTTCGCCTGGGATGAACTGAAAAAACTGGCTGCCGCCAACATTGATTCCGCCAGGGACCGGCTCATGGATGTGATGAGCGGATACCAGGCGGCCTTCGACGGCGAGCTTATACTGGTGTTTGATGCCTATAAGGTGGCCGGCGGCAAGGGCAGCATTCAGAAATATCATAATATTTACGTTGTTTATACCAGGGAAGCGGAAACCGCGGACGCCTATATCGAGAAAACCGTCCATGAGCTGGGCAGGAACCATGATGTGACGGTGGCGACTTCCGATGCCCTGGAGCAGGTGATTATCCTGGGCGGCGGCGCAGTGCGGATGTCGGCAGCAGGGCTTCTGGAGGAAGTAAAGGCCGCCGAAGCGGAAAACCGGAAGCAAATGAGGGATAATCCGGAAGCCGGGAAGAAATATCTGCTTGACGATCTTACCGAAGAAGTGCGAAAATCTCTGGAGAAACTGGAAGAATCATGAGAAAGAAACTGACAGAAGACGAGAAATTCATGCGGCAGGCCATTGCGCAGGCGAAGAAAGCGGAGGCGCTGGACGAAGTGCCCATCGGCTGCGTCATTGTGCGGGACGGCAAAGTCATTGCCAGGGGCTACAACCGGCGCAATACGGACCACAATACCCTGTCCCACGCGGAGCTTAATGCCATCCGGAAGGCTTCGAAGGCAGTGGGCGACTGGCGGCTGGAGGGCTGTACGATATATATCACCCTGGAACCCTGCCAGATGTGCGCCGGGGCCATCATCCAGGCAAGGCTGGACCGGGCGGTTATCGGCACGATGAATCCCAAGGCCGGATGCGCGGGATCGGTAATGAACCTCTTTGAAGTGGAGGGCTTCAATCACCATCCGGCATTGACAAAGGACGTCTGTCACGAAGAATGCGCCGGGCTTCTGACCGATTTTTTTAAGAAACTGCGGCAGCAGAAAAAGGATGCTGCCGGAACCATATCAGCTGCAGACTGAAGGAGGAAATGACAAATGCGACATCTGATGAATCCGCTGGACCTGTCCGTGGAGGAACTGGATCAAATGATGGACCTGGCCTGTGATATCGAGGCCCATCCGGAGAAATACGCCCATGCCTGCGACGGCAGGAAGCTAGCCACCTGCTTTTACGAGCCCAGTACCAGGACCCGGTTAAGCTTTGAATCCGCCATGCTTTCCTTAGGAGGAAGTGTCCTGGGATTTTCTTCGGCCGATTCCAGCTCCGCTGCAAAAGGGGAGACCGTGGCCGACACCATCCGGGTTATTTCCGGCTATGCGGATATCTGTGCCATGCGGCACCCCAAGGAAGGCGCGCCAATGGTGGCGGCGATGTATTCGGAGATTCCGGTCATCAATGCCGGCGACGGCGGCCACCAGCATCCCACCCAGACTTTGGCGGATCTGCTGACCATCCGCAAGCTCAAGGGCAGGCTCGGAAACCTTACCATCGGCCTTTGCGGCGATTTGAAATTCGGCCGGACCGTGCATTCCCTTATCAACGCCCTGGTGCGGTACGAGGGAATCCGTTTTATCCTGATTTCACCGGAGGAGCTGCGGCTTCCTTCCTATATCCGGGATGACGTGCTGATGGCCAACAACATTGAATACAAGGAAGTCATCCGTCTGGAGGAAGCGATTCCCGACCTGGACATTCTTTACATGACCAGGGTGCAGAGGGAGCGTTTCTTCAATGAAGAGGAATACATCCGGATGAAGGATTTCTACGTACTGAACAATGAAAAGCTCGAAGCTGCCCGTCCGGACATGTACATCCTGCATCCCCTTCCCAGGGTAAATGAAATCGCGGTGGAAGTGGACAGCGATCCCCGCGCCGCGTATTTCAGACAGGCGAAAAACGGCGTGTACATGCGGATGGCGCTGATTCTCACATTGCTGGAGGTGAAAGTATGTTAAATGTAGGCAAGATAGAAGAAGGCTTTGTGCTGGATCACATCCAGGCCGGAAAGGCCATGACCATTTACCACGACCTGAAGCTGGACAAGCTGGACTGCTGTGTGGCGATTATTAAAAACGCCAGAAGCAACAAGCTGGGCAAGAAAGACATCATCAAGGTGGAATGCCCGGTGGACCAGATGAATATGGATATCCTGGGCTTTATCGACCACAACATCACCGTAAACGTCATTGAAAACGGCGAAATTGTGGAGAAAAAACGTCTTCGCCTGCCGAAGAGAATCGTCAACGTCATTCAGTGCAAGAATCCCCGGTGCATCACCTCCGTGGAAAGAGGCCTGGACCAGGTATTCGTACTGACCGACGAAGAAAAGGAAATCTACCGCTGCGCATACTGTGAAGAGAAATATCACGGACAAAAGGACTGAGCATTATATGAACCACATTATTTCGAGACTGCTTATCTACGGCGACCTGCCGGAAGATTCCATCCTCATGAAGGTGGGCGGCATCGTCAAAGCCGCGAAGGAAAATACGGCACCGAAAGACGAGCTGGTGGCGGAAAGTTTCCGCCAGGTGAAAAGAATCCTGCGTGTTTCCACGGACTTCGGCTTTGACCGGAACCTCTGGCAGTGCGTACTGACCTTCATGCTGATTACCGACGAGAATCCTTTCACCTTAACCTGCGAGAAAATAGGCGCGGGACACGGCAGCGTCAATGAATTCGCACTGAATGATTTCCGGGCTTTCCGGGAGCTGTTCCATTATTCCTTTGACTGGCTGGAAGAGTACCTGGGCGTGGACTGTTTCTCAAGAATCTGTCATTATACCGCCATCGAAAAGCCGGAGCTGATGTACAACAAAACCGTAAGCCTCCGGGTGCAGGAGCTTTCAAAGCAGCTGGACGAAGCGAAGGACGAATACGAATTCTTCGACCTGGTGACAGGCTTTTACAAAGACTACGGCGTGGGCCTGTTCGGCCTGAACCGCGCTTTCCGCATCAGCCATGACAAGCATGGAGACCTGGTGTTCAACGCCATCAGCAATATGGATACTGTCATGCTGTCCGACCTGGTGGGCTACGAGGCCCAGAAGAAGAAGCTGGTGGACAATACATCCGCTTTTGTCCGCGGGAAGAAGGCCAACAACGTGCTTCTGTTCGGCGATGCGGGCACCGGCAAATCCACCTCCGTGAAGGCCATTGTCAATGAATTCTACCCGCAGGGCCTGCGTATGATCGAGATTACCCGGCATCAGTTCGCCGACCTGGCCGCGGTTATCGCCGCCATCAAAAACCGGAATTACCGGTTCGTCATTTACATGGACGACCTTTCCTTCGAGGAATTCGAAACGGAGTACAAGTACCTGAAGGCCGTCATCGAAGGCGGTGTGGAAACCAAGCCGGAAAACGTGCTGATTTACGCGACTTCCAACAGAAGGCACCTGATCCGCGAGACCTGGTCCGACAGGGATGACGTGGTCAATGACAACGGCATGCACAAGTCCGACACTATGGAAGAGAAGCTTTCCCTGGCCAACCGTTTCGGCGTGACCATTTATTATCCGAAGCCCGCGCCGAAAGAATTCTACGACATTGTATATGCCCTGGCCGAGAAGGCCGGCATTCAGATAAGCCGGGAAACCCTGAAGGCGGAAGCCAACAAATGGGAGCTTTCCCACGGCGGTATATCCGGCCGTACGGCAGAGCAGTTTATTACCTACCTGGGCAGTCAGGAGGGACTGGAATGAGAAGTATCGAAGAAATCAGAAAAGATATAGACAGGGTGGACGAAGATCTGGTATTATTACTGGAAACCCGTCTTGGGCTTTCGAAGGAAATCGCCCTGGTCAAGAAGACGGAAGGAAAACCGGTCTTTGACCCTGTGCGGGAGAAGGAAAGGCTGGAAACGGCGGCAGGTTTTCTGAAGAACAAAGCCTATACATACGAAATAAAGGAACTGTTCAACGGCATCATGGCCGTAAGCCGCTCCCTGCAGGAGAGAACAATACATGCATTGGAGGAAACATCATGAAAAGTGACAATGTGACAAAAGGACCAGACAGAGCGCCTCACAGGTCTCTGTTTTACGCCGCGGGATTTACCGAGGAAGAGATCAAAAAGCCCCTCATCGGTGTAATTTCCGCTTATTCCGAGATTATTCCCGGCCATACGCATCTGGATAAAATCGCCGAGGCGGTAAAGGCAGGCGTATACGCTGCCGGCGGCACCCCTGTTGTGGTACCAGCCATCGGCGTCTGCGACGGCATCGTCATGGGCCATGAGGGAATGCGTTATTCCCTTCCTTCCCGTGAGCTTATCGCCGATTCCGTGGAAACCCTGGCGAACGGCCACTGCTTCGACGGCCTGGTGCTGATTCCCAACTGCGATAAAATCGTGCCCGGCATGGTCATGGGCGCCTTAAGGGTTAACGTGCCCTCCGTCGTCATTTCCGGCGGACCGATGCTTGCCGGCCATGTGAACGGCGATCATACCTGCCTGTCCGATATGTTCGTGGCGGTAGGCGCTTTCAAGGGCGGTAAGATTACCGAACAGCAGCTGACCGAGATAGAAGAGGCCTGCTGTCCCTCCTGCGGTTCCTGCTCCGGCATGTATACCGCCAATTCCATGAACTGCCTGTGTGAAGCCGTAGGCATCGCCCTGCCCGGCAACGGCTGCATCCCCGCGCCGTACTCAGCCAGGATCCAGCTGGCCAAGAAAGCCGGCATGCAGGTTATGGAGATGGTGGCAAAGGATCTCAAACCGAAGGACATCATTACCCTGGATTCACTGAAAAATGCCATCACTGTGGATATGGCGCTGGGCTGTTCCACCAATTCCGCCCTGCATCTTCCCGCCATCGCCCATGAAGCGGGCATTAAGCTGGACCTGCATTTCTTCAATGAGATCAGCGAGAGAACCCCGAATCTCTGCCATCTGGCTCCTGCGGGACATACCTTCATGGAACAGCTGAACCGCGCCGGCGGCGTGGCGGCAGTCATGAAGGAGCTTCTGGACGCGGGCCTTATCAATCCGGATACGCCCACCGTTACCGGCAAAACCACCGGCGAGAATGTGAAAAACGCGTTCAATCTGGATCCTGAGATTATCAGGCCCATCGATAATCCCTACAGCAAAACCGGCGGTCTGGCTTTCCTTTTCGGAAATATCGCCAAGAAGGGCTGCGTGGTGAAAAGAAGCGCGGTTCTGCCCGAAATGCTGAAGCATACCTGCAAGGCCAGGGTGTTCCACGGTGAAGAGGCCGCGGTGGCAGCCATCTACGGCGGCGAAATCAAACCCGGCGATGTAGTCGTAATCCTTTATGAAGGACCCAAGGGAGGTCCCGGCATGAGGGAGATGCTGGTTCCCACCTCCGCCCTTGTGGGCATGGGCCTGGACAGCACGGTTGCCCTGATTACCGACGGACGTTTCTCCGGCGCCTCTGCAGGCGCAGCCATCGGCCATGTTTCCCCGGAAGCTGCCATGGGCGGTGAAATCGGCCTTATCCGTGACGGTGATATCATTGATATCGATATGTACAACTATTCCATCCATGCCCGCGTTTCCGATGAGGAATTCGCGGCGAGACGCGCCGAACAGGTTATGCCTGAACCCAACGTGAAGACCGGCTGGCTTTCCAGATACGCGAAACTGGTAGCAGGCGCGGATGAAGGTGCTGTACTGAAATAAACTGACAGATACATAAAGAAGAACCGCAGGTCAGGGCGAAATGCCCTGATTTGCGGCTCTTTTTTGTGCAAACATACAAAAATGCTGAAGGACACTTGATAAATTGTGCAGTCGTATTATTATTTAAGCATAATTATTCAGGAGTATATCATTATGAAGTTCAGTTTATCCCTTCTTGTACATGAACTTGATGAAACTATCATTTCGGTACATCTGGCTGACCCGGATAAAGTCCCCAAAGTCGTGGGGATGAAGATGCTGGACCCCGCAACGGCGGAACTGCAGAAGGATTATCTGTATCTGGGCAGGCTGCCTCAGTTCCAGCGTTTTTTCGGTGAAGGCGAAAAGCCTGCCGGATGCACGCTGATCTTTTACGGCACCGACCCGAATGATCTGGACGAAAGTTATAATGCCGTAAATTACCTGGTGGTTACCCCCCTGGTGCCGTTGAACCGGTTTATAAACCTTCTGGAGACGGTGTTCGCCACGTATTACGCGTGGGAGAACCGTCTGCTGTTTATGAGCATTTCCGCATTCTCAAGCCTGCAGGAAATGCTGGATACAGCCTATGAGAAAATTAAGATTCCGATGTGCATGCTGGACATCAACCATGCTGTCCAGGCCCTGGTGAAGGGGGAGGCATCGGAGGATGCCCTCTTAAAAATCATGGAAAACGGCTACGGCTACCGCTTTGTCAGCGTGATTCAGGACTGCAATCCCTCTCTGGAGGAACTGGACAGAAATGACGTAACCGAGGTTATCAGCAATATTTCCGGAAACCGCCTGCGGGTATCCACCATCCGTTCCCACGGCCGGCCTGCATTCTACCTGGGCCTGCACAAGGAAGACAGCGAGCCTTTCGAGAATTATACGCTGGAGCTATTCGGGCTTCTGACGGATATGTTCAAACAGAAGGCCATGTCCGTGCCTTTGGAAAACCTGACACGCATCAGTCTATTCGGGCAGTTTATTTCCGACCTTATCAGCGGGGCGAGCCTGGAGGAGAACCTGATAGACAGGGTGATGGAATACTTCGGTTTCAGCGATTATTCCGGCTATATCCTCATCGGCATAGATTTTCCCTCCTCGGAAGGACGGTACAATGTACGCTTGGCGGAATTCATCCGCAGCATTGAACGGGAAATCCAGGTGTGCAAGTGCTTCTACATCCAGCCTTATCTGGGCATACTGATACCGAAGGACAAGCTGGATGTGACGGAAAGCGCGCTGAAAAGCCTGATTAAGGACTATAAGATGAACTGTGCTGCCAGCAATGCCTTCAGCAACATCAATGACATTTCCGGTGTCTGGAACCAGGTGCTGTTCATGCTTACCTGTCCGGATCCGGTGCCGGGGAACACCTTCCTTCGAAGATACGACAATTATATTATTAAAAGCTGCAGCGCCGCGGTGGAGAAACGCTTTCCCATTGAGACCCTGTACAACCAGGTGTTCCTGACCCTGAAGGATTTTGACAGGGAAAACCAGACGGAATATGTGAAAACGCTGGTGACTTTCCTGCAGAACAACTGCAGTATTACGGATACGGCGGCAAAGCTCTTCATTCACCGCAATTCCATGCGCTACCGCATCCAGAAGATAGAAGAACTGGTGGGCTTCGACATCACGGAGAGCGAGAAAAGGGAACTGATTCTGTTCACTTCGTTTTTTGTAAACGACAGTGAAAACAGTCTGTAAGGAGGCGGCTTATGTTTGTACATATGGAAGATATAGAGAAAAAACTGGCCGGCGATATCCTGGAATCCCACCTGAAATACCCCTCCAACCTGCGGGCTTTCAAGTTTCTGGAAAGCGATATGGACGTTATGGACGAATCCGTCGTATTTCTGTGCAGGACGGAGGAAATGCAGAGGCGTTTCTTTATCAGGAATCCGATCAACAACCTGAACTTTATCATCGTCGGTGCATTGAAGAACCGCCCGCTTTTCCTGAAAGACTGCAACTATATCGTAGTGAACGCCGAGTCCGCCGACGGCACCTATTACATCAATAAGCTCTGCGACGTGTTCCTGAAATTCTACGAGTGGGAGCAGAAGCTGTTCAGCTACTCCAGAAATGAGAAATCCATCAAGGAAGTCTGTGATACCTGTTTTGAAATGACCGGAATTTCCATGATGGTCATGGACGTCAATCACCAGCCCCTGGCCATTTCGGCTTCCGGCGAGGACTCCATCACCTATTATCTGGAGAAGGGCTACAGCTATTCCTACCTGAATTTCGTGACGAAAAGCCGGCCTTCCATCAAGGAAATCGACGAGGCCGGGGTGGTGGACATCATAAATCCGGTGACGAACGACCGCTGCATGGGCTACCGGGTGCAGACCGGGCATACCAACAACATCTATGTGCTGTATTACAAGGAAAGCGACGCTCCCTGGGATAAGGCAGATGTGATGATGATGGATTATTTCGTGAACTACCTGGAAAAAGGCATCCTCCACGGCCAGGTCAGCTTTACGCCCTACAAGCCCTATGTTTCGGACACTCTGGAGAAACTGATAACGGACCGGCCGGTGGATTTGAAGTTTGAGAATGACCTGGTGACAAAAGAATCGGATGCCTGGACGCTTTTGTGCATAGAATTCAGGGATCTTCTGGCTTTCCGCACAATTTACCACTTTGACATCATCAAACAGATCAAGGATATGCTTCCTTCCGCCAGCTGTGCCCTGATTCACGCTTCCATAGCGGTGCTGTATCCGGGCGCCAGGGGAAATCTTTCGGGCAATGAGAACCTGAAAACCCTGCTGGCCACCAATGACGCGCTGTGCATCCGGTCGGTGGCGTTTACGGACCTGTCCCGGGTCAGCCAGATCTGGAAACAGCTGAAGTTCGTGATTGATGTGGCCGCCAGGGACGGCAGCAGGGGGTACTATTTCTATGCGGATTTCGTAATTGACCACTGCCGGGCAATCGCTTTTGAAGATTTCCCGCAGGAAACCATGATTCATTCCTCGCTGCTTCAGATTCAGCAGTACGATGAAAAGAATGATACGGATTATCTGAAAAGCCTTGTGTACTATCTGCACAACAACTGCAGCATCAATAAAACCGCGGAGGCCCTGTCCATCCACCGGAATTCCCTGCTTTACCGTATCCGGAAGATAGAAGATATCCTCGGGTATGATATTTCTTCCTCGGAAAACAGGCTGGACATGCTTTTCTCGTCCTTCTTTATTGACCTGAAAGAGCAATAAATGCTTCTCAAATCGAATATTTTTATGCAACATTGAACATTTTTGAGTTCATATTTTGTGCAAATAATATAGTGCCGGTTGACTTTTCATATGATAGATTAAAACCATCAAAGATAAAGATAATTCTTCTCCTAAATGTTCTTTTTAGAGTATTGCAAAAATGTCTCTGGGGAAACCCCGGGAAAAGCAGCTGGATATCCACGCTGCTTTTTCTTGTTTTACGGGAAATTTACCGTATCCGGCCGCAAAGGACGGCCGCAAAGGAGTTTAAGTATGAAAAAAACAGTATTATGCATAGTTCTTGCTGCGGCGATGCTTTTTGCCGCGTGCTCCGGAAACTCATCCGGCGGAAACAGTGCAGACAGCACAAGCACTGTCAGCGCAACGCCGGCACCCATACCGTCAGACTTTAATTTTTCACCGAATACCAAACTGACTGACTGCATGCCCGGGCAGTGGAAAGCCCTGAAGGAAGCCTATGATGCCGGCGCCATCGACCATGTGGAGTATTTCGAGGCGGAAGAAGCCGGCACGCAGAGGTTCTCCATTGATTATCCGGAGGTTTTCGACGACCTCATCGCCGGCCTGCAGGAGATTGTCGTCGTGGATGAGACGTTTGAAGTCGCCACCGATGCAGATTACGCTCTGACCTTTGTGCTGGCAAACGGCAATACGGTTACCATTGCCTTTAATCTCAGGAACCTGGCAGTGAAGAATCATTACTATGAAATACAGGATTCCGCGGATTTCCGCCGGGCTATGAATGACGTGAAGGAATACGGAAGGGAAATCACTGAATATTAAAGAATAAAAATCAAAATCGAATGAATAAATTTGCATTTAATGTTGACAAATGTCGAATAATGCATTAATATACGTGCATATTAATGCAGAAGCAATGCGTTCAGGAGGTTTTGAAAAATGAAAAAGAAGATTTTTGCAATTATATTGGCTGCGGCATTTTCACTTTCCCTTGCTGCCTGCGGCGGTTCGGGATCGTCCTCAACCGATGAGGGGGGCGGACAGGCTTCCGCTGCATCTTCGGCTGAAGCGGAATTCCAGACCATCGAGCCCGGCAAGCTGTATATGGGCACCAATGCCCAGTTCCCGCCGTATGAATACTATGAAGGCGAAAAGATTGTGGGCATTGACGCGGAAATCATGGAAGCCATTGCCGGAAAGCTGGGCCTTACCCTGGAAATCGTGGATATGGATTTCGCCGCCATCGTTACGTCTGTACAGTCCGGCAAGATTGACGTCGGCGCGGCAGGCATGACCGTTACGGAAGAGCGTCTGGAGAACGTAAACTTTACCGAAAGCTACGCCGTCGGCGTTCAGGTTATCATCGTGCCGGAGGATTCCGAAATTGCTTCCGTGGAAGACCTGGCCGGCAAGCTGATCGGCTGCCAGGAAGCCACCACGGGCTATATCTACTGCTGTGATGACTTCGGTGAGGAAAATGTTATTCCCTACAATAACGGCGCTACGGCCGTACAGGCTCTGAAGGACGGTAAAATCGACTGTGTCGTTATCGACAAGCAGCCTGCCATTTCCTTTGTTGAAAAGAACCCGGGCCTGAAGATCCTGGATACCGCGTATACGGAGGAGAATTACGCCATCGCGGTGAGCAAGGACAATCCCGCACTGATGGAAGCCATCAATAAAGTACTGGTCGAAATGATCAATGACGGCACCGTACAGAGCATTCTGGACAAGTATATTACTGCATCATAAGGTCTTAAGACCTGAATAAACGATGAAAAAATCTGCCGCGGAATATGATTCCTGTTATTTTTCCGCGGCAGTTCTTTTATTATCCGAAAGCGAGACAACGTTATGTGGTGGGAAGAATTAAAACTCCAGCTGTACCAGACCTTTGTACAGGACGGCAACTACATGTATTTTGTACGGGGCATCGGCATTACCCTGCTGGTGACAGTGCTGGCGCTGGTGATGGGCATTGTCATCGGCCTGGCTGTGGCCATCGTCCGGTCGGGGTATGACCTGCGCAGCGACGGAAAGAAAAACCATCTGCTGGGTTTCTTCAATATTATATGTAAAATCTATCTGACCGTCATCAGGGGCACGCCTACCATGGTGCAGCTCCTGATCATGTGGTTTGTCATCTGGGCAGGCGCCAGAAGCACCAACGGCAACCTTATCCGCTGCGCGGTGCTCACCTTCGGCATCAATTCCGGCGCTTACGTGGCGGAAATCTTCCGATCCGGCATCATGTCCATAGATAAAGGCCTGATGGAAGCCGGCCGTTCCTTAGGCCTTCCTTATGCGGCAAGCCTGTTCTCCATTGTAATACCCCAGGCCTTCAAAAACGTGCTTCCCGCCCTGGGCAACGAGATGATAACCCTCCTGAAGGAGACCTCTATCGTAACGGTTATCGGCCTGAAGGACCTGACGAAAGGCGCGATGATCATCCAGGCGAAAAACTACCAGGCGCTGGTGCCCTTCATCGCCATCGCGCTGATATACCTGGGCATTGTCATGATTATGGTGAAAATCCTGTCCGTTGTTGAGAAGAGGATGAGAATCAATGAACGCAGAACATAAATACGAAAAAGGGGACGTGCTGATTGACGTGCAGTCCCTGAAGAAAAGCTTCGGCGACAATGTGGTCTTAAACGGAATTACGACTCAGATAAAAAAAGGCGAGGTCGTGGTGGTTATCGGGCCTTCCGGTTCCGGAAAATCCACTTTCCTGCGGTCTTTGAACCTGCTGGAAAAGCCCACCGGCGGGGCGATTTATTTCGAAGGCGTGGATATCACGGCGGAAAACGTGGACATCAACGTACACCGGCAGAAGATGGGCATGGTGTTCCAGCAGTTCAACCTGTTTCCCCATAAAACCGTAAAGCAGAACATTACCCTGGCACCGGTGAAGCTGAAAAAGTCAAGCCCGGCGGAAGCAGACAGGAAGGCAATGGACCTGCTGGAGCGTGTCGGCCTGTCCGACAAGGCGGATGCTTACCCGGACAGCCTTTCCGGCGGACAGAAGCAGAGGGTTGCCATTGCCCGCGCCTTGGCCATGGACCCGGACGTGATGCTTTTTGATGAGCCAACCTCCGCACTGGATCCGGAAATGGTGGGCGAGGTGCTGGCCATCATGAAGGAGCTTGCCCAAAGCGGTATGACCATGGTGGTGGTCACCCACGAGATGGGATTTGCAAAAGAAGTCGGAACAAGGGTGATTTTTATTGACGAAGGGATTATAATGGAGGAAAATGAACCGGGCCAGTTTTTCGCGAATCCGAAAAACGCGAGGCTTCAGGACTTTTTGTCCAAGGTTCTTATCTGACGAAAGGAATCCCTGACTGATTTATGAAGAAAACACATGTGCTTTTAATCATGGACGGTTTCGGCCTCAGGGAAGAAACCGCACACAATGCAATAAAACTGGCGGAGACGCCCAATCTGGACAGGCTGATGAAAGACTGTCCTTTTGTTAAAGGCTATGCCTCAGGGCTTGCCGTGGGCCTTCCCGACGGCCAGATGGGCAACTCGGAGGTCGGGCACCTGAATATCGGCGCCGGCCGGGTGGTTTACCAGGATCTCACCCGGATTACCAAAGCCATCGAAGACGGCGTGTTCTTTGAAAACAAGGTGCTTCTGGCCGCGGCGGAAAACTGCAGGAAGAACGGCTCCTCCCTGCACATCATGGGCCTTCTGTCCGACGGCGGGGTGCACAGCCACAACACCCACCTGTATGCATTGCTGGAACTGGCGAAGCGCGAAGGACTGCAGAAGGTTTACGTGCACTGCTTCCTGGACGGCAGGGATACACCGCCGGCTTCCGGAAGCGGTTATGTGGACGAACTGGTTAAGAGGATGGAAGAGATCGGCATCGGGCAAATCGGCGTGATTTCCGGCAGGTATTACGCCATGGACCGGGACAACCGCTGGGAGCGGGAGAAGAAAGCCTATGACGCCCTGACGAAGGCGGAGGGCGAAGACGGCGGCGAAGACCCGGTAAAAGCGGTGGAAGCTTCCTATGAAGCGGGTATTACCGACGAGTTCATGCTGCCCACGGTTATGAAAAAAGACGGGAAGCCGGTCTGCCGCGTGCAGGATAAGGATTCCGTCATCTTCTTTAATTTCCGGCCGGACCGCGCCAGGGAAATCACCAGGGCTTTCCTGGATCCGGAATTTGCGGGGTTTGAAAGGGAACAGCTGAAAGACCTGACCTACGTCTGCTTTACCGACTATGACGAGACAATTCCCGGCAAGATTATCGCCTTCCCGAAGGAGGAAATCAACGATACCTTCGGAGAATACATCAGCCGTCTGGGCCTTACCCAGGCCAGAATTGCGGAAACGGAAAAATACGCCCACGTTACCTTCTTCTTCAACGGCGGGGTGGAAGAGCCCAACCCGGGCGAAGACCGCTTCCTTATTCCTTCCCCGAAGGTGGCCACCTACGATTTGAAGCCGGAGATGAGTGCCTATGAGGTCTGTGACAGGCTGGTTGCTGCCATTGATTCCGGCGATTATGACGTGATTATCATCAATTTCGCCAATCCGGACATGGTGGGCCATACCGGCGTGGAAAAAGCGGCAATAGCGGCCATCGAAGCCGTGGATGCCTGCGTGGGCCGTGCGGCGGAAGCTGTGATCAGAAATAACGGCGTGCTTTTCATCTTTGCCGACCACGGAAACGCGGAACTGATGGTGGACGAAGAGACGGGCGAGCCCTTCACCGCCCATACCACGAACCCCGTTCCCTTTATCCTTGTAAACGGTCCGGAAGGCGCCGTGCTTTCCGAAGGCGGGAGGCTGTGCGACGTGGTGCCCACCATGCTGGACATCATGGGCATCGAAAAACCTGCGGCCATGACCGGCAGATCCCTGCTGGTAAGGTGAAAACAGCTTCTTATTTATTAAAAGAAGTGCTTGCATTCCCGGGTGCTGTATGCTAATATATGCGTTGACGTAATTTTTGGAGGTGAACTATGCCGGCAGTTTTGCATACGGTTTTAACAGTTATTTTTGCACTCGACTGCGTATTGCTTATCATCGTCGTATTGATGCAGCAGGGTAAGGAAGCAGGCCTCGGCTCTCTGGCAGGCGGCAACATGTCCGATACCTTCTGGAGCAGGAACAAGGGCCGTTCCGCGGAAGGCAACCTGAAGAAATTTACCCGTATTTTTGCTGTTATTTTCTTTGTGCTTGCGGTGCTTCTCAACATTCCTACTGCCTGAGAACGCGAGCATGCGGCTGATTATGTTTTAAATGACTGCGCAGGCGTTACCGTCTGCGCTTTTTTACTGAATTAAGGAGATATTTCAAGGTGGCAAAAGAGAAGGACACCAAGCTTATTGCCAACAATAAAAAAGCATACCATGACTATTTTATCGAAGACACCTATGAAGCCGGCATTGAGCTGGTGGGCACTGAAGTAAAGTCTCTCCGGATGGGCAAATGTTCGGTAAAAGAATCCTTTATACGTATTGACAAAGGCGAGGTTTTTATTTACGGTATGCATATAAGCCCCTATGAAAAGGGCAATATTTTCAACAAGGATCCCCTGCGTACGCGGCGGCTTCTGCTGCATAAGACAGAGATCAGGAAGCTTCTGGCGAAAGCGGCCCAGAAGGGCTATACCATCGTGCCTTTGAGGGTGTATTTCAGGAATTCCCTGGTGAAGGTGGAAATCGGCCTGGCCCGGGGCAAGAAGCTGTATGACAAGAGGGAAGCCATCGCGAAAAAGGATATGGCCCGTGAGGCCGAAAGAGATTTCAAAAAAAGCATAGATTAAAGTTTTAGGAGGCAGACATGGAAACCTATAACCTGGAAAAACTGGGCATCATCAACCCCGAGAATGTTTACCGCAACCTGTCACCGGCAAGGCTGACGGAAGCCGCGCTTCGAAGAGGGGAAGGAAAGCTCTCCGACAAAGGCGCGCTGGTGGTATATACCGGAGCTTACACCGGCCGTTCCCCGGACGACAAATTCATTGTGGATACGCCGGCCGTGCACGACACCATTTCCTGGGGAAAGGTAAACCGGCCCATTTCCAAGGCTGATTTTGACAATATCTATGCCAAGATGACGGCTTATTTCCAGCACAGGGAGATTTTCCTGTTTGACGGCTTTGCCGGCGCGGACACCGCCTGCACCACGAAATTCCGTGTGGTCTGCGAGCTGGCCAGCCAGGCCATGTTTATCAACCAGCTGCTGATCAGGCCCACAAAGGAAGAACTGGAAAACTACGGCGAGCCGGATTTCAATATCCTGGTGGCCCCGGGCTTCAAGTGCGTGCCGGAGATCGACCATGTGCATTCCGAAGCGGCTATCCTGATTGACTACGAGAGAAACCTTGTGGTTATCGCGGGCAGCCAGTACGCGGGCGAGATCAAGAAGAGCATCTTCTCCGTTATGAACTATATCATGGTCAAACAGGGCGTGCTGCCCATGCACTGCTCCGCGAACATGGACCCGGATACGGGAGAGACCGCCGTATTCTTCGGCCTTTCCGGCACCGGCAAGACCACGCTTTCCGCCGACCCCGCCAGAAAGCTTATCGGCGACGACGAGCATGGCTGGTCCGATCACGGCATCTTCAATTTCGAAGGCGGCTGCTACGCCAAGTGCATCAACCTGGATCCGGAAGGCGAGCCTGAGATTTACAATGCCATCCGTTTCGGTTCCCTGGTGGAAAATGTCATCATGGACGAGGAAACCAGGAAGTTTGATTTCTTCGACGGCAGCATTACCGAGAATACCCGCGTGGGCTATCCGGTGGATTATATCTCCAACAGCCAGATCCCGGGCGTAGGCGGCATCCCGAAGGTGGTTATCTTCCTGACGGCGGATGCTTTCGGCGTACTGCCCCCGATTTCCAAGCTGGATGAGAACGCAGCCATGTATCATTTCGTTACCGGTTTTACTTCCAAGCTGGCCGGCACCGAGAGAGGCATCATTGAGCCCGTGCCCACCTTCTCCACGCTGTTCGGCGAGCCCTTCATGCCCATGGATCCCTCCGTATACGCGAATATGCTGGGCGACAAGATCGAGAAATACGGCACAAAGGTTTACCTGGTAAATACCGGCTGGAGCGGCGGCCCCGCCTCCGGCGAAGGCAAGCTCGGCGCCAGGATGAAACTGAAATATACCAGGGCCATGGTTACCGCTGCGCTGAACGGCGATCTGGAAAATGTGGAATACAAGCACGACGATATCTTCAACCTGGACGTGCCGCAGAGCTGTCCGAACGTTCCGTCGGAAATCATGAACCCCAGGGACACCTGGGAGGACAAGGACGCCTACGACATCAGCGCGAAGAAGCTGGCGAAAATGTTCTACGATAATTTCAACAGCAAATACCCGAACATGCCGGAAAATATCAAAAACGCCGGCCCGAAGGGAGAATAAGGCAATACAGACAAGCCGCCGGAAAAGGGCGGCTTGTCTGTTTCGGCCAGAAATATAAGAAAGCGGGAGATTTTATGAAAAAACTGTTGTTAACGGTCATCGCGGCGGCATTTATCTTTGCCTCCTGCGCAGCAAATTCGGAAAGGCAGGATGCGAATACCGCATCCGGAAGCGCAGCAGCGGATACTGCCGGGATTTCGTCTGAAAGCACATCTGAAAGCGCTTCGGAAGGTGCGGCTGAAGGCGTTCCGGCCGGCAATGAGGAGCTGTACAGAGCCATGCTGGAAGCCTGGGAAGACGGGCGTGTTTCCAAGATGTACGGTTATGCATCGGCAGAGCTTAGGGCCGTGATTGACGAAGATGCTTTTACGCAGATATTTGACGGGATGACGGAGACCTTCGGCAGTATCACGGCGTATTCCGACGGGGCCAGGACGGCAAGCGCCGGTTATGACATTTATATCTGCCATGTGCAGCTGGAGCATGCAAAGGCCGATTTCACCCTGACATTTAAGAATACGCAGCTTGCCGGAATCAATTATGACCTGCGCTTTACGGACACCTTTGAGAAACCGTATGAAAACGGCGTCACCGAGAGATATTTCCTCCTGAAAAGCGGGGATTACGAACTGAACGCGGTCTACACTTACTGCCAGGCGGATAAAGCCCCGGCCGTACTGCTGATATCCGGTTCCGGGCCGAACGATTACAATGAAACCATCGGCCTCCTTACGCCTTTTAGGGATATTGCGCTGGGCCTGGCGGAAGAGGGCGTGAATTCCCTCAGGTTCGAGAAACGGACGCTCCGTTATCCCCGTGAATTTACCGCGAAATACGGACTGGACGAGGAGTATTTCGACGACTGCAAAGCTGCGGCCGCGTATCTGGCTGCGCAGGAACAGACGGAAGGAGTATTCCTCCTGGGGCACAGCCTCGGCGGACAGATTGCGGCGGTTCTGGCGGATGACGTTGACGCGAAGGGCCTTATCCTTTTCAACAGCTCGCCCCGGCATCTGGCCGATATCGCTGCGGATCAGATGATCGCGGCCGACCCGGGAAAGAAAGATACTTACGAGTCATACGCCCTGGCCGCGAAAGAAGCGGTTGAGGATACCGCAAAAGGCCTGAATTACTACGGCGCGGCGGATTATTACTGGGCAGATTATAACAGGATTAACGTGACGGAAATGCTGAAAGATGCCGGCGTTCCGGTGCTGATTGTCAACAGCCGGTCGGACCTGCAGATATTTGACACGGATATTGGGCAGTGGCAGGCAGAGCTGTCGGATGCGGAAAATGTCACCATCCGGATTTACGATGATTTCAGCCATTTCGGCTACCGGATCAATGCGGCGGATACAGCCCAGCTGTACAGAAAAGCGGACTTTCCGGAAGAACTGATAAAAGATTTCAGCGAATTCATAAATGCCCTCTCCTAAGGAGAGGGCAGAAATTTATTCTTCAGTTTTCTCTTCTGCGAGCTGTTCGGACGTGCAGTGCGGGCAGCGGGTAGCATCAAGCGGGATTTCAGATTTGCAGTAAGGGCAGACCTTCGTGGTGGGCGGGGCTGCTTCTTCTTCTTTCTTCTTCCTCTCGTGGTACTTGTTGATGGAGGAA
The DNA here is from genome assembly GCA_017433825.1 of Eubacterium sp. Lineage (GTDB taxonomy): Bacteria > Bacillota > Clostridia > Lachnospirales > Lachnospiraceae > Alectryocaccobium. The sequence goes on along the minus strand of JAFRGL010000016.1, from coordinate 156,392 downwards.
ACAATGGCGAAAATCACCAGTGCAATGATGATGAAGTTCAGAATGGCTGCGACGAAATTGCCGATATTTACGGAAGCAGTGCCTACCGTAATGTTCCAGTTTTCAAAGCTTACACCGCCGGTGGCGATGGAGATAAGGGGCATGATAATATCATTTACCAGAGAGGTAACGATGGCCGTGAAGGCCGCGCCGATGATCATGCCTACGGCCAGGTCCATGACGTTGCCGCGGGTTATAAATTTCTTGAATTCTTCGCCGAATTTTTTCATTTTCTACAGGCTCCTTTTGAAAAATAACCGATTTCCGGACAGACGAAAGTCTGTCCGTTTTCATGCAAATTATAACAATGTTGTGAAAAACAGGCAAGAGACAAATCGTAAAAAATACTTGTTCGAACCGTGTGGCTTCTATTATAATTGTTAATACCAAAAAAAGTGGATTGTGAAAGATAGATAATATAATTCATAAGAACGCCAAGAGCGCAACAATAGAACAATGTTTTCTTGTTTATTCCCGAAGAATATGTTATATTTTTTAATATATTCTTCGGGATTTTCTTGTTTTTAAGAAAACTATCTGTGGTAATTCACCAGCCTTCCCCGTAATAGAAAGAATAACATAATAGTCTATGTAGAGCAAAAGCAACTAAATATAGTTGCAAGATGTGATTTTACATGATATTTTATTGAGGAAGATAAATGAGCCAAAAAGAAAAGCTTATAAAAAAACTGCTTTCAGGAGCAAAAGATTTTACTTTTAATGAACTTTCAGCTTTGCTGAGCTTCTATGGTTATACATTAACCAATAAAGGAAGAACCAGCGGTTCGAGAGTTATGTTTACGCATAAGGAACGTGCGTCAATTATTAGTATGCATAAACCGCATGGAAGAAAAGAACTGCTGAATTATCAGATGAAGCAGGTTATCGATGTTTTAACGAGGGAGGGATTTCTTTGAAAAATATCATAAAATACAAAGGATACGTGGGAAGTGTCGAGTTCTCGGAAGAAGACGGCGTGTTTTTTGGAAAGGTGCAGGGTGTTCGTGCATTAATATCTTACGAGGGAACAAACGCTTTGGAGTTAATCAATGATTTCCATGAAGCAATAGATGAATATCTGAACCTGTGTGACAAAGAGGGGAGAGCGCCGGAGATTGCTTACAAAGGAAGCTTCAATGTAAGAATACCGGCTGAATTACATAGAAAAGCTGCACTGTATGCAATTACACATGAATTAAGTCTGAACCGTTTTATAGAGGAGGCGGTTGAAGAGAAGCTGAAGATCAGCACAGAGCAGCAGACAGTTGAACAAGGCCATGATAGTAACAGGAGATGACGATGAGGAAGCTTGTGAATAATCCGGATAAGAAAAGAGTGATAGCTGATGCATTTATACAGCTCATGCAGAGTCAGCCTGCGGATAAGATTACGGTTAAGATGCTGATTGATACCTGCGGAATATCCCGGCCGACTTTCTACTATCATTTTAAAGATATCCCGGATGTGGTTGAGTATCTGATCTCGGGAATTCTTGAAAGAACGTGTCAGGCCTGCATAAAGGCGGATGATTTGAAATCCGCGATTCGTATTTTCCTGGATATGATTGTGGATAATCGAAAGCTGGTTAAGCGACTGGATAAATCAGCAAAAAGCAGGGATTATTGGCGTTATATCGCGAAACGTATTGAAGAAACACTTAGTTCAATCCTTTCGAATACAAGTGAGCATGAAGACCGGTTGAGGTTTGCGGATATGCAGCTGCTGATTTCTGTCTTTTCGTACGGAATGATGGGAGTCATGATAGACAGGATTATAAGCAATTCTCCGATAGATACAGAAGCACTGACTGAACAGCTGTATCTGTTTCACCAGTTGTATCAGGGGGATGTGCCGGAGGAGGTATTGCTTCGCTTGAAGCTGAAAGAATAGCGGATGGAAAAACGACAGATTTACATTTCTGCTGATTTGTTAAGACAAGAGTACAATATTGTATATTTCATTGAATTAGAGCCTGTTCTATACTAAATAATAGAGATGGTTTCTGCGTTTAACGATAATCGTAAATGTAAACATTCCGATGTGTAGTGTTATACGACAAATAAAATGCAAATAACTCAAATGAATAATAAACGTAAAGTGCTTTTTATCGTCCTGCCGGTGTGCGTGTGCGCCTTCCTTCTTCTGTTTTTCAACAGGCAGACGATTTCTCTTTCGTCTGTGCTTTCCTCAAACTGGGGTATTTTCCGTGTGCCGGCTGCATTTTCACGGTTGGAATATGACAAGGACAATGTATATCACGGGGAAGGCGAGTCTTTCACCGTAATCCGCGACGGCGGGAGAACCAGTCTGGAAGATGCGGTAAAAGAGGATTATTATCAGAAAAACGGAAAGGATATGCAGGTTACCCGCGGCACGAAGGTTACACAGACAGAAGCAGTCGGGATTAACCGGATTATCGGACTTCTTGATCCCTGGAGGGTCTGGATAACGGAGGGCTTTGAACCGGCCTGGGACATGGTATATTATGAGATAGAAGACGAATACCTTCCTGATCTGGAAGATATCGATGGCTGGCTGAGCATACAGGCTTCCGACGGATCGTGCCTGTATATTCTGCAGGACACAGACGCGCAGCGGCTCTTTATCCTCCAGGAAATCCATTGAATTTAAACTGAAAATATTTTTGCAGAAACCTGCCGGTTAAAAAAGGAAACCGGCAGGTTTTGCTGTATATAGTAAATACAGGAGTTATTGCAATGACCATCAGAGAAATAAACGAAGAAAGAGAATATAAGGAATTAAGCCCTTTCGCGGCAAAGGCAGCGGACGCCGTCCGGGACCGGGAAGAGGAGGAATGTGAAATCCGTACTTCTTTTCAGCGCGACCGGGACAGGATTATCCACAGCCGGGCGTTCAGAAGACTGAAGGACAAAACCCAGGTCTTCCTGACCTTCCAGGATGATCATTACCGGACGAGGCTTACCCACACCATAGAGGTATCCCAGATAGCCAGGACCATTGCCAAGGCATTGAATCTGAACTGTGACCTGGTGGAAGCCATCGCCCTGGGCCATGACCTGGGGCATACGCCTTTCGGTCATGAAGGGGAAGGTATCTTAAATGAAAAGGCCGCCTGCGGCTTTGCCCACAACGAGCAGTCCGTGCGGCTGGTGGAGGTGCTGGAGAAGGACGGAAAAGGCCTGAACCTGACAAAGGAAGTGCGGGAAGGCATGCAAAACCACCGGACCCGCTGCAAACCGAAAACCCTGGAGGCCCAGGTGGTGCGCCTGTCAGACAAGCTGGCTTACATTCACCACGATATGGACGACGCCAAGGCGGGAGGCATTATTACCGAAGAGGACGTGCCGGCGGATATCCGCGCGCTGCTGGGACAGACCTGCACGGAGCGGCTGGACGCGCTGATCAAGGATATTATCTACAAAAGCATGGACAAGCCGGAGATAGTGCAGTCGGAGGATTACGCGGAGGCCCTGTACCGGCTGCGGGCAATGATGTTCGAACGCGTGTATTACGGCGGCCCCTTCAGAGAAGAAAATGACAAGGCCTGCAGAATCTTAAGGGAGCTTTATGATTTCTATTATGCCGGTCCGGAGAAAATGTCCGCGGACTGCATAAAGATGCTGGAGGGCGGAGAAGCAAAAGACCGGGTCGTGTGCGACTATATTTCCGGCATGACCGACCGTTTCGCGGTGCGCTGCTTCGAAGAACAGTTCATCCCCATGGCGAGGGGCATTTATTGATATGCGGTATTCAGATGATTTTATAGAAGAAGTCCGTTCGCGGAACAGCATCGTGGATGTGGTGGGGGAATACGTGCGGCTGACCCGGCGCGGTTCCGGCTATACCGGGCTGTGTCCTTTTCACAATGAAAAGACGCCGTCATTTTCCGTAAGCCCTTCCAGGCAGATGTACCACTGCTTCGGCTGCGGCGTGTCCGGCGACGTGTTCGGCTTCATCATGGAATATGAAAATAACAGCTTCACCGAAGCCGTGCAGCAGCTGGCGGCCCGGGCAGGCCTTTCGCTTCCCGTCCAGGAAGAAAGCGAAGAGCAGAAGAAAGCTGCCGATGAGAAAGCCGCCCTGCTGAACATCCAGAAGGAAGCGGCGAAATATTTCTACTGGCGGCTGCGGACACCCTCCGGGAAGGCGGCCATGGATTATCTCACAGGCAGGGGACTGACAGCCGAAACGATCAAAAATTTCGGCCTGGGCTTTTCGGACAGAGGCAAAAGCGGCCTGTACCGGCATCTGAAGGAGACCGGCGCCACGGACGCCCAGCTGAAGGACTCCGGGCTTTTTACCGTGGACGCGAAAACCGGCCAGCTGAAGGATAAATTCTGGAACCGGGTGATGTATCCGATCATGGACGTGAACAAAAGGGTCATCGGTTTCGGCGGCCGGGTTATGGGGGACGCCCAGCCCAAATACATGAATTCCCCGGATACGAAGCTGTTCGACAAAAGCCGGAACCTCTACGGGCTGTATGCCGCAAAGGCGGCCAGGAAGAAGAATATCATACTGTGCGAAGGCTATATGGACGTGATTTCCATGCACCAGGCAGGGTTTACCAATGCGGTGGCTTCGCTGGGAACCGCCCTGACCTCGGCCCAGGCCAACCTGCTGCACCGTTATACCGAAGAGGTGCTGCTTTTGTATGACAGCGACAATGCGGGAAAGAAGGCTGCCATCCGGGCGCTGGGAATCTTAAGAAGCGCCGGCATCACCGGCCGGGTTGTAAACCTGCTTCCCTACAAGGACCCGGACGAGCTGATACAGAAAGCCGGGGCGGAGGAACTGCAGAAGCGCCTGGACAATGCGGAGAACGGCTTCATGTTCGAGGTCCGCATGATGAAAGACAGCTACAATACCGCAGATCCCGCGGGCAGGTCCGCCTTCCATAAGGAAACCGCGAAGATGCTTCTTGCATTTCCGGATGAAATCGAGCGGAACAGTTACCTGGAAAGCGTGGCCAGAACCTATTCCATTGACCCGGAAGCCCTGAAGCGGGAAGTGGGGAGGCTTTCCCTGAAGGCCATCGGCGCGGAACCGCGCGAAGCTGTGCTTCAGACACCTCCCGAACAGCGAAAAGGCGCGGAAAAGAAAGAAAAAGCGCCTACATTTAAGGCGGAAAAGCTGCTGCTTTCCATTTTCTGCGCAAAACCGGATTTGCTGGCAGACCTTGGCGGGTTTATTTCCCCGGAGGATTTCCAGGAGCCGCTTTTAAGGTCGCTGGCGGAGAAGATATTTGTTGCGGCCAAAGGCGGAAGACTGGCGCCTCTGATGCTGTTAAACGGCTGCGAGGATGCGGAAGACCGGGAGATTATTTCCGGCATTATCGACGGCACGGGCGTGCCTTCCGAACCGGACAAACTGAAAACGGAAGCGGAGCGGCTCACTGCGGTGGTGAGGAACGCTTCACTGGATGCGAAAAAGGCAGCACTGGCGGTCGGTGACCTGACCGGGCTGCAGAAAATACTGGAAGAGAAAAAGAAAACAGAACAACTGGCACTGCGATCATCATCAATTTGAGCAAGGAGGCTTAAAGATGGAAAACGAAAAAGAAAAATTTATGGAGAAGCTGAAAGGCCTGGTGGAGCTGGGCAGAAAGAAGAAAAACCTGGTGGAGTATACGGAGATTACGGATGCTTTCAAGGATATGCCCATTGACGACGAGCGGATTGAGCACGTCCGTCAGTACCTGGAAAGCCAGGGCATCGACGTACTGCAGCTGGGTGTCGACGACGCTTCCCTGGACAGCATCCTGCTCATCAAGGATGACGACATCCCCCTGGACGACAAGGATGACGTGGAAGTGGAAAATATCGACCTCTCCGTCCCTGAAGGCGTGTCTGTGGAAGATCCGGTGCGTATGTACCTGAAGGAAATCGGCAAGGTCCCGCTTCTGACTGCTGAAGAGGAGATCGAGCTGGCCCGCAAGATGGAAGAGGGCGACGAGGAAGCGAAAAAACGTCTGGCGGAAGCCAACCTCCGTCTGGTGGTTTCCATCGCGAAGAGATATGTAGGCCGCGGCATGCTTTTCCTGGACCTGATCCAGGAAGGCAACTTAGGACTTATCAAGGCCGTGGAGAAGTTTGACTACCGCAAGGGCTACAAGTTCTCCACCTACGCCACCTGGTGGATCAGGCAGGCCATTACCAGGGCCATCGCCGACCAGGCCAGGACCATCCGTATCCCCGTGCATATGGTTGAAACCATCAATAAGCTTATCCGGGTTTCCAGGCAGCTGCTGCAGGATTACGGCCGCGAGCCCACCCCGGAAGAAATCGCCGACAAGATGGATCTGAGCGTGGACCGCGTGCGGGAAATCCTGAAGATTTCCCAGGAGCCGGTATCCCTGGAAACACCCATCGGCGAAGAGGAAGACAGCCACTTAGGCGACTTCATCCAGGACGAAAATGTGCCGGTGCCCGCGGAAGCGGCGGCATTTACCATGCTGCGTGAACAGCTGGAAGAGGTGCTGGATACCTTAACCCCCAGGGAGCAGAAGGTGCTGCGCCTGCGCTTCGGCCTGGACGACGGCAGGGCCCGCACTCTGGAAGAGGTAGGCCGTGAGTTCTCCGTAACCAGGGAACGTATCCGTCAGATTGAGGCCAAGGCCTTAAGGAAGCTGCGCCATCCTTCCAGAAGCAGGAAGCTTCGCGATTATCTGGAATAATGAACAAACGTACGGGAAACGAAAAAAGCCTTCCCAGGCTTTCTGCCCGCTTAAAGCTGGTATCGGAAATGATACCGCCCTGCAAAGTCCTGGCGGATATAGGCTGCGACCACGGCTATACCGCGATTACCGCCTTCCTTACCGGGAAGGCGGATAAATGCATTGCCATGGACGTAAATGCCGGGCCCCTGGCCGCGGCGCAGGAAAATACCGCCCGGTTTGCCGCCTCGGAAGGTGTGGAAATACGGCTTTCCGACGGCTTTGAAGCCCTTTTGCCGCAGGAAGCGGACGTCATCGTCATCGCCGGCCTGGGCGGACGGCTGATGCTTTCCATGCTGGAGGCGGGAATGCCCAAACTGAAAAGAAATACGGTGCTGGTGCTTTCGCCCCAGTCCGAGCCGGAGCTTGTCCGTACATTTCTGGCAGGAGAAGGCTTCCTTCTGTACGATGAAGCCTACGTGGAAGACGAAGGCAAGGTATATTCCGTCCTGGCTGCAGAGAGGGCCGACGGCAATTGCGATACGCCTGTGCAGTATACGGATGCGGAACTGGCTTTCGGGCCTGCGGCAATCCGCAGGAAAGACCCGGTTTTAAAAGAAGTCCTTGCGCGGCAGCTGGCTCAGACACGGGAACTTCTGGAGATGCTTGCTGGCAACAGTAAGGAAAAGGCCGGCATCCGGAAAGAAGAACTTGCGGAAAGGGAGAAATTGCTGATGGAAGCGTTGGATTTAATGGAAAAAGAAAAGATTATCCTGGCGTCCGCCTCTCCAAGACGGAAGCAGCTTCTGGAAACCGCGGGCTTTCACATTGAGGTTGTGGTTTCCTCCGCGGATGAGCATATTCCAGGCTGTCCGCCGGCCGAAATGGTGGAAAAGCTTTCTTATCTGAAGTGCGCCGATGTGGCGGAAAAAACGGAAGACGGCATTATCCTCGGCGCGGATACGGTGGTGGCTTTCGAAGGGGAAATCCTCGGAAAACCGAAAGACGCAGAAGACGCGGCCCGGATGCTTTCCATGCTTTCCGGACAGACGCACCAGGTCTACACCGGCGTTACGGTAATCCGTAAGGAAAAAGGAAAGACCTGTGCCTGCGAAACCTTCCATGCAGAAACGGACGTAACGGTGGCGGAACTGACAGAAGAGGAGATTGAGGCTTATATTGCCAGCGGGGAACCCTTTGACAAGGCCGGATCCTACGGTATACAGGGACTGTTTTCCCGCCATGTAACCGGGATAAAAGGCGACTATACAAACGTGGTGGGCCTTCCGGTTCCTTTTGTCTACAGCTGCCTGAAACGCATGAAAAATGCCTCCGGCGGCATTTGACATTAATCTTTAAAATCAGTACAATACAATACACAGGCAGGGCATGTAATCGCGGCCGGAAGCAATTCCGGGTGAGGAAAGTCCGGGCTTCACAGGGCAGGATGCCGGATAACGTCCGGCGGGGGTAACCCCAGGACAAGTGCAGCAGAAAACAACCGCCCGCATTCTGCGGGTAAGGGTGAAAAGGCAGTGTAAGAGACTACCGCCGCTCCGGTAACGGCAGCGGGCATATGTAAACTCCATCCGAAGCAAGGCCAAACAGGGGACCATGCGGCGGCCCGCCGCGTCTCCGGGTAGGCCGCTTGAGGCTGCGGGCAACCGCAGTCCTAGACAGATGATTACACACGACAGAACCCGGCTTACCGCCCTGCCTGTTATTTTTTAGGAGGAAGATGCAATGGATGAAGATTTCACCTTGATGGACGCTTTGTACAATCATTTCATGGTGGATACGCTGGCGGATGATTTTACCAATTATCTGACCAAATCCTACATAGGATATCCCTATCTGATCGAGGATTTCCTGGGCAAAACAGATACCTTCGACGACGAATTCATCAGGACCCAGGGATATTCGCCCATTTCCTACGACATGGGCACCCTCATCTGCGATATTTTCTTTGCCAGGTGCAATGCGGCTGTCACCATGCGGGAAGGCCCCGGCAGGACCGAATTCCTGGCCTGGTCGCTGGATACCATCGTGGATATTGTGGATATGTTCGCGACCCGGTATGACGAAGTATACGAGAATTATTTCACGAAGATGAACGTGATTCCGGATTTTAAGGCAAAATTCCTCAAATACACCATCAATTCCGCGGCGGCCTGCTTTGCCATCGAGTGCAGGGGAAGGCTTCTGTCCATGGACGACAAGGCCAGGAGCGTGCGGGATATCGAAGACCCGGCGAAAAAAGATGCGGGTTATGAGGAAATCCTTACGGTTGCCGCGATTTTCGCCAAAAACCCGGGACGTTTTATCTGCGGCGCGGACTTCGCCGCAGCGATTGAAGATCATATTTAAAACACAGGAGAATAATTATGGGATTTAACGATTTTGACACCGTAGCTCTGGATGAGGAGAAAAATGCCCTGGCCATCATTGACCAGACACTTCTGCCCGGCGAGATGAAAATGCTCTACCTGACCACCCAGAAAGAAATCTGGGACGCCATTTACCTTCTGCAGGTGAGAGGTGCGCCGGCTATCGGCGTGGCCGCAGGCATCGGCATTTACCTGGCTGCAAGGGAGATTAAGACCGACGATTATGATGAATTCCTGGCGGAATTCGAAAAAGCGAAAGACTATCTGGATTCCTCCAGGCCCACTGCCGTAAACCTTTCCTGGGCCCTGAAACGCCAGGAACAGGTGGTGCTTTCCATGAAAGGCGCCCCGGTGCCGGAAATCGTGGAGGCCCTCCATCAGGAAGCGATCAAAATCCGCCTGGAAGACATCGCTGTCTGCAAATCCATCGGCGAATACGGCCTTACCCTGGTGAAACCCGGCGACGGCCTTCTGACCCACTGCAACGCCGGCAGGCTGTGCGCGGTTAAATACGGCACCGCCACCGCACCCATGTACCTGGGCCATGAGAGAGGATACAACTTCAAAATCTTCTCTGATGAAACCAGGCCGCTGCTGCAGGGCGCCAGACTGACCTGCTTCGAGCTGCATGAAGCCGGCATGGACGTAACCCTCCTGTGCGACAACATGTCCGCCACCGCCATGAGGAACGGCTGGGTGCAGGCCGTGTTCGTGGGCTGCGACCGCGTTGCCGCCAACGGTGACGCCGCCAACAAGATCGGCACCTCCATGGTTGCGCTGGCAGCCAAACGCTACGGCGTGCCCTTCTATATCTGCGCGCCTACCTCCACCATCGACATGAATACGCCCACCGGAAAGGATATCCGCATCGAGCAGAGAAAACCGGAAGAAGTGACGGAGATGTGGTACGAGAAACGTATGGCGCCGGAAGGCATCAAGGTGTTCAATCCCGCCTTCGACGTGACGGATGCCGACCTTATCACCGGCATTGTCACCGAATACGGCATTGCCCGTGCACCCTACAAGGAAGCGTTTGAGGACATTTTCCGGAAGAAAGCCGAAAATCCCATTTTCTGATGCAGCCGCAGCCCAAAGGCTGATTTGATGCCGTGTCTGTGTGAGCATTATTATTAAGGAGAAAATCCATGGATATCAACGCGATTTTAAAGGAAATTGACGGTTATTTCGGCGAAGGCCGCCCCGAGGAAGCGGACAGGAAGCTGCATATTTACCTGGAACAGTCCAAAAAGGAAAACCGGCCGGATATTTCCCTTTCCCTTATCAATGAAATCATCGGCCTTTACAGGGTGACTTCCCGGGCGAAGGAAGCGTATCAGTATACCATAGAAGGCCTTTCCCTGATAATCGAGAACCACTGGGAGGGGACGCTGCAGCACGGCACCACGCTGTTAAACGGCGCAACGGCCCTGCGCGCGGCGGGCGAATCCGAAAAGGCTGCGGAATTCTATGCGGAAGCGGCGGAGATTTACGGCAGGAATCCCAACATTCCCGGTGATTACCTGGCGGGCCTGTATACCAACATCAGCCAGATCTTCCAGGAAAAAGGCCAGCATGAGGAAACGCTGGGATACCTTGACAAGGCGGAAGCCATCCTGGAAAAGCTGCCGGGCAAGGGCAACGAGCTGGCCACGGTGCGTTTTGACAAGGTGAATTCCCTGGCAGCTTTAGGCCGCATTGACGAGGCCAGGAAGAAGATGGGCGAAGCGCTTGCCTATTACGAGAATAACCTGGACAGGCACGAGGGGCATTACGGCACGGCGCTTCTGACCGCCGGCAACCTGGAATTCTCCCAGGACAATTACAAAAAGGCCCTGGAGTACTACGAGAAGGCCAAAGAGGTGACGCTGCATTATTACGGTGAGAATGACGCCTACCGGGTCATCTGCAAAAACATCGAAAACGTCAGCAAATACCTGTAAGCCGGAAACCGCTTATAAATAAGTAAAAATAAGATAAATTTTCTGCTTGACTAAAGATCTGCCTCATGTTATATTAAGTCGTACGACGTGAGACAGGTCTTTTTTTTGTGCGCAAAAAAAAGCCTGAGAAGTTTCGATAAAGCCATACGGAGGTGAAGAACATGCGTGTTAAGATTACATTGGCCTGTACAGAGTGCCAGCAGCGCAATTACAACATGACCAAGGAAAAAAAGAATCATCCTGACAGAATGGAAACCAGCAAATACTGCAGATTCTGCAGAAAGCACACGATGCATAAAGAAACGAAGTAATCATTCGAGGAAGCAAGATGGCAGATAATGCAGTAAAAACAGCAAAAAAGCCGGATAAGAATGCGGAGAAGAAGGACAGCTTCTTTAAGAGGGTGAAGTCCGAGTTCAAGAAGATCGCCTGGACGGACCGCAAGACGCTGGTAAAGCAGACCATCGCGGTTATCGTTATCAGCATCATTCTCTGCATCATCATTACGCTTGTGGACAACGGCGCGCTGGTACTGATTGAGAAGATCATACAATAGGACAGGTGTTTAAATGGCAGAAGCGAAATGGTATGTAGTCCATACTTATTCAGGCTATGAGAACAAGGTCAAAGCCAATATTGAAAAGACGATAGAGAACAGGCATCTGGAAGACCTGATCCTGGACGTTATGGTTCCCATGGAGGACGTTACCGAGATGAGGAACGGCGCGAAAAAGCAGGTTTCCCGAAAGCTGTTTCCCGGCTACGTCATTGTACATATGGTCATGACGGATGAAACCTGGTATGTGGTCCGCAATACAAGAGGCGTGACGGGCTTTGTAGGTCCGGGATCCAAGCCGGTTCCGCTTACAGAGCGTGAGATTCAGAACCTTACCGGCACAGCGCCGGTGGAAAAGGTTAAGATTGACCTTGAGATAGGCGATCAGGTTGTGGTAACTGCCGGCGCCTGGGAAGATACGGCCGGAACCGTATCCCAGGTAAATCAGGCCAAGCAGACCGTAACCATTCAGGTTGAGCTCTTCGGCAGGGAGACCCCTGTGGAGATCAGCTTTAAAGACGTTAAAAAAGTAGGCTGAGTGCCTGCTTTGAGCCGGAGTTTCCGGCATGTGGGAGGGAGTTTCCCGCAACTACCACTTTATATATGGAGGTGCCGATATGGCAAAGAAAGTAACCGGTTATATCAAGTTACAGATTCCGGCAGGCAAGGCTACGCCTGCACCGCCGGTAGGTCCCGCCCTTGGTCAGCACGGTGTTAACATTGTGCAGTTCACCAAGGAGTTCAACGCCAGGACCGCAGAGATGGGCGATACCATTATCCCCGTCGTTATCACAGTTTATGCTGACAGAAGCTTTACCTTCATCACGAAGACGCCGCCTGCAGCAGTTCTTTTGAAGAAAGCCTGCAACCTGAAGTCAGGTTCCGGCGTTCCCAACAAGACCAAGGTCGCTACGATTTCCAAAGACAAGGTCCGTGAAATCGCCGAGACCAAGATGCCCGATTTGAATGCTGCTTCCGTGGAAGCCGCCATGAGCATGATCGCCGGTACTGCACGCAGTATGGGCATCGTTGTTGAAGACTGATAAGGAGGCTGCCAGATGAAAAGAGGAAAAAGATATCAGGAAGCTGCCAAGGCAGTAGACCGTACAAAACTCTATGATCCCGAAGAGGCGATCGCATTAGTAAAGCAGATTTCTTCCGTAAAATTTGACGAGACCGTTGAAGCCCACATTCGTACAGGCTGTGACGGACGTCATGCTGATCAGCAGGTTCGTGGCGCTGTTGTACTGCCCCACGGTACCGGCAAGACCGTTCGTGTTCTTGTATTTGCCAAGGGCGCGAAGCTGGACGAGGCACAGGCTGCCGGCGCTGATTTCGTAGGCGGCGAAGAGCTTGTTCCCAGAATCCAGAAGGAAGGCTGGCTGGATTTCGACGTAGTTGTTGCCACACCCGACATGATGGGTATCGTAGGCCGTCTGGGCCGTATCCTCGGACCGAAAGGCCTTATGCCGAACCCCAAGTCCGGTACCGTTACCATGGACGTGGCCAAGGCCATTGCCGATATCAAAGCCGGTAAGGTAGAGTATCGTCTTGACAAGACCAACATCATCCATGTTCCGCTCGGAAAGTGCAGCTTCACCAACGAGCAGCTCAAGGACAACTTCGATACGCTGATGACAGCTATCAACCGTGCAAGACCCGCCGCTTTAAAGGGTACTTACCTCAAGAACGTGTCTCTTGCATCTTCCATGGGCCCCGGCGTTAAGGTTAACACCTTAAAGCTTGTTTAAGTGTGCCCTTTGGCACTTGCATTTTTGAAATGCAGGTGCTATAGTAACGGTGTAATATGTAACTGTAGTAAAGAGTGGGCAAAAGCCCACTCTTTCTTAGTGAAAAACAGGATTTTTCCGGAGGGGCTTTTGAGCAGAAAAGAAACTTACGAAACGAAGGCCGAATCCCTGATCCTGCCTATCCTGGAAGCGGAAGGACTGACGCTGTGGGATATGGAATACGTCAGGGAAGGCAGCAACATGATCCTGCGCGCCTACATTGACAAGGAAGGCGGCGTGGACATCAATGACTGTGAAAAGGTGAGCCGGGCCTTTTCGGATGCGCTGGATAAAGAGGATTTTATTCCGGACGCGTATATTATGGAAGTCAGTTCTCCCGGCATTGACCGCGTCCTGAAGAAGGACAGACACCTGCAGGAGTATATCGGAACGGACGTGGAACTGCACACGTACAAGCCGGTGGACGGTTACAGGGAGTTCGTCGGTTCTTTAAAGGAATTTGACGACAAGGAACTTACGATAACAGTCGAGGATGAGGAAAACCTGACGTTCGACAGGAAAAACATTTCTCAGATTCGGTTATACATAGAGTGGTAAAAGGAGGAACCTTAAAAAGAAATGAGCGTAGAGTTAAAAGAGGCGATTGAGCTTCTTGAGAAGGAGAAAGGCATCAGCAAGCAGGCGCTTCTGGAGGGCATCGAACAGTCACTTCTGCAGGCCTGCAAGAACCATTTCGGCAAATCGGACAATGTGGTGGTAACCATTGACCCGGAGACCTGCGACTATTCCGTTTACGCCGAGAAGACGGTGTCGGAAGAAGTTACGGACCCGGTGATGCAGATTTCCCTGCTTGATGCGAAGAAAATAGACGAAAAGTACGAAATTGACGATATTGTACGCATACCGATCCAGTCGAAGGAATTCGGCCGGATTGCCACCCAGAATGCCAAAAACGTGATTCTGCAGAAGATCCGCGAGGAGGAAAGAAGAGCCCTTTACAACCGGTATTTCGAGCGGGAGCACGATGTGGTGACCGGCGTTGTGCAGCGTGTCATGGGCAAGAACCTGTCCATTAACCTGGGCAAGGTGGACGCCCTCCTGACTGAATCCGAGATGGTTCCCGGCGAGGTTTTAAGACCCAGGGACCGTGTACGGGTATATGTTCTGGAGGTTAAGGATACCCCCAAGGGACCGAGAATACTGGTTTCCAGAAGCCATCCGGAGCTTATCCGCAGACTTTTCGAAGGAGAGGTATCCGAGATTGCCGACGGCACGATTGAAATAAAATCCATTGCGCGTGAAGCCGGTTCCCGGACCAAGATCGCGGTTGCCAGCAATGACCCGGATGTGGATCCGGTAGGCGCCTGCGTAGGCCTGAACGGCATCCGTGTCAATGCGGTGGTGGACGAACTGGGCGGCGAGAAGGTGGATATCATCAACTGGGACGAAAACCCGGCCATCCTTATCGAGAATGCTTTGAGTCCTGCCAAGGTTATCACCGTGCTGGCAGACCCGGAAGACCGCATTGCCATCGTTATTGTGCCGGATTTCCAGCTTTCCCTGGCCATCGGCAAGGAAGGGCAGAATGTAAGGCTGGCAGCCAAGCTGACAGGCTTCAAGATTGACATCAAGTCGGAAACCCAGGCCCAGGAATCCGGTATCTTCGACGAGTATTACGACGACGAAGAGTACGAGGATGAGGAGTACGATGAAGAATATGAAGACAGCGAAGAAGACGACGAATAGAACCTGCTGCGGATGCGGACAGATTTTTGACAAAAAAGAACTGATTCGCGTCGTCAGGACGCCGGAAGGCGCGGTAATCCTTGACAGCACGGGCAAGGCCAACGGCAGGGGCGCTTATCTTTGCCGGAAGGCGGAATGCCTGGCGAAGGCCCGCAAAACCAAACGGCTGGCTGCTTCTTTGAAAACAATGATAGAGGACAGCGTCTACGAGGCTTTGGAAGCCCGGATGGAGGAATATGAGCGGCAGTAAAGTGCTTTCCCTTCTGGGGCTTGCCCGTAAAGCGGGCTTTGTGAAAAGCGGGGAATTCTCCTCCGAAAGCCTGGTAAAGTCCGGGAAAGCTTATCTGGTGCTGCTGGCATCCGATGCTTCGGATAATACGAAGAAGAAGTTCACGGATATGTGCCGGTATTATGAAGTCCCCGTCCGGGTGCTGGACTGCACGAAGGAAGAGCTGGGGAAATGCATCGGACAGGAAATGCGCACCAGCGCTGCGGTTTCCGATGAGGGCTTTGCGAAGGCAATATTGAAGAGAATACAGACGGACTGATAAAAATACTGATAGGCAAGGTAAAAATGGCAGAGGAAAAGAAAGAAAATTTAAAAGAAAACACGGAAGGAACCGCGAAAGCGGCACCGAAAAAGAAGAAATTTATTCAGATTTTCAGGCCTCAGAATGCTACCAGCCAGGAGGCCAAAAACTATACGAAAACCGGCCAGAGCATGCAGGCTGACAAGGCCAGAAAGGCGGCTGCGAAGCCGAAGCCTGCCGCAAAACCGGTAAAGAAGCCTGCGCCTGACAAGAAGGCGGAGGAAGAGAAAGCTGCAGCCGCAGCGGCAGCAGCGGCGGAAAAAGCAGCGGCCGAAAAAGCGGCAGCGGAAAAAGCAGCAGCCGAAAAGGCAGCGGCGGAAGCAGCGGCAGCAGAAAAAGCAGCGGCGGAAAAAGCAGCTGCTGAAGAAAAAGCGGCGGCGGAAAAAGCAGCGGCGGAAAAGGCGGCAGCAGAAAAAGCAGCGGCGGAAAAAGCGGCAGCAGAAAAAGCGGCAGCAGAAAAAGCAGCTGCAGAAAAGGCAGCGGCGGAAAAACCGGCTGCGGCGAAGACGGAAGAAAAGCCTGCGGAAAGCCGCACCAGAAGGACTCCGGAAGGAAAGCCTGCGGATAAGCCGGCCAGGGATGCTGCGTCCCGCGGTACCGACAGGCCTGCCGGACAGCAGACCAGGCGTACAGCAGGCAGAACTTCCGAAACCGGAACAGAAGGCAGACCGCCCAGACGGCAGCCTTCCGACAGAAGCGCATCCGACAGAAGGGATGATACGGGCAGGAGACCTGCAGGGGACAGACCTGCGGGAACCAGGACGTCCCAGTCAAGGCCTTCCGGAGACCGTCCGGCGAGAACCGGCGACAGAACCGGCACAGGCACCGCCAGAACACCCAGGACCTACGGCGACAGACCGGATGGCGCAAGGGGAGAACGTACCGGAAGGAGCTTTACCGACCGGAACGCATCCGGACGTCCTGCATCCGGCGACCGTACAGGAAGGACCGGAACGGGTTACGGCGACCGTACCAGGAAACCCGGCTTCCCTTCCAAGGACGAAGATACCAGACCCGGCAATGCCGCCAGACCCAGGACCGACAAGGACCGGAAGCCTTCCGCACCGGCATCCGATCTCGGCCTGAAGAAACCGGGCAGGGATACCAGCCACAAGGACAAGGATAAGAGCAAAGACTCCTTAAGGGAGAACAAATATACGGAAGACCGGAAGAACGGCAAGTCCGGCACCGGCAGGAAGAATACCCAGTCCCAGATTCCGAAAGCACTGCAGAAGCATACCCACAAAGCCCCTGAGAAGAAGGAAGAGACCATCAAGGAAATCCAGATTCCCGAGAAGCTCACCGTGCGTGAACTGGCCGAAGCCATG
This sequence comes from Eubacterium sp., assembly GCA_017433825.1. GTDB lineage: Bacteria > Bacillota > Clostridia > Lachnospirales > Lachnospiraceae > Alectryocaccobium. The sequence goes on along the minus strand of JAFRGL010000016.1, from coordinate 139,418 downwards.
AAGATGCAGCCTGCAGCCCTCATCAAAAAACTGTTCCTGGAAGGCACCATTGCCACCATGAACACGGAACTGGATTATGACAGGGCTTCCGAAATTGCCTTAAGCTACGACATTATCGCCATGCCGGAAGAGAAGGAAGACGTTATCGCCGAGCTTTTGAAGGAAGACGAAGAGAGCGAAGAAGTCATGGTGAACCGTCCGCCCGTTGTCTGTGTTATGGGCCACGTTGACCATGGTAAAACCTCCCTTCTGGATGCCATCCGTGATTCCCACGTTACCGACAGGGAAGCCGGCGGCATTACCCAACATATCGGCGCTTATATGGTTGAGATCAACGGACAGAAGATCACCTTCCTGGATACGCCCGGCCACGAAGCATTTACCGCCATGCGTATGCGCGGCGCCAATTCCACTGATATCGCTGTCCTGGTAGTGGCTGCGGACGACGGCGTTATGCCGCAGACCGTGGAAGCCATCAACCATGCAAAGGCAGCGGGCGTGGAAATCATGGTTGCCATCAACAAGATCGATAAGCCCGGCGCGAACATTGACCGTGTGAAGCAGGAACTGGCCCAGCATGAGCTGACTCCTGAAGACTGGGGCGGCTCCACCGTTATGGTGCCCGTTTCCGCAAAAACCCGGGAAGGCCTGGACAACCTGCTGGAAATGATCCTTCTGACCTCCGAGGTCCTGGAGCTGAAATCCAACCCGAACCGGAAGGCCAGGGGCCTGGTTCTGGAAGCCAGACTGGACAAGGGCAAAGGCCCGGTGGCCAACGTGCTTATCCAGAAGGGTACCCTGCATGTGGGCGATTACATTGCCGCAGGCGCCTGCTCCGGCAAGGTCCGCGCAATGATGAACGAGAACGGCAGGAAGGTGACCAGCGCAGGTCCCTCCATGCCCGTGGAAATCCTGGGCCTGTCCGATGTGCCCCACGCGGGCGAAATCCTGGTAGCCCTGGATTCCGACAAGGAAGCGAAAGCCTTTGCGGCTACCTTCGAATCCGAAAACAGGAACAAGCTCCTGGAGGATACCAAGACCAGAATGTCCCTGGACGATCTGTTCAGCCGCATCCAGGAGGGCAACTTAAAGGAACTGAACCTTATCGTCAAGGCGGACGTGCAGGGCTCCGTGGAAGCGGTTACCCAGTCTCTCATGAAGCTTTCCAACGAGGAAGTGGCGGTCAAGGTTATCCATTCCGGTGCAGGCGCCATCAACGAATCCGACGTGTCCCTGGCAGCCGCCGGCAATGCGATTATTATCGGCTTCAATGTGAAGCCCGAACCTGTGGCGAAGAATACCGCGGAGCAGGAAAACGTGGATATCCGTCTGTACAGGGTTATTTACGATGCTATCAATGACGTCGAGCACGCCATGAAGGGTATGCTGGATCCCGTTTACGAGGAGAAAATCATCGGACATGCGGAAATCCGCCAGATCTTCAAGGCTTCCGGCGTCGGCAATATCGCCGGCAGCTACGTGCTGGACGGCACGATTCAGCGGAACTGCAAGGTTCGTATTACCAGGGGCAAAGACCAGGTATTCGAAGGAAACCTGGCATCCTTAAAGCGGTTTAAGGACGACGTCAAGGAAGTGCGTTCCGGCTTTGAATGCGGTCTGGTGTTTGACGGCTTCAATGACATTGCGGAGCTGGATCAGGTGGAAGCCTATATTATGGTTGAGGTGGAGCGTTGAAGAAACACAGTATCAAGCATACCCGTCTGAACGGGGAAGTGCAGAAAGAACTGTCCAATATCATCCGGAACGAAGTGAAGGACCCCCGGGTGGGGCTTATGACCTCGGTGACGGGTGTGGACTGCGCCACCGATTTGAAAACCTGCAAAGTTTACATCAGCGTACTGGGAAGCAGGGAAGAGCTTTCCGGTACGGTTGATGCCTTAAAAAGGGCGGAAGGCTTCATCAGAAGCCGCCTCGCCCGCAATCTGAACCTGCGGAACACCCCGGTTCTCACTTTCCTGGCGGATGATTCCATCGGCTACGGCGTGAAAATGTCGGAAATGATCGATCATGTCATCAGCGAAGACGAGGCTGCCGCGGCATTAAGACCGAAAGAAGAGGAAGAAAACGATGGCCAGGCTTGAAGATTTCCTGGAGGGCGTGAAAACCGTTGCCGTGGTCGGACATGTCAATCCAGACGGCGACTGCGTAGGCGCCTGCCTGGGCACGAAAATCTATCTGACGGAGAATTATCCGGAACTGAAGGTGGACGTGTACCTGCAGAAAGTGAAGGATATTTTCGGCTATCTGAAATATGCGGATGAAGTCCTTACGGAAGACCCGAAGGATGCGGCCTGCGATCTGCTGATTCTGTGCGATATCAGCGCGAAGGACCGTATCGGCTGCGGCGCGGGGCTTCTTTCGCATGCGGAAAAGACACTGTGTCTGGACCATCACCTGACCAATAAAGGCGGCTATACCTGGTTTTACAATTATCCTAAGGCCAGCTCCGCTTGTGAGGTTATCTACGGCTTCATGGACCCCGAGAAGATTTCTGTCTCCTGTGCGGAGGCCCTGTATACGGGCATTGTGCACGATACGGGCGTTTTCCAGTATTCCAACACCTCCGGCTACACCATGGAGGTGGCGGGGAAGCTTATGGATATGGGCGTGGATTTCAACCACATCATCGACAAGACATTTTTCGAAAAGACCTACGCCCAGAGAAGAATCCTGGGCAAGGTTATGGAAAGCGCGGGACTTCATCTTGACGGCCGGGTGATTTCCGGCGTTGTAACCCTGGCGGACAAAAAGACCTACGCCATCGGTTCCGGCGATACGGAGGGCATTGTTTCCGAACTGCGCAGCACCCGCGGCGTGGAAGCCGCCATTTTCCTGTACCAGCTGGGAAGCAATGAGTTCAAGATTTCCCTGAGGTCCCAGGATATCGTGGACGTAAGCGCAATCTGCGCAGAATTCGGCGGCGGCGGGCACGTAAGGGCTGCCGGCTGCAATATGAAAGGAACGGCGGAAGAAATCATCGATACCCTGGTCAACCGGATTTCCATACAGCTTGAGGGAAATATATGATGAACGGATTTATCAACGTTTATAAGGAAAAAGGCTATACCAGCCATGACGTGGTGGCGAAGCTTCGGGGCATCCTGAAGCAGAAGAGAATCGGCCATACCGGTACCCTGGATCCTGCGGCGGAAGGCGTGCTGCCTGTCTGCCTGGGACGGGCGACCAGACTGGCGGACGAAATCAGCACCGGCACGAAAACATACCGGGCCGTCATGATACTTGGCGTGGAGACGGATACCTGGGACATGGAAGGCCGGATACTGTACGAAAAGGCAGCTGCCTTTAACTTCAGCGAGATCAATGCGGCAGTTTCTTCCTTTATCGGGGAAGTGCTGCAGGTCCCGCCCATGTATTCCGCGAGGAAGGTAGACGGCAAAAGACTGTATGAACTGGCAAGAGAGGGCAGGGAGGTGGAAAGAAAACCCGCCCCGGTGCGGTTCTACGATATCAGCATCGTCAAATACGACCTGCCGGAGGTTACATTGCACGTTACCTGCTCCAAAGGAACCTACATCCGTTCCCTTTGCCATGACATCGGTGAAAAGCTGGGCTGCGGCGGCACCTTAAAAAGCCTGCTGCGCACCCGGGTAGGCCGTTTTGAACTGGAGGACGCCATGCGGCTGTCCGAAATCCAGCTGTTTGCCGACAGGGGACGGATTTCCGAAGCAGTGCTTACCGTGCCGGACATGTTTCCCGAACTTCCCCGTGCGCATACGGGGAAAGAATACGATGCCGCAGCGCTAAACGGCAATATACTGCAGCGTACCTGGTTTGCCGAGGAAAACGCCCTTGCGGGAAAAGAACGCATTCTTGTATATAATTCCGAAGGCCGGCTTATCGGCCTGTACCGGAAGCACGCGGAAGAAGACGCGTTCGTTCCGGATAAAATGCTGCTTGAGGATTAAAAATTGCGATATATAAATGATGTAACTGCAATCAATCAGACAAAACCCACAGCCCTGACCCTGGGCAAATTCGACGGCATTCACAAAGGCCACAGAAAGCTTCTGGCCCTGCTGGACGATCTTGCAAGGGAAAGAGGGCTGGAGAAGGCGGTATTCACCTTCAATATTTCCCCCCAGGCCAGGATCAGCCATAAGAAATACCGTACCCTCCTGACCAATGAAGAGCGCAAAAACATGCTGGAGGAAATGGGAACCGACATTCTGGTGGAATGCAGGTTCAACGACGCCATGCGCAATATGGAAGCGGAGGACTTCGTCCGCGATATCATTGTCGGTGCGATGAAGGCGAAAGCCGTGGCTGCGGGAACCGATTTCCGGTTCGGAAAGGACCGGAGGGGAAACGGACGCATGCTGCAGGAAATGGGAAAAGAGCTGGGTTTTGAAACCTTTATTCTGGAAAAGGAATCTTTTGAAGGACATGAAATCAGCAGCACCTATATCAGGGAGAAGCTGGAAGCCGGGGAAATGCAGACCGTAAACCGGCTGCTGACCTACGATTTCTTTGTGACCGGACCGGTGCTGCACGGCGCGGCCCTGGGCAGGAAACTGGGATTTCCCACCATTAACCAGATTCCGCCGGACGAGAAGCTGCTTCCTCCCAAAGGCGTCTATAAAAGCATTACCGAGATAGACGGCGGCCGGTACGAATCGATCACCAATATCGGCACCAAGCCCACGGTCGACGGTTCCTATATGGGTGTGGAAACCTATATTTTCGATTTCGACGAAAATGTGTACGGTCATTTTGCGAAGGTGTATCTTCTGGAGCATACACGGCCGGAGATGAAATTTTCCTCGCTGGAAGAGCTGAAAGGACAGCTCAGGTCGGATACCGGGGATCGGCTGAAGGAGCCGGTGGAATAATAAAAACGAGGCCATTTTGATAATGGCCTCGTTTTTATTTGCGCAGTGCCGGCGGAACCGCAAGGCAGATGCGCTGATAATTATTCGGAAAATATACACTGTATGGTACCGGAAAGCCTACATATGGAAGACCAGCGTGGCTATGCGGAAATAAATGATGATGGTGCAGCAGTCCACAATGGTCGTGATAAGCGGTGATGCCATCAGCGCCGGGTCAAGCTTCAGCTTTGTAGCCAGGATAGGCATGGAACAGCCGATGAGCTTTGCGATGATGATGGCTGCTATCAAAGCCAGGCCGGTGACCAGGGCTATGACGGGCTGCCGGTACATGATCAGCACGCGGACGCCGTTGACGGCGGCCAGGACAATGCCGATTATCAGGGAAACCCTGAATTCCTTGAATGCGACCCGGTAGTAGTCTTTAACTTCAATCTGCTCCAGCGCCAGGCCGCGCACGATAAGCGTGGATGCCTGGTTGCCGCAGTTGCCGCCGGTGTCCATCAGCATGGGAATGAAGGCGACCAGGATGGGGATGGCCTGGAAGGCTTCCTCATAGTGGGTCAGAATCATGCCGGTGAAGGTGGCGGAAAGCATCAGGATAAGCAGCCAGGGAATACGGTTCTTCACGTGCTGCAGGACGGAAGTGTCGAAATAGGTCTTGTCCGAGGGCGTCATGGCGCTCATGATGGACAGGTCCTCCGTGACCTCATCCTGCATAACGTCCATGGCGTCGTCAACCGTGACGATACCGACCATCAGTCCCTCGTCGTCCAGTACGGGGATGGCCAGAAGGTCGTATTCGGAAATCAGGTGTGCGGCGTCTTCCTTATCCGTCCTTGTGGAGACGGATACGATCTCGCTTTCCTGGTCCATGATGTCTTCCATCACGGTATCCCTGTCCGCGGTCAGAAGGTCTTTCGCCGTGACAATACCGACCAGCTTCCGGTTGTCCAGGATATAGCAGGTGTAAATCGTCTCCTTGCGGATGCCGATACGCTTGATAAGGTCCAGGGCCTCTGCCACGGTATTGGTCCTTTTCAAAGATACATATTCTGTTGTCATCACGCTGCCGGCGGAATCCTCCGGATAGTTCAGCAGCGTATTAATCTGCGCCCTTTTGCTGGGGCTTACATTCATGAGGATACGGTTAACCAGATTTGCGGGAAGGTCTTCCAGCATATCTACCGTATCGTCCAGGAACATCTCGTCCAGCACGTCTTTCAGCTCTTTTTCCGTAAACAGGTTTACCAGAGTTGTCTGCTGGTCCGATTCCATGTAGGAGAATACTTCTGCGGCTTTGTCTTTCGGGATAAGACGGAAAGCCATGGCCAGATCACGCTCTTCCAGATCCTCCATCAGAGCAGCGATATCGACCGGGTTCATTACATTCAGGATACTCCTCACAGCCTTGTATTCCCGTGCCTGCAAGAGATCCATAAATACCTGATCGTTCATGTCGGGTACCTCTCTTCCTGTTGTAATTATGATAGGGGCACGAGTGATAACTGCCGCCTGCGTCCACGCTGCTCACCTGCCTTCCGGCCTTAAGATTATCCGGTAAAATACCGGAAAAAGTCTATAATATTTTAATCCTCTAAAGCAAAAAATGTCAATAACCGATTGCGGGAAATGGGTGATACAAAACAATAAAAATTCTTGATTAAAAGGGTCTGCTATGTTATAATGTTGAATCGATTGCGAGGGAATGAAAACGCTTCGCGTATTCACATAGAAGGAGGAAGAAACAAATGAGCGTACAGGTGGAGAAGTTAGAACACAACACTGCAAAACTTACCGTAGAGGTTCCGGCTGAGGAGCTGGAGAAGGAACTGCAGGCCGCCTATATCAGACATAAGAAGGAGTTCAGCATCCCCGGTTTCCGTAAGGGCAAGGTTCCGCGCGTAGTCGTGGAAAAGACCTTCGGCGCGGCGATTTTCTACGATGAAGCAGCCCAGAACCTGGTGAATGCGCAGCTGCCCAAGGCAAAAGAAGAAGCTGATTTTGAAATTCTGTGCAACGGCGATATCACCATTACCCAGATTGAAAAGGGACAGCCCTTTATTTTTGAAACGGAAGTAGCGACAAGGCCCGAGGTTACCCTGGGACAGTACAAAGGCATTGAAGTGCCGATCGTAAGCACCGAGGTTTCCGATGAGGAAGTTGAGCAGGAACTGAAACGCCAGCAGGAGGCCAATGCCCGCGTCATCACCGTGGAAGACAGACCCGCAGAGATGAAGGATACCGTGATTATCGACTATTCCGGCACCATCGACGGCGAACCCTTCAAGGGCGGCACCGCTACCGACCAGACCCTGGTACTGGGATCCGGCAACTTTATTCCCGGATTTGAGGAAGGCATTGTGGGCCACAGCACCGGCGAAGAGCTGGATCTGGACGTTACCTTCCCCGGAGACTATCATTCAGCCGATGTAGCCGGAAAGCCCGCCGTTTTCCATGTAACCATCAAGAAGATTACCGCGAAGGAACTGCCTGAGCTCGACGATGAGTTCGCTTCCGAGGTTTCTTCTTTTGATACACTGGAAGAGTACAAGGAAGACATCAGGAAAGAGCGCGGCGTGCAGAAGCAGGTCGATGCAAGACAGAAGATTGAGAACGCTTCCATTGCAAAGGCTGCGAAGAATGCCGAGATGGACCTTCCCGACATCCTGATCAAGGACCAGTGCAGGGAACTGATGGAGAATTACGAACAGAACTTCCAGCAGCAGGGATTCTCCCTCGCCCAGTATCTGCAGATCGTCCAGCAGACCGAGGATGAGTTCATTGAGAGCCTGAAACCCACCGCCACCGAGCAGCTCCGTCAGCGCTTCACCATGGATGCCATCGCCGATGCCGAAGGCTTCGAAGTGACCGATGAGATGTATGACAAGAAGATCGACGAGCTTTGCGAGATGTACGGCATGGAGCGTGCCGAGATGCTGGACGTGTTCGACAAGAAGTATCTCGACCAGATCCGCGACGGCATCAAGTATGACATTGTGCTGGAGCTGATGTACGACAATTCCGTACAGACCGAAGCTGCCACAGCCGAGGCAGAAGCGGAAGCGAAGGCCCGTGAAGAAGAATGGGCCAGAAAGAACGAAGAAAGAAGAAAGAAACAGGAAGCGGAAGCCGGTACTGAAGAAGCAGCCGAAGAAGCTCCTGCAGAGGAAGCGGAAGAGCCCGCAGCCGAAGAGGAATAAGGAACCTTAAAACCCGTAACAATCTGAAAGGAGGGTTTTTATGAGCCTGGTACCATATGTAATAGAACAGACCAGCAGAGGCGAGAGAAGCTACGATATTTATTCCCGTCTCTTGAAGGACAGAATCATTTTCCTGGGGGAGGAAGTAAATGACGTAACCGCAAGCCTCGTGGTTGCCCAGCTCCTTTTCCTGGAATCCGAGGATCCGAACAAGGATATCTGTCTTTATATCAACAGCCCCGGCGGTTCCGTGACTGCCGGACTGGCCATCTACGATACCATGCAGTATATCAAGTGTGACGTTTCCACCATCTGCATCGGTATGGCGGCCAGCATGGGTGCATTCCTTCTGGCAGGCGGCACCAAGGGCAAGAGAATGGCCCTGCCGAATGCGGAAATCATGATTCACCAGCCATCAGGCGGTGCCCGCGGACAGGCTACGGAGATCAGTATTGTGGCGGAGCAGATCCTGAAGATCAAGAAAAAGCTCAACCAGATTCTTGCCGACAATACCGGTCAGCCGCTGGAGCGGATTGAACTGGATACCGAAAGAGACAATTACATGACCTCCGAAGAGGCCTGCGCCTACGGGCTTATCGATTCGGTAATTACCAGCAGATAAGATTATGAAGGATGAAGGATGCTTCAAATGCGGTTCATACTGGTATTTGAGGCGTCCTTTTGTCTTAAAGAAGCCGGATCTCCGGCAGATGCGTAAAGAAGGAGTATAAATGAGCGACAACAACCGTCCCGTACCAAGATGTTCGTTCTGCGGTAAGACCGCAAAACAGGTGAAGAAAATGATCGCCGGACCCGGCGAAACCTACATCTGCAATGACTGTGTCGAACTGTGCAACGAAATCCTGGCGGAAGAGATGCCCTTCGGCGAAAAATACACCTCGGATGTCAATCTGATGAAGCCGAAGGAGATTAAAGAATACCTGGATCAGTATGTAATCGGACAGATGGAAGCGAAAAAGGTGCTTTCCGTGGCCGTTTACAATCATTATAAAAGAGTGCTTTCCAACAAGTCCAACGACGTGGAAATGCAGAAGAGCAATATCCTGATGCTGGGGCCCACCGGTTCCGGCAAGACCCTGCTGTGCCAGACCCTGGCCAGGGTTTTAAACGTTCCCTTCGCCATTGCCGACGCCACCTCCCTTACCGAGGCAGGCTACGTGGGCGAGGACGTGGAAAATATCCTTCTCCGCCTTATCCAGACTGCGGATTATGATATTGCCAGGGCGGAAAAAGGCATTATCTATGTGGATGAGATTGACAAGATTACCCGCAAATCCGAGAATTCCTCCATTACCAGGGACGTTTCCGGTGAAGGCGTGCAGCAGGCCCTCCTGAAGATTATCGAAGGTACCGTGGCCAACGTTCCGCCCCAGGGCGGCAGGAAGCATCCCCAGCAGGAGTTCCTGCATATTGACACCACCAACATCCTTTTCATCTGCGGCGGCGCTTTCGTTGGCCTGGAGAAGACCGTGAAAACCCGTCAGGACAACAAAGGCATCGGCTTCGGTGCTTCCCTGGGCGAAACCGAGAGACGCGAAGTCGGCGAAGTGCTTCGTCAGGCACAGCCCGAGGATTTCGTGAAATACGGCCTGATTCCGGAGCTGGTGGGCAGAATCCCCGTAGTGGTTGCCCTGGACGCGCTGGATGAGGAAGCCCTTGTCAAAATCCTGAAAGAGCCGAAAAACAGCATTATCAAGCAGTATCAGAAGCTGTTTGAGATGGACAATATTAAACTGGAATTCGAAGAGGACGCCCTTCTGGCCATGGCCTCCATTGCTTCCAGTAAGGGCACCGGCGCAAGAGGCTTAAGGGCCATTATGGAAAAGACCATGATGGACACCATGTATGAAGCTCCGGACAGGGAAGGCGTCAACAAGTGCATCGTGACGAAGGCGGCCGTGGAAGGAACGGAAGCGCCGAAGCTGGTTTACGATCCGGAGGTTGTATTCCTGCCGGAAGAGAAGCCGGAACCGGAAGTCCCCATGGAAGTCGTGGACGCCTGATTAGGCAAGGCGTACATAACCGTATATTTGAGGTAAGAAATGAGTGAAATAACCAAAAGAACTATACCGGTGGTTCCGGTAGTCGGCAAGACGCTGCTTCCCGGCATGATTCTGTATTTCGATATTGCCGGCGAGAAAAGAACCAAAGCAGTCGAAAATGCCATGAAGGACGATCATAAGGCTTTCCTGGTAACAGCGAAGGAAATGACGCCCGATCATTCCGTCAAGGCCGGGGATCTGGACCACATCGGCACCATCGCGGATATCAAATCCGTGATCAAGGTAGCCAACGGCCTGACAAGGCTGCAGGTGGAGGGCCTGGAGCGCGCAGAGCTTTTCAGCTTTGATGATACGGATTATTTCAAGGGTGAAGTATCCACTTATCCTGTGGAACCTTTTAAATTTGAAAGCGAGGCGGAGCGGGAGGCCATGCTGCGCACCCTGAAATCCACCTACATTACGTATTGCAAGATCGGTCAGAACGTCAGCCAGAACCTGATGTCCACCGTCATCCAGATCGATGATCTGGAGAAGCTGGTGACCCAGATTGCCATCCAGACGCCCATGACGCTGGAACAGTCGCGGCAGTTCCTGGAGTGTATCGATCTGAAGCTGCAGTACGACTATATCCTGACCCTGCTGGAAAACCAGGTGGAGATTTACAAGATAAAAGGCGAGCTGCGCAAGAAAATCCGTGACAAACTGGACAAGAACCAGAAGGAATATGTGCTCCGCGAGCAGATCCGCATGATGCGGGACGAGCTGGGTGAAGGCAGTTCCGGCAACGAAATAGAGGATTACCGTGAAAAATGCCTGGCCCTGGAGGCTTCCGATGAAGTTAAAGAGCGCATTTTAAAGGAAATCAACCGCCTGAACAGCGTAGGACTGAACAATCCCACAGAGGGCAGCGTCATCCGAAATTATATCGAAACCCTGCTTTCCATGCCCTGGGATCATATGTCCAAGGACAATGAAGACCTGGTGCGGGCGGAAAAAATCTTAAGGGAAGACCATTACGGCCTGGAAAAGATCAAAAACCGTATTATGGAATTCCTTGCGGTGCGTGCCCTGACAAAGAAAGGCGAAAGCCCGATTCTGTGCCTGGTAGGCCCTCCCGGCACCGGCAAAACATCCATCGCCAAATCTGTTGCCCGCGCGCTGGACAAGAAATATATCCGTTTAAGCCTGGGCGGCGTGCATGATGAAGCGGAAATCCGCGGACACAGGAGAACCTACATCGGGGCCATGCCCGGAAGAATTGCGGAATGCATGCGCCTGGCAGGCGTGAAGAACCCCCTGATGCTGCTGGATGAGATTGACAAGGTCGGCAAGGATTACAGGGGTGATACCTCCTCAGCGCTTCTGGAAGTGCTGGACCCGGAGCAGAATGTCCGGTTCTCCGACCATTATATCGAAATCCCCATCGATCTTTCCGAGGTGCTGTTTATCACTACGGCCAATGACGCTTCCACCATTCCCCAGCCGCTGCTGGACAGGATGGAGGTTATCGAGGTCAGCAGCTATACGGAAGACGAGAAGATTCACATTGCGAAGGAGCACCTGATTCCGAAGCAGATGCTTGCCAACGGCATCGAGAAAAAGGAACTGGTCATTTCCGACAAAGCCATTGAAAAGATTATCGCGGGCTATACCCGGGAAGCCGGCGTCCGTCAGCTGGAACGCCAGTTCGGCACTATCTGCCGCAAAACTGCGCTGAAGATTAAGAAGGACGGCTTTAAGAAGGTATCCGTTACCGTACGGAATCTGGAAGAGTTCCTCGGCCGGGCAAAAAGAACCGTATCCAAGGTGGACAGCGAGCCCCAGATTGGTATCGTTACCGGCCTTGCCTGGACCAGCGTGGGCGGCGAAATCCTGGAGATAGAAGTCAATATCATGCCCGGAAAAGGCGATTTCAAGCTCACCGGCCACCTGGGCGATGTGATGAAGGAATCCGCAGTAACCGGCATCAGCTATCTACGGTCGATTGCGGATGAATACGGCATTGATCCGAAATTCTTCACGGAGAATGACATCCATATCCACATTCCGGAAGGCGCCGTGCCCAAGGACGGCCCCTCTGCAGGCATAACCATGGCTACAGCCATGCTTTCCGCCATCGCGAAGATCCCGGTGCATGCGCACCTTGCCATGACAGGCGAGATCACCCTGCGCGGCCGGGTACTGCCTATCGGCGGCCTGAAAGAGAAACTGCTGGCTGCGAAGAAATCCGGCGTAACGAAGGTTCTGGTACCCGTAAAGAACCGGCCGGATGTGGAAGAAATGTCCGAAGAAATTACCGGCGGCATGAACATTGTATATGTGGATACCATGGAAAAAGTGCTTTCCGAGGCCCTTGTCCGCAGATAAATACAATACGGTAAACCGGAAAACCATATAAACAGGAACTGATTGCATTTATGAAAATTAAAAGCGCTGTCCTTAAGACAGTTGTCGGCATAACAAGCAAACTGCCGGATACAGGGCAGCCTGAGGCTGCCTTTGCCGGCAGGTCGAATGTGGGGAAATCCTCCCTCATCAACTGCCTGTTAAACCGGAAGAATCTGGCAAGAACCAGTTCAGAGCCCGGCAAAACCCAGACCATAAATTTTTATCATATCAATGAGGAAATCTACCTGGTCGATCTGCCGGGCTACGGTTATGCCAGAACTACCCGGGAAACCCGGGCCAAATGGGCGAAAATGATTGAGAATTACCTGAAGACGTCAAAGAATCTGAAAGGTATTTTCCTCCTGGTGGATATCCGTCATGAGCCGACGGCGAATGACACGGCCATGTACAGCTGGATAAAGGAAAACGGCTTTACGCCCCTTGTGGTGGCAACCAAACAGGATAAAATCAAAAGAAGCCAGCTTGCAAAACAGCTTGCCCTTATTCGCAGAACACTGGGGATGGGAAGCGGGGACGTACTGATTCCCTTTTCCGCCCAGACCAGGGACGGAAGGGAGGAGCTTCTGGCGGCCCTGGAGGAACTGACCTCCGAAAAGGAAGGAGACGACGGAAATGCCGATGGTTAAAACCGACAGCTTAAGTCATGACTATATTGTCTACGAAGACGAGGATTCCGAAGTCGGCACCCCCATACGGGCGCTTACAGATATCAGTCTCGAGATTAAGGAAGGGGAGTTTGTCTCCATCCTCGGACATAACGGCAGCGGAAAATCCACGCTGGCCAAGCATCTGAATGCCCTCCTTCTGCCTACGGAAGGAACAGTCTGGATTGACGACATAAACACCGCGGACGACAGCAGGCTGTGGGATATCCGGCAGAGGGCCGGCATGGTCTTTCAGAATCCGGACAACCAGATTATCGCTTCCGTAGTGGACGAAGACGTGGCTTTCGGCCCCGAAAACATGGGTGTTCCCACGCAGCAGATCTGGGAGCGTGTCAATTATGCCCTGGAGAAAACGGGCATGACAGCCTACCGGGATTACTCCCCGAACCGTCTGTCCGGCGGCCAGAAGCAGAGAGTGGCCATCGCAGGCGTTATGGCCATGCAGCCCAAATGCATCATTATGGACGAACCTACGGCCATGCTGGACCCTGTGGGCCGCAGGGAGGTGCTGGAAGCTGTACACCAGCTGAACCGTGAACTGGGGATTACGGTTATCCTTATCACCCATTACATGGAAGAAGTAATTGACAGCGACCGGCTGTACGTCATGAACAAGGGCACCGTTGTGATGGCAGGAACACCGCGTACGCTTTTCGCAAAGGTGGAGGAATTCCAGGCACTGGGCTTGGACGTACCCCAGATGACGCTTCTGGGCTATGAGCTCAGGCAAGCGGGGCTTCCCCTGCCCGAAGTTATACTCAGCAGGGAAGAGATGGTGGAGGCGCTATGTCAATTAGGTTAGAAAACGTGTATTTTACCTACAGCCCCGGATCGGTCTATGAAAAGCATGCCATTAAGGATATCTGCCTTACCATTAATGACGGGGAATTCGTAGGGCTTATCGGCCATACCGGCAGCGGGAAATCCACCCTTATCCAGCATCTGAATGCACTGATGCAGCCCACGTCGGGAAAGATATATTTCAATGACGAGGACATCTGGAAGGATGGCTACAACCGCAGGAACCTCCGGTTCCACGTCGGCCTGGTTTTCCAGTATCCCGAGCACCAGCTGTTTGAAAGCGATGTGATCACGGATGTGTGTTTCGGACCGAAAAACCAGGGCCATACTTCAGAGGAATGCGAGGAAATGGCGAAAGCTGCCCTTGCCTCCGTGGGTATCGGTGAGAAATATTATAAGAAATCCCCCTTTGAGCTTTCGGGAGGAGAGAAGCGACGCGTAGCCATTGCCGGCGTACTGGCCATGAATCCGGACGTGCTCATCATGGATGAGCCTACGGCGGGGCTGGACCCTGCCGGCCGGGACGAGATCCTTGAACTGATAGCCGGCCTGCACCGGGAAAGAGGCATTACCGTCGTGCTGGTTTCCCACAGCATGGAAGACGTGGCGAAATACGTGGACCGTCTCATCGTCATGAATGACGGCTGCCTTGCCTATGACGGTACGCCCCGGGAAGTTTTCAAAAATTACCGGGAACTTGAACAGATGGGCCTTTCCGCCCCGCAGGTAACCTACCTGATGCATGACCTGAAAGCGAAGGGGTTTGACGTTGACGAATCTGCCAGCACCCTTCCGGAAGCGAAAGCCTCCATCCTTTCTGTGTTCGGAAAGCACATTTCCGGCACAGAAGCGTAAAAAGAAACTCCATGGAGAACTGCAATGTTTGGTGATATTACCATAGGCCAGTATTATCCGACCAATTCCGTTATTCACCGGCTGGACCCGCGGGTGAAGTTTATCGGCATGCTGGTTTATGTCGTTTCCATTTTCATGGTGAGAAATTACGGCTACATCGTATGCGCAGCCTATCTCTTCACCCTGATAGGGATTTCAAGGATACCCCTGAAATATATGTTCAAGGGACTGAAAGCCCTTACCTTCATTCTGGTAATCACCGTTGTATTGAATGTATTCATGACGGACGGTACGATTATCTGGCAGTGGAAGCTGCTGAAGATTACCTCGGAAGGCCTTACCATGGCTTTCCTGATGGCTGTGCGCCTGATTCTCCTGGTGCTGGGCATCTCGCAGATGTCGCTGACCACAACGCCGAACCAGCTGACAGATGCCATGGAAAGACTGTTCCGGCCTCTGAACAGGATTAAGGTGCCGGTGCATTCCATAGCCATGATGATGTCCATTTCCCTGAGGTTCATTCCCATCCTGTCGGAGGAAACCGAGAAGATTAAGAAAGCCCAGATGGCCAGGGGGGCGAATTTCGAGGGGAAGGGCTTCATGAACAGAATCCGGGCCATGATCCCGATTCTGGTACCGCTTTTTGTCACCGCTTTCCGGCGGGCAACGGACCTGGCCATGGCCATGGAAGCCAGGTGCTACCACGGCGGTGACGGCCGTACCCAGATGAAGCCCCTGAAGTATGCGCGAAGAGACGGCATCATGTATCTGATAATGCTGTGCTACCTGGCTGTCGTAATTGTTTTCCGTATCCTGATTCACTGGTGAGTTATGAGAAGAATACTGCTGAAGGTGGCCTATGACGGCACCAGTTACTGCGGCTTCCAGTTCCAGAAGAACGGCATTACCGTCCAGCAGGTGCTGGAGGAGACTTTAAGCGAGTGGCTGAAAGAGGATATCCATATCATGTCTGCTTCCCGGACAGACGCCGGCGTACATGCCCTGGGCAATGCCGCCGCCTTTGATACGGAAACCCTGATTCCCGGTGAGAAATACGCCTACGGCTTGAACGTTTCCCTGCCTCCGGATATACGGATTACCGGCTCGAGGGAAGTGCCGCTTTCCTTTCATCCGCGGTTTACCGAGACAATCAAGACCTACGAATACAGAATCTGGCATTCTGCCTTCGAGAATCCCCTGACAAGGCTTTACAGCCTTCATCTGCACGGCAGGCTGGATGTGGACAGAATGCGCGCTGCGGGGCTGTATCTGACCGGAGAGCATGATTTCGCGGCCTTTGCCGCGGCAGGCTATTCCTCGAAAACCACGGTAAGGACGATTTACAGACTGACTATTGACGGGGAAAGGGACGGCATGATAACGCTTTCCGTCACCGGGAACGGTTTCCTGTACAATATGGTCCGCATCATTGCCGGAACACTGATTGAGGTGGGAAAAGGAGAGTATCCGCCGGAACATGTGGCGGAAATACTGGAAAGCCGAAGCAGGAAAGAAGCCGGGCCTACCGCCCCGGCCCACGGACTGACGCTGGTAAATATCGAATACCCCGCGCTGGACAGCGATGCCGGCTTACAGAAGGAAAATATTTAGCAAATCTGCTTGACAAAAGAGCCGGCAGATAGTAAAATGCTTTTTGTTCGGTAGATTGGTCAAGCGGTCAAGACGCCGCCCTCTCACGGCGGAAACAGGGGTTCGATTCCCCTATCTACTGCGCAAGGATCGGAGTATTCCGGTCCTTTTATTTTTAACTGGAGATTATTGCAGAAATGATCAGATAAGGAGACAGAGATGAGTTTAAAACGGAAACCGGGTGACAGCCCTGTGGAGAGAATTCAGTATTACGAAAGCATCTATCAGCAGGTGCAGGATGCGCTTGCTGAACTTGGCAAAGCATTCAATACCTGGGCAGACCTGCAGCCGGAAATGGCAGAACTGGAAAACTATTATACGGGACCGCTTTGGAAGCAGGATTTTGAGGCAGACGAAGCCGGTCAGTTTCCGCAGGATCTGAAGCGCGGCGTTCTGTCGGAGGACGGAATCTATAACCTGATTGCTGAAAACGAAAGGTGGCTGCGTCCCCTCAGGGAAGAAACGGCCGGACGTGAAAAAGAAGAATAATTACAGTTGAAGAAAACCGGATTTGGAAGTATAATATCCTGGTACGATAATGAAAGGCGATAAAGTTATGAAAAAGCTTGTTAAAACTTTCATTTTGCTGGTGGCAGTATTTGCCGCGGCAGCAGGAAATCTGTCTTCGGTTTATGCGGAGAGTGAAACCGGTCAGTGTATTTTCGAAGGCGCTTCAGACGATTATTTTTACAACGCGGAAACCGGCGAGCCCATGACGGAGCTGTTTGACTATTCCCAGGCTGTACCGGGAAAAGACCTGACCGCCAGGATACTGCTGAAGAACGATGAAAGCAGGAACCTTAAGGCGAATCTGTTTATTACGGTATACTGCGAAAACGATTCGGCCAGACTGCTTATGAGCGATATGTCGCTCAGCTTCAAGCAGGAAAAGCCGACCAGTATGTTTGCGACGCCTCTGGTAAAGAGCGGAAAAGTTATCGATGAGATTAAGCTGGGAATGATTTATTCGGGATGTGAAACGGTTCTCATCATGACAATCAATATTCCGGATGTTTCTGAGGAAATCCTCGAAACCGGACTTTCCGGCCTGAGGTGGAAGTTCCGCTGTGATGAAGGCATGGCAGGCGAAGCAGACAAGAATATGCGTGAGAGATTTGTGTTTTCAAATGAAACCTGGCTGAAAATCCTAATCGTTTCACTCGTAGTGCTTGTTGTCTGCGAAATCGTCAAGGCAAAGCTTCGAAGGGCAAGGGTGTAATGCCTGCTTTTCGTTCCCTTAAGACGGTTCGGCAAAAAGGAGAAGAAATATGGAATTCATAAAAGAAGAGAACAGAATCTACAGCACGGACGATTCCGGCAGCCTGCTGGCGGAGATTACCTTCCCGGAGAAGGAGAGCGGCGTGTTCTGCATCGATCATACCTTTGTGCATCCTTCCATGGGCGGTCAGGGTATAGCCGGCAAGCTGACACAGATGGCTGTTGATGCCATAAAAGAAAAGGGCGGCAAAGTGACGGCAACCTGTTCGTATGCCGTGAAATGGCTGGAAAAGCACCCTGTTGATTAAGCAATACATTTAAGGAGTACAAAGATGAACATTGAGGACCTGAAAAAAGCAGCGGAAGAGATCGGATTTGAGCATTTCGGCGAAGTGAATATGAATGCGCTCGTATTCCAGCCGGAAGTCCGGGATATGTGCGCAGCCAACAAATGCGCACACTACGGCAGAAGCTGGACATGCCCGCCCGGCTGCGGCACACTGGAAGATATGGCCGAGAAGGTGAAAAAGTTCAGCACGGGCCTGCTTGTACAGACCACTGTTGAGCTGGAGGACAGCTTTGATTTTGAGGCAATGGCGGAAGGCGCACAGACACAGAAGGAACGTTTTAACGCTCTGGCAGACAGGCTGCATGCTTCCGAAACCAGATGCATGCTTATGGGCGCGGGAGAGTCCTGTGAGAACTGCGCGGAATGCACCTATCCGGATGCACCCTGCCGTTTCCCGGACAAGGCACAGCCTTCCATGGAAGCCTGCGGGCTGAACGTCAGCCAGGTATGCGGCGCTTCGGGCGTGAAGTATTATTACGGTCCCGGTACACTGACCTACACCTGCTGTGTGCTCATCTGATGAACGGTATACTTTTCTGAACAGCATAAATGAAAAACAACGGCCCCGGCGGAAGTTTTCCTTCTGCCGGGGCCGTTCTTATTTTTAAGCTTTGATATGTTTTATTTTTTAAATCCGTCTTTCAGGGATACCGTACGGTTGAATACCAGGTGTTCCGGCGTACTGTCCTTGTTGTCCAGACAGAAGAAGCCGACCCGCATGAACTGGAAAGCGGGTGCGTTGACGCCCGTTTTGTTCTCCGTTTCGTCGTAGGCTCGGGCAATGTCAGCCATGCCTTTTTCCACCTTGCAGCCTGTAAGCACTGTCAGGCTGTCAGGGTTCAGGCAGTCCAGGAAATTCTTGTCCGGGCCGTCGGGCTGTGCGTCCGAAAACAGGTTGTCATACAGACGGACCTCAGCCTCCGTGCAGCCGGCGTCATCCACCCAGTGGATGGTGGCACCTTTCACTTTACGGCCGTCAGCCGGATTGCCGCCTCTGGATTCCGGGTCATATTCGCAGAGAACTTCCGTCACATTTCCCTCTTCATCCTTCACGCAGCCGGTGCAGGTTACAAGGTAAGTGCCTTTCAGCCGGACTTCATTGCCGGGATACAGCCTCTTGTATTTCGGAATGGGCGTTTCCAGGAAATCATCCGCTTCAATCCACAGATTGCGGCTGAAGGTAATGGTGTGCGTACCGGCAGCCGGATCCAGCGGATTGTTCTCCACTTCGAATTCCTCCACCTGACCTTCGGGATAGTTGGTCACAGTAAGTTTTACGGGATGCAGGACCGCCATGGTACGTTCGGCGGTTTTGTTGAGGTCGTCCCTCAGGCAACGCTCCAGCTCCGCGTATTCGATGATGTTTGAGCTTTTGCCCACGCCGATGGTTTCGC
Source organism: Eubacterium sp. (assembly GCA_017433825.1). Lineage (GTDB taxonomy): Bacteria > Bacillota > Clostridia > Lachnospirales > Lachnospiraceae > Alectryocaccobium. The sequence continues at coordinate 119,982 of JAFRGL010000016.1, read as the reverse complement.
AGAAATTCCGGATGGAAGCCGGGGTATAGCCGCGTCTTCTCAGGCCGCAGAGCGTAGGCATCCGGGGATCATCCCAGCCGGATACATAGCCTTCCTCCACCAGTCTGCGCAGTTTGCGCTTGCTCATCACCGTATGGTCGATGCCGAGACGGGCAAACTCGATCTGGCGGGGTTTGTGGTAGGGGATGGACACGTTGCTTACCACCCAGTCGTAAAGCGGACGGTGGTCTTCGTATTCCAGGGAGCAGAGGGAGTGGGTGATGCCTTCCAGTGCGTCCTGGATGGGATGGGCGAAGTCGTACATCGGGAAAATGCACCACTTTGTACCCTGACGGTGATGATTAATGAACCGGATGCGGTAAATAACCGGGTCGCGCATGTTGAAATTGCCGCTGGCCAGGTCGATCTTTGCCCGCAGGGTCATCTTTCCCTCGGGGATTTCCCCGTTTTTCATTTTCTCGAAAAGCGCAAGATTCTCCTCAATGGGCCTGTCCCTGTAGGGGGAAACAGCCGGCGTGGACGTATCGCCGCGGTTCGCCTTGAATTCCTCCGGGGAAAGCTCACAGACGTAGGCAAGGCCCTTTTTAATCAGTTCTACAGCGTATTCGTAGTCCTGCGGGAAATAGTCGGATCCATAGTAAAAACGGTCGCCCCAGTCAAATCCGAGCCAGTGGATATCCTGTTTGATGGCGTCCACGTATTCCGTATCTTCCTTGGCGGGGTTGGTATCATCCATCCTGAGGTTGCACAGGCCGTTAAATTTCTCCGCCATACCGAAATCTATGCACAATGCCTTGCAGTGGCCGATGTGCAGGTAGCCGTTGGGTTCGGGCGGAAAACGGGTATGTACAGCCATGCCTTCGTACTGGCCCCCGGCCGCAATATCCTCTTTGATAAAATTGTAGATAAAGTTGGTATTTTCTTCCGCTTCGGCCTCCATGGCCTTTAAGCTTTCATCGGACATCGTTTTCTCCTTATTTCGATGTAATTAGTGTGTATTGTATCACAGAAATAAGAACAACGCACTATTATTTTTTATCGTAATTGAATTTGATGAAATCAATGAATTCCGTCATATCGCTGTACATGAATTCATCCTGTTTTTCCACCAGGCCCACACGGATGTAGGGGGCTACCTGGGCAAAGGGAATCTCCACAAGGTCGTCGTCCAGGGCAGAGAAGCCCATGTAGGTGACTGCGCCGGCTATCCCGCCCTGCAGCATCCTTAAAACGCTGGTTACCTGATCGGAATACAGAATCACATTGGGCTGCATTCCGCGGCTCTTGAAGAGGTTGTTGATAAGCGCGTTCGAATATGAACCGCTGCCGGAGAGAATCATCGGGGAATCACCGATATCCTCCACGTTAATCACCGTGTGCCCGGCCAGCGGATGCTTTTTTGAAACCACGTATACAAGCCGGGTGCTGATGATATCCCGGGTGTTAAGCCTGGGGGACGTAATATCGTTCGTTACGGCAATCGCCAGATCAAGTTCATTGTTGAGCACCTTCGCCCTGCAGTCCAGGGAACCGCATTCCTCAATGGACAGTTTGATGGAAGGATACTGGGAACGGAAGGAGGAGATTATCTGCGGGAAGTACAGCGTGTTGAAGATAGGAGAGATGCCTATCCGTATAAGGGAACTGTTTTCCGCCATTTCCTTCATCGACGCGGACAGGTTATCCACTGCCGATACAATCTGCATGGATTTGTCCAGGAAAAACTCGCCTTCCTTAGTTATAGCCATTTTCTTTTTGACACGGTAGAAAAGCTTCACGGAAAGCTCTTCTTCCAGGTCGCGGATGGCGTTGGAAACCGCGGGCTGGGAAACCTGCAGCGCTTCTGCGGCCCGGGTTATATTAAGGTACTGGCATACTGCATTGAAATAACGTAACTGGATAATGGTCATGGTATTCTGTCCTTATCTTTTGTTCATAATCAAATCATAGCCTAATTGTAAAAATGATAACATATAATTATACTATAATCAATGTTTTGATTATATAAAAAAGGAAAGAATCCACAGCCGATCTTTCGGGCAGGTATGACAAATGCGGATAAAACGAACGGCCGCCTTTAAAGGGCAGCCGCCGTTTTCCTGCTGTGTACAAATAGAACAAATCCTGCATGCATCCAAAACATAAATGCTTATGGACTCATAACCTTTTCTTATGACATTATAATAGCATCAATTATCGGAAAATGCAAGTATCCAAAGGCTTTAAAAGCCTTTTCAGGACCTGAACGAATGTACAAAATTTCGCAGGATTATAAGAAAGATTTTTGTTCATACCGGTACTTTATTCGAATCCCATGTATTCGACGTAGTTTTCCATGAATTCGGAAGAAGAGGAGAGCTCCAGGTAACCGACTTCCTTTGTAAATTCCTCCATCGCTTTCCTGCCGTCTTCCGTCAGGGCAATGACAGCACCTGCACCGGCAGCATTGCCGACATGACGGATGATATCCGGGTTTACTTCAGGCAGAAGGCCGATGGCCAGGGCGCTCAGTTTGTCCATATAACTGCCGAAGCCGCCGGCGATAACCAGCGCCGTTATATCGGAAGCTGTCTTTCCCTGGGTCTCCAGAAGGGTTTCAGCGCCGGCCCGGATAGCTGCCTTGGCCAGCTGGACTTCACGTACATCCTGTGCAGCAATATAGATACCGTCTTTAAGCATAAAGGCGTTGAAGCCGTCTTCGGTTTTGAAAATACGCTTTGCCAGCTTTTCGGGGAGTTCGTCAGCGTTCAGCATCCTGCCGGTTTCGGCGATAACGCCGAGCTGCAGCATGCAGGCAATGGCATCGATAAGTCCGCTTCCGCAGACGCCTTTCGCCTGGATATCACCGATGACATGGACCGCCACATCACCGTCCGCAACCTTGACCTTGTCTATCGCGCCGGGGGAACCGTCCATACCGCAGGCGATTTCCGCGCCTTCAAAGGCCGGTCCGGCAGCTGTCGCGCAGCTGACATAGCCGTTTTTATTGCCCAGGGCCATCTCGCCGTTTGTTCCGATGTCGATGTACAGCCACAGCCCTTCCGCCTTGTCACAGCCTGAGGCATACATTCCGGCGGTGATGTCGCCGCCCACGTAGCCTGCAACTGCCGGTGTCATGTATACGTCGGCATCGGCATCCAGATCCGGCAGGCATTCAGAAGAAGGACGGTGGTCGCCGAAGAGGCTTTCCGGTGTGAAGGGGGCAACACCGATATTGACGGGCGAAAGCTCCGCGAAAAGATGCTGGATAGTGGTGTTTCCCGCTACCGTTATCTGGGTGATTTCCCTGGTGGAGCGGTAGGCGGAATCACAAAGCTTCCCTGCCATGCCGGTCAGCTGGGTACGGATAGCCTTGGCCAGGACGGGCAGTTTGCCTTCGCTGCAGGCGTTGATACGGCTGATTACGTCTGCGCCATAGCTTCTCTGGGCATTACGGTCGCCCAGCTTGCCCAGGGATTTTCCGGTTTCCAGATCATAAAGGAAGGAGGCGACGGTAGTGGTGCCGATATCGACAGCGAATCCCAGGCCGCTTCCGCCGGCATCCAGATCTTCGGCACCGTGGACAGCGACGTTCATCTGGGTGCTGGCCGCGAGGATTACCGTAAGGTCCGAAGCGGGTTCATAACGGCAGGAGAGCAGTTCTTCCTCTATAACGTCTTTTGTTTCGCCGGTTTCAACGGATTTAACCTTGCCGGTGACCCTGACATTGCATTTTTTACAAAGTCCTTTGCCGCCGCAGGGGGCATCGGGTTCGGTGTAACCCGCTTCCCTTAAGGCATGCAGGATGCTTTCATCCGCAGAAGCGGTTATTTCTTTAATTACATTGTCCCTTACAACGTTCAGTTTAAAAGCGCTCATTTATTCTTCTCCGGTATTGTTGATAATTAAATGTTTCTGAAAAGATTATAACATGATTTGTCCGGAAATAAAAATAATTATTATCGTAAACAGGTTAAAATGACGGAAAATAAAAAAGGAACCGGCATAACCGGTTCCTCTGGTAATAATATTTTCAAATAATTACTGCTTCGGTCCGAACAGGCCTTCACGGAATGCACTGATGTATTCCATGCAGTAGTAGTCTTCGCCGCTCATGCACTCTGCAGCGTAGATAGCGCCTAACAGGTCTCTGCTTAAGGGATCCAGAACGCCGGAGTCCATGCCGAATGCCATACAGGTAACAACGAATGCAACGTTGAGGATCTTTCTGTAGGGCAGGTTGAAGGAGATGTTGGAGATAGCGCCGCTGATGTGTACTTCCGGATAGGTCTTCTTGCAGTATTTGATGACATCAAGAACAATGCTGATGCCGTCTTCAGCGGTACAGATCATTTCAACCATGGGATCGATGAATACACGGTCTTCGGCAATGCCGTACTTCTTGCATTCAGCCATGATGCGGTCGAGAACCTTGATACGGCCTTCGGCATCCTTCGGAATACCGCTGTCGTCGCAAAGAAGGGCCATAACCGTCCAGGGCGTGTCGGCAATAACAGGAAGAACAACTTCCATCTTGTTGCCTTCGCCGGAAATGGAGTTAATCATACCGGGCTTGTTGCAGTACTTCATAGCGCCGATGCAGGCCTCGGCAGAGGGGCTGTCAACAGCGATGGGGGCGTCGGTAACTTCCTGAATAGCGTCGATCATCCAGTGAAGGGTTTCAACTTCGTCTACGTCAACGCTGGCGCAGCAGTCGATGTAGCCGTTGTCGCCGATGGCTTCAGCCTGTCTTCTGGCGATATCTTTGATATGCTCTACGTCATGATCTGCGATAGCTTTCGCCATGGAGGGGATGGAACCGTTGATCTTCTCAGCAATAATAATCATTTAATATATGCTCCTTTCGCACAGTTAATACATCTTTATTGCATTTTACAATAGATTCAGCCTTGTGTCTATAATAAACTTAAGCAAACATGAAGCCTTCACTTGGAAAAATCTTCCAAAAAGAGTATAAAAACGAAAGAAAAAGGACCGTTTCCGAAGAAACGGTCCTTCATATATCCTGCTATGTACAATATCAGCCAACGAGTTCCTTAGCTTTCTGAGCAGCGGAAGCAGCATCGGTGGTGTAAGCATCAGCGCCGATAGCATCGCAGAATTCCTGGGTAATGGGAGCGCCGCCAACCATAACGGGCACTTCGATACCGGCTTCTTTGATAGCCTTAACGGTCTCACGCATAGCATCCATGGTGGTGGTCAGCAGAGCGGAGCAGCCGATGATCTTGGTATCGGGGTTAGCTTTGAAGGTCTCGATGAATTTCTCAGCGGGAACATCAACGCCAAGGTCGATAACTTCGAAACCGGCGGATTCGATCATCAGACCAACGAGGTTCTTGCCGATGTCATGAAGGTCACCTGCTACAGTACCGAGGATGTACTTGCCAAGCTTGCCGGCGCCGCCTTCGCCAAGGAGGGGCTTAAGAACGCCAACACCACGCTGCATGGTCTTGGCAGCTACAAGCATCTCGGGAACGAAGATTTCGTTCGCCTGGAACTTCGCGCCAACGATATCCATGGCTGCGGTCATGGAATCAAGACATTCCTGGGGGGTAGCACCGCCGTCAAGAGCTTCCTGAACAGCACCGGTGATTAATTTAAGCTTTCCGCTGACAACTGCATTCTGAACACTTTCGATCATTTTAATTTTCTCCTGTTAAATTATTTTCTTTAAGTTTTACTGATTTTGTCATAACTTTTTGTTATGACTTCCTAAGTTCAGTATGACTATAACACAGGCTTATTCGGTTGTCAACACCTATTATAATTTTTTTTTATGACATAATTAAATATTTTTTATATCAAATAATCAAAATAATAGATTATGACCGGATTTTGGCTTATTCGAACATGACAATCATGGGCGGAGCTGCTTCAACCTGCTGTTCGCGGGTCCATCCGAACTTTTCTTCATTAATTTTATAAATAGCTTCTGTCAGCTCTTTATAGGTGCCGGGGAAGGTGGAATCCGGTCCTCCCTGGGTGATGCAGGGGATGAAGTATTTGTTTTCCTGGCCGCAGGATGCGATGGCATCGCGGGCGGCTTTCTCACAGTCTGCAGGGGTCCAGCCGGGGAAGTCAACGAACTTGTTGTCGATTTCGCCCATGAAGGTCATCTTTCCGCCGTACTTCCTGATAAGCTCGGGGTTGTTGTTGGAGTGCATGCAGCCCTGCCATACGTCAATGCCCATTTCGATCATAATCGGCACGATGTTCGCGCAGTAGCTGTCGGAATGATGGATGATAAACTCAACGCCATGGTCATGGTAGTAGCCGTAAATCTGCTTGTAGGCATCCAGGAAATAGTCCTCAAACATCTCCGGACGGAGGAAGGAATTCTGTTCGCTGCCCCAGTCGACGTGGTGAAGAAGGGCATCGGGATGCAGATGAGAGCAGATGCCTTCTGCCATTTCCAGTTCCCAGTCGGTAAGATATTTAATGAAATCCTTCATCTCGTCTTCATTGATCATATAATACAGCAGGGCATTGTCCATACCGGAAAGGTGATGGGTGTTCTCGAACAGACCCGGTGCAACCATGGCGGTAGCGAAAGATTTCTCCCTGTCGATGCCGGCTGCCATGCCTTCAGCCATTTCCCAGGCTTTGCTGTCAAACTTCAGGCTGGGAGCATGAACATATTCCTTCCAGTCCTCGATATCCTTGATAACTACCTTGTCAGGTGTATGTACCGGGAAACCGCCGGGAACGCCGGCAGGCCAGCTTCTGGTAACACCCCAGGCATCGACGATATCCGGGCCGCCCTTCTTTACGGAGGGGTTGAAGAACATAAACGGATGCATACAGAAGGACAGAGCCTCGTACTGGTTGACGTAACGGTCGGGATTTCCGCCTTTGATGACTTCGCGCATATTTTCTTTTGCGGTTAACATGTTTTGGTAACTCCTTTCATGATTATTAACATTTAATAACTATATCTTATATTATCATTTCACTTAAAAAGTGTACAGGTTGAGTACGAACAAGAAATTAACAAAAAGGGAAAGCTATTTTTGTGAATAACTTTCCCTTATTAATCAGAATATGGGGCTTTTTTCGTGAATTACCGGAATGGGGGAATAGCTGACAGGCTCAGTACCATCGAGTATAATATGATAGCCTTCGCCTCCCTTTGGCTGCCATTCATAACGGTTCAGGTTCCGTTCCGCAAAGAAATACTGCATAATGGCCACAATCGGCCCGCCATGGCAGACGATGAGGATATCGCCGTCCTCCTCAAGAAGTTCATTCAGTTTTTTTATGACGCGGTCCCGCATCATATTGCTGCTTTCTCCGCCGGGGGCGATATTTTCATCGTAGTCTCCGGAAATCCATTTCTGATAGACGTCGTTCTCCTTCAACGATTCATAGCTTTTCATTTCGAAAACGCCGAAATTTGTTTCCGCAAATTCCCGGAACGCATAGTGAGGGAGGGTGCCGAAGAGAATGTTCAGGGTTTCCTCCGTCCGCAGAAGGCCGCTGGTGTAAATACGGGCATCTTTCATGTCCGGATAATCGTCGTATCGTTTCTTCCGTTTCAGCTCAGCCCTGCCGTTAACGGAAAGAGGGATGTCCGTGGCGCCGCAGTACAGCCACTTTTCATTTGCTTCCGTGGAACCGTGCCGGATCAGATACAGGTTTCTCATTTATTTCAGCCTCCTCGGTATTCCGACAAACAGCCGGGTGACCGTTTCCGCCTCTTTCGCGATGGCGGTAAACGCGCGGCCGCATTCCTCCCTCCATGCCCTTGTTTCCTCATCCACCGGCACTACGCCGCAGAAAATATCATCCGCGATTACGATTGCGTCAGCGGACAGATGCGCGGTATAGTCCGCGGTGCCCTGACGCATGCAGTACAGGATGTAGTTTTCAAAGTGGTTCAGGCAGGGAGCGGAAAAATCCGGTGCCGAATCCCTGCTGCAGGTGTAAATGTCGCCATCTTTTAAATGAAATTCTTCTTTTGCATAGTCAACTTTGCCCTGATAGGCTCCGCCGATAATGAAATGCATCTGATGTCTCCTTTGTTATGTATAATCTGTGCTGAAAAATTAAGTCTGTATTCGTTCAGTTATAAAAGTGCCAGCGCGCAGAAAGCAACAAGCTCTGAAAGCGTAATGGACGCACCCGAGATATCACCGGACATGCCTCCTAAATCGCTTTTTATATACAGAAGGGTGAGCAGGTAGCCGATAATGCCGAAAAGAACACACAGTCCTTTCCTGCCGCACAGGACCGGGGCGATGACGGCAGCTGCCGCAGTAACAATCAGCGGAATCAGTTTCAGAAGAGGCGGCGTACCTTTCCTGAACATCTTCGCATAGGAGCTGGTGGGCAGGGGCGCGAGATTCAGGACCGCCGCGGAGGTGCAGCTCCTTGAAACAACCGGTATGAGGGCCAGGGCGAAGTATTCCCTTCCGGAGAGGGAGAAATTTGCGCAGGCGGCAAACTGGAGAATGCCCAGGACCACCATCATGATGACGGCAAAGGATCCTACGTGGGAATCCTTTAAAATCCGCAGCCTTTCTTCTTTTTCCCGGCGGGAGAGTACTGCGTCAGCGCAGTCCATATAGCCGTCCAGATGGATGAAGCCGGTGAGAATCCAGGGAAGCACGGCCAGGATGCCTCCGCCTATAAGCCCGGCGGAAAGCTTCGCCAGGATAAAGGCGGCCAGTGCATGCAGGATGCCGCACATCAGCCCGACGGCGGGCAGGAAGTTCAGCATCTGGGGATATTTGGACGAATCCCATTTTTTATACGGACAGGGAATCATGAAGAACATGCCCCAGGCCATGAAAAAAGGTATCATATCGGAAGTTCCCCTTTATACATGGTAATACAGCCGGTGCAGACCTCACAGACCGCATCGCAGATCTGCGCCAGGGCTTTGTCGCAGCGGGCCAGTCCTTCCCGGTATTCTTCGGTAAAAACACTGTACTGTTCCGCGCTGGAATAGATGAAATCGCTGACGAATACCGCGTTTTCCACTTTTTCCGCAAAGGCAAGAAGGTCCTGGACTACCTTGTCCGGCGCGTCTTTTTCATAAATGCCGTCATGATACATTTCATTCGTCAGAAGGGCGGTCACAGAGTCCAGGAGGAAGGTGCCGCACGCATTTTCTTCCGTAACGCAGTCAGGCAGGTTCATACCCTGTTCCAGAGTGGTGAAGCCTTTGCCGGCCCGGTTGGCGATATGACGTTCAATCCGGACGAAGTCTTCGTCGTCGTGGGGGATCATGGTGGCAATATAATACAGCCCGCCGCCGCTTTCTGAAAGCTTAACCGCGCAGTCTTCGGCAAGGGTGGATTTACCGTTTTTACAGCCCCCTGAGAGAAGTATTTTCATATGCTGAAGCTGTCCTTTCCGCGGATATCGTCCAGGTAGGAATCATCGATTTCCGATTCTTCCCCGAAAAGCGCCATATCGTTCATGGCGGCGCAGGCCGCTTCGATAACGGCAAAGGCTATCGGGCAGCCGCTGCCTTCCCCCAGCCGCATATTCAGCATCAGCCAGGGGGAAAGCCCCAGGGCTTCGATGGCGGCGGAGTAGCCGGGCTCATAGGAAGCGTGGGAGGGGAAAATGTATGCTTTAACTTCCGGGCAGAGCTTCACGGCGCTTAAGGCTGCCACCACGGAGATAAAACCGTCGATGACCGCCGGAATCCGTTCCAGGGCCGCACCCAGAAAGACGCCGCACATGGCGGCAATGTCAAAGCCGCCGACTTTGGAAAGCACGTCCAACACGTCGGAAGAGTCGGGCCTGTGCAGTTCCAGGGATTCCCGGATAACGCGTTTCTTTAAGGCAAACGCCTCGTCTGTCAGGCCGCCGCCCCTGCCGGTGGCTGCTTCCACGGAAATACCGGTTAAAGACATAAGCACAAGAGAGGAAGTGGTGGTATTGCCGATGCCCATTTCCCCGATGCCGATGATATCCACGCCTTCTTCCTTTGCCTGCCGGGCCAGACGCACACCGGTAAGGATGGCGGTAAGTGCCTGTTCCCTTGTCATGGCCGGTTCCTTATGCAGGTTTTTCGTGCCCGGTGCAATCTTTGCATTGATGACAGCGTCACAGTCGTAGGGGCATTTGATGCCCACATCCACCACCTGGATTTCACATCCGGAAGCGGCGGCGATGGAGGACATGCCGGTTTTGTGCCGGGTCATGTTCACCGCCTGGGCTGCCGTAACGGAAACAGGGGAGGAGGAAACACCTTCCTCCACGACGCCGTTGTCCGCGCAAAGGACGATCATGCGTTTTTTGTCAATGTGGTTTTTTACTTTTCCGGTGATGCCTGCCAGCTGGATGGAGATGTCCTCCAGTTTGCCCAGGCTTCCAGGAGGCTTGGCCAGCTTCTCCTGTCTTTCTTTTGCAAGCATGCGCGCCTTTTCGTCGGCGGGCTGAATCGCATTTAAGATTTCCGCAAGCTGTTTTTCCATGTAAGTCAACCTTGTTTTCTTTTTATTTTTAAAGATAGCCGTTGTCCTTCAGCCATTTTGCACCGTTTTCGATGTCCATGGTTTCCATGGCGAGCGTGGCGTCCGGGTTGATTTCCTTCACCCGTTCCAGAATATGCACCATGTCAATCTTACCGTTGCCGGGATGGGCATGGATATCGCCCAGCACGCCTAAGGGATTGTTGTCCGGCCTGCCGTTGTTGTTGTGGATGTGCAGGTGGGAGAGGTGCGGCGCGAAAGCGTCAAGCCAGTCGTCCAGAGGACAGTCGAAAAGGTTCGCATGACCCACGTCGAAGCAGCCCTTCATCCTGGGATCGTTTACGCCCTCGATAATCGGGATTATAAAGGAGGGATCCGGCTCAGTTACATTCTCCAGGCAGATTTCATAATCGCCCGGATGGTTTTCCAGAAATCTTTTCCAGAATTTGACGGACTGGTTGATGAAGAAAAATTTGAAATAAACCGAGGACAGGTAGCCGGCGTGAATGATGATCTTCTTCGCGCCGTATTTTGCCGCGGCCTCCAGGGCCTGGCTGTAGCGGGATGCCACAAAATCCGCGTATTTCGGATCGATGGCAGAAGGATACAGCTCATTGTAGGGGGCGTGCAGCGTAACGTAATCAACCCCGCGGACTTTGCGCCAGATTCCGGGTTCGACTTCCGCAAGATGATCATCCAGGTTGTCATTCATGCAGAATTCCGCGATTTCAATGCCGCAGCCGTATTTCCGGGCAACTTCCAGCGAACTGTCATTGTAGGTGATTATGGGGTCCTTGCCGTCTTCTTCGTCCATAATGATGTCGGACATGGTTGAGATTAAGAATTTCATCTGCGGTTCCTCCTTGGTGTGTTTAAGTAAGTTCAGATATGGTGTACTGCCTCAGACGCCGTATTTCAGTTTTACCCGCTCCAGCTTTTCACCGAACGGACGGCCTAAGAGGAGCAGGAAGACGACATTGGAAGCGGCATAGGATATCGTATAGGGAATGGCTGTCACAAGGGCGGCCAGGTATACGGACATTTCAAAATTGTTGTTGAACCAGAGTACGGACCAGACGTCCATGAGCATGGAATAAAAGATACCGGCAAATACGCCGTACACGGCCAGGGCGGGCCTGTTCTTCTTCAGAATATTGCTTAAGTAACCTGCAACCAGGCCGATAATGCCCCAGGCAAACATCTGGAAGGGCGTCCAGGGCCCCTGCCCGAAATAGAAGTTGGAGATGACGGCGGAAAGCGCGCCGGTAAGGAAGCCGGATTCCGGTCCCAGCCAGACTGCGGTGATCACCACAATGGCGGTGATGGGCTTGAAGCCGGGGATAACTGCGAAGATAAACCGGCCCAGGACCGAAAGCGCCGTCATCACGGCGATAATGACCATCCTTCTCGTGCCGATGATCTTCTTTTCAAAGCCTGCGAAGAAGAGCAGCAGGGCCATGATGGTTACAGCCAGGATAATCCAGGCGAATTTCTTCTCATCGAAGGCGAACACGCCCAGAAACAGAATAACCGGGATAAAGATGAAGGGCACGGCAATTTTCAGGAATCTGCGTGCTTTTTCATTTTTAATGACAACCATCAGGCGCCTCCTTCCTGCATGCGGGCCAGGGCGACGGCATCGTGTACGGTGATGCATTTCTCGTAAAAGCCCCGGGTCATGCGGTTAACGGCGGTGGTATAGAAGTTATTTTCCGCAAAGAAGGTGTGCGGCGTATCCAGGGAGGTGATTTCCCCGCGGAAGAACATGGCGCAGCGGTCGGCGATAAGCGACGCAAATTCCACGTCGTGGGTGACAATGACCAGCGTCATGCCTTCATCCCTGAGATTCTTTAAAATGCTGACGATACCGTTCCTGGCATAGGAATCCAGGCCCTTGGTGGGTTCGTCCAGAAGCAGAAGCTTCGGCCGGGATGCCAGGGCTTTGGCCAGGGCAAGCAGCTGCTGTTCGCCTCCGGAAAGGTCATAGGGGTGATGGTCCAGAAGAGGCGTCAGGTCGTAGGGCAGCATGTCTGCGGAAGCTTTCGCGTCCTCCAGTTCTTCCTTTACAGTGTTGCGCAGGAAGACGGTCTGCACGTCCTGGGGCAGAAGCGTCAGGCAGTTCTTATAAAGCTCCTGGCCTTTGTAGTCCTTCAGCTCTTTGCCGAACACCCGGATCTTTCCGCTGTAAGGCTTCAGCAAAGCGGCCGCATTGGATACGGCTGTGGTTTTGCCGCTGCCGTTGCCGCCCAGGATGCAGAAAATTTCATGTTCGTAAACCGTAAGCGTGGTGCCTTTCAGGATGTCCGGCGTATTCCTGCCGTAGCGGAACCATACATCGTCAAACTCCAGGGCAGGCACATCGCTGTGGGTATAAGGCTCTTCCGGGAGGGCTTTGATGTCGTTTTTAAAGTGTTTCCTGATCCAGCGGGAACCCTCCTGCACGGTTAAGGGGCAGTCGTCGCCGGTGTTGAAGGAATTGTAGATCCTTACCGCGGCGGGCATGGCCAGAAGAAGGTCAGGCTTTGTGCTTAAGGTATCGCAGACCTTCCGCGGGTTGTCAAAGCTGATGATGCGGCCTTTTTCGATGGCCATCATACGGTTGGCGATGGGAATGGCCTCCTCCAGACGGTGTTCCACGATGAGCACGGTAAGGCCCATTTCCCGGTTCAGACGGCCGACAGTGGCGATGAAATCGGAGGCGGCCACCGGATCCAGCTGGCTGGTGGGTTCGTCCAGAATCAGGATTCTCGGCTGCATGACCATGATGGAGGCCAGGTTCAAAAGCTGCTTCTGGCCGCCGGAAAGGTCGTCCACCGGTTTCTCAAACCAGTCCTCGATGCCGAAGTAACTGGCCATTTCCGCCACACGGCGGTGAATGACGCTGGTGGGAACCCCCAGGTTTTCCAGACCGAAGGCCAGCTCATGCCAGACCTTGTCGGTCACCAGCTGCTGTTCGGGCCGCTGCATGACAAAGCCTACGGAAGAAGCGGCGGTGCGGTCGTCCAGCTCCTGAACCGGCGTACCGTCGATGCAGATCTCACCGGTGAGATCCCCCATGGGGGTAAGCTCCCTTTTGAGCATCTTTAAAAGCGTGGATTTGCCGCTGCCCGTAGCGCCGCAGATGACGCAGAAATCCCCCTCATCCAGTGAAAAGGAAATGTCAGAGAGGGAAGGGCCTGTCCCCAGCGCGTATGTGAAATTTAAATCTTTGACTGTAAGGATTGCCATTGCTTTACCTCTTTGACGGTGATGAATACCGGGATGACGGCCAGTACCGCGTAGACGATATAGCCGCAGAAGCCCGGGACGGATGCTTTTGTGGGAATGAGCTTCGGATAGAAGGTGTATCCGACCGCTTTCGCGGAAATCGCCCAGATGACTACACCCACGCAGGCCAGCGTGACGAGCAGAAAGATTTTATCGCTTTTGCGCCATTTGAAAAGCGCAAACTGGCTTCTCCTGCCTACGCCATAACCCCGGGCGGTCATGCTGTCGGCGGTTATGACGCCATTTTCCAAAGCCCAGGTTACCATGACGGAGAAAATCCGCATGCCGCCTTTCAGCTTGTCTATGGTGTTTTCCTCTTTGTAAAGGCCCATGGCCTTCTGTGCCTGATTCGTTTTGGTTATCTGCCGGCGGAAGAGGGGAATGTAGCGGAGCACCATGGACAGTATCAGGGCCAGCTTCGGGGATACCGCACCGAAAATATACAGCAGCTTGTCGCTGGTCATTATCTGCGTAAAAGAGCGGAACCACAGAAGGACGCCGGAAATCATGATGCCCATGGTCAGGCCGTACATGGCGGCTTCCGCGGTTACCGGATTGTTGTTCAGAACGAAGAGGACGGTTGCGCCGTTGTGGTTGAACAAGGGGTTCAGGATAAGGCCTGCAAGCACAACCACAGGGAAAAGCCAGAAGCCCTTGAAGCCGGAACGGCCGTTTAAGGTGAAATGAAGGGCGCAGGCTCCGCCTAAGGAGATGCAAAGAAGTACCGGATCCATGATAAACATGGACGGTACGATGACTCCCAGGAAAAACAGGAAAACCGCTATGGGATTGTAATCCTTAAAACTCCTCAATGCCCAGATCCTTTCCCAGATTGGTGGTGTAAAGCCACTGCACCTCGTCTCCTTCGTGCAGCTTGAATTCGCCGCAGCCCACGTTGGCGAATTCACCGTTTACGGAGAACATCCAGCCGGACAGATCCCCGAAATCGAATTCATAGATATAGTTGATGCCGGAGATGTAGGCCTGCCGGCTGCTGCCTTCGTTTTCCATCTGGATGCTGTATTCCTTCACCGCAGAGACCAGCTGCTCATAGGCGGTGCTGCCGTCGTTGATGACGACAGGGGTACGGTCCAGAATAATACCGTCCTTGGGAATATAATCCTTGTCCTCATCCTTGATGGTATCGCAGCGGATGGTGATGTATGTGGTAACCGGATGATCACCGGCAGTGGTTTTACTGCCGTAATAATCCGAAGTCTTTTCGATTTTAATGAAATTGACGGCCAGAAGGGCAATGACAGCCACAATGACCGGGAAGAGATAATTCTTGTAGTTTTTCCGTCCCTTTTTAAGATTCAAGATGATAGCGGCTGCCAGGGCGGCGATGATGACAATCATCAGGACGGCTTTCACATTTATACGGGGTGAAGCCTTCCGCATAACCTCGGTAAGCGGGCCGTCAAAAACATAAAATGAGCTTCTGCCCGCCTGCATCCTCTGGTATGCAGTGAAGCAGTAGAAGACCTGGACGGTGGCAACGGCATTGTATTCGCCGTCCTTGTCGTGGGAATACAGGCCTTCTGAAGTACGGAAATCATTTACAAAATCAACAATAGTACGCCCGTTTTTGACAAAACGGGAATCAGAAAGCGCGTCAATGCCGTTATTTGAACAGGCACATAAAACCTGAAGTGCGCTTTCGGGATTTACGATGCCCATGGATGCATAGCCGGCATCATCAAGCTGTTTTTCGGAAAGGAGGGCAAGGCCTTTGTCAATGGCTTCCTGTACGGCCGGGTCATCCCGGTATCCCGCCAGGGCGGAAATGGTCATAGCGGTTACGTCCACGTCGCTGTAGTCGCCTAAGATTGACCAGCCGCCGTCTTCCTTCTGCTCGGAAAGGAGCCGGTCCAGCACTTCCTGTTCGGTCACTGCATCGCTTTTTCCGCCGTTTTTCAGCAAGTGAAGGCCGTAAATCCAGCTCATCAGCCCTTGTTTGCCGATGGAATCATTCAGTGTGGAAGCGACAAAATCCTCACCGCCGCCGATTGCCTGGAAGCAGAGGGCAATCCTCTGCCTGGAGGTGGCGCTTACGATACGGTCTTCCGAAACCTTTTTCTCCAGTGCAGTGCGGTATACGGAATAATCCAGCTCCATGTCAGACTGGCGCATGGCGATAATATACCATTCTTCTCCGGTTCCCGGGTTCGCGGCCAGAATATTGTCAAGCCAGTCCTGCACGGAAGATGTGCCGGAACTTTCCGTCACTTTCTGCAGGATAGTATCCTTGACTTCCTGTAAATTATCAGAATAATCGGCACTTGAGGCTGCAGCGGAGGTTCCAAGAAGCGTACAGACAAGCGCTGCGGCCAGGATGCGGAGAAGTTTTTTCATTGACATTTAATTCCTTTATAAAAGCACATGGCAGTCCATTGCCTTTAAAACAGGCAATGGACTGCGGATTATCAATTCTGTATTCTGCCGGATATGTATCAATCAGTAACTACGCAGGAGGGCGGGCAGATGGTCATGCCGTCCGGTGCGGTGGCGCTGATAACGTGGCTGCCCGCTTCAAGGGTAACGGTTACGGCACCGTTTGCGTCTGTTACGAATTCGGTGGGAGCACCGTCAATGGTGATGGTGGCGCCTTCAACGGGAAGTTCAACCGGGTTCCAGTCTTCATCAAAGGAGGCCTGGCTCATCACAAGGTCAATGCTTCCGGAGTTCTTTGCGCGGAAGGAATCAAAATAGGTGTAAACATCAGACCAGCTTTCCAGGTCGGCGAAACTGAAAGCGGCAACATAGTCATCAGCAGCAACCGGGTCGGCAAGGCTCATGGCGCCGGAATTGTTGACGTAGTACATATAGGAACCGCCGTTTTCATCGCCCCAGAGCTTGGTGATGGAGGTGCCCCAGTCGGTTTCCGCCTCTGCGTAGCCGGCAGCTGCACCGCCTTCGAAGAACTTCTCATGGGCGCAGACCAGAACGTCGTGAACGGTAATGGCGCCGTCTTCGTCTGTATCAATGACGCCTACAGGTTCACTGGTGACGACCAGTCCGCCCGCGCAGGCAATCGTTACATAGACGTTGGTGCCTTCTTCCTTGGCTGCAGAAGATTCCCCTGCGGAATCCGCGCCGCCGCCGGAGCAGGCTGCAAGGCTGAAAGCCAGTACGGCTGCAGCTGCAATCGCAAATAATTTTTTCATTTTTCATTATCCTCCTTTAGGATGTTTTCCCTTACGGGATGGTGCAAAAAAAGCCCGGCCTTCAGCCGGGACATTTTCTTCCGTTTAAGAAGATGCTTTCCGGTTCCGGCAGAAAACATCAGACTGTCTAAAGACGTATCTGGCTTGGCATATTGCCGCACAGTGGCCTTCCCGCGGGTTCTTACCCCTTTCCGCCTTCCGTAAAACGGAGAAGACAGCCTCGATCAACTAATTATAGTATGTAATATGCTGAAAATCAATCTTTTAATTCGCTTTTAGGCGTACAGTAAATACACCTGCTGCCGATATCATTTTCGTCAAGGGCGTCCTTCTTTTTTGCCAGTTCGGCAATTTCCGGAAAACGGGAGAGGATGTATTCGTAATTCTTCGCCCGATGGGGGATGTTGCAGGCAACGCAGTTTTTTATCCCCTTTTCCGTATAAGTGAAATTGCCCCTGCATTTCTCCCCCAGTGCGTACAGGGGGCAGTAGCAGAAGAGACAGTTGAATTCCTCCACGTTTTCAATCTTGTGGCAGGGGAAATATTCGCATTTTGTATTCTGGAAAAAACTGTAGTATTTGGTATCCTTGCTGTTCATGCTGTCCTTTCCTCCGCGGACGCAGCCAGAAGCTCCCCGCGGATTTCTTCTATAATATTATATAACTGCGTATTGTAATGTTCCACATTCAGCGTAGAATAGTATAAGGGAATCCATTCCTGCATGGCGGAAGGGTAGTAGGCTTCCGCGTAGTCCAGGTATTTCGGAATCAGAAGCTTCGGGATGGGCAGGATGCCCCTGTCCTCGTTCAGAAGCTGGAAGGTATAGTCCAGGTCCCCGCAGACCATGTCGTTCCTTGCGGGAAATTCCTTCCACCATAAGGACTTCTCCCTGCCGCCTGTATACAGGAGCTTGGGCAGGGCGGTGAGGGCCTCGGGATTGCCCCGCACCTGGTCGATGGCGGGATTGTTCTTATTAATAAGGAAAGCTAAGGGGGAAACGGTGAGCACAGCCGCCTTCGCTATCCTGTTGCTGGGGGGCGTAAAGGAAATCAGTGCGTCCGCCTTGCCGGAGCTTAAAACGGAATCGCAGTCCACATCCAGGCAGCTGCGCATCTTCAGCTCCATTTCTTCCCGGTGGCGGTAGGCATACATACCCAGCTTGTCGGCAAAAATGCCGAAAGCACCCTGTACCATAACAAAACGGACGACCGGAAGGGCGGCATTGACCACGTTCATGGTTTCCGCCTTCAGCTTGTCCATTTCATTGACCAGGGCCCTGGCCCTGGGATACAGGAATTCGCCGGCTGAAGTAAGAAAGATACCCTTCGTGGTTCGGGAAAAGAGTTCCAGCCCCAGTTCGGCTTCCAGCTGGCTTATGGTTTTGCTTAAAGCCTGCCGGGAGACGAACAGTTCGTCCGCCGCTTTCAGGAAACTCGATGACCTGGCGGCGGCAATAAATGCTCTAAGTTGTTTAATCTCCATGATGTTCACCTCGCAAGCAAAAGATAACACAAATCTTTAATTGGTGCAACTGTTAGTTGCATCAATGCACCCTTTATTTGCTTTTTTATTTACCGGTTTGACTTTATACTAATCTATGTATGAGCATACATTGTTAATAAAATGTCAAGCATGAAATTTTATAATTTGAAGGAGGAAAAAGGAAATGCCCTTTACTGACAAACCTCAGGTTTTCGGAGCATCCATTAATGCTCTTACCGTCGGCGTGGAAGGGAAATCAGTTGTATTAGGCGGCGGAAATACGCTGCCCCTGTATTCTTTCGACGCACCTGTTGCCAATGCGCCCAAGGTTGGCGTAGTGGTGGCTGACAGCGGATTTGACGCCACTGTTCCCGGCCTTGCCGAGTTTTATGTCGGCTGTGAAAACACAGTTGACTGCGCGAAACGCGCCTGCACCATGGAAGGTGCCGATTTTATCGTTCTTTCCCTGGATACCGCCGACCCCAACGGCGACAACAAATCTGTGGAAGACTGTGTGGAAACCGTTAAAGCCGTATACGATGTGATTGACAAACCCCTTGCCGTTATCGGCAGCAAAAACGTGGAGAAGGATTCCGAGCTGTTCGTAAAGGTTTCCGATGCCATGCGCGGCAACAATATCATGGTTCTTTCCTGTAAGGAAGACAACTACAAGACCGTAGGTGCCGGCGTAGTTCTGGCAGCAGGATGTATCGTAGGCGGCGAGTCTGCTGTTGATATCAACCTTGCAAAGCAGCTGAACGTTCTTTTAACCCAGCTTGGCGTTCCCGGAACATCCGTGGTCATGAACCTCGGCAGCGCGGCTGCAGGCTACGGCTTTGAGTATCTTGCTTCCACCATCGAGCGTGTAAAGAACGCGGCACTCGGCCAGAATGATACTGCGCTGCAGATGCCCGTTGTAACCATGATCGGCGACGATGCCTGGGGCGTTAAGGAAGCTATCCTGGAAGAAGAAGAGATGCCCGAATGGGGTTCCCGTGAAGAGAGAGGCATCCAGATGGAAATCGTTACCGCGGCAGCCTGTATCGCCAGCGGCAGCGACGCAGTTCTCTTAAGACATCCCGTAAGTGTGAAGACCATTGCGGAAATGGTCTCCGAATTAGTATAAGGAGGGCGGAAAAATGGCATTAAAAGGACTTGATATTTTTAAACTTTCACCCAAGACCAACTGTAAGGAATGCGGCTGCCCCACCTGTATGGCATTCTGCATGAAGGTTGCCCAGGGCGCCCTTCCCCTTGAGAAGTGCCCCCATATGTCCGCTGACGCTATCGCGAAGCTGTCCGAGGCAACTGCACCGCCCATGAAGACCCTCACCGTCGGTGATCACAAGTTCGGCGGCGAGACTGTTATGTTCCGTCATGACAAAACCTTTGTTTCCCGTCCGGTTTACGCAGCCTATGTCTGCGACGCTATGCCTGTGGAAGTACAGGAAGAGAAGCTGGCCAAGGTTCCGGCCGTTGACTATGAGCGTATCGGCGAGAGAATGTACGTTGAATTCGTAAACGTCAACCATTTCGAAGAGAAGAGTGCTGACGAGTATCTTGCCCTGGTAGAGAAGGCAAAGGCCACCGGCCGCGACCTGATTCTTGCCTGTGCGGATCCCGATCTTGCAGAGAAGGCCCTGGAAGCTGTTAAAGGCATTCCCGCCATCTTAAACGGCGCCAATG
Organism: Eubacterium sp.; assembly: GCA_017433825.1. Taxonomy (GTDB): domain Bacteria; phylum Bacillota; class Clostridia; order Lachnospirales; family Lachnospiraceae; genus Alectryocaccobium. The sequence goes on along the minus strand of JAFRGL010000016.1, from coordinate 99,953 downwards.
AGAGCAACTACGAGGCAATGAGCAAGGTTGCCACTGCCGCCGGTGTTCCCTTAGGCGTTTCCGCCGCGAACCTGGATGCGCTGCATGACACGATTGCCGCCCTGGAAGGATTGGGCAACAAGAACCTTTTCATTTCCGTAAATGACCAGAATATCAAGGAAGCCTTCGGACAGGCCGTACGCGTACGCCGCGCTGCTCTGAAGAACAATGACCGTACCTTCGGTTATCCCTCCATTGTCCATGTACAGAGACTGACCAAGGGCAACAAGTACCTGGAAGCTGCCCTGGCTTCCGTATTTACCTGCCGTTACGGTTCCATTATCATTATGGACGAGATGGATTATGCCAAAGCCCTTCCGCTGTACGGCCTGCGCCAGAACATCTTCACCGACCCGCAGAAGCCGATGAAGGTTGAGCCCGGCATCTATCCGTTAAACGGCGCCACCGCTGATTCCATCTGCGCCACCACCGTTGACTTCGCTCTGACCTACTTCGTGGTTTCCGGCGAAATGGAGCGTTCCAAAGTTCCGGTCAACCTGCTTATCTCCGATGCAGGCGGTTATTCCGTACTGACTGCATGGGCCGCAGGCAAGCTTTCTGCCGGTTCCATCGCGAAGTTCGTGGAAGAGCACGAGATTGAAAGCAAGATCAACAACCGTACCCTGCTTCTTCCCGGCAAGGTAGCCGTCCTTAAGGGTGAACTGGAAGCCAAGCTTCCTGACTGGAAGATCGTCATTGCCCCGAACGAGGCAGTACAGCTGGTTAAATTCCTCCGCGACATGCAGGAGGCAGGCCAGGCCTGATAACAGCCTGAAGAAACCGTTTCCTGTTGTAACAAAGTGCAATACAGCGGGCAGGCGTGATGCCTGTCCGCTGACAAAAAGATAATATTTAAAAGGAGAATAACACAATGGCAAAATTCATTACCATCGGCGAGAGAATCCATGTTATCTCACCTGCTATCCGTAAGGCCATGGCCGAGCGCGACCCCGCTCCCATTTTAAAGAGAGCCAAAGAGCAGCTGGATGCCGGCGCAGACTACCTCGACCTGAACATCGGACCTGCGGAAGCAGACGGCGAAGAGCTTATGCCCTGGGCAGTACAGCTTCTTCAGAAGGAATTCGACAACGTTCCGATCGCACTGGATACCGCAAACCAGAAAGCTATCGTTGCCGGTATCTCCGTTTACAACCGTGCAAAGGGCAAACCCATCGTTAACTCCGCCGATGCCGGCGACAGAATCACCAACATCGACCTTGCTGCGGATAATGACGCCATCGTTCTGGCTCTCTGCTCCGCAGCCGGCGTTCCCGGTGACAATGACGAGCGTATGACCTACTGCCAGACGCTTCTGGAAAGAGGCATGGAGATGGGCATGGAATCCGACGACATGTGGTTTGACCCGCTGTTCCTGGTTATCAACGGCATGCAGGACAAGATTATGGATATCCTGGAGTTCATCCGTATGCTGACCGATATGGGCCTGAAATCCACCGGCGGCCTTTCCAACGTATCCAACGGCATGCCCAAGGACGTACGTCCGATCGTAGACGCTGCCATGATCGCCATGTCCATGGAAGCGGGCCTTACTTCCGCCATCCTGAATCCCTGTGACCGCCGGATGATGGAGACCATCAAATCCTGCGATATTATCAAGAACAATATCCTGTATTTCGATTCATTCCTTGACATGTAATCAGCACTAAAGTGGATTTTTACGCAAAGTACAAATATTAAGGAAGGTATTAGTGTATGAGTGAACATTTCGTTGCAACTTCTATTGACCAGATAGAAGTCGACAATGCCCGCCTCTACGAAACCTCGCAGAAGGTCGGTGTTGACGTATACCAGGACAGAGTAAAGAACCAGACGCCTCACTGTCTCTTCGGTGAAAAAGGCATCTGCTGCCATATCTGTTCCATGGGCCCCTGCCGTATTACCCCCAATGCGCCTAAAGGCATCTGCGGTGCCGATGCCCACGCCATTGCAGGCCGTAATTATCTGCGCAGCACAGCCGGCGGCGCCGCCACCCATTCCGATCACGGACGTGAGTGCGTATGGAAGCTTTATGATTCCAGCGAAGACGGCTACTATCATGTAACAGATACCAAGAAGCTCCTTAACCTCGCAAAGGAATGGGGCGTTGAAACAGAAGACCGCGATATCTATGATATTGCCCATGAAGTTGCCGAAATCGGCCTGAACGAGTACGGCAAGATCAAAGGCTATCAGAGATGGACCGAAAGAGCCACCGAAGAACGCCAGAAAGCATGGCTTGAAAACGGTGTGCTTCCCCGTGCGGTAGACCGTGAGGTTGTTACCGCCATGCATATGACCCACATGGGCAACACCGCCGATGCGGAAGCGCTGGTAAAACAGGCGCTGCGTACCGGTATGGCAGACGGTTACGGCGGATCCATGGCCGGTACCGAGATGTCCGATATCCTGTACGGAACCCCCATGCCCAACGAAAGCGAAGCAGGCCTGGGCGTTCTGGAAAAAGATTATGTAAACGTTATCTGTCACGGCCATGACCCGGCAGTTTCAGAGATGATTATCCGCTACTCCGAGGATCCCGAGATGGTGAAATACGCCAGAAGCTTCGGCGCGAAGGGCATCAACGTGGCGGGCCTTTGCTGTACCGGTAATGAAATGGTTATGCGTCACGGCATCAGGGTTGCGGGCAACTTCCTGCAGCAGGAAAATGCAATCCTGACCGGCGTCGTGGAAGCCCTTGTTGTTGACGTACAGTGTATTTTCCCGAACCTGGGACCGGTTTCCGAGTGCTTCCATACCAAATTCTATACCACTTCCCCCATTGCCCGTATTCCGAAGAGCGAATACCTGGAGCTGACCAGCGAGAACGCCGGCGAAGTGGCGAAGAAGATTATCATGGAAGCCTGCGAGAATTTCCAGAACCGTGACGAAAGCAAGATCTTCCTGCCCGAACAGAAGAGAAAAATGTGGGCCGGATATTCCTGCGAAGGCATCAAGAGCAGGCTGGATACCGTTACCAACAGCCATCTTGATGAACTCGATACTTACAAACCTCTGATCGAATGTGTGAAATCCGGCGTTATCCGCGGTGCCGTAGCCATCGTAGGCTGCAACAACCCGAAGGTACGTCCCGAATTCTCACACTGGGAGATCATTAAGAAACTCCTGGAGAATGATATCGTTGTAGTAGCCACAGGCTGTGCCGCGCAGGTTGCCGCGAAAGCCGGCTTCATGGAGAAGGAAGCCAAGGAAATCTGCGGCGAAGGTCTCCGCAGAGTCTGCACCCTGGCCGACATCCCGCCTGTACTGCATATGGGTTCCTGCGTAGATATCAGCCGTATGATGCTTCTGGTTAACGGCATTGCCAAAGACTGGGGCATTGATACCACACAGCTTCCGGTTGTAGGCTGCGCTCCCGAATGGATGAGTGAGAAAGCCGTTTCCATCGCCAACTATGTTGTTTCCACCGGTATTGATACCTATCTTGGCATCCAGCCGCAGGTTTACGGTTCCGACCAGATGGTTGAACTGATTACCGAAGGCACCAGAAAATGGGTTGGCGCCGGATACATCATCAATACCGATCCCGACCAGCTGGTACAGGCGATGATCGACGGTATTGAAGCTAAGCGTGAAGCTTTAGGTATCTGATTATGAAGATAGCCGTCACCGGAAAAGGTGGAGTAGGAAAAACAACATTTGCGGCGGTTCTGGCAAGACTCTATGCGGATGAAGGCCAGAAAGTCATCTGTGCCGATGTAGACCCGGATGCCAATCTGGGACTGGCCTTAGGCTTTTCCGAGGAAGAGCTTGCTGCCATCACGCCGATTACCGAGATGAAGGAACTCATCAAGGAGAGAACCCACGCGGACGAGTTTGAGAAATTCTTCAAGCTCAATCCCAAAGTGGATGATCTTCCGGAAATGCTTGCCCATGAGAAAAACGGCGTCAGGCTGCTTCTGATGGGAACCATTAAAACCGGCGGCAGCGGATGCGTCTGTCCGGAACATGTCATTTTAAAAAGGCTGCTCACCCATCTGATTATCGGAAGGGAAGACGTGGTCATCATGGACATGGAAGCGGGCCTTGAGCATCTGGCCAGAGGTACCACGGACTGGGTTGACCAGTTTATCGTGGTGGTGGAACCCGGCGCAAGAAGCATTCAGACCTACAACAGCGTGAAAAGGCTGGCGGCCGACCTGGGCATTACGCATGTCAGCGTGGTAGGCAACAAAGTCAGGGATGAGAAAGACGAAGCCTTCATCAGGGACAGCGTTCCCGAAGACGCGCTCTTAGGATTCATTCATCTGTCCGACAAAGTTGCGGATGCTGACCGGCAGTGTGCTTCACCTTATGATATTGCAGATGATGCAGTGGAAGAAATCCGCCGCATCAAAGATAAGATAGATTCCATCTCATAATCCAAATTCTACAGGAGGTTTACAATTGAGACGCTTATTTGACAGAGTGTTTTCCGGAAATGACCAGATGTATGCAAAAGCTGTCAAAGATCTTGACGAAGCGATTGCAAAGTATGGTGCCGACCATCCGTTTGCATTCCCGGATACCGCATATAACTGTGCCTGTATCTTACAGTATACCGGCATTAAAGTTACCAAACTTGCCCATTTAAAGGAAGCCCTTGACGGACCGATCAAGGACTTCATGACCAGAGAAAAACGTCTGCATGATGTTTTCACCTCCGGCTTTGCCACCGCTATGGCAGCCGAGGTTATCGAGGCCTGCAAGTATGTGGAAGATACCGATCCTTACAAGGGTGAGTACCATGGCCACATGACCGACCCCGAGGTTCGTGAACTGGGTCTTCCCCTGGTTACCCGAGACATTCCCGGTTTCGTAGTACTTATCGGACCGGCTCCCTCAGCAGAAGAAGCCCGCGATACCATCAAAGGCTATCAGCAGAGAGGTATCTTCGTATTCCTTATCGGCGGCATCATCGATCAGGCGAAATCCATGGGCATTTCCATGGGCTTCAAGGTCCGTATCGTTGAGGTCGGCCCCGATATCTGGAGCGTAGCCCATGTTATTTCCCTGGTTATGCGTGCCGGCATGATTTTCGGCAACATCCAGCCTCTGGATTACTGGGGAATGAACACCTACACCCTGGAAAGAATCTTCGCTTTCGTAAACGCTTATGCGCCTGTTGACGATCTTACCGTTGCCTGCGGCGGCGGCGCCATCGGCCTGGGCTTCCCGGTTATCACCAATGATACCGAGGATATGTGGCGTGTACCGAAGTCCCTGATTATCCAGGAGGATACCAAGGACTGGATCGAGACCTCCCTGGAAGCCAGAGACGTCAAGATCAAAGTTACCCAGATGGATATCCCGATTTCCTTCAACTCCGCATTCGAAGGCGAAATCATCCGCCGGGGCGATATGCAGATCGAAGTCGACGGCTCCCGTATGGACTGCTTCGAGCTGGTTCAGACCAAGGATGTGCGTGACATCGAAGACCATAAGATTGAAGTTATCGGACCTGACTTTGACACAGTTCCCGCCGGTTCCAAGATTCAGATGGCTGTTGTTGCCACCGTTGGCGGCAAGACCATGCAGACAGACTTCGAGCCTGTATTCGAGCGTAAGTTCCACTCCTGGGTTAACTGCCTGGAAGGTATCATGCATACCGGTCAGAGAGACCTGATCCGTATCCGTGTATCCAAGGCTGCTTTTGAAGCCGGCTTCCGTGCGAAACACCTGGGCGAGATGATTTACGCCAAGCTGAAGAGCGATTACGAAGCCGTTGTTGACAAGTGTGAAGTGACCATTTACCTGAATCCGGAAGACTGCACACGTCTTCGTCATGAGCTGGCTACCCCGGTTTATGATGCGCGTGATGCCCGTCTGGCCAACCTTACGGACGAAGCTGCGGATGTATTCTACACCTGCACCATGTGCCAGTCCTTCTCACCCTCTCATGTATGTATCGTAACACCCGAACGTCTGGGCCTGTGCGGTGCCGTTTCATGGCTGGATGCCAAGGCTACCAACCAGCTGAATCCGAACGGTCCCTGCCAGATCGTTTCCAAGGAAGGTGTTATCGATGAAGAAATCGGTATCTGGCCTGATGTTAACCGTGCGGTTAATGAGTACTCCCAGGGCGCTCTTGAGAGCGTAACGCTGTACTCCATTATCATCGACCCGATGACCAGCTGCGGCTGCTTCGAATGCATCTGCGGTCTGGAGCCCTCCACCAACGGCGTGGTAATCGTAAACCGTGAGTATTCCGGTTCCACACCTATCGGTATGTCCTTCGCAGAGCTGGCCTCCATGACCGGCGGCGGCGAGCAGACCCCGGGCTTCATGGGCCACGGCCGTCACTTCATTTCTTCCAAGAAGTTCATGAGGGCTGAGGGCGGTGCCCAGCGTATCGTATGGATGCCCAAGATGCTGAAAGACGCCGTAGGCGACGCTCTGAACAAGACCATGGAAGAGATGTACGGCATCGAGAACTTCACCGATATGATCTGCGACGAAACCATCGCGGCTACTGCCGATGATCTGGAAACCATGATCGACTTCCTGGCAGAAAAAGGCCATCCGGCTTTAGCCATGGATCCGATGATCTAAAGCTTGCAAGGAAAAAACAAGCACGAGCGAAGCGAAGTATTTGTTTTTTCCGAAGCTTTAACGAGAAAAGCAAAACAGCGAGGGATTATCCCTCGCTGTTTTAATTGGCGGCGGAACGCCGCGCTTTTCGAGTTTGACGATTGGGATTTTATCCATTTATCATATTTCCTTCATAAAGGAGAAGATACAGATGGTGTTTCCTCTGACATTTCTACCTTAATAGTAAATTTACATCAAGAGGGTAGAATCATAAGCCTCAATTCGTTTCGGTTTTTCTACCCATACATTTGATTTATAACAACAGGGTAGAAACGGAAAAGAAAACAAAAAGGAATCCTTCTGCCTGATTCACGGATTTTCATCAAAAGGGGAGAAATGACTGACAATACAGACTTTCAGGCTTCTGCGTGAAATGATATTTCCGGACTGTCCATAATAGGTCATAGACAAACATCGGCTTTTTCAGTACAATTGATTCAGACAAAACGCAATTCTATCAGAAAAGAAGAAATTACAGCAAATAACACTCATCAGGAGGAGAATCTATGTACTACAAGGATCTTGCCGGTGTAAAGGTTTCCGCCCTCGGCATGGGCAACATGCGTCTTCCCACCACCGACGGAAATGAAGCGAATATCGATTTTGAAAAAGCCCAGGAAATCATCGACTACGCCATCAGCCACGGCATCAATTACTTCGACACCGCCTACCGTTATCACGGCGGCATGTCCGAAATCTTCATCGGGCAGGCCCTGAAGAAATATCCCAGGGAAAGCTTTGTGATTGCCAGCAAATTCCCGGGACATATGATGGAGAAGAAGGGAGGCGGCGTATTCGGCTTTACCGGCATGCTGGCCGGACGTCCGGATACCACGGTGGACAAGCTTTTTCATGACCAGCTGGAAAGATGCCAGGTGGATTATTTCGATTTCTACCTTCTGCACAATGTGTCCGAGAAGTCCATTCCCTTCTATACCGATCCGGAAATCAACCTCATCGATTATCTGCTGGAACGCAAAAAAGAAGGGAAAATCCGCCACCTGGGATTTTCCTGCCATGCAGTTTATCCGGAAACAATCGATGAATTCCTGACCCGGTATGAAGGCGTATTTGAATTTGTAAAGCTTCAGCTGAATTATCTGGACTGGAAGCTGCAGGACGCGAAAACAAAGGTGGAGGTTATCCGTAAACACGGACTTAAAATCAACGTCATGGAAGGTGTCAGAGGTGGCAAGCTCTCTGTCCTTCCGGAAGCGCAGATGGCGAAGCTTAAAGCGCTACGCCCCGAGGATTCCGCCTCCCGCTGGGCCTTCCGCTGGCTGCAGAGCCTGCCGGATATCGCCGTTGTGCTGTCAGGCATGACCACCATGGACCAGGTTATCGAAAATGTGGAAACCTTCGATAAACCCGATCCGGTGACAGAAGAAGAGAAGGCGGTCCTTGCGGAAGTTGCCGACTCCATGCTCAGCTGGGTGCCCTGCACCGCCTGCCGGTACTGTACGGAAGGCTGCCCGATGCAGCTGGAAATCCCGAAAATCTTAAGCGCCTATAACGGCCTGAAGAACGGTGATTTCATGACCTGGTACGACCCGGACAAGGCTGAACCGTCCATGGATCCGAGACGATGTGTCGGCTGCAAAGCCTGCATGGCCATCTGCCCGCAGAACATCGCGATTCCCGATATCATGAAAGAGTTTGCCGGCATTCTGTCCGACAAATCCCAGGGCATACCGCATTGACGGAAACGGGCTGCCGAATTTTTACGGCAGCCCGCATTATCTAAAACGTGATTATTTCCCCCTCGCGGGCGAATGCGCAGTCCGGATGGATTCTATCCAGCCGGGCTGTTTCTTTGTCCATCATTTCGTCCGTATGCCAGGGGCTGTGGTGTATGATACGCACCTTTTTCGCATGGCAAATATTGCCGAAATTGGCTGCTGCGGCATAAGTATTGTGCCCGGAAGCCTCATGCCCCTCCCATTCCTCCGGGAAGAACTGGCCGTCCGTAAGAAGGAGGTCACAGTTATAGGCAAAGCCCGTAAGGCGCCGGCTGACTTCATCGGTGAGGGTGCAGTCCGTCGCGAAGATGATTTTCCTGGTTTCCGTCATAAGCCGGATGACCTTCACGCCGCCGGGATGTTCCCCGTCTTCCGTGTCAATCCTTACATTTCCCACGGTAAAGCTGTCGGGAAGCGGTCCGAAGGTTACGTTCGCGGACAGTCCGTTAAGGCCCACCGGCCACAGCGGCGGTGAAAACAGCCTTTCATGCCACATGTCCGTTTCCGAGCCGTAATAATCCGGGTAGTAAACCGAAAGATTCACATCTTTCCGGAACAGATAGGGAAACATGGAAAGCCCGATAATATGGTCCAGATGGAGGTGGGAGAGCAGGAGGGTAAGCTGCGTCTTTTCCAGGATTTCCTCCGGAACGTTCATGAGGCCGCTGCCGCCGTCCAGAAGGATGGGCGTATCATTTAAAACCGCCAGAAAGCTGGTGGTTGCACAGCCGTAGGCTGTATAATCCGGGCCGCTTAAGGGGATGGAACCCCGTGTCCCCAGAACAGTAAGAGAATCAGTCATTTTTTCCGTCCTTTTTTCGTATATTTATAACCGGTTTGCGCACACCGGGAAAGCAGGAAGGCATTTCCCGGTTATTTATTTCAATATACAGCATAACCGGCAAAGGACGCAATTGTATATCGCAAAACCGGATTGTATTTTATTGAAAACAGGTTGCCGTAATTTTAGATTGTTAATAATTGCACAATCATAAGAAGTGTGGTAGAATACGCTGGAGAGAGTGGATTACTATGACTTTTGAATACAGGAGGAACGAAAAACATGCATGAAACCGGAGAACCTCATGTACATGAGGAAGAAGTAAAAGAGCAGGAAAGCTGCTGCTGCGAAAAGCACGAACATCATGACCATGAACATCACCATGATCATGAACACCATCACGAGCATGAGCACTGCCATGAGCACGAACATACACATGAGCATACGCATGCGGACGGCACCGTCCACAGCCACGGGCATGTGCATGAGCATACCCACGAACATGAACATCCCCACAGTCATGAACATCTTCATGAACACGACGCTCCTCATGAGCATGTACATGATGAGGAACATTCACATGCGCACCCGCATACCCATGACCATGGTCATGAACACACCCACGAGCATCCGCATCAGCAGGAAGTAACACCGAAAGCGCTGCTGAACTATATGGTGGAGCATAACCGCAGCCATCTGACCGAGCTGGAGCAGGTAGCGGGAACACTTTCCGCGGAAGCGCAGGCGCAGATTAAAAATGCGGTGGAGACCATCCGCAAGGGCAATGAAGAGCTGGCGAAAGTGCTGGAACTGTTATAAAGGAGAAATGATATGTGTCTTTCAACCGCGTATTTAAATGAAAAAGAAGAGGATAAGGTAGCTGCCCGTTATGTGGCGGAGATCAGGGTTGACGGAGACGAGGTTACCCTCACAGACGTAATGGGTATGGACATGAAGATCAAAGGCCATATTTCCTTCGTGGATCTGACCGGCGGCACCGTAGTCCTGGCAACGGAGTGACATGGAATACGAAGTAATCAGAGATATCAAGAATCAGTGCAAGAATAATACCATGAGGGATGTTTTCTTCGAGGAAATCGAAACCGACGATCCGGATAAATGGATCAGGCAGCAGGAACCGTATGCGGACAGCTATGAGAGGGAAGACATTCCCGGCGGCATCCGTTATACGGTGAGGGCTAAGGGTATCCCCACGATATATTCACTGACGGAGATTTAAAAAAAGGAGCAGGAAATGGCAAAAACAATTGCGCTGGCCGGTAAAGGCGGTGTGGGGAAAACCACTATCTGCGGCATGCTGATCAAATACCTGGCCGAACACAATAAAAGACCCATTCTGGCAGTGGATGCCGATGCGAATGAGAACCTGAATGAAGTCCTTGGTATGGAAATCGAAGATACTTTAGGTTCCATCCGGGAGGAAATGGCGCGGGCCGAGCTGGAGCCGAAAAGCCCCATTCCCTTAGGCATGACCAAGCAGGAGTATGCGGAAATGAAGTTCGCGGACGCCCTTTCGGAAGGAGACGATTACGATCTCCTTGTCATGGGCCGTACCCAGGGCAAGGGCTGCTACTGCTTCGTCAACGGCATTCTGTCTTCACAAGTGGCAAAGTATGCCGGCAACTACAAATATGTGGTTGTGGACAATGAAGCCGGTATGGAGCACATCAGCAGAGGCGTGCTGCCGAAAGTGGATGTGGTGATTATTGTATCCGACTGTTCCCGCCGCGGCGTTATGACCGCCGGAAGGATTTACGATCTGGCCAAGGAGCTGGATCTGGGAGCAAAGGAAATCAAACTGATTATCAACCGGGCACCCGCGTCGGGTGCTTCAGCAACCGTACTTGATACGGTTAAAGAGTGCGGAATGGATCTGGCAGGAGTCCTTCCCCACGATGAAGAGCTTTTTGAGTACGACGGTGAGGGGAAACCCACTGCCGAACTCCCGAAGGAGAATCATTTCAAGACGGAACTCTACAGGATTTTTGATGAAATGAAGCTCTGATTCATTTACACGAAACGATCTATGCAGACTGTTTGCCGCAGCATACGGCGGACGGTCTGTATACTGCGTAAAAAGGAGAAGAATCATGCCGAAAGTAACATTTGCGTTTGAAGACGGGAAACAGGTAACAGCTGAAGCCAGATTTGAAGACAATCTTCTGGCCATCGCCAAGAGAACAGGCGTGGATGTGGACGCGCCGTGCAACGGTAACGGAACCTGCGGCAAATGCCGGATGCGTGTAGCAGAAGGTGCTCTGCATGCGGAAAAATCCAGACATCTGACGGATGAAGAATTTGAAGACGGATGGTGTCTGGCCTGCCAGTCTTCGGTTGTCGAGGACGTGGTCATCGAAGTACCGAAATCAGCTTCCGCATTCAAGGCGGATATCCGTACCGCGGATTTATCCGATCCGAAGGTGCGCCAGGCCTTTGACGATGTAATAACCGGGCTTGCGCAGGCAGGCATTTCCGGAAGACCGGCGGCCTGTTCCGTCAATGTAACCATGGACGAGCCTACCCTGGATGATACCATGCCGGACAATGAACGGATTAAGAATGCCGTTTCCGCCGCCTGCGGCAAAGAAGCGAAGCTTTCATTCCAGGCATTAAGGAAGCTGGCAGCCGTATTGCGGGAACACGACTTTTCCGTGCGCTGCATTCTGGAGGATATGGGGGATTCGGTCCGTATACTGGATATTTTCGGACCGGAGGACGAATATCCCGTCTGCGGCCTTGCCATTGATATCGGTACCACTACCGTGACGGCAGCCCTTGCGGATATGGAAAGCGGAAAGCTTCTGGCCAGGGCTTCTGCAGGCAACGGCCAGATACGCTACGGCGCGGATGTTATCAACCGGATTATCGAATCCGTAAAAGACGGCGGAAGGCAGAGACTGCGCAAGGCGGTTGTGGAAGAGACCATCATTCCGCTCATCGACGAGCTGGTACACCAGTCCGGCGTTCCGCTGGACCGTATTTTCCATGTATGCTGTGCCGGAAATACCACCATGAGCCATCTGCTTCTGGGACTGTTTTCCGACCCGGTAAGGATGGAGCCCTTCATTCCTTCCTTCTTCGATGTGGAGGAAATGCGGGCAGCTGACGTGTTCCCGGGACTGAACCCGGAAGCCTCCCTCATCCTGGCACCGAATACGGGCAGTTACGTGGGCGGCGATATCACCGCAGGCGTACTGGCGGGAAGACTCTGGGACAGCGAAGAGATGACCCTCTTCATCGACCTGGGTACCAACGGAGAAATCGTGCTGGGCAACAATGAATACATGTTTACCTGCGCCTGCTCTGCGGGACCGGCTTTCGAGGGCGGTGAGATTTCCTGCGGCATGCGTGCCACCAACGGCGCAATCCAGGCCATTAAAATCGACGTGGATACCATGGTGCCCACCATGGATATCATCGGCGGGGAAGGGCAGAAGCCGGCAGGCCTGTGCGGTTCCGGCATTATCGATATCGTTGCGGAACTGTTCCGCACCGGCATCATCGATTCCCGCGGAAAGATGCACCGGGAAGGCGAGCGGATCCGCCATGACGAATACGGCATGGGAAGCTATGTCATCGCGTTTGCGAATGAATCCGCCTCCGGCCGTGACGTAACCATCAATGAAGTGGACATCGACAACTTCGTCCGTGCCAAGGGCGCGGTATTCTCCGCAACCCTGCTGATGCTTCGGCAGATCGGCATGGAGCCGGATGACCTGGACCACCTTCTTATCGCGGGCGGTATCGGAAGCGGCATCAATTTCCGAAACGCGGTGACCATCGGCATGTTCCCGGACATCGACGAAGCAAAATACAGCTATATCGGCAACTCCTCCCTGGCCGGCGCCTATGCCATGGTACTGTCCCGCACTGCCGAAGAGAAGACGGAAGAGCTTGCCAACAACATGACCTACGTGGAGCTTTCCAATGAACCGGGCTACATGGATGAATTCATCGCAGCCTGCTTCCTTCCGCATACGGATGCGAGCCTGTTCCCGTCGGTAGAGGTGGAATATGGAAAATAAAAAGCCGCCTTACGGCGCAAATAACCTGACGGAACTGCCGCTGGCGCATTACAGGGAGCTTTTCCGGGCAGCCGACGTGCAGGAAATCGCCGCGCGGTGCGGACTGACGCCCGAAGAAAATACGTTTACCCTCACAGTCTGCGGGAATGAGAAAAAGATAACCTGGCCCGACTTTGAAAATGAAGGATTCCGGGACAAGGACAGAATCTTATTTCTGCGGTATCTTCTGGAGGGCAGGGCCGCAGGAACCTCAAATGTATTTGCGGCATACAGGAACCTTCCGAACGGGGATTTGTACAACGCCAAATTTACCCAGCGGTGCATTAACCGCCTGGCAGGGACCTTCGGCACCAAACCGGAAGCGTTCCGCAAAGGCTGTGAAGCACTGGGCGGGAAAACGGTAAAGAGCTCCGGCACGGCATATGAAATTGAATTCATGCCGGGACTGTCCCTGCAGTTTATCCTCTGGGAGGGTGACGATGAATTTCCGGCTTCAGCCCAGATATTGTTTTCGGACAATTTCCCGAAAGCCTTCTCCGGTGAAGACCGCGTGGTGGTCTGCGAATACATCCTGGGCCTCATGACCATGAAGGCCTTTGCCTGAATACTGAAACATGAAAAAAGCGCAGCCTTGTGACTGCGCTTTTTTCATGTTTGAAAAGGTTTATTTACGGTCTGGGTCCGTCGGCCGTGTATCCGTAGAATTCCCTGGCATACCAGTGGCATTCATCCCTGATGATGCGGTTTACTTCCTTGATGACCGGGTCGCCCTTGTAGCTGATGGGCCAGCAGATCATGCCGAAGCCGCCGCCCGGCGCGTACGTGTCGATACAGTCGCGGATGGACTGCCGAAGTTCCTCTTCAGAGTACTCCGGATAATTCTTCGGCATGTGGATATCCCAGTCCCAGGCACCGATTATAGACAGCTTTCCTTTGTATTTCTCCTTGATGTCCAGAAGCTTGTTGGTTTCCTGTGCCGGATCCCAGAGCGTTACGCCGTAATCAATCATGTCATCCAGGAAGTCCTCGCACCGTCCGCAGTTGTGGAACTGGATCGGAATCCCCCGGTCATTTGCGGGTTTTGCCAGCCTTCTGTAAAGCGGCAGGAACAGATCATGATAAACCTGCGGCGAGAAGAAGGGCGTCTGGCGGGCCGCGGTGTCGTCCACCAGGTACCAGATATCCGGTTTGAATTCATCCAGTATTTTATCAAAGTAGGGTTCGATGTGGTCAATCATCGCATTAAGCATTTCAGAGACCTCTTCCGGTTCCTCCATGATGGCAATCAGACCGCCGGTGAACCCCATCAGGCCCATCAGCTCCTGAAAAGGAGAAAAGCCCGGGCTTAAGGTTACTGCGGATTTTTCCCTGTCGATATTGAACATCCTGAGGCCGTCCTCATACTGTTTGTGCAGGTCCAGATTCGGAACCGGTTCCGGGAATTTTATCACGTCCCGCCAGTCGAAGATGTCTTCCAGAATCGTAATGCTGGTGTCCGGCATGGCGATGCCCATGGTACGGTCTGCCTTATGCGGTACGCCCCACATATCCTTGCCGCCGTCCACAAAGCCGTCACTGGGGAAAATATTGGCCATCATCATTTTGGTGGCTGCCTCGCCCATGTATTCTTCGCCCATCATGGTATAATACGGAACATATTCCGGATGGCCGCCGTTTACTAACTTCAGATAATTGTCTTTCGGTGTTATTTTTGCCATATTTATTTCTCCTGCTGTATCTTATTCTTTTTCCTACTATAAAAATAACTGTACGGCGGATCGTTTTCAATCGCAGTTATGCATAAGATTCGCCTGCATTACATGGTTGATCCTGTGTGCATAATGTTGTAAAATAATTAAAAAGAACAGCTGTATTTGTTACAATTGACAAAAGAAACTTCATTCCTGACGGCTTATTCAAAGCCACCGGGCAGTATTATTATGGAAGGAATATAATAGACAGCAGCAGGAACATTTTAAAGGAGAAAAATCATGTACCAGTTCAGAAAAGTCAGCGACAGGATGATGCGTCTGCATCAGCGCATCCGCGACCGTGTTATTCAGTTTGACGCGGAACGGGCGGAGATTATTACAGAAGCCCACACGCAGTGGGGAATGGCGGTTCCGCATATACGCAGGGCAAAGACCTTTTATGCGATGTGCGACAAGGTGACCTGCCTGGTGGAAGACGAAGACGTGCTTGTGGGAAATATGGCCGCGCATTTCTGCGGCAGTTCCCATAATCCGGATTACGGCGGAATGGGCTGGGTGCCCTTTATGGTTATGAAAGGGGAATGGACGAAGCGGGAGGACGGTCTGTACCACAATCCGGATTCCGACGGCATCCCGATGTGTATTTCCGAGGAAGACTATCAGAAGCTTCTGGCAGTCGGCGAATACTGGAAGGGGAAAACCTATTCCGATATCACCAATGCGTGGTTCCCGGACGACCTGCGGGAACTGGCCCGTCTGGGTGTAGGCCATGCGCTGACGGGAGACTATTTCAGTATTTCCGGCGTAACCGGGCATACCACACCCGGCTATAAGAAAATTGTGGACGGCGGCTTCGGAGCCATCCGTAAATATGCTAAGGACTGGCTGGATGAAAACAGACTGACCCTGGACGGCGGAAAGATGGATAAATACGTATTCTATTCCGCCGTGGTTATCGTCTGCGACGGTGCGGAAAGACTCATCCGCCGTTATGCGGAAGCCTGCCGGGCAAAAGCGGAGAAGACGGAGGATGAGAACAGGAAGGCAGAGCTTTTATCCATGGCGGACGGCCTGGACTGGATTTCCGTGAATCCCGCAAGGACATACCGGGAGGCCTGCCAGCTGGAGCTTCTGTACCTGCAGATGATAGTCATGTGCAATATCGGCGCAATTTCTTCCTGCGGCCGTTTTGACCAGATTACCGGCCCGTATCTGGAAAAACAGCTTGCGGAGGGCAGTATTACGCTGGATGAAGCCCAGGAAATCACCGATAACTTCTTCTTAAATATTTCCAGGGGCTGGGGAGGTACGCCGCCCGCGGCCGTTTCCATCCTGGGCATGGGCAATACCTACATGCATACCACCATCGGCGGAACTGATCCGAAGACCGGCAAAGACGCCACCAATACCGTTACCTACATGGTGCTGGAAACCATGGCAAGAATGGGCCGGCATGATCCCACAATTACATTAAGGATGCATAAGGATATCCCGGACAGCCTGGTGGAGTGCGCCATTGAGACCACGAAACGCTGCGGCGGCATCCCGCTGTACTACAATGACGAAGTGGTCATCCCGGCAGTGCAGAGAGAACTGGGCATGACCCTGGAAGACGCCAGGGATTACGCGCTGATCGGCTGCCAGGAGATTACCGGCTCCGGCAATGAAAACGCCCAGTGCAACGGCATCGTTCCGCCCAATGGCAGCGTATTCTTCTCCGTATGTCTGGACATGGCCATCAATGACGGCAAAAACCCGTTCAACGGTGAACAGTGTGAGATTCACACCGGTTATCTCTATGATATGAAGAGCATCGAAGAGGTGAAGGAAGCCTATATCAAAATAGCCACCTACGTCATGCAGCGGATGGTCAACGTCAACTGCTTTGGCGAGTACGTCATAGAGAAATTCACGCCGCACGTCATCCTGTCCATTTCCATGGACAACTGTATGGAAAGGGGGCTGGATATCGTGGAAGGCGGCACAAAATACAATCATTTCGGCGGCACCGGCACAGGCCTTGCCACCGTGGCGGATTCCTTCTCCACCATTGAATATGCCTGCTTCGACAAGAAGATCTGTTCCACAAGGGAGCTTTATGACGCTGTCATGGCCAACTGGCAGGGATATGAAGAGCTGCAGCAGAAGCTCATCAGGGACGTTCCACACTTCGGCAACAACGATCCTTACGCGGATAAATGGATGACCTTTGCCACCCACAGCTATTACGACATGTGCATGAAGTTCACCAGCAAGTTCTGCGATTATTACCGCGCAGGCCTGTACGGCGCGGCAGACCATGTGCACCAGGGCTATGTGACCTGGGCCACCCCGGATGGACGGCTTTCCGGAACACCCATCGCCGACTCCGCTTCACCGGGACCCGGCAGGGATACCCACGGCCCGACGGCTGTGTTGAATTCCTCATGCTGCTATGACCATGGTAAATTCATGGACGGCGTATGCCTGAACTTAAGGTTCCATCCGAAGGCGCTGGAAAGGGAGGACGGCAATGAAAAGCTGGCGAACCTCATCAAAGCCTACATGGAGCAGGGCGGTGCGGAGGTACAGTTCAATATTGTATCCGCCCAGACCATGAAGGACGCCCAGGAGAATCCGGATGATTACAAGGACCTGGTGGTGAGAATTGCAGGCTATTCCGCTTACTTCGTGGAACTGACCACAGACTGCCAGAATTCACTGATTGAACGGACGGAGAACGCATCACTGTAAACGTTTCATCAGGATAAGCTTTAATAAAGAAAAGAGCGCCTCCCGTATAAGGGAGGCGCTTCTTTCGCATACGATGTTATTTAACTGCGACAAACTCTATTTCCACCAGTCCGCCTTTGGGCAGGGCGGCAACTTCCACGCAGGACCTGGCAGGCTTCGCGTCGCCGAAAAAGGCGGCGTAGATTTCATTTACCTTACCGAAATCCCCCATGTTCTTGATAAATACGGTGGTTTTCACCACATCAGATTTTTCAAAACCGGCTTCTTCCAGAATGGCCGCGATGTTGGCCAGGGACTGACGGGTCTGCGCCTCGATACTCTCCGGCAGTTCGCCGGTTTCGGGAACAAGACCCAGCTGTCCGGAGGAAAAGAGCATATTTCCCGCCCGGACTGCCTGTACGTAAGGGCCGATGGCTGCCGGGGCGCCGGCGGTGTTGATGACTTTATTTGCCATAATATGGAATCCTTTCTTTTCCGTGGATGGTATTTAAATCTTCAGATCATATACGGTGCAGATATCCGCGAAGGTGCCGTGTCCGCCTACACAGCCGGAGGACATGCCGCGGTTTTCATCTACGCCGAAGCAGCAGCCGATATCATGCATGGTTTCAAGGTTTATCAGCAGCAGCATCTGCAGACCGGGCTGACGCTCCTCCACGAAGGAGAAGATATATACGTTGTCACGGACCTTGACGTAGTCGGCGGGATTCGTGGCCATCCAGGGGCCGGCTTCCGTGTTCATGGAGTAGGTATAGAAAAGGTTGGAATTGTAAATGTGCTTGACCTGGGTGAAGCCCGCGCCGTAATCCCAGATGATGGCCTTGCCGGTCATCTCATCGGTAAAATGGTGCAGCGGCGCTTCTTCCGCGTAATCCCCGTCAATCCGGCCGAAGATGAATTCCCTGTCCACGTCACGGGTGCAGTTCGGGGTGCCGATATGGGCGTCCACCACCGTGGCAGCGCCGTTAACCGTATCCGCAATGAGGGTAACCTGGCGCGCAGTTTCGTAAGAGGGCACGATCATGTTGAAAACATACATTTCCTTTTCCATGGTGCGGATTTTGCAGAAGCATTTTTCTTCTTCGGAACCGTCGCAGGAAAACCAGGTGGTGTTGGTGTCCTCCACGCGGAACTGATAGATTTTGCCTTCACCGCGGAAAATGACGGTTTTGCCGTTGAAATCTTCCGAATCCTCCGGGGCGTACGGGCCGTCAAAGGGGCTGGGCGTATATTTGGACGGGTCGCTTTTGTTTTTATTTACCGCTGCAATGACTTCCTCTTTCGTCAAATCAAGATTCCATTTGCGGAACCATCTTTTTACGTGCTGCATAATTTCCTCCTAAAAGAACAGATTTCGATCTCATTTTACCGATATAGTATCCTGCGGTCAATATACGACTTTATTCTACAACAAATTTGCATTTTTGTCCTGTTAGAGTTAAGCTGTAATCAACTTTAGGAGGTAAAACTTTTGGGTGTTTTAAAAACCGCGGCGGCTTTTGTCCTGGCCGCAGCATGTGTGGTATCAGGTGCAGGCTTTTCGGCTTCGGTTCCGGTAAATGCGGGACAGAAAAAAACGGCAGGAACCGAAACAGATATACTGGATACGGAAGTATCTTTTGCGGATCTGGACATTGAACCGCTTCTGACAGTTATCAGGGAACAGAAGCCTGTTTATCCGCACGCCGACCTTTTCGGAACGGAGGAAGCCCTGGCCCGGTATGCTGAGATGCAGGAATACGAATCCGCCGGGAAACTGCAGTTTATCGAAAAAGGAAAAATTAAAGAAACGGCTTGAAGAAAACAGGTTAAGGAAAATAATGCCGCGCTGCTGGCCGCGCATTCGTACGGCTCCAGATACACGAAAATGTCCGACAAGGATTTCAACCTGGTTTTTTCAACGCTTGTGGAAACCTTAAACAACAGGATGCATGTCGTGGATTTGCAGCAGCTGGATGACAATCTTTCCAGGCTTACCATTTTAAACACCACGAATTCTTATATGGGCGCGGTAACCTATGAAGAAATCATGATGACCGTCAATCTGAAGGCCTGCCGGAATGTGAACGGTGAAGCGAAGATTATCTCCACCGTTTCCCACGAAACCAGCCATCTGGCCGGATACTGCAGCATTGAGGAGAAGGAAGCGGAAGGCTACGACCTGAACACAGGCATGCAGTACGGCTGGTCGGATTTGAAATACAATCCCCTGTATAATAACTGGCTGATTGAGGCCAGCGCCGAAAAACTGTCACAGCTGGACAATCCGGACCGGGATAAGAAAAAGGATATGTACAGGGAGTTTGTAAAAACACAGGATTCCATGACGCTGGCCGTCATACTGGATGATGCGGTGGAAGGCATCACAATCCCGGAACTGAACTGCCAGGGCGATCTGAACCGGCTTTTTGAACTGTTTGACGCGGAAACAGACGGGGAAAAAGCGGAAATCATCAATATGCTGTACGGCTACAATCTGGTCTATGACGCCAACAGTACAAATAAGAACCTGCCGCAGGCAAAGGATTTCTATAAAGAGGCAGGCGTGGAAGACAGGGAAGTCTACCGGAGGGAAGTGTGCGCGGCATCCGCGCTGACGATGGCGAAGAGCTTCTACCGGACACTGGCGGGTAAACTGAAGACAGCGGAAGATATCACCCTGCGGGATTTGTTTGTCATGCTGGTTCTGGAAGAAGCCGACCTGAACCGGGTGGGCGTGAACATGATGAACAGTTCCTACGAATACGGTACGAAGGAGAGGACAGACCGGTTTGTGGACGGCTATACCGCCATACAGGAAGCTTTTTTTGAACTGGTGTCAGAGGATACCGGTATTCCTTCGAAGGAGCTGTACCGGGCTTTTGATGATTTTTATAAGGCTTACAACTATGAGTTTACCGTGGATACCGCTCTTCTGTCTGAAGAAGAGCAGGCTTTCGTGCAGGATATCCTGGACACCCGTACGGCTGTGAAACCTTACGATAATATCTTTACATTCAAAAAATGAAGAACCATCCGGCAATGCTAACAAATCTGCAGAAACGGTATGTTAGGATAGCATCATAAGAAATACAAACGGACACAGAAGACGCAGTCTTACAGCAGGACTGCTGCCGGATAAGGAGGAATACATGATGAAGAAATGGATGATGAGTATTGCAGCCCTTTTACTGCTTTCTGTAACGGCTGCCTGCGGCGTGTCGGGAAACGCCGGCGCGGAACCAGGTGAAATGAAAAGCAGCACAATTGTCAGCACGGAAACCGCACATGTATTGTCTGAGGCGCAGGAGCATGTACGGTCCGGTTACGGCTACGGCAGCGGCAATGCGGATGAAGGTTTCTTCTCACACTGGATAGAAGTCTGTGACACACAGACGGAAGAACTGCAGTGGTATATGCGGATTACCGACAGGGTAGTGGTATTTGTCTATCCGAATTCCGATTACTGGGACGGTTCGGAATACGTATACAACGGAACCGACGGATGGTATTATACCGGCACGGGCGGCAGTTTCGATGAGAAGAGCTTCTGCCTGCAGACCGACGGCAAAGATTATTCCATGCAGATGTCGTCCGGAAAGGAATACCTCCTGCTGGAAATCAGGGAAAAGGCAAAATGGCTGCGCACCTTTGAGGAAATGATTGAAGCGTATGAAAGCCTGGATGCAGCCGCATCGGAAGGACAGTGGCTGGAAAGCGCAAAACGCGAGTATGACGCAGACGGTGAAATGAGGCAGTCTGTTGAACGCGAATATGACAGCTTCGGCAATCCGACGCATATAACCTGGTGGGGACCCGAAGGATACAGTTATGAAGATTATACGTACACATATGACAAAGACGGCAGAATCTTAAGCGTAACGCATACTTCCCGTGAGGCAGATCAGAGAGCGGATGTCCCGGGAGAGGTTACCAGGTGGGAATATGACGCGGACGGCAATCCTGTCCGGCAGACGGTCTCTTACATTGAAGCCTAAAGCCCCTGGAAAGAGGTTCTGTACGAGTATGACAGTTACGGAAACTGTACCTGTGAGACAACCTATTCTTATGATAAACTTTCCGGCCGTGACCTTACGGAATACGAATACGGCCGGGACGGCAGCGTAATTTCGAAAACCGTAACCTGGTATGAACCGGAAAACTGGGATACTGAAGAGCTGGAATACAGCGGTTATGAGGTTTATAAATACGATGCCGAAGGCCGTGAAATCAAGCATGAAAGCTACAGCAAAAACGGCGAACTTTGTCAGGCTCAGGAATACCGTTATGATGACAAAGGCCGTCTGGTTTACGAAATGAGCGGATACTATCAGGATTACCAGGGCAAACATGTGGAAGACGTGCAGACCCGCGATTATGTGTACGATGATGAGAATTCCCTGTATTCAGTCGTTATCTACTGGGACGGCAGGCTGTATTTAAACGGTTCGGTTTCCTTAAACGAAAACGGCGATGAGATCAAAAGAACATTAAACGTGTATGACGATGAAGGCAAAGTGTACCTGTACACGGAAGAGTATATTTACGATGAAGACGGAAACCGCATCCGCGCAGATTATTATGACGGAAGGGATGACGAACATACGGCCGATGAGTTTAATTATGTATATATTCCCGGAAGCGGGGAAACAGCGGATTTCTATACATGGGCTGAAAACTACCTGACCGGAAACCACTGATAACTGAATGATAACCTTAAGCGGCTGTGCCGCCCGGCTTCTCCGGAAGAAAGAACAGGGCCTTCCCTTAACGGAAGGCTCTTTTTTTGCGCAATTCTTTGCAGATGGCGTTTCTTCCTACTGGTAATTTACCCTGCCGGGATGTATACTTATATTGAGGAATTATACATAAAGGCGGTACCGGGAAATGAGCGCATTTGACCATATCATATCCGGACTGATGGCGGACGAAAAAGGCGCCGAAATGCTGGCGGAAAGCCTTCGGTTTGACGCGTCTTCCATGGGGAGGATTCCCCTTCGCTACCGGATCATAGCCCTGGGTTTTGTCCGCAGGATGACGCTGGATGAGCTGAACGGCAAACTGGAAGAAAACGGCTGCGCCAGGCTTTATGCCAGGAGCATGCTGGAGGCCGGCCTTATCTATGCCTTCCTGCACAGGCTTTCCTATGAAGAATGGAAGCATCTGCAGGAAAAATGCGGAAAAATCCGCGCATCGGCAGAAAACCAGGACCGTTTCTTCAAAAGCGCATCCGTAGGAATGGACGGGCTTAAGGCTTATGTGTACGCCAATTCGGAGGATGAGGAGTTTGAACTTGCCACACTGCATCTGACCAGGGTGCTGGAGGCGCGTATTGCGGAAGCAGCCACCGGCCGGGGCGGGTTCGAAGCGTTCCTGACAGAGAATATCCGGGCCTTTTCGAACGTCCGGGAGAAAACCAGGTATTATTTCTGCAAATATCTGTATTTCGCGCTGAAAACGGCTGAAGAACGTTATCTTTCCGCGCTGGAGGACGGCAGTACACCGGAAGCGGCGGCACAGTATCTGACGCTGTTTAAAGGCATTACCCCCCTTGTACGGAAGAAAATGACCTTAGAGGAGCGGAAAGCTTTTCTGGACGGCTGCGGAATTTCCTGCGGTGCCGTGTTTGATGATTTCAGCTATTTCTTCTTTGAATATGTCTCCCTCGACTGGGTGCAGGTGCTGGCGGAGTATTACGGAAGCCTGCCGGAAATGCCGAAGAAGGAAAAGGCAAAGGCGGCGGAAGCCCTGAAAAGGGAGTTTCCGAAGAAATACAAAGGCATGCCGGATGAAGAAATTATCCGCAGCAGACAGCAGGAGCTGGACGAGGAAGAAGAAAAAGAAGACGAAGCCTATGCCCTGGACAGCAAGGGCAGGGGCTACCAGAAGAACCGGGCCGGGGAAAACACCATCCGCAAATACATCAAGGGCACCCTGGATATCGACCGCACCACGCTGGTCTGCTTCCTCCTGTATTTTGACGAACGGGCGGACCTTCCGGAAGAAATGAAGATTACGCCGGACCGGCTTACCGAAATCCTGCTTTCCTGCGGATTTCCGGGCTTACGGATGACCGACGATTTTGATTTGTTTGTGCTTGGCTATCTGGATGCGGAGGACAAGGCCGAATACCTGATTCAGGAAGTGACCAATTACGCGCTGGATAATGAGAATTTCTATCTGTATTATTTCTACAGGAATTCTTCCAGTTACTATGAAGATCTCGAAAAGCTGACAGGAGGGGAATAATGGCGACAGAAGGCCGCGGCAGGAAAAAAGAATACATACTTCCTGAAGGCACCCTTTTGAGGGAGCGTTACCGGATCCTGGCGGTCATCGGGGAAGGCGGTTTCGGCATCACTTACGCGGGCCGGGATGAAGTGCTGGATACGGAAGTGGCGGTAAAAGAGTACTATCCCGCGGATATTGCCACCCGGACCGTTACGGTATCGTCCACTGTAAGCACCTGGTCGGAGGAAGATGCGGAGCAGTATGAAAAAGGCAGGGACGGTTTCTTAAAGGAAGCCAGGACCCTGGCAAAGTTCAAAAACGACCCGGGCATCGTGTCGGTATATGATTTCTTTTCGGAGAACAATACCGCTTATATCGTCATGGAGTACCTCTCCGGGGAAAACTTAAGGAAAGCCCTGACGAAGAAGGGGACGATGTCCTTCGATGAAAGCTATGATCTCCTTCTGCCGGTAATGGATTCACTGGAGAAAATCCATGCGGAAGGACTGATTCACCGGGATGTGAGCCCCGACAATATCCAGATGGGCCTGGACGGCAGGGTAAAGCTGATGGATTTCGGCGCGGCCAGGGCAATCTCCAGGGACGGGGAGAGAACCATGTCCATGCTTTTAAAGCCGGGGTATTCGCCGGAAGAGCAGTATATCGGCAGCGAGAAGCAGGGACCCTGGACGGACGTGTACTCCCTGTGCGCCACGCTTTACCGGATGATTACCGGGATGCGGCCGGAAGACTCGCTGCAGCGGATGCTGCTGGATGAGCTGAAAAAGCCTTCGGAGCTGGGTATCGACATCAGTCCGGAAGCCGAAAATGTCCTGATGAAGGGCCTTTCCATCCGGCCGGCGGACAGATACCAGTCGGTGGAAGAGCTTAAGAAAGCTTTTGAAGAAGCAAAGACGGAAAAACCGCCAGAGGAAAGAGGAGGGAAGAAAAGCAGGAAGGGCATCATTATCGGTGTTATTGCCGCCGTTGTTGCGGCCGCAGTCATAGCAGGGGTAATCCTCTCGAACAAGCCGGACCCCGGAATGAACACCGGATCAGATACAGCTTCTGCTGAAAGTACTGTATCAGGCAGTACGGATGAGGTAAGTACAGTATCTGAAAATCCGGAAGCGGAAAGTACGTCAACTGAAAGTGCGGAGGCCGTAAGTACATCATCTGAAAGCACGGCGGAACAGTCTGCGGCAGCAGAAAACAGCGAAGCGGCAGAAGAAGAGACAGTGGACTACATCATCGCACAGGCGGGGGAAGCGCTTTTCTACGGTACACGGAAAGCAGAAAATGAAATCATGAAATTCGCCGGAAACTGCGCTTTGCGGAAGCTTAACGTCGACGATGAAACCCTGTATACGGTAACAGACCTTCCTTACGCATTTTTCTGTTTTCCCATGGGTACCGGGGAGGCAGGCATTTACCTGATTTATCCGGACGAAACCGGGCATTTGTACGCCGTAACAGGAAAATATTACATCCAGGGCAGCAGGCTTAAAATCATACCGGAAGCAGAAGACTCGGGCAGCATTTTAGCATCGTTGAAGAACCTGCCTGCCGATGTAGCCGCAGCTTCCGGGCCTGAAGGACTGACCGAGCTGTTTTCCTGGGAAACCGACGAACATTTCCTGTATTCGAAGGAGCCACTGACATATACCATTATCAGGAACAGCGGCAGAATCAGTCTTGCCACAGAACAGGAACCGGCCGGATACCAGTATGATACGGAAATGACTTCTCTGGCCGGCTCTGCCGGACAGTTCGGGAAGACAGAAGAGCAGCCCTTACAGCCCGGCGTTTCCGCCATCAGGATTGATACGCTGGAAGAGGGAGGCGGCTGTACGGTTTATCTGGAAGACGGCAGCGCGGCAGAGGATGCCGTACTGAAGAGCCTGTATCCTTCCATAAGGGTTCTCAGCATTTCCTGGAAACGTGTGGCAAGGCCGTATAACGGAAGGGAAGAGGTGTTCGATGAGCCCGGGAACATAACGTCGTGCTATTATTTTAATACAGCGCCATTCGGATTTGTCCTGGCAGAGTATTCGGAAAACGAAAACGCCATTCATTTCTTCCAGAATCCGGTTCATGAGAAATAATAACAATAATTATTATCAAATTTAATAAAATTTTCATTTTCCTTTTTTCACCATATGTGATAGAATGCATTTGGTTAAGAAATGAAAATCACTTATACAAAAATTATAAACCCTGAAAGGAGCATCCCACGCATGTATGAAAAAGTACCTGTAACCGATCGTATCGCACGTATCCGTAAGAGATACCGCACCACGACCCCGAAGATTGACCTGAACCGTTATAAACTCGTTACCGAGTTTTATATGGACAATCCTCATCTTTTCGGCATTCTCAAGAGAGCCCTCAACCTGAAGAACCTCTTTGAG
This sequence comes from Eubacterium sp., assembly GCA_017433825.1. GTDB lineage: Bacteria > Bacillota > Clostridia > Lachnospirales > Lachnospiraceae > Alectryocaccobium. The sequence continues at coordinate 73,694 of JAFRGL010000016.1, read as the reverse complement.
AATATGCCTACCCCCATCTTCGAGGACGAACTGATCGTCGGTTTCCCGGGCGAGACCTATCGCTGCACCGCTCTTCAGCCCGAAGTTGGTCTCGGATGGCTGATGAACGAGATGGATACCATTTCCACCCGTGAAGTAGACCCCTATATCATTGACGAAGAGACCAAGGAATATATCCGCAGCACCATCAAATTCTGGGACAAGAACTATGTAGGCGCTTCCACAGACGCCCATATGCCCAGAAACTTCATTGCCAACCATGCAGGCAATGGCGTTAACTCCTGGAACGTAAGAGGCAACAGCGGCGGCCCCATCGGCCATTTCTGCGGTGATTTCACCAAGGTCGTGGACAAAGGCTTCGGCGCCATCCGTGATGAAGCCCTTGCCAAGATGGAAAACATGGAAAAGAACGGCATTTACGGCAACGACAACCGCAAGTACGTTTTCTACTATGCTATTTCCCTGGTATGCGAAGGCGCTATCACTTATGCGAAGCGTTACGCTGCGGAAGCTGCCCGCCAGGCTGCCGAATGCACCGATCCCAAGAGGAAAGCGGAGCTGGAGCAGATTGCAGACAGCATGAACTGGATTATTGACAAACCCTGCCGTACCTACTGGGAAGCTGTTCAGGCTGTATATTTCTATCAGCTCGGCCACATCCTTGACGGACAGCTGCACGGCATCACATTCGGCCGCGTGGACATGTATGTAGGCAAATACCTGGAAGCCGATCTGGCTGCCGGCAGAATTACCGAAGAGTTTGCCCAGGAAATCATGGACAGCTTCATCCTTAAGGTTGCCGAGAACAACAAAGTCGGCCCCGAGATGGTAGCCCGCAACATCCCCGGCTATACCTCCGGCCAGATGATTACCGTAGGCGGTCAGAATGCGGACGGCACAGACTCCACCAACAAGGCCACCTATATGATCCTTCAGTCTTCCCACAGACTGCTGCTCCACAACCCGCCCATCTCCCTTCGTATTCATCAGGGTACTCCCGATGAACTCTGGGAAGCAGCGGAAGAGTGCACCAAGGCTGTCGGCGGCGTACCGATCTTCGAGAACGACGACATGGTAATCCCCGGACTGCTTAACAGGGGCATTCCGATTGAGGAAGCCAGAAACTACTGCCTGATCGGCTGCGTAGAGCCCTGCGTATGCGGCAATGACTTTGCCTGCTCCGGCGGTGACGGCGGCGGCGCTGCCTACACCAGCCTTCCGGTTATCTTCTGGCAGGCCATCAACAACGGCGTGAATCCCTTCAGATTCCCCGGCGCGCCTGAACCCCAGCAGACCGGCCTTCCGACAGGTTATCTCTATGAGATGGAAACCATGCAGGATGTTCTGAATGCTTACAGGGCACAGCTGAACCTCTTCACCAGACTGCATGTCAACAATGTAAATATGTGGGAGTTCGTATACTCCAACGTTATGCCCCTGCCTTTCCTTTCCGCTACCATGGGCGGATGTATGGAGAGCGGCCTCGACGTTATGTGGGGCGGCGCGAAGTACAACGGCACCGGCAACTCCTCCATCGGACACGGCACGGTTGTTGATTCCTTAAATATCATCAACCAGCTCTGCTTCGTGGAGAAGAAAGTTACCACCAGGGAAATGTATGATGCCCTGATGGCCAACTGGGAAGGTTATGAAGAGCTCCGCCAGTACATCCTCGGCAAGTGCGTACACTTCGGCAACAACGATCCGCAGGCTGACCAGTTCACCAGCTTTGTAGGGGATTCCTATTCAACGGAGATCCAGAGCAAGGGCATGAACCCCAGAGGCGGACAGTGGACAGCCGGCAGCTGGCCTGTAACCATGAACGTAACCTACGGCAGATTCGTTATTGCCACACCTGACGGACGTAAGGCCGGCGAGCCCCTGTCCGATGGTATTTCTCCCGTACAGTCCATGGACAAGAACGGCCCGTTTGCGACCATCAACTCCATCCTGAAATTTGACCAGGCTGCCTACAGGAACGGCACTCTGTGCAACATGAAGTTCCATCCCACAGCATTACAGGGACCGGAAGGCGACAAGAAGCTGCGTGCGGTTATGGAGACCTACTTCGCAGGCGGCGGCATGGAGCTGCAGATCAACGTTGTTTCCGTGGAACAGCTTAAGGACGCCCAGGAGCATCCCGAGAACTACCAGGATCTGGTAGTCCGTATCGCAGGCTTCTCCGCATACTTCGTAGAAGTATACAAAGAGGCGCGGGATGACCTCATCAGACGTACCGAGATGAGCGTATAATACCTGTACACCCTGGATAAACTTAATTAGATTATATGCGTATTTTGTTCGGTTTCCCCTGCAGGAGTTTCTGCAGGGGAAACCCTGTTTGAGTAAATAAAGACCTTGGCAATACAGGAGGTTATTTTGAAAAAAAGAATTTTTGCAGCTGCAGTTGTAATGGTTATGGCAGTTTCGCTGTTTGCGGGATGCAGCAAAAAGGAGGAACAGCCGCAGACATCGGCAAAATCCGAAACAACACAGACGGCGGAAACGGTTTCCGGGTCAGAATCCGTATCTGTACCTGAAGCAGTGTCCGTACCGGAGACAGAGACCGTACCTGAAGCAGTTTCCGCATCAGAAGCGGTGCAGCCCGGTCAGGCGGCAGAGCCTGCCGTGATTACCGGACCGATTACGGAAGAAGAAGCCAAGCAGATTGCGCTTCGGTATGCCGAGCCCATCGGGGAAGAAGATGTCACTTTTATCAAGGTGGAAAGAGGCTTCGATGACGGCATTGAGAAGTACGAAGTAGAGTTTATTGCCGGCGATGTAAAGTATGAATACGATATTGACGTACAGACCGGCGCTGTCCTGAAGACGGAATGGAAAATGTACGGTAACGGTACTGCAGACGCGGCTTCGGAACCACAGACCGGCGGTGAGATTACCAAAGAGCAGGCACTGCAGATTGCGAAAAAAGCAGCCGGCGTTGCGGAGTCGGATATTACCTACACCGAAGTAAAACGCGAGTATGAAAAAGACTACGGCAGAGAGATTTACGACGTGGAAATCCATGTGGGCCGTACCGAATACAGCTATGATATCGACATGACCGGTGCAATCCTGGATGCAGATATCGATATCGACGACTGATAATAACCACATATGAAAGAAAAACGGGCCGGAATCCTTAAAATGAGGATTCCGGCCTGTTTGCGTCTTGCAGGCCGGTGTTTCGGCCGGCCTGTATGCATTTGTTTACCGCCTTTTTTCACAGCGGAGAACACCTTCTCCCGCAGGGGAGAAATAATACCGCACCGGCTGCATTTCTCCTTCGTACTGCAGCTGGAGCAGAAGAGTATCCCTGCCTGTGGTGCCGCAGGCTGCCCAGACAGCTTTCATATCATTTTCATATACACAGGAATAACCGTCAATTCTGCGTTCCGGGCCTTTTGCATTACGCACGAAGCTTCCGCAGAGGCCGAAATCCAGGTTTACGGCACTGCCATTTTGGTAAATGACGGCAGACTTTTCCTTATAGTTGAATTCTACGGCGCCGATGCCGTCCAGCGTTTTCGCAAGAGCGTATTTTCCGGGCCTGATACTGCAGCTTTCGAAATCCGAGGTGAGATTCGGAGGCGCAATGGTCCAGCCTTTCAGGACGGCCTGCAGTCTTTCGTAATCTTCCGGGTTTTCGGGAATTGCGTGCCTGCGCATTGCCTTGAAGATATGGTCCCGGACCAGGGCGGCTGTTCCGCCGTCGTGGTAAGCCGGATCAAACGCGCACCAGACCATGACAAGGTTCATTTCCGGTACGATTACGGCTGTCTGGCCGCAGCCTCCCAGCATCTGGTAACCGCCATAGCTGTTGCGCCAGATCTGCATGCCGTAGCCGTAGGCATTGTCGTCGGATTGGCCCGTTTTTGCCGCGAAATCCGCGGTCGGAATCAGCATGGAGGTGGCTTCGTCAATCAAAGCCGGGTCCAGCAGCTGTTTTCCTTCCCAGGAACCTCTCTGCAGGTAGAAAAGTGCAAATTTGCACAAGTCGTAAGAAGACGTAACGGTTGTCGACCCATCCAGGTAGGTCTTTACGAAATCATCCGCATGACGGTGCGGCTTCTCAGGAGACCAGGAAGGGTCGGTGGTTTCCTGACTGTTGAAGACGTCTGTGTGGAGATAATCGAAAAGCCGGGGCTTCAGATAATGGATGAAGTCGGTACCGGAGGCCTTGGTAATCAGACGGATAAGGAGCTCAGGCACCGTATTTACATAGTGGAACCGGCTTCCCGGCACATAATCCGTGGGCAGGCGGAAGAAAATCTGCTCCAGTGTCATGCCTTTGGGATTGAAGGAAAGACCGAAATCCTTGCCGCGCTGGTTTAAGGGAATCATTTCCTCACCGAAGCTGGAGGCGTGGAAGATGGAAAGCGCATCCTTTTCCTGCCCGACTGACATGTTCAGGATATTGCGCAGTGTGAGATTTTTCATCAGTTCGGAGCAGTCCTCCGGAACGTCCTCCGGGAAATAATCCACGATTCTGTCTTCAAAAGAAAGCTTTCCTTCCTGGACAAGGAACAGTACGGCCAGGGCAATGACGGATTTCATTGTTGAATAGACCCTGCGTCTGCTGGTATCCGTGAAGGGTTTGGCGCTTCCTCCGGCGGCAAGTTTTCCGTCCTTGAATATGTGCAGGCTCTGGATATTTCTGTCGGATTTGATAATGGCTTCCAGGCAGTCCGCGATTGCACCGGACGGGATTCCGACGGATTCCGGCGTTGCGGCTTCAAAAAGTCCGTTTATCAGATGTATGTCTTGCATGATTGAACCTCCATGGAATAATAAACTGCATTACAAATCCATTGTAAATGGAAGACGGGGAAAAGACAATACGGAAGAGAATAAGCGGAATAATTGAGTTTGTGGGACAGTATAAGAAAAGCCGTCCGGGGAACCCGGACGGCCTGTTATGGTTCATTATTCTTTTGGAAACTCATTTTTACGGGCGCTTGTACCGCAGATATAGTTCATGTCTGTATCATAAAACCTGGCGAGAATGATAAGCGAGTCTATCGGGATTCGGATCTTGCCCAGTTCATAATCCGCATAAGTCCGCTGGCCCACATTTAAGAGCTTGGCCACGGAAGCCTGCATCAGGTCATGGTCCTCGCGCAATTCCCGGATACGGCGGGCATACAGTGTCAGATCGTGATCATTATAATCAACTCGAATTCTGCTCATGTCTTTCACCTTCGAAATAAAACTTTTGCACCTATCCAGTCAAAAATTCTGTCCGTCGTGTGTCACCAGACATAGAGCAAAATACCATAGAGTAGCTTCAAATATCATATAATAGAGTGGATTGCACTACTATATAATAGAGTAATAAACGCTATACTTTTAAACTATCATAATAGAAATCGATAACTTACGCAAGAATATTCGAAATGATATTGAAATAGTTTGCTACTTTGTAATTCAAATATTCATAAATTGCATACAATAGAGAAGTAGAATAGAGCATATTCCGCTATTGCCAAATAGAGGATAAATCACTATAATAATTCTGATTTACTATGCCTTCTTACCGGAAGGAAGGTAAAGTGCGTAACGAGAGACTAAATAAAGAAGCAAAGGAACACGAGAGATGAAACGTTTTTTGGCAGTATTGATGACATGTCTGATGGTGGTTAGCCTGGTGCCGGCAAATACGTTTGCGGATGAAGGCGAGCCGGAACCTGCAGAAGTAGCACAACCTTTTCTTTATGATGGCGAAACGGTAGCCATTATTGATGAGTATGGTAGCCTTTATAATACATATGCACCTCGGGAGGAAACCGTTGTATTCATATCCGAAAATGCTGTGCATGTAGTTTATTATCCTCAGGATACATCAACGTTTAATAGCTTCTGTTGGGGTTCCATTCAGGAGGATTCCTCTTGGAGTGAATTCGAGTTGCTTGCGAATGAAGAATGTTTTGAATTTACTCGACCGATTGATGACTGCGGATATGCTTATCCTATTGTTATAAAAAATAACTTGGGTGAGCATGAATCAACACAGTATTATTTTGCTATCCCTTCGGCAGATTATATCAATACTACTCCTGAGCCTACTCCAGAGCCCACACCAGAACCCACACCGGAACCAACGCCGGAACCAGGTGTTATTTATTCCGGTAATTGGGGAGACAATATTACCTGGACAATTGAAGATGGAGTTCTGACGCTTGTTGGTACAGGTGATATTGCAGGCATCATGCCAGGAGAAGGTGGAATGCCTGCCTGGTATGATTACAGAGATTATATATTTGAGATAAGAATTCCGGATGGGATTACTTCTATTGGACGGAGAGCCTTTGGCGGATTGACGAATGTAACATCTGTTTCTGTTCCGGAAGGAGTTGTAACAATAGATGAGTCGGCTTTTAGCGGATGTTCAAATCTTGTCACAGTGTCTCTACCTTCTACTTTGGAAATAATCGGTGAATCAAGCTTCGATTATTGTCTTTCTTTGCAGAGTATAGCCATCCCTGAGGGCGTAAGAAGCATAGGGGCATATTGCTTTGGAAATTGTACATCTTTAAATAATATTGTTCTTCCTTTGAGCCTGCGCCAAATCGGTGAAAGTTGTTTTTGGAACTGCGTGGCTTTACAGAATATACAATTACCGGAAGGCCTCCTTATTTTAGGCGGAGGTGCTCTTGCCGATACTGGCATCACTTCAATTGCTTTACCTTCTACATTAACAGATTTAGGCGCTGGAGCCTTTACAAATACAGGACTCACACAGATTACACTTCCTGACGGATTAAGAACAATCGGTGCCGGGGCTTTTTCAGGTACGCAAATTTCGGAACTTTTTATTCCTGCGACTGTTATAAGTATAGATGGCGTGCTGGATGGGTGCACCACATTAACAACAATAAGTATTGATGCTTCTAATCCGAATTTCGATGTTATGGATGACGTTCTGTTCAGTAAAAACCATACCACCTTGATAGCATATCCTGCCGGAAAGAGAGATACTTCTTATATTATTCCAGACAGCGTAACAACTATAGGCAGCTTTTCTGAAAACCCATATTTAACAGAAGTCACAGTTCCGGAAAGTGTTATTGAGATTACCGGCTTTAGTAATTGTTCTGCATTAATGACGATTAATTTGTCTGTTGGTGTAGCATCCATAGGATTTTATGGTTTGAGTGGATGTGCTTCTTTAACCAGTATTGAATTGCCTGAAGGTGTAACCAATATTGGCATGGGTGCCTTTTCAGGATGCTCTTCACTTGCGACCATTTTTATTCCTGTAAGCGTTAATACAATCGGAAATTACTGCTTTGCTGCTTGTGACAATCTCGCTGATGTGTATTATGCTGGTTCAGAGTCGCAGTGGAATGCAATAAATGTTGATTGTTCTGCATTTTTCTGCAATGAGGCTTTAGCAAATGCAACCAAGCATTTCCTCGGACAGAGCGATGAACCTGTAAATTCCGGAACCTGTGGCGAGGACCTTACGTGGGATCTGAGTAACGGAATTCTGACAATTGTCGGAAGCGGGGCAATGACGGATTATTCATTAGATTCTCCTGCACCGTGGGCCGGCAGTGAAGAAGAGATTACTACGATAAGAGTAAATGAAGGTGTAACCTCTTTAGGAGCATATGCCTTTGTTCAGAACATCTGTGTGAAGGTTGTTGAATTACCTGCTTCTTTGACATCAGTCGGGGAATATGCTTTTGATGGTTGTTCAGGATTGACCAATGTCCATTTTCTTGGTTCAGAAGCACAATGCAATATAACATTGGATAACAACAACGATTCCCTTTCTCAGGCAAACTGGTTGTTCACAGATGAGGAGGCTTACGCCTCCGGTTTCTGTGGAGACAATTTGACCTGGGGCGTTTATAGTACCGATAATAGCAATATACTAAAGATCTCCGGGACAGGAGAAATGTATGATTACGGGGATTATTACAATGGAAATATGGCTCCCTGGAGAAACTATTTTACCAATTATGCAGGGGATATTTCGGTAATTATCGAAGAAGGTGTTACGTCAATCGGAGATTATGCCTTTAATGGATGTGAGAGGGCATTTGATATCCAGCTTCCGGACAGTTTGGAAAGAATCGGTAATTACGCATTCAACGCAACCATGATGGGAGGAGGACCGAGAATAACTGTTCTTCCCTCGAATCTGGAGACAATCGGAGATTATGCATTTGCTTACTGCAGTTCTCTGACAGAGTTGACAATTCCCTCTGGGGTACAGTCAATTGGAGAAAATGCTTTTTACAGCTGTTATTATTTGGCCAGTGTATCTATCGGCGCAAAGACCATTGGAAACGGTGCATTCTATTGGTGTAATGATTTGGAAACTGTTACACTGACGTCAGATGTACAGACAATCGGTGAACAGGCATTCTATCTGTTTGACAGCCATTTGCAGGGCTTTACTGTTGATGAGAACAATCAATACTTTTGCTGTATTGATGGTGTACTGTTCAACAAAGCGGAAACGGAGCTTGTTTCCTATCCGGGTGGCCGGAATGATTCTGTATATGAGATTCCGGTCGGAACAACAACGATTAGAAAGTCAGCTTTTTATGGAAGTTCCAGTCTTTCGGAAGTGATCATTCCGAACACGATGATCACGATTGGCGAGCATGCCTTTGACAGGAGTTCGATATCTTCTGTAGTAATTCCTGACAGTGTGACATCTATTGGAGATTCCGCTTTTGAATGCTGCGGTAACTTGACTTCAGTTGTAGTCGGAAACTCTGTTGCATCTATTGGCAATTATGCGTTTACAGGAACCAGAATTCGATCCCTGACATTATCGGATAGTGTTACGAGTATCGGAAGCAATGCTTTTTACGATTGTTCATCACTGAGAGCCTTGCATATAGGTTCTGGTCTGCAAAGTGTGGACACTGCTGCATTCTTTAATTGTGGAATGCTGAAAGATGTTTATTTCAACGGTACTCCCGATGCATGGAGCATCATTTCCATTGTTAACGACGGAAATGCTTCTCTGCGTATCGCAAATATACATTATCAGCAGGCAGGAGGCCAGTGCGGTGACAACCTGGATTGGGTTATTGATACAAACAACGTGCTGACGGTTTACGGTACCGGTGAAATGTGGAACTTTGCCGCTGCACCGACCAGAAACAGTATTAAAGGTGTTTCAAGGACTTCTTCAACAGAGCTTCCCTGGGCCGATTATCGTGACCAGATTAGTTCCGTTATTATTGAGGATGGCGTAACCACTGTCGGCAGCCATGCTTTTGAGAATACGGTTGCATTAAGTAATGCGACGATCCCTGTTACAGTACAGTCCATTGGAGAGGCTGCGTTTATGCAGTCCGCTTTGAGTACCGTAAAATATGAAGGAAACGCAGAAAAATGGGACGAAGTGGAAGTTGCTGACGGAGCCATTTCGTCAGGGGTTACCGTTCAATATGAGACAACTGAAAACAATCTGAGCGCTACTCCACAATACCCTTATTCGGTTGATGCAAATACGTCTGCACAGCTGACGGTAGATGTTACAGCTAACGACCCGGATGGAATAACCTATATCTGGTATGTTGATGGTACGGTTATCGAAGGTGCAGATCAGAAATCATATACTACCGCACCTTTTACTGCTCCGGCGAACTATTCATGCAAGGTTTGTGACAGATATGGAAATGATTGTACTGTCGAATTCCCGATATATGTTCTCAATTATTTCTCTGCTGAAGCAGATGGAACTGATGAATTCGTTGTGGCTTCCGGTGACAGCGTTACGATGGCGGTTGCTGTAGGTTCAAGTACAATCATTACGAATGATATTACCTATGCATGGTATGAAAGAACTATTATCTATGACCCTGATACCGGAGAAAGCAACAGTAACGATGTTCTGATGACAAATTATACAGATGAAACCTGTACGGTAGATAACATTACTTCAGACAAAATCTACTATTGTGAGGTTGCTGATGTATTTGGAAACAGTACAAATGTATGGTTCCATATCGGCATAGACAATAACTTTTCAGCTTGTTCTACGAATACTTTAACAAGCGAAGAATACATTATTGTTAATTCGGGAGTATCTGTTAATCTGTCTGTATCTGTTCAGGCTATAGATTATACCGGCATGAGGTATTACTGGTATGATGACGAAGGAAATCTGATTGCTGAAGATACAAGTGCCTATGAGGTGACTGTTACGGAACAGAAAGAGTACCACTGTGATGTCTATGATAGATTTGGTCATGAATGTACCGTTTGGTTCTATGTCTATCTTGCTGATAATGTAACTGATATCACCGGTCAGACATCATTCAGTTTTAATAGTGATGGTTCAGGTCAAGCAGAGTGGTATAAATTAACTCCTGCGTCAACCGGGAAATACCGCTTCACTTTTTCGGACAGCGCGTGTGAGATTACTCTGTATGATGAGAGTTTTAACACACTGTATTCAAATAGCTGGATAGAAGAATACAGCAGAATACTTAAGGCCCAAGATAATACATATTACTTTAAGCTAAGGGCATATAATGAAGATTTAATTAATGTAATTATTGACACTGTCGAAGTTCAGCCTCTCTCGCTTGGAGAAACTATTGCTGTCAGCATACAGAATAATGATGAAAGACTGTATGAGTTTACGCCTTCGGAGGAAGGTCTGTATCGTATAAAGCTCACAGAGTGGGATTACGATACTTCATATGGTTCCGTGTTGTTTGATTGTGATTCATGTTCGACATGGGTCGGCGGAGACTGGCATAGTGACTTCGTACTCAACGAAGGAGAGACTTTCTATTTCCAGTTGATGGCTGACGATAATGCTGTAATCACCTGTAATTGTTCGGTTTCAAAAATTGATGCTGTATTAGTAACTTTCCATGCAAACCGGGATGGTGCATATTTTGGTGAGCCTGGTGTTACGGAAGTCTCCAGATTAATGGCGTTAGGTGAATCATTTAGTCCTTGGACCTGGCCTGCCATTGATGACAGTTCTGTTAATTGCTCGAGCTGGTCTACGAAAGCGGACGCTGAAGATACAGAGGATCCGATTGTTAGCGAGGACAATAAGGACTTTTATGTAGTATGGAAAAACTTGTATGAAGTAACGTTCCATGCGAATGATGATAACGCTTATTATAGAGGTCACTGGGAAGAGAATGTATGGATAATCGATGATGCATCTGTAACAAATACTTTTGAGGAAGACAGTGTACTGTACGGACAGGAATTAGGTTATGCTCCTAGCCAAAACAACAGCAGTTTAGGCTTTGCCGGCTGGGCTTTGGAGCCTAACGGAGAGCCGTTTGACAGTATAACAATTGATTCCGCAAAAACAGTATATGCTATTTGGAAACCTCAATATACAGTGACTTTCGATGCGAACCATCCGTATGCAAATTATGGTTATGTATGGGATGAAGATCAGCAAACGGATGTTCCTGTGACAAATCGCAGTGAAATCCTTTTGCAAGGAAGTGAAATCAGAAACTGGGAGTATCAGCCCAATATGGAAATAGAAGGTTATCAATTCCTTGGCTGGTCAACTGATAGATATGCGACTGCTCCGATGGACAACATTATCGTAAACGGCGACATGCAGCTTTATGCTGTTTGGAAAGAGTACGTATATACTAATCTTCAGGTTTATATTGAAGGCTTAGATTACGACATAAACAGTATGGAATACTGGATTGGACTGGATGAGAGCAGAGAACTATCCGTTTACTGTACCGCAGATTATAGTCTAGATGACCTTGAACTGACATACAGCTGGTATAAAGATGGTCAGCTGATTTCGGATGCTTCCGGGACAGAATATACGACGGAAACCATCAATACGTTTACCACGTATCAATGTCACGTGGAAGATAAATACGGTAATGCAGCGGATGCATATTTCTATTGTTCCATAAACAATGACTTTGGTGCATATGCGAAGGATTGGCAAAATAATTTCTATGTTGAACCGAATACTTCCTTAGAACTGGAAGTCATTGTAAATGAAACGATATATGACAGTTCATTTACATACGACTGGTATGGACTCGTCGAAGTGCAGGATGAAAACGGAATACACAAAGAATGGAGCCAGGTTTCAAGCGGAAACAATGTATTTACAACAGAACCCGTGACGGAATACGCTGAGTATTATTGTCATGTCACTGACGACTATGGAAATGACTGCGATGTAAGGTTCTATGTCCATATAGAGAATCATCTCTCCGTTACGCAAAGCTGCAGTGCCAGATTGGATGGAAATAATGTCTATGCAAGAACCGGCGAAGAAGTAACTTTGGAGGTGATAGTAAAGGCAGACGATTACACGGATCTGACCTGCCAGTGGTATAAGATGGGCGAATACGGCGAGGACATAGCGCTTGATGGTGACAATGTCAGAAGTGTTATCACTGACCCTGTTACACAGGATTATACTTGGTATCGCTGTATCGTAACAGACAGGTATCAGAACACTTGGGAATGCTATTTCCATATCTACAGGAATGATGAAGTTGTTTATCTTTCTGTACAGACGGATGATGGCAAAGGTAATTCTATTGGAAATATCAGCATCACACCGGATGGCGAAATTTACCAATATGAAACAGTAACATTGACGGCACCAGTAGTTGCCTGCTACAACTTTGCCGGCTGGTATTTAGAAGGCCATTTGAATGAAGAAGCCCTTTCGAAAGACTTGTCGTATAGTTTTGTTATTACAGACAATACATCACTTGTGGCAAAGTATAATTCAAAAGGCAATGCTACAGTTTCTGTCAATACTGTAAACTTTGGAAGATATACAGTGGGAGGAAGCTCGACCATAAGAACCGGCAGCATTATGACTGTTCCGGTAGGCTCTTCATTGACTCTTTCTGCAGTAGATACAGATAAAGTACTACATTGGCAAAATGAAAGCCAGAAGATTATTAAGAGAAGTGCTGAATTCACTTTTACTGTAAGTGGCAATACTTCGATAACACTGGTATATAAGGGCAATGATGAATATCCAGGTCAATCCTATGTGCAATTTGAGAGCGATTATGATCAAGTACTGACGGCTGATACGTATTCAGCAGATGATGCTATTGTATTCCCTGATGGTGCACCTTTAAAACTGGGTTATGCATTCAACAGATGGGTGTTTAAAGGTACATCTGAGGAAGCAACACCGGATAGTATTATTGAAAAACTAGGTTCAGAACCGACGATTATTATTAAGCCAGAGTATATAAAAGAAGAAATATACTATTCATTAACGGTGCAATATGAAGGGGCGGAGAGAGAACCTGATGAATATTCCAATCTTGCGATTGGATCAGGATACACAGCGCAAGCACCGGAAATGGATGGATATATCTTCAATTATTGGAGAAACGAAGCAGGTCAAGTTCTTGGATATAATAATAGCTATTATTACAGGGTGTCCGGTAATTATACACTGATAGCCGTATATAGTGATCATGAAATTGAAAAATATCCAATAGTTACAATTGGAGATTTCAGTATCACATCAGGTTCGGTACATAAAGTCAGTGGCGTTGCGACAAGAGATGTTCCTGATGGATATACGCTTGTTGAACATGGGATTCTATATGCAAAAGATTTAGTTAGCTCTTTAAGAATAGACGAATACTTTAGATATGAAAACGTTGATGGTTCTATTCTTAAAAAGTTTAAGTCAAATAATACATATTTGAACGGTACAGACAGGGTCAATCTCTCAGTGACAAGTGATGATATGGTAGTATCCATGAGAGGATACATGATTTTGTTGAATGAATCAACAGGTGTAACAGATTACTATTATAGTGAGCTCGTTTCAGTAACTTATAATGAATTGAATTTATCAAATTGATAAGGAGGATGAATAAATGAAGGAGTTATACCAGCAGTTAATTATTAAAGTGATAAGTTTTAATAACGAAGATATAATTACTGAGTCCGGACCAGACGATGAGTTTGAAGATTAAAAATGATAGGGCAGGCAGCGTGCGCTGCCTGCCTTTCCAAAAGAACTTAAAAAGCATATTTGATATGCAAACCAATAGACACAGACTATTTCCGAGGATTCTTAAATGAAACACCTTAAGCATTTGTTTGCTTTTTTAATTGCCATTATTCTGATAATGACCATGCACGCTTCCGCCTACGCCGACTACATTCACGAGTATTTCCGGTATACGGTCGAGGATAATTCCGTGACGATTACCGCCTATCTGGGCAATGAAACAGCGGTTACGGTGCCGGCGATGATTGGCGGAAATCCGGTCAATGTCATTGCTGCCGGGGCATTTGCGAATAACACGACGGTTACCGTCGTTTATTTGCCGGATACCATCATGAGTGTGGAAACAGGCGCATTTGGCCCGGGACAGTCGGTTATTTACACCTGCGGATATACGGAAAACGACAGCGGTGATACGCAGCAGCCGGATACACCGGCGCAGCCTTTGGGCATTTATGACGATTACGGCAATCTGATTACCACAGACGACGAGGGAAATCTTCTTCTGGTGGATTCGAACGGAAATGAAAGAGTCCTGGATGATACGCAGGACTATTACCGGAATTCGGATGATGAGGGAAATCTGACCATTGTGAGCGAATCCGGTGCGGTGATAGAAGTCACGGACGGCGTCACGGTTTCTTTTGAAGACGGCAACAGCAACCAGGTTGTCGTGCATACTGACGACGGCAGCATGCAGGTAACGAATGAGGAAACCGGTACCGCCATGGAGACTGTCGAAATTGATTTAACGGAAGAGGACGGTACAGAAGAAAGTTCAAAGAATACGACGGGTTCTTCGCAGGCTGATTCCGGAGAAGCAAATCCTAAGTCAGAGGACAAATCAGCAGATAGTGTACCGGGACACGAAGATGAAAACACTCAGAAAGATACATCCGGGACTGACGGAAACGCCGGACTTAACGTCAAAGCTGTTGTTTTCACTGTTGTAATTATTGCTGTGGCTGTTTTAATCGGTGTATATGTAAGAAAGAATAAAACGAGGTAGTATTATACTAAAAGGTTATTTCATTTCTGCCTTGACAGTTCCCCCGTCTCACACTAAGATCAGTAGTAAGAGTATAAACGCTACACTATATAATGTGACCCAAAGGAAAACCGCCATGCATCATTCAAAACTACAGAAATCAATCGTTTCAATAGCAGCCGTACTCCTGGCTGCTGTTCTTCTTTCTTCCTGCGGCAGACGTTCCGCAGGTGAAGAACGTAACACCCCGGACGGCAATCGCCAGGAAACGGCCGCCGCGCCTTCTGAAAGCAGCCTGGAAAACACAGTGGAAGAATCCAAAAAGACCGAACTGTGGGGAACCGTAACCGGCAGGGTCGTGGATTCGAAAACCGGGAAAACCCTCGTCAATGTCACCTATACCCTGGTAGCGGACGAAGCGCCGACGGACAAGGTGACGGTAGCCTCTGACGGCAGCTTTTCTTTTGAAGCCAAAGGGCATTATGAAATTACCTTCGAGAAGCTGGGTTACGACCCGGTTACTTTAGGCTACGAAGTGAAAGCGGGTGAGACGCTGGAATACGGGGATATCGCCATGACGGAAGCGGTGGATATGTCCGGTTTTATCCTTACCGACGACCATCAGACACTGATCAGATTCTGGCTGCAGACCATGTTTGAAGATGCGAATAACGGCTACGTGAACCCGCAGATAACGAAAACCGTGTTCAATAAAGACGAGATTCCATCAAAGGTCTGGAGCCGGAATATGTATCTGTACATTGGTTTCAACAAGCTGAATGACAGCCGTATCAGCTCCTTTACTGCGGGTAATTACGGCGAAGTATTCAACACCTTGTCGGAAGAAGATGCACGATCAGTTCTTTTTGAACTGACCGGATTTAAGGATAACGCCTATTGTGATGAAATCATTGACTATCTGCGTTCCTGCTGGCAGGGAGACGGTATCGATATTTCCACGGTGGCCATTGTGGGCGACGCAGGATATTTCAATTTCAGGGATATCACCGGGTGGAAAATCGAAAAAGACACGCTCATCGTGGACGGCATGATTTCCGAACTGGGCGGTGCAAAGCGGCAGATTCTCTTTACCGCCACCTTCTCTGTCAGCGACCCGGATGCCCCGATGCCCTGGAAATTTGAAAAACTGGAAGTAAATGCGGGCAGCAGCGGTTCCTCCGGAAACAGCAGTTCCTCCGGCAGCAATTCTTCCGGTAACAGCAGCAGCCAGTCCAATAAAGGCACTTATACGACTACGGATACCATTACCATGCGGCCCGGCACCTCGCTGGATTCCGGTGAAATCATGAAGATTCCGTCCGGTTCCACCGTGACGGTGCTGGATTTCGGTTCGAGGGGCTTCTATCATGTACAGTACGGCGGAAAGACCGGTTATGCCCTGGCATCCTACATGACACCGAATTCCGGCGCGGAAGTGCCGTCCGCCTATAGTACCTTCTATGTGGTAAACTACACCTGTATCTACGGCTGGCCACGGCCCTCCAATGCGGAGGAAGTAACAGCGCTGGCACCGGGCGACAAACTGGAATATCTCGAGGATTCGGAAAACGGCACCTGGTTCGTCCGTTTTAACGGTTATCTTTACGGCTTCTACGATTACAGCCAGGGCGGCTCATCCAACGCCCAGCCCGTTGCATCCAATACCGCACCTTCCAGCACACCGGCCACCACAAACCCATCCACCACCACGACCCCGGTTACGCCGGCACCCTCCAGCACTACACCGTCAGACAATCCGGCGGAAGACACTTCCTGGCAGCAGGGATATTATGATTTCCTGTATCTGGATTACACCTGGGAAGAAAACGCGCCGACCTTTGCGCTGTGCTACATTGACGATGACAATATTCCGGAGCTGGCTATAGGCTTTAACGGTACGGACAGATTCGCGCAGGTGGAACTGTTCTGCTGGTATGAAGGCAAGGTGGTCAAGCTGGGGGATGTGGGCTGGTTTTCATCCTTTTCCTATAAGGAGAAAGGCAACCTCATCTGCAACAACCAGCCGGTGGGCAGTATGAAATCTTCCATCCTGGTGCAGGAAATCAAAAAGGGAAAACTGGAAACCGTTTACCAGCTGCAGGTAAATTTCGGAGAATATTCCATGGGAAAAAGCACCCTGAAATCCTGCAGCGAAGAAGAGTATAACGCGAAATACTATGAATATTTCCCGAAGGACAAGACGAAATCCACCCCCGATCTGATTCTGGACGGCTGGAAATATCACTGCACCGTTGATTCAATTTCACTGATTCTGACGAATCCGAAAGAGGTAACATTGTAAACATTTACAGTGCCTGCGGGGCATTGAAAACATTGACAATCAACCGATTTCTGGAGTAAAATATTACATTAGATTATTATATATATTTATCCATCAGAGGCTGGCAGATGAATTCTCATTCGGCGAATATCAAATCGGATATCGATTCTTTCCAGGGCTGTGTACAGAAGCTTTCCGGCGGCGTACAGTCAGCCTCTTTTCTGTGGAGGGACGCCCAGTACGCTTCACTGGCATCCGGGATTTCCGCCATCGCGCTGCATTCCAGGGACGTTCTGGTTTCGGGTGATCGCCTGTGTGATTCTATCAACGCTTTTTTTGCCATAGCGGAAGAGGAGTACTGAAGAGATGGATGTTGCGCGGGAAGGATTGGTCATAGTGCGGACTGCCCTGGGCGTTTTCCGGGCGGATATGGCCGGTGTGGGATATACGGCAGCCTCCCGCAGGGATGCCTGCCTTTCGGACTGCCGGTATGAGGTAGCCCGTACCGAGGATATGGTGGCGGAGCTGGAAGAACTGGTTAAGGAACTGGAGGCGCAGATCGCGAGACTGGAGAAAAGGATTGACGACTGTCAGTTCCGGCTGCACAAGCTGGAGACGGCGCTGCCTTCCATGTATGACCGGCTGAACCACCTGAACTATACCCTGCAGGAACTGAACAACCGGGAATCCGAGCTGATGAATATGCGTTCCCGGGCGGATGAGGACGATGATATAAGCGGTATTGACAGCGCGCTGTCTGACGTGCGCAACGCCATGTCGCAGGTCAGAAGCGAGATTACCGATACGGAAAATGCCATTTACGAGGCAGAAGCGGAGTGCACCCGCCTGAGGTCCGAGATAAATGACCTGGAAATGGAGAAAAATGAATGTGAAAACCGTCTCGCGGAAGCGAAAAGACGGCTGTACCGTTACCAGGACAAGCTGCAGCGCTTAAAAACCGCCCAGTGGAATGTAAATGATGATTTTAATACCTACGTCAATGCGGTGGTGCAGTTCGAAAGCGAAGCGGAGGACGAAGCCGCAAGGAAGCATCTGGTTATCGACGAGTGCATTGACCTGGTGGATGAAATGGAAGCGGTTTTCCGCTGATTGAACGAAAAGGAGACAGGACAGTATGGCAGACGGTATTTCCGTTGAACGCGCCGGTCTGGAAGCGGGAATCAAAGTATGTGAAAGCTCGATTTCCGTACTGGAAACGGTTGCAGCAAATCTGCAGAGCAGTTACTCCAATGCCGGAAGCGGCTGGAGCGACGAGAATTATGCCAAACTGGGCAGAATCGTGCAGGAATGCGTGGATGCCTTAAAGAAACCGATTCCTGGTATTCAGGATTCGGAACGGACGATTAACGAAATGATCCGTATTCTGGATCAGACAGAAGAAATATTCTAGAGGTGAGGAAAGATGGCAATACGCGGCAATTCCGCCACCGTGCGGGAGATTAAAAATGATATCGCAAGAACCATTGCCGATCTGACGGACATGAGCGCCGGTATCCGGCAGGGCGTGCGGTCTGCGTCCGGCTGGGATGACCAGAAGGCCGCCGAATTCGGCGACGCCATGGGCAGGGTAGCAGACATGATCGAATCACCGGTGGATTCTTTACGGGAAGCACTTCCGAAGCTGGAGCGGCTGGCCCAGCTGATGGATGAATATACTTCAAAACGTTTTTAGCTAGAGGAGGAACAACAATGTTTTGTACATCATGCGGCAGGCAGATAGACGACGGAAGCAAATTCTGCCGTTACTGCGGAACGCCTACGGCTTCTGTTCCGAAACCCCAGAACCAGACGCCCAGGATGCAGCCAAGACAGAATACACGGCAGACGAACGCTTCGGCTGACATTCCGACATTCACGGCACCGAAAAATGATAGTATTCCCACATTTTCCGCGCCGAAAAACGATGACATTCCCACTTTCTCTGCACCGCGGGGAGATGATATTCCCACCTTCTCCAGCCCGGGAAGACAGAGGATTCAGGGAAAGTCCTGCTATTATCATCAGTCAGAGCCCGCCTACGGCGTTTGCGCCCGCTGCGGAAAGCCCCTTTGCCGGGACTGCTGTGACTCCTACGGCGTATCTGCCGGCGAATACGAGGGCAAGTTCCTCTGTTACGACTGTACGCAGGAACTGGTGCAGGATAACGTAGTCACCCTGCAGAAAAACTATAAGACTATCCGGTTCAGGTTCATTTTCTTCCTGATCGGTATCGCTATCGGTGTATTTTTAGGATGCGCCATCGGTGCGGAAAGCGACAGCGTCGGTGCCGGTATCTTCTTCGGTATTATTTTCGGCGCCATCGGCGGAAGCGCTCTGAATTTCTTCAAAAGGTTCTTCGGCGATGTACCCAGTTTCTTCGCCATGACCGGCAGTATATTGCTGGATATAATAATAGGCGCCATACGTTGCGGCATAAGCTTCTTCGTATACGCGATTATGGCTTTTATCGAGACGGTTGCGAAGCTGAAAGATTACCTGTCGTATATGAAGGAAACTTCCGGCTTCATAGAGTCCGACAGCGCTGCGCTGCAGAATATGAACGACTATATGGAATACACCATGGTTATGCAGAATAACCGCGGCGTGGACCTGGAGACCCTGATGCAGGAAGGCGGCGAACTGTACAACAACAATATCGCCCGCATGATGCTGGAACAGGGCGAAGACCAGACCGAAGCCTACATGCGCGAATGCGTAACAAGGATTGCGGAAAACGGAGAGATTATCCGCGAGTTCGCGGCTTAACTTATACCAAACAAGGAGGAATATCATGGATAACAATAACAATGATGTTGTAGCGGCAAGAAGACGTGCACTGGCGGAAGCCCTTCGTCAGGGAGAGCCCGTAGTGGTATCCCCCAGCGGACAGGTGGCCACCAAAGAAGAGATGCAGGATACCGGCATGACCGCCATCCAGGTTCCGGACGGAAAGCTCGCATAAAGCAAAGGAGAAATCATGGCATCTTACTGGTATGAAAATGATCCCGAGCTGTACAAGGCGGAAGTTCTGGCCATGCGCAAGTATTTCCCTTCCTTCCAGATCAATCAGCTGCAGGACGGCTCCGGCAGACTGTACTGGCGCGGAAAAGTTCAGCCCATGGGCGAAGGCGGCATGGTCTGGGATCTGATGCTTATTTATAAAAACAACCATCCCCATGCGGGCCAGGACGAATACGGCGGGTCTATCCAGATTCTGCCCGTTTCCCCCCGCCTGAAGGATATTGCGCAGAAAATGATGCCTCTTCTGGAAGAGACCTACGGCAGCTACGAAAACTGCGTAAAGAGGGGCTTCGGCCTGGGCCTGCCGCATATTTACCGCAGCAATTTCGGCCGTAATGAGGAGTATTTTATCTGCTCCGCTGACCCGAAGTACTTCAAAACCGGCCAGAGCAGGTCCACATCCGCCGCTTCCGCGCTCTCCTGGGCATGCAAATGGATTATGCTCTGCGAGATGTGGCTGAACGGCGAAATCAGCGATGATGTGGCGATGGAAGGAAACTATTAAGAACCCCGCTTCTTAATACTCATCTTAAGAAGCCTGCAGGAAACAGCAATGTAAAAATAAGCGCACCAAGAACGCGTCTAAAAGGATGTTCCTGGTGCGCTTTTTAGGAGACTTGAAAATGAAGATCATTTTTTCGGAAAGAGCTTATGCGGGCATCCTTTCCGAGACCTGCGAGAAGATTAAAACCGAGACCGGAGGACTGTTTCTGGGCAAGACGGACGGCAGCGACTGGTATGTGGTCGAAGCCATCGATCCCGGCCCGAAATCCATCTTCCAGGTTGCTTATTTTGAATATGACCAGGCCTACACCCAGCATTTAATCAATAAAATCGCCCATTTATATGAGGAACCCCTGGAGCTCATCGGCCTGTGGCACCGGCACCCGGGTTCCTTCGATATCTTTTCATCTACGGATGACGGCACCAATGCCAAATATGCTGCCATGCGAAAGGAAGGAGCGATTTCCTGCCTGGTGAATGTGGACCCGGATTTCCGGCTTACCTGCTACCATGTGGGAAGACCCTGCCGGTACAGCGAGATTGAGTACGAAGTGGGGGATTACCTGATTCCCGACGAACTTCTGGCTTTGCGCAAACCGGAGAAATTCAACGAAATCATGCAGCGCGTCATGGGAAGGACGCCGGTACCGGAAGAAGCCGCTAAAGCTTCAGCCGATATGGATTTCCGCACATTCCTGGATAAGGCGCTGCCGAAGCTTGACGAATACACCGGCGTGATTCCGGAAACGAAGGCGGATGCGGATTTCGCGGCGGACAGGATTATTGATGAAATCGTGGAAGATGTGGGCTTTTTGTCGGATGAACTGGGCGTGAAGCTGTTCATTACCAGAAAAGGCGCCTATGTCTGCCTGTCGGATAGCGCGGACAGCGATGCGGAGGTGACGCTCTGGTTCAAATACATGGACGAAACGGACAGCCTGATTTTCGCGCTGGACGATAAATGCTATGTTTATAAAGCGGACTGCTTTAAGAATGCCTGGGAAGCCGCAAAGGCGGAGAAAACGGAAACAGATGACGTGAAGGAAGAGACCCAGGGTAAAGAGGAGAAGGCATCCAAAAAACCGGACGTCCCCATGTATGCTTCCCTTATGGACAGAATCAAAAAGGCTGTGGCACCCGTGAAGAAGGGGGATAAGAAATAATGCTGAACTTTTTCGGAGAAGAGATTAAAAAGACCGTATTTATTTCCAAAGAACAGCTGGAAAATATGCCGGAAGGCGAAATGCGCGGCAAGTATATTGCCGATACGGAGATTATAAATATATTCCCGGAAGAGCTTCGCGGAAGAGGGGATTTTCTGGGAAATGTGCTGCCGGAAGGAAGTGCTCCCGCGGAAGGCTTCTGTGCGGTGAAAAAAGGCGCTTCAGCCGAGTTTTTCTTTGACGGTGAAAAGCTGGAGGTGGAATCCTACGAGCTGTACCAGAGCATTTTCTCCCGAAACAAAGGCATCCTGGAAACCCCGGTCATGCAGTCAAAGCGGGCTGTCATCTTAGGATGCGGCTCCGTAGGAAGCCTTGTGGCCATGGAACTGGCCAGGGCCGGTGTGGGCAATTTCGTGCTGGTCGATCCGGATACCATGGAGTACCACAACATCTGCCGCCACCAGTGCGGTATAGAAGACGTGGGCGACCTGAAGGTGAACTGTCTTACCAGGAAGCTGAAAAACATCAATCCTTCCGTAAATATCAAAACCTTCGGCGGGGAGATCCAGAACATTCCCAAACAGATTCTGGATGAATTCTGCGTGCCGGGCGACACGGTATTTGTGGGCTGTGCGGACAACCGAACGGCTGACGTATATTCCAACCGCATCAGCATTTACTACGGCGCGGCCTTCCTGTCCATCGGTTTCTGGGAGAGGGCTTTCGCGGGCGAGATTTTCTACCATATCCCGGGAGAGAACATGCCCTGCTATGAATGCGCCTTGGGCAACGGCAGCAACCCTTCCGCAAGGGCCGAGGCGAACCATCACATATATTCCAACCAGGAAAGCACGGAAGGAATGAAATTCGAACCCGGCATTTCCGTGGATATCAATTTCATCACCACCATCGGCATCAAGCTTATCATCGATATTTTAAATAAAAACAACCCGGATTACAGACCGAGGCTTCTGGGGCACCTGACCCAGTACACCCTGGTGAGCAATACATCCGACCCGGAGATCGGAGGGGAAATGGTGGAAATCTTCAGCTATCCGCTGCAGGTGACCACATCCTTACGGGTAGGTTTCGGTGAAAACTGCAAAGGCAGATGCAGATACGAGGTTATTGAAGAAAAATAAAGGCGGGATGAACCGCCGGTTACTATACAACGGGCTTAAGAAAGGATGACAATATGGACGCAATGACTTCTGTGGAAGTGTTTCAGCTCATCGGTGAAATCAACGATTTTGCAGATCGTTCAGAAGCAAGGATAAATGCCAGCAGGACGGCCTATGAGCAGAACAGACAGCAGATGACCGCCCGGTTCAATGCGGCGCTTTCCCAGCTGGAGACGAATTACAAGAACAACTGTGACGCTGTCTCCGCGAAATCCAGGAATACCATCAATGACGCGCGGCAGATGCAGGCTGATATGGAAAATCTGGATTACCGTCTGCAGCATGCTGACAAGTATTACCTGAAGACAAAGCAGAAAAAGGAAGCGGAGCTTGCAGGGACCACCACCGACCGGTTCGACGATACGGACAATTATTTCACTATCCTGCAGCAGATAAAATCCGAATACCGGGCCATTTCCGACAAATATTCCAGGGATATCCTGCCCAAGCTCGTAAACGGTATCAACTATCTGTTTTCCAATAAAAGAAAGCAGGATTATGAGGAACTTATCATCCTGCTGAATACGATACGTTCCTTTGTGGCTGAAATCGAAGAAGAGCTGCCTGCCGTTACCAGCGAAAGCCTGGCGTACCAGAAGGAAGCATATTTTGCCAAAAGGAAAGAAATCAACGCGGCTGCCCAGCGTGACCTGAATACGCTCGAGCAGAATTACTATGCCGCGCTGGACGACGTGGCAGGCCAGATCTGCGAGGACCTGGACAATGTGCTCCCGGAGGAACTGATTAATTACCTGTACAACGTGATTTCCTCTTATGAAGACCGCAGGCAGAAGGTAAACAATACCGGAACAATCCAGCAGGGTATTCTGTACATGTGTTTTGTGGACTACCCGGTGGATTTCTTTGTACAGTCTTCCGTGGTTTCCTCCCTGATTAAGGACAAGTGCGCGGATATCATGGTGGACGGTTCGATCCGTTTCCCGATTGCCATGACCACGCTGGACGCGCCTGCATGGCTTGTGACTTCCGACGCGGCGGAGAGCAGTTCCTTAAAAGCCTTCTCCCATGCCATGATGTTCGGCTTCCTTTCTTCCTGCCCGATTGCCAAGCTGACGTATTCAGTCATCGATCCGGAGAACCGGGGCACCAGTATTTCGCCTTATTTTGACGCGAAAAAGAAGCTGCCCGATCTTTTCGGGGAGAAGATTTATATCACCAGGGATGAGATTTTCGCGAAGATGAACGCCCTGGGCCAGGTGGTCGAGGACGTGCTGCAGAACAGGCTGGGGACGGAATTCGATACCATTTATGACTATGCGCAGGCGCGGGAGGATTATGAAGTTACACCCGAGCTCCTTGTCGTCTATGATTATCCGAAAGGCTTTGACGAGCAGAGCCTGTCCGGGCTCCGCAATGTGCTGCGCTACGGAAGCCGCTGCGGCATTTATACCATAATCCTGACTTCTCCGGACAATACCTTAAACGGCAGGCCGGACGAATATGCCAAGGGGCTGAAAGCCATCGAGGGACTTACCTTCGGCATTGCCTACGCGGACAATTCCTTTACCATGCGCGGCATACCCCTGCTGTATCATCCAATGCCGGAGAGAACGGAATTCAACAAGTTCTTCGGCAAATACATGCTTCTGTACGAAGGCATCAAGAACCGCGGCATCGCCTTCTCGCCGCTTATCAAGAAGCTGGTGGATACCAGAAATGAAAATGAACTGGAGAACCATATCCGGTTCATCAAAGGCATGACGGATGCCTATAAGAAGAATTATTTCACGATTCCTTCCACGGAAAGCACCTTCCCGGACAATATTACACTGGGTGAAGTGCTGTACCCGGCGGATATTTTCAGCGACAGCGTGCATTTTGAAACCATCCGCAGGGCATTTAACGAAGACGGGGAAATCCGGCTTATCAATCAGCTCAAGCTGCCGCTGAACCTGGATCTGAACAACACCTTCAATGTGCTGTGTACCAGCCCGGAGCAGACTGCGGAGGAGATCCGCGCCTTTACCCACCATATCATGTGGACGCTTTTATCCTTCCTGCCGGTCACCAAGGTGAATTTTAAGGCGGTCGACGTGGAAAACCGCAGCAGTACGAAGCCGTTCTCAGATCTGAGGAAGGCCCTGCCGGAGCTGTTTACCATTATTACCAGCCAGGATAAGGTATACGACCTCTTAAAAGAAGTTAATGCCCAGATAGACGACATTACGCAGAACAAGCTGGGGTCCCGGTATGAGAATATCCTGGAATACAACCGGAATACGCCTAAGCGTTCCGAATCCGTCACTGTGCTTCTTCTGTATGATTTCCCGCGGGGCCTGGATGCCAGAAGCGTGGACATGCTCATCAATATTTTAAGGAACGGCGGAAAATGCGGAATTTACACCATTATCTGCCATGATCCGGATGTGCAGCTTTCCCGCTATGAGAGTATTGACGACCGTCTGGCCCAGATTGAGAAATACAGTATTTCCGTGGAATACAAGGACGGCAATTACCAGCTTCTTCCTTTCGGACTGCCGGTTTACATCGAAAATCCGAAATCCCCGGCTGAGATTGCGGCCTTCGTTAAGGACTACACCGAAGCCGCCAATATCATCAAGCACAAGGCCATTGCCTTTGAAGACATCCTGCCGGAAGCCCTGTATTCGAAGAAGGCTTCCAGACTGCTGGATATCCCCATCGGCATCGGCGACGAGGATGCGGTTGTCAGCATTATTTTCGGCGAAGGCACGTCGCACCACTGTCTGGTGGGCGGCGGTACCGGCGGCGGCAAATCCACCCTGCTGCACACGATTATCATGAGCGGCATGATGAATTATTCCCCGGACGAGCTGCAGCTGTACCTGATGGATTTCAAGGGCGGTACGGAATTCAAGATTTACGAATCCGAACGGCTGCCCAGCATTAATCTTCTGGCTTTGGACGCCATGCAGGAATTCGGCGAGAGCATCCTGGAACGTCTGGTGGCCGAGATGGATGAACGCTCGGTGCGCTTCAAGGAAGCAGGCGGCGTTACCAACATTGCGGACTATGTGAGGACGACCGGGAATGCAATGCCCAGGATTCTCATCATCATGGACGAGTTCCAGATTCTGTTCAACGACGCCACCAACCGCAAGGTGGCCATAAACTGTGCGAACCTGGCGAAACGGATTGTGACGGAAGGCCGTGCCTACGGCCTGCACCTGGTGATGGCCACCCAGTCCGCGAACATTATCAGCTCGCTGACCCTCGACCGCGGCACCATCGAACAGATGCGTATCCGTATGGGCTTAAAGTGCGGCGAGGCAGATACCAGGTATCTGTTCTCCGATCTGTACAGCTCGGACGCCAAGACGAAGATGATGGGTCCGAAGGGTACCGCCGTTCTGAACGAAGACTATACGGAATCTCCCGAGAACAACGATTCCGGCCTGCAGCTGGGCAATATCGCCCTGCGTGTGGCCTTCTGCGATGATGCTTCCAAGGAGAAATACCTGGCGGCCATCAGTGAGAAATACGCGGAATATCCCTGCACCACGCAGGTGTTCGAGGGAAGCCGTACAGAGAAGCTGACCGATTACCTTGCCGCAAACAATATCGGCTATACGGAAGAACTGCCGGTGCGGGTGCATATGGGTTCCAAGATCAAAGTGGCTCCTCCCTTCGCGCTTGCCCTGGACAGGAAGAAGAAGCACAACCTGCTCATCTGCGGCACCAATACGGTGATGACGAACCATCTGGTTACAGACTACATGGTATCTGCGCTGCTTAATAAAAACACTACACTCTACTGTGTGGACGGTGAGACCATGATAGGCGAAGGCGCATCGGAAGAGTTTTACCAGGTATTGAAAGACCATACCGGAAGACTGTATACTGCAGAGTCCAGGGCGGATATCGTGCGGTTTATCCACGATATTTATGAGGAATACCAGGCCAGGAAGAAGAAAAACGAGAAGGGCATTATCTGCATGCTCATCCGCAACCTTCAGTACCTTGACCTGATAAAAGCCATGTTCAAGGGCGACCGGGTGGAAGAAAGCGAATATCTGGACGCCGAAGAAGCGGAAGAAGCGGAAGAAACCGTTCTGGAGCCGGAGAGCGATCCCATGGATATCTTTGCCGCCTTCAATTCGGTGGTTGCCGCCAGAAATACCAGGCAGGCATCCGCTGACGCAGCTGCCAGACGGCAGGCACAAGGCTTTTCCAATGAAAAACTTCTGAAGGTTATCGACGACGGTTCCGGATTCGGCATTCATTTCGTGATTACCTGTTCGGATTACGCCACGGTTAAAGAGACCATGCGTTTCGGTGAAAATGTGTTGGGCCGCTTCCCGGAGAGAGTTGTATTTGCCTTAAGCAGCAACGATGCCGTAAACCTGGTGGAGGGCGTATCCGTTGCGGGCCTGAACAGCAACCTGGTATATTATACCGACGGCATTGCCGACACATTCCAGCTGAAGCCTTACACGGCTCCGACCGCAGACGAACTGGAAGAATATTTTGAAAGCCTTAATCAATGAGTGATATCAATACGACGGCCGAAGGAATCGTCATATGCCGGGAAAGCATCCTGCGGGCAAAAGAAGGGGTCGATGCCGCCCTGGCGCACCTGCTGGCCAGGATGAAGGAAGCGGCTGCCGAATGGGATGATGAAAGCTACCGGCAGCTGGAAGACATTGTCGGCGATTGTGTGGAAGCAGTAAAAACCGTCTATCCCGTCATGCTGGATGCATCCGCGTATCTGGATTCCCTGATCCGGATTGTGGAGGAATATGACAGCGTATTTTCGGCGGGTACAGTCGGCGGCGCGGCAGGCAGTGCAGGCGGCAGTACCGTGCAGGGTACAGACGGGGGAAGGTTTTTCACCGATGATGTCATAAGCGGCAATGCCGCCCGGGCGGCCGGGTTTATCCCCGGGCCGGAACCGGAAGGCGTCCCCAGGTCGCTGCAGAGAACAGAACAGATGTACCGGGAGATGGTGATTGACGGACAGAATATGTCCGTATATGACGATCCCATCGGCACCTATACACAGCTGATAAAGGTGCAGGGCCACAGCAGTTATCCGATGGGAGGCAGCTGCGGCTTGTGCCAGTGCGCAAATCTTCTGACCATGGCCGGGGTGCAGACCACGGAGGACCAGATCATAAGCTGCGCGCTTAACTGTTCACCGAACGTGGTTGAAGGCCTGGAGCTGTCCGACCCGGATCCTTCGGAACGCGGAGGAACCTCCGCCTCGGGCAGGCAGGAAATCCTGAATCGCTGCGGGCTTTCCACATTTACCCTGCCCGTGGACGAAAACCGGGCGGAAACCATACATACGCTTGCAGCTTACATACAGCGGGGGCACGGCGTTATCGTCAGTGTGGATGTGGAACGGCTGTGGCGCAACGGCCAGAGCGGCGGCCATGCCATTTCCCTGCTGAGTGTGACGGAAGACGGTTCTTACTTTATCTACAGTGATACGGGTACCGGCAGGATGGACGTTATCCCTGCCGCGGAACTGGCGGCTGCATTAAGCGGAAGGCCTGCCAATATCACGGATAATATTATTCGATGAAAGGAAATGCCGGTATGGACTATACAGCCTGTGTGAACGCCCTGCGGAAATCCGAAGAAATGGCCGGGATTCCCGACGCATGGAAGGAAGAGGTTCCCTTCCTGTTTTCCGACAGAGGGGAAGCAAAGATTGCGTTCCTGTACAGCCGTGTGAAAGAGAACAGCTGGATTCTGAAACGAATGCTGTGCGTTTCCGTATCCGACGGGAAAGTGACGGCATATTCCCCGGATGAACTGAAAGGCCGTTTCGGCGCGGATATTTCGTTTTCGCAGGCTTTGGCGGTGACGGATTATGACAGTTATCTTGCCGGCAGAGACCGTTACGTCAGTCTGTTTGGAAGGCTGCTTGCGGAAAGCGGCGCTCCCGACCCGGAGACCGTATCCGGCTGCAGGGAATTGTTCAGCCGGCTGCTGCCGGCAGAGGTGCTTTCTAAAGTGGTCGGCCCCGTCTGCAGCAGACGATGATTTAAATAATGTGAGGTTGTATTTCATGAAATGTCTGAAATGCGGGAGAACCATCCGCCAGGCAAAATGTCCGGACTGCGGATTTGATTATTCCCGCGACTCCTTCCTTTCCGTATTTTCAAAGAAACCGTCCGGCCAGCTTTCAAAACCGGAGGATGAAGGTCTGCTGATGGCAGGCCTTTCCGCCTATGAAGACAGAAATTATCTGAAAGCCCTGGACTGCTTCCGGGATGCTTCCGCCCAGGGCAGTTCCATTGCCGCTTTTTATCTCGGACGGATGTACGAAAACGGCCTGGGGGTCGATGCGGATATAAATGAAGCGGTTTCCTGGTACCGGAATGCGGCGGAACTGAAGAATTCAGCTGCCATGACCTGCCTGGGCAACTGCTACAGATACGGCCGGGGTGTGGATAAAAATGCGGATACAGCCCGCGTGTGGTATGAAAAAGCCGCGGAAATGGACGATTATCACGCACAGTTTCATTTAGGCGAACTCTGGGAAGAGGGCATCGGCACAGAGAAGAATGAAAAGGAAGCCCTGAAATGGTACAAGCTGGCGGCTGAGCAGAATTACAGCCTTGCCCAGGACCGTACTGGCGCCTTTTACCAGGTGGGAAAAGGCGTGAAAACGGATTATGCGGAAGCTCTGAAATGGTATACAAAAGCGGCTGCCCAGGGAGATGACTTGGGCGCGCTTTTCATCGGCATCCTGTATGAAAAGGGCAAAGGTGTGGAAAAAGACTATACGGAAGCCCTGAACTGGTACAGGAAGGCTGCGGACAGGAACAACTACCTGGCATGCTTTTATATCGGGCGTCTGTATGAGAACGGCAAAGGCGTGGATTGCGACCTGAAAGAAGCCGTGAAATGGTATGAACAGGCCGCAAAACTGGGTTACAAAGCAGCCGCACGCCACATTGACAGACTGCGCAAAAGCGGTAAAATCACAGATGGAGAAAAAAAGACAAATGACCGTAAAAAATAATGCAGTGCCTGAAAGCAGTTCTGATGCGGAACGCAGGCGGCAGTATTATTATATAGACAGATGCAAAGGAATCCTGGCGGAAAAAGAGAAGGATGCCGGCAGGAAGCTTACCTGTCATGTGGAAACCTTCGGCTGCCAGATGAATGCCCGGGATTCGGAAAAGCTGCGGGGTATCCTGGAAGAGATCGGCTATGAGAATATCGAAAGCGAAGAGGCAGACCTGGTGCTTTACAACACCTGCACCGTCCGGGAAAACGCGAATGTCCGTGTTTACGGAAGGCTTGGAAGACTGAATCATTACAAAAAGGGCAATCCGGAAATGATCATCGGCCTGTGCGGCTGCATGATGCAGGAAGCCCATGTGGTGGAAAAGCTGACGCAAAGCTTCCGGTTCGTCAACCTGATCTTCGGCACCCATAATATTTACCGCCTGGCGGAGCTTCTGTACCAGGTATTTACGCAGAAGGGCATGATTGTCGATATCTGGCAGGAATCGGATGTGACGGTGGAGGAACTGCCTGTGGACAGGATGTACGCCTTCAAATCCGGCGTCAATATCACCTACGGCTGCGATAATTTCTGCAGCTACTGTATCGTGCCCTACGTCCGCGGACGGGAAAGGTCCCGAAGGCCGGAAGAAATCATTTGTGAAATCGGACATCTGGCGGAAGACGGCGTGAAGGAAATCATGCTGCTGGGCCAGAACGTGAACTCCTACGGCAAGGGCCTTGATGAACCCGTAACCTTCGCGGAACTGCTTTCGAAGGCCTGCCGCGTACCCGGAATCGAACGCGTCCGGTTCATGACCTCCCATCCGAAAGACCTGTCGGATGAACTGATAAAAGTCATGGCTTCCGAACCGAAGGTGTGCCCGCACCTTCACCTGCCCCTGCAGTCCGGCAGCACCCGGATCCTTGAGAAGATGAACCGCCGGTATACGAAGGAAGACTATCTGGAACTGGTGCGGAAAATCCGTGAAAAATGCCCGGATATTTCCCTTACCACGGATATTATCGTGGGATTCCCGGGGGAAACGGAAGAAGATTTCGCCGAAACCCTGGACGTGGTGGAGCGCGTGGGCTTTGATTCCGCCTTTACATTCCTGTATTCCAAAAGAAGCGGTACGCCTGCCGCAAAGATGGAAAACCAGGTGGATGAAAAGACCGCAAAAGAACGTTTTGACAGGCTGCTGGCCCTGGTGCAGGAAAAGGCGAAGAAAAGCTGCGCCCGTTTTGAAGGTCAGACCCTGCCGGTACTTGTGGAAATGAAAAACAGCCAGGATGAAAGCCTGGTTACCGGCCGGCTTGCAAATAACATTACCGTACATTTTCCGGGAGACGAAAGCCTCATCGGTCAGATTGTAAATGTACGCCTTCTGAAATGCCATGGCTTTTATTATCTGGGAGAGCCTGCTTAAAATATGATTGAAAGACTGAGGTGAAACCGTGGGATTATCACCAATGATGCAGCATTACATGCAGATGAAGGAGCAGTATCCGGGAACGCTGATGTTCTACCGGCTGGGGGACTTCTACGAGATGTTCTTCGACGACGCAAAGCTGGCGTCAAAGGAGCTGGAACTGACGCTGACCGGCAGGGACTGCGGCCTTGACGAACGGGCGCCCATGTGCGGGGTGCCTTTTCATGCTGCGGACACATATATCAAAAGACTGGTTGACAAGGGCTATAAGGTGGCCATCTGCGAGCAGATGGAGGATCCGAAGCTGGCCAAGGGAATGGTCAAAAGGGAAGTCATCCGGGTGGTGACACCGGGTACCATAACCGACCAGGGAAGCATTGACGAAAGCCGGAACAATTATCTGTGCTGTATCGTCCGGGTAGACGATACCTTCGGCCTTTCCTTTGCGGATATTTCCACCGGCAGGTGCATGGTAACGGAAATCGACAATACGGGAAGGCTTCTGGATGAAGTTTACAAGTTTACCCCGGCGGAAATTCTCTGCAACTCCTCCGTGCTTATGGGCGTTTTCGATGAAAATGAACTGAGGATGCGCTTAAATCTTTCCCTTTCCGACCTGCCGGACCGGTATTTCGACCAGGATGCCTGTGTAACCGCGCTCCTGGAACAGTTCGGCTGCGCGGACCTTACCGGGCTGGGGCTTGCGGATTTCCCCGTAGGAATCCTAAGTGCAGGCGCGCTTTTCATGTATCTGTACGAGACCCAGAAAGCGCATCTGTCCCAGATGAATACCATCACGCCTTATGTCGCGGACAAATACATGCTCATTGATTCCTCCACAAGAAGGAATCTGGAGCTGACGGAGACCTTAAGGGAGAAACAGAAAAGGGGTTCTCTTCTGTGGGTGCTGGACAAAACCAGGACTGCCATGGGCGCAAGGCTTTTAAGAAACTGGATCACCGAACCGCTTATCGACATGAAGGAAATCAATGAGCGGCTTGACCGGGTGGAGGCCCTGAAGGACGAGCCTTTGTACCGGGAGGAAATGAGGGAGTACCTTTCGTCGGTCTATGACCTGGAGAGGCTGCTTTCCCGGATTGCGGCCGGAAGCGCCAATCCCAGGGACATGCTGGCATTTAACGGTTCACTGTCCGTGCTGCCGGCCATCCGCCAGATTGCCGAAAACCTGCCGGAGGAATCATTTGCGTCCATCTGCGAAGACCTGGACCCTTGTGAAAAACTGTGCAGCCTTTTGACCGCCGCGCTTTCCGAAGACGCGCCTGTGACCGTTAAGGAAGGCGGTATTATCAAAGACGGCTACAGCAAGGAAGTGGATGAGCTGCGGGAAGCAAAGGCGAACGGCAGACAGTGGCTTTCCGATATGGAAGAAGAAGAAAAAGCCAGGACGGGCATCAAAAACCTGAGAATCCGCTATAACCGGGTCTTCGGCTACTATCTGGAGGTTACCAATTCCTTCAAAAACCTGGTGCCGGAGGACTGGCTGCGCAAACAGACGCTGTCCAATGCGGAACGTTATACCACGGAACGGCTGCAGAAGCTGGAGGAAACCATCCTCGGTGCCGATGAGAAGCTGAACGCCCTGGAATACGAGCTGTTCAACTCCTTAAGAGAGACAGTGGCGGAACAGATTACGGTCATTCAGAGGACCGCGTCTGCCGTGGCGAGGCTCGATGTCCTGGCGTCCCTGGCGCAGGCAGCTTCCAATAACCGCTATGTGCGGCCGAAGCTGAACGATAAAGGCATTATCACCATTACGGACGGACGGCATCCTGTGGTGGAACGTATGACGGAAAATGACATGTTCATCCCCAACGACACATATCTGGACAATGTCTCCCAGCAGATTGCCGTCATAACCGGCCCGAACATGGCCGGTAAATCCACTTACATGCGCCAGACTGCACTTATCGTGCTGATGGCCCAGATGGGATCCTTCGTGCCTGCGTCGGAGGCGGATATCGGCCTGGTGGACCGGATTTTTACCCGGGTAGGCGCTTCCGACGACCTGGCCAGCGGCCAGAGCACCTTCATGGTGGAGATGACCGAGGTAGCCAACATCTTAAGGAACGCCACCAAAGCCAGCCTGCTCATCCTTGACGAAATCGGCCGGGGCACCAGCACTTTCGACGGACTTTCCATTGCCTGGGCCGTGATTGAGTATATAGCGGAGAGGATAAAGGCAAAAACGCTTTTTGCCACCCATTATCATGAGCTGACGGAGCTGGAGGGCAAGATTTCCGGCATCCGGAATTTTTGTATTGCCGTCAAGGAACGGGGAGATGATATCGTATTCTTAAGGAAAATCATCCGGGGCGGTGCGGACAAGAGCTACGGTATCCAGGTGGCCAAGCTGGCAGGTGTGCCGGATAATGTTATTTCCCGGGCGAAGGAGCTGGTGGGGAAACTGTCTGACAGCGATATAACCGCCACCATCAAGGACATCACCGACAATGCGGAAAAAGCTGCAAAGCTTCCGGAATACCGGCAGCTGTCCTTCTTCGATATCGGACCGGACGCCGCTGTCTGCGACCGGATCAGGGACGTGGACTTAAGCGTGATGACCCCCATAGAAGCATTGAATTTACTGTATGATCTGCAGAAGGAACTGAAAGACTGATATGCCGAAAATAGAACTTTTGGATGCTGCTACCATAGATAAGATAGCTGCCGGCGAGGTGGTGGAAAGTCCTGCCAATGTGGCGAAGGAGATGATGGAAAATGCCATTGATTCCGGGGCGAATACCGTTACGGTGGAGATTAAGGACGGCGGCATCGGCTTTATCCGTGTGACGGACAACGGCTGCGGCATTCCCGCTGCGGAAGTGCGTACGGCCTTCCTGCGGCACGCCACCAGCAAAATCCGCAGTATAAATGACCTGACAACCATCCTTTCCCTGGGCTTCAGGGGCGAGGCGCTTTCCAGTATAGCGGCCGTTTCAAAGGTGGAAATCATCACCAGGACCAGGGATTCGGTTACGGGCGTGCGGTACCTTATAGAAGGCGCACAGGAGAAAAGTTTTGAGGAAATCGGTGCGCCTTACGGCACAACCATCATCATGCGGCAGCTTTTCTACAATACGCCCGCCCGGGCAAAATTCCTGAAAAGCGCACTGGCCGAGGGCAATAAGGTGACGGCCTTTGTGGAGCAGCTGGCTTTGTCAAGGCCTGATATTGCCTTCAAGTACATTGTAAACGGGCAGGTGAAGCTGCAGACCTACGGCAGCGGATCACTCAAAGAAGCGGCTTTTCACATTTACGGCAGGGATATTGCCGGGAAGCTGATTCCCATTGACAAGGAAAAGGATTTTGTACGGATAACCGGATTTTTGGGTACGCCGGAGGTGTCGAGGGGAAATAAGGGCTTTGAAAACTATTTTGTCAACGGCCGGTATGTGAAAAGCAAACTGATTTCCGCAGCCATAGAAGAGGGGTATGCGGGCAATCTGATGCAACACAGGTATCCCTTCGTCATTCTGTCTCTGGAAATTGACCGGGAGAAGGTGGATGTGAACGTGCATCCTGCCAAGCTGGAACTGAGGTTTTCCAGGCAGGAGGAAATCTACGCGGAAATCCGGGACGCCGTAAAGGAAGCAATCGCGGAATACCGTGTAATGCCGAAGCTGGAGCCTGCGAAGGAGAAGCCGGAAAAACGTGAGGCTGAAAAACCGGAGACGCCGGTTAACCATATTCCGCCGGTTCGGCCTGAAAATGCAGTTCCGGAAACACAGGCGAAAAACAATGTACCGGATACACCCGTACAGAAGGAGAAATCATCGTCAGGAGCGTTCCTCAGACAGGCATCTGAAGCCCCTGTCATAAAGGTTGCGGAAGAAAAGGCGCCTTATCATACCTCCCGAAAGGATGAACGGCCTTCCGTACCCGAACTGGTGGCGGAGCGGCAGATGACCATTTTCGACAATGAAAAAGCTGCGCCTGCGAAGAAGAAAACGTACCGCATCATCGGCCAGGTCTTTAAGACCTATGTGCTGGTGGAGGACGGCGACAAGCTGCTGCTGATTGACCAGCACGCTGCCCATGAAAAAGTCATGTACGAGCAGTTTATGAAGGATCTGGCGGAGCGGACCATCCAGACACAGCAGCTGTTTCCGGCTGTGGTAATTAACCTGTCCTTAAAGGAATACGAGCAGATATCCGCAAATCTGGACGATTTTGCCGCCCTGGGTTTTGAAATCGAGCCCTTCGGTGCGCGCACCTTCCGGATTACCGGCATCCCTGTCAACCTGTTCGGAACGGACGTGAAAGAGCTTTTTACCGAACTAGTGGACGGTGGTGAATTCCGCAGGGATACGAAGCTTCTGGCCTCCCGGATAGCCACCGCTTCCTGCAAAGCCGCGGTAAAGGGCAATATGCGGCTTTCCGGACTGGAGCTTAACGCGCTTATCGACGAGCTGATGTCCCTGGACGATCCCTACCATTGTCCCCACGGTCGGCCTACCTATGTGACCATGTCGAAAACAGATCTGGAAAAGAAGTTTAAAAGAGTGTAAATGACAGCCCGAAGCACTTGCTGCTGAGGGCGTAAAAACGTGATTCAGGAGAACGGTTTTGCATTCGCCGAAGGCGAATTGTAATCAAAACCGTAAAACGTTCAAAACCTGAAAGGTTTTGAACAGTTTTAAAAGGATTGTGTAATGGACAAAAAGAAACCCCTGCTGATCCTGACCGGGCCTACGGCTGCCGGAAAGACCGGGCTGTCGTTAAAAATAGCGGAACGGATCGGCGGGTCGATTATTTCCGCGGATTCCATGCAGGTTTACCGGCGGATGGATATCGGCACAGCGAAAATTTCGAAAGAGGAAATGGGGGATATTCCTCATTATCTTATCGATATCCTGGAGCCTTCCGAGGAATTCAACGTCTTCCTGTTCCGCAAACTGGCCATGGAGGCCATCCGTGATATTGAAAACGCAGGGAGAATTCCGATCATTGCCGGCGGAACCGGCTTTTATATCCAGGCTGTGATAAAAGACGTGGATTTTACGGAAACCGGGCAGATGCCACACCTTCGCGATAAATACGAAAGAATGGCGGAAGAGGAAGGCCCCGGGGCTCTGCACCGGCTGCTTGAAAAAGCGGATCCGGAGGCGGCGGCTGCCATTCATCCGAATAATATAAAGCGCGTCATCCGGGCACTGGAATTCTTTGAAGAGACCGGAAACCGGATTTCGGAGCATAACGAAGAACAGATGGCGAAGTCCTCTCCCTTTGATTACAGATATTATGTGCTGTATACAGACAGGGAAAAGCTGTACGAACGGATAAACCGCCGTGTGGACGAGATGATGGCTGACGGGCTGGAGGACGAAGTCCGCACCCTTGTATGCCGTGAAGGGCTTACGGAGAACTGCACTTCCATGAAAGGCATCGGCTACAGGGAATTCTTCCCGTATTTCCGGGGGGAATGCACACTGGCCGAAACAGTGGAGAAAATCAAACAGGATACACGGCATTTCGCAAAACGGCAGCTTACCTGGTTTCGAAGGGAAAAGGATGTTGTCTGGCTGGACAAGGATAAACTGTCCGATGAAGAAATACTGGAAATAATCATGCGCGATGCCGCGTCATTAAAGGAAACTGAACTGTCATGAAAAATATATACGAGAATCTGGGCATCTCCGAAGAAGTGCTGCGGTTCGGGGAAGAAATACTTGCCGGCCTGAAAACCCGCTTTGAAGAAATAGACGAAAATGCGGAGTACAATCAGCTGAAAGTCATCTCTGCCATGCAGAAAAACCGGGTCAGTGCGGCCTGTTTCGCGTCGTCCTCCGGCTATGGCTATGACGACCTGGGTAGAGATGTGCTGGAAAAGGTTTATGCGGATACCTTTCACACGGAGGACGCCCTGATGCGTCAGCAGATTACCTGCGGCACACATGCCCTCGGTATTGCCCTGGCAGGCAATTTAAGGCCGGGAGACGAGCTTTTATCCCCTGTGGGAAGACCATATGATACCCTGGAGGAAATTATCGGCATACAGCCTTCTGTCGGCTCCCTGGCGGAATACGGCATTACCTACCGGCAGGTGGATCTTAAGCCGGACGGCGGCTTCGATTATGACGCAATCAGGGCCGCGGTAAACGAAAAGACCAGGATGGCCACCATCCAGCGTTCCAAAGGCTACCAGAGCCGGCC
Source organism: Eubacterium sp. (assembly GCA_017433825.1). Classification (GTDB taxonomy): domain Bacteria; phylum Bacillota; class Clostridia; order Lachnospirales; family Lachnospiraceae; genus Alectryocaccobium. The sequence continues at coordinate 36,005 of JAFRGL010000016.1, read as the reverse complement.
TTCATTTTCTGTCGGACAGATTGGCGAACTGATTGCCTTCCTGCGGAAAATCAAGCCGGAGCTTATCATCATGGTGGACAACTGCTACGGAGAATTCACCGAGCGCATCGAACCATCGGATGTGGGAGCAGATATGGTTGTGGGGTCCCTGATAAAGAATCCGGGCGGCGGCCTGGCTGCCACAGGCGGCTATATCGCCGGCACGAAAGAATGTGTGGAAAGGGCAGCCTACAGGCTGACGACACCCGGCCTGGGCAAGGAAGTCGGCGCTTCCATTGAAGTGAACCGTTCATTTTTCCAGGGCTTCTTCCTGGCGCCGGTTGTCACCGCGGCAGCCCTGAAAGGCGCCATATTTGCGGCAAATATTTATGAAAAGCTGGGGTTCCCGGTCATTCCGGATTCGGTGGAATCCAGACACGATATTATCCAGGCAGTCACCCTGAAATCTCCGGAAGCGCTGATTGCCTTCTGCAAAGGCATCCAGGCCGGTTCCCCGGTGGACAGCTATGTGGACCCGGTTCCCGGCGACATGCCCGGTTACGACAGCCAGGTTATCATGGCGGCCGGTGCGTTTGTACAGGGATCGTCCATCGAACTGTCCGCGGACGGCCCTTTGCGGGAGCCCTACAACGTCTATTTCCAGGGAGGCCTTACCTGGCCTTCCGCAAAGCTCGGTATCCTCTCAAGCCTGCAGAAACTGACAGAAGCCGGCATTGTACGGATTTGAATAATAGAAAAGTACCAAACAGGTAATTAAATGAAAAACATCATTATCATCGGCGGCGGGGCCTCCGGCTTCATGGCCGCCATCCTTCTGGCCCGTAAAGGACAGAAGGTTACCATACTGGAGAAAAACGACGCGCCGCTTAAGAAGCTTCTCGTTACCGGAAACGGCCGGTGCAACCTGACCAATACGGCGGATCCCGCGGACAATATTTTCAGCAGGAACGGGGAGAAGGCACTGGATATCATTTCCCGCTTTGACTGTGCGAAAATCAGGGAATTCTTTCTTGACCTTGGTGTTAAGACCAAAAGCCGTGACGGCTGGATTTATCCGGAAAATGACTCCGCGGCCCTGGTAAGGCGTTTCCTGCAGCTGGAAGCGGAAGCCTGCAGGGTAAAGGTGAAAACCAATGAAACCGTTGTGAAAGTCTTAAGGACAGAGGACGGCTTTGAAGTGCAGACGAACACCTGGAAATATCCTGCGGACTGCGTGATACTTTCCTGCGGCAGCCGTGCTTTTCTGGACGATGCGAAGGAGTTTGCTTCCTGGAACATAGCGGAAGATATGGGCCTTTTCGTTTATCCGGCTATTGCAGCACTTACAGGGATACGCGGTGATGAAAACCGGTACGGAAAATGGGCAGGCGTGCGGGTGAATGCCTGTGTTTTCCTCCTCACAGACGGCCGGATTGCAGGCATGGAAGAGGGAGAACTGCAGCTGACCGATTACGGCATCTCCGGTATTCCGGTATTCCAGCTTTCCATACAGGCGGCTGCCGCACTGGCGGAAGGAAGGGACGTAAGATTTGTCATGGATTTCTCTCCGGATATGGAAGAAAGCAGCGTGGAAGCGTTCCTTTCCGAATCAATGAAAAAGCACAGTGCTTATACGCTTTTCCGCGCACTTTCCGGACTTCTGCCCGAGAAGCTGGCGGAAGTGATTGCCGCACATGCGGAAAATCCGGCAGAGGCTGCCGGACTGGTAAAAGCTTTTGAAATGAAAGCGAAGAGTACCTGCGGGTTTGAACGGGCGCAGGCGGCTGCGGGAGGCGTAAGCCTGGACTGCCTGGATGAGAATCTGCAGGCAGTTAATGTACCGGGATTCTACGTTACAGGAGAGGCCTGTGACGTTACAGGAAAATGCGGCGGCTTCAATCTGACCTGGGCTTTCGCCAGCGCCGCCGCCGCCGCCCAAAATATAATACATGCATGAATCAATTAAAAAGATGCCGGAACACTAACAACTGTCCCGGCATCTTTTTTATTCTTCATCATCAAAAAGTGCAGTAATAATCTCAGCTTCTTCTTCCGGCGTCAGCACATCTTCATCTCCGCCTTCGTCATTGATAAGGTAAACCGTAAGATTCGGGTTTTCTTCAACCGCTTCCAGAAAAACATTGATGACGAGACGGCCGTAAGCCGAAGCTTCATCCTCATGATCAATGTAGATTTCCGTTTCCGGAAGTTCCGTCAGGCAGTCGAACAAAGCATCCAGATTCCGTCCGTAGTAATCCGGGAAATCCAGCCGCTCCGCCAGGTATTTTTGCGTTTCTTCCTTGTCATCCGTAAAGTAAGCCGCGTCGATATAATATTCATCCATGATCAGTTATATCCTCCGTACAGCATTTCAAAAGAATTGTAGTGATCCTCGGTATAATAAATGTATCCGTCTTTACAGTAAATCAGCCTTTCATCCGACCGGTAGCCGCCGTAGTAATTCACGTCGCATTCATAATATTTTCTTCCTGAGACTTTCGGCAATTTTCTTTCATAGTTGCCGAAATAATCACCTCCGATGCATTTTCCGTAAGCCACATCCCACAGATTTCCCTTGCGCGAATTCCAGCCGAGATCCTGGGCTTCGCTCTTCGTAATGTAGTTGGACGGAAGATGGCCGTACATGTAAATATAGGCTGCAACCTCATCCTTTTCGTAATACTCCCCGTCTTCGTAAATCTCCGGGAAACTCTCCACGACAATGGATTCAAAAGCGGTGCCGTCATGGGAATCATCCGAAACGACAACGCCGTCGCAGCCGGACAGGAGCGTTAAAAGTGCCAGCGCAATGGCCAGAAACAGTGCAAATTTTCTTTTCATAATGTCCTCTGAAACGCGTTTTATTATTTCTTTCTTTAATCATAGACAGTTTTGCCTTCAATTACAAGAAGAAATCTCATTACAATCAATGGTACTATATGTAGTAGTCTTTCTTGCATTTCTTTCCAAGATATGCTATGATAAATTGATTTATTGTGGGAAACTATGTTCGGATTATTTCCCGCAGTAAAGGTGTATAAAATTAAGAGGGGTAATTAATGAAAAAATCTGACTATACGGCAGACAGTATTTCCGTACTGGAGGGGCTGGAGGCTGTCCGGGTACGTCCGGGCATGTATATCGGCAGTACGGGAAGAAAAGGTCTGAACCATCTCATCTACGAAATCGTGGACAATGCGGTGGACGAGCATCTGGCCGGTTACTGTACCCTGATTACGGTTACGCTGTCAGACGACGGCAGCTGTACCGTGACGGACAATGGCCGCGGTATCCCCGTGGGCATGCATGAAAAAGGCGTGCCGGCGGAGAGGCTTGTCTTCACCACACTTCATGCGGGGGGAAAATTCAACAATACAGCCTATAAAACCAGCGGAGGCCTGCACGGCGTGGGTTCTTCCGTGGTAAATGCGCTTTCCGAATCCCTGGAGGTTACCATCTGCGTGGACGGCTGGCGTTATAAGGATAAATATGAGCGGGGCGTTCCGGTGCTTGAACTGGAGGACGGCCTGCTTCCGAAGCTGGGCAGGACAAAGGAAACCGGTACGGCCGTTACATTTAAGCCGGATCCGGAAATATTCGAGAAAACCAGGTTCGCCTCCACGGAACTGAAAAGCCGCCTGCACGAAACTGCTTATCTCAATCCCGGACTCACCATAGAATTTGCGGATTTGAGGGACGGCCGGGATGTGCATATCACCTATCATGAGCCGGAAGGCATCGTGGGCTTTATCCGTGAGCTGAACGAGCACAAGGAAGCCATCTGCGACCCGGTTTTCATCAAGGGCGAGTCCGACGGCATCACCGTGGAAATAGCTTTCCAGTATGTAAATGAATTCCAGGAAAATATCCTGGGCTTCTGCAACAACATTTACAATGCGGAAGGCGGCACCCATCTGACGGGCTTTAAAACCCAGTATACCCAGATAATGAACAGCTATGCCCGGGAAATAGGCGTGCTGAAGGAGAAGGACGGCAATTTCACCGGCGCGGATATCAGAAACGGCATGACGGCCGTGGTTTCCATCAAACACCCGGATCCCCGGTTTGAAGGCCAGACCAAGACAAAACTGGACAATCCGGATGCGGCAAAGGCAACCGGCAAGGTGACGGCGGATGAAATCCAGCGGTATTTCGACCGCAATCTGGAAGTTTTAAAGAACGTCCTCGGCTGCGCGGAGCGGGCGGCGAAAATCCGCCATACCGCCGAGAAGGCCAAGACCAACATGCTGACAAAGCAGAAGTATTCCTTCGATTCCAACGGCAAGCTGGCCAACTGTGAGAAGAAGGATCCTTCCATGTGCGAGATATTCATCGTAGAGGGCAATTCCGCCGGCGGTTCCGCGAAGTCCGCCAGGGACAGGAATTACCAGGCCATCCTTCCTATCCGCGGAAAGATCCTGAACGTGGAGAAGGCTTCCATGGACAAGGTGCTGGCAAATGCGGAGATCAAGTCCATGATCAACGCGTTTGGCTGCGGCTTTTCCGAAGGCTACGGCAATGATTTCGATATCTCAAAGCTTCGTTACGACAAGATTATTATCATGGCGGATGCGGACGTGGACGGCGCACATATTTCCACCCTGCTGTTAACCCTGTTTTACCGGTTTATGCCGGAGCTGATTTACGAGGGGCATGTGTATGTGGCCATGCCGCCGCTTTACAAGGTAGTCCCGGCCAAGGGCGAGGGCGAGTATCTGTATGATGACGAAGCCCTGGCAGCGTACAGAAAGAAGCATAAAGGCGCGAAATTTACCCTGCAGCGCTACAAGGGCCTGGGTGAAATGGACGCCCAGCAGCTGTGGGAGACTACGCTGGATCCGAAAACCAGGCGTTTGAGAAGGGTGGAGATCGAGGACGGCAAGCTGGCTTCCTCGCTTACGGAGATTCTCATGGGCACCGACGTGGCGCCTCGCAGGAACTTCATTTACGAGCATGCCCGGGATGCCCAGCTGGATGTGTAAGGAGGATTAAGCATGGAAGAACAGATTATCAGAACAGAATATTCCGAGCTGATGCAGAAATCCTACATCGACTATGCCATGAGCGTTATCGTATCCCGTGCCATTCCGGATGTGCGTGACGGCCTGAAGCCGGTACAGAGAAGGACGCTTTACGATATGCAGGAGCTGGGTACCTTCTATGACCGGCCTTACCGTAAATGCGCGAGGATCGTGGGCGATACCATGGGCAAATACCATCCCCACGGCGATACTTCCATTTATGATGCCCTGGTGGTTATGGCCCAGGACTTCAAGAAGGGCCAGATTCTGGTGGACGGCCACGGCAATTTCGGGTCCATTGAGGGCGACGAAGCAGCAGCCATGCGTTATACCGAGGCCAGACTTGCGAAAATAACCCAGGAGGTGTTCTTAAAGGATCTGAACCTGGATATCGTCAATTTCCTGCCCAATTTCGATGAAACGGAAAAGGAGCCGGAGGTACTGCCGGTCCGGATACCGAATATACTGCTGAACGGATCGGAAGGCATTGCCGTCGGCATGACCACAAGCATCCCGCCGCATAATCTCGGTGAAATCGTGGACGCGGTCAAGGCATTCCTGAAAGACAGTGACATGACCGACCGGGAACTGATGAAATACATCAAAGGCCCGGATTTCCCCACCGGCGGCATCGTGGTCAACCAGGCCGACCTTTTGAATATTTACGAAACCGGCCAGGGCCGTATCCGCATCCGCGGCAGGGTGGAGGTTGAAAAAGGCAAAAACGGAAAGCTTGCCCTGGTGATTACGGAGATTCCCTACACCATGATCGGTGCTGGCATCGGCAAGTTTTTAAATGACGTGGCGGAACTGGTGGAAACCCGCAAAGCCCCGGAAATCATCGATATTTCCAACCAGTCCTCAAAAGAAGGCATCCGTATCGTACTGGAGCTTAAGAAAGGCACGGATACGGAGAAGCTGAAAAACCTGCTGTACAAGAAGACCAGGCTGGAGGATGTCTTCGGCGTCAATATGCTGGTGGTAGCCGGGAACCGGCCGGAAACCTGCTCCTTAAAGAAAATCATTGAGCAGCATGTGGATTTCCGGTTTGAAATCTGCACCCGGAAATACCAGAAGCTCCTGGCGGCCCAGCTGGAGAAGCAGGAGATACAGGAAGGCCTTATCAAAGCCTGCGATATCATTGACCTGATTATAGAAATCTTAAGAGGCAGCAAAAACCAGAAGCAGGTGAAGGACTGCCTGACCATGGGCATTACCGAGGGCATCAAATTCAAAAAGGCTGCCAGCAGAAAGGCTGCGGAAAAGCTTTGCTTTACCCAGAGGCAGGCCACAGCCATCCTGGAAATGCGTCTGTACAGGCTCATCGGACTGGAAATCCTGGCCCTGCAGAAGGAATACCAGGAAACCCTGGCGAAGATAGCCGAATATGAAGATATCCTGAACAATTACGATTCCATGACCAATGTGATTATTAAGGACCTGGAAGCGATTAAGAAGGAGTACGCGGTAAAAAGGCGTACCGAGCTGGCCAACGCGGAAGCGGCAGTGGTGGAAGAGGAGCCGGTGGCGGAATATCCGGCTGTGGTACTCTGTGACCGTTTCGGCTATATCCGTATGGTGGATCCGGCCGTGTATGAGCGCAACAAGGAAGCAGCTGACAAGGAAAACCGGTTCATCCTGAATATCATGAGCACTGACAGGCTCTGTGTCTTTACGGACGCCGGCAATATGCATACCATACGTGCCGACAAGATCCCTCTGGGAAAATTCCGGGACAAGGGCGTGCCAATCGATAACCTGTCCGGCTACAGTTCGGCAAAGGAAGCCATTGTAAGCATGGACAGCATGGAGAGCATCAAAGCATCCAAAATGGTATTTGTGTCTTCCGACGGCTTTATCAAACTGGTAGAGGGCAGCGAATTCGATGTCAGCCGAAAGACCATTGCCGCGACGAAACTGGCGGATGAAAGCGTCCGGCTCATTCAGGCGGCTGTTATCCGGGACTATGATTACCTGGTACTCAAATCCGCGGACGGTTATTTCCTGCGGATGACCCTAAAGGAAATTCCCGACAAGAAAAAGACTGCCATCGGTGTGCGGGGCATGCGGCTGAATGAAGGCGAAGTGCTGGATGCCGCCTACCTGGTCGCCGGCCGTGTGGAATATATCATCGAATACAATGAAAAGCAGCTTTCACTGAACAAGCTGAAATTGGGAAAAAGAGACTCCAGGGGCGTTAAGGTAAGAATGTAACCCGCGGCCGGGATTGTTTATCAGACAATTCGGAAGATATTTGCTTTAAACATCTGTAAAATGAGGATGCAAAGCTGTGAAAAGGGTGTTATAATAGTGAAAAATGAAGCGGAAGAGCATTCCGCGGCTGCAACTTAATCAGGAAATTAATATAGAAAAAGAGAAGAAAAAATGTTGAATTTAGAAAAAACAATTGAAGAAACCACATTGACAATTACGCTGGAAGGCCGCCTGGATACTTCCACTGCGCCGGATCTGGAAAAATGCCTGATGGATGACATCGCAGAAAAGACGGATGTGGTACTGGATTTTGACAAACTGGAGTACATTTCTTCCGCAGGCCTTCGTGTGCTTCTTGCCGCGCAGAAGATCATGAACAAGCAGGGCGCCATGAAGGTAACCAATGTAAATGAAACCATCATGGAGATTTTTGAAGTGACAGGCTTTGCCGATATCCTGACGGTGGAAAATGAACCGGAGGAAGAGGCCTGATTTAATCAGGGCCTTTTACGGGAGGTAAGAAAATGTCAAAGAAACTTGTCGCTTATTTTTCCGCGGAATTCGGCAAAACCAGGGGCACTGCCGAAAAGCTGGCAAAAGCCGCAGGCGCGGATCTTTATGAAATTACACCTGTTGAGCCGTATACCAGGGAAGATCTTTACTGGCCGAACGAAAAATGCCGCAGCGTCCAGGAGACCAAATATCATCCCGAATCCAGGCCGGCCATTAAGGGAAAATGCGAAAACATGGAAGACTATGATTTCATTTATCTGGGCTTCCCCATCTGGTGCGGCACCGTGCCCACCATCGTACGCAATTTCCTGGAATCCTATGATTTCTCCGGCAAGACCATCGCCGTATTTGCCACCTCCGGCGGCGGCGGTATGGGAAGGTCTGTGGCGGACTGCAAAGCCTGCTGCAACGGGAATGCCGTTTTCCTTTCCGGAAAGCTTTTGAACCGTACACGGGATTTTGAGTCCGTCGTATCCGACTGGAACTGATCCGGAATATATCAGAGGGCAGTATGTGTCTGATGCCGTAAATAAAAGGCTGGACGGAACCTTGCGGTTTTGTCCAGCCTTTCTTCATAGAGCATGAAACTTTATTATTTGTTGATAATCCGGGCCAGGAAGTCCCGGGTTTTCTGTTCTTTGGGATTGGAGAAGATTTCCTTCGGGCCGCCATGCTCGCAGATAACGCCGTCCGACATGAATACCACGTCTGAACTCACGTCTTTTGCAAAAGCCATTTCATGTGTGACCACCAGCATGGTCATGCCGTCCGCTGCAAGGTTGCGCATAACTTCCAGTACCTCGCCCACCATTTCGGGGTCAAGGGCCGAAGTCGGTTCGTCGAACAACAGGATTTCCGGGTCCATGGCCAGTGCTCTGGCTATGGCAGCACGCTGCTTCTGGCCGCCGGATATCTGCCGGGGCTTGGCGTTCATGAACGGCACCATTCCTACCTTGTTCAGATAGAAGAGCGCCTTTTCCCTTGCTTCTTCTTTGTTCCTTTTTAAAACCTTAATCTGTCCGACACAGCAGTTTTCCAGCACGGTCATATTGTTGAAAAGGTTGAAGCTCTGGAACACCATGCCCACCTTTGCACGGTAGGACGAGGGATTAAAGCCCCTGGCCACTACCGAATGCCCGTGATAGAGGATGTCGCCGCTGGTGGGTGTTTCCAGCAGGTTGATGCACCGCAGAAGCGTGGATTTACCAGATCCGGACGCACCGATGATACTGGTTACATCACCTGTTTTTACCGTGAAATCGATGTCTTTTAAGACCGTATGACTGCCGAAAGCCTTGGAAAGGTGGCGGATTTCCAGAATTGTCTCACTCATCTTGTCCGCCCTCCCTGATTGTCCGTACCGGTAAACTCCTTGCTTCTTTCATCATAAGGCGAACCGGATTTCGGATTGTTGTAGGTACCGGCTGCCATAACCAGCTGGTCGTCGTTTACCAGTTCGTAGCTGCCGGAACCGTCCATCTTTTTTTCAATCTTACGCAGGATAATCGAAGCCACAATGGTCATGATAAGATAGCCCACCATCTCAATGACTGCCGAGGGGAAGTATTTGAAGGTGGCGCCTGTAACCATCTTGTGGTAAGCGAAAAACTCCGTAAAGCCGATGATGAACATGACCGAAGTATCCTTCACGTTGATAATGAAGTTGTTGCCGATCTGCGGCATGATATTTCTTAAGGCCTGGGGCAGGATAACGCTGTTCATGGTCTGGAAATGCGTCATGCCAATGGCTTTCGCACCTTCCGTCTGGCCGGGATCAATGGAAATGATGCCGCCGCGGAAGGATTCCGCCATATACGCCCCGGTATTGATGGATACGACGATGATGGCGCAGACCCATTTGTTGGTAAACTGCAGCGCGTTTCCGGAGAAATAGGGCAGGCCGTAGAAGATGAATACCGCCTGCAGGATCATGGGCGTACCGCGGAAAATTTCCACATATACACGGATAATTACCCGGATGAGCTTCAGGAAAAAGCGTTTCAGGATATGGTCCGTTTTTGTATAGGGAATGGTCTGCAGCACACCGCAGAAAAAGCCGATCACGCAGCCGATGGCCGTAGCCACGACTGCGAGGATCAGCGTATTCCGGACGCCTTCCAGGAAGACGGAGCCGTATTGCGCCCACAGTTTCGCAATATCAGTGCCAAGCTGTGTCAGACGATCGATAAACATAAGGAAATACTCCTTCGTTTACTTATATTTTGATATGAGGTTAATTATTCTCCCAGGGGCTGGATGGCAATGGCGTCAGCCATCATAGCATTGAAATCATCAGCGGTCATCGGGGAGAGTACGCTGTTTATGGCATCCAGAAGAACCGTGTTGCCCTTGGCAACGGAAATACCGATGTTTACTTCTTCATCGGATACTTCGAAATCATCGCCGGATCCCGCAAAGTCCAAGAGAACCATGTCCGGATAGGCCAGAAGGGCACCCTGGGCGGTAGGCATATCGGTGCAGACGAAATCAACGGTCTTGGTTTCCAGATTCATCAGCATGGCAGGAGCGCTTTCAACGGGCGGCTGGATGTTTGCGCCCTCAATCTGGGGCAGGCATACAGAATACCAGATGGTGCCGGACTGGCTGGTGCAGGAACCGCCGGACAGGTCGGAGATGCCTTTGGCATCAGCATAGTCGGAGCCTTCCAGGGTCAGGCAGACGATGGTGGCATACAGATACGGGCCTGCGAAGTCTACGGTTTCCATACGTTCCGCGGTCATGGACTGGCCGGCGATAACAGCGTCAACGGTGCGGGACTGTACCGCAGGAATCAGGGAGTCCCAGTCAAGCTGGACAATTTCCAGTTCCCAGCCGTTGGCTTCACACAGCTTTTTGGCCATCATGACGTCGTAGCCGTTGGCATACATGCTGGAATCCTTAATCGGCACAGCACCGTTGGAATCGTCCATCTGTGCCCAGTTGTAAGGAGCGTAGGCGCATTCCATGGCAACGGTAAGCACGCCGTCTTCCACGCCGGAAGGAACAGAAGCTTCGGAAGCTGCAGATTCTGCAGATGCAGCAGGAGTGCTTTCATCTGCCGTATCCGCACCGCCGCCTCCGCAGGCGGTAAGTGATACAGCCAGCAATCCGGCAAGGATAAGAGCTGAAATCTTTGTGATCTTTTTCATTTTTCATTTCCTCCGTAAAATAAAAATCGGCCGAAGCGCATGTCGCTTCCGCCGCAAAATTTCACACAAAATAAAATTAAGCAACTAACGACAGCTCTCCACATAATAATGTGACAGTCGGCAGGATATTCTCCTGACGCCCAGCGGTTACCATCCCTGAATCATAACCGCTTCGGCGAAATTCCCTTTTCTTCAACGTCATTGCCTTCAAAGGAAGCTAAGCTGAAGTACTGATGAAGTCCGCGCCTCTATCATTGCTTCGGTTTTTTGTAATCTAACACAGCAAACCGCTAAAGTCAACAGTATCTCAAGGAAAAATGCATTTTTTTTATAAAAAACGGCACCCTGTCTGTTAGGGTGCCGTTCTCTGGCAGTTCCGGATCAGTCAAGCGTAATGCTGTTCAGGATAGCCATGGTTTCCGGATCTTCGAAGCCGAGGCCGGTGGCCTTGCCATCCAGCTCGGTCAGGATGGTGACGTGCCACTGGGCATCTTCGCCGACATAATCGAAGATGGTATAAGTGTATTTTGTGCCGATTCCGTTGTAAACGGCCGTAAACGCTTCTTCTACTTCTTTGCCCTGGAAGGTTACGCCTTCCAGATCGGTAACTTCATCATAGAAGCCCTTGGTGCTGAAGAAATAGTTGTCAGGTGAGGCATAGTTGATGGTTACGAAAGGCTTGCTGAAGTAGTCGTCGGGTGAGCCACCCTTGAAGAACTGAAGGGTTTCGGGATCCAGAGCGCCTTCTTCTTCAGCCCAGATGTCCTGCTGCGGGCAGTTCCACCAGCCGTCCGGACACAGAGCGGAGAAAATACCGGTATCGATGGTCTCGCCGGTGATTTCCTTCGGCTCATCGGTGCCGCCTGTGTTGCTGGTACCGCCGCCGCAGGCGCAAAGTACGGTTACACATGCCAGAAGCATTGCAGCCGCTGCAAAGATTTTCTTTTTCATAATAATGTGTTCTCCTTATTAATTTGGTTTTTAGTTGATGGTAAGTGAGATCATACTATATTTTTATCCGGCAGACAATACCCCAAACAGGTGATAATGTACTAAAAACTGCGAAAATTCTGTGAAATATTGCTAAACAGGAACTCAAAAGCCTATATATGCAGGCAGATGCGGAAGGCTTCGTTGGTGGCTTCCGCCAGGGTTCTTGCTTCTTTCGCGTCACCGATGACAAAGACGTCGGATTCCGGCGCGCAGTGCCTTAAGGCCGCGGCTTCCTCCAGCTTTGCCCGCATGCCGCAGGCGAGAAGTACGCTGTCGGAAGAAAGGGTGCGGACTTCGCCGGTATCCATATCTTCATAGACAACGCCGTCGGGAAGGATTTCCTTTAAGGCACTGCGGTAATTGATATGGATATTCGGTTCATTTGACAGCTTCAGTTTAAACTCCCTTGCCTGTGAGCCGGAACTTTTCATCATCCACTGTCTGGACAGACCGGCTTCATCGTTCATTTCGATGACTTCCACCTTTTTTCCCCTTAAGGCAAATTCGAAAGCGGATTCGATGCCGTTGGTGCTGCCGCCGACAATGACAACCCTGTCGCCGACTTCAATGCAGCCTTCCTCCGCATCCGGTGCCCAGGCAACATTGGGAAGGTCTGTTCCGGGAACCTTCGGTGTAACAGGGTCCGCGCCTATGGCTATGATTACGGCGTCATAGTTCTCCGCATCCAGCATTTCCTTCGTGGCCTTCGTGTTCAGAAGGATTTTCGCGCCGTATTCCTTTTCATATTTGGCGGGCCTTGTCACAAGCCAGGCCAGGTAGTCCTTCATATCCAGCTTGTAGGAAGGATTGGCAGCCTTGACAATCATTCCGCCGAATTCGCCCGAAGCTTCATAAAGGGTGACGTCATGTCCTCTCATGCAGAGCGTCATCATCGCATAGATGCCGCCCGGGCCGCCTCCGACAACCGCCACCTTCTTTTTCTTTTCCGCTTTCGGAACAACGCCGTCCCGGAGCACGTCGGTCATGCCGCACATGGGGTTGACCGCGCAGTAAATCATCTTCGGCACCATGATATGCTTCGAGCAGGTATCGCATCTGAGGCAGGGGATTCGTTCTTCCGGCCTGTTTTCCGCATATTTCCTGGGCATATCGGGATCCGCATGCAGCGGCCTGCACATGGAGACAAAATCAGCCCAGCCTCTGGAAATGATTTCTTCCGCGTAATCGATGCTGGTAATCGAGCCGACGGTATTGACCAGAAGGTCAGGATGTGCTTCCTTGATATCCCTGGCATAATGCACGTTGAAGCACCTAGGCATCAGGGTGTTCTGGCACCAGTTCCGGTAATACTCATCCTTGCCGAAAGGCAGGGAATGAAGGCCTGCGGATACATGAAGGATATCAATATGACCTTTTAACAGTCCCGCAAGCTTAATGGTTTCGTCGATGTGCATGCCTTCCGGATCTTCTTCATCGCCGGAGCAGCGGTATTCAATGACGAAGTTTTCCCCGCATTTTTCCCGGATGGCGTCGCAAAGTTCGATGGCAAACCTGGCGCGGTTTTCCGTGCTTCCGCCGTATTCATCCGTACGTTTGTTGAATTTCGGCGAGGTGAACTGGGAAATCAGGTTGCCGTGTCCGCCGTGGACCATGACGATGTCCATACCGGCGCGTTTCATCCTGTACGCCGCGTCGGCAAACATCCGGATAACGTCTTTTATCTTTTCCTTTGACATTTCGTCACAGGGAATCGGATCCCGGCCGAGCATGCGGGCGCGGATTTCTTCGTCGGAGGAAATAAAGGAAGAGGAGGAGTAGGCGGGCCTGCCGAAGGTTTCAAAGCCGATGCCTTCACCTGCATGGTTGATTTCCAGAGAAGCATGACAGTCATATTCTTTGCACATGTCTGCGTAACGTGCCAGCTCCCGGATGCCGTCATCCCGGCCCAAATCCAGCTGGTAGCCCTGGTCTTTGTTTTCGCTCAAATCAACGGAGCAGTTGCCCAGATACAGCGTAGTTGCGCCGCCGCGGGCAAACATGCGCATCCAGTTCACCAGTTCGGGCGTAACCAGGCCGTCGGCTGTGGAGAGGACGGGCGTTGCAGGTGCGAGGAAAATTCTGTTTTTAAAGTCCACGCCGCGGATGCGGATGGGCTCAAATACATGGGAGTATTTAGAAGACATAGTCTTTCCTTTCATTAAAATAACTGCCGTTGATAAATAAACGGCATGTCCATGAATGTTTCTTCCGGGGACCGCTCTCGCTTAGTCCTCGCTCCAGCGGCACTAATGCGCTCGTTCACATTCGTTCACGAATCGCAAAGTGCCGGGGCTGCGGATGTCCCCTTCAGAAAACATTCATGGACATGCATGATCTTTTTATTTAGTTAGATAACGACAGTTTTACAGTGATTTAAATATGCAGGCAGGTGCGGAACGCTTCATTTACGGCTTCGTAAATGGTCCTGACTTCCTTGGCGTCACCGATGATGTGCACATCTGTCTCAGGTGCACAGTGGCGTAAGGAATCCGCCTCTGCAAGCTTCGCAGTAAGGCCGCAGGCCAGAAGAACGGAATCGCAGGCAAGCTCTTTGTCTTCACCGGTTTCCAGATCTTCAACAACAACACAGCCGTCCTTTACTTCTTTCAGTTTGCTGCGGTAATGGATGTTGATATTGCCAAGTTCCTCGATCTTGGTGCGGAATTCCTTGGCTGCGGAGCCTGAACCCTTGGCTCTCCACTGCATGAAGAGGGCGTCTTCGTCGAGAATTTCGACAACTTCCACCTGTTTGCCACGGATGCCGAATTCCAGGGCAGCTTCAATACCGTTGGTGCCGCCGCCGATGATCATAACCTTGTCGCCGACTTCGATCTTGCCTTCCTCGCCGTCCCAGGAATGCGCTACGTTCGGTTTGTCAATACCGGGAACATTCGGGATAACCGGGTCGCCGCCGATGGCGATGATGAGGGCATCATAATTCTCGGCATCCAGCATTTCCTTCGTGGCTTTGGTGTTAAGCAGGATCTTCGCACCGTATTTGTCAGCGTATTTATTTGCCTGGTAACGCAGCCATTTCAGATAGTCCTTCATATCGATCTTGAAGGAAGGATTGGCTGCCTTGGTAACATTGCCGCCCAGTTCGCCGGAAGCTTCGTAAAGCGTTACGTCATGTCCGCGTTCGCACAGGGTCATGAGAGCCTGGATGCCGCCGGGGCCGCCGCCTACTACGGCAACTTTCTTCTTGTCAACAGCCTTCGGAACCACGCCGTCGCGGAGTACGCTGGTCATGCCTGACATCGGGTTAACAGCGCAGAAGATGGGCTTCGGTACCATCAGATGGCGTACGCAGGTATCGCAGCGCAGGCAGGGACGGTGCTCTTCGGGCATGTCATGGGCATATTTGTTCGGCATATCCGGGTCAGCCATGAGCGGACGGCACATGGCAACGAAGTCGGCCTTGCCGGTGGAGATGATTTCTTCGGCCATTTCGATGCTGGTAATGGAGCCTACGGTAGTAACCAGAAGGTCCGGGTAGCGCTTTTTGACATCTGCTGCGTAATGAACGTTGAAGCCTCTCTCCATCATGAAGTTCTGGCACCAGTTGCGGTAATACTTCATATTGAAATCGGAGTGCAGGCCTGCGGAAACATGGAGGATATCAATGTGATCCTTCAGGTATCCGATGAGTTCGAGGGTCTCGTCGAAGTGCATGCCTTCCTCGGCGATTTCATCGGCGGAAATACGGAACTCGATAACGAAGTTTTCACCGCATTTCTTACGGATGTTGTCACATACCTCAATGGCGAAACGGGCCCGGTTCTCAGTGCTGCCGCCGTACTCGTCGGTACGATGGTTGTAAAGCGGGGAAGTGAACTGGGAAATCAGGTTGCCGTGGCCGCCGTGAACCAGTACAACATCCATGCCGGCGCGTTTCATACGGGCTGCGGCATCGCCGTATTTGTTAACGGTTTCTTCGATTTTTTCTTTGGTCATCTCGATGGCCGGGATCGGATCCCTGCCCAGCATGGCTGCCCTTGTTCTCTCAGTGGAAGAGATATTGGGTGAGGAGCTGTAAGGCGCATGACCTACGGTCTCGAATGCGGTATTTTCACCGTTGTGATTGATTTCCAGAGATGCGTGGCAGTCATATTCCTTGCACATATCCGCATAGCGGGCAAGTTCGCGGACGCCGTCGTCATTGCTCAGGTCAAGCTGGTATGCTTCGTCCTTGCACTCGGTGATATCGATGGAAGAGTTGCCTACATACAGTGTGCACACACCGCCTCTGGCGAACATCCTGAACCAGTCGAGAAATTCCGGCGTAATCTTGCCGTCACGGCTTGCCAGGTTGGGAGAGGGGGGTGCCAGAACAATTCTGTTCTTGAAATCAACGCCCCTGATTCTGATAGGGGAAAATACGTGCGGGAATAATTTGGAACCCATTTTGCTTACCTCCATATAATTCTTGCTTTTGAGTATATGCTTACGCTTCATTATACCGCATTATAACCAAAAATAAACAGAAATTAATGCATTTTATTTGGAAGTATTTCTAAAAACTGATTGTGCTTCCGGGAGAAATCCCGTGCATTCACGGAAAGATTGGTGTATGATAAATGCATGAAAGATTTATCAAATGAAAATGTGATTCAGTTAAATAAAAACGGTCTTTCTTACCTGCAGTTTAAGAAGCTTTCAGAATATCCGGAAATCTATCATCTTTTTTCCTTAAAGCCTGCCGATATCGCAGCCCTTTCCACCTGGGAGGAGAAAAAGGAAAGTGCGCTGGCTGATGTCAGAAACATGCAGATGGTTCTGGATGCGGAAGACGCGGACGTCTGCCGGCCTTGCCAGACCCACTCGGATCATATTAAAACAGTGGAAGCAGAAGACGCAGGCATCTATGATGAGTCATTTGAAGATACGGACGGGCTTGTCACCGGCCTTCCGGGGAAATTCCTCCTGCTGGGCTTCGGAGACTGCACGCCGCTTCTGTTTTACGATCCGGTACACGCAGCCGTCGGTAATATTCATTCCGGCTGGCGGGGAACGTGTCAGAGAATCGGCGCGAAAGCGGTGAAAGCCATGGAGGATGCCTTCGGCAGCAGGCCGGACGATCTCATCTGCTGTATTGCCCCGCATATCAGGAAATGCCATTTCGAGGTGGATGAGGACGTATACCTGCTTTTCAGAAATGAATTCACGGATTTTGCGGATTTTGAAAAGCTTGTGCGTTTCGAACCGGAGAGAAACAAATACTATATTGACACCACAGCTTTAAATATCCGTATGCTGGAAAATGCCGGCCTTAAACCGGAAAACATTATTGATTCCGGCATCTGCACCGTCTGTCATTCGGATATGGTACACAGCTACCGCGCCGACAAGGCGGCTTCAGGCCGCAGCGCCGCGGTTATCGGACTGAAGATGAAGCCATGACAGGAAACCCATCTTTTTGGAGGAAACCGCCCGCCTTCCGGTGCGGCGGATCAGGTACAAAATGACAAAACCGCAGAGACAGAAAGTTTTCGACTACGTTAAAAAAACTTATGGCATTCTTCCGACAAAGGAACCGAAATGGAAACCTGATTCCCATGTGTTTTTCCATAAAGAAGGCGGTTCCGGTACGAAACGAAAGCTCTTCGGCATCATTATGCTTGTTAACCGTAAATACCTGGGTGAGGAGGAAAACGAACAGGTTTATGTCTTAAATGTCAAGACAGACCCGGAAGCAGTGCCGCTGCTTACAATGTCGGAATGCATATACCCGGCCTATCATATGACAAAGAAGAGCTGGGTTACCGTCATTCTTGACGGTACTGTAAAAGATAAGAGTATTTACCGCCTGCTGGATGACAGCTATGTACTTACGCTGCCTGCGGGCAGCAGGAAAAGCCTGAAAGCCGCCCGCGGCCCGAAAAACTGGCTGGTGCCGGCAAATCCGAAATATTATGACGTGGAGGAAGCATTCCGGCACCGGAAAGTGATTGAATGGAAGCAGAGCACCGATGTCCGTGAAGGTGACCTGGTGTACCTGTACATTGCCGCACCGGTGAGCGCCATCCGCTATAAATGCCGTGCCGTCCGGGTAAACATTCCCCTGGATCCGCCGGATGAAATGCTGCATATCGACCGGCTGATGGAGATTGAGCTCCTGTGTGACTACGGCCGTGAACTGATGCCGCTTTCCCGTATGACGGAGGACTTCCACGTACTGGCAGTCCGGGGGCCGAGATATCTGCCCGGCAGCCTGAAATACGAGCTGGATATGTGGGAGGGCGGCCCTGATTCTTGAGGATGATAATAATGAAAAAACGACTTGTATATCTGATACTCGCTCTGGCAGCGGCTTCCTTTATGCTGCAGGGCTGTGAAAGAAAGAACAGCTCAGGTCATGTGCAGGACAGGGGAGAGATATCAGTGGACGCCGATTCTTCTTCTGCGGCTGATGCGGAGCTGGCTTCCGAAAGCGAAGAAAAAAAGTCTGAAATAGAAGCTGAGGAAGCTCCGGTTACGACGGGGCGTGAAGGGGAGAGCGGACAGACAGCAGGTGATAATACCCAGCCTGAAGAAATCCCGGCAATTGAACCGGAGACTGTATCCGCAGGTCAGACCACGCAGGAGTCCGGAGAGCCAGCAGATAATGAGACAACTATGATGACCGGATTCTGAACAAACGGATAAAGTTTATAACCATTCTTTTGTTTGAGAGGATATGCAAAAGGGCGGAAGAGAGAAATCTCCTCCGCCCTTTAATAATTCATTCATTCTTTTTATTTGTATTTTCCATATTCCCTGACGGTATCGAACATGGCCTCCACGTTTTCACGTTTGCAGTAGTCCATGCCGAAGGAGGTCTCGAAAATGAAGCCGCCGCCGGGTGCACAGATGTCAATGAGGCGCTTGACTTCGTCAATAACCTGCTGCTTGGTGCCGAAGGTAAGCGTCTGGGTGGCAAAGCCGCCGGAGATGCAGGCCACGTCGCCGAGGATTCTCTTGGCTTCCGCCATATCCACAGTTTCGAAGTGATACAGCACCTTGCCTTTGGGCACGTCAGCCAGGAATTTCAGACGGCTGTTGTAATTGCCCTCGGTGTAAATGTAGGGTACCTGTCCGGCTTCGATAATGGTGCAGATGATTTCCTGCAGATGCTTCCAGTAAAAGTGCTCGTAATGCTCATCACTCATGAAGCCGTCCATGCCTTTATGCAGTGCCATGAAGATGTGCTTGCCTTCCATTTTACCTTTCATGCTGCGGATCATGGCCAGGGTTTTCTGATGCTCTTCGGCAATATAGCGTTCCACGTCCTCCGGCCTGGTGTAGAGGTCTGCGAGGGACTCGATGGTGCCTCTTAAATGATCGCTGTACGCATCAAAAGGCACACCTGCGCCGCCGCCCTGGACGATGGGATAGCCGTCTTCCTCCACGTCTTTGGCCAGCTGGGCAGCTTTCTTTCCGTACTCGGCCAGCATGTCATTGATAACCCAGAGCTTCTGAATCAGCTCCTTCATTGCGGGCTTCGAGAACTGGGTGGCCAGACCTGCCACGCCCGAATAACCGAATTCCAGATTGAAGTCCTTCAGACATTCGGTAATGTTGCTGGTCCGGGGATAGGCTTTGCGGATGGACCAGCCTGTGCGGTCCGTGAAGAATTCCTCGAACTCGTCATCCAGCAGGAACGGATACTCGATGTACTGCTGAATGGAGTTTTTGTCGATGACGTCTCCGGGCATGCCGGCCCAGCGCATGTTCTTCGGATCCTGCAGTTCCATGATTTTACCCTGGCCTGCAAGGTTGGTACCCGTGCCCACGCCTGCGTCCGGATCGTACTTGTGAAGGTATTTGAACAATGCGTCACGGTATACGCCGAGCGTGTCGTCGTAAATGGATTCGGCTACGGTATAACCCGCGTCCAGAATCGGGAAAATAGCGGGTGACGGTTTGATCGGAACCATATCCGGTTCGGTAAGCGCAATCGCGTCATTGATACGTTTCAGCTTCGCATCATATTTTGCTTTATTCTCGGGCGTCATAGATGAATTCCTCCTGATACACTTAAATTTCTGCTATATAAACTGAAAAAAGTATACCATGTATACTCCTTTAAAAGAAATATACATGGTATACGAAATATTTGGAAAATATCAATTTTTAGATGTGCAGACAATGCTGGAAGGCTTCGTTGACTGCCTCGGAAATGGTTGCGGCGCGTTTCGCATCCCCGATGACGAATACGTCGGATTCCGGAGCGCAGTGACGGAAGGTGTCAGCTTCTTCCAGTTTGGCTTTGGTACCGACAGCCAGAAGGACGGTATCCGCTTCGAATTCTACTCTTTCGCCGGTATCTGTCTTCTCACAGATAACCTTGTCCGGGGTTACTTCCACAAGCTTCGTGTTGTAGGAGATGGGGATCTTCCTTTCTTCAACGATGTTCCTGATTTCAGCGCCGGCACCGCCGTTGCTCATCCAGGACATAAAGGTTTTCATCTCGTCGGCCATTTCCACTACCGTTACGTCTTTGCCCTGCGCATTGAAATCCATAGCAGCTTCGATACCGATGCCGCCGCCGCCGATGATGACGATTTTATCGCCGGCCTTTGCCTTGCCTTCTTCCGCATCGGGAGCCCAGGCAACATGCGGAAGATCAATGCCGGGAACCTTCGGAACGATGGGTTCCGCGCCGATGGCGATGATAACCGCGTCATAATTTTCCGCATCGATCATTTCTTTCGTGGCTTTGGTGTTCAGCAGGATCTTCGCGCCGTATTTCTCAGCATATTTATTGGCCTGATAACGAAGCCATACCAGATAGTCCTTAACATCAATCTTGAAATCGGGCAGTGCAGCCTTGCTGACCATTCCGCCCAGCTCGCCGGTTGCCTCATAAAGGGTGACGTCATGGCCGCGTTCGCAAAGCGTCATCAGCGCCTGGATGCCGCCGGGGCCGCCGCCGATAACGGCAACTTTTTTCTTTTCAACTGCTTTCGGCACCACACCGTCCCGCAGGACGCTGGTCATACCGGACATGGGGTTGACTGCGCAGTAAATCGGCTTCGGCACCATCAGATGCTTGCAGCAGGTCTGACAGCGCAGGCAGGGACGGCGCTCTTCGGGCATATCCTTTGCATATTTGTTGGGCATATCGGGGTCTGCCATCAGGGCACGGCACATGGCGACAAAGTCAGCCTGGCCGGAGGCGATGATTTCTTCCGCCATATCGATGCTGGTAATGGAACCGACGGTGGTAACCAGCAGATCCGGATAGCGCTTCTTCACGTCTGCAGCGAAGTGTACGTTGAAGCCTCTGTCCATCAGATAGTTCTGGCACCAGTTGCGGAAGTATTTCATATTAAAGTCAGAGTGAAGACCTGCGGAAACATGGAGGATATCGATATGGTCCTTCAGATAGCCGATAAGCTCCAGGGTTTCGTCGAAATGCATGCCTTCCTCGGCGATTTCATCGGCGGAAATACGGAATTCGATTACGAAATTCTCGCCGGCCTTTTCACGGATGGCATCGCAGACTTCAATGGCGAAACGGGCACGGTTCTTCGTGCTGCCGCCGTATTCGTCCGTACGGTGGTTGTACAGGGGAGAAGTAAACTGGGAAATCAGGTTGCCGTGGCCTCCGTGTACCAGACAGACGTCCATACCGGCGCGTTTCATTTTTGCAGCCGCTTCACCGAATTTATTGACGGTTTCCTTAATTTTCTCTTTGGTCATCTCAATGGCGGCAATCGGCTCACGGCCGAGACGCGCGGCACGGGCTCTCTCAGTGGAAGAAATGTTGGGTGAGGAGCTGTAAGGCGCATGGCCTACGGTTTCGAATGCTGTATTTTCGCCGTTGTGGTTGATTTCCAGGGATGCGTGGCAGTCGTATTCCTTGCACATATCCGCATAGCGGGCAAGTTCGCGGACACCGTCTTCATTGCTTAAGTCAAGCTGGTAGGCTTCATCCTTGCACTCGGTGATATCGATGGAAGAGTTGCCGACATACAGGGTGCAGACGCCGCCTCTGGCAAACATCCTGAACCAGTCGATAAATTCCGGCGTGATCTTGCCGTCACGGCTTGCCAGGTTGGGAGAGGGCGGCGCAAGAACAATTCTGTTCTTGAAGTCAATGCCGCGGATGCGGATTGGCGAGAAAACATGCGGGTATTTCTTTGAACCCATAGTGTACCTCCTGATGTTCTTTTGTAATAAATGTTTTTTCAATTAAACGAATGCAGGAATACATTCATTTAAGCAAATTATATTACGTAAAGACCGAAAATGCTATAAAAAAATAATGATAGTCCGTGATTCAGGCTTTGTAATGCAGATGCAAACCGGTTGACCGGGCAGCCGGCGCGGGATAAAATAAAGCTTAAAGAGAAGGAGGTGCGCCATGTCCGCTGAAAAATATTTCTCACGCAATCACAGAAGGCCGCTGCCGTTTGAAGCCATACCTGCAGACGCGCTGGTGAATTCGGTTTCCATGAATGGTGACGACGTGGATACTACGATGTGTTTTCATGCTTTCTGGCTGGTAAAAGACGGTATAATCCCGGGCCTTGTGAAGCATGATTCCGATGAAGTGATCATCTTCATCGGTGCTGACCGGGATAATCACGAGGCATTGAACGGTACGGTAACGGTTCAGATCGAAAATGACGAGCTGGCATTGACCGAAACCTGCGTCGTTTATGTGCCGAAGGGAAAAGCCCACGGAAATATCCGGTTTACCGGACTTTCAAAACCGGTGCTGTGTTACACTTACCAGCTTACGGAAGCATATTACAGGTGTGAATCCGCTGTGCCTGCTGACCCGGAGGGAACCTATACGAACAATGCTGTTTTCCGCTATGAGCCTTTAAGCGGCATTATACCGGAAGCCCCGGAGGGATTCCTGACTTTCCTTCTGTGGCTGGACGGACAGAAGCTGGCCGGTGCGCCGTACATGGAAACCGTCCGGTTCCTCACGACGAACGATACCGGGCCGGAGACGCATGTGCATGATTTTGACGAGCTGATAGGATTTCTGGGAGGTTCGCCGGAAAATCCTGAGGAACTGAACGGGGAGATTACTTTTTATATTGACGGGGAGACGGCGTCATCGAAAGAAAGCTGTGTGATATTTATTCCCAAAGGGGTAGAGCACAGCCCGATTCTGGTGCCTGCACTTGCGCAGCCGTTTATCCACTTCTCCGCCAGTAATGAAGGTGTATATCAGAGATAGATACTTATACAAAATTATAAAAAAATTGCCTCTCATGTATATTCTCCCAGGGGCCCGCTCTCGCTTGGTCTCGTCTTCCGACTCGGTCGGCGCTAAGCGAGTGCCACAGGCACTCAGCGCCCTCGCTCCAGCGGTACTACTGCTCTCGTTCACATTCGTTCACGAATCGCAGAGTACCGGGGCTGCGGAGACCCCTTCAGAGAATAATACATGAGAGGCAATTGTATTGTATGGATTATATACCAATTAATTGCTTTTCAGAGATAATTCTAAAAGACAAATTCTTTCATGCGCCGGAAGGCTTCTTTCACGCGGGCAGTCGGCAGGGCCAGGTTCATGCGGATACTGGTTTCTCCGTGGAAACCTCTGCCGTCCTGCACGGCGCAGCCAACGTCCCAGCAGGCTTTAAGCAGTTCATCCAGCGTCTTGCCGTGGGCTTCCAGCCAATCCCTGCATTCCACGAAAAGCATGTAAGTGCCCTGGGGCCTGGAAACCGTCACACCCTCGAAGTTTTCGGCGATGAAATCGCACGCAAAGTTCACGTTGTCCGTAAGCACTGATTTCAGCTCATCCACCCAGATCATTCCGTTTTCGCTGTATCCGCCGATTAATGCGTACATGGACAGCACGTTCATTGAATTATAATGCGACAGCGAACTCTCCTTAGCGATACGGTCCTTCAGGAAACTGTTGTAAATAATGTGATAGCTGCCCACCAGTCCGGCCAGGTTGAATGTTTTGGATGGTGCGTAGAATGCCATGGTACGCATTTTCGCGTCTTCAGAGACGGACTGCGTCGGAATATGCTTGTGGTCACCGATAATCAGGTCGGACCAGATTTCGTCCGAGATTACATATACGTCATATTTCGCGAAAAGCTCCATCGCCTTTTCGATTTCCCATCTTTCCCAGACACGGCCGCAGGGATTGTGGGGAGAACAGAAGACCGTCAGGTGGATTTTATTGTCCACGATTTTCTTCTCCATGTCCTCGAAATCCATACGCCAGATACCGTCCTCATCCTTGTACATGGGGCTTAAGATGAGGTCATAGCCGTTGTTTGTCAGACAGCCTGTGAAACCGACATAGGTGGGAGAGTGCAGGAGAATCTTATCGCCTCTGGAAAGAATCGCGTTGGCGGCGCTTACTACGCCGCCCAGGACGCCGTTTTCGTAGCCGATATTATCTTTTGTCAGCCCTTCCACGCCGTTCCTGACCTTCTGCCAGTTGATGATAGCGTCAAAATACTCATCCTTCGGCATAAAGTAGCCGAAAGCCGGATGGTTTGTTCTTTT
This sequence comes from Eubacterium sp., assembly GCA_017433825.1. Taxonomy (GTDB): domain Bacteria; phylum Bacillota; class Clostridia; order Lachnospirales; family Lachnospiraceae; genus Alectryocaccobium. The sequence goes on along the minus strand of JAFRGL010000016.1, from coordinate 11,662 downwards.
TATAATCTGTTCCGGAATGTCCGGTACAGTGGGGAAGTTCATGTCCGCTACCCACATGGGGATGGCGTCAAAACCTTCCTTCGGTGCGCCGGGAGCCATTCCGCCTGCGCCAAGGGCGTCAACGGCGATTGCGTCGTGGCCTTTTCGTTCAATCAGTGATTCAAAATCGTATTTCATTTCTGCCTCCGCATGTTTGATTTTCCTGTATTTACTGATTTTACCATATTCTGCGTTTTCCTGCCATCATTTCTTGCGAGGCTTTCAAATCTGTGGCTTCCGTATGGACTGAAAGCAATATAAACTGGAAATCTCATATTTTATATGCTATTATTTATAGAAAATATATTTACGCTGAAAAATAACTGCTGTGATAAGGAGATAAAAGATATGGCGCTTTTCCCGAACCTGAAAAGCATGCTGAAAAGCGGTAATGAGAAAAAAGACGTGGGTCCGGAAGAAATCTTCTCGTCGGACGGAAGCGTATCCGCTTCCGCGCTGACCGCCTATGCGGCCGGGCTGGACATCCCGGGAGACGTGATGGAGAAATGTACGTTTTCCCAGCTGGCAGAGCTGCACAGGCTGTTCTTAAGAAACCGGGCGGATAAGAAGCCTGTGAATACGCCGGAAGAGACGGAAATTTTAAAAGAGAGGCTGAAAGCCGTGGATACGGCCATGGCGGCCAAGATTCTGGCGGCGGATGAAATCTGGTGCGTTTTCAATAAACGTACCGGCGAGCCGCATATGTATACGAAAATTGTGGACAAGGGCAACGGCAATTATACCGTGGCTGCACCGTATATTTACATTGCGGCGCAGCAGGCCGAAAATGCGGAAATGGCCATGTTAAGTCCGGAACTGTTCGAAGTGAAAAAAATAGAAAACGGGGAGAACAGGAAAGGCATCCTGAATTTCCTGGCAGACTGCTTCTATGCCAACGGCGCCCATGAGTGCGCGGTGCTTTCCGAAGCGGTGCGAATTCCCTGCGGCATGCTGGCTCCGAAGCCGGATTACAGCAGGCTGAAACCGGAAGCCAGGCCTGTCCTGAATCCGGATCTGGAGCGCTGGATTCTGCTGCTTGGCCAGATTTCCAAGCCGGAAGGGGAAGAACCGGGGCTTTCTTACAAAGTTATCTATAATCTGCTGGTGCAGCAGATACCGAACGCCCGCCTGATGGTGCCCGTAACGTATGAAGGCAAACGGCCGGTAAGAAACGGTGATAAAATCACGATGCCCAAGGGCACAAAACTGAAAATGCCCACTATCAGCGGCAAGGAAGGCCGTACGGCTTTGCGGTGTTTCACCGATATGCGAAAGCTGCGGATGGCTTATGACAGCAGCTGGGACGTGATAATCCAGACAGTAAAAGACATTACGGCCAAATTTGACTGCGCCGTCAACGTGTCGGCCCTGGCCGGCTCCGGCGTGTATATTACAAAGGAAATCGCGGCCGGCGTTCAGAAGCAGTAAACGGACTGTTCCGGCATACAGCCGGAAAATCAGGCAGAATGCCGTATGCAAGGAGTAGTAAAATGGCAAAAAACAATGACAGGGAAGAAACATTTGTACTGACGGACGACAACGGTGAAGAAACCTATTACAGGTATCTGAAGACCGTGGAGTACAAAGGGAAAAAATACGCCGTACTGGAATCCCAGAATGACGAGGATTACTTTGACGACGAGGAGGAAGGCGGCGTCTGCATTATCCTGCAGGTGAAAACCAATAAAAAGGGCGAGAAGGAATATTACGGCGTGGGAGATGAAGCAATCCTGGACGCTGTATTTGACATATTCCTTGCTGAAGTGGAGAAGGAAGAGAAATGACGCGCGTATTTGCGGGAATCGCGGCCGGGGGCACCGGCTCCCGTATGGGCGCGGACATTCCGAAACAGTTCCTTCCGCTGAAAGACAGGCCGATTCTGATACATACGACGGAAAAGTTTGCTTCCCTTGACGGCATTGACGCGGTTTTTATCGGCGTGCATAAAGACTGGATTTCCTATACTGAAGATCTTATCTGCAGCTTCCTGCCCGCGTACCGGGAGAAGATATTCATAATTCCCGGCGGGGATGACCGGAATGAAACCGTTTTCCGCATCATTGACGCCATCGAAGAGAGATTCGGTTCCGAGGCGGAGGATATTATCCTGACCCACGATGCGGTGCGTCCGTTTGTGACAGATGAGATTATCGCGGACAATATCCGGCTGGCAAAGGAATTCGGCGCGGTGGGAACGGCGGTTAAGACGGTCGATACGGTTTATGACAGCGCGGACGGAGAGACGGTAACCTGCGTACCGGACAGAAGCCGGCTTTACCAGGCGCAGACGCCGCAGACCTTCCGTATCGGACTGCTCAAAGAGCTGTATGCCAGGCTGACGCCCTACCAGAAGGTACATCTTACGGATACCTGCAGTATCTGCTCGGTGAGGGATTACCCGGTGCATATGGCTGCAGGCTCTTACCTGAACATCAAAATCACCACACCGGAAGACCTGAAGATAGCCGAAACTCTCGCCCGGGAACTATTATAAAAAAGAACTGATGCAGCAGATTGTAAGTTTGTTTGCATCAGTTCTTTTCATATGTACCTTATTTATCCGATCATTTCCTTGACTTTGGCAGCAAATGCCTTGGCGACTGCTTCGTGTGCTTCGGGAAGAAGGTGGACGCCGTCCAGGTTGCTGGTTTTCGCATAAAGCTTCAGGTCGATAAATTCAGCCCCGTACATCCTGCACATCGGCTCGTAGTCCGCGGCCAGCTCTTCGGATTTTTTAATCATCTCCGGCGTGGTGATATGATCCGGCAGTGTAAGCGCTGTTTCATTTAAGGGTACAGGCGCGGCTACCAGGATTTTCGGCACCAGCATGCCCATGTAAAGACCCGGGTCCTTTGCCATGCGGACAAGCCGGGACATACCCTGGGCGATTTCCACGGTACGTGCACTGTAAAGCGGTTTGGTATCGTTGGTGCCCAGCATGAAGATGATCAAATCCAGCGGGGTGTGGCTTTCGATACAGGGTACCAGATACGCACTGCCGTTGCGGTTCGGCATGGTCGGATCGTCAAATACGGTGGTCCTGCCGGAAAGTCCTTCTTCAATAATATAGTATTCGCTGCCGAGGATTTCCTGCAGCTTACCGGGCCAGCGGACATTCTTCGGATGACGCCCGAAATTGCCCTTCACCCATTCGGGATTCAGACCGTAGGTGTTTGAATCACCGAAACATAAAATGTTTTTCATTTCTTTCTTCTCCTGCGAATTATTTACTTCTATAGATTTTACCGCATAATACGCCGATTTGCAAAAAATAAATATTCATATTTTACCCTTTTACCTGTTTACGGATACAATATTTCCAACATATAATAACTGTAATACAAGTTAACAATGTCTGCCGCCCATAAGGGCGGAAATGAAAGGAAGTAGAAATGAATCCCAAAGTAGTACTCGGAATAATTATTGCCATCATTGTAATTGCAATACTGCTGGCCAACATCCGGGTTGTTCCCCAGGCCACAGTAGAAATTATCGAACGGCTTGGTAAATTCAAGCATGTGTGGAATGCAGGTCTGCACATCAAAGTACCTTTCATTGAAAGAGTAGTGAGAAAAATAGACCTGCGTGAAAGAGTGGCGGACTTCCCGCCGCAGCCCGTTATCACAAAAGATAACGTAACCATGCAGATTGATACGGTTGTATTCTTCATGGTCACCGATCCCAAGCTGTACACCTACGGCATCGTCAATCCGGTGCTTGCAATTGAAAACCTGACAGCTACCACGCTCCGTAACATCATCGGTGAGCTGGAACTGGACGAAACCCTGACTTCCAGGGAGATTATCAACTCGAAGATGCGTGATATCCTGGATATCGCCACCGATCCCTGGGGCATCAGAGTGACCAGGGTGGAACTGAAAAACATCATGCCTCCCAGAGCCATTCAGGAATCCATGGAGAAGCAGATGAAAGCCGAGCGTGAACGCCGTGAAGCCATCCTGATTGCGGAAGGCGAGAAGAAATCCGCCGTACTTCGTGCGGAGGGCGAAAAGGAATCTGCCGTTCTTCGTGCGGAAGCCCAGAAGATCGAAATGATCAAAGAGGCGGAAGGCCATGCCGAAGCCATCAGGCTTCACAAACAGGCGGAATCCGAAGGTATCGTGATGCTGAAGAAAGCGGATGCGGAAGGCGTCCGTCAGCTTAGGAATGTAGGCTTTGATACGGACGATATCCTGAAGCTGCATGCATATGACGCGTTCAAGACTGCGGCAAACGGCAAAGCCACAAAGATTATCATCCCCTCTGAAATCCAGAGCATTACCGGCCTGGTAGCCGGAATCAAAGGCGCTGCCAATACGGAAGATATTCCGGCAGCGGAAGAGGACGATGCGGATACATTCCATGATATGGAATACTAAAACAGTGTAAAATTCAAAAAAATGGTCCGGGACAGTCTTGTCCCGGGCCTCTTTTTAGGTTACAATAAAGTATCATGGCAAGACGGGAGGTATCCCATCCGATGACAGAACGGGAGAGACAGAGAAGGGCTAGGGCAATCAAGAAAAGAAGACAGAGGCAGATAAGGCAGCGCGTAACCATCGCGGTGATTGCGATAGCTGTTTTTCTTGTTGTGGTTGTTTCGGTGGCGGCGCACCAGAGGAAGAAAAAAGAAGCGCAGAACCAGCCGCAGCAGGAGACAAGCCGGAATATCCCGGCAGTGCAGGAAACTTCATCCGGTACACAGAATCCGGAAACGGAGACTGCAGCACCTGAGGTTTCCGAAATTCCGCTGGAACAGACAGAAGTACCCGAGGAAACAGCGCCCGAGGCGCAGGCTGAAAACACACTGCGCGCAGCGGATTATCCCGTGGACCGGTCAAATTTCGCGGTACAGCCCGGCGTGCCCTGCGGCAACAACCATATGACGGAAGAAAAGGTTGTATATCTGACACTGGATGACGGTCCGTCTTACCTTACGCCCCAGTTCCTGGATGTGCTTGACCATTACAATGTGAAATGCACATTCTTTGTCACTGCCCAGGACCCGGAGTATTTCTACCTTATCAGGGAGGCTTACGACCGCGGGCACACCATTGGCCTTCATTCCTACAGCCATGATTATGCGACGGTATATTCTTCCCCGGAGGCATTCTTTGCAGACCTGGACGCCATCGGGCAGGTGGTAGCCGACCAGATCGGTTATGTGCCGGCATTTATCCGCTTCCCGGGCGGAAGCTGCAACTATGTTTCTCATGATTACTGTGAGGGCATCATGACATATCTCTCCACAGCGGTGCAGGAGAGGGGCTACCAGTATTTTGACTGGAACTGCAGCTCCGGCGACGGCGCGGTGGTGGATGACGTGAACCAGCTGATTGCCGCAGCCACCAGCGTGGATTACTGGGAGAACATCGTGCTTCTTTCCCATGACTGCGGCGGCAAGGAAACCACCCTTGCGGCGCTGCCTTCGATTATTGAGTATTACCTGAATAACGGCTATGAGTTCAGGCCGATTACCAGGGACGCATTTACTTCACACCAGGAAATCTTTAATTGACAGAAGGAATATATATCATGAAGAAAACATTTAACAAAGCCTTATCCTCCGTACTCTGCCTGGTTCTGGCAGGTGCCCTTCTTGCCGGCTGCGGCGCGTCGGGCACTTCTTCGTCAGGTTCCGAAAGTACGGCTGCGGTTTCCGTTTCCGCTTCATCCGCAGATGAAGCCGGTTCCGAAGTTCCTGCGGAACCTTCCGAACCGGAACAGTACACACTGGACAATATCAGGCAGTATGTTGTGGGTGTGGACCAGCCCGTCGAGCTGGCGGACGGAAGCACCAGGCCCCTTATCAACTTTGATAATGCGGCTACCACGCCTGCCTTTAAGATGGTCATGGACGAAGTGGACAGCAAGCTCCTCATGTACGGTTCCATCGGAAGGGGCTTTTCACAGAAATCCAATTATTCCACAGATATATATAACGACACCCGGAACATCGTGCTGGATTTCGTCAACGCGGATCCGGATACCTATACCTGCATTTACGTGAATTCAACGACGGACGGCCTGAACAAGCTGGCTTCCGCCCTGGTGGAGAGTGAAGATGACATTGTCCTTGCCACCAGGATGGAGCATCATGCCAACGACCTTTCCTGGCGTGAACGCTGCAAGGTGGTTTACGCGGAAGTGGATGAACAGGGACGTATCATTTATGACGAAATAGAAAAGCTTCTTTCCGAAAATGACGTCAAATACGTCACCGTTACGGCTGCCTCCAATGTTACCGGTTATGTGACGGATGTGCACCGTGTAGCCGCAATGGCTCATGCGCACGGCGCGAAAATCATCGTGGACGGCGCGCAGATTGTGGCCCACAGGGAATTCTCCATGCTGGGTGATACGCCGGAAGAAAACATCGACTTCCTGGTATTCTCCGCCCATAAGATGTATTCTCCCTACGGCGGCGGCGCGATTGTGGGCCTGCAGGATGTGCTGGACGAGCATATGCCGGAGTTCTACGGCGGCGGCACCATCCAGATTGTGCGTGACTACGAGGTTAAATATAAAACCGCTCCCGAAGTATACGAAGCCGGTTCACCCAATTATCCCGGCGTTGTCGGTATGGGCAAGGCCATGGCAGTGCTGAAGGAAATCGGCTTTGACGCCATCGAAGAGCATGAGCAGGTGCTGATCCGGAAGCTTATAGACGGACTGAAGGAATATGATACCTGCGTTATTTTCGGCGATACCGAAAACATTGCCGACCGGGTCGGCGTGGTAACCTTTAACTTTACCGACGTGAATTCCATGCTTCTGGCAGAACAGCTTTCCAAGGTAGGCGGCGTTGCCACCAGGAGGGGTGCCTTCTGTGCGAATCCCTATGTCTGGAGACTGCTGGGATATTCCGACCAGGCCATGATTAGCTTTGAATCTTGCGCTGGCATCGATACCCCCGGCATGATCAGGGTAAGCTTCGGCATTTACAATACGGAAGAAGAAGTGGATGAATTCCTCAAAGTCCTGCCGGATGCCATTGAGGCCGCAAAGGCGGAAACGGAAGAAATGAACAGCCAGCCCAACAGGGTAAGAATGGTAGAGCCTGAATATTAATCCCGACAGGTGAAGAATCCTTGTAAATTTTACTTGATTTATTTTTCACCATATGTATAATGTTTAAGGTAGCCGTCCTGGAAGTGACGGCTGCAGGCCGGAATAGCTCAGTCGGTAGAGCACTTCACTCGTAATGAAGGGGTCGTCAGTTCGAGTCTGATTTCCGGCTCACTCAGGTGTGAGAATTCAGCACTTGACGAACCGGATTATTCTGATATAATAATCTGGTGCATCGGGCAAGACCCGGTGTCAAATCCAAAACCGGAGGGAGGGTAGGAAAAGTGTCGAGTATCATTGTTAAAGAAAACGAAACCCTTGACAGCGCGCTTCGCAGATTCAAACGCAGCTGCGCAAAGGCCGGTATTCAGCAGGAGATTCGTAAGCGTGAGCATTATGAAAAGCCCAGCGTTCGTCGTAAGAAGAAATCCGAGGCTGCAAGAAAGCGCAAATACAATTAATTAAGAGATGATTACAGCCACCGTGGAAACATGTGTGGCTGTATTTAGTATTCATGGAAGAACGTCCGCGTTACGGTAAGTATGAAAAAGACAGTCACTCACTATGAACTGAATACGGAAAAGATACCGGAGTCTGAAAAGCCCGTGCGCATCGCATTTCTGACGGATCTGCACAACTGCACCTGGGGAGAGCATAACCGCCTTCTTCTGTCGCTTATCAAAGCGGAGAAGCCGGATCTGGTTTTATGCGGAGGCGATATCATCACCGCCCATCCCGGCACGGACATGGAAGAAGGCCTTTCGCTCATCCGCCGGCTTTCAGAAAGCTGGCCGGTATATCTGGGCGTGGGCAACCACGAGCTGCGCCTCCGGCTTTACCCGGAAGTTTACGGAAGTATGTATCAGGAATACCTGGATGAAGTGGGAAAGACCTCTGCGGTCATCCTTGCTGACGGGAAGGCGGATATTATGGTGCGGAATGTGCCGCTTACCGTTTACGGCCTGGATATACCTCCTTTTTTCTACAAGAGGTTCCGCCGGGAATATCTCCCCATGGCCCTGCTGAAGAAGAAGCTGGGCGTACCGGACAGTGAGCGGATCAATATACTCATGGCCCACCTGCCAAGGCATATGAGGAACTATCTTCGTTTCGGCGCGGACATCGTACTGTCGGGCCACTGCCACGGCGGTGTTATCGGCCTTTCCGACAACCGCGGGCTTATCAGTCCGGATTTCGACCTTACCGCCCGTTATACCAGGGGCAGCATTAACGTGGAAGGCCGTCTCGGGATTATCAGTTCCGGCCTGGGGGAGCATACCATCCCGTTCCGGATTTCCAATCCCCGGGAACTTGTTATTATCGATATCTGCAATCACAAGGAGTAAGCATGTCGCTTTCCGTAAAACTGGCAGGCTTCGAAGGTCCGCTGGACCTGCTGCTGCATCTTATTGACAAAAATAAAATAGATATTTACGATATTCCGATTGCGGTTATCACCGACCAGTATTTCGAGTACATCAATGACCTGGATACGGAAAACCTGGAGGAAACCAGCAGCTTCCTTTTAATGGCAGCCACACTGCTGGACATTAAAAGCCGCATGCTTCTTCCGGCTGACGAGGAGTCTGAGGAAGAAGAGGATCCGAGGGAGGAACTGGTCAGAAGACTTCTGGAATACAAGAAGTTCAAGTATCTGTCCGGTGTGCTTAAGGAGAGGCTGGAAGGAACCGGCACGGTTTACGAACGGCTGCAGGACCTGCCTGCCGAAGTCAGGAAATACAAACCGCCTGTCAATCTGGACGAACTTCTGGTCGGCGTGACGCTGGATAAGCTGAACCGGGTTTTCCGGGAAATCCTGCGCAGGAACCAGGAGAAGATCGATCCCAGGGCAATGCGTTTCGGCAAAATCCGGAAAGAACGGATATCTCTGCCGGACTGCATGCGCAAAGTGGAAATATCTGCCATCCTGAAAGGAAGTGTGACCTTTGTCAGCGTGCTGGAAGACAATTCCGACAGGGAAGATATCGTGGTGACATTCCTGGCTGTGCTGGAACTCATTAATCTGGGACGCATAAGGATTTCGCAGAAAACAGCGGACAGCGATATAATCATTGAAGCATTGGAAACAGATATCGAAAAAGCGGGGAATTATGAGCTTTCCGATACGTTTGACTAAAAGAAAGGCTGATTGACAAGTCGATGGAGAACAAGAGGATCAAGGGGATTATAGAGGCCGTGCTTTTTGCCTTCGGGGAGCCGGTGAAGCTGTCCCAGCTGGCCGCGGCCTGCGAAGCGACGGAGTTTGAGCTGCAGGTTGTGCTGGCGCAGATGGAAGCGGATTATGAAAGCGAAGACAGGGGTATCAGGCTTATTCGTCTGGAGAACGCATATCAGCTGGTAACGAAAGCGGAATACTATCCGAATCTGATAACCATCGCAAGCCACCCGGAGAAACCGCGCCTTACGGATGTCCTGATGGAGACGCTTTCCATTATCGCTTACAAGCAGCCGGTTACCAAATCCGAAATCGAAAAAATAAGAGGCGTTTCATCTGACCATGCAGTGAACCGCCTCGTGGAATATAATCTTATCCAGGAAGTGGGGCGTCTGGATGCGCCTGGAAGGCCGATTCTGTTCGGCACCACCGATGAATTCCTGCGCCGTTTCGGACTGGAATCCAAATCCATGCTTCCCGAAGATGACTTCGAACCCGAACTCTCCGAGGAAGATGTGGAGGTCTAAATTAAATATACTATTAGAAAGCATACTGTTTACGGCATAATCAACCGGCTGAACCGGCCGTAGGTCGCTTCGCAGAAAGAAATATACCGAATATTCGAAGCCCGATTTCGGGTACCGCGGGGAGAGGGTGAGTTCTGTTGATCACAACTCTCCCTCTTTCGCTCGGAAACCTGGCATGGTAAGCGCAGTTTCCGCCCCTCATCGGTCTTCTCATTTTCGGTATTTCTTTGTCTGCTTGCTCCAATACGGCCTCGTTCAGCTCGGTTGATTTCCGGCCGAAAACTGCCTGCTTTGGGGCCCGGCCCGGGAACTGCAAAGCAGCCGTCCCGGCAGAAAGAACAGGCCGGGATTGGAGTAAAGCCATGAAAAATACAGCCGTCGGAAACGGCTGATGAGGGGCAAAAAGTTGCTTCGGAGCAATTCTTTTTGAGGCCTGTTGAGGCGAGTTGTCATCAGAGAACTCGTCGAATCAGGCCGGTACCCGAAATCAGACGGTTTCGCAGCTGTATATTTTTCAGGCTGAAACGACCTGCCGACCGTTCTTCTGCCGGGACAGTGGTGAAGTCCCGGATATTATAAAAACATTAAATCCTCTGCGCTGCATTGAATGCGGACGTGACGGCTTTCCACACATTTCCGCCGCCGGGGCCGTCGCAGTCACCGATGACGAAGCAATCAGGCGTAATATCCCTGAAGCTGTCCACAACAGCACTGTCAGTCTTAAAACCGAAGGAAAGCACAGCCGTATCACAGGGAAGCACCGCCTTTTCGCCGTTTGAAGAAATGATGACGCCTTCTTCTGTGATATCCTCAACCTTTACTTCACATCTGATTTCAACCTTTTCTTCCTCCAGCATGTTTTTCAGTGCAATCAGGTTGATGGCGGCGCCGCCGGCGCCGATTCTGTCATAAGGCACCATATCCACGATGGTGACCTTTTTGCCCTGCTTTGCGAAATCCAGGGCAGCCTCCAGGCCTGTACAGCCAGCGCCGCAGACAACTACGGTATCTCCGACCTTGCTGCTTCCTTCCGCATCGCCGACCCACAGCACCTTGTCCGTACCGGAAGCCGAAAACGCCGGGATGATGGGCTTTGAACCAACTGCGATGATAACCGCGTCCGGGTTTTCCGCCTTCAGGGCTTCCGGCGTGGCTTCGCAGCCGAGCTTTAATTCAATGTTTTCATTTTTCTCACACTGACGTACCGACCACGCCAGATAATCCTTAAGATCCTTTTTCATGGCGGAAGCGGTGGCAAGATTCAGGTTGCCGCCGAAACTGTCATTTTTCTCGAAAAGAACCACGGAATGGCCGCGGTCAGCGCAGTCCCTGGCAGCTTCAAGGCCTGCGGGGCCGCCGCCGATAACCGCGACTTTTTTGCTTACCCGGGCAGGCACGTTCAGGTTAAACCAGGTTTCCCGGCCGACAACCGGATTGACCGCGCAGCGGACTTCCTTGAATTCGGAGTGGGTTCTGGAGATGCAGGTATTGCAGCGGATGCAGGGACGGATGTCCTCCTCACGGTCATGGCGGGCTTTCTCTACACAGCAGGTGTCCGCGAGAATCGTGCGGATCATGGCTGCCATATCAATGTCGCCTGCTTCGATAGCCGCTTCTGCCGTATCCAGATCCATGGCGGAAACAACACATACCGGGATATGGAGACGCTTTTTGAATTCCCTCGCAAAAGGCACATTGTGGGCCTTCGGCACATAATGCTCATGTACGGTAAGGAAGCAAGCAACCGAAAACAAGAGATAGACCGCCAGCACTACACTATTCCGAACCAAAGACCAAAAGATAAGCATTGTGGGAAAATCTAAACTTTTGGATTTTCCTACAATGCCAACTA
>JAFRGL010000015.1 GCA_017433825.1 Eubacterium sp. | reverse complement strand
TCAGTGCCTTCGGCAAATTCAGTAACCCTTAAAGTGGAGCCTTCGGGGATGCCTGCTTCTTTTGTATATGTAACAGATACCTCGTATGATTCACCTGTAGCTGACAGAAATGTGGTGGTGATAGTCTCCGTTCCTATAATTACGTACACCGAGAACGCATCGGACTCGAAAGCGACGGTGTCGGAACCGGTCTCGCCGTCCACTACGTTTACAGCGCCTTCATTGTCAACGTGCACAACAACAGCATCGTCGGCTTCGGCGATGGCGGCGCTAGTCATGGTGACCTTGATGGGAGCTGCGGGCTCGATGGCATTGCCTTCGGCATCATAGAAGGTGATGTCGACGGCCTGCACGGATTTTACTGTATCGGTAACCAGGCCGGCTGCCGTGTCCAGGATACCCTGATCATAGATAGGCGTTACGACCATGGTGGTGCCTTCGGGGAAGGCGCCTTCGGGAGCATATACACTGACAGTCATGCCGTCGGCTTCGGCCTGGAAGGTAAGGTCTGCCGTGTCATTTTCTGCCAGAAGGCTTACTTTTGCGGGATTCTTCGGAAGCTGGGCGTAGCTGAGAATCCGGGCATCACTAAAGGAATACTGCTCTTCACGGACAGTATTCTCGATATCACCGCCGACAATCTGGAGGACATCGTCCACCGGGCTGATCGCGGAAACGATAACCACGCGGTCCGCCACAGTATCCTGGTCCATGTCGAAGAACACCAGATCTCCGGGCACAGGAACATACTCATCCTTTGAACGGACGAGCTGCTTCTCGGTAAGGACTTTTAAGAATTCAACTGTTTCGGCTGCCCTGGGCATCTTGTCTGTCGGAATCTTGGCGTAGTTGAGACAGAAAGATACGAAAGCTGCATCCCATTTGTCGTAGGGATGGCCGGCCCATGCGCCGTAACGGGAATAGCCTGCCTTTTCACCATTTGCGGCGAACACATAGTTCGCACCGCTCTCGGTGTAGTTCCTCTGAGACAGGGCAATGTTCAGGAAATCAACGTCCCAGTCCTCTGTCAGAACCATGCCGGCAAACATGGCAGCCCAGCTGCCGGAATCTTCCACATCCGCGGCAGGATTGGACACACCTGCTGTAATAGCCTCCTCGGCTGCTGCAGGTATCGTCGATACTTCCGCAGTCTCGGCGGTCTCCTCAGGGGTCTGTTCGGATACTTCTGCGACCTGTTCAGGCTCCTCTTCCACGATCACGGTAGTGAAGCAGGCATCGCTGTGCACATGCACAGGCAGTTCCTGCATGCCGCAGATGAGATTGCCCTCCTCGTCATAGCAGTCCTCGGTATGGGTGTGGGCTTCCGCTTCGGGAAGCGTGCATACCAGATTGCCGTCCGCGTCATAACAGTCGCTGTTATGCGTATGGGCAACAGGCGTTCCGGACTCTGCCACAGAGCAGGTCAGAACTTTGTCCTTATGTGACATCGCAACGCCGTTGTAGTGTACGCCCGCTACAGTCCCGGCTGCTACGATTACAGCAAGAATAATCACGAACAAATTGCGTTTTTTGTTGTTCTTTTTAGTTGTCATCAGCTTATTGAATTTATCTGACAAAAAATCCGCCATCTTGCTGCCTCCTTCCTTTATTCTTTGCTGGGATTAAATCCTCTTAATTACTTTGTTGTGTTTCTCTTATTGCTTTATGATTGCCGCGTCCGTCTTAAAACCGCTAGTGCACGGACCCAAACTCGGACAGCGGCCAGACCCGCAAGAGGAGTCTGCCGATTACCATATCATTGCTGATACAGCCTACCGCCGTATTACGGCTGTCTATACTGGTTGCCCGGTGATCGCCCATGACGAAGCACCGTCCGTCCGGCACCTGGTAGGGAAGCTTGATATTCGTCTCGCCCAGGGCCTTCTCACTGATGTAGGGTTCGTCCAGTTTGACGCCGTTGACATACACGTTTCCGTCATCGTCAATGTCAACCCATTCGCCGGAACTGGCGATAACCCTTTTAATAAGGATATTATTGTTATAATAAAATGCGATTACGTCGCCGGTCTTGTACTTTTTACTGTTGACCGCGACCACAACATTTCCTTCCTGCAGCGTCGGTTCCATGGAGGTACCGTTAATCTGAAGCACCGGCAGCAGCAGCACCGCGACAATAACTGCGACGGCCGCTACAACAACCAGGGAAAAGACGGTGCTCCTCAGCACCCGGCCGAAGACCGTCTTGTGTCTTTCCTTGTTCAGCTCCTGCTCCAGCAGCTCGATGGAAGGGACTTTCTCGGTTTTACTTGCCATATTCAGTTATCTCTTCTTCTGCTGTGCAGGCTTCCTGCCCGTTGTCGGTTTCCTTGTGCTCTTCTTCCGGTTCTTCCAGTTCCTCCGGTTCTTCGGCTTCTTCCGGTTCTCCGGTTGCTTCCGGCTCTTCCGGTTCTTCGGGTTCTTCCGGTTCCGCCGGCTCCTCAGGTTCTTCCGGTTCTTCAGCTTCTTCCGGTTCCGCTGGCTCTTCGGGTTCTTCCGGTTCCGCCGGCTCTTCAGGTTCTTCCGGTTCTTCCGGCTTAACCGGTTCTTCCGCGGCTTCCAGGGCGTCCTGCTTGCTGTGGAAATATTCCTCCGCCGCAGCCCTGGCCACATTGAAGAGCTCTTCTATACGCATGGTAACCAGCCTTGTGGTTCCGTCTTCCTCATCCAGCTCGATCATGCCGCCTTCCCGTAAGATACGGATATCGGCGTCCTTCTTGTCCAGTCTGCCTTTAAGCTTCTCGATGAGCGCGTCTTTGTCGTTCAGTTTCTCCTTAAGGCGTTCTATCTGGGCGTCCTTTTCATCCAGCCGGTTTTTCAGCCGTTCGTAGGTTGCTTCCAGTTCGGCTGTGCGGCTCTGCAGTTTTTGGATATCTTCCTGCTGCTGCGTGCCTTCCTTTGTCTGAGTAACCAGAAGCTGGAGCAAATCCTGCCGCCGGAGCCTGTGGAGTTCTTTCTCTGTCATCTGTTTTTCCTCGGGCTTGTCATGCTTCCTGAAACCGCGGAAACCTGATTTCTTTACGATCCCGTACACCGTTCCTTTCTCCAGGTCCGGAAAGACGCTTTAAACCGTCTTTTTATACACTTTCGTACGTTAATCTACTATTTTCCCACAGTAACTATAGGGTAGCATACAAGCATATATTACCACTTTGCCTTGCCTTTAGCAAGTTTTTTTCCTGCAGATTTTACACACTTTTTCAATGATTTCGCAATGATTCCATAACATTACTATAATCAGAGTTTTCCCGCTTCTCTGCTACAAAATATAGTGGCACTACCTGATAGTTACATGAAGTATAACAAAGCGGGCGTCAATAAAACAATCAATTTTTGCATAAAAAATGTGCAGAAACCCGGAATTTCCGGCTGTGTTTCTGCACATTTTTGACTGTTTTGCGGTTTTTTACTGATGCTTCCGTATTTATGATAAGGATACTTTTTTGGCTGTTTTTGACGCTCTCGGCTTCAGCTCGCTGAATTCTATGTCGGCAGCCAGGATGTATTTGACCTGGCGGTAGAAATCCCAGGTTGACGTGCCCTCCACGAGGGTGCCGCCCACCTGCCACGACGAGAAGGCCCAGATATTCTGGATAAAGGAGGATGTCCGGTCGCCCACATGTCCGTAGGCCCAGAAGATCAGGCCCACGACACTGATGGCTACGAACAGAAAGACCTTGAAATACCACACATGTACTTCATGGACTGCTTTTCTTAAGACGTCGTGATAATGCTCCTGATAAGCTTCCAGGAACTTTTCCCGGACGGCAGGCCCGATATGGTCAATGAAAATGGTAATGTTCAGGCTGCCGTAGCCAATCTGGTGGTCCGCGAAGCGGTCGATGGCTTCGAATATTTCGTTATTTATCTCGGTATGCGGCGCAAGAATCATCGGGTCGAACAGCTGCTCATAGTTCAGCTTTAAAGCCAGTTCCGCTTCGACGCCTTTCGCTGCCAGCCTCTTCAGTTTTGCCCTGAAACTGCTCATTTGTTTCCTCCGATAAAAAACCTCCGGCTTTCCGCCGGAGGTCGTACCTGGGCTACCAGGATTCGAACCTGGAAATGACGGAGTCAGAGTCCGTTGCCTTACCATTTGGCGATAGCCCATCATTTACAGCAAAATGGATTATATATGAATCTTCCGAAAAGTGCAAGTGTTATTTTTATTTTCTTTTCTTTTTGCGGGAAAGATGTTATATTAGGTGGTAAGCCTCACCCGGCCCGCCTTCCCCCTTTGGGGAAGGTGGCCGAATGCAATGAGGCCGTATGAGGAATCCCCTCACCCGGCGGCCAGGCCGCCACCCTCTCCCAGGAGAGGGCTCAGCCGGATGAGGGCAGAGTATATAAAAGGAGAATCTGCCATGCGTGCATCAAATCTCACACTGTTAACAGACTTATACGAACTGACCATGATGCAGGGATATTTCAAGAATCCCGTGCACAAGACCGTCGTTTTTGATGCCTTTTACAGGAAAAACCCCAGCGGCGGCGCCTACGCCATTGCGGCAGGCCTGGATCAGGTTATTGAATATGTCCGGGACCTGCATTTCACGCCGGACGCCATCGATTATTTAAGGGGACTGAACCTTTTCGAGGATGATTTCCTGGAATATTTAAGGGGATTTCATTTCACCGGCGATATTTACGCCATTCCCGAAGGCACGGTGGTCTTCCCCAGGGAACCCCTTCTGAAGGTTGTCGCCCCGGTGATGGAGGCCCAGCTTCTGGAAACCGCCATTTTAAATATGATTAACCACGAATCCCTGATTGCCACCAAGGCCTCCCGTGTGGTTTATGCCGCCAGGGGCGACGGACTCATGGAATTCGGCCTCCGTCGGGCCCAGGGTCCGGACGCGGGCATCTACGGCGCCAGGGCCGCGGTCATCGGCGGCTGTGTCGGCACCTCCAACGTGCTCACGGGCCAGATGTTCGACGTGCCGGTCAAGGGCACCCACGCCCACAGCTGGATCATGAGCTTTGACGACGAATATACCGCCTTCAAAACCTACGCGAATATTTATCCGAATGCCTACATCCTTCTGGTGGACACCTACGACGTCCTGAAATCCGGTGTGCCGAATGCCATCCGGGTATTTCAGGAAATGAAGGAGGCCGGCATGCCGATGAAGGGCTACGGCATCCGCATCGACTCCGGCGACCTTGCCTATCTGTCAAAGAAGGCCTACGAAATGCTGGAAGCCGCCGGTTTCGGCGACGCGATTATTTCCGCCTCCAGCGACCTGGACGAGAAGCTTATCGACTCCCTGAAGGTGCAAGGCGCGAAGATTAATTCCTGGGGCGTGGGCACGAACCTTATTACTTCCGCGGACTGGCCGGCCTTCGGCGGCGTATACAAAATGGCCGCTATTAAAAAGGAAGGCGAAAACGAATTTACGCCGAAGATCAAGGTTTCCGAGAACATGGACAAGGTGACCAATCCCGGAAATAAGATTATTTACCGTATTTATGATAAGAAATCGGGCAAAATCCGCGCGGACCTTATCTGCCTGGAGGGCGAAACCTTCGATCCTGCGCAGGATATGCTCATTTTCGACCCGAACGCAACCTGGAAGAAGACGCTCATCAAGGGCGGTACCTACACGTTAAGGGAGCTGCTGGTACCGATTTTCAAAAAAGGCATCTGCTGCTACGAATCACCTTCCGTCATGGACATCCAGAAGCTCTGCTTCGCGGAGAAAAATACGCTCTGGGACGAATCCCTTCGTCTGGTCAATCCCCAGGAGGTTTACGTGGACCTTTCCCAGAAGCTGTATGACACCAAGGTGCGGCTGCTGGAGGAAATCAGCCGCAGCAAGCAGGAGAATTTCGGGAAGAAATAAAGCCTTCCCCCTCACCCGGCGGCCATGTCGCCACCCTCTCCCGGGGAGAGGGCTCAGCCGAATGCAATGAGGCGGATGAGGCAATGGCTTCCCCTCCGGGGAAGCTGTCACCGCAGGTGACTGATGAGGCGAAAGGAGAACGCTACCCCATGATATCCGAACAGGAACTCCGCGCTGGACTGGACAAGGCCGCGTACGTATATGACGATATTCTGATCACCACGGTTCTGGTGGCCCTGAAGCTGGGCCGGCCCATTCTTATCGAGGGTGCCGCCGGTGTGGGCAAAACCGAAGTGGCCAAGGTGCTTTCCGACGTGCTGGACCGGCCGCTTATCCGGCTGCAGTGCTACGAAGGCCTGGACGAGAGCAAGGCACTCTACGAGTGGAACTACCAGAAGCAGCTGCTGGCTATCCAGGTGTCCATGAACAGGGACAGGGACGAAGACATCACCCGGTCTCTGTTTTCTGACGAATACCTGCTGGAGCGTCCGCTTTTGAAATCCATCCGTTCGGAAGTGCCTTCCGTGCTTCTGATTGACGAAATTGACAAATCCGACGAGGAATTTGAGGCTTTCCTTCTGGAGCTCCTGTCGGAAATGCAGATAACCATCCCGGAAATCGGCACCATCAGGGCGAAAACACAGCCGCTGGTGGTTTTAACCTCCAACCGGGCAAGGCCTTTGTCCGAAGCCTTACGCAGAAGATGCGCCTATCTGTACCTTCCCTACCCTTCCGTGGAGAAGGAATTGGCCATCCTGCAGAAGAAAATGCCGGGCCTTGACGCGTCACTGGCGCTCTCGGTGGCGGAAGCAGTCCATAAGCTGCGCGAAAATGACGCCATCCTGAAAAAACCTTCCATCGCGGAAACCCTGGACTGGGCGGCCGCCCTGGAGGCTTTGGGCATTACCGAGCTTACGGCGGATGCGCTGGAGCAGACGAAGGGCTTTGTTTTAAAAAACAACGAGGACCTGGAGGAAATTTCCACCCTCATGGACGAATGTGACTGCGGAGGAGACTGCGGGCATGACCACGCCGGCCACCATCACCACCACGGAAACGCCGCGGAAGGCAGCCATGACGGTCACCACCACCACGGAAACGCCGCGGAAAGCCATCTCCACCATCATGAGTGATTCAGTAAGCATCTATCTGGAACGAATTTCTGACTTTGCCCGGCTCTTAAGGAGCCGGGGTCTTTTGGTGGGCCTTTCCGAGACGGCGGACGCGGCAAAGCTTTTGTCCGATACGGATTTTACCGATCGGGAACGGGTGAAAAACACCCTGCGCGCCCTTTTTGCCAAAAGCCAGAGCGACCAGGAGATTTTCGACAGAAGCTTTGACCTGTATTTTGTTACCGCGGAGCAGAAAAAGGCCATCGAAGAGGCGGAACGGGCTGCCCGCGAGGAATACGAGAAGCAGCTGGCCGCGGCGGAGCAGGATCTGACCTACAACGGCAAGCCCATGGACCTGGACGAATCCCTGCGGGATACCTACGTGCGCATGCCGGAGGAAGTCCGGGAACGCCTGCGGCAGATTAAAGACCGTTTCCGGGATGATATCGACCGTTCACCGGAGCTGTATGCCGGCTTTATCAAATCCGTTTTTATGAAATCCATCCTGGAACAGCAGCTGGCCATGGAGGACGCGGCCGCCCATGCGGAGGCTTTCGACGACCCCGAACTGGAAATGCTCTACCGGGATATTTCTGATTTTAAGGAAAATGATATTCCGAAGGCCACGGCGCTGATTGCCCGCCTGGGCAAAATGCTCAACGGGGAGATTCAGGCGAGAAATGCCCGCAGCGGACGCGCGGGCAAGCTGGATTTCAAGCGGACCATCCGCAAGGGGCTGGAAACCGGCGGCAGCTTTTACCGGCTGGCGTACAAACGCCGGCATAAACGGCGCAAAAAGCTGGTACTGCTGTGCGATGTTTCCGGGTCCATGATGCAGTTTTCCGCATTTGCCCTGGAATTCATCCAGCAGCTTTCCACGGTTTCGGAAAGCTCCCGGACGTTTATTTTCTCGGAGGAGCTGGCGGAAATAGACCGCAGCGCGCTGGTCAATACGGAAACCTTCAGAAAGCAGGTGAAGGCCACCGGGCTGTTCGGCCGCGGCACCAATCTGGCCCATGCCCTCTCCCAGCTGCTGACCCTGAAGCCTCCTGTTTTAAACGGCTCTTCCATGCTGATCATCCTGTCGGATACCAAAACCGTCAATGTGAGCGAGACTGAGCAGCTGCTGGCCGGGGCGAAGCGGCTTTCCGGAAATATCATCTGGCTGAACCCCATCCCGGAGCGCAAATGGGATTACGTCCGGTCCATCGGCCGGATTTCCGGCATCTGCCAGATGATTCCCTGCAGCACCCTCTCCGACCTCTCCCGCGCTGTCTTGAGGATTGCGATGTAAAAAGCCCTCCCCTGGGGGAGGGTGGCCGAACTTTGTGAGGCCGGGTGAGGAGATCTTGCTTATGTAAAGCCCTCCCTTGGGGGAGGGTGGCCGAACTTTGTGAGGCCGGGTGAGGAGATCTTGCTTATGTAAAGCCCTCCCCTGGGGGAGGGTGGCCGAACTTGGTGAGGCCGGGTGAGGAGATCTTGCTTATGTAAAGCCCTCCCT
>JAFRGL010000001.1 GCA_017433825.1 Eubacterium sp. | reverse complement strand
ATTACACTGCAATCGGGAATGTGACCATTATAGCACGTTTTTCGGGGAAAGGCACCCTGTTTAAACGCGCTGAGAGCCTTTAGAACGGCCGCTATGTTACTAGGCGATATTTCAGTCGAGGATTAGTTTTTCATTCAAGGGAAAAAATATGGAAACGAACGCCCGGGAGCAGTTTAAAATGGCCGGAAATGAAAGACAGTACGTGGCCATCGACCTGAAATCCTTCTATGCGTCGGTGGAATGTGTGGAGCGGGGCAGGGACCCCTTAAAGACAAACCTGGTGGTTGCGGACGCGAGCCGGACAGATAAAACCATCTGCCTGGCTGTTTCGCCTGCCCTGAAAAGCTACGGCATTCCCGGAAGACCGAGACTTTTCGAACTCCTGCAGAAAGTACGTGAAATCAACAAGGCCAGACTGGCGAAAGCCCCGGGCGGACAGTTTACCGGCGCTTCCGATGACGCGGACGAGCTGGCAGCAGACCCCGGCCTGGAGCTGGAAATGATTATTGCGCCGCCCAGAATGGCCCATTATATCAAATCTAGCACGAAAATTTACGGCATTTACATGAAATACGTGGCGCCGGAGGACGTGCACGTCTATTCCATCGACGAGGTGTTTATCGACGTGACGGATTACCTGGCGGCGGCGAAGATGACCGCCAGGGAATTTGCCATGATGCTGGTGCGTGAGGTTGTGGGTGTGACCGGTATTACCGCCACTGCCGGCGTCGGCACAAACCTTTATTTATGCAAAATCGCCATGGACATTGTGGCGAAAAGGATGCCCGCGGACGAGAACGGCGTGCGTATTGCCGAACTGGACGAGATGAGCTACCGGAAGCTTCTGTGGGATCATACGCCTCTGACGGATTTCTGGCGGATTGGCCGGGGCTATGCAAAAAGGCTGGCGTCGGCAGGCATGTTTACCATGGGCGACGTGGCAAGGTGCTCCCTGGCGGATGAGGATTTGCTGTATAAGCTCTTCGGCATCAATGCGGAGCTTCTGATTGACCATGCCTGGGGCTATGAAAGCTGCACCATGGCGGATATCAAGTCTTACCGGCCGGAAAGCAACAGCTTAAGCTCCGGCCAGGTGCTGACCAGGCCTTATGCCTTTGAAGAAGCCCGGCTGGTCATGCGGGAGATGGCGGATTCCCTGGTGCTGGACATGGTGGACAAAGGCGTGACCACTGATCAGATTGTGCTGCACGTGGGCTACGACATGTCCAACCTGAAGGACGAGGAAGCCATGAAGCGGTATAAGGGGGAAATCGCTGCGGATTATTACGGCCGGCTGGTGCCAAAAAGCGCCCACGGTTCGGTAAACTTAGGCAAAAGCACTTCTTCCACCCGGCTTATCATGGATGCAGCCACAAAGCTCTTCGATGAAATCATGGACAGGAGCCTTACCGTAAGGCGTATCAATATTTCCGCCATGAACCTGTCGTTCGAGGGGAAGGCGGAAGAGGAACCGCAGTACGAACAGATGAGCCTCTTCACCGATTACGAAAAGGAAGAGGAAGAGAAGCAGAAGCTGGAAAGGGAGAAAAACCGCCAGAAGGCGGTGCTGGAAATCCAGAAGCGGTTCGGCAAGAACGCCATCCTGAAGGGGATGAACTTCCTGGAAGGCGGCACAGCCCGGGAGAGAAACAAACAGATCGGAGGACACAAGGCATGAGCAGATATGATGACATCATAAACCTGCCGTACGAAAAGTCTTCCAGGCACCCGCAGATGTCAAACCACGACCGGGCAGCCCAGTTTGCGCCTTTCGCGGCCCTGAACGGGCACGGCGCGGCCATCGCCGAGGAAGGCCGGCTTACCTTTGAGAAGGTAATTCCGGACGAGAGCATGAAAGAGGAAATTGACCGGGCTTTGCAGAAGCTGGCTGCGCGCATCAAGGAACTGCCGGAGGCGGAAATCCTGTATTTCCTGCCGGACGCGAGGAAGACCGGCGGCGCATATCTTAACGTTTCCGGCCGGATAAAAGACATAGACAGCGTGCTCCAGCTGGTGGTGCTGGAAGACGGCACCAATATCCCCATGGACGATATCCTGGAGATTGTGCCGCTGTGAAGCCTGATTTGATAAGGAGCATCAGATGTACGGGAATGAAATGAAAAACAGTTTGAAGCTTCGCGGCGGACGATCATCGGGAACGGCGGAAAACTGGAAAATGAAATAATCGATGAGGCCGGTCTGGAAAAAGGAGCAATTCGCGAAAGGAGAATTATATGGCTTCAAGCAAAGCGTACCTGGCATATATTCTGGATCAGCTTTCTGAGCTGAACGGCATATCAGTTCGTGCCATGATGGGGGAGTACATTATCTATTATCGTGACAAGGTGGTCGGAGGCATTTATGATGACCGGTTCCTCGTCAAATCGGTGAAGGCAGCAGCTGCCAGGATGCCGGATGCGGATAAGGACCTGCCGTATGAAGGAGCAAAAGAAATGCTGCTTGTTGATAATGTGGAGAACAGGGAGTTCCTGCGGGAGCTTTTTGAAGCCATGTATGACGAGCTGCCTGTTCCGAAAAAGAAAAAACATAAATAGTCAGCTGCCCACCTGCCCTGGCAGGTGGGCAGCTGACGTTTTTCGTATATTCGTCTGCCGTCCTGAATATTAATTCTTCTTCGGCCGGGTGCTGATGGCATCGCCGGGATTGATAAAGAATTCGCCTTCTTCGGCTTGTTTTCTGGTGAACTCCCAGAATTCGTCGGTGGGCTGGTCCAGCGGAACGCCTTCCGCTATCAGCATCTGACGGATTACCCTGCCGTCTATATCCCGCGGGCGTACCTTCTCGGAAATGGCCACATAGGACGCGAGCCCTGCCGCATGGCCGGTTCCCATGGACGGGCCGATAATCCGCATGGCGCCGTTGGCGTGGAATTCCGCGGAACAGCAGCGTCCTACAACGAACAGGTTGTCGCAGACCTTCGGCACAATGCTGCGGTAGGGGATATCACACCAGTCCGCGGGTGAGGGACGCACCTGGACGCCCTCCGGATGTCCGAGCGGGTGCATATACGCCGGGTCGAAGCCTTGCAGGGTAACCGCGCTGCCTTTCGGTTCCTTCATATGAAAATGACGCATGAACACCAGGTCGCTGTTGGTGGGATGGTGGGTATCCAGCATTTCCGGGAACCGGGCAATGCCGTCCCCGAATTTGGTGCCGCAGCAGACATCCGCGGCTTTCAGCATGTATTCACCGTAAATCCGGCGGGATTCCCTTGCGCCCGGAAGCGATCCGGTACCCACAAGACGGACGTTTTCAAAGCCGGGAACCGCATTTCTTAAGAATTCCTCAAAGCCCTTCATCAGCTGGTGCTGCTCCAGCACCTGGCGGGTGATGTCCTCGCAGTCCGTATTATGACAGTAATAACTGTGGAAGGAGAATGTGGCAAAATCCGCGTTGTCCAGGGTTGTGGGCGGGATGATGACGGCGAAGAAGCCGGAGAATTTATTGGCCACATGGCGGACCAGTTTCCCTTCTTCAATCCACTGACATTCCAGATCATAGATTAAAGGATGAACTTCCTTTGCGCCTTCGTCGGCCTGTTTTTTGCGGTATTTCCTGTCTTCCTCATAATATCTGGTCAGGTTCGCGCCGGACCAGCGGGAGCCTAAGGTGGAGGAAATGTTGAGTCCTGCGAAATCCTGGCCGCCGATCTCACAGGGAACATTGGCCATGGCGGCCACGTCCGCATCGCCAGTGGCGTCGATATACATTTCCGCCTTGATGCCCATTACACCGCCCTTGGTGTGGAAGAAGGCTTCCCTGATGATTTCGCCGTCCATATCCACGTCAAAACAGGTGGCGTCATAAAGGACTCTGGCGCCTGCGCTCATGAGCATGTCTTCCAGGACGAATTTGCCGTGTTCCGGTTCAAAGCTGGAATTCCGGTAGAAGCCTTCTTCCGGGCCGCCCGGGACTTTCAGCTTCCTTAAATGTCCGCGTTTTTCCAACTCTTTGGCGAATTCCAGGCAGATGCCTTCGGTGCCGCCGGCGATCTGGGGCACATAGCCGTTGGTGGCCAGGCCGCCTAAGGAAACGCCTTTTTCCACAAGAATTACATGAAGCCCCTTGCGGGCCGCTTCTATGGCCGCTGCGCAGCCGCCCACGCCGCCGCCGACAATACATAAATCACAGTAGAGTTCTTTTCTGACAGGCTGCATCCTTTATCCTCCGTGTCTGCCGCGTTTACCGCGGTCAGTTACTCAAATAAAACGACATGAATATTTTACGCAATTCATTATACCACCTTTTCTCCCCTTTTCAACTTGCGTATTATCGGGTATAATACTTTATTACGTGCGGTATGACGGATGCGAAACATAAATAAACAATTCAAAGGAGACAGGCGGGATGTATTCCGGTGATTTTTCCTGTACCAATTCCAAAGGATACACCGTCCGGGGGCGGTTCTTCTTCCCCGGGGAGACGGGTAAATATACGACGCTGGTTTTCGGCCACGGTTTCGGCAGCAACTGGCAGGAGCTGGCCCATTACGGTCCTCTTTTTGCGGAAAACGGCCTGGGCATTGTTCTGTTCGATTTCTGCGGCGGCGGCCTTTTAAGCACCAGTGACGGCAGCACGACGGAAATGTCGGTGGTTACGGAGGAAGACGATCTTCTGGCGGTGCTTGACAGGGTAAAAACCATGCCGCAGGCAGATGCGGAAAAGCTTTTTGCGGGCGGTGAAAGCCAGGGCGGTTATGTGGCGGCACTGGCGGCTGCCAGACATCCGGAAACCTGCGCGGGCCTGGTGCTGTGGTACCCGGCCATCGGTATCGGGAAGCATGCGCAGGAAATGCGGGACGCGGGCGAGCCGGACATGACCGAACTGTGGGATGTGCCTCTGGGGCAAATCTACACGGATGATGCCCTGAAGACGGATATTTACGCGGAAATCAAAGGCTATGACAGGCCGGTGCTTCTGGTCCAGGGCAATAAGGATATCGTTGTGCCGCCGGAAAGCTCGAAGGATCTGGCGGAGAATTATTATGCAAATGCGCGGCTGGAAATGATTTCCGGCGGCGGACACGGGTTCAACGGCCACGCTTCGAAGAAAGCGGCCAGACGGACCATGGACTTCCTGCTTTCGTTCAGTTAAAAAAGCGGAAGGCCGGAACGGCATAAAAGAAATCAGGACATACAAGAAAGCACATAAAGGTTGACATAATGACAGGAACAAAACACAAATTTATCGGTGATGCGGCTTTCTACAGAAGGCTGCTGACCCTGGTAATCCCGATTATCATACAAAGCGCGGTGACAAACTTCGTCACCCTTATCGACAATATCATGGTGGGCCGGGTCGGAACGGTGGCTATTACCAGCGTATCCGTGGTAAACCAGCTGTCCATGGTTATCTTCATTACCATGTTCGGCATCGTTTCCGCCGGGTCTATTTACGGCGCCCAGTATTACGGAAACGGGGATACGGAAGGCGTAAGGCGGTGCTTCCGCTTCAAAATCCTGGTATGCGTGCTGGTGGCCCTGGCAGGCATCCTGATCCTGATTTTCGCCGGGGACAGGCTTATCATGCTCTTCCTGACCGATACCACCGGCAGCGGCGGTGTGGCGGAAACCCTGGCCAGCGCACAGGATTATATGAAGGTGATGCTTATCGGCTTCGTGCCCTTTGCCCTGGTGAACGCCTACAGCTCCACCCTGCGTGAGGCAGGGGAGACCGTAGTGCCCATGATCGCCAGCGTAATCGCCATCCTCATCAACATGACCTTCAATTACCTGCTGATTTTCGGCAAGCTGGGCTTCCCGCGCTTAGGTGTTATCGGCGCGGCGATTGCCACGGTCATTTCCAGGTATGTGGAATGCGCGATTATCGTCATTTTCGCCCACGTGCGGTCCAACCGGTATCAGTTCGTGAAGGAAGTGTACAGCAAATTCTATATTCCCGGAAGTCTGCTGAAGAAAATCATCAAAACCGGCGCGCCGCTTATCTTAAATGAGGTGCTGTTCTCTTTAGGTATTACCATGATCAACCAGAGCTATTCCACCCGCGGGCTGGAAGTCGTGGCCGCCATGAATATCACCAATACGGCGGTGACCATTTTCCTGGTCATCAACATGTCCATGGGTGCGGCCATATCCGTCCTGGTAGGGCAGCAGCTGGGAGCCGGCAGGATAGAAGAGGCCATCGATACGGACAGAAAGCTTCTGTTTTTCACCTTTGTACTGCACGTTGGCATCGGTGTTGTCATGTATCTTGTGGCACCGAAAATACCGCTTCTGTACAATACCTCCATGGATATCCGGGAAATGGCCATGATGATGCTGCGGATCAACGCTTTCCATCTGCC
This sequence comes from Eubacterium sp., assembly GCA_017433825.1. Taxonomy (GTDB): domain Bacteria; phylum Bacillota; class Clostridia; order Lachnospirales; family Lachnospiraceae; genus Alectryocaccobium. Next base: position 92,811 of record JAFRGL010000001.1, on the reverse strand, counting down.
CATCGGCGCACTGTATCATTCTTTGTACTTTACAATCCGCTGCGGCGGAAAAACCCTGATTACCTTCTTTTTTGACGCCTGTTTCACTATTGTGATTTCCCTGCCCCTGGTCTTCTGTCTGACCAGGTATTCGGTTCTGACGGTCATCGCCATTTTCGCCATTGAAAAGGTGGCGGACCTCATCCGTGTCATACTGGGGCTTGTAATCGTAAAGAGGGGGACCTGGGCGAAGAACCTGGTAAGCAGCAAGGAAAAAGCAGGAGAAGCTTAAATGACGGAATTCGAAAAATTCAAAGCCATTGTGGAAAGGCTCAGGGCGGAAGACGGCTGCCCCTGGGACAGGCAGCAGACCCATGAATCCTTAAAGCCGGAAATCATAGAGGAAGCCTGCGAGGCGGTCTGCGGCATTAACATCCTGACGGAAACCGGCAATTCTGACAACCTGAAGGAGGAGCTGGGAGATTTGCTTCTGCAGGTGGTTATCCAGGCGCAGATTGCGTCCGAGGAAGGGCTTTTTACCATGGATGACGTGATTGCCGCGGTCAGCGATAAGATGATCCGCAGGCATCCCCATGTGTTCGGGGATGAAAAGGTGGACAGTGCGGAAGAAGAGCATGCCCGCTGGGAAGAAATCAAAAAGCTGGAGAACAAAGACAAAACGCTGGAGAATCAATACCTGCCCGCTGCCTTCGAAGAAGGAATTACCCTGGTGGAACAGGCGCAGAAGAGGAAGGGGTACAATACAAGCAGGAATATGACGGGTTGAGGTTCCGTTTTGGAACCTCAAACAAAGGAAGAAATCAGGGTATTCATGCGATCATATATACTCAACAGGCAACGCGTACAGATTGTCCCTCAGCTTGATTTTATAATCGCCTGTACATATGATCGCCCCGGTGCCGCGCTTTTTTTCAATGTCTTTGTCAAGAACAGGGAAGGAAGAAGCCATATCGGCTTTTACCGTGCTGTTCTTTTTGATTTCGATGGGGAAAAGGGTGTTGTTTTCTTCAATGATAAAATCAATTTCATTTTCTTCGCTTTCACCATTCTTCTTTTTTTTGTCTTTTCCCCGGTAATAATAAACGTATCTGGTATAGTCCTTTCCGGCATTAATATAAGATTTGATAATTTCATTGATGATAAATGTTTCGAAAAACGCCCCGTTCATGGCGCCGTCCCTTAGTTGCTCCGTTGTTGTCCAGTTGGTCAGGTAAGCCGCCAGCCCTGTATCACGCATATAGATTTTAGGCGTTTTTATTGCCCTGGACAGATGGGAGTTGAAATAAGGCTGAAGAAGATATACAATGCCGGTCTTTTCCAGGACGCCAAGCCAGCTTTTAACCGTTTCGCTGTCCGTGCCGATGTCATTCGCTATATTGGAATAGTTCAGCACGCTTCCGGTTCTCGCGGCCACAGAAACAAGGAAACGGTAAAACGTGTTGGAATCTTTGACTTTCAGAATATCATAAACATCCTTTTCCAGATAAGTCGCGATATAATCCCTGTAATAAGAATTCCAGTCCCTTGGGTCGTCATCATACAGTTCCGGATAAAATCCATTATGGATATAAGTCCAGATATTGTCGTATTTTTTCAAGTTGCGGCTCCGCGCATTGAGATAATCCTCCGTTAATGAAAAGGGCATATTGAAGTCTGTTCCTTTCAATTCCCGCATGGACAAGGTTGTCATTTCAAGAATGGAAACAGACCCGGCCAATGATTCGGATAAGCCTTTCATTAATTCCCATTTCTGTGAACCTGAAAAGATATAGTTGCTTTTTGTATTTGTCTCGTCCAGAATAACCTTGGCCTCATTGAGAAGGAAAGGAGCATTTTGAACTTCATCAATAAAAAGCGGTGTCCCAAAGCCGTCAAGAAAGGAGTGCGGATCATCTGCAGCCGCGGCAAGAAGCCGCCCGTCCTTCATGTTAATCCTCTGTGTTTCGGGATACAGATGCTTTGTAGTTGTCGTTTTGCCAACCTGACGCGCCCCGGTGACGGCAAGCGCTTTCGATTTCCTGAAATTGGAAACAAGAATTTCTTCAATAGCCCGTTTAATATACATACGGAAGCCCTCCATTTCGACTAATTCCGAATACGATTCGATATTAGTCAAAAATATACTGAAAGTCAATAGACAACTGTATTGCAAAAACCGCTTTGTTATCACATAATGACAGTACAAATACCGAAAGAAAAGGATAATTCAGTTTTGAAATACGCACAGGTCCAGCAGATTGCAAAGGACACAATTGAATATATAAAATCGGAGATTGTTCCGGGTATGTATCTGACCGATATCCGGCATTTGTGCGAAGAGAAGATCCGGAAAGGAAAATCTGCGAAAATGATATTATCACCATCGATTTGAGCCCGCAGGCCGGAAACACATGGGTGGCGTCGATGCCGCAGGAATTGTCAGCGGACCTGTCTGCACTCTATGAAGAAATGAATGCCCGGACGACAAAAGAAGCGCAATTGTATAAAGCCCTTGATAAACTGGAAGCCGTGATACAGCACAATGAATCACCTCTTGATACCTGGTCTGAAATCGAATATGAATTGAATAAAACCTATGCGTTTGATGAAGTAAAATTCTCAGACTGGCTGACAAGGCTGCGGGAGGAAATACTGAAGGAAACGGTGGAAAAAACCGGTAATGCTGGTGAAGAGCAGACAGAAAGTGAGCAATTGCAGGAAGAATAAGGGAACTGTAAAGAAATATAAGTTGCGAAAGGAGAATCTTATGGGTACACTGAATAATCTGGACACATTTCTGGAATCGTTTGTCGGTAAGGAAGGACCATGGCCGGCCGGCGCGGGACTTCGCGTATACAAAGGCGAAGAGTGTGTCTATGACCGTTTCCTCGGCTACCGGGATGAGGAGAACAAACTCCCCTTTACCCCGGATACCATCTGCCAGCTGGCTTCCATGACCAAATGCATCGCGGTGACTGCCGTCATGCAGCTTTACGAAAAAGGGCTGTTTCTTCTGACCGATCCGGTGGAAGATTACATTCCGGAATTTAAAAACCGGATGGTTTATGACCGCAACGGTAAGGGCGAGCTTTTTGTCCGTCCGGCGAAGACCACGATGACCATCGGAAACCTTTTCGATATGACCTGCGGCATTCCGGTGAACTGGGACCGTCCGGAGCCCACATGCCAGGACCTCTTAAAAGGCACGAACGAACTTCTGGCGCAGGGTAAATACAATTTAAGGGAATATGCGAAGCTGGCGGGCCGCACCCCCGGCTCCTTCGACCCCGGCACCCATTATTACTACGGACAGGGGCATGATATCCTGGCCGCATTGCTGGAAATCCTGACCGGGAAAACCTTCGGCGAATACCTGAAGGAAAACATCTTCGACCCGCTGGGCATGAAGGACTGCTATTTCTTCGTTCCGGAAGAGAAGCAGGACCGGGTGGCGGTTATGTACGGGCTTTCCGAGGAAGGCCGCAGGCCCACCAGGCTTCCCGACATCTTCTACGCGTCGGATTTCGAATCCGCCTGCGGCGGCCTGTTCGGCACGCTGGAGGACTACAGCAGGTTCGCCCGCTGCATGACTTTGGGCGAGTGGAACGGCGTGCGTCTGTTAAATGATCACACCATCAGGCTTATGGCCATGAACCGTCTGCCCGAGGACATCAGGAAGAACGATTTCGAAAATGCCTACCATGCAGGCTACGGCTACGGTTTAGGCCTGCGCACCCAGATGTATCCGGCTGCGGGAAGCAATTCCTCCGTCGGCGAATTCGGCTGGACCGGCGGCTTCGGCACCTGGGTCCTGATGGACCCGGTGGAGAAAATCACCATCGTTTACGGACACCAGTCCATGCCCAACCAGGAAAACTACATCCATCCCAGAATCCGGAATATCGTATATTCCGCTCTGTAAAGACTGACAAAAGGCAGAAGCAACCGGAAAGCTCATCCGGTTTCTTCTGCCTTTTTGGTGTGCAGACATACTTTCGATTGTTCGGGGACTTATTCAAAGACCATGGAAACATCCTTGGCCAGGGCAAGGCCGGCCTCCGCTTCGATGCATTTGACGATGCCGGCGGCTGTCGGACAGGCGCCGTGAATCAGGCATTTGGCGGCTTTTTCATAGATTTCACCCGAACCGGGTTTGGAAAAGCAAATGCTGTAGGCATCCAGCGGCTCTTTCAGCTCTTCTGCCAGCTTCATGACGGCGGGGCATTTGGACCGGATGTCCAGGACGATTTCCTCATCCTCATTGGTTTCGGCGGTTATGACGGTGTCCAGGCCGCATACGCCCGGATAAACATGCAGTTTTTTCATTTCCTTCTTCTCCTTATTCATTTCACAAACATAGTGATGCCGTTTCCGTATTTTTTAAACCATCTGTCCGGATGAATATCAGACCGACTGTTTCTTCCGGTAATTCAGGGCGAGATAAGAACTTAAGAATGCGGCGACGGCCATTGCCGCCAGAAGAATCAGCGCAGCGGTATAATTTCCGGTAAAATCATAAATATAGCCCGTAAGCGAGGTGCCGGCCGCCATGGCCACGGTGCCGCACAGGGATATCTTCGGATACACCCTGCCGTAATTTTCCACGCCGAAAACCTCCCGGGTAAGCGACGCGGCGGCTATGGTGGGCAGGGAATAGGAAAGCCCCAGAAGGGCCGCACCGGCGGTCATTCCCCCCAGGCCTCCCGCTTTAAGCAGCAGGATTGCGCCGATAAAGTTTCCCGCAATATACAGGTATGACGCTCTGGGAGCCCCCAGCCCGTTTGCCACGATGCCGAAAACCAGCTTGGCGGAGGTGTTGACCACCATGCAGACGGAAAGCATCATTGCGCCGGCAAAAGCCAGGCTTCTGGACTCGGCGATGGCGGGCAGGTGCTGCGCATAGGCGGTGATGTAACTGACGGCGAAATTGAAAATCAGCATGAGGATGACCGGCAGGACCATGATCGGCAGGGAACGATCGGTTTCGGCCTTCTGAACAGCTGCCGCCTCCATGCCGTAAGGCTCAAAACCGACCTCTTCGGGCCTTAAGGCAATGGGCAGGAATATCGCCGGACAGTTCAGAAGGAAAATGACCAGCGCGCAGAAATAATAGCCCATACGCCATCCGAAGGAGGCGATGATGCCCGTTATCACCGGGGAAAGCGCCGCGCTCAAAAGCCCCGAAAAGCACATGGTGATACTGGTAATCAGGGCGGTTTTTTTGCGGAACCAGAAGTTCAGCATCATGGTTACCGGAACCGTGCCCATCATGGCGGAGGCAAAGCCGCGGACGGCGTGCAGCAGGTACATGGGCAGAAGACTCCTGCATAAGGGGAGGGTGCAGGTTACGGCAACCAGGAGGATCGTTCCCATCAGCACCGTCTTCCGAAGGCCCAGCCTGTTCAGGATTGCCGGCACCATAAGGCCGAAGACCGCCAGCAGTATGTTGAAAATGGTTCCGGTCATGGCGACGTTGCCCCGGCCGGTTCCCAGTTCTGCGGCAATGGGGGAGAAGAACAGTCCCGGAAGGTTCATACCCATGGCAAGGCAGCTGCAGATCATGCCGCTGCCTGCCGCAATGACCATAATGTATTTCTTGTTCATTTTTTTCACTTCCCGTTCTTAACCAAATACACATTTCCGTGCGGACAGGATACGGTCTACAGCACCTGCAGCACGTAAAATTTCAGATAGGTGGTTTCGTCCGATGCCAGAAGGGCGGCATGGTCCGGGGCCTGGGTACGGATTTCCGCGACCCTGCAGGTTTTGCCTGCGTCCCGGGCGGCTTCTTTCAGCATTTTTTCAAAAAGGGGCTGGGTCATGTAGTGGGAGCAGGAGGCCGTTGCCAGGAACCCGCCGGGATTTACCAGCTTCATGCCCAGGATGTTGATGTCCTTGTAGCCGGCGTAGGCTTTGGGCACTTCTGCAGCAGATTTGCAGAAGGCGGGCGGATCCAGAACCACCACGTCAAAGGTCCGGCCTTCCTTACGGTACGCACGAAGCACTTCGAAGACGTCACCCTTTTCCGTGTGAATAATGTCCGCAAAGCCGTTCAGCGCGGCGTTTTCCCGCACGTCGGCCAAGGCACGCTCCGACACGTCCACTGCAGTCACCGATGACGCGCCTCCTGCGGCTGCATTGACGGAGAAACCGCCCACGTTGCAGAAGCAGTCCAGCACGTCCGCGTCCTTCACATACCGCCTTAAGGCCAGCCGGTTTTCCTTCTGATCGAGGAAATAACCGGTTTTCTGGCCGTTTTCCAGATCCGCGGTCATGGAAAGGCCGTTTTCGGTAATAACCACCCGGGGATCGAAATCCCCGTACACCGGACCTTTGAAGGGCTTAAGCCCTTCTTTTTTCCGCACCTCCGCATCGCTTCTTTCATAGATGCCCTTCGGGGAGAACAGCTCCGCAAGGGCGGAAATAATCCAGTCTTTGCGCCTGTCCATGCCCAGGGTCAGCACCTGGATGCAGAATACGTCCGCGTATTTGTCAACGACAAGACCGGGCAGACGGTCGGATTCGGAAAATACAACCCGGCAGCAGTTTTCATAGCCCAGCCTTTTCCTGTACGCGAAGGCATTTTCAATCCGCGTTTTGATAAGTTCCGGTCCGTCTTCCTCATTTTTGTCCATGAAAAGCCGCACCAGGATTTTCGACAGGTGGTTGATATAGCCTTTTCCCAGGAAAATGCCGGTGTGGTCGTAGACGGCAGCCACGTCGCCGTTTCCGCCCTCGCCCTCGATACGTTCCACCTCATTGGCGTAGACCCAGGGATGGCCGGCGCGGATGCGCTTGTCTTCTTTTTTCTTCAGGTAAATACGGTAAGACATCGTTTAGGTTTCCTTATCCGCCGGCAGGCTTTAAGCACAGTCCGGCTATAAATAAGGATAAGCCTTATACCGGTATTTTGTAAAGCGGATCTCGTTGCGAAAAGAACAGGAATCATGTATGATGACAATCAGGAAGAAACGACTTCAGGATATGCAACAGCATCCGTTTATTTTCGATAAAAAAAACGGCGGAGGAAAACATGAAAGGAAAAACCATATTTACCGCAGTTTTACTGGCAGCTTCTTTCGGCTTTGCAGCCTGCACCGGCGGCGGGGAAGAAAACAGCATAAGCAGTGAAACAGGCAGCACGGCTGTTTCTTCGGAACAGTCTTCGCAAACGGAAGGAGGAAGCAGCGTGGCAGCAGAAAGTTTTGATTTTAAGTCCATCCGGATTTCCTGGAATTACTGTACGGCGGAAGATTACGTCTATGAAGCGGAAACCGACGGGGAAAATGTGATTTTAAGAGCCTATGTGGCCTTGTCGCGGTATAAAGACGGCAAATATGTGGATGAAAACTACATTTACCGGGAATTCACCGTGGACAGTACCGTGAAGGAAGCCATCTGCAAGGAACTTACGGCGTGCAATGCCGCTTCCTGGGACGGCTTCAGTGAATCCGCTTCCGACGTGCTGGACGGCGAAGGATTCTCGCTGGATATTACAAGGGAAGACGGCAGCACTCTGCACGCCTACGGCAGCAACGCCTGGCCCGACGGCTTTTACGGCTTCAGCATCTTTTTTAAGGATACTATCTGTATGGATACCGTGCGGTCCGCGGATTTTGAAAATGTGAATTATTCACTGGAGCTGCCGGAAAGCTGGGTGGATACGGTAAAAATCCGATACCAGCCCGAGTATACCGGCTTCTATCTGCAGGAGGGGGACAAAGAAGTGTCCCTGCTGTCCGTCGACGTTTCGTCTTACGGCTATGAAGCATATTCCGAGGACGACATCCGGGCAGGCCTGCTGACGGAAGACGGCGAAGTCCGTTATTATGTGACCGTACGCAATTACGATCCCTACCCCGGCAACATTTCCTCCGCAGAAGGCGAGAACATTGCCGCGGAGCTGCCGGAAGATATCCCGGTGATCGTGGAAAGCATCAAGGGATTGAACGGCCTCATCTTTGAGCCGGAAAGCGGCGGGAAACTGTATATGTCCGATGCCCGGGATCTGTTCGACAAAGCCAGGAGCCTGTGGCTGAATATCTTCCTGGCGGAGGAGTATCCCTCCGGCAGGACGCAGATTGAGGAAAACGGCCGGGTTTACGATTCCGCATTTGCTTCCTATGAACGCCAGAGCCCCAGGAACGAGGAAGGCTTAAGGGAGCTGTTCCTTCAGTATTTTACCGAAGAATTCACCGATTACCTGATGAACAAAATGGAGGAAGAAGGAGACCTCATTGTCCGGAACAACATACTCTATGTGCCGGCTGTCAAAGTGGAGAACAACGCATTGTACGGCAACGGCTATGTAAAAGACGTACGCAAAGAGGATGACGGCCGGTATACGGTCATCGTTGAAGTAATGAAGGCTTCCCCGGAGGATGAAAAATACAGATATTCCTTAAGGGAGGAGCTGGAGTTCCCGGTGGAAAGAAATGAGGACGGCAGTTATGTCTTTTCCGCCTTCCCTTACTGGGACAGGCAGTATTAACGGAAAGGCAGACTGAGTAAAAATGATCACAGATGAAATCACGCAGAAGCTGTTCCGGCTGCAGGATAAGAAATACCGGGAATTCCAGGTAAAGCTGATACCTTCCGTTGACCTGGAAACGGTGATCGGCGTGAGGACGCCCGCGCTCCGAAGCTATGCGAAGGAGCTGGCGAAAAGGGAGGACATTCCTGATTTCCTGCACAGCCTGCCGCACCGGTATTTTGACGAAAATCAGCTGCATGCGTTCATTATTTCAGGCATCCGGGACTATGCCGCATGCATGGAAGAGGTTTGCCGTTTCCTGCCGTTTACAGACAACTGGGCGACCTGCGACCAGATGTCCCCGAAGGTGTTCAGGAAACACAAAAAAGAACTGATCGGGCAGATTAAACAGTGGCTTGCTTCCGGGGAAACCTACACCGTCCGGTTCGCTGTCGGCATGCTGATGGAGCATTTCCTTGATGAGGCCTTTGATCCTGCCTTTCCGGAAATGGTTTCCGCTGTCAGATCGGAGGAGTATTACGTCAATATGATGCGGGCCTGGTATTTTGCCACGGCGCTGGCAAAGCAGTATGACGCGGTGCTGCCTTTTCTGGAAAAAAGAAGGCTGGATGCCTGGACCCACAATAAAGCCATACAGAAGGCTGCGGAAAGCTTCCGCGTAAGCGATGAACACAAGGAATTCCTGAAAACCCTGAAAATAAAAACCGCGCGAAAAGAGAAAGAAGCATAACAGCTGCGGGACAGGGGCATAATACAATACAGAATACAGGGGCGTTTTCCGGTAAGAAGCCGGGAAACGTCTTTTTTTGATGAAAAGCTTGACAAATCACCCAAACTGTACTAAGGTGACTAATACAGTAGATACAATCACAAGAAAACCTGAAAGGAGAAAGCTGTGATTTTTATTGACTATAAGGACTCGCGTCCGATCTATGAGCAGATCACAGAGAAATACAAGCTCCTTATACTGAAAGGCGTTCTTAAGGCAGACGAACAGCTGCCTTCGGTAAGAAGCCTTGCCATGGAATTGTCCGCAAATCCCAATACGGTCCAGAAGGCATACACCGAGCTTGAGCGGCAGGGATTTATTTATTCCGTAAAAGGCAGGGGAAATTTCGTCAGAGGGGATTTGCCGCTGATGGAGAAGAAAAAAGAAGAACTCCGAAGGAGGCTTCAGGCGCTTTTTCAGGAAGCAAGGGAAGTCGGAATCGATCCGGCGGATCTTCTGAAAGGAGGACAGGATGATTAAAACAACTGAATTGTGCAAGTCTTTTGACGATATCCAGGCGCTGAAAAACATGACCCTTAACATCAAAGAAGGACAGGTGTTCGGGCTTGTGGGCACCAACGGGGCCGGCAAATCCACACTGCTGCGGCTTATTGCGGGCGTTTTTAAGCCCGAAAGCGGGAGAGTGACCGTCGACGAAGAGGATGTGTACGACAATCCGGAAATCAAAAGCCGCATATTTTTTATCGCCGACGAACCGTATTTCTTCCCGAATGCCGGCGCGGCGGAAATGAGAAACTATTATTCGTCAGTCTATCCCCATTTTGATACCGCAAGGTTTGACAGGCTTTTGAATGAATTCGGCCTGGATCCGAAAAGGGCGGTGTCCAAATACTCCAAGGGCATGAAAAAGCAGCTTGCCGTTATCTGCGGCATCTGTGCGGGAACAGAGTACCTGCTGTGCGACGAAACCTTTGACGGGCTGGACCCGATGATGCGCCAGGCGGTGAAATCCCTTTTCGCCAATGACATTTACGAAAGAGGGCTGACACCGGTTATTGCTTCACACAATTTAAGGGAGCTGGAGGATATCTGCGAGCATGTAGGCCTTCTGCATAAAGGCGGCCTGCTGCTTTCGGAAGACCTGGAATCCATGAAGCTGGGGATCCGGAAGCTGCAGTGCGTATTCGAAAACGAAGAAGACGTACAGAAGGTCCTTTCAGGCCTGCAGGTTATCACGCAGGAGAAAAGGGGAAAACTGTATACCTTTGTGGTAAGGGGAGAAGAAGAGGAAGTCGCGGCCCGTTTCAACGGGATAAATACGGTATTTTTCGAAATGCTGCCGCTGACACTTGAAGAGATATTTATATGCGAAACGGAGGTGGCCGGATATGACATCAAAAAACTTATCCTCGGATAACTCTTCCGGAAGAAAACGATATTCCATACCCCAGAAGGAAATAACAAAAAGACGCATGTGGGTCGTGGGACTTACGGCCCTGATGTTCATATTGTATCTGATAGCCGGCATTGCGATCGTCCTGGCGGAAAGCCGTTCCGGATTTAATGCCGGCCTGAAGTACGGCGTGATTACCGGGGAAACCCTGTCAGACGCCCAGTCCATGATTGCTGCGGCTTTTTACGGAAGCCCCGTTCTGTTCGTTATAACGGGCGTGGCAGCCATTGCCTCCGGCATACAGGGATATTCCTGGCTGCACAATAAAAAGGCGGTTGACTTTTATGAAAGCCAGCCGGTATCGAGGACGAAGCATTTCTTCGGGGTATTCCTGAACAGTATCCTGATTTACCTGGCAGTCTTTATCGCGACAATGCTCATAAGCCTCCTCATCGCGGCGGCTATGGGCGCCAGAAATCCGGAGGTGCTTCCTGCGGCCCTGCAGGCCCTGCTCGTCAATACAGGACTCTTCCTTGCGTGCTTTTCCATTGCCGCGCTGGCAGCTGTGCTTACGGGGAATGCGGTGGTTTCCATACTGGCCGCTGGTGTGCTTTTCCTTTATGAGCCGGTGATGCGTTTTACCGTTTATGAGCTGGGAAACAGATTTTTCGCAACCTTTCCGGAAAGCTACCGGGGCGTCTTAAGCGGAGAGTATTTCTTTCCGTTTTCGCATGCGTTTCATGATTTCGGAAGAGGCGCCGTATGGCATAACCTGGTGATTGCCGCGGCTGTCATGCTGCTTGCCTGGTTCTGCTTTACGAAAAGGAAAAACGAAACTGCCGGGTCAGCGGTCGTTTTCCTTCCGGTAAAGGTGATTGTAAAGATTGCGCTGGCGCTTCTGGGTTCGCTTTTTACCGGGCTGGTCTTTTCCGCATTTTCCGGAAGGGCGGCCGGCCTTATCATGGCGGTGATCGCCGCATTTGTCATCGCCTGTGTGATGGAGATTATTTACGCCTACAATTTCAAGGCGCTTTTCAGGCGTTTTGCAAGCACTGCGATTGCCGTGGTTTTAGGCGCAGGCATCCTTCTGGTGTTCATGCTTGACATTTTCGGCTACGATTCCTGGATGCCGAAGGAAGGCAGTGTGAAATACGCAGCGGTATCTTTCAGGAATTCCTATAACAACTACTACCATGACGACGGCAGGCAGTACAGCACGGACGAAGAATATTATCAGGAATACATGCATGTGACGGATATGAACACCGTCATGGAGCTGGTGGATGCGTGCAGAAAAGGCATGGCCGGTGACTCCTGGAACAACACGGATGTCATCCATGTGATTTACACAATGAATAACGGCTTCGTAAAAGTCCGGAAATATGATGTGCCTGCAGATATTGACAGGGATATTATAGCCAGGCTTATCTCCAACCCTGAATTTAAGGAAGGCTGGTATCCCATTTATCACAACGGCTTTACGAAAACGTTTAAAGGCAGCCTGTACTTCGGCTATGAAGACGGATGGGAGCTTACCCCGGCAAAGTCCGGAAGAGATACTGACCTTGACGCGTTCCGGGACGCGTACCTTGCGGATATGGAAAAGCTGGATTACGCATATATGCTTGAACACAGGCCGCTGGGGCAGGTCGCTATCGGGGAGAGTTCCTCACCGTATATTCACCAGACATATACAATATATGAGGGATTTGACAACACCCTGGCTTTCCTTCAGTCTGAAGGAATCACCGTTCCCGGTGCGGAAACATGGTTTGAAGGCACAGAGGAAATTACAGTCACGTATGACGCTTACGGGGTTCCGGCTTACATTTATACCGGGACTGAAGAAACGGAGGCCATAAGAGCAAGTGTAATGCCGGATGAGTCCTTCCCGGTTCCTTTCAGGAATTTCCTGGAATCCACGGACGGTTTCCACGCGGAAATCAACGGTGAAAACGGTTTCAGAGAGTTTTCCTTCATCAAAGGCAGGGTGCCGTCATTTATCCTGGATGATTTTAAGGAGTTTTCAGCGGAACAGTAAAACTGCAGGGTTGACAAAAGCCGCGCACCTGGTGTATAAAACACTACATAAGGCAAGGGCGTCTTTCGACAGGTAAGTCGGGGGGCGTCTTTTTTTCTGCCTGTCGAAAGAAAAATATGAAGATTTCCTTTATCCTTTACGGAGGCGTTATGGAAAAAATACTGATACTGGATTTCGGCGGCCAGTACAACCAGCTGATTGCCCGCCGGGTCCGTGAGCAGAATATTTACGCGGAAATCCTGCCGTATGACAGGCTGTCGGCGGATGAAATCAGGAACAGGCAGTATAAGGGCATTATTTTCACCGGAGGACCGAACAGCGTCTATGAAAAGGGTGCGCCGGTCTGTGATCCGAAGGTGCTGTACTGCGGCATTCCCGTCTTAGGCATCTGTTACGGTGCGCAGCTGGCGGCATATCTGTGCGGAGGCACGGTTTCACCGGCGGATACCGGCAGTGAATACGGAAAAACGCTCCTGCACAGGAAAGCGGCCCATAAGCTGTTCGAAGGGGTGCCGGAAGAAAGCATCTGCTGGATGAGCCATACGGATTCCGTAAGTCTCCTGCCGGATTCCTTCGTCTGCCTTGCGGCAACGGAAAACTGTGAAAACGCGGCCTTTGCCGATGATATCAGGCGGGTCTACGGCCTGCAGTTCCATCCGGAGGTAACCCATACCGAATACGGGAAACGGATCCTTTCCAACTTTCTGCTTCAGATCTGCGGGTGCTCACAGGACTGGCAGACAGAAGGCTTTGTACAGCAGACGATTGACAGATACAGTAAGGAGCTGGCGGGAAAGAAAGTCCTGCTGGCGCTTTCCGGCGGGGTGGATTCTTCCGTTGCGGCCGCATTGCTGCACAAGGCCGTCGGGGAGAACCTGGTCTGCGTCTTTGTGGACCACGGCCTTCTGCGCAAAGGCGAAGGGGATTTCGTGGAACAGACCTTTAAGGATTTCGGCCTGAACCTCATCCGGGTCAATGTGCAGGAAAGATTCTTTTCAAAGCTTGCCGGTGTGACGGAGCCGGAGAAAAAATGAAAAATCATCGGGGAAGAATTCATCCGGGTATTTGAAGAAGAGGCGAAAAAACTGGGGGAAATCGACGTCCTGGCCCAGGGGACCATTTATCCGGACGTCATAGAAAGCGGCAGGGGTGACTCCGCCGTAATCAAAAGCCACCACAATGTGGGCGGCCTGCCGGAAAGAATGACCTTTTCCGCCATCGCAGAGCCGCTGCGGGATTTGTTCAAGGATGAGGTACGAAGGACCGGTGAGCTTCTGGGCCTTCCGAAGGAACTGGTATGGCGGCAGCCTTTCCCCGGCCCTGGCCTGGCGGTAAGGGTGCTTGGAGAGGTGACAGCGGAGAAGGTGCTCCTGCTGCAGGAGGCGGATGCCATCTTCCGGGAAGAGGCGGACACGCTTCCGGCGGAGGACCGGCCGGACCAGTATTTCGCGGTACTGACGGATACGAGAAGCGTAGGCGTCATGGGTGATGCCAGGACCTACGGTTGTACAGTTGCCTTAAGGGCCGTGGTTACCGATGATTTCATGACGGCAAAGTCGGCACGGATTCCTTATGAGATTCTGGAAAAGGCTTCTGTGCGCATCACCAATGAAGTTCCCGGCATTTCCCGGGTGGTTTACGACATCACTTCAAAACCGCCCGCGACGGTGGAGTGGGAATAAAAGCATTATCCCCAGAAAGCCCTTGTTTATAGGGTCTTCCGGGGATTTTTCTGTCTGTTTGAGTACAAAATGAGTACAAATAACGATTTTTTATAACTCTGCAGTAAACAGGAGACGTTGCCGACTCCTGTTTTTTAGAGTCTTTTTCCGGGAAAGAAGCCGAGGTCGGCAATTCTTTCACCTAAAAGTGTATCCAGTTCTACAGAATCATAATCATCCATGATCCTATCTAATACTGCCTCATTCTCGGGGGACGGGATATGAGAGACCATGAGCGCATACTTTGAGATTGATTATAGACTGGGAATGCAACGGAAATGTCAACGAACGACGGCTTTGCGAAAGTCAAAAACCTTGATGAGGTTCCTTTTCCAGATTAAGCATTTCGTTGACGCCCTTCGTTGACATTTCGTTGACAGGGAGTGATGAGGAAACATCGTTTATGTTCCTAAAACTCTTAAAGACTTTTGGATACAATCTGAGGATCATTGATTGCATTGTCGAGCAAGCGGCTCAAGAAACCCGTGTAGCCCTTGCCAGTCGCTTTGGCTTTCTCCAGCGTCTCCGGTGAAATGCGCAGTGCGACAACCGGTTTCACACGTTGGGAACGGCGGTTCTTTGCGATGGCAGCCATTTCTGCGTACTGTTCAAGCGTCAGCTCAGGCGCGTCCTCATCGGGGACGACAGGCATGGAAGCGGCAAGTTCGATCTCACGAATCTGCGCTTCTGTCGGCTGCTGTCCCGTATGAATGACCGTACGAACGATATTTTCATTCTCCATAATAAATCCTCCTTTCTCTCGGAGTAGCTAGGCGGGCAGAAATAAGGCGCGCAGCCTCGTCCCGCATCGTGTAGACAACGTACAGGACGCCTTGAACACACCCGAGCACGATATAGCGGTCTTCATCCAAACTATGCAGCTTATCAAAGTATTCTATCCGCTCTTCATCGGCAAATACCAAGGCTGCTGTCTCAAAGCTGATACCGTGCTTCCGAATGTTGATTTGGTTTTTGTTGTCGTCCCATTCGACCAGAGTTTCACCAATATTTGTTCTCATGGTAAAAGTATAACAAAAAGTATTACAAGCGTCAAGGGAGTTATACAACAAAACTAAGTTTAGGTCGTTTATAACTAATTAGAATTGTTTTCAATCCTTTGGAAAGAACTTTTGCATGGATAAGAGGAATAGATTTTGGCAGTGATAGTATTTTTCTTGAGTACGCTTTGAGTACCTCAATATCGATTACTGTAATGAACCGATCAAACAAGTCTACCACAAACTCTTCGATGAAGCCCTGGAACGGTATAACGCCAAGCAGACACGCTCTGACAGGCGGATTGATGATTATTATGAAAAGATCCGGACCGGCAAGCAGGAGAAACCTTTTCATGAGCTGATCCTGCAGATCGGTAACAAGGATGATACCGGTTCGGAAACCGAGATCGGGGAACAGGCCAAGGCAGCGCTGGATGAATACTACCAGGGCTTCCGGGAGCGCAATCCAAACCTGTACGTCTTCTCCGCTCACCTGCACATGGACGAGGCCACGCCCCATATCCACATTGATTTCGTTCCCTTCATCACCGGGAGCAAGCGGGGTCTGGATACGAGAGTATCACTGAAACAGGCCCTTGCCGCACAGGGCTTCCGTGGCGGCACCCGGGGAGCGACAGAATGGAATCAATGGGTGCTGTCTGAAAAGAAGGAGCTTGCCATCGCCATGTTCCGGCACGGCTTTGAATGGGAGCAGAAAGGCACCCATGAAGAGCATCTGAGCGTAATCGATTATAAGAAGCAGGAACGGACTAAGGAGCTCGCCGCCGTAGAAGAAAAGCTGGCGGACAGGTCAGCGGAGTTTAAAACGCTGGCCAAGCGGATCAACAATCTGGAGGACGGCGGACAATCCTATCAAGACATGGAAGACAAACTGGAAAACGATCCAGAGTACCAGCTTCCGGATCCACAGGGGATTATGTCCGCCAAATCCTATAAGGTCAGGTACGCTGAACCGCTGGTAAAACGGCTGAAAAAGCTGGTAAAAAGCCTCCTGGTGCGTTATTTCAAGGTCCAGGACAGCTATTACCGGCTCAATAAGACAAACGGAGAGCTGTACAGAGACAACGAAGGCCTGGCCCGGAGCAATGACCGGCTCAAAGAGGAAAACTCCGCCCTCCGGGAGCAGAACAAGGACTATGCCCTCCTTCGGAAGGTGTTCGGAAGCAGGCAGATCGACGATCTGGTTGTCCAGGCCAGGGAAGCACAACAGGCAAAACGGCGGCAACGCCAGAGAACCTATGATTATGAAAGGTAGGGTCAAACAATCGGCGGTGGGGAGCAACCCCCGCCGTCCTTTCTCAAAGGAAGATATTGCATCATGTGGTATAATCCTATTATATCCATCCATAAGCCGAATTACAGAAATTTTTATAAAACAAGTGAGACAAAACCTGTCCTCATACGACTAATAGGTGAAGGGAGCAATAACTGCAACCTTTTGAAAGGAGGATGCCTGTGGATAACGGTGCAAGTAGCTACCGCCGTTTCCTTGATGGTGATGATAAAGGCATAGCAGAAATAGTTGGAGATTTCAAAGACGGGCTCATTCTCTATTTAAACAGTTTCGTTAATAACCTCTATGTTGCCGAAGAACTGGCAGAAGACACGTTCTTTCGCCTTCTGGTCAAAAAGCCGAGATTCGCGGGAAGATCTTCTTTCAAGTCATGGCTTTATTCCATCGGACGGAACGTGGCTGTTGATCATATAAGACACAACTCAAAATCATCGTACATTCCGATCGAAGATATGGAAGCATATCTCGCCGATGAGTCAGAGCTGGAGCGGTCTTACATAAAAGAAGAGCGGAGGATCATGGTTCACAAGGCACTCAACAAGCTGCCTTCTGACTACCGCCAGATTATTTGGCTTGTGTACTTTGAGGAATTGTCCCATGAAGAATCGGCTGTCGCTATGAAAAAGAGTTCACGTCAAATCAGAAATCTCCTTTATCGGGCAAAACAGGCTTTAAAATCAGAACTTGAAAAGGAGGGCTTCGTTTATGAAGAATTCTGATGAGATGGTAAAAAGCTTATTTGAACGCAGAGATCAATATCTTGCTGAGCAGATTAAACGTCGCAAAACAATAATGAAAGTAACAACATCCGTGTTTTCGCTTTTCCTTGTTGCCATTATCGGCTTTGGCGTTTGGCGTTCAGGTATGTTTCAGCACACCCCGGCCCAAACAGAGGATCCAGTAAACACGCCACCGCAGGGAGCCATCTCAATCCCGGCAATTGAGCTGGAGAATCCCAGTGGTCAGATGTCCATGATCGGGTGTGTAGTATACAAAGGCGGAGTATACAGAGATGCCGGTTCATATTTAGGGGAGGATGCTCAAAGGATCGAGCCGCTTTTAGGCGAATACCTTGGCCATGCAAAAGGCACGCTCAATGAATGGTCGAAGCAGGATGATTATGCACAGGAATTAGCTTCCACGTATACCGGACCGGTATATGCTGTAAAGGGATATGACACGGGCTTCAGGGTATGTATCAAACAGTATGCTGAAGGAGAGGACGGGGAGTCTGTTCTTTGGATCCTGTTCCTGGATCGCCTTAACGGCATCACGATCTCCGAGGGAAAAGACATTTTTGAAGACCGGCTTCGTTTGCAGGGGAGGATCTCATCGATTCAATGGCAGTCGCATGGCGATTGGAACCTGGCGGGCGGCAATTTTCAGAATGTCTCTTTTGATCAAGCCGTCTGGGACTCTTTCCTGAATGAGATCGATCAGGGGTCCTTTATGTATACTTTTATGCCCGAAGGTTCTTTTTATGATGATCATGCCTACAGTTCTATCTATGAGACTCCCAATCAAGCGCATCTGGTTCTGACGATGGAAGATGGAACTTCTGTTGAACTCAGGTTGATTGAGGGAGGATATGTCGGATATGACGCATTGAACTGGTACTTTGTACAAATTCCAGAAGACGTGTTCAATGCTGTGTATGATGCTTGTGGCGGCACACATCTGACAGATTGGTAAATCAAGAATAAGGAAAGGGGAAATCAAAATGAAAAGAATCGTCACCGTTCTTTCCTGTATAACACTTGTCATCCTCCTTTGCTCTTGCGGCACAAAGACCGTCGAGTGGAACGGCAAGACCGAGTGCATGGCACAAATGTTTATGGTAGCTGACGTTACGAACCCCTATGAGTATGTCGGTATGGTCGATTATGTGTTCGTTGGGACAGTTACAGATACGGAAAGACTTGTGTTGCCTGACAGGAAAAAAGAACATAAGGATAATTACAGCACCTACAAAATCCATGTTGATGAAAACATAAAAGGTGAGTTGGTGGAAGATATAGTCTGCTCAAAGCTGGGCGGATATAAAAAAGATGGTACAATGCTTCTTATAGCCGCCGAGGCACCTGAAGGCAGAATAATCATGGATAATGGACTTCCTGAAATCGGGAAACAATATATCTTTATGGCTTATGGTCAGCATGATGGAAGTCTAATCTTATCTGAGATTTTTGATAATCGTGAGTACAATCAAGATATCTTAGAAGAATACCGGGGTTACGTCGAGAACGAGATTCCCTATGATCGAGAACGTTTTCCATCTGATTATCAGAAAGCAAAGTAGTGGAGAGGGATCATCATGAACCAAAAGCGATGCTGTGCCATAGCCGGATCATGGGAATGCAGTCGTTGATATTTTACGGTTCAAAACATCCATCCAATTGTCCCAAGGCATCTTGAAATCTGCCTCTGTTTTGGTATAATATCAACATTAATATCCATAGCAATTTCCCGGCTCTGTTATCAACGCTGATAACAAAATGATAACAGAAGAGGTGATAGGCTAGATAATATGGATATATCAAATAATCTGAGGAACCACAAACAGGACGAACAATAATTCCTAAACGGAATCAGTTAAGTCCTGTCGAGTGGGAATAGTATGAACTGGATTACAGGAGCCCGAAAGACCTTGAATAAAGGGATTCCGGGCTCCTGTCTTTTTGTGTTGCTGAGATTTGCAACACTTTTACAACACCTGAATGCTGGTATTGATTGCGATTGAAACCATAGGCGGCTATTGATTTAATCGAAAAAGCGTTCTATCATACGTTAGGAAAGGTGGTAAAGACAGTATGTATTTCTGCTGGGAGTATAGTATCATGAGCAGAACAATTTGATATTGATTAGGAAGATTTATATGAAAAAAGCATTGAAGATTATAGGCATTGCTTTAATTGCAATCATATGTATTGCATTAGCAGCTTTGCTTATTGAAAAAGTCAGAACAAAGCATACACAGGATGATTATTCTAATGTATACACAGACGAGAAATACCAGACGCCAGTTAAAATAGAAAATTTGGAAGTTATCACTCAGGATGTTTCCTGTGGTTATGCTGTGATTGAAATGTTTTCTGCATGGAATGGCGGTAATGTAACTGAAGAAAGCTTATACGGGCAATATGGAAAGGTCATTACTTCTACCGGAAATAAGTTTTGTGAAGAAATGAATAAGCAGTTTCCTGAATATGATACAGAAATTCATAAGTATCTGAAAAACACAGAATTCATCGATATTATGTATGAAACATTAGCATCAGGAAAGCCGGTTCCGTTTGAATGGGCGGCCTTGTATGAAAATGAATGGACACTGCATTATTCATTAATAATTGGTGCAGATATACCAAACGATAAAATTACCATCGCAAATCCATATGGATATTATGAGGAAATTACTTTGGAAGAATTATTAAACAGAACGAGCTTTCAGGCATATGAAAACATGCCGCTATTCTTAAGGATGGGTTTCGCTGTGGGACTATTTGAGAAAAATACTATTTTTTCAGTAAAATAACTTCAAATTCGGAGAGGCCTGCGGAAAGGAGAACCTGATGAAACCGGAAAGAACCATAGATATGGGCGGATTTTATATTAAGAAATACAGATTTGATGCTCCGGTTAATCCTCTGGATTTTGTACAGTATTTACTGGATCTGGGCCTGAATATTACAACCGTAACAGTAAAAGAATCAGTCGAAAGTGATATGCAGAGTCTGGATGGGGCTTCGTTTGAAGCCGGTGAATTTATCACACAGTATGATCAAATCAGCAGCCAGGTCAGAGACGGCAGTTTTGAAATCAGAATACTTTATAATAATCTGCCGACATTCATAACCATCGCGGAGAAGTCGGATACAGCAGCCTTAACCACCGTTATGGAAGATCTGGATTTGGGGGAAATCCTTCAGCAAAGGACAGATGCTGTATAATTACAGGAGGAACTTGACAAAGCCGCAGGGCGGGTGTATAAAACAGTACAAAGGCAAGGGCGTCTTCTGACATTTAAGTCGGGGGGCGTCTTTTTTATTGTTTGAACGGGAGACTTTAAAGCATGGATTACAACAGGAAAATCGTCCTGGAGGACGGGCAGGAGTACTGCGGATACGGCTTCGGCGCACAGCAGGACCGGGTGTGCGAGCTGGTTTTCAACACCTCCATGGCCGGTTATCAGGAAATACTGTCAGACCCTTCCTATGCCGGACAGGCGGTGGTCATGACCTACCCGCTCATCGGGAATTACGGCATCAATGACGATGATTTCGAAACGGATGTCCCTGCCATCGGCGCGCTGATTGTCCGGGAATACAATGACGAACCGTCCAATTTCCGCAGCAGGCATACGCTGGACGAAATCATGAAGAAATACGGTGTCTGCGGCATATACGGACCGGATACCAGGAAGCTTGCCAGAAGCATCCGCAATTACGGCAGCAGGAAGGCGCTGATCACGGACGCCGGTACGGACAGCCGGACGGCCTTAAAGCTGCTGGCTGAGACAGAACTTCCGTCGGACAGCGTGCCGAAGGTAAGCTGCCGGCAGCCTTATACGGTCATGGCGGTTCCGGAACGTTTCCGCGTTGCTGCGATTGACTGCGGCATGAAAAAGAATATTGTCCGAAGTCTCCTGGCCCGCGGCTGTTCGGTTTTGGTTTTTCCCTGGAACACATCTGCGGAGGAAATCCTCAAAAGCAGGCCGGACGGGCTTTTCATCTCCAACGGCCCGGGAGACCCGGCGGACGTGCCGGAGACAGAGGAGACAGTAAGGAATCTTCTCGGGAAGCTTCCTGTTTTCGGCATCTGCCTGGGGCACCAGATTATTGCCAGGGCTTACGGCGCGGAAACCTACAAGCTGAAATTCGGCCACAGGGGCGGCAACCACCCGGTGAAAAACCTGGACACCGGCCGGATAGAAATCACCTCCCAGAACCATTCCTTTGCGGTAAAAAAAGACAGCCTGGCGGATACCCCGCTTACCGTAACCCACGTCAACCTGCTGGACGGTACCATAGAAGGCCTGAAATGCGAAAGGGACGGTATGTTCTGCGTGCAGTTCCACCCGGAGAGTGCGCCGGGGCCGGTGGACAGCGGGTATCTTTTTGACCGGTTTATCAAGATGATGGAGGAAAATGCCTGATGCCGAAACGAACGGATTTGAAGAAAATAATGGTTATCGGTTCCGGCCCGATCGTTATCGGCCAGGCAGCGGAATTTGATTATGCAGGTACCCAGGCCTGCCTGGCCCTGAAGGAAGAAGGGTATGAGGTAATCTTATGCAATTCCAATCCCGCCACCATCATGACGGACACCGCCATTGCGGACAAGGTCTACATGGAACCCCTTACCCTGGAGTTTATCGCAAAGATTGTGCGGTATGAACGGCCGGACGCCATCCTGCCGGGCATCGGCGGCCAGACCGGCCTGAACCTGGCCATGCAGCTGGAAAAAAAGGGCATTCTTGCCGAATGCCGGACCGAGCTTCTGGGCACGAAGGTTACGTCCATCGAACGGGCGGAGGACAGGGAACTGTTCAAAGAGCTGTGTCAGGAGCTGGGGGAACCGGTACTGCCCTCCGATATCGCAAAGACGACAGAAGAAGGCCTTAGCATCGCCCGGGAAATCGGCTTCCCGCTGGTTTTAAGGCCTGCTTTTACCTTAGGCGGCACCGGGGGCGGCTTTGCGGAAACGGAAGAAGAATTCCTTCCCATGCTGAAAAACGCCCTGGAAATCTCACCCGTCGGGGAGGTGCTGATAGAGAAGAGCGTCAAAGGCTTCAAGGAAATCGAATATGAAGTGATGCGGGATGCCAATGACACGGCCATTACCGTCTGCAACATGGAAAACCTGGACCCGGTAGGCATCCATACCGGGGATTCCATCGTTGTATGTCCGTCCCAGACCCTGACCAATAAAGAGTACCAGATGCTTCGGAGCAGTGCGCTTAAAATCATCCGCGCGCTGGAAATCGAAGGCGGCTGCAACGTGCAGTTCGCACTGGATCCCTCATCATTCCAGTATTATCTTATCGAGGTAAATCCCCGGGTTTCCCGCTCGTCCGCCCTGGCTTCCAAGGCCAGCGGTTATCCGATTGCCCGGGTTTCGGCGAAAATCGGCGTGGGCATGACGCTGGACGAGATTGCCCTTGCCAATACCTGCGCGGCCTTTGAACCTTCCCTGGATTATGTGGTGACCAAGCTGCCCAGGTTTCCCTTCGACAAGTTTGCCGAAGCGGACAACAGCCTGTCCACCCAGATGAAGGCCACCGGCGAGGTGATGAGCGTCGGCAGGACCTTTGAGGAAAGCCTGCTGAAAGGCATCCGTTCCCTGGAAACCGGGCATTTTCACCTGTCAGACGCGAAATTTGATTCGATGGATGAGGAAGAGCTTCTGGAATACATCGGAAAAGGCCGGGACGACCGGATTTTTGCCGTTGCGCAGCTGCTGCGCCTTAGGGCCGGTGAGGATGTCATTTTCGATAAAACGGGCATTGACCGTTTCTTCCTGCGGAAGCTTCGAAATATCGTGGAGGAAGAGGAATGCCTGAAAAGACAGCCGGACAGCCCCGAAGCGCTCCGCAGGGCGAAGAGGCTGGGCTTCTCCGACAGGGAAACTGCCCTGCTGTGGAACCGGACGGAGGAGGAGATCTTCCGGATGCGGAAAAAAGAAGGCATCCTTCCCGTCTACAAAATGATCGACACCTGCGCGTCGGAATTTGACAGCTATGTGCCGTATTTCTATTCCACCTACGAAGAGGAGAATGAATCCCGCATTTCCGGCAGGAAAAAGATAATCGTGCTTGGTGCCGGGCCCATACGGATCGGCCAGGGCGTGGAGTTTGATTATTCCACGGTGCACGCGGTACAGACCATTCAGAAAGCCGGCTATGAGGCGATTATTGTCAACAATAACCCGGAGACGGTTTCCACGGACTATACCTGCGCGGACAAGCTGTATTTTGAGCCGCTTTTCCCGGAAGACGTGATGAATATCATCGAACTGGAAAAACCGGAGGGCATTATTGTCACCCTGGGCGGACAGACGGCCATCAACCTGGGAACCGAGCTGGCGGAACGCGGGGTGAGGATCATCGGCACGGACAAGGAGGCCATAGACCGGGCGGAGGACAGGGAACTTTTTGAAAAGCTGCTCCTGTCGCTTGGAATTCCACAGCCGAAGGGGGAAGCGGTAACGGATATCGAAGAGGGTATAAGAGCCGCCAGGCGAATCGGATACCCGGTATTGGTGCGGCCCAGCTTTGTCCTGGGCGGCCGGGCCATGCAGATTGTGGCGCGGGAGGAAGCCATGTGGCACTACCTGAAGGATGCCGTGGCCATTGACAAGGACAAGCCGGTACTGGTGGACAAGTATATCCGGGGCAAGGAAGTGGAAGTGGACGCGGTCTGCGACGGCAGGGATGTGTTTGTTCCCGGCATCATGGAGCTGGTGGAGCGCACCGGCGTGCATTCCGGGGATTCCATCAGCGTCTATCCGCCGTATTCTCTTTCAGGGAAGGTAAAGCAGACTATCCTGGATTACACGGAACGTCTGGGCCCCGCAATCGGCATCGTGGGACTGTTCAATATCCAGTTCATCGTGGATGAGAAGGAGCGGGTATATATCATTGAGGTAAATCCCAGATCTTCCCGGACGGTGCCTTTCCTTTCCAAGGCCACAGGCTGGCCGCTGGCGGACATGGGCACGCTGGTCATGCTGGGTGTTTCGCTGAAAGATCAGGGCATAACAGAAGTATATCCGAAGGAAAAGGAGCGGTACTATGTGAAGGTTCCGGTGTTTTCTTTCTCCAAGCTGGACGGCATGGAAACGTATCTGTCGCCGGAAATGAAATCTACGGGAGAGGCCATCGGATACGATAAAAAGCTTCACCGGGCGGCCTACAAGGCATTGATTGCCGCCGGGCTTACGCTGAAGAATTACGGTACGGTGCTGGTGAGCGTGGCGGACGAGGACAAGAGGGAAACGGTGCCTTTAATCGAGCGGTTTTACCGGATGGGCTTCAATATTGAGGCGACAACGCTGACGGGTGAGGTGCTGAGAAACCACGGCATCCGCACGCGGATCCGCAGAAAGCCCAGCGAGAGGAGTACGGAGGTACTGGATTCCATCCGTTCGGGCTATGTCAGTTATGTGATCAATACCCGGGCAATCCGATCCGGCCTGCATTATCCGGACGGTTTTGCCATCCGGCATTGCGCGGCGCAGCACAATGTCACCATGCTGACGTCCCTGGATACGGTCCGGCTGGTGCTGGATGTGCTGGAAGAAATGACCATGGGGGTGTCGACGATAAACCAGGAGTAATTATAAAAACTGCCGTACTCAGAGGGTTTGACCAGTGAGTACGGCAGTTTTTTTAATTAGCTACATACATGCGGATGTAGGGGTTGGCGGTGTTGGGGGTGACGACGGTAAAGGGAGCGGACAGGATGTCTGCCGGATCGAAACCGAAGACTTCACAGTATTCGGCAAGACAGCTTTTAAGCTCCTCCATATCCGCATCATCAGCCTGTCTGGCGGTAACCTGCTCAGGGAAAGCAACGTCCCGGCAGTCTGACCGCAGGAACATTTTTCCGCCGTGCATGCCGGTGCAGGGGAAATTGCCTACGATTTTTTCCCCGGGTTCATCCAGATTCAGCACTACAATGATACCGCCTGCCTGGTATTCCCCCAGGAAACTGCCGGTGCGGCCGCCTATAACCATGACCGGCACCTTGTCTTCGTAGGCTTTCATGTGGATGCCGGCCCGGTATCCGGCATTTCCCCGGATATAAATCCTGCCGCCCCGCATGGCATAGCCCGCAGCGTCTCCGATATTTCCGTGTACAATGATCAGGCCGTCATTCATGGTATCTCCTACCGCATCCTGGGCATTTCCGTGAACGTTCAGCCTGCCTCCGTTCAGGTAGGCACCCAGGGCGTTGCCCGGGATTCCGTGTATCTCGATATTCTTTCCAGACATGCCGGCCGCGATAAACCGCTGTCCGAGACAGCCGTCGACGGTGCAGCCGGCACCGCTTTCCCGGATGGCTTCATTGATCGTTTTGTGGTCGAGACCGTCTGCATGAATCAATGTCATTTAACCCTCACCTCCAAATATTTTCCTGCGGCTTTCCGGCGGGAAGGCTGCTGTTGTCGCCGCTTTTTTCAGCATTTCGAAGTTAATGGAAGAAAGCGGCGTCTTTTCCCGGATAAGGGATGTGTAAATGCCTGCCCGTTCATTGCAGCCGATGAGGATAAAGCCCTTCAGAAGATCGTCTCCGGTAAACAGGCGTTTCAGGGAAGAGTCTGTTTTTTCTTCGTACATGTCCCCTTCATAAGACCCTGCCGTCATGGCGTGCAGCCCGAAGAATCCGATGGAATTCATCGGGATCGCGTTGTCGAACAGGCTTTCGCCCCCGGCCATGTTCACACCTGCCGTAAAGCCCTGCATATAGGCGTTGGGCAGGATGGCCATTACCCTTTTCTGACCGCTGGAGGCGTCCGGCCCTTCCGTGCAGTCCCCGGCCGCGTAAATATCCGCGGCAGACGTACGCATCCCGCCGTCGACGATGATGCCCCGGTTTACTTCGCCGATACCGGCCAGAAGAGAGGTGTTCGGACGCACGCCTACGGCGAGGACCAGGACGTCAAATTCCACGGCTGCGCCGCTTTTCATGACGGCCTTGTTTCCTTCAAAGGAAGACGCGCTGTCGTTCAGGTAAAACCGCATGCCCCGCGCTTCCAGATGTTTCTGCATGAATGCCGCGCATTCTGTATCCAGAATACTGGACAGAATCCGGTCGGCAAGATCGCAGACGGTTATGCTTCCCGCGCGGCCGAGGAGGCCTTCCGCGCATTTCAGTCCGATAAGGCCGGCGCCGACGATGAGCACCTTGCTTTCCGGCGTGACCGCCTTTTCCAGTTCCAGCATATCGTCCAGGGTCATGAAGGCGTATTTGCTTTCGACGGATTCCAACCCGGCAAAAGGCGGTACGAAGGGAGAGGAGCCGGCAGCGACGCAAATCTTATCATAGGGAACCCGCGTACCGTCATCCAGTGCGATTTCCTTTAAATCCCTGTCAATCTTAACGGCCGTCCGCCCGTAAAGCACCCTGCAGCCGTTTTTTTCGTAAAAATCCCCGCTGCGGTAGGCCATACGCTGCAAATCCGTTTTCCCTTCCAGATAATAGGAAATCAAAGGCCTGCAGTACACTGGGTGCCTCTCTTCGGAAATCACGGTGACTGCACCGTCTTTATCCACGCTTCGGATGCCTTCTATACAGCCGGCTGCGGCAATGCCGTTTCCGGCAATCACATACTTTGTCATACCGCGTCACCCCGCTCTTCGTAGACAATTGCCCTGTTGGGGCAGCCCGCAACACAGGCCGGTTCACCGCGGGAATTGTTCAGGCACAGCTCGCATTTCTGCATGACGCCGGTTTCCCCCGGGGCAAGGGCGCCGTAGGGACAGACCAGGATGCAGGTAAAGCAGCTTACGCATTTCTCCCTGTCAATCTGTATGACGCCGTCATTCTTCGACAGGGCGCCCGCGATGCAGCTTTTCACGCAGATGGGGTCTTCACAGTGCCGGCAGGAAACGGCGTAGGATATTTTCTCCCCCTCTTCCACATGAATCCGGGGATAGAGGGGCTTGCCTTTGAGCGCCAGGACCATATCCGGAAGCCCGGAATTGGCGAAGGCGCAGTTGTATTCGCATAAATGGCAGCCGAGGCACCATTCTTCATTCACATAGACACGTTTCATTGCTTATTCTCCTGCATGAGAGATGCCGAGGATTTTCAGTTCCCTGTCGGTCAGGCCGACGCCGCGAAGCATAAGCCGGTTTCCGCGGAGCGCTTCGATGGAATTGATGCCCATGCCGCCCATCAGCTCCATGATTTCATGCCGCCAGGCGGTCATCAGGTTCACCAGCCGCTCGCTGCCCATGTCCGGGTTCAGCCGTTTGACCAGGTCCGGTCTCTGGGTGGCGATGCCCCAGTTGCATTTGCCGCTCTGGCAGGTCCTGCACAGGTGGCAGCCCAGGGCCAGAAGCGCGGCGGTGGCGATGTAGCAGGCATCGGCACCGAGGGCAATGGCCTTGACCACGTCTGCCGCGCTGCGGATGGAACCTGCAGCCACTAAGGAGACGTTGTTGCGGAGTCCCTCGTCCCGCAGACGCTGGTCCACGGAGGCCAGGGCCAGTTCAATGGGGATGCCCACGTTGTCCCGGATGCGGGTGGGCGCCGCGCCGGTGCCGCCCCGGAAACCGTCGATGGCGATAATGTCCGCGCCGCTTCTGGCAATGCCGCTGGCGATGGCGGCAATGTTGTGGACGGCCGCCACCTTGACAATCACCGGCTTGGTGTAATTGGTAGCTTCCTTTAAGGAAAATACCAGCTGCCGCAGATCTTCGATGGAATAAATATCGTGGTGCGGCGCGGGGGAAATGGCGTCCGAGCCTTCCGGAATCATCCGGGTGCGGGAGACGTCGCCCGTAATTTTCGCGCCTGGCAGATGGCCGCCGATACCCGGCTTTGCCCCCTGGCCCATTTTGATTTCAATGGCAGCGCCTGTCTGAAGATAATCCTCGTGAACTCCGAACCGGCCGCTGGCCACCTGTACGACGGTATGCGGGCCGTACTGATAGAAATCCTCGTGCAGTCCGCCTTCGCCCGTGTTGTACAGGATGCCCAGTTCCGAAGCCGCCCGGGCAAGGGAGGCATGGGCGTTGTAGCTGATGGAGCCGTAGCTCATGGCGGAAAACATCACCGGCATGGCCAGGCTTATCTGGGGCGGAAGGTCGCAGATGATGCGGCCGTTTTCATCCCGGCGGATTTTCTCCGGCCGTTTCCCTAAGAACACCCGGGTTTCCATAGGCTCCCGCAGAGGATCAATGGGCGGGTTTGTCACCTGGGAGGCATTGATCAGGATTCTGTCCCAGTAAACGGGAAGGGGTTTGGGGTTGCCCATGGAGGAAAGCAGGACGCCCCCGGAATTGGCCTGCTTGTAGATTTCCCGGATGGTATCGTTTGACCAGTTGGCGTTTTCCCTTAAGGTGCAGTCGCTTTTTACGATTTTCAGCGCCCTTGTGGGACAAAGCGAAACACAGCGCTGGCAGTTGACGCATTTGCTCTCATCGCTCATCATGATGCCGCGTTCTTCGCTGTAGTAATGAACTTCATTGGCGCACTGCCTTTCGCAGACGCGGCAGGCAATGCAGCGGTTTTCGTTCCGGATGACTTCAAATTCCGGATAAATGAACTCCACTCCCATTAATAAGCACCTTCTTTCACACGGACGATGACCGACTGGCCGCCGGCAGGCGCCCAGATGTTTTCCGCTTCCGGTTCCATGACCCGGATAGCCGCCTCCTCACTGGCAAAATAGACCCGGTCCGCCTTCTCGCCCACCACCATGGACCGCAGCTTCAGGCGGTCGTTTAAGGCCATGAGCCCGCCGGTAAAGCCTGTGATGATGGAGAAAGGCCCGGTGATGAGAAGGCTGGGGAATACGTTGCGCAGGTAGGAAAGCCTTTTCCGGACTTCCGGATCCTTTTCCCTCTCAATTGTGCTCCAGAAAGGCGCGGCGATGACATTTGCTGCTTCATCCAGGCTGAGCTTCTGGACACGCACCAGGTAGTCCATTATATAGGTAATGACCTCGGTGTCGGTCTGCAGCGTGCAATGGTAGCCGAACATTTCGATGAACCGGCGGTTGGCGTCGTAGGAGGATATTTCGCCGTTATGGACCACCGAATAATCCAGCAGGGTAAAGGGATGCGCGCCTCCCCACCAGCCGGGCGTATTGGTGGGATACCGTCCGTGAGCCGTCCATGCGTAGCCCTCATACTCCTCCAGCCGGTAAAAGCGTCCCACGTCCTCCGGGAAGCCCACGGCCTTGAAGGTGCCCATGTTTTTCCCGCTGGAGAACACGTAGGCGCCGTCCAGTTCCGTATTGATCTTCATGACCGCCCGGACGACAAACTCCTTCTCGTCCAGCTGGAGATTTGCCAGCATGGATTTCAGGGGGTCGACGAAATACCGCCAGATAATCGGTTCGTCCGTGATTTCCGGGATTTTCCTGGTGGGAATAACCTCGGAATGGACGATTTCAAAATATTCCTTTAAAAAAGCTTCACAGTTTTTCCGTGTCGTCCGGCTGTCGAAAAACAAATGCAGCGCGTAAAAGTCCCTGTATTCCGGATAAATGCCGTAGGCGGCAAAACCGCCTCCCAGGCCGTTTGACCGGTCGTGCATCGGTTTCATGGCGTTCATGATGCCTTCGCCGGACATCCGGTTTCCGTCCCGGGATATGACTGCGGCAATGGCGCATCCGGAGGGGATACGCACCTGACCTTCCCTGTTCATCCGTATTTTTCCTTTCAAAAGAAACAAAAAAGAGCCCGTTTTCCTGCCCGGACAACCGGAAAGAAAACAGACTCCTTTGCCTATTTGCAAGAATTATATTTCAATAGTTGCATATTGTCAATGAATTATTCAAAATATGCCTGATATCTGCAGGATTTCCAAAAATGAGTTGCAAAGCTTCCTGCTTTTTGTGAAAATACATGGTTGACAAAGGCAGCCTGACGGGAATATAATCCTCCCTATAAAGGCAAGGGCGTCTTTGAGCATTCAGACTCGGAGGCGCTTTTTCTTTATTCAAATCAAAAATAAATCCGGAGCAGACTGGTAAAAGGCAGAGACGTCTTTTCGTGTTGATACGAAAGGCGTCTCTTTTTTTAAGGAAAAGGAGAAGTGAAAAATGAGTACGGTATCGGATTATTTCGGAAGTATGGTTTTTGACGACCGCGTCATGCGGGCGAGCCTTTCGGCGGATGTTTATGCTTCCCTTCGGAAAACGATTGACGAAGGAAGCGAGCTGGACATCAGCGTAGCCAATGCGGTGGCGGAGGCGATGAAAAACTGGGCGGTTGCAAAAGGCGCAACCCATTTCACCCACTGGTTCCAGCCGTTAAACGGTATCACTGCCGAAAAGCATGACAGCTTCATTTCTCCCTCCCCGGACGGAAGCGTCATCATGGAGTTTTCCGGCAAGGAGCTGATAAAGGGAGAGCCGGATGCTTCGTCATTCCCCTCAGGCGGCTTAAGGGCCACCTTTGAAGCGAGAGGCTATACCGCCTGGGACCCCACGTCCTACGCATTTATAAAAGGAAAAACCTTATGCATCCCCACCGCCTTCTGTTCCTACGGCGGACATGCGCTGGACAAGAAGACACCGCTTTTAAGGTCCATGGAGGTATTAAGCCGCCAGGCGGTGCGTATCTTAAGGCTTTTCGGCAACAATACGGCAAAACGGGTGGTTTCCTCCGTGGGGCCGGAGCAGGAGTATTTCCTGATCACCCAGGAAATGTACGACAAACGGCCTGACCTGCGGTTTACCGGGCGGACGCTTTTCGGCGCGAAGCCGCCCAAAGGCCAGGAACTGGACGATCATTATTTCGGCGTGATCAAACCCGGTGTTACCGCTTTTATGGAAGATTTGAACGACGAGCTTTGGAAGCTGGGCATCCTGGCCAAGACCGAGCACAATGAAGTGGCTCCCGCCCAGCATGAGCTGGCGCCCATTTACACCACGACAAACCTGGCCACCGACCAGAACCAGCTGACCATGGAAATCATGCAGAAGGTGGCGGCGAAGCACGGCTTTGTCTGCCTGCTGCACGAAAAGCCCTTCGAGGGCGTCAATGGTTCGGGCAAGCACAATAACTGGTCCATCGCCACCGACAGCGGCATAAACCTCCTGTCACCGGGGGAGACTCCTTATGAAAACGCCCAGTTCCTGCTGTTCCTCTGTGCGGTCATAAAGGCCGTGGACGATTACCAGGATCTTCTGCGTATCGCTGTTGCCACTGCGGGCAATGACCACAGGCTCGGCGCCAACGAAGCGCCGCCTGCCATCGTATCCATGTTCCTTGGCGACGAACTGAACGCGGTGCTGGAATCCATCGAGACGGACACCCCTTATCAGGGAACGGCAAAAACCCAGATGAAGCTGGGCGTGGACGTGCTTCCGAAATTCAACCGGGATACCACCGACAGAAACAGAACTTCTCCCTTTGCCTTTACCGGCAACAAGTTCGAGTTCAGAAGCCTGGGCTCCTCCAACAGCATCGCCTGCACCAATATCATGCTGAACAGTGCGGTGGCGGAATCCCTGCGTATTTACGCCGACAGGCTGGAGAAGGCGGAAGATTTTGAAACAGAGCTGCATGAAATGATCCGAAAAACCATCAAAGATCATAAACGGATTATTTTCAACGGCAACGGCTATGACGATGCCTGGGTGAAGGAAGCCACAGAGGTGCGGGGACTTTTGAACTACCGTACTACGGCGGACTGCATGCCGCATCTTATGGACGAGAAAAACGTGAAAATGCTCACCGGGCTGGGCGTATTTACCATAGACGAGCTGAAATCCCGCCGGGATATCATGCTGGAGAACTACTGCAAGACGGTGGTTATCGAGGCGAATACCATGATCAACATGGTGCATAAGCGGATTGCGCCGGCCATCACCCGCTTTACCGCGGACCTGGCAGGCGAAGCCGCTCAGAAGAAAGCCCTCTTCCCGGAGCTGGAGCTGAAATACGAAACGGAGCTGGTGGCAAGGCTTTCCGCCCTTACCGACAGCATTATCGAAAAGTCAAATGAGCTGGAGGCGGCGGTAAAAGGCCTTTCCGCAGCGGAAGACATTATCGCGGAATCCGAACTCATCAGGGATACCGTGGTTCCGAAGATGAGCACCTTACGTGTTCCCTGCGATGAAGCGGAGCTTCTGACCGCGAAGAGCTACTGGCCGTTCCCGACCTACGGGGATATCCTCTTCAGCGTAAAATAATAATAAAAGAAATAAAAAGGCCGCCGGCAGGCCCGGCGGCGGAACGGAGTAAGTTATGACCGTTGAATTCTGGTTTTTGATAGGCACTGCTTTGGTTTTCTGGATGCAGGCGGGGTTTGCCATGGTGGAAACCGGCTTTACCCGGGCGAAAAACGCCGGCAACATCATCATGAAAAACCTGATGGATTTCTGTATCGGCACGATAGTATTCGCCCTGCTGGGTTACGCGCTGATGATGGGCGAGGATGCCCTGATGGGCTTCATCGGACGGCCGAACCTGGACCTGTTTACGCATTTTAAGGAATTCATCGCCTCCCCGGCGAACGGTTTTACGGACGCCAGCTACTTCGTCTTCAACCTGATTTTCTGCGCCACCACGGCGACCATAGTCTCCGGTGCCATGGCGGAGCGGACGAAATTTTCCGCATACTGCGTCTATTCGGCGGTCATAAGCCTTGTGATTTACCCGATAGAAGCCCACTGGATCTGGGGCGGCGGCTGGCTGGCCCAGGCAGGCTTTCATGATTATGCCGGTTCCTGCGCCATTCACATGGTGGGCGGCATCGCCGCACTTATCGGCGCGGCCGTTCTGGGGCCGCGTATCGGCAAATATGTGAGGGACAGCAAGGGGAAGGTAACCAAGGTAAACGCCATTCCCGGTCATTCCATTCCCTTAGGCGCCTTGGGTGTCTTCATCCTCTGGCTTGGCTGGTACGGCTTCAACGACGCTGCTGCCACAACGCCCTCCGAACTGGCGGCCATCTTCCTTACAACGACCATTGCACCTGCCGTTGCCACCTGCACAACCTTGATTTACACCTGGGTCAAAAACGGCAAACCGGATGTTTCCATGTGTCTGAACGCCTCGCTGGCGGGCCTGGTGGCCGTTACCGCGGGCTGTGACGCCTATGACGCCGTAGGCGCGGCCATCGTGGGTGTTGTATCCGGCTTCCTGGTATCCATCGTCATCGAGGTGCTGGATCTGAAGCTGCACATCGACGATCCGGTGGGTGCTGTGGGCGTGCACTGCGCCAACGGCATCTGGGGAACCATCGCGGTAGGCCTTCTGGCCAACCCGGACGCGCCGGCAGGCCTGTCGGGATTTTTCTATACTGGAAGCGCGCGCCAGCTGGGGCTGCAGCTGGTGGGCTTCGTCTCCGTGGCAGCCTGGGCGGCGGTAACCATGTGTATTTTCTTCAAGCTCCTGAAAAAGGCGAATTTCCTGCGGGCCGATGAAGCGGACGAGCTGGCCGGCCTGGACGTGAGCGAGCACGGACTTCCCAGCGCCTATGCGGACTTCATGCCCGCCGTGGACAAATACGCGGAATTCGGTACGGGCGAGCATATCGTGGCCGTGACCGGCACCACGCCCGTGGCGGAAGCCATCCCGGTGAAAAAAGAGCCGGTATTCGAAAGCGACGGACATAAATTCACCAAGGTGGAGATTGTCTTCAAGGAAGAAAAGCTGTACGCGCTGAAGGATGCCATGAGCAAGCTGGGCATCACCGGCATGACCGTATCCCACGTGATGGGCTACGGCATGCAGAAGGGCCATACGGAATACTACCGAGGCGTCGCCGTGGAAACGGATCTGCGGCCGAAGGTGCAGGTGGACATCGTCGTCACCGCCATCCCGGTGCGGGACGTCATCGAAACGGCGAAGAAGGTGCTTTATACGGGCCACATCGGCGACGGCAAGATCTTTGTCTATGACGTGGAGAATGTGGTGAAAATACGGACCGGTGAAGAAGGCTATGCCGCTTTGCAGGATGTGGAGTAGAAAATGTGTTCAATCATGAGTTATTGCGGAAGCGGCGCGGACATGGATTTGTTCCTGGAAGGTTTTGCCAGGACAAAATCCAGGGGGCCGGACGACACCAGGATCATTGATACCGGGGAAGGCCTTCTGGGCTTTCACCGGCTTTCCATTATGGGCCTGACGCCCTCGGGCATGCAGCCGTTTTCCTTAAACGGCTGTTATGTTATCTGCAACGGCGAGCTTTACGGTTTTGAAAAAGAACGGGAAAAACTGAAGGAGAAAGGCTACACCTTTGCCTCGGACAGCGACTGCGAGATCATCCTGCCCATGTATTTCGAATACGGGCTGGAGATGTTCTCCATGCTGGACGCGGAATTTGTCTGCGTCATTTATGACGGAAGGACGCAGGAATTCATTGCCGCCCGGGATCCCATAGGCATCCGGCCGCTTTATTACGGCTACGATGAAAAAGGCGCCATTCTTTTTGCCAGCGAAGCGAAAAACCTGACGGGGCTTTGCGAACGCATTATGCCGTTTCCTCCGGGGCATTATTACAAGGGCGGGCAGTTTATCCGCTACTGCGACATTGCCGCCGCGGACGGGGTCTGCGCAGATGACCTGGAAACCGTCTGCGGAAAGATTCACGACAAGCTGACGGCCGGGGTGAAGAAGAGGCTGGTAAGCGATGCAAAAGTCGGGTTCCTCCTTTCCGGCGGACTGGATTCCTCCCTGGTATGCGCCATTGCGGCAAAGGAGAGCGGCAAACCGATTGAAACCTTTGCCATCGGCATGAGCGAAGATGCCATTGATTTAAAGTATGCCGCGCAGGTTGCGGACTATATCGGCAGCCATCACACTGAGGTCTATATGACGCCGGAAGAGGTGATTTCCTCCCTGGAGGAGGTGGTTCATCTGCTGGGGACCTTCGACATCACCACCATCCGGGCCAGCATGGGCATGTACCTGGTCTGCAAGGCCATTCATGAGAAGACGGACATCCGGGTGCTGCTGACAGGGGAGATTTCCGACGAGCTTTTCGGTTACAAATACACGGATTTCGCGCCGTCAGCGGAGGCTTTCCAGAAGGAAGCTGAAAAGAGAATCCGCGAGCTTCACATGTACGACGTGCTCCGGGCCGACCGGTGCATCTCCGTCAACTCCCTGGAGGCCAGGGTACCCTTCGGGGACCTGGATTTCGTGAAATACGTCATGAGCATTGACCCGGAGCTGAAGCTGAACCGGTACGGCAAGGGCAAATACCTGCTCCGGCACGCCTTTGAAAAAGACGGAATCCTGCCGGAAAGCATCCTCTGGCGGGAGAAGGCGGCCTTTTCCGACGCGGTGGGCCATTCCATGGTTGACTACCTGAAGGAATACGCCGAAACGCAGTATACGGACGAAGAGTTCGAAGAGAAAAGGCTGGCCTATGAACACGCCAGGCCGTTTACGAAGGAATCCCTCCTGTATCGGGAGATTTTCGAGAAATACTATCCCGGCCAGGCGGAAATGATCGTTGATTTCTGGATGCCCAACAAAGAATGGGAGGGCTGCGACGTCAATGATCCTTCAGCGAGGGTGCTGTCCAATTACGGTGAAAGCGGGAAATAAACAATTCCTTAAAAATAAAAAATCCGGAGGCGAAGCATGGTAAAAGGTGTTCAGATTTACGAAGGCAAGGCGAAAAAAGTATTTGCAACAGACGACCCGGAGAGACTCGTTGTATCCTACAAGGATGATGCCACGGCGTTTAACGGGCTGAAAAAAGGTACGATTGAAGGAAAAGGCGTCATCAACAACCGCATGAGCAATGCCCTGATGAGGATGCTGGAAAAACAGGGGATACCCACACATTTCGAGAAAGAACTGTCCGAAAGGGAAACCCTGGTTAAAAGGGTGGAAATCGTTCCGCTGGAAGTAATAGTCCGGAATATTTCCGCCGGGTCTTTTGCACAGCGTTACGGGGTCGCGGAGGGAATCGTATTCGATGCGCCGACTATCGAATTTTCCTACAAAAACGATGCGCTGGGCGACCCGCTCATCAATGAATACCATGCGCTGGCGCTTAAGCTGGCCTCAAAAGAAGAACTGGAAACGATTAAGGAGTATGCCTTCCGGATTAATGAAGCGCTGAAGAAAATCTGGCTTTCCTGCGGCGTCACCCTGGTGGATTTCAAACTGGAATTCGGACGCATCTTTGATGGCAGCATTGTCCTTGCGGACGAAATCAGCCCGGACACCTGCAGGCTTTGGGATTCGGAAACGAAAGAAAAACTGGACAAGGACCGCTTCCGCCGGGACTTGGGCGGCGTGGAAGAAGCCTACCGGGAAATCATGGGCAGGCTGGAAAAGAATTTATAGGAAACACGGCGTGTTTCCCGGCAGGAGATGAGCGACATGTCTATTCATGAAGAATGCGGCGTTTTCGGGGTTATGACAAAGGAGCCGGCCGACGTGGCCGGCTTCTGCTTTTACGGGCTGTATGCCCTGCAGCACAGGGGACAGGAGAGCTGCGGAATCGTGGTAAATGACGACGGGCTTTTTGTTTCCCATAAGGACCTGGGTCTGGTCAGCGAAGTGTTTGCCGGTGACGTGCCGGCATCTTTTCCGAAAGGAACGATGGCGGTGGCGCATACCCGCTACGGAACCACGGGAGGAACAAACCGGAACAACTGCCAGCCCATAGAGGTGAATCACCAGAAAGGAAGGATGGCCATTGCCCACAACGGCAATCTTTCCAATGCGGCCGCGCTGCGGTCAGAGCTGGAACTGTCCGGCGCTATCTTCCATACCACCAGCGATACGGAGATCATTGCCTATATTGTGACAAAAGAAAGGCTTGCGGCCCCTTCCATCGAAGAAGCGGTAAGCCGTGCAATGAACAGGCTGGAAGGCGCTTACTCTCTGGTAATCATGTCGCCGCAGAAGCTGATATGCGTCAGGGACCCGCACGGCTTCCGGCCGCTGTGCTACGGACAGATGCCCGACGGAACGGTGGTGGCGGCTTCCGAAAGCTGCGCGGTCAGGGCCGTCGGCGCGGAATTTATCCGGGACGTGGAACCGGGGGAAATCCTTGTGTTCAGCAAAAACGGGATTGTTTCCAGGAAAGAGCATTGCGGGAAAACGCCGAAAAAGCTCTGTGTCTTTGAGTACATTTATTTTGCACGGCCGGATTCCGTCATCGACGGCCGGTCCGTCCATGCGGCCCGGGTCCGGGCGGGAGAGGTGCTGGCGCAGACCCGGCCTGCGGATGCGGATATTGTCATCGGTGTTCCTGATTCAGGCCTGGACGCCGCCATCGGCTTTTCCCGGGCATCCGGTATACCTTACGGTATCGGGCTCATTAAGAACAAGTACATCGGAAGGACCTTCATAGCGCCGGGCAACCGGCCGGACCAGGTGAAAATCAAGCTTTCCGCCGTGGAAGAAGTGGTGAAGGGCAAAAGGATAGTCCTGATTGACGATTCGATTGTCCGCGGGACAACCAGCGGAAGAATCGTATCTCTTTTAAGGGAAGCCGGAGCCGCTGAAATACACCTGCGGATTTCGGCGCCTCCCTTTTTGTTCCCCTGTTACTACGGCACGGATATTGATTCCCGGGACAACCTGATAGCCTGTCACCATTCCGTGGAAGAAATCGCGGCAATAACCGGCGCGGATTCCCTGGGTTACCTTCCGGCAGACAGGCTGTGTGAGCTTTCCGGCGGAAACGGATACTGCAGCGCCTGTTTTGAAGGGAACTATCCGACGGAAATACCGGAAGACACAGGAAAAAACCGTTTTGAACAGCGGCTGTCGGAGCGGACGGGATAAAGGCGGACCGTATCAAAATCACATGGAGATGTCCGAAACCGGATTATTCCGAACGGAAAGGAAAGAGGTAAAAAATGCACTTTACGAAAATGCACGGATTGGGAAATGATTATCTGTATGTTTACGGGGAAGTCCCGGAAAACATAAAAGAATTGTCACAAAGGCTGTCGGACAGGCATTTCGGAGCCGGTGCGGATGGAATGATTTATATTTCACCATCGGAAACAGCTGATTTTAAAATGCGTATTTTCAATGCGGACGGCAGCGAAGGAATGATGTGCGGCAACGGGATACGCTGTGTCGGCAAATATGTATACGACAAAGGTCTTACGGACAAAACGACCCTTAAGGTGGATACTCTTTCGGGGATTAAAACCATACAGCTTATCATTGAAGCCGGAAAGGTGACAGGCGCGGCGGTGGACATGGGCTTTGCCGGCACGGGAGAGGACAAAACGGTTCAGACGGAAGACGGAAATGTTACCGGCGTTCCGGTATCCGTGGGGAATCCGCATTACGTTGTCTTTATTGAAGATATGGAGAACGTGCCGCTTTACACTCTTGGGCCGGTCCTGGAGAAACATCCGGCATTTCCCGGCGGCGTCAACGTGGAGTTTGTACAGGTCTTAAGTGATAACCGGCTGAGAATGCGGGTGTGGGAGCGCGGCAGCGGTGTGACGATGGCCTGCGGCACCGGTGCCTGCGCCTCTGCTGCGGCTGCTGTCAGAAAAGGCTGCTGCAGAGCAGACAGCCCGGTTTTTGTCGAGCTTGACGGCGGAACACTGGAAATTCTTATCGGTAAAGACCTGTCGGTTTTGATGACCGGTCCTGCGGAAACCGTTTATGAAGGAGAAACCTGCGAATGATTATACCGAACATGCATTATGCGGAACTGAAAAACTCGTACCTTTTCTACAACATTGCGCAGAAAACAAAGGCCTACCTTGCGGAGCATCCGGACAGCCGGCTTTACCGGCTGGGCATCGGGGACGTTACCCTGCCGCTTTGCGATGCGGTGATAAAGGCGCTGCATGAGGCAGTGGATGACCAGGCAGACCTTAAGCGGTTTCACGGCTACATGCCGGAATGCGGGGACCCGTCTCTTCGGGCTTTGATAGCCGGGCATTACCGAAAACGCGGAATCGCGCTGGAGGACGACGAAGTCTTTGTATCCAGCGGCGCTTCCGACGAACTGGGGGATATCCTTCATCTGTTTGACCGGCAAAGCAGTGCACTGGTCATTGAACCGGCATATCCGGCCTATGTGGATGCCAATGTCATGGAAGGCAGAACCATCGTGCATCTTCCGTCAGGAAAGGCAGACGCCTTTCTTCCGGAACCGTCGGAATCGGCAAAAGCCGGTCTTCTGTACATCTGTTCGCCCAACAATCCCACAGGCGCGGTTTTCAGCCGTGAAAAACTGCAGAAATGGATTGACTTCGCCAATGCAAACGGTTCGGTTATTCTTTTCGATGCGGCCTACGAGGCTTTTATTGAGGATGAAACGCTTCCCCGCAGTATTTTCGAACTGGAAGGCGCCCGTACCTGTGCGATAGAAATCTGCTCGCTTTCGAAAACCGCAGGATTTACCGGAACCCGGTTTGGCTACACCGTGATTCCGAAGGATTTAGTCCGCAATGGAATGTCCTTCAATGAGATGTGGGTCCGCAACCGGACCACAAGGACAAACGGCGTTTCCTACATTCTCCAGAAAGCCGCGGCCGCCGTTTTCACAGAGGAGGGGCAGAAGCAAATTGCTGAAAACATCCACTTCTACAAGGAAAATGCCCGGATTCTGACGGAAGCCCTGGACGAGGCCGGCATCTGGTATACCGGCGGGAAAAATGCCCCTTATATCTGGATGGAATGCCCGGACGGAATGGACAGCTGGAAGTTTTTCGATTATCTCCTGCAGGAAATCCAGGTGGTGGGCACACCGGGCGAGGGCTTCGGTTCCTGCGGCGAAGGATATTTCCGTTTTTCAACTTTCGGGAGCAGGGAAGACACCCTGGAAGCGGCGAAAAGAATAAAAAGGCTGTTCAGATAAAAAGCATTGTGATCCGGGTGCAAATCCGATTGACAAAAACCGTATTTTCGTTATACCGTATTTTCGTTATATTTATTACCCGCGGAAGCGGGAAGGAGAAGCATATGTGCGGAATAGTAGGATATACAGGCAGCGCCCAGGCTGCGCCGATACTGCTGGAGGGACTGTCCAAACTGGAATACAGGGGCTATGACTCCGCGGGTATCGCGGTAATGGGCAGCAAAGACATCTCCGTTGTCAAGGTAACGGGCAGGATTGCCGGCCTTTGCGAAAAAACGGATAACGGCAGGACTGTGGAAGGCTGTGCGGGCATCGGCCACACCAGATGGGCCACCCACGGCGCGCCGACGGAGGAAAATGCCCACCCGCATTTAAGCAATGACGGGCGTTTCGCGGTGGTGCACAACGGCATTATCGAAAATTACCAGACCCTGCGGGAAGAGCTGAAGGAGAAGGGCTATCATTTCGACAGCGAGACCGATACGGAGGTTATTGTCCACCTCATCGAAATGTACTATCACGGCGATGTGAAAAAGGCACTGATTCAGACTGTCAACCGGCTGCAGGGCTCCTATGCGCTGGGTGTTCTGTGCAGGGACGAACCGGACAGGATATACGCGGCCAGGGAAGCTTCCCCGCTCATCATCGGGCTTGGCGTGGGCGAAAATTATTTTGCATCTGACGTGACCGCTCTGGTGGCCTATACCAGGAATGCCGTCTATCTGGACGACGGGGAATTTGCGGAGCTTACCAGGGACGGAGCAGCCTTTTTTGACTGCCTTGGACAGCCTGTGAAAAAAAGCGTAAGCAGGATTACCTGGGATGTGCAGGCTGCGGAAAAAGGCGGCTATGACCATTTCATGCTGAAGGAAATCATGGAGCAGCCCGGCGCGGTGAAGGCAGCCATTTCCCCCAGGATGAAGAACAATGAGGTGGTTTTCGAAGAACTGGCGATTACCGGAAATGAGCTTGCCGGCATCCGGAAAATCGTTATCACCGCCTGCGGTTCCGCCTACTATGCCGGCTGTTCCGGCAAATATGTGCTGGAAGCCCTGACGCATATCCCGGTGGAGGTGGTGCTGGCCAGCGAGCTTCGGTACAGCAACCCTTTGATTGACAATACAACGCTGCTCATCGTCATTTCCCAGTCCGGAGAGACGGCGGATACCATTGCCGCGCTGAAGGAATGCAGGGCAAGAGGCGCCCGCACACTGGCCATTGTCAATGTGGTGGGAAGCACCATTGCCAAGCTTGCAGACGATACGGTTTATACCTGGGCCGGCCCGGAAATTGCCGTTGCCACCACCAAGGGCTTTACCACGCAGCTGGCGGTGCTGTATCTTCTGTCACTGTATTTTTCAAGGCTGCTGGGAATTGCGGGGGAAGATTACGCGGAGCATATCCGGATTTTAAAATCCCTGCCCAGGCTCATCCAGCAGTCCATCGATATGAACCATGGCCTTCCGAAGCTGGCGGAGAAATACCATACGGCCAATTCCCTGTTTTTCATCGGCAGGAATACGGATTATGCTGCGGCGCTGGAAGGCGCGCTGAAGATGAAGGAGATTTCCTACCTGCATGCGGAGGCTTATGCGGCCGGAGAATTAAAGCACGGCACCATCGCGCTGATAGAAGAGCATACGCCGGTCATCGCGCTTTGCTGCAACAGGCGGATTATGGAGAAAACCTTAAGCAATATCGTGGAAGTGAAAGCGAGAGGCGCGGAGGTGCTGGCGGTTTCCTACCGCGACAATACGAAGATCCTCTCCGTGGCGGATGACTTCATCTTCATTCCCGAAGTCGCGGATATTTTCTCTGCCATCGTGGAAATTGTGCCGCTCCAGCTTCTGGCCTACTATGTGGCGAAAGAAAACGGCTGCGATATCGACAAGCCGAAGAACCTGGCGAAGTCCGTGACGGTGGAATAAAAAACAATATTTTATAAAACCATTCCGTCTGAGGCGTGATCAGCCGGCTGAACCGGCCGCAGGTCACATTCGCCGTGAAAAATATATCCTGTGCATCAAAGCCTGACTTCGGGTCCCGCTCGACTTACTGCGTTTTGCTGATCAAAACGCAGCTCGGCTCGCGTAAAATTCTGGTAAGGAAAACGCAGAATTTTACCCTCGTCATGCTTCTTGCACAGGATATTTTTCATCGGCTCGTTCCAATACGGCCTCGTTCAGTCCGGCTGATTTCCTGCCGCAGATCGTATGATTTAAATATATCTATGTTTGGTACCGCCGGATGATTTCTTCGGCTATCTGACGTTTGGTAATGCATCTGTCCATGGCCTGCCGTTCGATATCATGATGGGCGGTTTCCTCGTCCATGCCTTCCTCCGAAATCAGCAGCCATTTGGCGCGGTTCACCAGACGGATTTCCTGCATTTTCTCCTCGATGGAAGTGGCTTTCTTTTCGGCCTTGAGCATACGCTCCCGCATGCTTTCCATCCAGGAAAGCGCGGTAAGGAGCATGGGCTTTGCTGTAGGTTTACCCAGGGTAAAAACACCGTACTCGGCTGTTTTGTCATGGATATCCTCGGTAAATTCTCCGGGCACCAGCAGCAGGACTGCGGTTTCGCCGGAAGAGGCGGTGTCAACTGCGAGGCGGATGCCGGAATCCTCGGGCAGGGGGGAATTGACCAGGAGGAAATCAAAGGCGCGGTCGGCAATGGCGCGTTTGGCGGTGCTTAAGTCAGACGCGAAGACAACCGGGGAAAACCTTGGTTTCTCCAGCAGCGCGGAAAGGGCGGTATTCAGTTTTTGGGATGAGGATACAACCAGTACGCTGTATACCCGCTCTTTGAGGCTCATGGATTACCTCCCGGTAGAGTCAGATGCTGCGGACGTCCCCTTCAGAAACTTTGTGGATGTTAGTTACTTACGGCAGAAACTGTCCAGGACGGATTCGGGGATGTGTGCGCGGATGAAGCTGCTGTCTGCAGCAAGGCGGCAGGCGCTTTCCAGGTCGGCGGGCAGTCTGGCGAACCGGGCCAGCGTCTCTTCATCTGCCCGGTAAAGGTTGAGGTTGGCGGCGGGCGGCAGGATAAGCTTTTCTTCAAGACCGTACAGTCCGGCATAAATCATCAGGGCGAAGGCCAGGAACGGATTCGTGGCCGGGTCCGGGGAACGAAGCTCCGCGCGGCGGAACTGCCCTTCGGCAGCGGGAATACGCACCAGCTGTGAACGGTTCTGGTGCGACCAGGATACATAAGACGGTGCTTTGTTTCTGCCGAACCGTTCATAGGAATTATCGGTGGGGTTTAAAAATGCGGTCATTTCCGCCGCTTTGTCCAGGATACCCGCAATCATCCGGTTAAAATTCTCCGGATTGTCATCCGGGCGTACGGACATGTTGATGTGGAAACCGTTGCCGGGGGCATCGGGCAGGGGCTTGGGCGAAAAATCTGCCGCAAGACCGTTCCTGTGGGCAATGGTGCGCACCACCATCCGGAAGGTGAGGGCATTTTCCGCAGCGGTCACCGCGTCGGAATACCGGAAATCGAT
The DNA here is from genome assembly GCA_017433825.1 of Eubacterium sp. GTDB lineage: Bacteria > Bacillota > Clostridia > Lachnospirales > Lachnospiraceae > Alectryocaccobium. The sequence goes on along the minus strand of JAFRGL010000001.1, from coordinate 49,142 downwards.
TTCATTCTGGCCGGGGCCCTCTTCATGGTGGGAGCTTTCAGGAAGGATGCCCATCTGCTCCAGGGTCAGGCAGACTTCCCGGCGGATGTTTTCCCCGCGGTCATCCGGGGCAATGTCCATGTACCCGGCGTTGTCGTAGGGGATTTTCGTCGGTTTGCCGGCATCATCCAGCTCGAAGAGGTAGAATTCCTGCTCCGCACCGAAGTAGAAGCTGTAGCCGGAGGACGCAGCGTCCGCAACGGCCTTTTTCAGAAGACCCCTGGTATCGAATTCACAGGGAGTGCCGTCGGGATAGCGGATGTCGGCGAACATCTGGACCACCTTGCCGTGTTCGGGGCGCCAGGGCAGCAGCATCAGGGTGTCCGTATCGGGCACCAGGAACAGGTCAGAGAAGGATTCGTCCTTAAATCCCCTTATGGCGGAGCCGTCGAAGGCGATGCCGTGCCGGAAAGCCCGGGAAAGCTCGTGGGGCATGATGGAGATATTCTTCTGCCTTCCGAAGACGTCGCAGAAAGCCAGACGGATGAATTTCACGTCCTCTTCTTCCACATATTGTAAAACCTCATCTTTGGAGTAATTCATGTTTTTTCCTCTCTTTTGAAGGGTGGTTAATTTGATTATGACTTTTATATACAGAAATTCCGTCAGATTGTCAAGAAAACATATGCAAATATGACTAAAAATGAATTTTTCGGGAAAATAGTTGCAAAACAGGGTTGACAAATGAGCAGGCCGGGTGTAAGGTATGCCCATAAAAGGCAATGGCGTCTTTGTTCCGCACACAGGTTGTGTGCCGGACAGGGGCGCCTTTTTTATTGTGAATTATCTGGTTTAAAGGAGAAAAAGACATGTCATACGTAGACGAAATCATGGAACGCGTAATCAGAGAAAACCCGAATGAGCCGGAATTTCATCAGGCAGCACGGGAGGTTTTGGAATCCTTAAGGGTGATCGTGGACAAAAACGAGGAAGCCTACCGCAGGGACGCCATACTGGAAAGACTGGTAAATCCTGAACGGCAGATTAAATTCCGGGTGCCGTGGATTGACCGTCACGGCCAGGTTCATGTAAATACCGGCTACCGTGTACAGTTCAACAGCGCCATCGGACCTTACAAGGGCGGCCTTCGTTTCCATCCGTCGGTCAACATCGGCATTATCAAATTCCTGGGTTTTGAGCAGATTTTCAAGAACTCGCTGACCGGTCTTCCCATCGGCGGCGGCAAGGGAGGTTCGGATTTCGATCCCAAGGGCAAAACCGACCGGGAAATCATGAGCTTCTGCCAGAATTTCATGACCGAGCTGTCCAAATACATCGGTGCGGACACCGACGTTCCTGCCGGTGATATCGGCGTAGGCGGCAGGGAGATCGGCTACATGTTCGGCCAGTACAAAAAGCTCCGCGGCCTGTTCGAAGGCGTGCTTACCGGCAAGGGCCTTTCCTACGGCGGCTCCCTGGTTCGTACCGAGGCAACCGGCTACGGCCTGCTGTACATCGTGGAAGAAATGCTGAAGAGCCACGGCTATGACATGGCAGGCAAGACGGTAGTGGTGTCCGGAGCCGGTAACGTTGCCATTTACGCCATAGAAAAAGCCCAGCAGATGGGCGCGAAGGTGGTGACCTGTTCCGATTCCACAGGCTGGGTTTATGACCCGGAAGGCATTGATCTGAAAGCCTTGAAGGAAATCAAGGAAGTCAACAGGGCACGGCTTACCGAATACAAGAAATACCGTCCGGACAGCGAATACCATGAAGGCAGGGGCGTATGGCAGATTAAATGCGACATTGCACTTCCCTGCGCCACCCAGAACGAGCTGGGCATCGAAGATGCGAAGATTCTGGTGGAAAACGGCGTCCTTGCAGTTGCGGAAGGCGCCAACATGCCGGACACACCGGAAGCCTTCAAATACCTGCAGGAGCACGGCGTGCTCTTCCTGCCGGGCAAGGCGGCCAATGCTGGCGGCGTAGCCACCTCCGCCCTGGAAATGTCCCAGAACTCGGAGAGGCTGCACTGGACCTTTGAAGAGGCGGACTGCAAGCTGAAAGCCATCATGGTCGACCTTTACCACCATATCGATGACGCGGCGAAACGCTACGGAATGGAAGGCAACTACGTGGCAGGCGCCAATATCGCGGGCTTTGAAAAAGTGGCGGACGCCATGCTGGCCCAGGGCATTGTATGATAACCGGGTTCGAGAAATTCGGACTGGATATAAACCAATAATTCACAAAAGGCAAGGGCGTCTTTTAAAGCTTTACAGGCTTTAAAAGGCGTCTCCTGCTTTTTGGGAAAAAAGAAGACATTTACTGTAAAAGAACATAACTCAGGGCATTATGCCGGAATGTTTAAGGAGAAAAACCATGAAAAAGACCATGACGGATGAAGAGGTATGCAGCCAGACTTTATTTGAACATCAGAGGGAAGCCTTTACCTTTATTAATGAGGAAACAGAAGAAGAACTGAAGGAAGACAAAGCGTTTCTGGCGCCGGAAGACGAATTAACGGACGAGAGCAATCCCAGCACGGCTGTCTGGGACTGACGGCATAACTCTTTTCTTGACAAATGACCGCCGCAAGCGTATAAAATTCTGTGGCGAAAGGAGGCAGGGGTGTTGTTCATACAAACAGTATGAAGAGCATCTTTGCCCTTTTTTTGGGATTACAGAAGAGAGGAAGTATATTGAAAATGGCTAACTGCGCAATAGTAGGCATTAACTGGGGAGACGAAGGAAAAGGAAGAATGGTCGATCTCCTGACAGAAGATTACGATATCGTGGTGCGTTTCCAGGGAGGCGGAAATGCCGGCCACACAGTAGTGAATGAAAAAGGCAAATTTGCCCTGCATCTGCTGCCTTCCGGCATTTTCCGGGACGGCGTCATTAATATCCTGGGCAACGGCGTTGCCCTGGACCCGGAGAATCTGTGGACAGAGATACAGACAGTAACGGAAAAAGGCGTCGCGGTCACGCCGGAAAACTTAAAGATCAGCGAGCGGGCAAGCCTGCTTCTGCCCTGGCACCGGCAGCTTGACGGCCTGGAAGAGGCCAGGCTTGCGGATAAGAAGTTCGGCTCCACCGGGCAGGGCATCGCTCCTTTCTATTCCGATAAATACCAGAAGAAAACCATTCTGGCAGGAGAGCTTTTCTATCCGGAAGAGCTGAAAAGGCACCTGGCGGATATCTGTGAATGGAAGAACCTGACACTGACGAAGGTATACGGCGCCGAGCCTGTAACCATGGAAATGCTGGACGAATGGCTGGCCGATGCCTGTGAGAAGATCAAACCCTACGTCTGCGATACCTCCCTTTTCTTAAAGGAAGCTTCAAAAGAGGGCAAAAACATCCTGTTTGAGGCCCAGCTGGGTTCCTTGCGGGACCTGGATTTCGGCATCCATCCCTTCACCACATCCTCCAATACCCTGGCAGCCTACGCGCCTGTCGGTTCCGGATTCCCGGCAGCGAAAATCGATTCGGTGGTAGGCGTCGTGAAGGCGTATTCCACCTGCGTGGGCGAAGGCGCCTTTGTCTGCGAGATGTTCGGCGAAGAAGCGGATGCTTTAAGGGAAGCCGGCGCGGAATACGGCGCGAAAACCGGCAGGCCCAGGAGGGTCGGACCTTTTGACGCGGTGGCCACCCGTTACGGCGTGGAGGTACAGGGGGCTACGGAAATCGCCCTGACCAAGCTGGATATTTTAAGTTATATGGAGAAAATCCCGGTCTGCACCCATTACGAGATTGGCGGAAAAATCTGCGACCGTTTCCCGTTCCCGGTACTGCTGAACGAAGCGAAGCCCGTGATTGAGTATTTTGACGGCTGGCATTGCGATATTTCCGGCTGCCGCACCTGGGAGGAACTGCCCGAAACGGCAAAGGCTTACGTGGAATATATCGAACAGGCAGCAGGCTGCCGGATTACCTACGTGTCCGTAGGCCCGGAGCGCGGCAGCATTATTATCAGGAAATAGGAGGGGCTTAAAAAGATGACTGATCGGTATGAGTCCCCGCTTTCCACACGGTATGCTTCCGATTACATGCTGAAGCTTTTCTCCTCCGATACGAGGTACATCACCTGGCGGAAGCTGTGGGTGTCCCTGGCAAAGGCCGAAAGCCGTCTGGGGCTTCCTGTCACAAAAGAGCAGGTATCGGAGCTGGCCGCCCACACGGAGGATATCGACTATGACCTGGTGCGGGCCAGAGAGAAGGAAGTCCGTCATGACGTGATGGCCCATGTGTACGCCTACGGCGCTGCCGCGCCTTTGGCGGCAGGCATTATCCACCTGGGCGCCACCAGCTGTTACGTAACGGACAATGCGGACCTGATTATTTACCGGGACGGGCTTAAGTATCTGAAAAACGAACTGAAAACCGTTCTGGCGAATTTATGTGATTTCGCGGAAAAATACAAAAGCCTGCCCACTTTGGGCTATACCCATTACCAGCCGGCGCAGCCGGTTACTGTGGGCAAAAGGGCCTGCCTGTGGCTGCAGGATTTCCTTTCGGATCTGAAGGAAATCGATTTTGCCCTGGAAAACATAAAATTCCTAGGCTGTCGGGGCACCACGGGCACGGAAGCCAGCTTCATGGATTTATTTGAAGGGGACGAAGGCAAAATCGACGAAATGAACCGGATGATCGCGGAGGATTTCGGCTTTGCGGACTGCTTTGCCGTCTGCGGACAGACGTACCCCAGGAAGGTGGACAGCCGTATCTTAAACGCGCTTTCTTCCATTGCCCAGTCCGCGTACCGGATGGCAAATGATATCCGGCTGCTGCAGCATGACCGGCAGGTGGAGGAGCCCTTTGAGAAGAACCAGATCGGTTCCTCGGCCATGGCCTACAAGAGGAATCCCATGCGCTGCGAGCGTATCTGCTCCCTGTCCAGGTACCTGATGTCGGTGTCTGCGAACGCGCCGATGACAGCTTCCGTACAGTGGATGGAACGCACCTTGGACGATTCCGCGAACCGCCGGATTTCCCTTCCCGAGGGCTTTCTGTGCGCGGATGCGGTCTTAAGACTGTGCGCGAACATCACCGACGGGCTGCACGTCAACGAGAAAATCGTGGAGAAAACGGTTAAGGATTATATGCCCTTTATTGCCACCGAAAACCTGATGATGGAAGCGGTGAAAAAAGGCGGGGACCGGCAGGAAATCCACGAAATTATCCGGCAGTGTTCGATGAAGGCCACGGCGGAAATGAAGGAGGGAAAGGAATGCAGGCTTCTGTCCCTGCTGGCAGCAGAAGAGGCATTCGGCCTTACGGAAGAAGAAATGACGGCCCTGCTTGATCCGGCGCTTTATATCGGCCGGTGCCCGCAGCAGGTGGACGCGCTGCTGTCCGAAGTGCGGCCCCTTATCGCGGATGCAGACCGGAAGACGGAGGAAATATCGGTTTAACGTAATATCGGACGTATCATTTAAGGAGAGGGAGATGAGTAAATTTATCTTTGTAACCGGCGGCGTGGTATCCGGCCTGGGAAAAGGCATTACGGCGGCTTCCCTGGGACGGCTTTTAAAAGCCCGGGGCTTAAAAGTGGCGGCCCAGAAGCTGGATCCTTACATCAATGTGGACCCCGGAACCATGAGCCCGTACCAGCACGGCGAGGTGTACGTGACGGAAGACGGCGCGGAAACCGACCTGGATTTGGGGCATTACGAGCGGTTCATCGACGAGGACCTGAACAAATTCTCGAACCTGACCACCGGCAAGGTGTATTGGAACGTACTGAATAAAGAGCGCAGGGGCGAATACTTGGGCTCCACGGTGCAGGTGATTCCCCATATCACGAATGAAATCAAGGAATTCGTCTACAGCGTGGCCGAAAAGACCGATACCGACGTGGTCATTACTGAGATAGGCGGCACCATCGGCGATATCGAAGGACAGCCCTTCATCGAGGCGGTGAGGCAGATATCCCTGGAAGTGGGCCGGGAAAACAGCCTGTTTATCCATGTGACCCTGGTGCCGTACTTAAGCGGTTCGGAGGAGCACAAGTCCAAACCGACCCAGCATTCGGTCAAGGAGCTGCAGGGAATGGGGATAAATCCCGACGTTATCGTGCTGCGCTGCGACGAGCCTCTGGAAGAGTCCATTTTCGGCAAAATCGCCCTGTTCTGCAACGTAAAGCGGGACTGCGTCATCGAAAACCGCACCCTGCCGAACCTTTACGAGGTGCCCCTGATGCTGGAGGAATCCGGTTTCTCCGACGTGGTCTGCAGGGAACTGGGCATCGAAGCGCCGAAGCCCGACCTGGCCGAATGGACGCAGATGGTTGAACGGATGGACAGCCGGAGGCACACGGTGCGCATCGGCCTGGTGGGCAAATACGTGGCTTTGCATGACGCCTACCTGTCCGTGGCGGAGGCCTTAAGGCATGCGGGAAACTATTACGATTCACATGTGGAAATCGGCTGGATTGATTCGGAGACCATCACCCGGGAAAACGTTTCGGAGATTTTAGGCGGCTTCGACGGCATCATCGTGCCCGGCGGTTTCGGAAGCCGGGGCATAGACGGCATGATTTACACCGCGGAATACGCCCGGAAAAATCACGTTCCTTATTTCGGCATCTGTTTAGGGATGCAGATTGCGGTGATTGAATTTGCCAGGAATGCGGCGGGCATTGCGGACGCCCATTCCGGGGAATTTGATGAAAACTGCGCGCATAAGGTGATTGACTTCATGCCGGGACAGTCCGATGAGATTGACAAAGGCGGCACCTTGAGGCTTGGCGCCTATCCCTGCATCATTACGCCCGGGACCGTTATGGAGAAATGCTACGGCACCCTTTCCATTTCCGAGCGCCACCGCCACCGCTATGAATTCAACAACGATTACCGGGAAAAGCTGGCGGAGGCGGGACTTGCTTTAAGCGGCATTTCCCCCGACGGCCTGCTGGTGGAGACGGTGGAACTGACGGAAGAGCCTTTCTTCGTGGGCGTGCAGTATCATCCCGAATTCAAGAGCCGTCCGAACCGGCCGCATCCTCTGTTCATGGGATTTATCGGTGCGGCGGCAGGGAAGAACCAGGGGTAAAACCCGATAACAGAAAAATGAGTAGAAAAACCAGGATAAAACAGACCTGATTTTTCTACTCATTTATTATTTACCGGGGTTAGCAGTAGAAAATTACGGATTATCAGATTTTATTGGACCGTTTCCAGATGTTCATCTTTTCCGCAGCGGCGATGAGCTCGTCACGGAAATCCGGATGCGCAACGGAGATAATGGCCTCTGCCTTCTGCCAGGTGGGAAGACCTTTAAGGCATACACAGCCGTATTCGGTAACCAGATACTGCAGGTTGGCGCGGGTATCGGTAACGATGGATCCGTTTGCCAGGGTGGGACGGATGCGGCTTTCCAGTTTGCCGGCTCCCTTGTTGAAGAAGGTGGAGCTCATGCAGAGGAAGCTCTGGCCGCCGTTGGACAGATATGCGCCGAGGACGAAGTCAAGCTGGCCGCCTGCGCCGGAAATCTGCTTGGTGCCTGCGCTTTCCGCGTTGGCCTGGCCGAAAAGGTCGATATCCACTGCGTTGTTGATGGATACGAAGTTGTCCAGCTGGGCGATAACGCGGGCGTCATTGGTATAGTTAACCGGTGCTGACATGCAGGCCGGGTTGTCATTGACGAAGTCATACAGCTTCTGGGTGCCGGCGCCGAAAGCGTATACCTGGCGGCCCCTGTCGATGTTTTTGTATTTGCCGTTGATCTTGCCGGCCATGGTGATATCCACGAAGGCATCCACGTACATCTCGGTATGAACGCCCAGGTCTTTCAGGTCGCTTTCCGCGATCATCTTGCCGACAGCGTTCGGCATGCCGCCGATACCAAGCTGCAGGCAGGAGCCGTTCTTAATCATCGGCACGATCTGCTTCGCAACGGCGATGTCAACTTCTGAAGGATCACCGGGGGCGGGGATAATGCCCATGGCCGGGTTGTCGCCCTCCACGATGAAGTCTACGTTGCTGATATGAACCGCTTCTTCGAAGCCGCCGAGACACCGGGGCATATTCTGGTTGACTTCCACGACGATCTTGTCAGCCATCTCGCAGACCGCGTTCATGTGGCTGCCGTTGGGGCCGAAGTTGAAGTAGCCGTGGGCATCCATCGGGGCAACCTGGAAGAAGGCCACGTCCACGTGGACGTTCTCGTCACGGTAGAAGCGGGGAAGCTCGGAATACCGCATGGGGTTGTAGAAAGCGAAGCCCTTGGCGATGGCTTTTCTTTCGATGCCGCTCATGTGCCAGCTGTTCCATACGAAATGATCCGCGGGATTATCAATCTTGAAGATTTCCGGCTCCCAGCAAAGGATGCCGCCGAAGAACTGCACATTTTTCAGGGACGGCAGACGCTTTGCGATGGCCGCGTCGCATTTCACGGGGGTGCCTGTGGTCCAGCCGTAGTCCACGCCCATATTGCTGTCAACGAGTTCAGCTGCCTTTTCCGCGGTGGTCAGCTTTTCCGCGTACATTTTCTTATAGTCCATAATATTCTCCTTATAATAATTTTTAAGAATACGGTGCCGGTATATCCGGCTTTTTCAGTATCACTTATTGTGAAAAAAAAGTCAATTCCCGGAAATGAAAAAATACACGCCTTCTTTGTAATCTTTCTGCAGGATACGCCGGCAAATGCGGCCTTGACGGCGGGGAAAATACTGGTATCATCGAAATCAGCAAATGAGAGGCAGATCATATAATAATGAAAATACGATTAAGACAGTATCAGCAAACGGACGCTGACATTATCTGCAGCTGGGTAAAAACGGAAGAGGAGCTGTATCTGTGGTCTGCGGACCGGATAGGCGCGTTTCCGGTGCCGGAAAACAGGCTGAACGAGATTTACGCGAATGTACCGGAAGATACCGAATTTGTGCCGGTGACGGCAGTGGATGAGGAAGACGCGCCGGCCGGGCATCTGTTTATCCGGATTCTTCCCGGAAAACCGGTGAAAACCGCCCGGTTCGGCTTTGTGATCGTGGATCCGGAACGCCGGAATACGGGTATCGGTGAGCAGATGCTCCTGCAGGCGGCCATGTACGCGCAGAATGTGCTGCAGGCGAAAACCGCCTCCCTGGGTGTTTTTACGGATAACCTGCCGGCCAGGAAATGCTATGAAAAGGCGGGCTTTACGTACCTGCCGGAGAAAGAATTCTGCGATACGCCTTTTGGAAGCTGGGAATGCCTGGAGATGGAAATGCCTTTGTGCGAATGCAGACGTTTTAAAGGCTGACTTCTGTCATGAAATGATGGGCAGAAAGGCCCGGCCGCCCGCATCTCTACCGGGATTCACCCTCCCGGATATTGAACCGGCGGACTTTTGCGGATATAATGAAAGTACATCAGGAGGGGCCCCTTCGTAAAACGGTAAAACCGGGCGGCGTGAACTGTCCCGGACAAGGATTCCGGCCGGAACGGCCGGTGAGTGAACGGAGGTTCCTGACATGAATACAACGAAGAAAATCTGTATTGCCGCTGCGGCTGTGGCGCTTTTTGTCTGCGTCACCTTCTGCCTGCAGGTGCCGGTGTTTGAAAACTATTACCTTTGTCTCGGCTATATCGTCATGGAGGTATGCACCTTCGCCTTCGGCACAGTGACCGGCGTGATATCCGGAAGCGCGGGCGTTATCGGTTACTGCCTGCTGACGGGGGGCCTGCGCGGGATGCCCGGCTGGGCGGCAGGCAACGTCATCATCGGCCTGGGGCTCGGCCTGCTTTTCGCCTTCATCCGCAAGACGGCAGCGGGCAGTACGGCGGAAAGCGCGGCATTTGACAGACACGCGGAAGCCGGAAGGAAAGCAAAAAGAATCCTGATCTGGGCCGGCGCAACTGCTGTCATTATCGTGATGACTGCTGTGGGCATCCTGGGCGTGAAATCCGTCACGGAAAGTCTCCTGTATGCGCAGCCCTTCATGGTGCGGGTGCTTAAAAACATGAATGCCTTCATCGCGGACGCGGCGGTGCTGCTGGCAGCCCTGCCCCTGGCGGCGGTATTCGGCCTGAAGCTTCGGAAAATGACCTTTGACAGAAACGCGGAAATGAGAACCGTGCGGAACTGACAATAAAAAGTCCCGCCGGTAAAAAAAACGGCAGGAAGACCGACCGGAACGGAAAAAGGCATATGAAAAACGATTATGATTTCGGAAACTTCTTATATGAACTTCGAAGGCAGGCGCAGCTGACCCAGGCTGAGTTGGCGGACAGGCTGGGCGTGACCGACAAAGCCGTATCCAAGTGGGAGAACGGCAGGGCCAAGCCGGGAACAGAGCTCTTAAGGCGCCTTTCCGCACTCTACGGTATCTCCGTGGAGGAGCTGCTGGCAAAAAGGGAGGAGACAAAAACGATGGAAATCACGAAAATTGTGCTGACCGGCGGTCCCTGCGCCGGCAAGACCACGGCCATGACCCGCATTTACGAGCATTTTGAGAACCGGGGCTATAAGGTGCTTATTATCCCGGAAACCGCCACCGAGCTGATAAACGGCGGCGTATCGCCCAAAACCTGCGGCACCGTGCTGGATTTCCAGGTCGAACTGGCAAAGCTGCAGCTGGCCAAGGAGGCTGCCTTCGAAAACGCGGCGAAAACCATGAATGCGGCGAAAATCCTCATCGTCTGCGACAGGGGCATCATGGACGGCAAAGCCTATCTTGACCCGGTGGATTATGCCGCCTGGCGGCAGAAGCTGGGCGCTTCGGAAGTGGATTTGCGGGATAATTATGACGCAGTATTTCATCTGGTGACCGCGGCAAAAGGCGCTGCCGAGGCCTATACGCTTTCCAACAATGCGGCCCGGACGGAAACAGTTGAAGAAGCCACCGTCCTGGATGATAAAGTGATAGCGGTATGGACCGGCCATCCCCATCTTCGCGTAATCGACAATTCCACGGATTTTGAAGACAAGCTGCGCCGCCTTCTGGCGGAAATCGACGGCTTCTTAGGCGAGCCGGAACCCTTCGAAATCGAACGCAAGTTCCTGATTGCCTATCCGGATATCCGGTGGCTGGAAACTTATCCCTCCTGCCGGAAGGTGGAAATCATCCAGACATACTTAAACGCGCCGGAGGGCGGAGAACGCCGGGTGCGCCAGAGGGGCAGCGACGGCAGCTTCATTTACGTGGAAACGGTGAAGAAGCCCATCAGCGATATCAAACGGGTGGAAACCGAAAGAAGGCTTACACAGTCGGAATACCTGAACTGCCTGCTGGACGCGGACATGACCAGGCATCCCATCCGCAAGACCCGGTACTGCCTGACCTGGGAGAACCAGTATTTCGAAATCGACGTCTATCCGTTCTGGGACGACAAGGCCATCGTGGAAATCGAGCTGCAGAAGGAAGATACCCCGGTGCATTTCCCGAAGGAACTGAAAATCATCAAGGAAGTTACCGGCGATCCGGCTTACAAAAACGCCGCGCTGGCCAGAAATACGAACGTTTAACGGCAGCAGCTTTAAAGAAATAAGGAGAAGAAAAATGAGTGATTATTCGGACTGTATTATTTATTCCGAAAACCAGGAGTTTATGCCGGGCAATACTGTAAAATGGATTTCCAACATAGACAACCGGCCGGGCTTTGAAGGCAACTACAGCATGCACTGGCATATGCCCTTCGATGAAACCCAGGTGCCGGCACCCCCTGCCGGACAGAGGGTGGTGGGCCATCCGCCCCACATGCACAAGGAAAACGAACTCATGTTCCTGTTCGGCAGCAATCCAGAGGATCCTTATGACCTCGGCGTAGAAGTGGAAATCTGCCTCGGGCCGGAAATGCAGAAGTTTACCATCACCAGGAGCTGCTGCATCCGCATTCCCGGCGGTACGCCCCACGGCTTTTTCAACATCAACCGGTGCTGGAAGCCCTGGATATTCGTGCAGGTGCAGGAGGGAAATCCGAAAACAGAGAAATTCCTCTGGGAGTATCTGACGCAGGAGGAAATCGATTCCATTCCCGAGCGCTTAAGGCCCCTGTGGGTGGATGTGGGCTTTGACGAATAAGCTTATCCTTCCGCGGCTTCTCTTCCTGTCAGATATCCGAAGGTGAGACAGGCACCGTAATTCTGGCCGGGAATACGGAAATTATAGCAGTTGGCGTACATGTCGCCGACCATGGAGCCCACGCACCACAGTCCGGGAATCGGATTGTCGTCCTTGTCGCAGATCTGCATTTTGTGGTTGGTGCGGGGACCGCCCAGGACGGTGAAGAAGAAACGGTCGCTTAAGCTGCAGCCGTAGAACGGCGCTTCCCGTATTTCCTGAAGATACTTTTTCTTTTTATGAAAATCCAAATCTTTTCCGGCGCGGCACAGTTCGTTGTAGCGCCGGATTGTTTTTACCGATTCTTCCGCCGGAAGCCCCAGTGCTTCCAGGACGGCCTCAATGGTATCCCCCTTTACAATCTGGCCTTTCGATACCTGGTCCTCCCAGTTTGCCAGAACCTGCTCCGGCGTGAGGTCCGGACCATCACGGCGTCCGCCGTGGGCGCGGAAAATGGTTTCCTTGGCGTAATTGGCGCCCCAGACGGCAAAGGCTTTGCCGCCGGGCTCCCTTAAAGTGGTAAGCGCGGTGTAGGCACCGTTCATATCCTCGTTGCAGTAACGTTCCCCGCGGCAGTTGAGCCGCAGTCCCCGGTGGGAGCCGTAGGGCATGCTGGTGCCGGCTCGGCTTCCCTGGATCATCACGGCACAGGGCCTGGTTTTCTGCCAGGCCGCGCCGGCCCACAAAGCCATTTGCTGGCCTTCGCCTTTGTAAAGACCCCTGACGGCGAAGCCCACATTGTAATCGTCCCCTGCGGAAGTAAATTCCGGTGCGTAATTCGGACAGTATTTCGCCATCATTTCCCTGTTTGCGGAGAAATCCCCGGTGGCCAGGATAACGCCTTTTTCCGCGCGCACGCGGACATATTCCCCGTCGGGCCTTTGCGCTATGACGGCGTTTACCCGCCCGTCTGTCTTTTCCAGATACTTCGCCGGGGTGCCGTGCAGCACTTTGCCCCCGGCGGCAAGGAAGGTTTTCTCCAGGGCATTTAAGGCCAGGCTGATGCCCGTGCCTGCCCGGGTGATGCCTTTTCCCACGAACGCGTGGGTACCGGGCGGCTGCCAGGTGGGACTGTCATGGTCGTCCTCGTTGGCGTCCTCCAGCACCGCCTCCACGCCTTCTTTTTCCAGAATATCGATGAGCCAGTTCATGGCTTCTTCGCTGCGGTTCAGCAGGGTGTACCATTTCCGCTGGTCCACCAGGAAGGAATTTGCCTCAAATTCCTGCAGGAAAAAGGTGTCGAGATCCTGCCTGGGCATGCCGTGTTCAGCCATGACGCGGCTGTAGGACGCAAAAACACTTCCGCCGCGGCCTACCGGTCCGCTGCTGGCGGTAACAATGACGACTTGTGCACCGGCTTCACGGGCGGAAAGGGCGGCGCACAGGCCGGCCAGTCCTTCGCCTGCCACTGCAATGCCGGTATTTATGGTTTCGGCAATCCGGTCTTCCGGGACGGGAGAGGGAGGAATCTCAAAGGATGCCGGTTTGGAATCCGGGGAAATATATTCAGACATCAGATCATTCTCCTTGCTGTTCATTTTACTTAATTATACAATAAAATGCCCTGCATATCACGTATATTTCTTCCGGGGACCGCTTTCGCTTAGTCCTCACTCCAGCGGCACTAATGCTCTCGCTCACTTTCGTTCACGAATCGCAAAGTGCCGGGGTTGCGGATGTCCCCTTCAGAATATATACGTGATGTGCAGGGCAATTATAATTATTCAGGCTGACTGCCTTACACTTCATCCTTCTTCGGCAGGGTGCGGTAGAGGGTGAGGATCATGACAGTGAAGCTGGCCAGGCCGCCGATGACATTGGATATCGGCTCGGCCATGAAAACGCCGTTTACCCCGAAGCCGTGCACAGGCAGCAGGAGGGTTAAGGGCACCACCAGGATGACCTTCCTGAAAATGGAGAAAAAGACCGCACGCTTTGCGCAGCCTAAGGCCGTGAAGCTGGACTGGGCCGAAAACTGCAGGCCCATGAACAGGAAGCCGAAGAAATAAATACGGAGAACCCGGGTGCCGGCCTCGATCATGGCCGCATCCGAGGTAAAAATTGATATCAGAAGGTGGGGGATGGAAATGACCACAATCCAGGCCGCCACCATATAAACGGCGCCTGTGATGCTGGAGAAGCGTATGCCCTCCCGCACCCGGGCATATTTTCTTGCGCCGTAATTATAGCCCAGGACAGGCTGGCTGCCGGCGGTCAGGCTCTGAACCGGCAGGGCGGCGATTTCACGCACGGAGTTTAAGATGGTCATAATGCCCACGTAAAGATCCCCGCCGAAGGTGCGAAGCGTCATGTTGCAGACGATCTGCACCGCAAAGTTGGTGCCCTGCATGATAAAACCGGAAAGTCCTAAGGAACAGATGCGGCCGGTAAGCTGCCGGTCCGGCTTCATATGGACAAGACGGATACGGTAGGCGGTTTTCTTTCCTTTAAAGAAGAGAATTACCCACAGGAAAGAAGCGGCCTGGGACAGAACCGTGGCCAGGGCGGCGCCGGATACACCCCATCGGAAAACAAAAATGAACAGGGGGTCCAGTGCAATGTTCAGAAGCGCGCCGATGGTTACCGTGGCCATGCCGACCTTCGGAAATCCGGAAGCGTTGATAAAACCGTTCATGCCGGTGGAAATCATGGCAAAAAGGGTGCCGCACAGGTAGATCTTCAGATAGTCATTGGCAAAGGAGAAGGATTCGTCACTGGCACCGAATGCGTAGAGGATGGGCTTTTTAAACGTATAGCAGAGGGTGAACAGTATTACCGACAGGAGGATCAGCCAGAAGAAAACCTGCCCGATGATCTTTTCTGCCCGTTCTTCGTTCCTCTGGCCCCTGGCAATGGAAAAAAGCGGCGTTCCGCCGGTGGCAAAAAGGTTGGTAAAGGCCGCAATCAGCGTGGTTAACGGAAATGCCAGGCCGATGCCGGTAAGGGCAAGGGAGCCGATGCCCGGCAGATGGCCGATGTAAATCCGGTCAACCACGTTGTATAAAAGATGCACCAGATTGGCCACGATAAGGGGCACGGACTGGGAGAGTATATTGCGGGACATTTTCCCGACGGAGAAATCTTTTGCCGTATTATTTGCCATGGGGATACCTTCTGCTGAACAAGCGCATCCGTATTTCTGTCAGCAGCAAACCGGATGCTTTTACTGTTGTGGGTTTTTACTATATCACCACAGAAAATTTTATGCAACCTGCAATATGGCAAAGATGCGGGCTTTTTCCTGAGCCTGCCTGTCTGACAAGTCTGACCGGACCGGATCCCCGTACGGAACCGGATGGAAATTTACTGTTGCATTTTCGGATATATGTGCTACAATTGGTTCAATTAAAGGATAATCTTCAGGGCGGGGTGCAAGTCCCCACTGGCGGTAAAGTCCGCGACCCGAAACTTTTCGGCTGAACCGGTGAAACTCCGGTACCAACAGTTACAGTCTGGATGGAAGAAGAATTGTTTTTTTGCATGGATTTCTTTCCCGCCCCGGATTTTCCGGGGCGTTTTCCTTTTCAAGATTATCCCGCGCCGCGAAAAATATTGTTCCCGCGGCAGAATTATTTGAAAGCGAGGATACAAAAATGTCAGTAACAACAGCTGTAGCCACCAACCGCGCACAGGCTTCCAAAACCAGGAGGCTGGTGCAGATAGCCGTCTTAGGCGCCATCGCCGCCGTACTCATGCTTTTCGAGTTTCCGCTTCCGGTAGCGCCGCCCTTCTACAAATTCGACTTCTCCGAAGTGCCCATCATGATCGGCGGTTTCGCCATGGGCCCCATCGCGGGCGTTTTGATTGAGCTCATCAAGGTCGTCATCAACACCCTGCTCAACGGCACCAGCACCATGTTCGTCGGCGAACTGGGCAACCTTATCATCGGCTGCGCCATGGTAGTGCCTGCCGCCCTTATTTATAAGAAGCTGCACTCCCGCAAAGGCGCGCTGGTCAGCATGATTATCGGAACGCTTGTCATGTCCGCCATCGGCGTAATCGTGAACGCCTTCCTTCTGCTGCCCACCTACGCGGCAGCATTCAACTGGCCCATGGAAGCGATTATTTCCCTGGGAACCGCGATTCACCCGTCCATCAACAGCGTCATGAGCTTTGTACTGCTGACGGTACTGCCGTTCAACCTGATAAAAGGCGCGATAATCTGTGCGATAACCTTCTTTATCTATAAATATTTGAGAAAAATTATCAAATAAGGGCAAATGTCTTCTTGCCCATGCTTATACAGGTGTGGTATATTAGAGCGTACGACAAAATCCCGGAAAGGGAGCTGTCGTACGCTTGTTTGCTGAACAGGAGGGAAATGATGTACCGTAAAGTAGACACCAGTCTGAATTTCGTTGAAAGAGAAAAAGAAATCGGAAAGTTCTGGAAAGACAACCGGATTTTCGAAAAAAGCATAGAAAACAGGGAAGGCGCGCCGGTTTATACCTTCTATGACGGACCGCCCACCGCCAACGGCAAGCCCCACATCGGCCATGTGCTGACCAGGGTCATCAAGGACATGATCCCCAGGTACCGCTGCATGAAGGGCTTCGACGTGCCCAGGAAAGCCGGCTGGGATACCCACGGCCTGCCCGTCGAGCTGGAAGTGGAGAAAAAGCTGGGCTTGAACGGCAAAGACCAGATCGAAGAATACGGCATGGAGCCGTTCATCAAGGAGTGTAAGGAAAGCGTCTGGAAATACAAGGGCATGTGGGAGGATTTCTCCGACACTGTAGGCTTCTGGGCCGACATGGAGCATCCTTACGTTACCTATGAAAACACATTTATCGAGTCCGAATGGTGGGCCTTAAAGCAGATCTGGGAAAAGGGCCTTCTGTACAAGGGCTTTAAAATCGTGCCTTACTGCCCGCGCTGCGGAACGCCGCTGTCCGCCCAGGAAGTGGCCCAGGGCTACAAGACCTTAAAGGAGCGCTCCGCCATCGTCCGCTTTAAGGTGAAGGGCGAGGACGCGTATTTCCTGGCATGGACCACCACGCCCTGGACGCTTCTGTCCAACGTGGCGCTGTGCGTAAATCCGGACGACATCTACGCGAAGGTCAAAGCGGCCGACGGCTACACCTATTATATGGCCAAGGAGCTTCTGGATTCCGTCCTCGGCGGCCTGGCAAAGGATGATGAGCCTGCCTACGAAATCCTGGAGGAGATGCCCGGCAAGGGCCTGGAATACAGGGAGTACGAGCCGTTATACGCCATTACCGGCGAAGAGGCGGAAAGGCAGGGAAAGAAATCCCATTTCGTCATGTGTGACAGCTACGTTACCATGACCGACGGTACCGGAATCGTACACTGTGCGGCAGCCTTCGGTGAAGACGACTACCGTGTCTGCACCCGCTATGACGTGGCTTTTGTCCAGTTCGTGGACAACAAGGGCCTGATGACGGCGGAAACGCCTTACGCCGGCCTGTTCGTAAAAGCTGCCGATCCGGAAATCTTAAAGGATCTGGATAAGGAAGGCAGGCTGTTTTCCGCGCCGAAGTTCGAGCATGAATATCCCCACTGCTGGCGCTGCGACACGCCCCTTATTTACTACGCAAGAGAATCCTGGTTCATCCGCATGACCGCGGTACGCGACAACCTGGTGGCCAACAACAACACCATCAACTGGATTCCCGAAAGCATCGGCAAGGGCCGCTTCGGCGACTGGATTGAAAACGTCCAGGACTGGGGCATTTCCCGGAACCGTTACTGGGGCACACCCCTTAATATCTGGGTCTGCGAGGACTGCGGACACATGCATTCCGTGGGAAGCATCGCGGAGCTAAAAAGCATGTCAGACAACTGCCCGGACGATATAGAGCTGCACCGGCCCTACATCGACGAAGTCACCATCCGCTGCCCGAAATGCGGACGCGTGATGCGCCGCGTGCCCGAGGTTATCGACTGCTGGTTCGATTCCGGCGCCATGCCCTTCGCCCAGCATCATTATCCCTTTGAAAATGAAGAAATCTTCCATCAGCAGTTCCCGGCCCAGTTTATTTCCGAGGCTGTGGACCAGACCAGGGGCTGGTTCTACTCGCTGCTGGCGATTTCCACCCTGCTGTTCGACAAGGCGCCTTACGAAAATGTAATCGTACTGGGCCATGTGCAGGACAAGGACGGCCACAAGATGAGCAAATCCAAGGGCAACGCGGTAGACCCGTTCGAAGCCCTGGAGAAATACGGCGCGGACGCCATCCGCTGGTATTTCTACATCAACTCCGCTCCCTGGCTGCCCAACCGTTTCGACGGCAAGAACGTGATTGAATATTCCAGAAGGTTTATGGGCACTCTGTGGAACACCTACGCCTTCTATGTGCTTTACGCGGATATCGACAGCTTCGATCCCACGAAGTACACTCTGGATTACGAATCCTTGAACATCATGGACAAGTGGATTCTTTCCAGACTGTATTCCTGCATCAAGGAAACGGACAGCTGCCTGGAAAACTATAAGATTCCGGAAGCCGGCAGGACACTGGAAGCCTTCATCGACGACTGCAGCAACTGGTACGTCAGAAGAAGCCGTGAGCGTTTCTGGGCCAAGGGCATGGAGCAGGACAAGATCAATGCCTACATGACCCTTTATACCGTGCTTGTGGAGTTTGCGAAGGCTGCCGCGCCCATGATTCCTTTCATGACCGAGCAGATTTACCAGAACCTGGTAAAGACCGTGGACAAAGACGCGCCGGAAAGCATCCATCTGTGCGATTTCCCGGAAGTAAAGGAGGAGTACATCCTTCCTGAGCTGGAAACGAAGATGGGCGAGCTTCTGGAGATCGTGGTGCTGGGCAGGGCCTGCAGGAATGCGGCCAACATCAAGAACCGGCAGCCGCTTTCCAAGGTGCTGGTGAAATGCGATACTGAACTGGACAGCTATTACCGGTCCATTATCGAGGACGAGCTGAACGTGAAGGAAGCCTCCTTCACCGATGATGTTTCCGCCTATGTTTCCTACACCTTCAAACCGCAGCTGAAGACCGTCGGCCCGAAATTCGGCAAGCTGGTGGGCGGCATCAGGGGGGCGCTGGCAGCCGTGGACGGCACATCCGCCATGGCGGAGCTTAAGAGCACCGGTGTTCTGAAGCTGGATATTAACGGCACGGAAGTGGAGCTGGCCGAAACCGACCTCCTGATCGAGGCCGCCAAGGTGGAAGGCTTTATCTCCGAATCCGACGGCGGCGTGACCGTGGTGCTGGACACCAACCTGACGCCGGAACTCATCGAGGAGGGCTTTGTGCGGGAGATTGTCAGCAAGATCCAGACCATGCGTAAGGAAGCCGGCTTCGAGGTTATGGACAGGATCACCGTGAGCGTGAAGGATAATGAGAAAATTATCGGCATTATCCGTGACAATAAAGACGCGATCTGCGGCGAAGTGCTGGCGGACGATATTGTCATCGGGGAAACCGAAGGCTATGAAAAGGCCTGGAAGATCAACAGCGAAGACGTCACACTGGCAGTAAAGAAAAACTGATTAGGAACGTAAACTGCCGCACGGCCGTTTCAGGGCCGGCGGCAGTTTATTGGATCGGGGGACAATGGCTAACTACAACAAAGACGAATTCACATACAGACTGAAGCGGCGCGTCAACATGATGTTCCGCAAGGATATTTCCGAGGCGGATATCCACCAGGTTTACCTGGCTTTGTGCAATGTCTTAAATGACTGGGTCGTGGAAAACTGGATGGATACCCAGAAGAAAATCCGCAAAGAAGACCCCAGGATCATTTATTACATGTCCATGGAATTCCTGCCCGGAAGATACTTAGGCAACAACCTCATCAGCCTTTCCGCCCTGCCGGTGGTCAGCGAAGCGCTGGCGGACCTGGGCTTCAACGTGGCCGATATCGAGGAGGAAGAGCGGGATCCCGCGCTGGGAAACGGCGGCCTGGGAAGGCTGGCGGCCTGCTTCCTGGATTCCCTGGCAACCTTAGGCTATGCGGCCTACGGCTGCGGCATCCGCTATCATTACGGCATGTTCCGGCAGAAGATAGAAGACGGCGCCCAGAAGGAAATCCCGGACTACTGGCTGGCGGACGGGTATTATCCCTTCGAACTGAAGCGCTCGGAATACACCAAGGAAATCCGCTTCGGCGGCACGGTGGATATCGGATGGATCGAGGAAGAGCAGAGGAATACCTTCACCCAGAAGGGCTATGAATCCGTCATGGCGGTGCCCTACGACCTGCCCGTGGTGGGTTACGGCAGCGGCGTGGTGGATACCTTACGTATCTGGGACGCGGAGGCCGTGGACGAATTCCGGCTGGATTCCTTCGACAAGGGCGATTATTTAAAGGCCGTGGAGCAGAAAAGCCTGGCCAAGAACATAACGGAAGTACTGTATCCCAACGACAACATGAGGGCCGGCAAGGAGCTGCGCTTAAAGCAGCAGTATTTCTTCGTGTCCGCCTCCGCCCAGACCGCGGTGGCGAAATACAAAAAGCATCACGACGACATCCGGCTTCTGTATGAAAAGGCCGTATTCCAGATGAACGACACCCATCCCACGGTGCTGATTCCGGAGCTGATGCGCATCCTCCTGGACGAGGAGCACCTGACCTGGGACGAGGCCTGGAGCACGGTGACGAAGTGCTGTGCCTTCACCAACCATACGATTATGTCCGAGGCCTCCGAGAAATGGCCCATCGAGCTGTTCGCCAAGCTGCTTCCCCGTGTTTACCAGATTATCGCGGAAATAGACCGGCGTTTCGTGGGCCGCATCAGGGAAATTTACCCTGAGCGGGAGGACAAGGTGGCGAAAATGGCCATCCTTTACGGCGGCCAGATCCGCATGGCAAACATGGCCATCGTGGGCAGCTTCTCCGTCAACGGCGTGGCCGAACTGCACACGGAAATCCTGAAAAGCCGCGAGTTTAAGGATTTCTACGAAATCATGCCGGAGAAATTCAACAATAAGACCAACGGCGTCACCCAGAGGCGTTTCCTGCTGCACGGCAACCCGCTGCTTTCCGCCTGGATTACCCGGCATATCGGAAACGGCTGGATTACAGACCTTTCCGAGCTGGAAAAGCTGCTTCCCCTTTGCGAAAATGAAAAGGCACTGGAGGAGTTCCGGCAGATTAAAAGGGAAAACAAAATCCGCCTTGCGGCCTACATCCGCGAAAAGAACGGCATTGAAACCGACCCGGATTCCATTTTCGACATCCAGATTAAAAGACTGCACGAATACAAGCGCCAGCTCCTGGCCATCCTGCATGTCATTTACATTTATAACCGGCTGAAAAACGAGCCCGGGACGGATTATTATCCGCATACCTTCATTTTCGGCGGCAAGGCATCCGCCGGCTATGAGCGGGCAAAAAGCATTATCCGCCTGATTAACGGCGTGGCGGAAGTGGTAAATGCCGATCCTGAGACAAAAGGCCGCCTGAAAGTGGTTTTCATTGAGGACTATACCGTAAGCAATGCGGAAATCCTCTATGCCGCAGCGGACGTTTCCGAGCAGATTTCCACCGCAAGCCGTGAAGCGAGCGGCACCGGCAACATGAAATTCATGATGAACGGCGCGGTGACGCTTGGCACCATGGACGGTGCGAACGTGGAGATTTTCCGCGAGGTGGGCGAAGAAAACGCCTTCCCCTTCGGCCTTTCCGCCCGGCAGGTTATGGATTACGAAGCCTTCGGCGGCTACAATCCGAAGGAGGTGCTGGACAGGAACCCGGCCCTTGCGGCGGTCCTTGAAAGGCTGACGGACGGCACCTTTGCCAGGGGCGACAGGGGGCTTTACAGGAACCTTTACGACTCCCTGACGGCCGGTTACCGGCCGGATGAATATTTCATCCTGGCGGACTTTGAAGCCTTTGCGAAAGCCCAGGAAGACGTGCAGGCTGCCTACAGGGACCCGGCGCGCTGGGCGGTTATGGCGCTGAAGAATATCGCGCATTCCGGGAAATTTTCCTCCGACCGGACGGTGGAGGAGTACATCCGGGATATCTGGAAAGCCGGAAAAATCATTTAACAGTACTGTTTCACCCAGTCCGGAGCATTTGCTGCGGAGGACGTAAGAAAGTGATTTGACATAATACGGGGGATAGTGGTATTCTCTTTATAACTATGAGTGTCTATAGAGGTGAGAGTTTTGGATAAGAACGAATACCAGGTAAAGCTGGCGGAACTGACCGAACTGGTTTCCCGCAAAGAATACAAGAAAGCCTATGATCTGGCGGAACAGATTGACTGGCGCCGTGTAAAGAGCCTTCGGACGCTTTCCATGGTGGCAGACATATATGAAGTCAATAAGGACTACGAGAACTGCGCCAGGATCCTGAAGATTGCCCATGACCGTTCCCAGGTGGGCAAAACCGTCCTGGACCGGCTGGTGGACGCTTCCCTGAAGACCGGGGATCTGGCCTCTGCGAAGAAGTATTACAAGGAATACGTGGAAGTAGCGCCTAAGAGCAATACCCGGCTGGTGCTCAAATACAAGATTGCCAAGGCGGACAACCGTCCTTTAGAGGAGAAGATTGCCATCCTTGAGGAATACAAGGAGAAGGAATTCACCGAAAAGTGGGCGTATGAGCTGGCTACCCTGTACTCCAGGGCCGGCGACCGTAAAAAATGCGTGGAGACCTGCGATGACATCATCCTTTGGTTCTCCGAGGGCCGTTATGTGCTTAAAGCCATCAACCTGAAGCAGCGCTACGAGAGTCTGTCACCCTCCCAGGCCGCCTATCTGGAAAGCGCCAAGCAGGCGGACGCGGAAGCCGTGGCGGAGATTTCCGCGGCGGCAGTGGCTTCCTATAACAGAAGGCCGGCGGATTCCGTTATCGAGCATATCAGGCAGGTAACCGAAAAGGCGGCGAAAGACGCGGGCATTGCCCCGGAAGAAGGCGCGCCGGCACCTGTGCAGATTGATGAAGTGCCCGTTACCTCCGATGAATTCATGGGCGGCAAGCCCGATCTGAAATCCCAGCTGGAAAAGAGCATCCAGACGGTGTTCTCCGGCGTAAAGGAAGCCCCGAAGGTGGAGTCAAAGCCCCTGGAAATGGAAGGCTTTGATGTTGACGCCCTGATTTCCGAGACAGCGGCAGGATTTTCCACCGCGGCGGAAGAATCCGGCAGCTTCGGCACCGGCGATATGGACAAACCCGCAGAAGCGGCAGCCGCGGCAGAAGCAGCTGCGGATACCGTAACGGAAAAAGCGGCTGATGCGGCAGCGGAAGTGAAAGAAGCGGCGGCAGAGGCAGCCGAAGCCGTTCCGGAAGAAGCCGTACAGATGACAGAGGACGCCCTCCGGGCTAAAGACAGGGAGATGGCAAAAGAGCTGAACAAGGCGCCCAAGCCCACCTTCCCCTCCGACTGGGAAGTCCCGGATCCCGAACCCACCCCGGAAGAGAAGAAGAGCCATACCATTACCCTGACCAACGTGGGCCAGAATACGGTGCCCATTTCCCTGGAGGAAGTGCTAAAGAGCGAGACCGCGGAGGAGCGGCGTATCCGTATCCTGAACAATGCGGTGCCCACAAAGATGAGCAGCGACCAGCGGGATGTGTTTACCTATTTCGCCCGTATTCCGGGCATGGACACCCAGATCCTGGAAGGCATTACCGGCGTGTATGAACACTGCGGCGAGCATACCTCCAGCAACGGCAACCTGGCGGTAGTCGGCGCGGACGGTTCCGGCAAGTCCAGACTGTCCTACGGCCTTGTGGTTACCATGTGCAGGGATATGGGCCTGAACTCAGCCAAAATAGCCCGGATTTCCGGCGAGACCATGAACAAGAGAGACCCGGCCAGGGTTGTGGGAACCATGGCTGGCGGCTTCCTGTGCATTGAAAAGGCCGGCGACATGACCGACGAAACCGTTTCCCGCCTCTGCGATGCCATGGATTTCCGTACGGACTGCATGATCCTCATTATCGAAGACAGCAGGGCTGCCATCAGGAACCTGTTCCGGAACCATCCGGAGTTCGCGAAGAAGTTCGTCAGAACCATTTCCATTCCGATTTTCACCAATGACGAGCTGGTTTCCTTTGCCAGGACCTACTGCCAGGAGAACAACTGCCAGCTGGATGAGCTGGGCGTGCTGGCCCTGTATTCTCTCATCAGCAACGGACAGTCCCAGGAGAACCCGATGACCATTTCCGATGTCAAGGCCATCCTGGACAGGGCCATCGAACATGCAAGAGGTTCCGCCAAGAAAGGCGGCAGAAAAGGTGTCAAAGGCAAGAACGTCACCACGGTATTGTACGAGAAAGACTTCGCCGTATAAGTAAGGTACACGGGGGCTGATGAACAGCCCCCGTTTTTTAAGGCATATGGATATGGGCCGGACCCGGTGTCCGGCAAAAGGAGCGCGCATGGGATCCGGAAAGTATGACTGCCTGATCGTTGGCGCCGGGCTGTTCGGCTGTGTATTTGCCGAACGGGCGGCAGCGGCAGGAAAAAAAGTTCTGGTAATTGACAGAAGAAACCATATCGGCGGAAACATTTACACCGAAAAGACAGAAGGCATCACCGTACACAGATACGGCGCCCATATTTTCCATACCTCCGACCGGGAAGTGTGGGATTATGTCAACCGCTTTGCGGAATTCAACAACTACATCAACTCGCCTGTGGCCGTGTACGGTGACGAGCTGTACAACCTGCCCTTCAACATGAACACCTTCAGCCGGCTGTGGAACATCAAAACCCCGGCGGAAGCGAAGGCAGTCATTGAAAAGCAGCGGGCCGAAACGGGCATTACCGACCCGAAAAACCTGGAAGAACAGGCGCTTTTCCTGGCGGGCAGGGACATCTACGAAAAGCTCATCAAGGGCTATACGGAAAAGCAGTGGGGGAAGCCCTGCAGCGAGCTTCCGGCCTTTATCATCAAAAGGCTGCCTTTCCGTTTTACCTATGACAACAATTATTTCAACGATCGGTACCAGGGCATTCCCGTCGGCGGCTATACGCAGATTGCGGAAAAAATGCTGGAAAAGGCGGATGTGCTCCTGAATACCGATTACGCGGATTTTGCGGCCTCCCATCCCGGCATTGCGGAAATGACGGTCTATACCGGCATGATTGACGAATATTTCGGTTTCTCGAAAGGCCGTCTGCAGTACAGGAGCCTTTCCTTTGAGACGGAAGTGCTGGATACGGACAATTTCCAGGGCAATGCGGTGGTGAACTACACGGCACGGGAAGTGCCTTTCACCCGGATTATCGAGCACAAGCATTTCGAATTCGGAACCCAGGGCAAAACGGTGATTTCCCGGGAATACCCGGTCACCTGGGAGCCGGGGATGGAACCCTTCTATCCCGTCAATGACGCGGAAAATACCGCGCTTTACGAAGAATACAAGGCCCTGGCGGATAAAGAGAAAAATGTCCTCTTCGGCGGCCGCCTTGCGGAATACAAATACTACGATATGGACAAGGTAATACGGTCTGCGCTTGACGCGGCGGCAGGCGCTTAAGTTTTAAATGAAAACAAATCTTCTTGCAAAATTACGAAACGGCGACCCGTTAAGCTTCCTGCAGCGTCTGACGCTGATCCTGCAGCTGGCCGTGCCGGCCATGCTTACCCGGGTTGTCTTTATCATCATGAGTTATATCGATACCTCGATGATCGGCCGGCTTTCGGCGGGCGATTCCGCAGCCATTGCCCTGGTTTCCAGCAGCATCTGGCTGATCGACGGTGTCAGCATGGCCTTCGCCACCGGCTTTACGGTGCAGGTAGCCCACAAAATCGGCGCAAAGGATGAAAAAGGCGCCCGGAACATTATCCGGCAGGGCCTGGTCGTCACCATGGGCATCAGTCTTGTGGTTTTGTGCATCACGATACTGATTCACACGAAGCTTCCCGTCTGGCTGGGCGGCGGGGCGGACATCTGCGCCAAGGCGTCCCGGTATTTCCTGGTGCGCGGTCTGGGGCTTCCCGTGGCCATGATGCAGGTGCTGGCTTCCGGCTCCCTGCAGTGCAGCGGCAACATCAAGGTGCCCAGCATTATTTCCATGTGCATGGGCGTGCTGGACATCATTTTCAACGCGTTCCTGATTTTCCCCACGGGCACTTACGTGGTCCTGGGACATTCCTTTTCCATACACGGCGCGGGCCTGGGAATTGTGGGCGCGGCGCTGGGCACCCTGCTTTCGGAAGCCTGCGGCGCTGCCATCCTGATGATATACCTGTTCGGGAAAAGCCCGATGCTGAAGGTCCGGAAGGGGGAAAAGCTGCAGTTCATTAAAGCAGACATCAGGCGTGCCTTAAAGATATCGCTGCCCCTGGCAGTGGAAGAGGTGATCATGTGCGGCGCGCAGATTACTTCCACGGCGATTACCGCGCCTCTGGGCAATATCGCGCTGTCGGCCCACTCCTTCTCCATTACTTCGGAGAGCATCTGCTACATGCCGGGCTACGGCATAGGCACCGCAGCCACCACGCTTATCGGTCAGAGTATCGGTGCGGGGCGGGATGACCTTTCCAGGCAGCTGGCCTGGTTTACCACCATTCTGGGCGTGGCTTTCATGTCGGTGATGGGCGTTGTCATGTACCATACTGCGCCTTTCATGATGAACCTTCTGACCAGCAACGCGGAGATTGCCGCCTTAGGCATTATCGTATTGCGGATTGAGGCCTTCGCCGAGCCTATGTACGGCGCGTCCATCGTCATTTCCGGGGCGTTCCGGGGAGAAGGCGACACCCTCACCTCCTGCATCCTGAACTTCATCAGCATGTGGGCGGTCCGAATCCCCCTGGCGGCGCGTCTGGCGCCCACCATGGGCTTAAAGGGCGTGTGGACGGCCATGGCCATCGAACTGACGGTGCGGGGCATCCTGTTTATCATTTTCCTTATCAGGAAGAGTTTAAAGAAGAAACCGCGGAAGGAGGAAGTATATGAGCAGTAAAATACTGGAGCTTCTGCTGCAGTCATTTCCGAAAATTCTTCTGCCGGGACTTACCGTAACCATACCGCTTACGGCCATTTCCTTCGGCTGTGCCATGATCATCGCCACCTTCGTGGCCATGATCCAGTATGCGAAGATACCGATCTTAAAGGAGATCGCCCGGATTTATATCTGGATTTTCCGCGGCACGCCGCTTCTGATCCAGCTGTACGTGGTATTCTTCGGTCTGCCCAACCTGGGCATCATGATCGATCCCTTCCCCTGCGCGGTGCTGGTATTTGCCTTAAATGAAGGCGCCTACTGTGCGGAAACCATGCGGGCGGGCCTGGAATCGGTGCCCGTGGGCCAGATTGAAGCCGGCTACTGCGTGGGCATGAGCTATTTCCAGGTGATGAGGAGGATTGTTATCCCCCAGGCCTTAAAGGCGGCCTTCCCGTCCCTGTCCAACTCCCTTATCAGCATGCTGAAAGACACCTCCCTGGTGGCGAATATCACCGTGGCGGAGATGTTCATGACCACCCAGAGAATCGTTGCCAGAACCTACGAGGCCCTGGCGCTGTACCTGGAGCTGGCGCTGATTTACCTGATCTTCTCCACAGTCCTCACCGTTCTCCAGCACAAGGGAGAGAAGCGTCTGGATGTGGTCGGCAGGAGAAAGAAGGTGAAAAATGCGGAAAACTGACGAGTATAATCCGGCTTTCCGGTCCGGCATGGCCGGCGATCTGCCCATGCTCAGAATCCGGGACCTGAAGAAATCCTTTGCGGACACCACGGTTCTGGACGGCATCAATCTGGACGTGGAAAAGGGCGAGGTGGTGGCTGTCTTAGGCCCCTCCGGTTCCGGCAAAACCACGCTTTTAAGGTGCATGAATTTCCTGGAAAAGGCGGACTCCGGCACGCTGATTTTCGACGGCCAGGCTTACGAACTGGACCGGATCAGCAAAAAAGACATCCGAACGATACGCAGCAAGACCGCGTTTGTGTTCCAGAGCTTCAACCTGTTCGCCAACAGGACCGCTTTGGGAAATGTCGTGGAAGGCCCGGTGATTACCGGGAAGATGACACCCGCGGAAGGAAAGGAAAGAGGCATGCAGCTTCTGGAGAAGGTAGGCCTTGCGGACAGGGCGGATCATTACCCCGCGGAGCTGTCCGGCGGACAGCAGCAGCGTGTGGCCATTGCCAGGGCCCTGGCCACCGATCCGGAGATTATTTATTTCGACGAACCCACTTCGGCCCTGGACCCCAAGTTGAAATGGGAAGTGCTTAAAGTTATGAGCGACCTGGCGCACGAGGGGGTCACCATGCTGGTTGTAACGCATGAGCTGTCATTTGCGGAAAATGCGGCCCACCGTGTTATATATCTGGAGAACGGGGAAATCCTGGAAGAAGCTTCCGCGAAGGATTTCTTCGGGCATCCGACGAACCCGAAGGTTATTGATTTCCTGGCCGGCGGCGGAGAAGACGAAGACCGGGATCAGCAGGAAGAGTAAAGCTTAAACTTAAGGAGGAAAGCAGAAATGAAAAAGTTTAAGATGATTGCAGCAGCCGCACTGGCTGCGGTTATGGCAGCTGCCCTGGCAGGCTGCGGCGGCGGAAATGACAGCAAGAGCAGCAGCGGCGAAGCGGCGAAGGATAAGCTGGCGCAGGTACAGGAAGCCGGCAAGATCGTCATCGGCACCGAAGGCACCTGGGCGCCCTGGACCTTCCATGACGAGGCGGACAACCTGGTAGGCTTCGACGTGGAAGTCGGCAAGCTCATTGCCCGCGAGATGGGCGTTGAGGCCGAATTCGTGGAAGGCGAGTGGGACGGCCTGCTGGCAGGCGTGTCCGGCGGCAGATACGACATGGTTATCAACGGCGTGGAATGGTCAGAGGACAGGGCCGCAACCTACACCTTTACCGAGCCCTATGCCTACATCCGTACCGCCCTTATCGTTCCGGCGGACAATACAGACATCACCGCATTTGAAGACCTGAAAGGCAGAACCACTGCCAACTCCATCGGCAGCACTTACATGATCCTGGCCGAGGACTACGGCGCGACCGTGCAGGGCGTGGATTCCCTGGAGGAGACCCTGGAGCTGGTTATGCAGGGCAGGGTTGATGCCACCTTGAACGCGGAAGTATCCTTCCTGGACTACATGGCCGTGCATCCGGACGCTCCCCTTAAGGTTGTCGCCCTGACGGATGAAGCCTCCCCGGTGGTTATCCCCGTGAAGATGTCCGATGACAACGCTTCCTTTGTTGCCGCCATTAACGACGCCATCGCAAAGATTGCGGCCTCCGGAGAGCTCTCCGAGCTGTCCGTGAAATATTTCGGCAGCGACATTACAAAATAATACCAGGAAAATGAGGTTGTAATACCGGGTGAAAGCAGCATGTGCTGTATGAGGAAACCGCGTATTACGGCCTCATTTTTTATCCGGACAGGCACAGACGCGAAAGGAGGAAACGATAATGATGAGATACCTGGCCTTTATCAGCTACCGGCACCAGGAAAGGGATCAGAAGATCTCTGTTTTGCTGCGCAAAGGCCTGGAGAATCATTACGTCCCCGCGTCGGAAGAAGTGCCGAAAAACCGGAGGGTTTTCCGGGATACGGATGAACTGCCCACCAGCTCGGACCTGGGGGCGGATATCGTGGATGCGCTGCGGGAAAGCGGCTGGCTTGTCGCCCTGTGTTCGGAAGAATATATTGCTTCCAGATGGTGCATGCGGGAAATCAGCGATTTTATTGCCATGGGAAAGAAGGACCGGATTCTTCCGATACTGGTTTCCGGTACGAAAGAGACGGCGGTGCCGGCAGAAATACAGGACCTTCCCATAGCGGCAGACCTGAGAAATGCCGGGGAAAACGGGCTGAAAGCCGCTGTCCGGCAGATATTGCCAGGCCTGCTTTCGGTTATGTCCGGTACAGAGGAAAGTAAAATCGCGGCGGGCGAACGCAGACGGAAGGCTGCCGGAACCGCTGCGGTATTTGCGGCGGCAGTTGCGGCCATTCTGGGCTTTTCCGTTTACGCAAACCGCACGGCAAACCAGATTTCCGGGAATAACAAAGCCATTGCGGAGGCAACTGAAATTGTACAGCAGGAAGAAGCCCTGGCGCTGGAAGAGCGGAACAATGCTTTGGAGAAGAAGGCTGCGTACTATGCGGAGCAGGCATGGAATGCCATTGCCCGGGGAGATGACGAACTGGCTGTCGAAATGGCCCTGGAGGCGCTGCCCGAAGACCTGCACAGCGGCGAACCGGTATCGGAAAGCGCCTTAAATGCCCTGCGCGTGGTGCTTAACCTGCCGTCACAGCCAAAAGAAGGCTATATCCTGCTGCACAGCATTGATACGGATTTTAAAATAACCGGCATTCCGGCACAGACCACAAATGCGGCAGTCATAACCGGTGAAACTTACAGCCCAAAAGAACATATGATCGTCTTTGAGTCCGGGGAACTGGATACCATTGAAAGCAGCGCAAGGGCCGAAGCGGAGGCGGAAGGCTACCGCTATGGCCTGCTGATACAGAACAATGACAAAAACCGGATCTTTTACGGGCCGGAAAAACAGATGAAAAACGCCATATCCGACGGTATCCTCTACACGCTGGACGGCGAGCCGTTTTTTGCCGATCACATTGTGCAGGACCGCAGCGGGACGAAGATTTTAGCCTGGCTGGAAGAGCCGGAAGACGGAAAGACAGCCCATACCGCCATTTTCCGGCTGGACAGCAGGAATCCCGAAGAAGAGGCGAAATGTGAGCTTACCGTTGCGGGAAAACTGCGGTCCGTTTCATTTACCCATTCCTCTTCCTACATAAGCATAGTGGATGAAGAAGGAATCCTGCGTGTGTTCGATACGGAAACAGGCGAAGAAAAAAGGCGGATAGACGGCCGGTATTCTTTTGTCCGCTATCTTTCCTCATCCGACATCATCTGCGCGGTATCCGGGGACGGAGAAGGTTTGCTCATCGATACCCTCAGTATGGAAACGGTTTATACGTTCGACTGCCCCTGCCGGATAAAACAGCTGTGGTACTGCTACAGCATAAGAAATATCCTGGCCTGCTGCGAAGACGGCTTCCGCATTTACAGCGAAGCAGACGGAAGCCTTCTGACAACGGTTCTGACAGAGGAGGAACCCAATGAAGCGGTCTGGGGCGGTTATGATGAGTATATGAACAGGCATACGGGGAACACCATTGTGGTGCTGTATGATTACCGGGCTGAGATTTACAGCCTGAACACCCATCCGGATACGAAGACGTCCGATGCCCTGATTCTGTACAGGGAAGGCCTGGAAGGGGAATGCAGGAACGCGTTTTATTCCGCGGACGGCAAAGCGGTATTTACGGAATCCGGCGGAGGCGATATCTGCAAATGGGATGCCAAAACGGGTGAACTGCTCTGGGAGAATAAATGCTACTGGACCGTGCAGGCCAATTCCCACGAATTTGCATTCCTTTCCGCGGACGGCACCGCCGTATGGCGGGCATTGAGCTACAGCAACGGCGTGGAAAGAATCGATGCGGAAACCGGGGAAACTGTCTACGAGTCCGAGATGACCGAAATCACCCACAGCCTGGCCAACCCGGTGGAAAGTCCGGACGGTTCAACTGCCTTTGCAAAGGGAAAGTACGGAAGCGGGCAAATGGTCGTGTTTGACACGGTTTCCGGCAGGGAGCTCTGGAGAACGGATAATCCCGGAACCTCTGTCTTTACAAAGGACGGCAGCAGAATCTGCAGCCTGAAGCAGGTATACAACCGGAAGGACTGGACGCAGGACCTTGTATACCGCATGTTTGACGCGGAAACGGGAGACTGCCTCGAAGAAAGAATCCTGCTGGCCCTGGACTGGGAAAAACTGGACCCGGGCGTAACGCTGGATGAAAACGGAGGCTTTGCGGCTGCTGTTGCGGATGATGCAGAAAATCCGGCAGATGAAACGGTCTGGCTTATAGATATCCGTACGGGAACCGTGACGGAATTTTCAGTTTCACGGGAAGGAAAACTTTACATTTCGTTTCCGTACAGCGGCGGTGCGGCTGTTTCCCGCAAGGAGGGAGGAACGGAATATATACGCTGCCTGATGACGGACGGCACCATGAGTGAGGATTACCCGGCGGATTCGGAAGAAGGCAGGAGGCTTCAAACGTCGGTTTCCGAGTATGCGGTTTTAAACGGAGAGGAGATCAGCCGGACGGACGTTAAATATACCAATGCATTTTCGGTAACCAGGATTTCCGACGGCGCCGCGTTAATCGACGTGCAGACTGTAAGCAATTTCAGCATCAGGGGCATCATTTCGCCGGACGGTGAAAATATCTGCATTTACGGGGCAAAACTGAACCCCACCGTCATCCATATGTCGGATGCGGACACGCTGGTGGAAAAGGCGAAAAGAGTAAAGGAGGGACAGTAGGATGGAAACAGTACTGAACCGGATCATCATTACCGCGCCGGATACACCCGGCATGGCCCTCCTGGCAGAACAGGTTAAAGACAGCCTTTCAAGGTACAGGATTCCGAAGGATGTGGCGGAAAAAACAGGGATAAAAAGCCTGTCGGAGGTGGAAGAACCCTGGCTTATCGTCATCTGCACGCCCGAAACACCGAAGGATCCGGACGTGAATGCGCGGATAGACGGCTTTATCGCGCAGAAACGGTTCCGGAACATCTTAACCCTTTTGGCAGCCGGCTCTGCTTCGGAAAGCTTTCCGGAAAGCCTGATTTATGAAAAAAAAGAAGACGGCAGTATCGTCGAGCATGAACCCCTGGCGGCCAATATCACCGCGGAAACGGAAAAAGAGCGGATAAAGCTTCTGGAAACGGAAAAGCTGCGTCTTGTGGCGCCGGTTCTGGGGGTGGCCTTTGACGATCTGGCCAACCGGAGACGCAAAGCCAGAACCCAAAAACTTCTGGCAGCGGGCATTGCGGCGCTGGCGGTCTCAGGCGCGTTCCTTGCGGTCTCCCTGTTCAGAATGTCGGTTATTTCCCGGCAGAACACAGTCCTGTCCGGTCAGTATGAGGCTGCGGAAACGGCCAGAAATGAGGCGGAACGGCAAAAAGAAGCCGCTGCGCGGGATTTTTACAGAACCGTTGCCCTGCAGGCGGAAGCCGATTTGGATAAAGGCGACACGGAAGAGGCGCTGTCAAAAGCCGTGAAGTACCTTCCCGAAGCCGGGGAGGCGGATGAACTGAACGGGATAATGGGGAAAACCCTTGAAACCATCTGTGCCGGGGGCTACGTTCCGGTTACGGATAAAACCGCATACCTGGAAACCCGGGGCCTGCAGGAAGAGGATGAACTTCCCGTTGAAAAGTCTGTCTGGACCGTACCGCCTCCGGAACTGGAAACGGAAGACAAATTCATCGGACTGGACAGGCGGGCTTCCTCGGAAGAATTCGGATTTGCGGTGTATGGCAGCTCGGTTTCGGTGAACGGCACCTGGTTTTCCAAAATCTGTTTCCCGGAAGAACCGGAAAAGGATTATTTCCTGAGGGATAATGACGGAAACCTCCTGTTCACACCGTTGGTCAGCATTACCAGGGGCGGGGGCTCGGTGGTGATTAACAACTGCACCATACTTCAGGACGGTTCGATGATTGATATCCGCGACGGCAGACCGTTCCGGGTAGATATCCTGACAGGGGAAGATATCCCATTCTTTGATGAGGAAGGGCCGGAAGGCTCCCTTGTCAATGATGAAGAGGGCTGTTTCCGGTTCATTTACGATTACGAGGGGACGGACGTCATCCTGGCCCGTACGAAATACAATACGGTGGAAGTCTGGAACCGGAAGCCTTTCCGGTACCAGATGACGCTTACGGATATCATGGATGTGACGGACGGCGGTTTCTCGGATTATATCATCGGGGAAACCAAAGAAGGCCTGGCCGTTTTTACCCGGTCACCCTTTGCCGAGCAGTACCGGATAGAAGACAGAAATACTGCTTCCATGTCATTTGAAATGACAGTAATCAAAACCGCCCGCTGTGAAGACGGTCAGAATTACCTGTCCTACGACTGGTATGTCTATGATTTGAATACCGGTGCTTTCCTGTATGATTTTTACCTGGACGCGCAGGCAGCCCACGTGGCCAAGTCGCCGCTTATTTCATCGGAAGGGCTGATGGTTCTGCCGGCCTATCACGGGGTTACCGTCCTGGACCCGAAGACAGACACCGTGTACGGACGGGTGCATGCTTCTGTGGAACCGGGCAGAACGTACAGGGGAAACTGTGAGCTGTACGGTCCGGAAAACCCGGATACGAAAAGCAGGAGCGCTTCAGCCATCCTTCTGGACGGGATTGTCTATGAATTCCGGCAGGCCCGGCAGGTCCCGGAAGATACGCAAAGCCGGATTGCCCTGGCGGAAGAACTGCTGAAAAACAGGTATTCTGCGCAGCAGGAAGACGATTCTTTACAAAATGATTAAAATATCAAGAATTTTCCTTGCATATTAAAATCAAGTGTGATAATATCATTCATGCTGTTGTACGAACAGTCGATAGTTCCGCCGCATCTGCGCGCGTGAAATGATATAAAGAAGCCAATGGAAGAGGTGAAAGAAGATGAAGGAAGCTATCCATCCCAAGTATTACGAAGCTACAGTTACCTGCAACTGCGGCAATACCTTTAAGACCGGTTCCACCAAGGAAGATATCCACGTGGAAATCTGTTCCAAATGCCATCCGTTCTACACCGGCCAGCAGAAGGCTGTTCAGGCTCGTGGACGAATCGAGAAGTTCAACAAGAAATACGGTTTATAATTTCTTGAAAACGGCATATATGAGAATCAAAAAGGGTTGGGATTTCTAATCTCAGCCCTGTTTTTGCTATAAAGGAATTCACATGAAAAAACAAATCAATTCCGGTATCGGCGGGCAGGCGGTCATGGAAGGCATCATGATGCGCAACAAGACGGTGTACTCCATCGCGGTGAGGAAGCCGGACGGGGAGATCGACGTTTCTGCGCATCCCTGCTCCGACAATCTTTCAAAGTCCGTCTGGATGAAGATACCGATCATCCGCGGCGTCATCAGTTTCGTCAGTTCCCTGGTCATCGGCATGAAAACCCTGATGTATTCCGCCTCCTTCTTCGAGGACGAGGAGGAAGAGAAGGAAAAGGCAAAAATGACCCCCGAGGAGCTGAAAGCCTACGAGGAGAAAGCGAAAAAAGAGGAAAAGGCGGCCATGACAGGCGGCCTTCTCTTGGGCGTGGTGATGGCGGTGGCGATTTTCATGCTCCTGCCCTACGGCATCCGCACCTTCTTAAGCCGGTTCATTGACAACCGGTTCCTGCTTTCCCTTCTGGAATCCATTACCCGGATCGTGATTTTCATCATTTACCTTACCCTGATTTCAAGGCAGAAGGATATCCAGCGCACCTTCATGTACCACGGCGCCGAGCATAAATGCATCAACTGCGTGGAGCACGGCCTGCCACTGACGGTGAAAAATGTCCTGGCAAGCTCCCGCTTCCATAAACGATGCGGCACCAGCTTCCTGTTCCTGGTGGTCATCGTGTCCGCCGTCGTGCTGATGCTGGTGCAGGCCCTGATAAATACGGACTCCCATCTGACCAGGATACTTATCCGCATCCTGCTGATCCCGGTTATCGCCGGCATCAGCTATGAGCTCATCATTGTGGCGGGCAAATACGACAATCCCTTTATGAACCTGCTGACCAAGCCGGGCCTTGCCATGCAGCGCCTTACCACCAGGGAGCCGGATGCTTCCATGGCGGAGGTGGCCATCGCTGCAGTGGAAGAGGTATTTGACTGGCCGGCGTTCCTCAAAAGCAGTTTCGGCTACAGGCCGACCGTATCGGAAGCGGCGGATATTGTTAAAAACAAGCTGAAAAAAGCAGGTTTTGCCGAGGCGGAAAATGAAGCCAGGCTCCTGACCGCGGCCGCGGCGGATATTGATGTGAAACGCTTCCTTCTTTCAAAGGATGAAGTGCTGCCGGAGGAAGCGGAGAATAAGCTGGAAGATTTCCTGAAGCGCAGGCTGAAACACGAACCGGTGCAGTATATCACCGGCACGGCCGGCTTCTATGGCAGGGATTTTGCGGTAAAGCCCGGTGTTCTCATCCCCAGGTTTGATACGGAAGTCCTGGTGGAAGAGACCTTAAAGGCGATAAAGGACGGTGACCGGGTGCTGGACGTATGCACCGGAAGCGGCTGCATTATCACCACCCTGGCACTGGAAAGAACGATAGAAGCCTTAGGCAGCGATATTTCCGAAGAAGCGTTATCCTGCGCTTCTGCAAACGCGCAGAGGCTTTCCGCGGATGTTTCTTTTGTGAAAAGCGATTTACTGGATGATATTGACGGGAAATTTGATATAATCGTATCGAACCCTCCTTATATTAAGACAAGGGAGCTTGCAAGACTGGAAAGGCAGGTGGCTGCGTTTGAACCGGCATCTGCCTTGGACGGCGGCCCGGACGGCTGTGATTTCTACAGACGGCTGGTGAATGACGCGCCGGCGCACCTGAATGAAGGCGGACGCCTCCTTTTTGAAATCGGCTATGACGAGGCCGGGACGGTATCGCTTCTGATGCAGGATGCCGGCTTTACGGACACGGCGGTTGTACAGGACCTGTCCGGACACAACCGGGTGGTATACGGCACATGGAGTACTGGAAATGTTTGATAAACTGGAAGACATCTTAAACAGACTGGAGGAAATCCACGTACGTCTGTCCGACCCTGCGACGGCGGCCGATTCCGCGCTGCTTCAGAAGCTGATGCGGGACGAGGCGGAGCTTTCCCCCGTGGCGGACGCCTACAGCCGGTACAAGAAATGCCGCGAAACCATCGATGATTCCCTGTCCATGCTGGAGGAGGAGTCGGATGAGGAAATGCGCGCCCTTTTAAAGGAAGAGCTTTCAGACGCTAGGAAAGAACTGGAAGTTCTGACGGAACGCCTGAAAATCCTCCTTCTGCCCAAGGATCCGAATGACAGCAAAAACGTCATCGTGGAAATCCGGGCCGGGGCCGGCGGCGACGAAGCAGCTCTTTTTGCCTACGAGATTTACCGCATGTATACCAAATACGCGGAAATGCGCGGCTGGAAGACGGAAATCATGTCATTGAACGAAAGCGGCCTGGGCGGCTTCAAGGAAGTCATCTTCATGATTACCGGAAACGGCGCCTACAGCCGCCTGAAATTCGAAAGCGGTGTCCACCGGGTACAGAGGGTGCCCGAAACGGAAAGCGGCGGCAGGATTCACACCTCCACCATTACCGTGGCGATTATGCCGGAAGCGGAGGAAATCGATTTCCATCTGGATCTGAACGAATGCCGGTTTGACGTTTTCCGCTCCTCCGGAAACGGCGGCCAGTCCGTCAACACCACCGACTCCGCTGTGCGGTTAACCCACATCCCCACCGGCATCGTGATTTCCTGCCAGGACGAGAAAAGCCAGCTGAAAAACAAGGACAAGGCTTTGAAAATCCTGCGTTCCAGGCTGTACGATATGGAACTGGCAAAAAAACACGAGGAAGAAGCCAGGAACCGCAAAAGCCAGGTGGGCACGGGCGACCGTTCCGAGAAAATCAGAACCTACAATTTCCCGCAGGGGCGGGTGACGGACCACCGGATCAAGCTGACGCTGCACCGGCTTTCCGACGTGCTTTCCGGGGATCTGGACGAGATTATAGACAGCCTCATTGCCGCCGACCAGGCGGAGAAGCTGGCCAACGACGCATGAAACGCTTTCCCGGCGTTTTAAAGACAGCAGTACTATAAAACTCTACAGGAGAATGTAAAATGAGGGATACGGCACTGGTAATTATGGCAGCCGGCATCGGCAGCCGCTACGGTAAGGGCATCAAACAGCTGGAAAAGGTCGGACCTTCCCAGGAGCTCATCATGGATTATTCCGTGCATGACGCGCTGGCAGCTGGCTTTGACAAGGTGGTATTCATTATCCGCAAGGATATTGAAGAAGAGTTTCACGAATGCATCGGCAGAAGGATGCAGAAATTCATGGAGGTCCGCTATGTATTCCAGGACCTGGACGACCTTCCCGAAGGCTTTACAAACAGCTATGGCAGGAGCAAACCCTGGGGCACGGGCCAGGCAGTACTGGCCATCAGGGATGAGGTGAAAGACCCCTTCTGCGTTATCAATGCGGACGATTTCTACGGACAGCAGCCCTTCCGGCAGATTCAGGAATACCTGGTTTCACAGGATCCGGATGAGAAAAGACAGCGTATCTGCATGGCAGGCTACCGGATGGAAAACACCTTAAGCGACAACGGCGGCGTTACCAGGGGCATCTGCAAGGTGGACGAATACAACCGCCTCCTGGGCATTGACGAAACCAAAAATATCATCAAAACCGAAAACGGCGCGGCGGTGCAGAAGCCGGAAGGGCTTGTGCCGCTTCCCGCAAATCTCACGGTTTCCATGAACATGTGGGGCTTCCAGCCGGAATTTATCCCGATTCTTCAGGAGGGCTTTAAAAAGTTCCTGAAAGACCTTCCCGCAGGCGACATCAGCACGGAATACCTGCTTCCCATCTTTGTGGATGAGCTGTTAAAGGAAGACCGGGCGTTCGTGGACGTGCTGTACACGGATGAAAGCTGGTTCGGTGTCACCTATCACGAAGACAAGGAAAAAGTAGTGCGCGCCATCCGCAAGCTGGTGGATGCGGGCGTTTACCACGAAAACCTCTACGATTAAATAAAAAGCGGCCTGCCGGTCCCCAAAAGCCCGGCAGACCGGCAGTCAACCGGGAACGGAGTGTTATATCAATGTCCTTTGTACGGCGGAAAATCGCATTTGGAAGAATCCTGGCGGGGCTTTTGTTAAGCCTCGTCTTCTTCCTGTCCGCCTGCGTGCCGGAGGATTCCGGCGCCTATGACAGAGGGCTGGACGCGCTGGCGGCCGGGGATTACGAAACCGCCATGACGGAATTTACCGCGGCGGAGAAAACCGACGGAAGAAGGGCCGAATCCTACAGGGGGCAGGGACTGGTTTATTTCAATAAGGGCGATTACAAATACGCGGCGAAGCTGTTTTCCATGAGCCTTTCCGCCATGACCTACGACAATGAGGAATTCGAGACGGACGTGCTGTTTTACCGCGCCGAATCCCTGATGAGAAACGGTCAGTATGAGGATGCCGAAAAGGATTATGGCATTCTTATCGAAGGTGAGAAAAAGGCCCTGGCCTACGCCCTTTTGGGCGAGGACAAACTCTTTATGAAGGACGCGGCCGGCGCGGAGGAATGCTTTGCGAAGGCTGTGGAATATGAGCCTGACTTCGATATTTACCTTCTGATTTACGAAGCGGCCAGTGCCGCGGGGGCGAAGACGAAGGGCATCGCCTATCTGGAACAGGCCTTAAAGCTTCCCTGCAGCACGGCGGAGGATTACGCCAACTACGGAAAGGCCTGCTTCTACCTGGACGACTATGACGGCGCAAAGGAAGCCCTTAACCAGGCCATGGACATGGGAAACCATGAGGCCATGCTCATCCTGGGGAAGGTTTACCTGAATGAAAAGGACCTGGATGCGGCCAAAAATCTGTATCTTCGGTACCGGAATTCGGGCATCCGCCTTGCGGACTGCAACAACGGGCTTGCCATGTGCTTTGCGGAAGAGGGCGATTACGAAAAAGCGCTGTACTACATCGGCCTGGGCATTTCCTCGGGGGATCCCGCCGCGATGGAAAGCCTCCTGTTCAATGAAATCGTCATTTACGAGCGGATGAACGATTTCATTACCGCGAAGCATAAAATGGCGGATTTCCTTAAAAACTACCCGCTGGACTCGCAAGGCCGGAGAGAATATAAGTTTTTATCCCCCAGACCGGAGGGCTGAAATGATAGAACTGGAACAGAAGAGAGAACGGGCGATACTGGCCGCCGTATCCGCAGGCGATGAGAAGGAAACCGCCAGATCCCTGGCGGAGCTTGCCGAGCTTGCGAAAACCGCGAAGGCGGAAGTGGCCGCCACCCTCATGCAGAACCGGGAATCTGCCCATCCGGGCACTTACCTGGGAAGCGGAAAAATAGAAGAACTGGCGCAGATGCTGGAGCTTTTTGAAGCGGATACCGTCATCTGCGATGACGAGCTTTCCCCGGCCCAGCTGAACAACCTGCAGGATCTTTTAAAATGCAAGGTGCTGGACCGGACGCTTCTGATCCTGGATATTTTCGCCGCAAGGGCCCGTACGGGCGAAGGCAAAATCCAGGTGGAGCTGGCCCAACTTAGGTACCGGGCAAGCCGGCTTACCGGCCTTGGCAAATCCCTGTCAAGGCAGGGCGGCGGCATCGGAACCCGCGGTCCCGGCGAGAAAAAGCTGGAAACGGACAGAAGGCTTATCGGGGAACGAATCGGCGTATTGAAGAAAGAACTGGAAGAAGTGAAGCGCCACAGGGATACCTTACGGGAAGGCAGAAAGCGGGGGAATCTTTCCACTGCGGCTATCGTGGGCTATACCAACGCGGGCAAATCCACCCTTTTAAACACCCTGACCGGCGCGGGCGTGCTGGAAGAGGACGCGCTTTTCGCCACCCTGGACCCCACCACCCGGGTCTGCGAGCTGCCCTTGAAGGGCAAGGTGCTGCTGACCGACACAGTCGGGTTTATCCGCAAGCTGCCGCATCATCTGGTGGAGGCTTTCAAAAGCACCCTGGAGGAGGCGGTGTATGCGGACATCATTATCCACGTGGTGGACGCCTCCAACCCGGAGATGGACCGGCAGATGGAGATTGTTTACGAAACCCTGGACAATCTGGGGGCGAAGGACAAGCCGGTGATTACCTGCTTCAACAAGATGGACGTGGCGCCGGCGGATGTCATTCTGTTTGATCCGCGGGCATCGCAGACGGTTCATATTTCCGCGAAAACCGGCGAAGGGCTAGACGATCTTCTGTCGGAGATCGAGAAGATTCTCCTGGCGGGGAAGCTTTTCATTGACCGGATTTATCCTTATGACAAGGCCGGAAAGATTGCCGTCATCCGCGAGAAAGGCCAGCTCCTGACCGAAGAATACCTGGCCGAAGGCATCCATGTGGAGGCCTACGTGCCCATGGAAATCTACGGGGCGATAGATGTGTGAAGATTATATTTAAGGCAGAAGAACCGGAGGCGGAAGACTCCGGTTCTTCTGCCTTTTTTTGCTATCAAGACCAGACATCTCCGGGACTTCTCCCTTCCTTCAGAAAAAGAAGCTTTAGGGTAGAAGAAACAGAGGAGGCAAAACAGGGATGTTCTACTCTGAAGGACGGTATAGGAGTTTAGGGTAGAAGAATCAAGGCTGGATGACTCCGGGACTTCTCCCTTCCTTCAGAAAAAGAAGCTTTAGGGTAGAAGAAACAGAGGAGGCAGGACGGGGATGTTCTACTCTGAAGGACGGTATAGGAGTTTAGGGTAGAAAAATCAAGGATGGACGACTCCAGGACTTCTCCCCTTTTCCGACAATAGAAGATGAAAGGGAGATGGAACCAGGAAATCGGGCCCCCGGGGCTACTCCCTTGATTGAATGGTACTTTGGATTGTGTTCAGCACCAGTTTTTTGTTTCCGCTCCACTTCGGAGACAGGAGGAGACGCTTCGGGGCATCGCCCGTGATTCTGTGCACGGCGATGTCCTTTCTTAATGTCTGCAGACAGTCACAGACCAGGTCTGTGTATTCCGGCAGGCTGAAAGGAAAACTGCCGTCAGGCGTGCCGAAAGCGCCGGACAGATACAGTTCCCCCAAATCCGTGCCGGCCAGCACATGGAGAAGCTGCAGCTTCACGCCCTGGATGTCGCAGCCGTTCAGGTACCGTACAGAGGCGAGCATGTCTTCTTTTGTCTCGCCCGGAAGCCCCAGGATGAGGTGGACGACAACGTCCGCCGGAATTTCCCGCAGCTTTGCCACTGCCTCTTCAAATACAGGAAGATTATAGCCGCGGCGGATGAAATCCGCCGTTTTTTCATGTATGGTCTGAAGGCCCAGCTCCACCATCAGGGGCTTTATCTGCGCCAGATCGGACAGAAGTTCAAACATCTCATCCGGCAGGCAGTCGGGCCTTGTGGCAATGGAAAGCCCGCAGATACGGTCATCACGGGCTGCGGCCGTATACAGTTCGCGGAACCGCTCCGCGTCACCGTAAGTCCCGGTAAAGGTCTGAAAATAGGCGATGTATTTCCGTCCGGTCTGCTTGGCCGACAGCCGCAGGATGGCCCCGTCAATAGTATCCGCGGCAAAATCCCCGCTGCCGGCTTCGCTGCAGAAGATGCAGCCCCGGCAGCCTTTCGTACCGTCCCTGGTCGGGCAGGTGGTGCCGCCTTTTAAGGCCAGCTTGTAGACCTTTTCCCCGAATTTATCTTTATAATAATCATTTGCGGAATAATATTTCACCACAGGCACTCCGTTATTTCTGTTACAGCATATGAACAGAAAAATTCACCGAACTTTCACAGTACAGCTATGGACATTATACATGATTTTGGGTAAAATACGATATCATTGATTTACAGTCAATGAAAGAAAGACGGTAAAAGCCTCATCCGGCAGATGGGTGCATTTACCGTAAATACTTCGCAGCAGAAAAATTTCAAAGGAGAGTAAACATGAAGAAGAAAATTTTCGCTGCAGCGCTCGCTTGCGTAATGACGTTTTCACTGGCAGCCTGCGGCACAAAGCAGGAAGAAGTAAAGGAAGAAGTTTCCGCGGCATCTGAAGCAGTTTCAGAAGCTGTATCTGAGGCCTCAGCAGTTTCAGAAGCTGTGTCGGAAGCTTCCTCGGCAGTTGAAGAAATATCCGCCGCAGCGGAGAATCTGTTAGGCGGCTGGACACTTACCACCGAAGCCGGCGCACCGATGCCGGATGAAGTGGCCGAAGCCTTTGACAAGGCAGACAAGGCTCATCTGGGCATGAATTTTGAGCCGGTGGCTTATCTGGGAAGCCAGGTTGTTTCCGGAACGAACTATATGATTCTGTGCAGGGGCACAACCGTAACCGCACAGCCTGTAACCGGACTGAAGATGGTGACGGTTTACGTCAATACTTCCGGTGAAGCGGAAATCTTAAGCGTAACCGATCTGGACATTGCAGCGCTTGCCGAAAGAGATGATGCGGAAGGCACACCCGCCGGTCTGACGGGCGGCTGGACGCCTGCCGAAATGCCCGTGGCAAACCTTCCGGCGGAAGCCGCAAATGCCTTCACCAAGGCAATGGAAGGCTTTACCGGCGCCGGTTATGATCCCACCGCGGTGCTGGCCACCCAGCTGGTATCCGGTACCAATTACGCCATTCTGGCAAACCAGACCGTTCTTACATCCGATGGTGAACACAATGTCTGCATCGTCTACATTTACGAAGACCTGGAAGGCAACTGCACCATCACCAACATCGTCCCGCTGAATCTGGGCGAGTATGTGGAATATTAAAAAACATAAGAACTGTAAAGCATCCCGCAGGCTGAAAAACCTGCGGGATGTTTTTTTGTTGCCTCACCCGGCCGCTTGCGCGGCCACCCTCTCCGAAGGAGAGGGCAGGCCTCACCCGGAATCTGATTATTTCTTATATATTTTTTCCAGACTGTCCAGCCGGCAGACGGCGTTTTCCATCAGCATGTCGATGAGGGTCAGGGAAACCATGGCGGAGACCACGGCCGCAGCCCTGGGGGCGATGCTTTTATCGTGCCTGCCCTTGATGCGGATTTCGGTTTCTTCGCCGTCTCTGGTCACCGTTTTCTGCGGCAGGGAAACGGACGGTGTGGGTTTTACCGCGGCGATGAGAAACAGTTCGCTGCCGTCGGAAATACCGCCCAGGATGCCGCCGGCATGATTGGAGGTTTTGTAAATCTCCTTTGAACCGTCTTCGGAAATACGAACGGCAAAACCGTCATTGGATTCGGAACCGGTTTTCTCCGACAGGGAAAATCCGCTGCCGAATTCCACACCCTTTACCGCGCCGATGGAGAGGATCGCCGCGGCAAGCCGGGCATCCAGCTTGTCAAAGACCGGCTCGCCCAGTCCTGCGGGAAGTCCGGTAACCCTGCAGGTGACCAGCCCGCCTACGGAATCCCCCTCCTGGTATTCTATTGCATTCGGAACAAGGGCTTCGGTCTTCACTTCGATACCGAAATGCTTCAGCAGCAAATCCGCCACCGCGCCGGCTGCCACCCGGGCCGCGGTTTCCCTGCCGGATGACCGTCCGCCGCCGCGCCAGTCGCGGAAACCGTATTTTTTATCATATGTATAATCCGCATGTCCCGGACGGTATTTGTCCGCGATATCCGAATAATCACTGCTGTGGGCGTCTGTATTTTCGATCAGAAGCCCGATGGAGGTCCCGGTGGTTACACCCTCGAATACGCCTGACAGTATTTTCACTTTATCTGCCTCCTTGCGGGACGTGCTTAAAGCGCCTGCGTTCGGGCGGCGTTTTTCCATATACGGCATGATCATTTCTTCTGTCAGAGGAAGACCGGCGGGGCAGCCGTCGATTACAGCGCCGATGGCGGGACCGTGGGATTCCCCGAAGGTGGTGACGCGGAAGAGTTTTCCGAAGGTTGAACCGGACATATTTCATTACCTCTTACTATATAGACTGATTTGCGTAAATTATAGAAGATGGGAAAAGATCCGTCAAGGCGGCCGTATATAATAGTGTTGTGGCTCAGAAAAGATGCCAGTACCGTATAATATGCTGGCCGGCGGACAAAACAATCAGGCTGAATGCAG
Source organism: Eubacterium sp. (assembly GCA_017433825.1). Taxonomy (GTDB): domain Bacteria; phylum Bacillota; class Clostridia; order Lachnospirales; family Lachnospiraceae; genus Alectryocaccobium. The sequence continues at coordinate 4,562 of JAFRGL010000001.1, read as the reverse complement.
CCTGCGGCCGGATTAAACGGTTTTTCTGCGAAAAGGAAATTTCAAAAAGTACACATTATGCTTGACAATACAGAATCCCCGTGTTAATATACCTTCCGTATCACGCCGAAGACAGCAGGTGCTCCGGAAAAGGAGCGTAAGCGATAAGCGCCCGCCGAGGATGAACATTCACGACAGAATTTTCATGCCCTCCGTCTTTTGCGACGGAGTTTTTTGTTGCTTTCGCGTGTACACAAAAATATAGGAGGTACACTGTTCATGGCAAAAGTAGAACTGAAACAGCCGGTTGTACAGGAAATTGCAAACGTTGTTGCGGATGCCGAGTGTGTTCTGCTGGTTAACTACTCAGGCCTGACCGTTGCTCAGGATACCGAGCTTCGTAAGACCCTGAGAGAAGCCGACATCAACTACAAGGTATACAAGAACACCATGATGAACTTTGCCTTCAAGGGAACTCCCTGTGAAGAGCTTTGCAAGCATCTGGAAGGCACCAACGCCCTTGCGGTTTCCAAGACAGACGCAACAGCGCCGGCCCGCGTTCTTGCAGAATTTGCTAAGAAGAATCCCAAGATGGAGCTTGTAGCAGCCGTTGTGGAAGGCAAGTATTATGATCCCGCCCAGGTTCAGGGCCTTGCCGCTATCCCGTCCAGAGAAGTGCTTCTCGGAAGACTGTTCGGCAGCATGCAGTCACCCATCGCCAACATCGCCCGTGTTCTGAAACAGATTGCAGAGAAAGACGGCGCACCCGCAGCTGAAGCAGCAGAAGCTCCCGCAGCGGAATAATACCGGACAGCCAGGTCCGCAATACAAATTTTATCGGAGGAAAAAATAATGGCAAAGTTAACCACAGCTGAATTTATCGCAGCGATTAAAGAGTTATCCGTATTAGAGCTGAACGAGCTGGTAAAGGCTTGTGAGGAAGAGTTTGGCGTTTCCGCCGCTGCCGGTGTTGTTGTAGCCGGTCCGGCCGCAGCCGCTGAGGAAGTTGAAGAAAAGACCGAGTTCGACGTTGAGCTGACCGAGATTGGCCCGAACAAGGTTAAAGTTATCAAGGTTGTTCGTGAGATCACCGGCCTTGGCCTGAAAGAGGCGAAGGAAGCCGTTGATTCCGCTCCGAAGGTAATCAAGGAGCAGGCTCCCAAGGCAGAAGCCGAGGAAATCAAAGCCAAGATCGAAGCCGAAGGCGCGAAAGTTACTCTTAAGTAATTTCAGTCCGGATGACATCAGAAAACCCGCCCGGGAGATAACCGGGCGGGTTTTTCTTTAAAACGGATGCCGCATTACTGCAACGTGTCCTTGTTTGCCGGGATGGATACGTCTTCCGGCACTCCGTTTGTATTATTCTTCTTATCGCTTCTTCCCAGGATGAGGTTTACGATGATGCCCAGGATAAGGGCTGCGGCGATCTCTGTCAGGGTGACATTGCCGATCTTCATGGTCATGCCGCCGATACCTGCGATGAGGATAACGGATACCACGAAGAGGTTCCTGTTATTTCCCAGGTCCACAGGCTGAATCATCTTCAGGCCGGATACGGCGATGAAACCGTAAAGCGTGATGCACACGCCGCCCATGACGCAGGAAGGAATGGTGGACAGGAAGGTTACGAACGGCCCTACGAAGGAAATCACGATGGCCAGAATCGCGGTGGTGAAGATGGTCACGACGGAAGCGTTGCCGGTGATAGCCACGCAGCCGACGGATTCACCGTAGGTGGTGTTCGGGCAGCCGCCGAAGATGGAGCCGGCAATGGAGCCGACACCGTCGCCTAAGAGGGTCCTGTGCAGGCCGGGCTCCCTTAAGAGCTCTTTGCCGATAATGGAGGAAAGGTTCTTGTGGTCGGCGATATGCTCCGCGAATACGACGAAGGCAACCGGGATGTAGGCTACGGCGATGGTGGCGATGTATTTGCCGTCAACTGCCGCAAAGCCCTGCGCCGCTTTCAGGAAGGTGAAATCCGGAACCCACTTCATGTTCTGGAACAGGGAGAAATCAATCAGATGCTGGCTGGTGGTAAGGGTAAAAATCAGCGCTACCACGTAGCCGGCGATGATGCCGATGATGAAGGGAATGAGCTTGGCCATTCTCTTGCCGAATACGGAGCAGCAGACGATAACCAGAAGGGTTACAATCGCGCAGATGAAGGAAGCCCAGGTGGCAGGCGTCATGACAAATGCGCCTGCGGCGGAATCATACATGCCGGAGAAGGAATCGCTGATGGCATTTCCCGCCAGGGAAAGACCAATGATGGCAACCGTCGGGCCGATAACAACCGGAGGCATGATTTTGTCAATCCAGCCTACACCGGCGACCTTGACGACAATGGCAATAATGATGTATACAATACCTGCGAAGATCGCGCCGATAATCAGGCCTGCGTAACCTGCTTCCACGGATACGGCGCCTGCAAAGGCGGCGAACATGGAGCCGAGGAAAGCAAAGGATGAGCCCAGGAATACGGGGCTTTTGAACTTGGTGAACAGCAGGTAAACGATGGTGCCGACGCCGGCGCCGAAAAGCGCGGCGGACTGGGACATGCCGTTGCCGACGATAGAAGGTACGGCGATGGTGGCGGCCAGGATGGCCAGCAGCTGCTGGAAAGCGAAAATGATGAGCTGTCCGGCATGCGGCCTGTCATTTACGTCATAGATCAGTTTCATGAAAGAACCCTCCGAAAAATGGTTTGAAAAAGTGATAAGATATGTATTCTGCTGACTATCAAACCACAAAGAGGGAGAATTGTAAAGTCGTTTTATTAACAAAAATCAGCGTATTTTCAGCAATATTTTTTACGATTTCGGAAAGCTTATGGGAAAGTATTTTTTTGAAGAAGATCCGGCCTGCGCGGAAACGCGGCAGGGCATTTACCGGGGCATAAAAAACGAAAAATGTTATGTCTGGAAAGGAATCCGCTACGCCGAAGCGCCGGCAGGAGACGGACGGTTCGGGCTGCCGCAGGAAGCGGCCGCATTTGAGGGCGTCCGCGAAGCATACAGCTTCGGAAATCCCGCCATGCAGCATCCGGCAGGCCGTATTACGGCAGGCATGAGCGAAGACTGCCTTTTCCTTAATATATGGTCACCGAAAGCGGACGGCAGGAAACGGCCGGTAATGGTCTACATCCACGGCGGATCCTTCGTAAAAGGCGCGGGAAGCGACCCGGAATACGACGGCACCATCCTGGTTTCCGAGGGAAATGTGGTGCTGGTCACCATCAATTACCGGCTCGGCGCCTTCGGCTTCCTGGATTTTTCCGCCCTGGGGGATGGCTTTAAGCCCAACTGCGGGCTGCACGACTGCACGGCCGCGCTGAAATGGATTAAGGAAAACATAGAGGCCTTCGGCGGCGACGCCGGAAATATCACCGTGTTCGGCCAGTCTGCAGGCGCGTTTATCATCAGCGCCCTGCTGACCATAAAGGAAGCCTCCGACTGCATCAGCAAGGCCATCCTGATGAGCGCGGGCCCCACCCTTTTCCGGACAAAGGAAGATGCGCAGAACCTGGCCGCGCAGTTTATGCAGGTGACGGGCCTTGATACGGCGGAAAAGCTTAAGAAGGCTTCCGCGGAAGAGCTTCTGGCGGCACAGGAGAAATTTAAAGACCATATGAAGCTGGGGGAAGGCACCTTCATGGCGGAAGTGGACGGTGAATTCCTCAAAGAATACCCGGTGGTTTCGGCAAAGAACGGCAGCCTGAATCCGTCTGTGCCGGTCCTTATGGGAACGACCAGGGAGGAAATGTCCTTCCTTTATATAAAGCCCATCGCGAAAGCCCTGGATATCGAAACCATGTTCTCGGCAGGCGTGGACCGGGAGGAACCCGAACTGCAGGAAGCCGTGCAGGAGAAATACAAACGCTTCGGCAAAAGAGGCCCTGCCATCATGATGTCGGACCTCATCTTCAAGCTGGGCTGCACCTGGTTTGCGGAGGAGGCCAGCCGTTATACCGACGTCTGGCTGTACAGCTTTGACTACGAAACCGCATTTATGAAGGTTTCGGGCCTGCATTCCTTCCATTTCAGCGATCTGCCCTTCGTGTTCGGCAATTACCGGCACGGCTACGGCCGGATCATCTTCCTCCTGACGCCCTTTAAAAAGGAAGCCCGCCGGATTTCGAAAATGATGCGGAAGGATTTCCTGAAATTTGTCCGCACCGGAAAGCTTTCCTGGGAGAAGTGCAGCCACGACAGTCTTCCGGCGAAATGCTACAACAGCAGCGTTTCCTGCCGGCAGCTCATTGACAAGGATATCCGGGATTTATACAAGACCACGCGGTATAAAAAGGCTGCTTTCGGGGAAAGCGATGAAGGCGTTTTCTGAAAGTAAAAGAGGCCTGCTCAGGCGGAAATGCAACGTACAGCACATGTTTTTTGAAAAAAATGGAAAAAGATTTTCAAAAATGTGGTTGACAAAGAAAAACGGCTGTGGTATTTTAGTAAAGCTGTCGCAAAAAACAGCGCACCTTGATAATTAAACAGTAAAACACATCCTCGAAAGATTCTTTTAAATAAGTTCTTTTGAACAACCTAACAACAGTAGACGGATGGATTAGCCAAGTTGTT
>JAFRGL010000014.1 GCA_017433825.1 Eubacterium sp. | reverse complement strand
ACTTCTTTTGTAATACATATCTGCTCCATTCCGCAGATAGTGATCGGTATCTGAACCGTAACAGATGCCATTGCAATAGTAAACCAGACTTTTTTAGCGATTTTCAGTTGTCAAAGAACGGGTTTAATTTTTCATTCTAAAGTGCCTACACTACCAGAATACTGAAAAAGGAGTCCCAAAATCCGCCCAATAAAAAAAGCCTCCCCCTGCTCTCCATTGTGAGCAGAAGGAGGCATATTGCCGGTTGTTTACGTTTTTTTCAGCGTATCGACGGTCTCCGAAAGCCACTCGTTGTAATAATCATAGGATTCCTGCGTCCACCAGTTAAAAAGGCTGTTCAGCTGTTTTATATCTTCGTCAGTACTGGTACACTTGTATTGTTCGGGATTCCGGTTCACCGTTACGACATGGTTATTATCCGGTTTGAGATCGATGCGGTAAATGCAGTACCCGGTCCAGCTGCGGTGCGCGTAAAGTGTATCGCCCTCCATGAACCAGAACCATTTGTCTTCCATCTCCTGCGGGATATTGCCGCGGCGAAGCAAGTCCATCTGTTTTTCCGAAAACGGCCTTTTAAACACAAAGGTATCATGCTGTTTCGGCATATCCAGCCTTTTCCAGTCGTTTCTGTCCGCAATCTTATAACGGGAAGCGCCTGTCTGCTTAAAGGCTTCACGGCCTTTTTCAATGATTTCATCATTCAGCACGGCAATACTAACCTTTCTTATTTCAATCGTTCTCATTGCTCTTCTTTCCATTTATCCGCTGTTCCCAAAATTCGGTAATGGATATGTCAGTTTTCCAGAAAACTCATAAGCCTGTCCTGGAAATCGTGATAGAAGGGCTTTTCCACCATAACGACGTGGGACCCTCCTTCTATCATCTCCAGCACCGAACCTTCCGGAAGGTCCTTTAAAGCTGCATTTACGAGGTCGTAATTAAGGTACGGGTCTTTGCTGCCGCAGATGAGAAGTGTGGGCATTGTAATGCCTTTAAGGTCTATCAGTTTCTCCTCTTCTGATACGCAGACATCCTTCCGGCCTCCGTTCGGGCTTGACTCCTTATCATAGTGCCAGCAGCTTGAGCACCACATCTCTATAAGGACCGGGTCTGTGACGGAACAGTCAAATGAGCCGTCGTCTGTACACTGGAAATCGTCCGCCGCATGCTCCCAGGTGTTATGGTGGAACGGTTCCTCCACCTCGTATTCCCCGATCCCGCAAAGAATCGGGCCGTACAGCACGAGTTTGTTCACATGTTCGGGGTGGGATACGGCATAGCGGCTTACCGTCACCGAACCCCAGCTCCAGCCCAGGATATCTATCCTTTCCTGCCCGGTTTCAGAGACAATGAGGTCAACCGCGGCAGCTATATCTTCCGCGGCATAATCCGAATCCGGAAGGAACCCGTCTTCCACCTCTTCAGACAGCCCGAATCCCGCGATATCCAGCCTCCAGACACGGTACCCCTCCCTTGCAAGTCTGCGCGTTATGCTGTAGTCCTCGTAATTGATATCAAATTCATGGGATGAATATGTCACCCCGTGAATCAGAAGGATGTTTTTTTCCGGTTCCGCGCCTTCCGTTTTCATGCATTCCAGGTGCAGCGCCGTCCCCTCCCGTTCCAGGGGAAACACTTCCGAAACATAAGCCGGGTCCGCAGCCGGACCGGAGGCATCACCTTCCGTGTTTTTTGAACAGCCTGCCAGAAGGCACATTAAACCCAAAACGGCGGCAAAAAATGCCAGGTACTTAACTGCTTTACGGTTCATATAAGGCTTTTTATTCATTTCTGTTACAGGTTCCTTTCTCTCTTGATATCAAGCCTCTCCTTGGCAAGCGTTATGGCCGCATTTACCAAAACGCCTAAGATTGCAATCACAAACATCTGCACCACATCGCCGAATGTAACCGCAGACAGTTTGAGGAGGGACCGCAGCGGCTGAACGGCCAGCACAGCAATCTGCAGCGCAATACCGATTACCGTGATGATGTTCAGCACTTTATTGTTCCAGGACTCCTTCGTGGCAAACGCCAGGCTTCCCCTGGTTTTACATACATAGGCCATGAGCATTTCGTTAATCGCAAGGGTACTGAAGCAGTAGGTCCTGCAAAGCCTTATAAGCTCTGCGTTTCCTCTTAAAGCCCCCAGGATGTCCCCCGTGCCGTAACGTGCTATCACGGGAAGGAGGAATGCCAGAAGCGCGACCGCGCCGCTTATCAGGCCCTGGATGACAATGCTTAAGTAATCGCTTCTGGAAAGGATTCCGGCCTTGACGTTCCTTGGCCTTTCGTTCATGACGGCATCCGAGCCCACGTCCATGCCCAAAGCAAGGGAAGGCGCCGTATCCGTAAGCAGGTTCACCCACAGTATCTGTATGGTGGAAAGGGGTGAGGCAAAGCCCGCAAAGATGGCGGATGCCATCAGCACCACTTCACCGAAATTGGACCGGAGAAGGTACACAACGGATTTCGTGATGTTGTTGAACAGATTCCTGCCTTCCATTACCGCATTTTTAATCGTAATGAAATTGTCGTCCACAAGGATCATCTCCGCGGCGTCTTTGGCCACTTCGGTTCCCCCGATGCCCATCGCCACGCCGATGTCCGCCGCCTTTAAGGAAGGCGCGTCGTTTACGCCGTCGCCCGTCATGGAACAGATTTTCCCGTGGGACTGGAAGGCCTGGACTATCTGCACCTTGTTTTCGGGCGATACCCGGGCAAACACACGGTAGTTCAGCACGTTTTTGCGGAATTCCTCCGGGTCCATCGCGTCAATTTCCGCGCCGGAAATGCTCTGGGAAATATCCGTGGCTATATCAAGCTCCTTTGCGATGGCAAAGGCTGTAATCTTGTGGTCGCCCGTAATCATGGCGACGTCGATGCCTGCCTGGTGGCATTCGTCGACCGTTTCCTTTACGCCGGGCTTGGGCGGGTCTATCATGGCGGCAAGGCCGACAAATATCATATCCTCTTCTTTGGGCTTCTCATCGCCTTCCCGGTATGCCAGGGCCAGTACGCGCAGGGCTTCCGAACTCATCTTTTCCGCGGATTTCGTGGCAAGGAGCACGTCCTCATTGGTAATGCTTCGTATGCCATGTTCATCCAGGATGCGGCCGCAGCGCACGATGACGGAATCAATCGCGCCTTTCGTGTAGGAAAGGTTCATGACGTATCCGCCCGAATCCACGTGGCTTAAAGTCGTCATCATCTTCCTGTCGGAATCAAAGGGAATCTCATCAAAACGGGAGATACCGGACATGATATCGTCATAGCCGAGCCCGTTGTCCTTCGCATATTTGACAAATGCGGTCTCCGTGGGGTCGCCTATCTCCTGCCCTGTTTCTTCGGAATATTTGGCATCATTGCAGGCTAAGAAGCCTTCCAGCATCGTTTGAAACACAGGATTTTCAGGCTTGATTTCCGCAGGTTCCCACTCCCGGCCGTTCATGTACCACCGTACAACCGTCATTTTGTTCTGGGTCAGTGTTCCCGTCTTGTCAGAGCAGATGACGTTGACAGCGCCAAGGGTTTCCACCGCGTGGAGCTGCTTTACGATGGCGTTTCTTTTGCTCATTTTCTGGATGCCGGCGGAAAGCACCAAGGTTACGACCGTGGCAAGGCCTTCGGGGATGACCGCCACCGCAAACGCGATGGAGATCATCAAGGCTTCTATAACCGCCGTTTTATACATAAAGAACTGGCAGGCAAACATCAGGACGCATAAAACCACGCCTGCGATGCCCAGCACCAGGGAAATACTGTTCAGGTTTTTCTGCAGGGGGGTGTCTTTCTTGGTGATCTTATGGAGCATGCCGGAAATCTTGCCGATTTCGGTGGCATCGCCTATTTTTTCCACGATGCCCTCTCCCCTGCCGTATTCCACCAGGGAAGACATAAACGCCTTGTCCTTCCGATCCCCGAGCGGTGTCTTTTCATCGCTTTTTTCATTGCAGTCCTTCTCCACCGCAACGCTTTCGCCCGTAAGGGCCGACTCGTTCACTTTAAGGGAACTGGTCGCGGTAAGCGCAAGGTCTGCCGGTACAACCCGTCCGGCTTCCAGGATGACGTAATCGCCCACAACCAGGTCTGCAGCCGGTATTTCCTTCTGTTCGCCATCCCTTATAACCACCGCTGTGGAGGCATTGATCTGCTTGAGGGCTTCCACGGATTTTTCCGCGGATACTTCCTGTACGGTACCGATGATGACGTTCGCAAGCACAACCACGATAATGATGATGCCGTCAACCAGCTCGCCTGTTGCGATGGAAATGACTGCGGCGGCAATCAGCAAAAGCAGTAAAGGAGAAGCAAACTGTCCCAGAATAATGGAAAAAAGGCTCTTTTTCTTTCCCTGTGTAAGTATGTTTTTCCCGTCCTTAGCCCTTTCTAATACTTCTTCTGTTGTTAATCCCTGATGTTCCATGTGTCTCCTTTCTCTCCGGGCAGAAGGATGCGCCTTTAAATGTCATCCTTTTTAGGACAAAGAAGGACGGCTTTGACCCAAAAGCGCCAACTGCTTCAGTCTGTAATTCCTTATTCCCAGGTCATTGTAACAATCACTCCCGGGAAAGTAAACCTTGTCTTTTTTCCGGCTTTACGGTAAACTTTTCACTGATCTATCAGCATAATAAACAACCGGAACACGAAAGGAGCCTTGACATGGCTAAGTTTGTAATGGAATGCCCGAACTGCGGCAAATATGCGGAAGCAAGAAAAGGTATTTTCGGTCTTTTCGGAACAAGAAAGCTGAAATGTACCTGCGGATATACGATTGATGTGAAAACAGACAGGCTTTCCAGCCGGGTCTGCCGTCACTGCGGCAACACCGTGGTATTTGACCAGAAAAAGGGAGACAAAGCACTCTGCCCGGTCTGCCATGAGCCTATCAATACGCTGGACGATATATCGAAAGTGGTGGAATTCACCTGTGAAGAATGCGGCATTACCCTCCTGGCGGATAAAGACGCGGCCACATACACCTGCCCGGTCTGCGACCATGTAAATGATGTTCAGGCATGTAAGGCGCTTGCGGAAATACAGAAATCCGGCGTGCCTTCCCGCATCCTTTTCGAAGGCGACGCGGATACCCTGGTGTGGAAACACCCGGTGGAGGATTTCAACAAAGGATCCCAGATGGTTGTCCGGGATTCCCAGGAAGTGATTTTCTTCGTAAACGGTATGGCGCTGACACCGTTTACCGCCGGCCGCTATACGCTGGAAAGCAAGGGGCTTCCACCGGCTGAAGACTATGTGTATCTGATGCCCGATTCGGACGACGTCATTCATTCCCAGGTTTACTTTGTCAATATGGCCAGCCAGATGGCGGTGAAATGGGGAACCCCGGACAGGGTCAACATTATTGATCCCTTAACCGGCGCGCCTTTCTCCATCGGCGTGCGCGGCGTATTGAATTTCCGGATCAGCGATTCCAGGAAATTCGTGCTGAAACTGGTCGGCACCACAGGCGGCTTAAAGAGGGAAGACGTGATGGATAACGGCAACAGCCATATCCGGAACTATTTCCGTGAGGTGATCCAGGTCGTGGCCCCGTCCTGCATCGCGTCCGCCATTACGAATGAAAGCATCGATATTTTACAAATCGACCTGTCGCGGGCACGCCTGTCCAAAGCCGTGCTGCCGGAACTGAAACCGTATTTTGATGATTACGGCATTGAAATAACGGAACTGATGATTGCCGGCATCGAGCTGCCGGAAAAAGGCGACTTAGGGTATGACGCGCTGCAGACGATTATAGGCCTCAGACAGTCTAATCTGAAAAAAGCGGTCATTGACAATGAAACAGACCTGACGCTGGCAGCCATGGACGCGAAAAAGGCCGTGGAAATAAAAAACCAGCAAATGGCCGCGGAAATAGAGCGTTCCAAGGCGGATTATCTGGCTGCAAAAGGCGAAAACGAAGTGCTCGGAACTCTGTACAAGGGAAAGGTCCAGGTAGAGGAAGCAAAATCGGAAACGGAAGCCGAACGGCTCCGCCTGCAGCTTGAAATGGAAAGGAAGCTGCAGACAGCCCAGATAGAGGCTGAAGAGATGCGCCTGAAAGGCTACACGCAGAAGGACGTTATAAATGCCGAAGTACAGAAAGCCTATGCGGAAGGAATCGGCCAGGCAGGCTCCCGGGTAAACGTTGATTCCGCTCTTCCGGAAGGACTGATGAAGATGGGGGTAAGGTTCGCGGAAATCGGATTTGAAGGTTCCGGCCTCTCCGAAAAAGGTGTCTTAAGCCCGGACCATGATTCATGGACATGCAGAAACTGCGGAAAGACCGGCATTACCAGTAAATTCTGTCCGGACTGCGGTTCTCCGAAGCCTTCGGAAGATAACGGCTGGACCTGCAGACAATGCGGCAGGACGGGCATTACCAGTAAATTCTGTCCGGACTGCGGAACACCGAAAGACTGATTGTAAAAGGAATCCTGAAAAATGTCTGTTTTTAAATGCAGAAGATGCGGCGGCAGCCTTTTGATGGAGCCGGCCGGCAATATCGGAGAATGCGAATACTGCGGCACCCGGCAGACAGTACCTGCCGACGATAATGAAAAAAAGACGAATCTTTTCAACAGGGCACAGCGTCTGTTTTCAAACCATGAGTTTGACAAAGCGGCTGCTGTTTATGAGAGTATTGTTTCCGAATTTCCGTCGGAAGCCGAAGGCTACTGGGGTATTGTCCTGTGCAGATACGGCATTGAATATGTAGATGACCCCGGGACGGGAAGAAAAATCCCCACCTGCCACAGACTGTCTTATAAGGAAGTGCTTTCCGACGGGGATTTTGAGATGGCCATGGAATATGCGGATCCGGATTCCCGAAGGCTGTACCGGGAAGAAGCGAAGGAAATCGAACGGATTCGCGAAGGAATCTTAAGCGTTTCGGCAAAAGAAGAACCTTACGATATTTTCATCTCATACAAGGAAACAGACGATTCCGGCAATCGTACACTGGACAGTGTAATCGCGCAGGATGTATATGACGCGCTTACCCGGAAAGGATACCGGGTGTTCTTCTCACGCGTCAGCCTTGAAGACAAGCTGGGACAGGAATATGAACCTTATATTTTCGCGGCATTGAATTCGGCTAAGGTCATGCTGGTATTCGGTACCGATTATGAATACTTCAATGCAGTCTGGGTTAAAAACGAGTGGAGCCGTTACCTGATGCTGATGCAGAACGACCCGCAGAAATTCCTTATCCCCTGTTACAGGGATATCGACGCTTACGATATGCCATCCGAATTCCGGCGCCTGCAGGCACAGGATATGGGGAAAATCGGAGCCGTCCAGGACTTGCTGCGTGGTATTGAGAAACTGATCGGCAGCAAAGCGCAGAGCAGGGAAGATTACATTAAGGAACTGGAACGGAAACTTGCCGGACTGCAGGCCGGCGGCAGTCAGGCTTCCCGGGTATCCGGCAGCATTCCTGCGCAGAATCCGGCTGTTTTGCAGGCCGGTTCCGGAAATGTGGAAGAATACATCAGGAGAAACTTCAACAGCAATACCAAGATAAAAGCCGTAAAATATTACCGTGAACAGACCGGGGCGGATTTACGCACGGCGGTACATGCCGTAGATGCCATTTTTGAAACGGAACAGAAACCTGCCGGCCAGACGGCAGTATCTTCCGGAAGCGGAAATGCTGCAGGAAGCAGCTATCAGGCATTGAAAAACTATATTCTTGAGCATTTTTCTGACAGCCCGATAAAAGCCATTAAATACTACCGCGAACAGACCGGTGCCGGACTGGCAGACGGTAAGGCCGCGGTAGACAGGATGTTTGAAGAGAAAAAGAAGGAGGATCTGGCCAATTCTTCATTTTCACCGGTTCCGCTGACAATGCAGGGTATATCAGACTGTTTTGACAATAATGACCAGGCAGGCGCTGTTAACCTGATAATGAAAAATTATGGCATGGAACAAAAGGAGGCAGAAAGATACTGCAAACTGTTTTACTACGCTTTGAATGAAGAGCATTACCCCCTGCCGGATAACAGAAGCATGAACGTGGATGATTGTTTCATCGAAATGAAACAAAATGTTTTTAATTTGGACAAGGTTGAAAAAGAATGTCTGAAAATATATGAAAGAGAAAAAGAGTCCCGGCCTGCCTACTGTGCCGAAAGAATGGAGTATTACAGAAGCAGGGTTAAATACAACCTGGAAAGGATAGATTATTACGACAAGCGTATAAGAAAAGCATGCGGTCTTGACTGACCTGTCATTTCTCAGAATACATACCCAAATGTTAAGGTGACTCCAAAACAGTGTGACTGTTTTTGGGGTCATCTTTATACCCGGGACTTTTTATTCTTCGTACTCTCCCGTTCTTTCGATGAGCTCATGAAGTCTTTCATCATATTCCTCCCGGGATATCTTTTCTCTCTTTAAACGCCAGTCCAGAATGTCCTTCTGCCTCAGGAAGGATTGATGGTTTTCATGCTTTTCAACCAGCTCCTGCCAGTTTTCTTCATTTATATCGAAGAACAGCTCTGCATTCTTTTTCCTTGCGGCTTTACGCAGTTCGGAAAACGTGATATTGCGTTCGGTTTCTTCCTCCAGCGGACCTGGTTCATCACCCAGAAAATATGAAGGCCCGTGATGAATGATCTTGTAAAACTTCTCAACCAAAACAGGTGTGCCTGCGTCATCGATGCAGTACTCCAGCTCATGTTCCCCGTATGGCAGTACAATCAGAAAAAGTGAATGCTTCATAGGTTATTTCCCTCCAATTTCATTGAGGCCGTCAAGAAACGGTTCTGTGCTGCCCCTTTTATATCCAACTCCGGGATTCATGATCCCACTTTGCAGTATACTGCATACCGCTTCGTATACTATCAACAACCGGAAACAATAGCTTCCGCAACAGATTCACAACATCTTTTAGTTCTGCACATACCATCACCTTCTTCTTATCCATAAAAGCTTTCCATCTTCTCTGATGGATTTCGCTTGTTACAAAATCATCTGTGAAAGCGAAAATATCATCAAAACTTGTTTCTCTGTGCCTGAAAGTTTCATCAACTGATTCTTTTAATTCTTCACCATCAATATCATAACTATTGGCGAGTATGTATATATCATAAAAGTCCTTATATCTGCTGTTTGCATTCCCTAATAAAACTATTGCCTCAAACTTTTCAGAGATCACTGAAGTAATTGAATACACATAAATCTCTGGGGCTTCTGTGTCAAGCAATACCGGGAACTCCATTTTCACTCTGTCCGGATAAACCACATCATCAAATCCGATATCGATGGAAATCGGGATTCTGGTTCTGTCCAGATAAGTCACTATAGATACATTAACACCGTGGTATTTCTTGAACTCCGTTATTGTTCTGACTTCTAAGGTAGCCAGATCATATTTAAGCGCGTCATCGCATTCGACAGAGAAGATTATTTCGAAAATCTTCTTTATATTTTCTTCACTATTATGCACATTCCTTGCCAATAAGTCCAGATCTCTTGTGGCTCTTGGATATTTTCCTCCAAACAGAGCATACATGAATATACCGCCTTTTAGTGTAAAACTCTTTTTATACTCTGATGTTGAAAGCCTGTAGACTGTTCTCTCCAACCCATATGCGATCAATATTTCCTGCATCGACTTTCCGCCTGTAAGAGCCTTGTTCTTCAATCTGTCCTTCACCGATTTGGCGCTAATCATACAAGCACCTCCAGATATTGCCGCATTATTTTACCGCATTTCATGAGCTCTGCATATTTTAGAAGCCGGTTCAGGTTGCGGTCCCTGCGCTTGAGATAAGTCACCAGAATTTCCTTTGTTTCTTCGATCCCGACCTTCTCTCTGTAAAACACTATATCAACCACGGTTTTTTCCATATCATAAATGAGAAAACCATTTTTTCCTTCAGTAACTGTTGTAACGCCCAGCTCATGCCTTGCATCAGTAAAATGATGGATATTCATCTGAGGCCAGGATGGCAGAGTTGATACTTTTGCCTTCCTCGGTATTGCCACATCAACTGCATCCGGAATAAAGGTTGTCAGATTGTAATAAGCTGCTGCACTAAGCAGACATATCACGCCTTCCGGTGCATACGCCTCTGTAAAATAGAAGTCAGACTCCTCCCCGCAATAATCTGCATTTTCATAATAGCTTTTATTCAGTTTGATAAGTCTGCCTTCACTGACGAGTTTATGGACTTTATATTGTGAAAGGCCTTTGCTTTTAAGTTCCTGCATGGAAAAGATTTTCTGCCCTTCAGGGAGCATTTCTGTGTATGCCATCTGAACCACCTGCATTTTATTTATTTACGGCTTTTTTATATTATGCCGAATTTCAATCAAATTTTACCTACTTAATTCTTCTTTGTCAACAAAAAAAAGGCAGTCTGAAACAGTCTCCTGCTGCCTTTAGAATGATTCCGCATGTTTTATGAGGTCTTGCTCTTCATCCGGTAGTATTCCGGATCGCTTAAGGGGTATTCTCTCAGCCTGTTTCTCAAGCGCCTGCAGTTATTTCCGAAAGAAACAAACGTGACGCCTCCTGAGGCGGCGCTGCCGGCGACAGGAATGGAAGATACGACCGTATCGGAAAGAATCTGATCTGAAGCAATGCCCTGGAGTCAGAGCCGTCATTCTCAAAATCGAACTGCTCAAAGCCGTACAGATAAGCCAGTTCCTGGACCGCCCTTACGAGGAAACCGTAATATATCATAATAATACGTAGAAACGCGGTTCCTTTCCGTGTATTTTTTCACAGCACAGTACATTTCCCTGTATAATCGGGATGCTTCTGTCCTCATAACTTACTTTCCCGTCTGACAGTACGGTCCTTACGGCCGTCAGCATTGCGCCGTGCGAAACTATCATGACCCGGGCATCTTCCGGAAATGTATACTTCTCCAGTGTCTTTTTCGCCCTGTCACACACCTCGGATACGGACTCCAGACGATTGTGCGGGCCTTCGAACTTCAAATTCGGCGTCCACTTTGTTCCTTCAAGCTCCCCGAAATCCCTCTCCAAAAAACCCGGATCGCAGATAATTCCGCCTTCGTATTTAATCTTTTCCGCAATGATTTCGGCGCTGGTCTTCGCCCGGTCCAAAGGACTTGAAATGATAAGGTCGAAAGTCAGACCGGTTTCGGCCAGTTTATCCGCCAGCTCGTTCATCTGGCGTTTTCCCTCATCGTTCATGGGGATATCCTTCTGTCCCTGAAGCTTATGCTCTACATTCCAGTCCGTCTGCCCGTGCCGTACAAGATAAAAAACTGCCATTATTTACTCCTGTTTGCTGTGGAACATTACATCCGCATCCCGACCGAACAAAGGAAAATGAACCTGTCCGAGGCCTGCTTTTCGTCTCCGTCCTACTCTACCGTATATCCTTCATCTGCCAGTACTTCCATGGCCCTGTCGAAGTTTTCTTCTTTTACCAGTATATAGTCCGTGTTGTACGTCGAGACCGCGAAAATCCCTATCTTGTGTTCCGCAAGGATTCCGGACAGTTTTGCGAGGATTCCTATCAGGGAAAAATCCAGAATTCCCCGGATACGGAAGCCCCTCCATCCGTCATCGCGCTCAATTGTTTCAGCCGGGACATCTTCCGTTCTGCATACCAGCGACAGCTCTTCATCTGTTTTCCCTATGAAATAAAAATCCGCAGACAGGTCCGCCCCGGATAAATCCGCCGTCTTGCACACCGTAAGCTTATGCTCAAGTCTCTTAAGTACCATCTGTCAGTCTTCCCCGTTTCCTTTATATCCGGATTTGTTCATCGGCCTGCGCGTCGCCTTCTAGTGTCAGGTTGCCGGTGTACTCAACACGTTTGATACGGCATCCGTCGCGCAGCGTGACGTTATTGCCGCGCACTACGTCCGCAGCCACAGCTGTCAGGTCGATGTCGTCGCCTTCAATACTGCCCGCTTTCACTTCTCCGGCAGAGGCCCTTCTGCCGCTGACAAGTTTCCTTAAGAACCCCCTGGTCTCTGCTGTTCTGACTGTAATGCGGCTGCCGCCGATCTGTCCGATGACAACGGTCCCCGGCATCCCGCCGACAGTAATGTCAACTTCTTCCGCGTTCAAAAGTCCTTGGATCTTCGCCATGCCGGAAAGGGCAAAGCTGTCAGCCTCCACATCGGTCTGGATATCCAGCCCTCCGCTGACTGTAATCTTTCCGCCGTACAAGCCGTGGCAGACAAGACTTCCGGATACCCGCACCTCATCACGTCCGGTTATGTTTCCCCCGACGCGGGCAGCGCCGGAAATCCTGACCTGTCCGCAGTCCATATGGCCGTCTGTCCGGAGGCTTCCGGAACAGTGCATGCTGTCTGTAACCGTAAGGTCCCCCGTACCTTTGCAGGTCCCGCTGACATGGAATTCTCTGCAGTGGACGGGGCCGTCCCAATGTCCGCTGCCGCTGATATGGATTTCGTTATAATCTCCGCCTGTCAGTCTTCCGCTTCCGCTGATATGCGCATCATTTGCCATTATTATTATACCTCCTGCTGATGGTGTCTGTCAGTTTGTTTTACACCTCTTTGATGAAAATCTGCGCGACCGCGTCCGTAATATCGCGGCCGCTTCCTGTTGTGATACGGCGGATATCGCCCGCCCGGTAACGGAAGCTGCCGTACGTCGTTTCAATGACCAGCTCCGGATCCGCTGCCTGTTCCGGCTTTAAATGCCTGGAAAGCTCTTCCAGGGACACTGCGTCTTTTGCCGCGATTATCATGTCAATCCTGGCGCATATTGTCTCTTCATCGAAAAAAGTTTCCTGACCGGTAGGGGTGGCCCGTTTAATGAACCATTCCTCCGGGATAAGGCCCATACGCTTCCAGCGGTACAAGGCACCGTATGAAATACCGTATCGCGAAAGCAGCTCCTTTTTGGATATTAGTTTTCCGTCCATTGATTTATCTCCCTGTTTTGGGGTTCGTTACGTAACATTGTTACAATAGGAATATAGCATAACATTGTTACGCTGTCAAGCATAAATTAAGACCCGCGATAGTTTGCCTGCAGGTCTTATGTTTTACTTGCTGAAAGCAGTTTTACGTCTTTTTTCTCTAATCAGGTTTCCGAAGCCTCTGGATGGCCCGTTCCACCGCCTCATACTCTTCTCCGCTTATAATCCCCCACTCATCGCGCAGGAGGCGCAGTTCTTCTTCATAAGCAGAAACTGCCCCTTTCCGGTCGCCTAAGATTTCACAGATATGCGCGATGCTGGCTGCGCTGTCAACATATTTGGGAGAAGGCTGCATTTCCTGGCCTTTCCGGTACCATTCTTTTGCTTTGTCATATTCCTGCCGCAGGGTATGGATATCGCCTAAGGTGACCGCCCAGCTCCATTCCTGGTTTTCCATCGCTTCCAGTTCGCAAAGCCGGGATTTGGCCTCTTCCTTTTCTCCTTCCGCCAGGGCTATCATGTACTGATACATAGGAACCCTAAAGGTGCGGTCTGTCCGTTTCAGCTTTTCCAGCCACTTTTTCGCTTCCGCAAGCCTTCTGTCATCAATCAGGTTGTCAAGCAGCCACATAAGTGCCCCCCGGTTGTCCGGGTTGCGGCGGCAGTAATCGCTGAACCATTCAATCAGGGCATGGTGGTTGCGGACATTCCAGTCCGGAATATAGCTGCCCCAGGCATTTGCCAGTTCGCTGACGGCTTCTCTGTCCCCGCCGGTCTTTTCCACTGCTTCCTTTCCGTACTTTACCGCAAGCTTTCGGTACTGGTCGGCCTGATGATTGTAAAGAACCGCCAGAAGAAGCCTGGCACGTCCTTCGTATTCCGGATTCTCCGCAAAAGCGTTAAGCTGCCGTTCAATCTGCCGCTTTTCTGCCTCATCAAACAGCCCCTGGCTGTAAATGCGGTTCTCGATGCGCTCCATCTGCTGTTCCGGTGCCATGGCAAAAAGCTGATCAATCGTAACGCCGAAGAATACCGCTATCTGCGGCAGCATCTGCACATCCGGCATGCTGGCGCCGCGCTCCCATTTGCTGACTGTCTGCGCTGTCACATTCAAAGCCTCGGCAAGAGCTTCCTGCGTAATGCCCCGGCTGAGTCTCAGGCGGTGAATCTCTTTTCCCATTTCCATCATAAAGTCCTCCCTCGCTTAATGTGACCTCATCGTATCAGAAAAAAGAACACGGCAACAGCGACTGCTGCGTGAGATAATCCGCCTGTCAGTTGAGCCGCATCCCTGCTGCATGCTTGTCAATTATATTCAGAACAGACGGCAAATCATATTAACCGAATCCGGCGCGTCTTCATCGATATAGCCGGAATCGGCGAATCCGCATTTTTCATACAAATGAATGGCCTCAGCGTCTTCCTTCTTTACACATACTTCCACGTGGTCAAAGTGAGCTTCTTTTTTCAGCTCATCAAGGATCAGCCCCAGGGCTTCGGAACCATAGCCCCTGCCCTGATACTGCCGGTCGATCATAAACTGCTGCAGGTCATATCCAAGCGGTTCCTCAGTAAATTCCCTAACGAGGGCAAGGCCGACAATTGCTTCATCGTTCTCTATAACAAAGATTTTAGCATTGCAGTTACGGTAGACATACCCTCTGGCCAGAATGCCGATTGCCGGTGCAAGGAACCCCTTTTGACTCTCCTTGACAGACAGCGTGGCAGCTTCGAACCAGTTATCCTCTGTTACATCCGCAAGTCTGATCATACTGTCCGCTCCTTATCTGAAATGTCTCCATACAGTTCCGGACGGCGGTTTTTCACCCCCCATACCTCACAGCGGCGGTAATTCCTCAGCATGTCACAATCCAGTTCTGCCGTATACACGCCTTCTTTCTCATCTGCCTCAAATACACACGTATCCCTCGAACCGGAAAGCTCCGGAAGATATACAACACCATCGAACAGGGTGGAATGGCCGTTGCAGTCCGGATGCGGAGCCGGGTAATTGCAGGTGGCGATGGCCAGCATGTTTTCATAGGCTCTGCCGCGAAGCTGTGCGAGGCGGTTCAGTTCCATCGGACAGGCATTTGGCACCAAAAGGAGCTCTGCTCCTTTCAGCATCAGAATCCGGGCGCTTTCCGGAAACTCCCGGTCATAGCAGATCATTGAGCCAACCTTAATGCTCCCGCATTTTGTGTCCAGGTCCGCAACAAAAAAGGCATCGCCGGCGTCCAGGACTCCTTCGTCATCTTCCTCTCCGAAATCACAGATATGGACTTTGGAATACCGATACTGCAGATCGCCATGCCAGTCGAAAAGACAAACCGTGTTTCTAGGTTTCGGATCGTGCCGTTCCAGCAAGGTTATGGCTATGGCCATATCCAGCTCTGCCGCAAGCTCTGAAAACCGGTTTACAAAAAAGCTGTCACAGGAAACGGAACATTCCCGCAGGCTTTCCTCTTCATGCGGAAATGCATAACCGCAGCTCCACATTTCCGGAAAGATCGCAATGTCTGCGCCTTTTTCTTTCGCCTGGCGGCAGGCTCCCATTCCCTTTTCCATATTCTTTTGCAGGCTTCCCGCCGGGAGAATCTGCAGGAATGCGATTGTCAGTTTCATTGAAATCCTCGTCTTTTTCCAAGCATTGATACATTTCATCTGTCATTGGAACTAATTTGATTCTGTCCTGCTGTATCTGCATCAGTAATCCTCATGAACAAATACCCGGTTGTCATCTGTTAAGCAGCCGGCAATTCAGTTCATACAAAGCCGTTTTGTTGG
The DNA here is from genome assembly GCA_017433825.1 of Eubacterium sp. Taxonomy (GTDB): domain Bacteria; phylum Bacillota; class Clostridia; order Lachnospirales; family Lachnospiraceae; genus Alectryocaccobium. The sequence continues at coordinate 25,015 of JAFRGL010000014.1, read as the reverse complement.
AATCCCACGTCAGCCTTGATATGGCATCATCAGGGCGTCCATTCAATCCAGCGTCCGTTTTTCAGGGTCTCGAAATGCCCCCACTCCGGTTTTCCTGTGTCCCGTTCCTTTACCCTAAGGGGTATGAACGCGTCATGCTGACAGTACGGCAGGGGATCATCCATTTCAATCCAGCCTTCCTCATCAATCAGTTCGTTCCAGTCATCATATAAATCTTCAAGTGATTCATAACAGCGGTCAGATGAGCAGATAACAGCATCCGGACTTGAATACTCAAAAAGATATGTGCCTTCTTCGGCTTTATACAGCATGATTTTACAGGTTACCGCATTCTCATCATTTTTGAGCGGTTTTTTGAGTCTCGCGTATTTTCTCATATTATTTCTTTTCTTACTGCCCCGGGGTAACACTCATGACTTCGAGAACGGGCACCGTTTCCCGATACACTGATTATTCTGCGCTGAATACCGGCATTTTATTTCAGGCCTTTCCATCTCGATACCAAAATGCTCTTTTACGAAACCTATCGCAGAAAGGATTGAAAGATACGAGTCTCTCTTGCAGCACCGCGGTCCTCCGATTTCTCCGATCCTGCCAAGTGATCTTGCCGTCATTTGATGAGAAAGGGCAAACGGTTCGTTGGAAAGCGGTGTTGACTTTGAAACAATCGAAACAAACATGCCTGAGCTGATCCCGGCCCCGCATGCTCCCCAAAATCCGCAGGCGCCTCCGGGAACGCTTTTCCCTCGATTGATCATCTCATGCAGAGCTGTTGGAAGATCCAAATCCCCGCCCGCGTTATGATAAGCGGTCAGAAGCGCAGCCCCCACCATCACATGATGCTCCGGGCCATGCATGTGGCAAAACGGCAGTGCCATCATTTTGTCCAGAACCGCAACCGGATTCTTTGATTTTTCCGAAAGGCATAAGCCTATGATGCTGTCAAGTCCCCGTGTATGGCACTCATTGCAGACATAGTGCCCGTTGACGCATCTTGTTTTACTGTTTTCTTTTTTGTGGCAAATCTCGCATTCCATAAGAACATCTGCTTCCAGATATTCCAGCGGTGCCTTGCAAATCAAACATTCTTCTTTCATTTTTCTTTTTCCGTAAAAGTACGTATCTCATCAAACGGGAATTCAACGTTTCACCTTATCGCTCAGCAAAGCACCAAAGCGCTTCAGGCTGAAAACAATAAACCTGTAGTTCTCTCCATCGTTCATCGATATTCCCTCATCATCTGCAGCAATACCTCCTCCGAGAACACCTTCCCGGCAAAGGCTTGCAACATAATACTGTTTCATTTTCTACCCCGTCAGAACAAATTGTCAAGGATCACCAGGGCATTCTCTGCCGGCGATCTCGTGCCGGTATCAACAACCAGGTCATATCCATCCCTGGGAAAAAGATACTTTTCTGAGGCTTCTGCCGATCCGGGGCATCTGTCTCCTCTCTCGCTTTCCCTTTTTTTCAGCAGATGCAAAGGGCAGGAAATGCGCACCATCTTTATATGACCGGAAGACAGCTTCTCTTTCAGATGCTCGAAAATCCGTTTACTCGTGATCACATGGTCAATGATGACGCCGTCTCCGGTCTCCAGCATTTCCAGTGCCTTACTGCATAATATATCGGATTGTTCGAAAACATCATCTTCATATATTGTTTTGGCTATCGACATTTTCAGAAAATCATCTATAGAAACAATACCATACCTTTCTGACCTTTTTTCTAAGATCAGTTCCTGTAAAGCTTCGGCCAAAGTGGATTTTCCGCTGCTGGACGGACCATTCAGCAAAATAACCTGACGTTCCATATATCCTCTATCTCCCCAAATTTCAACTTAAAACGTCAAAGACAAACACTTCGTGGATCTCTTCCGTATAGCCTTCGTAAAATCCTTTTGGCATGCCCAGCACAATGCGGGCCCCCCGATTATAGAGAAGAAGGAAGCGGTTCTCCTCACGGTCGAAGCATAAGCCTTCGATCTCACCCTGCTTTGTCACCTCATCAAAAGTCTTTTCTGAAAACACTTTACCGTTCAGCCGGTCTTCGCTGACTTCGACCCGGTACATATGGTCCGGGGCATCGTCATCCGCATCGCCGTCGTCGCAGGTCACATAGAGATCTTTACCGCCGGATGCGACACCTTGTATCCACTTTGGTACAGGGTCCATATGGAGTTTTCCAAGGTATTGGCCCGAATCCAGGCCGTACATGTACAGATATTCGCTGGATTCATCATCGATCCAGGAACACATGTATACCGTTTCAGAGTCCGGATCGACCGCGATCCCCGAGCATTCCAGCTGACCTGTATCGGCCCGGAACGGGAACACACGCTTAAGGTTGAGCGTATCGCCGTCATAGACAGCGACCTGGATATTCTTTCCCTCACCGTCCATAAAATATTCAACGCCTAAATACAGCTCATTCTGCCATACGTCGATATCACCAATGTGATTGACCTCAAGCTCATAGCCTGAGAACGGGTCATTGTTTTCGGCAACGATATTCCAGTCTTTATCATATTTTGTCAGGCTTCCCGAACCGCTGACCCAGTAATAACCGCCCTCCGTACAGATTCCCTGCCGCCCGTTCACCGGATGAACAGACGTAAGCTGATAGCTGTGGCCTGCGTCATCCGCCTTTGTTGTTTTCTGTTTTGCACCGCAGCCGCATAAACCGGCAGTCAGTACAAGGCTGATTATGAGTATAATACTTCTTATCTTTTTCGTATCTTTCATCTGCGCGTTTCCTTCACAGCCTCCGGTTTAGTTTTTGCAGCCATACGGCATTTCTTCAAACAAGCCAGCCGCGGAACAAACAGGCAAACCGGAATCTATCCGCGGACTTTCAGAATATCGAGGGTATGATTGGAGGCTCCGATTAGATCCTGCCGTTCACAAGTTGCAAAATGATATTCCATCCATTTGGCGAAAGTATCCTGACTCATTCCATCAATCAATCCGCTTAGATAATGAGCTGCACCGTCTGTTGCTACCAGCCTGACCCTGTCCAAAGGGAATAGGGCATTCAGCTGAGAAATATCTTCTGTTCTGACCAGCTCAAATATTTCTTTCGGTTCGCTTTTGCAGTGCCAGTCATCGGTCAGCAGGTTGTTCACCTCATTAAGATGACCACCCAGAAATACATACTGAATGATCGTGGCTTCGTTCATGCAGTAAGCAACCAGTATGTATCCCCCCGGTTTTGTAACACGCACCGCCTCGGACAGTGCCTGTATCTTATCTTCTGTTGTATATAGATGATACATGGGACCTAACAGCATTGTTACATCAAACGATTTATCCTGAAATGCCGACAGATCCAGGGCGTTTCCCTGTAAAACCGCAATCGGTTCGGTACCATCCAGTTTTGATCTTAATACATCCAAATTGTGCTGAACCAATTCAACTGCAGTTACGGAATATCCTTCCTTAGCAAGCGCAACGCTGTATCTGCCTGTACCGGCACCGACTTCCAAAATGCCGGGATCGGTAAAATGGGAAACGCATTCATGGATGTATTTCATGGTTGTCAGGTATTCAACCTGTCCATGCTGTGACAAAAGCCGGTTTTCTTCATCTCTGCTGTTATAGTATTCCTCAAGCAAACTCATCTTTCACCTCTATGGACCTGCGTCTATTCAGGAAGCCCCACATCTTTTCCCGTATAAAGATACCTTAAGCGGAAGCCTGCCGAAAGGTCTTTAAGGTCCGAATATGCAATGCTCACCCCGTAGGCTTCCGATACATCCAGCGCCTTGTCTCCTATACCGTAGACATAGTGATAGTGGGGATGGGCGTCTTCAATAAGCCCCGGCTTCCTGTCCGTTACCCACTTTTCATCCTGCATGAAATAAGCTCTTTCCTCTATGCGTTTAATCATGCTTCCCGCAGGCATTTCCTTTTCGGTTTTCTTCTTTCCCTTTCCTTTTATCAGGCGGTCGGTCCATACGCCGTCCCTGCACTTTCCGATATATGTTTCCTTAACAGACTGGTCCTTCATGATTACAAACCAGTACGTATCGCCTTTTCCGCCGAGGATCCAGTCGACTTCATCGCGGAAGGCCTGGTAATATTCAAAGCCATTTTCCTTTTTCACAAGCTCAGTGAACCGGCAGTTTTCCATACAGTGTTCCTCCTTATATACTGTACATGCGTTAAGCAGTCCGGACTTTCTTTGACCGTTCAGATGATTGCTGTCTTCCAGTTAATATTATACCCCATACGCTGTAATTAATGAAACGTTTTCTGAATAATTACCGGATCCGGTCTGCTGCCTTTTCTCCTGAAAAACGCGTGCCGAACCCTGCGGCAAGGCATTAAAACAAGCCCTCAGCTTTACCAAAAGCTGAGGGCTTGCGCTTACCGTCTATTTCTGAAACAGTGTGAAATGATTAACGCCGTCGCCGCTTACGCTGATACTGCAGTTCATGCCGCCTGAAACGGCGCCGAACCGCACGTCCATCAGCGCCAGCATAAGGGTCGGAAATCCCGGGTCGTTTACCGGGCTGTCTTTGCAAACCCTGAACAGGAAGTAACTCTGCCTGCCGCTTTCAAGGTCCGGGATATCATTTATCCATTCGCTTACATGTTCCCATCCGCTGCGTTCGTATACCTTTGCCGCGTCGGAAGGTACGTCTTCCGCAAAAGAGGTTTGTTCATCTGACGCCCCGGAAGCCGGAATGCTTCCGTCAGGCAGCTCATTTTTCAGGCTGTCGATGACGTCTTTCATGGCGTCCGGGGAAAGGCTGTTCATCTGTTCCGCCATTTCAGCGCCTGCGTTTCTGCACTCGGAAAGCCATTCAGCCAGAGTGTCATTTACCCTGGCGCGGGTCTTCGTTTCCTGCTCAGCATCCAGTCCCAGCTCTTTCCAAAGTGCGGGGCTTGCCATCCTGCCTTCCACAAAATCCGTCAGCATATTTACCATTTTCTGCATATCCATTGATTCTTTAAGATATGATTTCTGTATTTCCCGGATTCTTGCAAGCTTCTGCTCCTGCTCTTTAACCTTCCTGTCAAATGCCGCCATCAAAAGATCGTCATCCTTCGTAAGAAGGTTCCTGATTTCCTCAATGGAGAAATCAGCCTGCTGCAGATTTTTAATCTTTACAAACAGCACCGCCTGCTCTTCTTCATAATACCTGTAACCCGTCCAGCTGTCGACCTTCGCCGGTTTCAAAAGGCCGATACGGTCATAATACCGCAGCGTCTGGGCATTGCATCCGCAAAGCTTTGCGAATCCCTGGATTGTTATCATATCTTTTCCTCCTTGGCTGTACGGTATCATTGCAGTTAACTGCAAGGTCAAGCACTATTTTTAAAAATTTTCAGGAAACTTATTTGCTGCAGAAGATATGCCCGTACTTTTCCTCCGGGTCTTCCAAAAGGATGGTAATCCGACTCAGTATTCCTTCAGGTATTCCCTGACGGACCTGGTCATCTCTTTGGCAAAGTTTGAGTTGTATTTCCGGTCGGCAAAGGCGCGCATCCAGCTGCGGTATACTTCCTCTTTTTCCTGTTCCGGAAGTGTTTCGAAGCCTTCTTTTGCAAGCTTCCGGCTTTCGAAGAACATCTGCCTCCTGTCTTCGGGGGACATTTCCGGATACCCGTTTTCGGAGACGATATACTGCATTGCGGCTCTTTTGGGCTTTTCCCTTTCTTCCTGCTGCTTTGTGGGATAGCCGAATACAACCATCGCAGCGGGGAATACATACTTCGGAAGGCTTAAAAGGGCCTTCACGTTTTCGCAGTTTTCCATGATGTCGCCGATATAACAGCTTCCGATTCCCAGGCTCTGCGCTGCGGTAACGGCGTTCTGCGCGGCAATGGCAGCGTCGGTTACGGCAAGGATGAGGTCTCCTTCGCCGGGTTTTCTGGGACTGGCGTCCACGTCCAGGAAGCCTTCGTACCATTTCCGGCAGTCCGCAAGAAACACAAGGACCATATCGGCTTTTGCGATAAACGGCTGATTGTCGCAGGATACGGCAAGCTTCTCCTTTAATTCCCGGTCCGTCACGTCGATTATGGTATAGAACTGCTGGCAGCCCGCAGTCGGTGCGTTTGCGGCAGCTTCAAGTATCAGGGCTTTGTCTTCGGGAGGAATACTCTCCCCTGTAAAAACACGCACGGATTTGCGTTCAAAAAGTTCCTTAATTGTCTGTGTCATCATCTTTTTTCTCCTGAACTGCTGTTGAAAATATCATGATCCGCTCCCGCTCATCCGCCTTCGGGAACAAGTCCCTGCAGTCAATTTCGTCCGTAAACATCATTTCCGGAACGGACATCAGGTAAGAAATATACTCGTCCGACGGATAGTAGAAAAACAATATGATTTCCCGCGGGGTTTCATACCAGGATTCCAAAATGCGGGCCGTCACCTTTTTAAGGATTTCCACCGAAAACGGATTGAAGAAAAAACAGCGGTCCACGGTTTCCGGCACCTTGTACTTTTCCGCTTCCGCCTGTTCAAAGGCGGTTTTGCCCGAAGAAGCCGCCGTTTCCAGGTTCTCAAGGCCGGCTGCGTAAATCCTGTCGTCCGCCTCCACGCCGATGCACCTGCACCCTGCCTGGTATGCCAGGAAAAAGCTCACCCGGCCCTTGCCGCTGCCATAGTCCAGAAGCGTATTCTTCTTTGTCAGGAAACCGCTTTCCGCAAGTCTTTCCAGCACGCTGTAAGGCGTCGGTTCATACGGATAGCGGTACTGGTCCGAACGGGAGTCGTCCCTCCCGGACGTCCTTATTCTTAACAGTTTATCCCACTGCGCGTCTTTCACTGTCGTCCCTTTTCCGGCATTCCTGCCAAAAGCTTACCTGCCCCTGGATACGGCTTTCGCCATGAACTTTTCATTGTCGATAATAAACCGTTCATGCGTGCCTTCCGCCACTTTCCCGGCGTCATCAAAGACCTCTATCGAAAACACCAGTTTTCTTCCTTCGATGCCGGTTAACACCGTTTCACAGCGGACTTTCCTTCCTGCGGCAGTTGCGGCAAGATGATCCAGATTCATCTTTGTACCGACAGTTCCCATGCCGGGCTTAAGATACGCTGCAACACTTTTCCATGCAGTCTCTTCCGCAAGAGCAATCAGCATGGGCGTGGCATAGACTTCCAGCTCGCCGCTTCCTACATGGCATGCTGTCTTGTCTTTTGTTACCGTTGTCTCCAAGGTGCCTTTGATTCCGGTTTCGAGCATTTTTCTGCCTCTTTCCATTAAACTAATCTTTTCTTCCCGGGACATCCTTTTGATATGCCACTCCCGGGAAAGGGCTTCGTGTCTGTCTTCGTATTCCTCAAAATAAACCAGTTGCACCGGTCTTCTGGAACGTGTGTATTTTGCCCCGGTGCCGGCATTGTGCGCCGCCACGCGGGATTTAAGGCTGGTGGTCCATCCGCAGTAATACGTGTCATCCGCACAGCGGAGAAGGTAGACGTAATTCATGATTAATCAGTTTCACCCATCTTTTCAACCAGGTCGTGAAGGCTTTTGTCATGCTGGGATTGGGAAATCGCGCCTGTTTTCAGGAACTGGTCCAGCAGGGCTTTCTGCTTTTCAAACAGCAGGCGGTTCTTTTCGGCATAGGAAAGGGCCGCAAAGCCGTCATTTTCGTTTTTTTCCAAATCAAACATTTTCTGCATATATGCCGCTATGCCTGCCCGTGCCAGTCCGTATCAATAACATTGCCTTTTACGTCGTATTCCGTACGGTAAAAGTCCCAGCCTAAGCCGTCTTCCGGAAGGTAGTCCCAGCGTTCCCGGCATATCATTTCCCCGTCGTCATTAAACCGGATTCTTTCTTCCAGATAAACCGTATTCAGATGGATGGTTTCGAGGGTGTATTTTTCATAACCCGTCAACACACCTTCACTGTTGAATTCAAAGACACTGTATTCACCGTCCGGCCTGGTTTCGGTTAATGACCAGCCGGTAATATTTCCCCCTGCATCCTTATGATATTCCGTTTTGTATTTTATTTTTGCATTGTCTTTCGGGTCAATCGTAAACATGACAAACCTCCGTAGATAAGACGGCATAGAACCGTGCACATGAATAATATTCTTATATCGTAATCTTGGTATTATTCCTTAATGCCGCACTCGTGTGCCATCTTAAGGAAGAAGCTGTGCTGCTGGTTACCGGCAGGCTCATCCCAGGCGGTTTTTCGAATCCAGATTCCGGTTATATCATGCCGCATTGCCCGGCCGGTCTGCAGGATTGCTTTGACCGCTTCCGTTTCATCCGTTATCATGCTGCGCCGCATCTTTTTCAGGCTTTCAAAACATTTCCGGGTGAACGAATCCAAAAGGGTGTATTTCTGCTTTCTGGAAACCCTGCCGTTTTTTTCCTCATAAACCATCAGGACATACGCGTCAAATACGGCCCTGACCGTTTCCGCCAGCTCTTCCCCGTCAAGGGTTTCTGCGCCTGCCTTTACACGAAGGAGTGCGTGCAGTTCATCGCTTAAGTTAATATAATCACTTCTCTCCGTCTGTCCGTCCGCCCATTCGTCCAGCGTATCGTCGGATATTTCCTGCAGCTTTTCAAGCCATTTACGGGCTTCCGGTTCAAACGGTCCTTCCTCTTTTATCATTTCCCTGCAGAAAGCATCGATATCTTCCCGCAGCATGTCGCTTTTCAGCCCGCAGTCAAACAAGCCGTAATCATCCGTATCATCTTCATAGGACGGCAGGCTGTACCCCGTAAGGCGGCAGAAGGCAAACCAGCCGATATCCTGCCTGCCGTTTCGAAAAGCCGCCTTTTTAAGCTCTTCCCGGTCATTTTCCCTCATTACCTGTTCCCGCAGGACATAGTAGGCACAGTACGCTTCGTCCGAAGAATCATCCCCGGATCCTTCCTCTTCCAGGACGTCCCGGAATCTTCGCAGGGCAAGAGGCATCCACGGCTCATGGCAGCGCGGCGCCATATATCTGATAAGCAGCCTGTCGAGGGTATGGTCCAGCCCCGTAAAGTCCGTTTTATACAGGCAGCCTTCCTGCAGCCTTTCCCATTCGCCACTGCTGAATATTTTAATGCCCATCCGGTACTCCTTTCTTCCAAAGCTCCGGCTTGTTACAAGTTTTTTTTAGCCACCGGTCAGCCGCCGAAGATGCCGGTGACGAAAATTTCAATGCCGATGCCGATGAGGATGACGCCGCCTAATATGGACGCTTTCCCGGCAAGACGCGTGCCGAAGCGCTGGCCGATGCGAAGGCCGGCAGAACAGATGACAAAGGTTACCCCGCCGATGATGATGCCGGCAGATAAAGCCTGCGCGGTATGGTATTCTGCGATGGTAAAGCCCACAGACAAAGCGTCGATGGAGGTTGCCACGCCCTGTATCAGCAGCGCGCCGGGCTTCAGTGTGAGGTTTGAACTTTCCGTTTCACCGCCGCGGATGCCTTCAAAGCACATTTTACCGCCGATGAACACGAGTAGTCCCAGCGCAATCCAGGGTATGGCCTTCTGGAAAGCGGTGAATTCCTCCGCAATGCCCCTCACGCAGATCCAGCCGATCACAGGCATCAGGAACTGGAACGATGCAAATGTAAGCGGAATAACCGTTTTCATGCCGCGGGACATCTTCGGCGCGTTAAGCCCGTTGGCCATCGACACCGAAAAGGCGTCCATCGCCAGGCCCACGCCTAAAAGAATACTGTTAATGATAAAGGGTCCGAGTGTATTCATAGTTTAATTTATCGTATATCCTGTCTCCGACCGCAAGGCCGTCTTTTTCAATGCTGACCAGTTTCATTCCCGCCTTTTCAAGCACTTTTCGGGAACCTGTGTTTTCCGCAGCGCACCAGGCAGTCACGCAGGAAATGCCTTCGTTTTCCGTCAGGTGTCCCAGCACTTTCTCCAGCGCTTCGGCCGCATATCCCAGCCCCCAGAAATCCTTCACGATACTGTAGCCGATTTCTATCCGGTCATTTTCGAAGTCATAGGCTCCTATTGTTCCGGCAAAAGCACCGTCCGCTTCTATCGCCCAGCCGTAGAAATGCTCATCCCCATAGCTTTCTATGTACCTGTTCACGGTTTCCCGTGCCATTTCCAGGGTCGCATACGGATTCCAGCCGGAGTACCGGACCATGTCAGGATCAGTTCCGAAATACCGATAAATAATATCCGCGTCTTCCGGGCGGTATTTTCGCAGGGTAAGCCGCTTTGTCCGCAGAACCACCGTGCCATGCTCTTCCCTTACCTGTATCTGGCAGGACTTCATGGTCTCCAGGGCGGCCTTGTGTTTCTGCGGCGTAACGCCCGCACAGCAGGAAGCATCCACGCTGAGCTTAACCTCCGGCATCGCCGCTTTTAAAAGAAGCGCATTGGATACCACGCAGATATCCGTGCAGACTCCGGCAAGCTCCAGCTCGATTTCTTCCGTTTCGGAAAGCGCTTTCAGATCCTCCGCAAGAAGGGTGCTTCCGAACGTCGGCTTTTCGTAAACGTGGGCCCCTGTCAGTAATTCTTTGATGTCCGGTCTGATTTCCCACCCTTTCGTACCGCGGATGCAGTGCGGCACCGGAAGGTATTTCCCTTCCTGGGTATCCATATAGTCATCGCCGTGCGTATCCATTGTCACAAATATGTCTTCTGCCGGATAAGAGCGGATTTTGTCCTTCACATTTTCCACGACTGCCTCTGCTTCCGGCGTGCCCAAAGCGCCGTCAATGAAGTCATTCTGCATGTCGATTACAAGAAGTATTTTTCTCATGGCTTCTGACCCCCTTTATGTCTGCCGTGTTTTTCAGTCCTCTTTCGGAACAGCTGCTTTTTTCTTCCAGGGAAGTTCGTCTTCGGACGCCTTGAAGTTATATACCGGTTTCATGACCTCCAGTATGTCTACGGTTTCCTTTATAACGTCTATGATATCGTCTATGGATTTATATGCCATAGGCGCCTCGTCCAGGGTGTTCTCGTTTACGGAGGTCGTATAGATGCCTTCCATTGCAGCCTTGTAGGCTTCCAGGTCTATTGCCGCCTTTGCCTTGCTCCTGGACATCAGGCGGCCGGCGCCGTGAGGCGCGGAAAAATTCCATTCCGGATTCCCTTTGCCCACGGCAATGACGGAACCGTCCCGCATATTGATGGGGATCAGGACTTTTTCGCCTTTATGCGCGGCAATCGCGCCTTTGCGGAGAATCATTTCGCTTGTGTCGATGTAATTGTGGATGGTATGGAAGCTTTCATCTGCCGTCATGCCGGTCCTTCGCAGGATAATATCCGCCATTATCTCGCGGCTTCTTTTCGCAAAGCGCTGGCAGATTTCCACATCGTGCAGGTAGTCTTTAAAGGAAGTGCCGTACAGCCAGCAGATATCATCCGGCACGTCCGGCGTTTTCTCTTTGTACTCTTTATCCAGTGCATTCAAAGCAGACTGTATTTCGGATTGCCTGCCTTCTTCTTTATATGTCTTAATGATTTCATTTCTTCTGCGCAGGTAATCCTCCCTGCCCGCATGCAGGTCAATGGCAAGCTTCTGATAATACTCCGCCACCTGTTTTCCCAGATTCCTGCTTCCGGAATGGATTATCAGATAATAATCACCGTTTGCGGCTTTGTCTATCTCAATGAAATGGTTTCCGCCGCCTAGGGTTCCCAGGGAACATTCCAGCCTTCCGATGCCGGTTAAGCTGCCGAAACATTTCAGCCCCGCAAGGTCGAATTTTTCAGCGGCTTCCTCCCAGGTATTCATGCCGGAGGGGATGAAATGGGCAGCTTCATCGATTTTTTCGAAATCAAGCCTTCTGTCATTCAGTTTCACGGTGTACATCCCGCAGCCGATATCCACGCCGACGATGTTCGGGCAGGCTTTATCCGCAACGGTCATGGTCATTCCGACGGTGCACCCGGCACCTGCATGCACGTCCGGCATGATGCGTACCAGGGAGCCTTCCGTAAGCGCGTAATCGCACATTTTCTGAATCTGCTCTATCGCGGCGTCCTCTATGACGGTTGCGTAGCATACCGCGGTTGTAATTTTTCCTTTTATTTCAAACATTGGTTTTTCCTGTCTTCTTTATGTAATTTTGCCTTCTTATAGTTTCGGTCAGTCCACTAATATCAGTTCACCGTTTGTCTTCGCATCCGGCATACAATCGGATATATATACTTCCACTTCTTCCAGATCTTCCCCGGGAAAGGCATCTTCAAGAGCAGCAAACGGAAGGGTGTAATACACATGCTTATGCTCTCCTGCCGCAATTTCTTCTTCCTTTGAAAGAACCGGCTTCCATTCGCCGGAAAGCCTCGCCCATACGCGGATAACCGCAGTGACCGCTTCTTCCGACCGGTTTACGATGCCGCCCAAAAGGTTCAGATCCTCCCCTTTGGCAATCGTATTCTTCGCAGGAATGGTAAATGCAGATGACAACATGTTTTTGAACCCTTTCTTTAACTAAACAAGCCCGCAGCAGTCCCCTGTCACCGTATCGATTACCGGAAACTTTTGTGTTCCTAAAGGCTTCCGGTTACTGTCTGTTGAAAAAACGTCGCAGGAAATAACATTTCCCTCTTTAATTATGTCTTTCACCGGCGTATGGCCGACAGCCTGTAAGAGTTTCCCGGAACCGTACATTTCTCCCGGATAATACTGGGGCCTGTACCATATGGGTGATAAATCCTGCCACATTTCAGCAGGGCCGAAGCCGTTAATCGTTTCTATTACTGCGTCAGCATCATTATAATATGTCCCGGGAACATATTCCATTACGAATTCGTCAGAAAGCCCGCCGTGGGAAAACAAAACACTGTCGATACGGTGCAGAAAGGCAAGCTGCCGTTCATCGGGAAGCGTTTCCCTCAAAATACGCAGTTTTTCACAGACAATCCGGGGTGCAACCGGGGAATACCCGGATTCCTTCTTCTGCCACAGATAGCTTAAGTCGTGGTTCCCGTAACACCACAGCGTATCCGGAAAATCTTTTGCGAACTTTATCGCAGCGTCATACGTCTGCATATAGAGGTCGAGGTTGTACTGCTGCCGCCAGTCATCAGCGATGTCCATAAGACAGACCGCACGCTGCGCTTTATTCTTTTTCATTAACGCCGATGCGCGCTCAAACATCCACGGTTTCAGATGCACATCAGGGATTACAAGTATTTTCATTATACACTAGTCACAGGCCAGCTCAGCCAGTATGTTTTCCTTTGTCGGTTCAATGTGATAGGGCCATTCGATAAAGCGGACGCGGTTTTCTTCACAAAGCTGTCTTTTCTGCCTGTCCAGTTCCTGACGCCTGCTTAAAGCGTCTTCCCCGCCGAAAAAGGGCACGGGCAGATAATGCTGGACCCCCTGGTATTCTATTGCCGTCCTGATGGAAGGGATATACAAATCCAGGCTTTGCCGGCCCAGCCACTGCGGACGATGCTGGTACAGGGTATCGGGATACAGTTTTTGCACTGCATAGAACAATGACAGCTCATGCTTCCATTTCGGCTTTATAATCCCCTCCGCCGTAAGCTTCGTCCTGATTTTCGTCCTTTCCAGCCGCCAGTTGGTACGAAAGCCGTCTTTTTCCTCGTACATAGCCAAATCCGTATACCACCACTGGAAAAGCGGCATGATGATTTCCGTCAGGTTCCGGAAGAATTCCAGTTCCGATGAAAACCAGCCGTTTTCCAGGATATGCCGGATGTTTTGCCGGACATGGACGGTTTTTACCGGATTGAAATGCCTTGGCAGGTTCCCCTGGTATCTCGCAAGCCGGTCCGGAAGATACGGCGACCGAAGCACCGTACCTTTTTCCTGCAGGTGCGTCTGGTACCAGGAAAGGGAATAATCATACAGGAAATAGCCCCCGTACAAATCCTCCGCGGCATTTGTATAAAGCAGGTGGTACATCAAAAGGATGCTGTCCATATCCATTTTATCAAAAACGGCCAGATAATGCATCTTTTCCTCGTCCGGGAAAAGATTTTTTACCGGACGGAGGATTTCCGCCCTTTTGCAGACCTCCATAATGACAAAAAACCGGGATGCGAAGCTTTCCGGAAAGAGGAAGCAGGCCTTTTTTTCCGTATCCAGCCCGGAAAACTGTCCAAGGAAAGCTTCGGTATACGGATTGGCTTTAAGCGGACCATCTTTTTCGATTAATTTTCCGGCAGCGTACCGGTAGGGAAGGTCCGACCAGGACAGCTGCACCAGGAACCGGTCATATCCTCCTTCTTCGTATTCCTTTCTGAATTCTTCAAACTCCCCTTTCCAGGATTCGTGTTCAGAAAGCAGTTCGTCCATGGTGGAAAAGGTTGTCATTTCATGATGCTGCGGGTACCGCTCCCAAAGCATATTAAGCCGTTCAAAAGACAGACTTTGCGTCGGTTTTTCGTGAATTGGCGGATATGGATAATCATCGTTCATTTTATATTTCCCCCTGCAGGCAGCAACCGGCCCATTATCCTTGTACTGGCCTTATTCTACCTCGCGATACTGTCCCGAAATCTGCCCGGTATCAGGAACATGAGGCTTGTATTTTCCGCCGTTTTCCGTTAATCTTAATCTTAAAGGAAAGCCTGCGGCAAATAATCAGCAGGCGTGCGGCCATCCGTTTTCAAGAGGGAAACATTATGTGGAAATGCATCATCTGCGGAAAAGAGAATCTGGAGAACAGGCACGAATGCGCCTGCGGCTTCGTCCGTGATAAAAACATCCTGGAAAAAAGGACGCTCTCGCCGGTTTGCGCATCTGATTCGGACGCGCTGCTTTTCTGTCAAAGAAAACATATTCTCGAAAAGATGCTGTCCTGGCAGAAGCACGAGAAAGAAGAACTGGAAAAGCAGAAAGCGGAGTTTGAAAGGCAGAAAGCAGATTTTGAAAAGCAGAAGGCCGGGCTGGAAAAGCGCGTGGCGGAAGCGGACGAAATCCTCGAAAAGCAGAGGAAAAAGGCTGAAGCGGATAAAGCCCGCAGGGAAGCCAGAAAGAAAGCAGATGCAGCAAGCGCCGCCTGGGCCAGCAGCGAAGCCGCAAAAAAGAGGCGGGAACGGGAAGAGCAGGTAAGCAAAAACCTGGAAGCCTTCTATGCGGATTCAAAAAAGGAGTGGGAAAACAGGAAAGCAAACCTGGTCAGCAACCTGGACATTGCAAAGGACAGGCAGTAGGAAGAAGTTATGAAAGACTTATACATTTGTTTCAGCAATATAGACCGGGAAACCATCCTGCCTGTCGTAGAGCTCCTCGAACAGACGGGCTTTTCGTGCTGGCTTCCCGGCAGGGATATCATTTACTTCGGGAACTGGCAGCAGGCGGTGACGGATGCGATTCATGAATCTGTTATGATTCTGTATTTTGACTCGGAAGCAGCCAGGAAGTCCTTCCGGCTGGTGAAAGAACTGCAGGAAGCCAAAGAAAGCGGCCTCCTCCAGCTGACGTTCGAACTGGAAACCGTAACGCCAGAAGGCGTGCTTGCAGAGGTAGAAGCCGGCCTGGAGGAAGCAAAAAAGATACAAAAGGACGTCTCGGTAATCATACCCTATACCGGTGACAAACCGTATATCTTCGCCAGCTATTCCCACAAGGATAAGCAGAAGGTCTTCTCCATTATCCGGATCCTGCAGAGCCATGGCTACCGGGTATGGTTTGACGAGGGCATTGACCCCGGAACGGAGTGGGATGACAATATCGCAACGCATCTCGAAGCCGCCGGTTACCTGATCCCCTTCTTCTCAAAGAACTATTTCGAATCGACAAACTGCAAGGACGAGCTTTACTTTGCCAGGGAACTGGACCTGGATATTCTCCCTGTCTATCTGGAGGATATGGAACTGGATCCGGCCTATGCCATGCGGTTCGGGCGCAAGCAGGCGCTCTTTTATTACAAATACACGGACAAAAGACAGTTCCTTGATAAAGTGGATACGGCACAGGACATCGATTTGTGCCGGGATGAACAGCTGTAATCAATGAAAGGAAAACGGACATGAGAGTTTTTATCAGTTCCTATGCGAAAGGCTGGAAGAGGGCCCAGGACGTGCAGAAGGCTCTTGAAAAGAAGGGTGTACGCTGGATGGATGCGCAGCATGCAAGCGATGACGGGCTCGGACTGGACTATGTGAAAATCCAGGGAGAGCTTTCAAGCTGTGACGCCTACATTACCTTTATGAACGATGATCTGGCAAGCTCACTTTCGGCAGACGCGGAGCTTGATTATGCCATATCCTGTGATATCCCGGTCGTTGCCATAAGGTTTCATGCCGGGGACACATGCATGGGCGGGCATCCTTTCGGCAACCGGCTTCTTGCCATGGATAAAGTAACTCTGTTTGACATCAGTGCAGGCGCTTCCCTGAAAAACCTGGCAAAGTTCCTGGACGATTTTGTGGAGAAGTGCAGAAGCAGTACGGACGGTTCTTCTGCCGTGCCGGAAAGCCGGAAGCCTGAAAAGCCTTACGACGGCGATGAACCGCACATTTTTATCAGCTATTCGCACAAAGATATGCAGAAGGTCTTCGAGATTATCTGCGAGCTGCAGAAAAACGGGTTCCGGGTCTGGTACGATGAAGGAATCGACCCTGCTTCGGAGTGGGATGAAAACATAGCCGGCCACATCAACAAATGCAGCTACTTCATCGCCTTTTTGTCCGCAAATTATGTGGCGTCGCAAAACTGCAGGGACGAGGTCAGCTATGCCAGGGATCTGGGCAAGGAACGTCTGCTGGTCTACCTGGAAGATACAAAGCTTCCGGCCGGCATGGCCATGCGGCTGATGCGCCTGCAGGCAATACACAAATACAAATACAAAACCAGTGCGGAGTTCTACGAGAAACTGTTCTCCGCAAAAGGAATAAACGTCACCGGGAATTAACTCCCGGTGACGTTTATTTGTAACAGTGCGGCAAAATCATTGCCGCCTTACCTTTTCAGTCTTCCAGCGCCGCGAAAAACAATTCATAGAAATCGTCCTCCCCGGTAAGCTTCGGGGAATTTTCCCCGCCCCCGTTGGTGCTTCTTTTCATTGCCGCGTAGGCGGCTTCGCCTGCATCGATCAAATCCATCATATAGACGGGATAGCCTAATTTCCGGCAGCACGCGCAGAATGCCTTAACCGGGCTTGCGTCTTTCCTGGTCTCCAGCAGGAGGTTCCGTATTTCCGGTTCCTTCCTGGCACGGCGCTGCAGTTCGTCAAGGGCTTCGTAAATGGTCATCGTACCGCTTTTACCGTACCTTCCTATTTCTCGCAGAAGAACTCGATTTCTTCTCCGACCGGGCCGATGGCAAATGCCACCCTGGCGGGGAAGGGAACTTCTGAGGGAATGACGATGTCTTTCGGTTCATCGGTGATCTCATATCCGGCTTTCCGGACGGCTTCCACCGCGGCATCCACGTCGCCGGTCCTTAAGGCAAGATGCCTTATGGCGCCCTGGGGAAGCCTGCTTTCCGCATTTGCGAAAATCTCCATCAGGGAGCCGTCGCCTGTGTTCAGCATAATGCCGGCAAAAGCGCCTTCCCCCCAGGTGCGGACGATTTCCATACCGAGGGTTTCGCTGTAAAAACGTACTGTCTTTTCAAACTCTTCCACGCTGCTGCACTTAAGGGTTGCGTGATGGATGCCTGTGATTAGTTTCTCCATAATTTCTCCTTTCAAGGCGTATTGCCGTATTTGCGTTATCATATTGAAAACAGTTCCGTATAAACACGTTTCCCGTCCCTAACGTCGGATTTCATCAGGGAAATGCTTTTTACCATCATATCCCCTTTCGGCGCCGGAACTGCCTGCCATTTCCCTGCGGCTTTCCGTATCAGCGTAATGTGCGGTACGAACTTCTTCCGGTCGTAACCGATCCCGGCGGCATCCAGTGCCGCGCGGATATCTTTAACCGCCGCGGCAAGCCCCTGGTTTCCTTTTATGCCGGCCCAGACAATGTCCCCGAAGGCCCCTGTTTCCGAAAAGGACAGCCGGAATGGCTTGTATTTTATCCTGCCTAAAACTTCACGCACCGCTTCCGGGTCCTGTACTTCACCCAGGAAAGCCAGCGTCAGATGCAGGTTCTGCTTAGGCGCGTAACTTCCCTTTACCCCCGCTTTTTTTAAAAGATGCATGGTTTCGGCCAGCACCGACTGCAGTTCGTCGGTCAGCCTGATTGCGATAAACAGTCTCATGGCGGTCCATATCCTTTCAAGACTGGGATTATTGTCCTTTTGTGATTGTCATAACTGCACAATAAGCCGCTTCCGTCCAGTATATCAGCCTCTCATACATTTCCAGGCTTTCCAAAACGAGGTTGTCTTCAGTATCCGATTTCATCTGTCGGACGATTTCATCAAATCCCAGATAAGCGCCTAAGATATTTCCGCACACTGCGCCTGTGGAATCGCTGTCGCCGGAATGATTTACCGACGCACGCAATGCTTCCGGGAAATTCTGCGGGAACCTCACGGCGCAGTACAGCGCAATCGCCAGGGCTTCCTCGCCAACCCAGCCGCCGCC
Organism: Eubacterium sp.; assembly: GCA_017433825.1. Lineage (GTDB taxonomy): Bacteria > Bacillota > Clostridia > Lachnospirales > Lachnospiraceae > Alectryocaccobium. Next base: position 6,593 of record JAFRGL010000014.1, on the reverse strand, counting down.
CAGTTCCTCTATGTTGTCCCAGTCGGTGTAAAGAGGGCCGGGATTGTTCTCTCCTACGGTTTTGTTCACCGCATATGCCATTTCCAGCGCTTTTTTGTTGATGGCATCCATATCTTCCAGGTATTCCGTTTTCGCAAACTGACGGTTGATGTCTTCCCGCGTTTTTTCTATAAAGCCTGCCAGGTCCGTTCTTCCGTCGTTTTTCCAGACGATCCGGTTAATGAGTCCTCCTAAAAATGCAGCCGGAAGCCAGCCTAAGGGATGCCCGTGGGTAATTGCCGCAGCTTCCGCAGCAATTTCTGCCGCTGTTCCGCAGCTTCCCAGCGCGTTTGTTTCATCGACCATCAGGCCTATCGGTGCGACACGCATGACGCCGCCGCAGCCTTTGCTGTGGTTTGCCGGATTTCCGGTGCCAAACTGCGGGCGAAAGATATCGATTCCCTGTTGGGCGCGAAGCGCGGACAGACAGGTATTCCCCGGCGCGCGCCGGGCATCCAGGCCGGACTCGCTCCTGTACAGGTCGGTAAAGGAGTTTTTGTATGTCTGCCAGTTTCCGTTCTGGGTCTGCAGCCAGTCAAGATATGCCCGGTATATCCAGACTTCCGGTTCGAAACCGGAGCCTTCGGTTTCCGCGTTTATTATCCCCTGCCGAATGCCGTCCATCGTAAAAAGGGTCATCTGCGTATCATCGGAAAACTGAGCAGCGCCGTTTTCCAGATCGAACTTCCTTATTCCCTTTTTGCCGTATCTTCTGACAATGCCCCCGTCATCCAAAAACTCCACGGGATAGCCCAGAGCGTCTCCTGCAGCCCCGCCGATAATGCAGCCTGTGAATCTGTCTTTCAACTTAAAGCCTCTCCTTTTCGTCATACCGGTGCCGGAATTTCATTTTAATCAGTTTTCCGCTTTCCAAAAAAACCGTTTATTTCAGTTCCATTCCGTCCTTATATGCATTGCCGACCTTTTCGCCTACGCCGAAATACGCGTTCCCGAAGGGATCAAAACTGATGGGCTTAACCTTTTTAATGTCCACCACGCCGTCTGTTACGACGCTTTCATCCGCGGAAATATTTACAATCTCGCCAACGAGGATGCCGTCTTCAAAGCTGATGACCCTGCATTCCAAAGCAAGGGGAAGCTCGTCAATAAGCGGGGCGTCCACAAATTCGCTTTTTGTTGCATGGAATCCCGCCTTTTCAAACTTGTCGGGCACGTCCCGGCCGGACGCGATGCCCACATAATCACAGGGCACAACCTGATCTTCCGTTGCCATGCTTACGGTAAATGCTTTCCGGACTTTAAGGTTGTCCGTTGTTTTGTGTTCACCGAGGCTTATCGTAATCTCATTGAAATCTGTCGTTATCCCCCACGCGGCATTCATCGCATTGGGAACGCCGTTCTCATCGTAGGTTCCGATAATCAGAACCGGCTGCGGGTACATAAGAGGCTTTGATCCGAAATTTACTCTGCTCATTGTAATTCTCCTTATATGTTCTTTCTGGTTAAGCTGCGCCGCCCGGAACAGGCGTGCGGCTTTACTGCAATAATACCGTTTTCAGGCAGCAGTTGTAAAGATGTTATACCCGCATCTGCCTAATATTCTGTCACAGGTTTTAATCGGATAGCAGCAAAAGCAAGGCCCGCCGGAAAACCGACGGGCCTCGAATTCAGTGTTTTGATTTAAAACTCCGCTTCTTTTTGACATTTACTGTCTCTTTTTCGTTTTCCCCGAAATTGTCTTCCGACGGAAAAATAACAGCAAACTGCGCTTTTTTATGTCTTTTGCCTGTATCCATTCAATGGGTTCCATATCTAATGCATTTTTGTGCATCTGTCATCAAAAATAATGAAAATCATGGAAGAAGTATTCGTATACGTTTGCATAACGCCGTCTTTTCAGCCCCATTTGCCAATGGCAGACCGGTACAGCCTTACGGCACGGCCGAATCTTTCCTTTGTGTCGTACCAGCCGGGTTCATCCTCCCGGCTTCTTCCGTCTTTCGGATCAAAGAAGCCGATGAACTGTTTCATGACCTCTTCCATCTGTTTTCCGAGCTTTGCATGCCGGCAGAAAAGATAAACGCCCCCGTCCTTCAGGGACTCTGTCCTTCCCGCCATGTTTTCCATGATAAGCATCAGGTTTTTCGCGTCGAGCCGTTCCATCTTCCCCATTTCTTTGAGAAGGCGTTCCGCCCGGAAGGAAATGTCGCAGTTTCCGCGGCTTATAATCTTCAGGATATCCCCGTGATATACCCAGGCGCGCTCCGAATCTTCCGTCATGCGCGCAAACTGTTCCTTTAAAAGCTCTTCATCCCATTTTTGAAGGACTTCCTTTCCTAAGGAGAGGCTTCGGAACATATTGTATTTCACCGGTTCCTCCCGGTCCATGTGGAAGCTGAAGCCCTTGTATGAAAAATAAAACTCTTTTGCTTCTTCTAACGTCATTTATCCTTCTCCGCCGGGGTCTTAAACCGCCGGTTTTCCATACGGGTTATCCTTATCCCTGCATCGGTACGGGGATGCTGTACTGTCCGTTTTCGTTTTCAGCCGTATATACCGCGCAGTTTCCGATGAATGTGGACCAGTATTTCCCTTTTGATTCGGGCGTGAGGTACTCCAGCGCGCCTTTCATGGCAATTGCGTGGGTGGAAATAAGGATATTGCCGGAAAGGCTTCTGATGTCCTCCAGGAATTCCCCAAGCCTTGCCACCACACAGTCCAGCTGTTCCATGCCTTCCGGCGCGGGATTGTGGACGAAATCACTGAAAAACGCAATGATTTCCGGCGCGGGCTTTTTCAAATCCATTCCCTCATAAGGGCCGTAATCCATCTCAATCAGGCGCTCATCGACAACCGGCTCTGCTTCCGGCGCGATAATCTTTGCGGTCTGTACCGCCCGGATTAACGGGCTGGTAAAAACGTGATCAAAATGAACGTCTTTAAGCATCCGTGCCGCATCCTCCGCCTGCCGGATGCCCTCTTCGTTTAAGGGATAATCGCTTCTGCCCTGCAGTACATTTGCATGGTTAAGCGCCGTTTTGCCGTGTCGAATCAAATATAGCATTTTTTGTTCCTCTTAATCGTCCGCTCTGTCCTGGCGGATGCTTTTTTTCAGGATTTGTAAAGCGATACCGCCAGGTCAATTACCGCATCCGGCGTTTCCGGGCTGTTTGACAGGGAATGCCCTTCCCCGGGGAAAAATGCTGCCGGTATATGGAATTTTTCCGCAAAGTGTCTGGCTTCTTCCGGGTCAATCAGCTCGTCTTTTTCGCCGTGCGCCATAGCGATTTTGTGCTCACCGAACCTGCCCGGATTGAACAGCGCAAACAAATCCGAATTCCGCAGATCATCAAACATCTCCCTGGTAATCCGCACCGGCGCCCCGATATCCAGCGTTGCGTCGAAATACCCCAGCCTGTCCAGGTCTTCAAGCCACTTCTTCTCTGTTTCCGTCGGGTTCTCCTTGACAAACAGCTTCGGCATGTTGACCGCCGCGCTGCGGAAGAAGGCCTTCCTTCCCTTATGTTTTCTCGTGCTGATGTAAATTGCGGTCAGGTATGCGCCGAAGCTTGACGCAAAATAGCAGATTTCGTAGTCCGGATTCAAGTCCAGGCAGTATTTTTCCGCGGCTTCGATGGAATCGACAGCGGTAGGAATCCGCAGCGTTTCCTTTAAGGATTCGCCTGTCCCGTGGCCCGGCAGGTCAATGCCGACCACGCCGAAGCCCGCCGCGGGCAGCCTTTTTAACAAAAGCTGAACCGTCGAAGATTCCTTGCTGCTGGTAAAGCCGTGGACTGCAACCACCACAGTCTTCGCGCTTTCCGGGATTTCCTTCACGCAGGAAACCTTTTTGCCGTCCGGTTTGGTTATGGAAAAGTTCTCCATAGGTTACCTCATTATGTTATCTTACCGTTTCGTGATAGGCCGTCTGCAGCGCGTACTCGGAAAGCTCCTGGCCGATGCCCGGCGTATCGGGAATCGTAAATTTACCGTCTGTCGCAAACATATCTACTTTACCCAGCTCCCGCACAAAACCGACGCGGTTAATGACATGATCCTCGTGGATCTGGAAGTTGGGGATGGCAGCCTCCACCTGCAGTGCCGCAGCGAGGCTGATGGGCGATCCGCAGACATGAATCTGGACGGAGGCATCAAAGATGTGGGCCAGATCGCAGATCTTCTTGCATTCGGTTATGCCGCCGCAGTTGGCAATCTCCGGCTGGATCACCTGGATGGAGTCGTCCAGGAAGAAGGGCAGGTACTGCCATCTGGTATAAATCCGCTCGCCGTTGGCCATGGGGATATTAATCTTGCGGGCCGCATTCCTGGCGGTCTGGGTATTCATGGGGTAAGTACCCTCTTCGAAATAGTAAATCCGGTATTTTTCAACTGCCTGCCCGTACTGGACGCTGGAAAGGGCGTCCGTATGGCTGTGGCATTCCACGATGATATCGATATCGTAGCCAATGGCCTTCCTGGTGGCTTCGAGCCTTTCGCATGCAGTGTCGATCATTTCCCGGTCGACGATGCCCCGCATGGTATCATGGTCCCGCATCCTGCCGTCCGGCGTAACACAGGTATAGTCCGCCTTAATGGCCGTGTATCCTTCAGCGACAGCTTTTTCCGCCTGTCTGGCGTAATCCTCCGGCGTCGCCTGAAGCACATAGCCCTTTGTATCCTTATCAGGCCAGCCCAGCTGCAGCTGGCTTGCGTACGCCCGCACGCTGTCCCGGAACTTGCCGCCTATGAGTTCGTAAACCGGCACCTTGTACGCCTTGCCCTTGATGTCCATAAGCGCAATGTCGATGGCGCTCATGGCAGCGTAGAAAATCGGTCCGCCGCTCTGGCCCCAGAAGGTTTCCATGAACATGTTTTTCCAATGCCACTCCGTCCGCATGGGATCCCGGCCTAAAAGCAAAGGAGCCAGCTCTTTTATCATATGGAATCCCGCCATGGATCCTCTGCCATAGGAAAGGGCGGCTTCACCGTAGCCGTAAATCTCCGTATCCGTATTAATCCTGCATACAATGCCTCTCATGGATTCCGGTACGTACCTGGGTTTCAGGGCAAAAACGTCAATGCTTGTAATCTTCATAAATAGTCTCCTTTACTCTGCGTTTGATTAATTAATCTGTCTCGTTAATCGATTTCCGCCAGCCGTTTCTTCGCTTTTTCATGACCCTGCACGGCGGCTTTGGCATACCATCTGGCTGCCTCTTTTTTATCTGCCGCAGTGCCTAAGCCTTCCTCATACATGGTTCCCACCTTGTACTGAGCTTCCGGTTCACCTTCCCTGGTCGGCCTGTTATACCACTCTTCCGCCGTTTTCAGATCACGCTTTACGCCAAGTCCGTACTGGTAGGCATACGCGATGTTGTTGTAAACGCTGTATGAACCGTGGGAAGCGGCGGAAATGTACCATTTAAGGGCTTCCTTATAATCCTGCCCGACGCCTTCCCCGGCGGCATACATCCGGGCAACCTCGCTTTGCGCGAAAGAAATGCCAAGCTTCGCGGCTTTCATATACCACCGGAAGGCTTCCGCAAGGTCTTTTTCCACGACGATTCCTCCGGAATACAGAATACCCATCCAGATATAGGAAACGCCGTAGCCGCCTTCTGCCGAACGCCTGAACCATTTGAAAGCCTCGACATCATCCTTTTCGATTCCCCTGCCGTGGAACAGAAAGGCGCCAAAGTTGTTTTCGCCGATTGCGTTGCCCTGTTCGGCGGACATCCTGGTCCATTTCAGGCCCTCCGCAAGATCTTCAGTGACGCCGACGCCGTAATTGTACATGTATCCCAGATTTGCCCGGCATTCACCGCTGCCGCCTTTGGCGCCTTCGGTATACCACTTTAAGGCTTTGTCATAATCGACGGGTACGCCCTGGCCGTAAAGATACATTTCACCCAAAACGTAAAAGGCATAGCCAAATCCCGCTTCGGCCGCAAGAGTAAAGTATTGTTCCGCGCCGTCAAACTCCTCATTTTTATAATATTCCAGACCCTCGCGGAAGAGTTCTTCCGCAGAACGGTTTTCATTTCCCATGTCTTTTTTCCTCCGTTTCCAGCGTATCTTTTATTACTTTTCCCCGTTCCTTTTCATTGCGGTAAAAGTCCCTATGAACGCAATTGCGGCAAGGAAGTAATTATACGGTCTTGAAAGAGCCTCTGTAAATGCCATGCCCCTTATCAGCGTCTGAATCAGGGCAATCACAAAAAAGACAGCAACAGCAACAAGTATCGACAGTATTACTTTTTTCATATTTTCATTTATTCGTACTGATTATTCTGCTCTCTTCAGCTTTAGTAAATACTCTTCAACATCAAACTTTGTATTCTGTTTCCCCGGTTCATACGGCACTGAAACGAAGTCCTTCTATTGTGGTACAGGCAGCATACAGTCTCGATTGGATACAGTCGACGAAACAGATCAATACTCCAGAAATCACAGGGTAATCCAGTATCGCTGGATGATCCCGCATTCACCCAACCCTGCGTCATCTTCTATTTCGTTTTCCAATTTGCCTCCGTTTTTCACGATGGTACGTCTTGATGCGTCATTGGTTTTATCACAGGTTATGAGAATCTTTT
>JAFRGL010000013.1 GCA_017433825.1 Eubacterium sp. | reverse complement strand
GCCTGAAAAATATACAGCTGCGAAACCGTCTGATTTCGGGTACCGGCCTGATTCGACGAGTTCTCTGATGACAACTCGCCTCAGCAGGCCTCAAAAAGAATTGCTCGGAAGCAACTTTTTGCCCCTCATCAGCCGTTTCCGACAGCTGTATTTTTCATGGGCCTTACTCCAATCCCGACCTGTTCTTTCTGCCGGTACGGCTGCTTTGCAGTTCCCGGGCCGGGTCCCAAAGCAGGCGGTTTGCAGCAGAAAATCAGCCTGGCTGAACGAGGCCGTATTGGAGCAAGCAGGCAAAGAAATACCGAAGATGAGAAGACCGATGAGGGGCGGAAACTGCGCTTACCATGCCAGGTTTCCGAGCGAAAGAGGGAGAGTTGTGATCAACAGAACTCTCCCTCTTTGAGCGGTACCCGAAATCGGGATTCGAGTATTCGGTTTATTTCTTTCTGCGAAGCGACCTACGGCCGGTTCAGCCGGCTGATTTTGCTGCAAACAGAATGATTTATAATTTTATGTTTTACTCTCCCTCGATCTCCAGCCGGAAGGTATATTCAGCTCCGTCGAGGCTGCGGATGGCTTCTTCCATATCGTGGGAGATACGCAGGAACGTCAGGTTTTCCAGCTGCAGAAGCGGGGTAAGGTCGGTCACTTCCTGGTTCCAGGACATCTGCAGTTCTGTAAGCTCCGGATGATTTGCTGCAATGCCGGCTACGTCTTCATTGGTCATCTTCGAGTTATGGGCAGTCAGATACGGGATATAAGCATCTTTAACCTTGTCAAGCCAGTTCGCGGTGTCATTGTCGCAGATGGCCAGATACCGGAAACTGTGAATGTTCTCCAGGAAATCAAAATCCCTGCAGTCATTCATCGAGTACATTTCCAGCTGGAAGCCGCCGTATTCCTCAGCATTGGAGAAATCGCAGGATTCCAGCGCCGAAAGATCGGTTATCTGCATGCTGTCCAGATTCAGGAAATCCAGTTTTTTCAGGTTCTGGATGCCCTCCAGAGAGTCAACCGGAATGCCGCGCAGCATGAGGCTGCGTATACTCTGCAGAGTGAAGGCCGGTGAAATATCGGTGAGCTGGCTGTCATACTGAAGCGTGAGCACTTCCAGGGAGGAAAAGTCCTGGATGCCGGAAAGGTCGGTTATGGGCTGACAGTCAAGCTCCAGTTCGCGCAGAGAGGAAAGGCGGAGCAGCTTTTCAAAGTCCGTAATACTGCCGGTTTCCGTAAACTCTTCCTCATAATCCCGCTGATGGTCCCTGAGTACGATATGGTCGCTGTCATCGTACCAGCGTTTCTCGAGATTGTACCGGTGCCAGTCCAGAACCCGGTTTCCGATGATTTTGACCCTGGCGACCCTGGAAAGCAGGGCGGCAGGCAAGGTATCCAGTTCCTCCAGGGAAAGCAGCGAAAGCTCGCTTTCGTCATAGAACCAGCCGGCTTCCGGGAAGACAATTTCATATTTGCCGATCACACCGTCATTTTTCAGCTCCTTTGCCTGGGCCTCCAGCTGAGGCGGGATCTTCAGAGTCTGGATGGATAATTTCCTTAACGGGCTTAAATCTGTGATTTCATCCTGACCCGCGAAGCTGAAAGTATCATATTTCCTGTCTTCGATATTTTCCAGGAAATGAAGGTCGGTCATACCGTCGACGCCTTCAAAATACAGGTTGTTGAAGCTCATTTTCCCGAAATCCGGAAGGATAAACTGATAGCGGAACCACAGCTCCTTGAAAACGGCTCCGTCCAGGGCGGAAAAGTCAGTCAGACGGGGGCAGTTCAGGATATCCAGTTTGCCGATGTAGTCCTTGCCCAGGGTGGCAAAGGCTTCGATGCCTGAAAGGCTGGTCAGATACGGATTATTTATAAGGGCAAGCTCCAGAATTTTCATGGCCGGCATGCCGGACAGATCCCGAAGGTCACTATTCTTGATCTCCAGACGGCTTCTGACATCGGGCAGCGTGCTTAAATCCAGACCGAAGCATCTGTCCAGAACCAGCTCATTGACATATTTGTCCGCAAGATGGGGCAGGAAGGAGGAGGCATCCCCGTTATCGGGACCGATTTCCAGCCTCTCATAGCCGTCAGCGGCGGCAAGTCCCGCGTAATCCCGGACATCCGCGTACAGACTCAGGGATATACGGCCGTTTCCGGAAAGCTCTTCCAGAAAATCCAGACTGTCCATGGACAGGCCGGAGACGGAAATATTCGAAAGCCTGTTCAGACCGGACAGGAACATCAGGTCGGTTTCCCGATTCCCTTCGGCATGCAGGGAGAATTCGTTAAGCCTGGTACAGCCGGAAACCGGCGTATAATCCGTAATCTGCGGGCAGTTTGAGATATGGATTCCTTTCAGTGTTGTCAGGGGTTCCACGGCGGAAATGTCCGACAGCCGCTGCAGGTTTTCCAGCTCCAGATGCTGTATGGAGGGATTGCCGGACAGCCAGGAGATATCGGAAAGAGGAATATCCCGGAAACGCAGAAGGCTGATGCTTTTGCAGGAAGCCAGGGAGGAAAGGTCGATATCCGCCAGTTCATAACCGTTTTCCAGCTCCAGCCGGTCCAGATGTGTGGGCGAAAAATCCGTAAAATCCGCCCGGGCGGTTCCGGTAAAATCAATATGCACGAATTTCAGCCATTCACAGCTGCCCAGATACGAAAAATCCTCAATTCCGCAGGCAGAGGCGTTGAAAGATGTCATACCTGCGCCTTCAAGCCAGGCAAGATCGGGAACGGTGCAGTCCTGCAGATAGACATCCTGCAGCTTTTCCGCATCTGCAAGGCTCGGAATGCCGTCCAGCTGTGCGTTGCACAGGTATAAAAACCGCAGATTCGGCATATAGCTTAAAAATCCCAGATCGTCGTACCGGGCGGAAGGAATGGCGCTGCCGTCTTCGGTACTGTACCAGACGGCATGATTGTCCTCCCAGTTACGGTAGCCCAGGTAATTTGTATCCGGCCATTGGCCGGCATTCCGCATTTCGGAGGGCCCGATGAAGGCATATTTCTCACCGATGATAATCACGTCTTCGATTTTTGCCAGGTCTTCCTTCGTCATGCCGAAATAGACTTCCGGTTCGGCTTCTTCCTCCGAAGAAGAGGAAACAGCGGGTTCATCCGGCTTGTCACCGTCACCTTTTTTTCCAAGCGTGAGCGCGAGGACGATGATCACCACGGCGGCAATGACAATGCCGAGGATAATGGGAAGGCGGGATTTGGGCTTTGTCTGTTCGGACGATGCGGCAATGAGCTCAGCCAGTTCCTCCGGGCTGCGGTCTTTTGCGGAAATGGTATGCCGGGCGTAAAGGGCGCTTTTCACCAGCTCCGGCGGTTCCGAACCGTCCAGGTTCACCGGTATGACGGAAAGCGCGGAGCCCTCTGCAGCGAAATATTTTATCTGCAGGTCTTCATCCGCAGAGAAGTTCTCCGAGAGGAAGAGCAGCACGGTACTGCCGGGAGCAGGGTTTTCACCTCCCGTCACAGTGACGTTCTTCAGTTTCAGGGCGTCCAGTACGGGCTTTACGGCTTCCCGGTCATTTTCCGCGTACAGCGGGAACAGTTTCAGTGAAGACGGCATATTCGGTCCTCCTTTTTCAGATTGTGCTGTTATATCGGTAAAAAAGTGTCTTAAGGTACGAGCAGAATATCAAAATCCGCGTCGGCATTCAGGGCAAGGGGAAGCATATCCGTGCTTACGGTAACGGTTTTGAGCCGTTTAAAAGCGGTAAGCGGCGTCAGGTCCCGGATGCCGGAATGCTCAAGATGCAGTGTTTTAAGGCCCGGCAGGTCTGTAAGCCCGGTCAAATCCGCTTCTTCGCAGCCGCACAGATACAGTTCCTTTAAAAGCACCAGGCCGGACAGCTCTTTCAGGCTGCCTGCCGACTGGTCTATCAGCGCCAGGGATACAAGGTACGGACAGTCGCCGATAAGCGAGAGGTCGTTTACCGGGCCGGTTTTAACCGGCGCGCCGTTTACCGCATAGCCTTTTTCCGTGCTGTAGGAGACGTCTTCCAGGCTGTCCAGCGCCATATTTCCGACGAAATACAGTTCCGTTATCTCAGCCAGCCGTTCTTTTTTGATCTTTTCCTCATCCGTACGCAGGATATTCCGGATGGCTTCTTCCTGCTTTACGTCAGGGAAGGTGATATAGGCGGTGAAGAAATCCCCGTATTTTGTAAGATCCACCTCTTCCTCCGGCTCCGGCCCTGCAGTCGGTGCGGGTGTGGGTGTGACAGAAGGCCGCGTATCTGCCGAACCCGGATTTTCCTGCTGTCCGCCGGACAGTTTCCCCGAGGCGGCGGCGTACAGAAGGCCTGCGCCTGCAGCGAGCAGTATAACGGCCAGGATGAGGCCTGCAGCTTTTCCGGAAGCGCTGTCAGCCCGCCCGGAATAGAAGGCGCGGGTCAGAATGCCGGATTTGCGGATTTCTGCTGCCGTGTCTTCCGGGGTATCCCTGAGGGCAGCTGCTTTTTCCCTCGCAAGGACAGGCTGCCATTTCTCCGGCCTTTCCGAATGGTCCAGGGAAAGCGTCAGTACGGGCTTTGCGAGCCTTTTGGCGGTCACCAGTTCGCTGAAGCAGTTGGGGGAGGCATAGGCGTCCTTTGAAGTGAAAAACAGCACGGCGGCGCAGTTTTTCATGTGGGTTTCAATGTTCATCGGCCAGTCGCTTCCGGCCGGGATGCCCTCATCATACCAGAGGCGCACATTTGCATTATGCAGCAGGGTAATGATATCCAGGACCTTTACGGAATCCTGATGGGAATAACTGATGAAAAGATAAGGCTTTCTGCCTTCATAGGGTCGGAAATAAATACTCATGATCCGCCCCCTTTATACAGCGCGATCTCGTAAAGCCCGCTTTCCAGAAGCTTTTCGGCGCCAGCGGCGTCCTCCAGGGGGATTTCCAGCCGGACAAGCGAAGGCAGCAGGGCAAGATCGTCTGTATTATCCGGTACCGCGGAAAGCCGCAGGACGGTAATGCCGGCCAGAATTTCTTCCGTCAGCACCCTGCTGTCACAGGCCTCGCGTACCGCTTCTTCAATGACCGGGTCCGTAAGGCTTACCGTATCTTTCGGACGGTTTTTGTAAACGGCAAGGAAGATTCCCGCGGCTATCATGACAGCCGCGATGACAAGGAGGATTTTTACCAGGCTGCCGGTACCGGCGGCTTCAGATACCTGGCGGGGCTCGCCCACCAGTTCCTGGGTAAAACCTTCCGTGCGGATCAGTTTTTCCTCCGTATCTTCCGGCGAGGTGCCTTTGTATGCCTGTATATGCCTGACGGCATCGGTAAGGCCCATGGAAAGCCCGGAATCGCCGGCATCGGTGTCAATACAGATGACCGGGCAGCCTCTGGCCTGGCAGGACAGTATGTCGCTTTTCATATCCAGGTCTGCCCTTGCCGCATCGGTCAGATATAAAACCGTCAGGGCCGCACCTTTCATCCTCTGCTGGCGGAAGGCGCGTTCTGCCATGTCGGAAGACTTCCCGGTATGATACCAGATTCTGACGCCCCGGGCGTACAGCCGGGCCAGGAGAGGCCTGATTTTTGCGGCATCCGCGTCAGAAAAGCAGAAGAACATATATGGTTTGTCACCCTCATAGGGGATAAGGTCGGTGCTTTCGGGCTTCATTTGCGGTCCTTTCGGGGAAACAGCCTGCTTAAGGATGCGAAGCTGTCTGATGGCACAGTACATTACCGGCCTTGCGGACGATAAGATTATTTATAATTATATCATATAGTACATACCGGTGTGAATCTGAAGTTTCGCAAAGCCGCGGCACTTCTGTTCAGAAAATCCGTAATGATTCCGATAATTATTGCCGATATCAGTTGCGTCCAGGCGGAATATATGGTAATATTAAACCAAGGAAAAATCCTTGCATTATGTTATAAATCCCGCCGGATACGGCGGAAAGCAATGCTATTAAACAGGAGGAATGAATGATGAAGTTTTATCGCTGTGAAATCTGCGGAAGAATCGTTGAGGAAGTAAAACCCGGCGGCCCCCTTACCTGCTGCGGACAGCCCATGAAAGAGCTGGTTCCCGGAACCACGGATGCTGCCGTTGAGAAACATGTGCCTGAATATAAGGTTGAAGACGGCAAGGTTATCGTAACCGTAGGCGCCGTGGAACATCCCATGGTAGACGCCCATTACATCGAGTGGGTAGCTGTTGAGACTAATTTCGGCGTACAGAGAAGAGCCCTGGCTCCCGGACACAAGCCCGAAGCCTGGTTCGCCCTGACCGAGAATGAGGAAGTAAAGGCGGTTTACGCTTACTGCAACCTCCACGGACTGTGGATGAAATAAATACCGCATACAGGAGACAATACTTTAATAACTGCTCCTGCATGAAGGACGGCGCTTTGAAAGCGCCGTCCTTTTTTCATTTAATGAAAAAACAGATTGCATTTGTTTTAATTTCACCTTATAATGGAAACACAAATACTACAAAAGTAGTTGAATAACCGGATGTTTTATCCTTTTCAAGGACTCGAAGTGGGACTTTCGGGCAGGAAAAACGCTCTAATATCAGAGAAGGCCTTATCTGAATAACTCTAATATCAGTGAAAGACATGTCTGGATAAAAAAGATATACAAACCTGTATATTCTGTGTTATAATTTGTATTCGTGATAAAAGGGGATTTATGCCTATGCGTAAAATAACGATGAAAATAACAGCGGCAGTACTGGCTGCGGCGATGACTTTGTCTGCACTGCCTGCCTTTGTATACGCCGAAGAAGAAACTATACAGGAGACTGTAACGGACGATACCGGTGAGGAAATACCGGTATCGGTTGCCGCGCCTTCCTTTACAGCCACAGACATGGCGGGCGATGAGCTTTCCTTTGACCTGCGGCTTTCCGGCTTTGACAAAACGGGAAGGCTCAGGGTCGCGGTCTGGTCTGCAGATCAGGGCCAGGACGATCTTGCCTGGTACGATTTGGCTGCAGACGGGGCTGATTACCATGTTGCAGTAAAACCCGCGGACCATGCTTCGGTAGGGCTTTATTATGCGGATCTTTACTACTGGGAAGGTACGCCGGAATATGTCGGCGGTGTGACATTTAATGTAAGCCCGGTTTCAGATGCTTCTTCCGTACATGCGGACAATGTGGACGGTGAAGCGGGAACCGCCGTGGTGGTAGTGGACGGTTTAAGCTGTCCTTCCGGCATCCGTCAGGTGAAAATTCCCACCTGGTGTGCTCCCAATCAGAGCGATATCCGCTGGTATGACGCTTCTTATGATGCAAATACCGGAAGCTGGTACTGCAATGTCAGCACATCCAATCACCAGAATCACCGCGGCAGGTACATTTCCCACGTATATGCTGTCAACAACAACGGCATTTCGAACTGCGTTGGAGCCGTAAGCTACGATCTGGTGCGGGAAAACGAACCGAAACTGACCGCTGCGGCAAACGATGACGCCGGCGTGCTGACCGTTATCCTGCCTTCCGAACTGGCAGCAGGCTTTTCCAATATCCGGGCGGCAGTCTGGACACTGGAAAACAGCCAGGACGACCTGACCTGGAATACCATGAGGAAGGATTCCTCCGGCAATTATGTAACGGAAGTTTCCTATGACACCTTCAACAACGACGGCAGGGTGGCAGTGCATGTGTACGCTTCTGATGCCAGGGGGGTCAATACCTTTGTGGGCGACGTCTACGTGAATGTGACCTTCAGGGAACCGGAACCTCCGGCAGAACCGGCAGTCCTCACAGCTGAAACGGATAATAAGGAAGGCACCTTTACCCTTACCGTAACCAACGCTTATGCGCAGAAAGGCATCAGCCGGTTAAGGATTGCCGTCTGGTCGAAGACAGACGGGCAGGATGACTTAATCTGGTACACGGCCTCTGTTTCCGGTGATACCTATGTGGTGAACGGACAGTTTGCCTCCCATGATTATGATGAAGGGGAGTATTACTGTCACGCCTATATCACCGACAGAACCGGAAGTCTGGTGTATTCCTGCAAGACGGAGATGAACTATAAGGATGAATCCGGCAATGCACCTGAACTGGTTGATCTGGGCGAAGAGGGCAGTATGGAAACGGATTACCGGGTTGTAATCCCCGCGAAGCTGGTTCCTGCAAATGCAGTAAGTCTTGAGACTGCGGTCTGGTCCCAGAAGAACGGGCAGGATGACCTTGTCTGGTATAACGGTACAAAAGACGGCACAAAGTGGAATACGGATTTCTCCATCCCTGCGCATGCGGATGACCCGGACGAAGGTACGTGGTATGCCCACACCTATGCCAGGACCAATACCGGTGCGATGGTGTTCGTTAAATCCTTCACGTTTGAAATTCACGGCATCATTGACGGCGGCTATTCCAGTACGACAGACGAGGACGGCGGCATACAGGTGACCATATCCGATATCGTATCGCCTTCCGGCACAGCCCGGGTGCGGGCAGCCATCTGGTCCACAGAAAACGGCCAGGATGATATAAAATGGCTGGATTTTTCTCAAAACGATGAAGGTATCTGGACGCTTAACGACAATATTTCCGACCATGGTTACTACGTGGGCGAATACAATGTGCATGTTTACGCCCTGTCAGGCAACGGCATTTACGGATTCTACGACGGCTCAAAGGTTACCACGGCGATCCAGCCCAATTCCTGGGCGCTGGACGGCACGGCGGAGACTACAGTCAGGAATCTCTGGCTGTATAACCGGACGGCGTCGGAAGTGCATTTCGTAGTTTATTCCCTGGAAGACGGGGAGGAGAGCGCCGTAACCTATGACGGTACGGACAACGGAAGGCATTTCTATTACACGAAGATTTCCATGATAAAGCATAAAACGCCCAGTGAATACCGCCTGCTGGCTTATGCGGACGGGGAACAGGTGCTGGATACTTCCTTTGCCTGGACCGCGCCTGCCTACACGGAAGCCATGCAGATGGCGGAATCGGTTCTGAACAGTATCGGATGGGATCTCCGTGCGGCCTACAACTGGTCCGCCGCCATGACTTACCGGAAGGCCCCCTGCTATAACGATGAGGTGCCGGAAGGCCTGGTGCATTCGGAATACTTCGCCGAATACGGCTTCCGGAACAAGAGCGGCAACTGCTACTGCATGGCATCCACCTTCCTGTACATGGCCCGGCTTTTAGGATATGAAGGCACGCTGGTGGAAGGCTATGTCCTTTCCGGCGGTGTACAGCACAAACATGCCTGGACGGAAATCGTTATAAACGGCACATCCTATGTCTTCGACCCGAATTTTACCAATGAAACCGGTCGGAACGGCTACCAGATTACCTACGGCCAGTCCGGCACCTGGCGGTATAACAACTACGAACGGGTGGAGTAACTTTTGTAGCGGAACAGCCACCATGAACCGGCAGAACGGCAATTTTGAGTAGACAGGGACGCCCGATCTGTGATAAATAATAAATACGCAGGAAATGAGTATCACATGAGCCTGTAAAGGCGTACAGCTTAGGAGGAAAATAAACATGAAGAAAAGAATAACAGCAGCAATGCTGGCAGCTGTGATGACAGCAGCGCTTTTGTCCGGCTGCGGTTCGAATAAAGAAGAGGCTGCGGTTTCGGAAAGCTCTTCCGCAGCGGAAGTATCCTCTGTTTCGGAGGCATCTTCCGTATCGGAGGTATCTTCGGTATCCGAAGAGGAGGAAGTCGTTCTTCGTACCTTCGGTACAGAGGAAAAAGACGCCTTTGAATTCCGTATGAAGAATTCCACCGGCATGGAGATTAAAGCCCTGTCCTTCGGGGTCTACCCGGTGGAGGAGTTCCCGGAATCCCTGATCCCGGCGGGTGAAGATGCCGTCGCAAAGGATGAGGAAGTAGTTGTATTCTGGAAAGCGCCGGAAGAAGCGGACAGCGAAGCCGCGCCGGATGAATTCGAAATCACCCCGGAATACCAGCTGCAGCTTACCTTTGAGGATGATACGCAGAAGGTTATCCACGGCTTCCCGCTGGAGGACATGAAGGAATGTGAAATCTGTCTGGAGGATGAGGTTGCTTTCCTGAAATACGAGAGCACATCTAGCCATGAGATGGTCAATTCCAAGGAATACGAACTTGCGGTAGTCAGACTGGAAGAGGAAGCAAGGGCCCAGGCTGAAGCGGAAGAGCTGGCGAGACAGCAGGCTGAGGCGGAAGCTGCAGCCCAGGCTCAGGCTGAAGCTGAAGCGGCAGCAGCAGCCCAGGCAGCAGCGGAAGCGGAAGCAGCAAGAGCACAGGCAGAAGCGGAAGCAGCCGCTGCGGCAGCGGCCGGCGGCGGTGAAGGCGGACAGCAGAGCAACGATGACAACGGCTGTATCGGAGACGACGGCGATTTTTATCCGTAAGGATTATCAGAACACGGGGAAGTACTCCCCGTGTTCGATTTTACATACAGATGATTTCTGATTATCCGGGACTGCGTGAGCGGTTCTGATGAAGTGACGGGGATTTTAATGAAAACGGAAAAGATTAAGGAATACAGTTATTTAAGGGCGCTTGCCTGTATCGCCATTATTTTTATCCATGTGCTGAGCCAGGGCATTTCTGCCTACAGTGCTTCCATGGGTACGGCAAATGCAGCGTACTGGTCGGTCTTAAACAATATGAAATGGGGCGTGCCGGCCTTCATGATGGTGACGGGCATGCTGCTTCTGGATCCGGAGCGGAAGGTAACCTATCCCAAGCTGTTTTCCTCTTATGTAGCAAGGGCACTGAAGGCCCTTATCTGCTTCGGCGTAATTTTCGCCGTTCTGGATACGGTTTATGCAGCCGGAACCGGCAGCAGCCCGGGGGAAACTTTCAAAAACGGTATTTACGCGGTTTTCGCTGGCCAGTCATGGGCGCACCTGTGGTATCTGTACGCCCTCATCGGGCTGTACCTGCTGCTGCCTTTCTACCGGATGATTGCCGCAAAGGCGAGACAGCAGGATATGAAATATCTGCTGGGGGTGTATATCGCATTTCTGTCCATCCTGCCATTTGTGACGGGCTGGGACATTAAAATCGGTTTTTACATCCATGTTTCTTCCATTTATCCGTTCTGGATGTTTTTCGGCTTTTATCTGAAGAAGTGGGGATTCAAGAAGAATTTCTCACATTATCTGATGTGGACGGTTATTGCTACCATTGCGATTATCATCGTTACGGTTATCCGCTGGAAACTGCTCATAAACCCGCTGGACAGGCTGTTCAACTATTCATCTGTCCTGGTTATCCTGCAGACCTACGGCATCACGGGAATGGTGCATTATCTGAAGGTGAGGGATGATGGCAGGGCAGACAGGTTCCTGCTGGCTGCGGACAGACACAGTTTCGGTATCTACCTGATTCATATGGTCTTCATCTGGCTGGCTTATACCGTCCTGAAATGGGATCCGTTCCTCCACGGCGGCTTCTTAGGCGTCGTGCTGCTGGTGGTGATATCTTTTGTCCTGGCATGGATTGCGGATATATTCCTGCGGAAGGTGCCGTTCTTCAATAAAATACTGTAAATCAAATGTTTTGCAACTGCGTGTTTTGTGACTGAAGGTCCCGCAGACCGCAGGTCGCATTCGTCGTGAAAAACGCTCCAATACGGTCTGCAGGGAAATCCAGTCACACATTCAGCGGTTATAAAACCGTTTTTTTGTGCCCGGACGGGAGGTTGCTAACGGTGAGGCCTGATCCACCATGCCGTGGCGATTTTGCGGAAGACTTTCGCCACAGGTTCGCTTCCCAGGAGGAGGACGATGACGAAAGCCAGCCCAAGGCAGACCGCCCAGACGGCCGGCAGACCCCTTAAGATTCTGTATTTGGACAGAAGACGGCAGATAAAGACGTGCAGCAGGTAGACCGATAAGGAATTCCTGCCGGCAGTGGTGAGCACGAAAAGCTTTTTATCCGGCACGGTAAAGAGTGCCAGGCAGATCCACACTGCGGCCATGAGAAGGCACAGAAGTCGGATGACCGGTCCGGTGCCGGTGGAAGCGTAGGGGTAAGAACCCCAGAGCACCCTCGGTGTAATCTGCGGAAGCCGGATCAGCAGGAGAATGCATAAAACGACGGCTATTGCGGCGTAGACAACCGCTGCGGGGGAAACCGCAAAAGCGCTGCCGCCTGCGTATTTCAGGTTCGGATAAAGTTCCTTCCATCTGGCCTCGTCCCGGCTTTTTTTGGAAAGCCGGTCTTTGAAGGATTTATTCTGCCCAAGGAAAAAGCCGGAGAAGAAAAACGGTGAAAATACGATAAGCCGGGAGGCGGAGAATTCATAGCCGAGTCTGCCTGCATAGCCGGCCAGCAGGGCCAGAACCGTAAACACTGCGACGGCGGTTATCTGAATGACCGGTTTTTTCGGTTTTATGATGCCTGTCAGCAGTGTATAAATGATTAAAACAAAAAGATACCAGAGGATCCAGTAAGGCTTTGTAAACTGCAGGCGGAATGTTCCCGGATTGATGACGAAGCCGTCAAACAGCAGGAAAACCACCTGGAACAGCACATAAGGCCAGACCAGGTCAGTCAGTAGCTTTTTCGGGGAAAAGCGGGCGAAGAAGCCGCTGACAAACAGAAACATGGGCATGTGGAAGACATAGATCAGACGGTAGGCAAAACAGCCCGTAAGGCCTGCGCACTCCAGAAGGTGGGCGAAGACCACGAGATAGATTAAGATGCCTTTGATATTGTCGAACACATACAGTCTGTCCCCGGTCTGCATGAGTCTTCCTCCCGGATAAAAGAAAAGATAAAAGGCTGCCGCGTGCCGCAGGAAATCTGCTTGAAAGCGGCAGCCTTTTTATTTACAGGCGGTTAACGAATCCAGTAGATGCTGGGCTTGTCCACAAGCTCGTGCTCCACCGGCTCGCCGACGGCGCCGAAGGTGTAGTTTTCACGCTCGCCGTCGGCATTGTAGCCGAAGCTTCTGCCCACGTCGTGCATCCTGTCCAGGTTGATGACAAAAAGCATGGAGTTGCCGCTGCCGCGTTTGCGGGCCATCAGTTCCTCCACGAAGGCAAACAGATAAATGCCGTCCTTTATCTTGATATAGCTGGCAGGCTCCTCGAAGAAATTCACGGTGTCGGGGCCGCCGCCTTCCATGGGCGTGCCTTTGGCTTCCATCTTGTCAAGGAAGGACTGGGGGATGGCAATCCGGTAATACCGTTCGCTGGAATAGATATGGATAACCTCGAGGGTGGCGTAGTACCAGTGGACGCACATGCCCACCATGTCAGCGGTAAAGCCGTGACGCCGTTCCGCCAGCGTACCGTCCTCCTTTAAAATCGCGCCGAACACATATTCCAGGGAAGGAAGCCGGGGCATTTTCGGGTTCAGGCCTTCATAGGCAAAGACGAAGGTTACCAGGTCCTGTTCCAGGTCCAGTACGGCGGAAAGGCCCGTACGCGGGCTGGAGCCGGTCATTTCGAAGTTGACGAAATAAATCCGGTCGTCCGCCTTCAGGCAGTTGTAAGCATAAGCTTTCGGTTCTTCCTCTGTCTTGCCGAAGGTCAGCTCATCATCGCTTTTGAACGTCATTACATAGTCGTAACCTGAGTCCATGACAAGGGTGAAGCTTCTGCCTGTCAGTTCGAAGCACAGGGGAGGCCTGTACTGGGAAAGGCCTTCATATTTCTTGGGAAATTCAGCTGCATTCTTCTTCATTTTCATTCTCCTTATTCTAAATGCAAAATCTGCCGGTTCCTTAACGTATCCAGTAATAGCTGGGTTTGTCCATGAGCTCATGCTCCACAGGCTCGCCGAAAGCGCCGAAGGTGTAGTTTTCCGGCCTGCCGTCGAAGCCGATGCCGAAACCGCGGCCCACGTCATGCATCCGGTTCAAATCCATCAGGTACAGCATGCTGCCGCCCGCGCCGAGTTCCCGGTGCATCTGCTCCTCCACAAAGGAAAGCAGGTAAATGCCGTCCTTGATCTTCACATAATTGGCCGGCTCCTCGAAGAAATGAACGAGGCTTGGGCCGCCGTCCTCGATGGGCGTGCCTTTTGCCGCCATTTTATCCAGGAATGACTGGGGCAGGGCGATGCGGTAGTAGCGCTCGCTGGTGTATACATGCACCACCTCCATGGTGGAGTAATACCAGTGAATGGCAAGGCCGGTCAGGTCCGCGGTATAACCGTGCCTGCGCTCCGCCAGGGTGCCGTCCTCTTTTAAAACTGCCCCGAAGACGATGCTGGTGGAAGGCAGTTTGGGCAGTTTCGGATTCAGTCCGGTCCAGGCGAAGACAAAGGTGGTCAGATCCTGCTCCAGATCCAGTACTACGGAAAGGCCGCACCGGGGATTGCTGCCCGTCAGTTCAAAGTTCACAAAATAGGTCCGGTCATCGCATTTCAGGCATTCATAGGCGTAGGATTTGGCCCGTTTTCCCGCTTCCTTGAAGGAAAGCTTTTTCTCATCGGTGAATTTCAGCACGTAGTCATAGCCGGAATCCATAACGCAGGTAAAGCTTCTGCCAAGCAAATCAAAGGAAAGCGGCGGCCGGTACTGGGAAAAACCGTCGAATTTTTTGGGAAATTCCGGCTTGCCGGGTTTCTTTTCTTTCATCTTTGTGTCTCCTGTGTTACAATCATTTTTGAGGAAGGCCGTCCGGCATGTATAACGCGGTGTCATAAGGCGGCAGCCTGTTTACTGTCCATTATTATGATAAACCCGGAGGATTTGTATGGCAAGAAAAATAAAAGAACGTGTATTATCCGGAACAAAGGATTTGACGATGGAACTGTATGAGCTGGATCATGCGGCCCTTTCCAGAAGGGCGGCAGCCGAAGGCATGGTGCTCCTGAAAAATGAAGGCGGCCTTCTGCCATTGCAAAAAGGCAGCAAAGTCGCACTTTTCGGTTCCGGCGCGGCGGTAACCATCAAAGGCGGCACCGGCTCAGGCGACGTCAATGAGCGCAGGAACATCCCGATTTATGAAGGCCTGGCGGAATCAGGCTTTGAGATAACCAGCAGGGACTGGATTGAAGATTACAGGCGGATTTACAATGACGCCCGCAACGCCTGGCGGGACAGAATCCAGAAGATTGTAAAAGAACAGGGGATATTCATTTTCTTTGCTTACGCGGAGAATCCTTTTGTCTTCCCCGCAGGACCGGCCATTACCAGAACCGATGCCGATACGGCCGTATTTGTACTGGCGCGTGTGGCCGGCGAAGGCAAGGACAGGAAGGCCGAAGGCGGCGATTATTACTTAAGTGACGAGGAAAAGGAACTGGTGGCGCAGACCTGCGCGCTGTATAAAAACGTGGTGGTTATCATCAACGCGGGCAGCATCGTGGACCTGGGCTTTACGGACGAATTCCCGCAGATTAAGGCTGTCCTGTACGCCATGCAGCCCGGCCAGGAAGCCGGTTATGCCGTGGCGGACGTACTGTCCGGCGACGTGGTGCCCTCCGGCAGACTGACGGATACCTGGGCGCTTTCCTATACGGATTACCCGGCGGCAGCCGCTTTTTCCGGCAATGACGGCGATACGTTGCACGAAGTCTACAAGGAAGGCATTTTCGTCGGATACCGGTATTTCGACAGCTTTGACATTCCCGTAAAATACAGCTTCGGCCACGGACTTTCCTACACACAGTTTACGACGGAATTCGAAGGCCTGACCTTCGGCAGCGAAGGCAGGGTGTGCGTGAAGGCAAAGGTAACCAATACGGGCAGTACGTACGCCGGCCGGGAAGTGGTCCAGCTGTACGCGGGCCTTCCGAAGGGTACGCTGGTGAAGGAATACAGGAGGCTTGTCGCTTTTGCGAAAACATCTGCCCTGGCGCCGGGCGAAAGCTGCATGGTGCGTCTCCTGTTCGGCCCGGACGAACTGGCCTCCTTTGACAAAGCCAACCGTGCTTATGCGGTGGAAAAAGGCGGCTACCTGCTTTACCTGGGCGGAAGCCTGGCGGACGCGAAGCCCGCAGCGGTGCTGAAGCTTGAAAGGGACCATTACCTGAAATTCGTGGAGGAAATCTGCCCGCTGCAGCAGGAGATAGAGGAACTGCAGCCGGAAGACGCGGTCCGGGCGGCGCATTTCGCAGCCATGGAAGCCGCGGCGGAAAATGTGCCTGCGTTTGAATATGATATAAGCGGCCTGCCCAGCTGGTTTGTAAATTACGACTGGAAGGAACAGGAAGACGAAGCGGCTGAGCTTGCCGCCGGCCTTTCTGATGAGAAACTTGCAGCCCTTGCCTGCGGCGAACCCGCGAAAGGGCAGGGCAGCGCACTGGGAGCCGCGGGTATAACCGTGCCCGGATCTGCGGCGGAAACCAGCAGCATCGCAGCGGAAGACGGTGTAGCGCCGGTGGTGCTGGCGGACGGCCCGGCGGGCTTAAGGCTTACCAGAAGCTATCATGTAAAAGACGGGCAGATTGCCAGGCTTCCCCTCGAGGCATCCATGGACGGCGGCTTCATGTATGACGGCCCTGCGCCGGAAGGTGAAGAGTATTTCCAGTTCTGCACCGCATTCCCCATCGGTACGCTGCTGGCCCAGACCTGGGATGAAGAGCTTGTAGAAGAAATCGGCAAAGCTGTCGCCGAGGAAATGAATCTTTTCCATGTAACCTTCTGGCTGGCCCCCGGCATGAACATCCACAGGGATCCCTTATGCGGCAGGAACTTCGAGTATTATTCCGAAGATCCCTTCATAGCCGGGAAAACCGCTGCGGCCATGGCAAGGGGCGTCCAGAGCAGGCCCGGATGCTTCACCACCATAAAGCATTATGCCTGCAACAACCAGGAAGACGACCGTATGGCATCCGACAGCATCCTGTCCGAACGGGCCTTGAGGGAAATCTACCTGCGCGGATTCGGCATTGCCATCCGGGAGGGCGGCACCAAATCCATCATGACCAGCTACAACCGCATCAACGGCATTCATGCGGCCAACAATTATGACCTCTGCATGAAATATGCCCGCTGCGAAAACGGCTTCGACGGCGCCATCATGACCGACTGGACCACCACGGAAACCGGCGATGAATGCTGCGCAGCCGGATGCATGAGGGCCGGAAATGACCTTGTCATGCCCGGACAGTATGCCGACCGGGAAAACATCCTGGCGGCCCTGGCGGACGGCACCCTGGACAGAAAAGCACTGACCGACTGCATCACCAGGGTCGTGCGTCTCATTTTCCTTTCCGACGCCTACGAGTAAATAAAAAAGACTGTTGCACCGTCACTGAGATGCAACAGTCTTTTTTTATTTCTCTTTTTACTTTTTATCCCTCAATTCTGCGGTGGAAGCCCCAGCCGCATACGGAGAAGAAGGACGGTCCGATGTGGGCGCCGATGATGGGGCCTAAGTTTACGCACTCCACGATGGTGCCCGGTTCGGCGATTTCCTCAATCTGTTTCTTTAAGACCTCCACTTCCTCATACAGGGAAGTATGGCCGATGTAGATAAGCTTCGGTAAATCCGGTACGCCCATTTCCTTCTGATAATCGGTAATCAGGCGCTTTACAGCCGGCTTCTGGCCGCGGACCTTTGCCACTACGTCCAGCCTGCCCTCGTCATTGATGATGAGCATGGGCTTGATGTTCAGCATGGTGCCCACAACCGCGACAGCACCGGATACACGGCCGCCCTTGTGCAGGTAATTCAGGTCGCCTACCATGAAACGGTGGCACATGTATTTGCGGTTCTCCTCAACCCAGGCGGCATTTTCTTCGATGGACATGCCGGCGGCCCGGTTCATGAGGGCTGCGGTGCACATAATGCCCTGGCCCTGGGTGGCGGAAAGGGTGTCCACCGCGATAAGTTTTCTGTCCGGGTAGTCCTCCTTCAGCTGCTGTACGGCAGTCTGCACATTGTCGAAGGTGGAGGTCAGGCCGGAAGACATGCACAGGTAGAGAATGTCATTGCCTTCTTTCAGCAGCTGCTCCCAGGCCTCGACATAGGCGAACGGGGTAATCTGGGAAGTATGTACTTCAGCGCCCTTTTTCTGGGCTGCGAAAAGCTCGTCGCAATGCTTGTCATGATCCGGCGATTCCGTATGGCAGGTAAAGGTTTTACCGTCTACCACATATTCCATGGGGATGATGCGGAGATCATACTCTTCAAAAATATGATGGGGCAGGTCTGCCGAGGAATCGGTGAAAATCAGATAATCATTCATTAAGTAAAGCTCCTTTTTTCGTTTTGGAATGGTATATGGGCCTTATTGTACTGAAAGAACGGCCAAAAGTCAATGAAAGCTTTCCCTTACGCCCAGGGATTCTCCGTTGCGTAAGGCAGGCTCTTCGGCCTGTTGTAAGAAATATCGCCCACACCCAGGAACTTGAATACTTCGAAGAGGGATTTGCCCACATGGCCGAATGCCACAGCACCGTGATGCGGGAAATGTTTCTCGATCAGTACATGACGGTAGAAACGGCCCATTTCGGGAATGGCGAATACGCCGATGCCGCCGAAGCTGGTCGTGGCTACGGGAAGAACCTCGCCCTGGGCGATGTAGCTCCTGAGGACGCCTTCGCTGTCGCACTGGAGGCGGAAGAAGGTAATGTCCCCGGCGGCGATGTCGCCTTCCAGGGTGCCGCGGGTGAAGTCAGGCGTGCTGCCTTCCGGCTCCAGGAGACGGTGCTGGATGAGCTGGTATTTCACGGCACGGTCAGCGCACATTTTGCAGCTGGGCGTATTGCCGCAGTGGAAGCCCATGAAGGTATCGGTGAGGGCGTAATCGTATTTGCCCCTGATTTCGGCTTCCCACATGGAGGCAGGCACGGAATTGTTGATGTCGAGCAGGGTAACGGCGTCAGCGGAAACACAGGCGCCGATGTATTCGCTTAAAGCGCCGTAGATGTCCACCTCGCAGGATACCGGGATGCCCCTGGACGCCAGGCGGCTGTTCACGAAGCAGGGCTCAAAACCGAACTCCTTCGGGAAAGCGGGCCAGCATTTGTCTGCGAAGGCCACGTATTTGCGGGCGCCTTTGTGGTTTTCAGCCCAGTCCAGAAGGGTGAGCTCAAACTGCGCCATGCGGGGCAGGAGGTCCGGGTAATTGTTGCCCTTCGCACCCAGCTCCTCGGCCATGTCCTTGCAGACGTCTTCGATACGGGGATCGTCCGCATGCTCGCGGTAGCTTACCAGAAGATCCAGTTCGCTGTTTTCCTCGATTTCCACACCCAGCTCATACAGACCCTTAATCGGCGCGTTGCAGGCAAAGAAATCCTGCGGCCTGGGACCGAAGGTGATGATTTTTAAGGACTTTACGCCGATGACTGCCCTGGCAATGGGAACGAAATCAGCGATCATTTTTGCGATATCTTCCGCGGTGCCCACCGGGTATTCCGGAATATAGGCGGGAAGGTGGCGCATTCCCAGGTTGTAGGAGCAGTTCAGCATGCCGCAGAATGCGTCGCCGCGGCCGTTAATCAGGTCGCCGTCGCCTTCCGCAGCGGCCACGAACATGCAGGGACCGTGGAAATAGCGGGCCAGCAGGGTTTCCGGGGTTTCCGGACCGAAATTGCCCAGGAATACCACCAGGGCGTTGCAGCCGGCTTTGCGGACATCTTCGGCAGCCTTCATCATATCGGCTTCGTTTTCAACGGTAACCGGGCATTCGTACAGCTCGCCTTTATACGCCGCGCAGACTGCCTGTCTGCGGCGGATGGAAAGGGCAATGGGGAAGCAGTCGCGGCTGACCGCGATGACGCCGAGTTTAACTTCGGGAATGTTGTTCATTATTCTTTAACCTCCTGAAAAAGTTCTTTTACCGCAGGGTATATTTTCCGGAATTTATGATACTGCTTTTCGTAGCGGGCCGCAAGAGCGGCGTCCGGATTTATCCTTGTTTTTATTTTCACCAGTGTTTCCGCGCAGGTTTTGACGTCCGGATATTCGCCTCCGGCAGTCATGGCCAGCATTGCGGCGCCGTAACCCGGGCCCTCCTCCGCTTCGGGAATGTCCAGCGGGATATTTAAGACATTGGCCAGGATTTTCTGCCAGAGCGGGGATTTGGCGCCTCCCCCGCACAGCTTGGAGGATTCAATGGCAAGCCCCAGGCTTTTTGCCACTTCGAAGCTGTCCCGGATGGCAAAGGCCACACCCTCCAGCACGGCCTGGACCATATCACAGCGGGAAGTGTCCATGGTCATGCCGATGAACGTCCCCCGCGCGTCCGTGTCGTTAATCGGGCTGCGTTCCCCCATCAGATAGGGGAGGAAGAAGACGGAATCAGTGCCCAGCATTTCTTCGGTAATTCCGGCCTGTTCGGCTTCATAGTCCTCCGTTTTCAGAATATCGGAGCAGAACCATTTGTTGCAGCTGGCTGCGGAAAGCATGCAGCCCATCAGGTGGTAGTTGCCGCCTGCGTGGGCAAAGGCATGCAGGGCATTGTTCGGGTCCATGCGGAAACTGTCCGATACGATGAAAATCGTCCCGCTGGTGCCCAGGGAAATGTTGCAGCTGCCGTCTTCGGCCGTACCGGTGCCCACTGCGGCAGCGGCATTGTCTCCTGCGCCGGCAACGACTTTAACGGAAGGGGGAAGCCCCAGGCTTTCCGCAATACCGGGGGTTACGGTGCCGATGACGTCGAAGCTTTCAAAAAGCTGCGGCATCTGTCCGCGCTTTACGCCGCAGATTTCAAGCATTTCTTCCGACCAGCAGCGGTTTTTCACATCCAGCAGAAGCATGCCGGAGGCATCGGAGTAGTCGCAGGCATGCACGCCGGTCAGTCTGTAGTTGATGTAATCCTTGGGAAGCATGATTTTCGCGATGCGGGCGAAGTTTTCAGGCTCGTTTTTTGCCATCCACAGGATTTTCGGCGCGGTAAAGCCGGCAAAGGCGATATTGGCTGTCAGCAAGGACAGCTTCTCCCTGCCGATTTTTTCATTCAGCCAGGCTGTTTCCGCAGAGGTACGGCCGTCGTTCCACAGGATGGCGGGCCGGATAACTTCATCCTTTTCATCCAGCACCACCAGGCCGTGCATCTGCCCGGCTGTGCCGATGCCGCAGATATTCTCCGCGCAGGCATCCTTTGTCAGCTCGCGGATACCTTCGGATACGGCGTTCCACCAGTCGTCCGGTTCCTGCTCGGACCATCCCGGATGGGGGAAATATAAGGGGTATTCCTTCGTTACTGTCCTGACAACGGTGCCGGCCGCATCCACCAGCAGGATTTTCACCGCTGAAGTCCCCAGATCAATTCCGATATAATAACGCATAACTGTTACCGTTCCTTTTCATTCGGATTTCTGTTATAATTATGAAGAAACTGGGGATATTTGTCAAACTGCTGCTGTAACTTTCTCAAAATTTTTCTTGACAGGCATTTTGCCTTATGGTAAATTATCCGAGGTAAAACAAAGCAGAGTATCCGCTCTCACCATAGCATAAGCGCGTGACTATGGTTAAATAGACCGAAGATTAATTCTTTGATTGCTGATTTGCGGATAGTTTGACTGTCCGCTTTTTTTGTGGAAAGCGGACGGAGGTATTGGTGGAATCAAAGGGAGGTAAACTACTATTAGCGAATTGATGATTAACGAGCAGATCCGTGACAAGGAAGTCCGCCTGATTGGAGTACATGGCGAACAGCTCGGCATTATGTCCGCGAAGGAAGCTTATGCCATTGCATTGGAGGCAGAGCTTGACCTTGTGAAAATCGCGCCGACGGCGAAACCGCCGGTCTGCAAGATTATTGATTACGGAAAATACAGGTACGAATTAGCTCGTAAGGAGAAAGAAGCAAAAAAGAAGCAGAAGGTAACCGAGCTTAAGGAAGTGCGTCTTTCCCCCAACATTGACACCAATGACTTGAACACTAAGGTAGGAGCCGCGCGGAAATTTCTCACAAAGGGAGACAAGGTTAAGGTAACCTTGCGCTTCCGCGGAAGAGAGATTGCCCATATGAACGCGAGCAGACACATTCTGACAGATTTTGCCGAAGAACTGGCCGATATCGCGGTTATCGAGAGACAGCCGAAGGTGGAAGGCAGGAGCCTGACCATGATACTGGCCGAAAAACGCAACGGATAACAAGGAGGAAAACCAACATGCCCAAGATGAAAACAAGCAGAGCTGCAGCGAAGCGCTTCAAAGTTACCGGAACCGGTAAGTTAGTACGTAATAAAGCTTACAAGAGCCATATTCTGACCAAAAAGTCTCAGAAGAGGAAACGTAACCTCAGAAAACAGACCGTAGCAGATCCCACCAATGTGAAGAACATGAAGAAGATCAGGCCCTACATCTAAGAAAGAGACAGGAGGAAGATGAACAATGGCAAGAATTAAAGGCGGATTAAACGCCAGAAAAAAACATAATCGCGTATTAAAGCTGGCCAAGGGTTACAGAGGAGCCAGAAGCAAACAGTACAGAATCGCCAAGCAGTCCGTTATGCGTGCTCTTGCAAACGCATTTGCCGGCAGGAAAGAGCGCAAGCGCCAGTTCCGTCAGCTCTGGATTGCCCGTATCAACGCAGCTGCCAGAATGAACGGCCTGTCCTACAGCAAGTTCATGTACGGCCTGAAGCTGGCTGAGATCTCCCTGAACAGGAAGATCCTGGCTGACATGGCTGTCAATGACAAGGAAGGTTTCGCAGCCCTTGCAGAGACCGCAAAGGGCAAACTGAACTAAAAAACGTTCTGATTGAAAAACGGTTTCCGGTAAATGACCGGAAGCCGTTTTTTAAGATTACAGTAAGGAATAAATCATGCTTGACGTGACAAACAGATATGCCGGCATACTTCTGCCGGTGTTTTCCCTGCCCGGGCCTTACGGTGCCGGAACCTTCGGCAAATCTGCATATGATTTCGCGGATTTCCTGGCAGATGCGGGCCAGAGCCTGTGGCAGATCCTGCCCTTAAATCCTGCAGGAGGAGGCAATTCCCCCTATTCCGTCTATTCCTCCTTTGCGGGAAATCCCCTGTTTATCGACCCGGCCCTTCTGGCGGAGGACGGCCTTTTAACAGAAGGGGAGCTGTCGGATTTTGCGGCCCTTCCATGCTGCAGGAAGAAGGGAAAAATTGATTATGTCAACCTTGTTCCGGCCAAATATGCACTGCTGGAAAAGGCTGCGGAAAGAGGGCTTGCGAAAAAAGAGGAAGCTTTTGAAGCCTTCCGCAAAGCCGAAGCCTCCTGGCTTTCCGGCTACGCGCTTTACATGGCCTGCAGGGAATATTACAACGGTGCGGCCTGGCTTGACTGGCCGGAGGGCATCCGGCTTAGAAAACCGGAGGCTTTGGAGAAGCATGCTGACGCGCTGGCGGACAGGATTGCCGTTACCGAATATATCCAGTATCTCTTCTTTAAGCAGTGGAAGGCCCTGAAGGAATATGCCAACGGCAAAGGCGTGCTCATCATCGGCGACATGCCTGTGTATGTATCCCTGGACAGTGCGGATGTCTGGAGCGAGCCTTCCATGTTTGAGCTGGATGAGAAAAACTGCCCGAAGGAAACTGCAGGCGTGCCGCCGGATTATTTCTCGGAAGAAGGGCAGCTGTGGGGCAATCCTTTGTATGACTGGGAGAAGATGAAGACTGACGGCTATGGCTGGTGGATCCGCCGGGTGTATGCGGCCTTCCGCCTGTATGATGTCTTAAGGATTGACCATTTCCGGGGACTGGCAAGCTACTGGGCGGTAAAATCCGGTGCGGAAAGCGCGAAGGAGGGCCGCTGGCGGCCCGGCCCCGGCATGGATCTGGTAAGCGTCCTGACAGGCTGGTTTTACGACAGGCAGTTTATCGCGGAGGATTTGGGCATCCTTACCCCGGATGTGTATGAGCTGCTGGAGAAAAGCGGGCTTCCCGGCATGAAGGTTCTGGAATTTGCCTTTGACCCGGCTTCGGAGAGCAGCTACCTGCCCCACCGGTACGGGAAAAACTGTGTCTGCTATGTGGGAACCCACGACAATACCACGGCCCGGGACTGGTTTGAACACGCAGAAGACGCGGAACGGCGCAAAGCCGCAGCGTATCTGGGCCTTAATGAGGAAGAGGGGATTGCCGCCGGGCTTATCCGGGGCGGCATGGCATCTGCGGCGTTCATTTTCGTGGCGCAGATGGCTGACTGGCTCTGCCTTGGTGCGGAAGGCCGCATCAATGTGCCCGGCGTGCCGGAAGGCAACTGGGCGTGGCGGATGGAGGGAGACGCACTTACGCCTTCCCTTGCGGAAAAAATCCGTTATATGACAGAAATAACCGGCAGAAGCCGGAGATGACAAAAAAGGAGACTATAATAATGGATGCACTGCACGGACTGAAAATACTGGACTTTTCCACACTGCTTCCGGGGCCGTTCGCAACACTGACCCTGGCGGATTTAGGCGCCGACGTACTGACGGTGACCGCGCCGGGCAAGCCGGATATCGTAACGCTCTGGGGCCCGAAGCTTCCCGGTACGGAAAGCTCCGCCGCCGCAGCGTGGATTGACCGCAACAAAAGAAGCATCATCCTGAATCTTAAGAAACCGGAGGCTGCCGAAGCGGTGAAAAAGCTCATCACCGAAGAAGGCTACAACATTATCCTGGAGCAGTTCCGTCCCGGGGTTATGAAAAAATTCGGGCTGGATTATGATTCCTTAAAGGAAATCTGCCCGGAGCTTATCTACTGTTCCCTGACCGGCTACGGCCAGACCGGCCCGAGGGCCAGCCGGGCAGGCCACGACATGAATTTCCTGGCATTGTCCGGAAACATGGCCGCCGCAGGCCGTAAAAGCACCGGTCCGGCCCTGTCCAACATGCAGATCAGCGATGTGGGCGGCGGTTCCCTTTATACGATTATCGGCATCCTGGCAGCGGTGCATTACCGGGATATGACGGGAGAGGGCCAGTATGTGGACGTTTCCATGTACGACGGCGTGATTCCCTTCAACGGCATGGACGGCGCGGTTTACCTGGCAGGCGGCAGGGAGCCAGTGCGGGACGAGGAGCGCTTAAACGGCGGCGGCATGTATGATTTCTACGAAACCGCCGATGGCAGATATTTAAGTATTGCCTCCCTGGAGCCGAAGTTTTTCCGGGCTTTGTGCGAAACTTTGAACCTGCCGGAGTACGCGGACCAGAAGATTCTTGCCACACCGGAAGGGGAGGCCTTTTTCAAGGCAAAGCTGAAAGAAATCATCATAACCAGGCCGCTTAAGGAATGGGTGGAGCTGTTTGATAAGACAGACGCCTGCGTGGAGCCGGTGCTCACATTTGCGGAAACAGCGGCGGATCCCCATGCATCGGCCCGCGGCGCGGTGGTGGACGTGCCGGTACCCGGGACGGATTATTCCGTCCGCCAGATGGGCACGGCAGTCAAGCTGTCCAAATGCCCGCCTGTCTACCGGCATGCAGGTTACCCGAAGGGAAGCCAGACCGAAGAGGTCCTGTCGGCCCTGGGGTATACCGAAGAGGAAATCCGGGAACTGTCCCGGTGATGCAGGCGCAAAGCTTGACTTCAAAAAAACTATATTAGAAATGATGTGTTATGTGACTGAGATTCACGCAGCCCGTAGGTCACATTCGTCGTGAAAAACGTTCCAATACGGTCTGCCGGGAATTGCAGTCACAAACACAGCGCTTTCAACATACACTATTTTTGCCGGTACTGCCAAGATTCTGCAATTTCGTCTTTATCTTCGTACTATAACCAGCCAGACAGTTCAACGGTATTGCCGGACGGTGCAGCCGGCCGTTCTTCTGCCGGAACAGCTGCTGTTCAATTTTAAGAATACATGTGATTTACATAGCCAGCTGCAGTATGGAAAAAAGCGGTCTTGCACTTGCGGAAAGAAATGTTTATAATAGAAAGGTAATGAATATCTGTAACACTCTGACAGAAGATTAAGGAGGAAACATTATGAGTAAAGTTCTGGATTTCTTAAACAAAGCCGGTACATTTTATCTTGCTACCTGTGACGGCGATCAGCCGAAGGTTCGTCCCCTTGGCATGGCCTTTGAGCTTGACGGCGAAGTAACATTCGGCGTAGGCACCTTCAAGGATGTTTACAAACAGCTTGAGAAGAACCCGAAATGTGAAGTTGTAGCCCTAGGCGAAGGCGGACACTGGCTGCGTTATACCGGCACTGCCGTTCTGATTACCGATGAAGCGAAGGCTGCTGCTGTTGTGGAAGCCAGCCCCTTCCTGAAGAAGATCTATAATGAAGAGACCGGCAACAAGCTCGGCCTGTTCTACCTGAAGGATGCTACCGCTGTGGATATCCCGATGATGGGCCCCGGCGAGGATCTGCTTAAATAATCAAAAGGTTACAGATACTCACTTTTTTGAGATTATCATCAGAAGAACCGTCGTTGCCTGGCCTTCGGCGGTTCTTTCTCTGCCGGGGAATTACCTTTCCTACGGTGCGGGATACAAAAAGGAGACCAATGGATTTTTCGGTATTAAACGACAGACAGGCAGAGGCCGTCAGATGTACGGAAGGGCCTCTTTTGATTATCGCCGGGGCGGGCTCCGGCAAAACCCGGGTGCTGACCTACCGCATCGCGTATTTGATGCAGGACTGCGGCGTGGATCCCTGGAATATCATGGCCATCACCTTTACAAACAAAGCCGCTTCCGAGATGCGCGAAAGGGTAAACCGGATTGCGGGACACGGTGCGGAAAGCGTGTGGGTTTCCACCTTCCATTCCGCCTGTGCACGTATATTACGCAGATACATCGACCGTATCGGCTACGGTACGGATTTTTCCATATATGACACCGACGACAGCAAAACCGTGATGAAGGCGGTCCTTGCGGAAATGAACGTGGATTCGAAGCGTTTCACCGTAAGAGGCGCACTTTCAGTGATTTCCGCGGCGAAAAACAAAATGCTTTCCGTGGAAGACATGGAAGCGGAGGCCGCAAGCCGGGACGACGACGTCTATGCCGCGGCTTACCGGGCCTATGAGGAGCGCCTCAGGAAAAACAACGCCCTGGATTTTGATGACCTGCTGGTAAAAACCGTGGAACTGTTCGAAAAAAAGCCCCAGGTGCTGGAAATGTACCGGGACAGGCTGAAATACATCATGGTGGACGAGTACCAGGATACCAACGGTGTGCAGTTTAAGTTTGTAAGCCTCCTGGCGGAAAAGCACAAAAATCTCTGTGTGGTGGGGGACGACGATCAGTCCATTTACAAATTCCGCGGGGCGGATATTTCCAATATCCTGGATTTCGAAAAGGTGTTCCCGAAGGCGAAGGTGATAAAGCTGGAGCAGAACTACCGGTCCACCGGCGCCATCCTGGACGTGGCCAACGAAGTCATAAAAAACAACCGTGAAAGAAGGGAAAAGGTACTCTGGACAGCTGCGGAAGAGGGCAGGAAGGTGGTTTTCTGCCAGTACGAGACCGGCCGGGAAGAAGCTGCCGGCGTGGCTTCCGACATTAAACGGGCGGTCTTAAACGGTGCGAACTACAGCGATTTTGCCATCCTGTACCGGACCAACGCCCAGTCCCGGGCACTGGAGGAGCAGCTCATCGCGAAATCGGTTCCCTACAAGATCATCGGCGGTGTGAACTTCTACGCCAGGAAGGAAATCAAGGATATCCTGGCTTATTTAAAGACCATAGCCAACGGCCGGGACGACCTGGCGGTAAAAAGAATTATCAACGTTCCCAAACGGGGAATCGGCAAAACCAGCATTGACCGGGTGACGGATTTTGCCGCGCGGCGCGGCAGTTCGTTTTTCGAAGCACTGGTGTATGCGGAAAACATTCCGGATATCGGAAGTGCCTTAAAGAAAGTCAGACTTTTCACCGGCCTGATCCTGCGTTTCCGCACGATTGCGCCAACGATGCCGGTTACCGAACTGATACAGACTGTCTGCCAGGATTCCGGATATACCGCCAAGCTTGAGGCTGACGGTACGGACGAGTCCATCGACCGTCTGGAAAACCTGAACGAGCTGGTATCAAAGGCGGCGCTCTACGAAAAAGAAGCGGAGAACCCGACGCTTTCCGGCTTCCTGGAGGAAGTGGCCCTGGTGGCGGATATCGATGAGCTGTCGGAGGACAGGGACAGCCTGGTGCTGATGACCATTCATTCCGCCAAGGGCCTGGAATTCGAGCATGTGTATATTACCGGCATGGAGGACGGGCTTTTCCCCGGCTTCCGGACCATTTACGACGTGGATCCTTCCGCGCTGGAAGAGGAGAGAAGGCTGGCCTATGTGGGCTTTACCCGGGCGAAGAAGACGCTGACGCTTACCGGCGCAAAGCTTCGGATGATGATGGGAGAGACGGAAGGTCATGCCGTCAGCCGGTTTGTGAAGGAAATTCCCGATTATCTGCTGGACATAAAAGGCGGCGCGGTTGCCGCGCGGAAAAAGGAAGAACCGCGGCATGCCTCCGGCGGCTTCGGAAGCCTGGGATATGTGAACGGCGCTTCCGGCAAGGGAAAATATGCGGGCAGCCATTCACTGGGCAAAATGCCGGCGGGCTTTACGCCGAAACAGTTCAAGGTGGAACGGGAGACTTCCCTTTCCTACGGTGTAGGGGACCGGGTTCTGCACCGGAAATTCGGTGAAGGCACGGTGGCGGAGATCGTCAACGGTTCCAAGGATTTTGAGGTAACGGTGGATTTTGATACGGCGGGAAGGAAGCGGATGTTCGCCTCCTTCGCGAAGTTGGAAAAGCTGTAGATGAAATTGACGGCATACCGGAAAGAAATAAAACAGGAGAGCAGCGCAATGGATGAAGAGGAAATCAGACAGCTTGAGGAAGTGAAAATATCAGGGGAGTCCGTCTTTGACGGCGCGCTTCTGCATGTGCGGAAAGACGAAGTAACCCTGCCGGACGGAAAGACGGCGGTGCGGGAATATTTCACCCATCCCGGCGCGGTTGCCGTGGTGCCCATGACCGAAGACGGCTGTGTGATCCTGGAGCGCCAGTTCCGGTATCCGGTGGGCCGGATTGTAACTGAAATCCCCGCCGGCAAGCTGGACAGTCCCGATGAAGACCGGCTGGCGGCGGCAAAAAGGGAGCTGAAGGAAGAGACCGGCTACGAAGCGGAAAGCTGGGCAAAGATAGGGGACTATACTCCGGCCGCAGCCTACAGCGATGAGGTCATAAGCCTTTATCTGGCCCGCGATCTTATCAAAACGGGCCGGGATCTGGACGAAGACGAATTTATCAACCTGATCCAGGTGCCTTTAACCGAAGTGGTGAAGCAGATTATGGAAGGCGAAATCACCGACGGCAAAACAATGGCGGCCATTTTCATGACCGCCAGACTGTTTCTCATTTAGTTTTCCTGCTGCTGAAGGTGTACTTGCCTTTGGAAAATCCTACGGTTACGGTGTCGCCCCGGGCAACGGCGCCGGTGATGAGCTGCTCGGCCAGGGCATCCTCGATATTGGTCTGGATGGCCCGCTTTAACGGCCTGGCGCCGTATTTCGGATCAAAGCTGGAATCCACCAGCTGCTGTTTGGCAGCGGCGGTGAATTTAAGCTTCAGCTGCATCTGTTCGCGGCAGCGGTCGGTCAGAATCCGGAGCTGCAGCTTCAGGATATCCGCCATATGGCCCTTGTCCAGACCGTGGAAGACGATGATTTCGTCGATACGGTTCAGGAATTCCGGCTTGAAGATACGGTGGACTTCCTCCATCACCTGGCTTTTCATGAACTCGTAGTCCTGCCTGCCGGTATCCCCGGTGACAAAACCCAGCTTCCGGGACGTGATGATGGACTGGGCGCCGGCGTTGGAGGTCATGATGATGCAGGTATTCTTGAAATCCACGCTGCGGCCCTGGGCATCTGTGATGTGTCCTTCGTCCAGCACCTGCAGCAGGATGTTGAACACGTCCGGATGGGCTTTTTCGATTTCATCGAAAAGCAGTACGCTGTAAGGATTGCGGCGCACCTTCTCGGACAGCTGGCCGCCCTCATCGTAACCCACATAGCCGGGCGGCGAACCGATGATTTTGGATACGCTGTGCTTTTCCATGTATTCGGACATATCGATCCGGATCATGGCGGATTCCTGGCCGAAGACGGCCTCCGCCAATGCCTTGGAAAGCTCGGTTTTGCCCACGCCTGTGGGTCCTAAAAACAGAAAAGAACCAATTGGCCGGGCGGGGTCCTTTAAACCGACCCGGCCTCTTTTTATGGCCCGGGAAACGGCTGTGACGGCCTCGTTCTGGCCGATGACCCTCTCATGCAGTTTTTCTTCCAGCTTTGCCAGACGCCGGGATTCTTCCTGCGCAAGCTGGCTTACCGGGATTTTCGTCCAGCCGGAGACGGTTTTGGCCACGTCCTCGGCGGTGACGACGATATTTTTATTGTCCAGTTTGGAGGAAAAGCCTTTGCGGGCCTTTTCCAGCCTGTCTTTTTCCCTGTTCAGCTTTGCGGACAGTTTTCCCGCGTCTTCAAACCGCCCTTCCTTCAGCGCGGTTTCTCTTTCCCTGGACATCTCCGAAAAGGCCAGCTCCAGCTTCGTAATGCTGTCCGGATCGGTCATTTCCTTTAAATGCACCACCGCGGCGGATTCGTCCATGACGTCGATGGCCTTGTCCGGCAGGAACCGGTCTGCCACATACCGTTTGCTCATGCGCACGGCGGCTTCCACGGCCTCATCCGATATGGTCAGTCCGTGATGTTTCTCATACAGGGGCCTTAAGCCCTTCAGGATGGCAATGGACTGTTCTTCGTCGGGTTCTTCCACGGAAACCGGCTGGAAACGACGCTCCAGGGCAGCGTCTTTCTCAATGTATTTGCGGTATTCTTCCAGGGTGGTGGCACCGATGACCTGGATCTCGCCCCGGGAGAGGGCGGGTTTTAAAATATTGGAGGCATCGAGCGCGCCTTCCGCGCCGCCGGCGCCGATAATGGTGTGCAGCTCGTCGATGAACAGGATGATGTTGCCGGCGCCTGTAATTTCGTCGATAACGCCCTTGATGCGGGCTTCGAAATCACCCCGGTATTTGGAGCCTGCCACCATGCCGGACAGGTCCAGACGGACCAGCCTTTTGCCCTTCAGGCTTTCGGGAACCAGGTCGGCGGCCATCCGGGCAGCCAGGCCTTCCACGATGGCGGTTTTGCCCACGCCGGGTTCGCCGGTCAGACAGGGGTTGTTCTTGGTCCTGCGGCTTAAGATCTGGATAAGCCGGGTGATTTCAGCCTCCCGGCCGATGACCGGATCCAGCATTCCGCCTGCGGCCAGTTCGGTCAGATCCCTGCTGTACTGGTTGACGGTGGGCGTGCTGCCGGGGCCGGTATTGCCCTGCACATGCGCGTTGAAATCCTCTGTGGCTTCGGCCGGGTCAAGACCCATGGAAACCCACAGCGCTGTATAAAGCCGGGGAAGCTCCACGCCCGCGGAAAAAAGAAGCCTGGAGGCGGTACCGTCCAGCTCCTGCAGCATGGCCATCAGGATATGGCCGGTGCCTAAGGACTTGTCCGAGAAACGGTTCATTTCCGCCTTTGCGCGTTCCAGGGTATAGTCTGCCCGCGGTGAAAAAGCAAGATCTTTCTTCTTCACAGGCCTGTTTTCATTTTTCGGGGAAATCAGCGTGCAGATAAGTTCTGTAATCTTCTCCTCCGTAATGCCGAATTCCGCCAGAAGTGCGCCGGCAGTGGAGCCGGGCTCTTCGAGAAGCCCCAGCAGCAGGTGCTCGGTGCCGATGTAGGCATGTCCGAGACGCCAGGCCGCTTCCTTTGCGGCTGCCAGGGCTTTTCTGGTTTTTTCCGTATAGATGTCCTTCATGTTATCCTCAGGTATTTTTCTCGTAAATAATCCTTAAGCCTTTCAAAAGGAGGTCGTTGTCCAGGATGATCTTGTGCCGGCAGTGTTTTGAAATGCTCTTTGCAAGGCCGCCGGTTGCCACCACGGTGCATTCGCCCACTTCGGCTTCAATCCGGTCCACCAGTCCGTCGATCATGGCGGCATTGCCGTAAATAATGCCGCTCTTCATGCAGTCGATGGTATTGGTGCCGATGACCTTCTTCGGTGAATTCAGGCTGATCTGCTGCAGCAGGGACGTGCTGCTGACCAGGGAATTCAAAGCGGTCCGGATGCCCGGGAAAATCATGCCGCCCATGAACTGCCGCTTTTCATTGATGAGGCTTAAAGTGGTGGCGGTGCCCAGATCCACGATAATGACAGGCAGCTTGTTCTCGCTCATGGCCGCAACCGCGGTCACCAGCATATCGCTGCCCAGCTGGGCAGGATCGTCCAGCAGGATATTCAGGCCGGTTTTGATGCCGGGGCCTACGATGATGGGGTCTTTTCCGATGAGAAGCCTGGTGGCGCGTCTCAGCTCATAGGTGATTTCGGGCACAACGCTGGAAATAATGCCGCCTTCCAGTTCGCCCATATCCAGCTGGTGAATCTCCAGGATGGATTTGATCATAATGGCATATTCTGCCGCTGTTTTGTTCCGGTCTGTGGAAATCCGTTCAATGAAAAGGATCTTTTTCGCCCGGATACAGCCCAGCACCACGTTGGTATTGCCCACGTCAATGGCAAGAATCATTCCTCTTGTTCCTCCTTGCTGCATTTAAGGAAACAGCAGCTTTTAAGCTCTGCCGTGGCAGTATTTGTATTTCTTGCCGCTGCCGCAGGGGCAGGGATCGTTTCTGCCGATCTTTTTGTCCTTCACTACGGTGCCGGACTTCTTCTGCTCCTTGTAGAGCTCTTTCTGTTTTTCCTCGTCGAAGATGGCGTTCCACTCTTCAAGGCCGTAGAGCCAGTCAGCCCTTGCGCCGACCATATTCTTGTAAAGCTTTTCCTTGTCAAAGGCCAGGGAAACCACGCTGTCCTCGGTCATCTCTTCCAGGTTGTTGGAAGTGACAAGGCTGTCGTCGATACCGTCCAGGAAGCCTGTCATCAGCTCGATGGTCATATCGTATTTTTCAGCCAGCTCTTTTACGGTGCCCTTCACTTCTTCGTCGGGATTGGCCAGAAGCTGCTTGTAAATCTCCTTTTCACGGGCGAAATAATCCTCCCAAAGGGCGTTCAGCTTTTTCGGATCCGCGTCCGCCGCGTAGGCTTTGTCTCTCCAGTCAGTCAGTAAACTCATAATATCAGCACTCCTTAAAAGTAATGTATTTTTTTATAAAAGGTTCCGCAGGCTTACCGTCTAAGGAGACCTGCGGAACCCTCGGCATCACATTATAACATAAGGTCAGGGATTTGCAAACAATCAGTTCAGTTCTTCCAGGATCTCCCGGATGGAAATTCCCCTGGTGCGGGCGATTTCGGCGAGATCCTCGTATTCGTATTTACCGCGTTTTACACCGTAGCCTTCGGAGATCTTCCTGCGGACCGGGCCGAAGGGCGTTTCCACGGTTTCAATCCGGCGGTCCAAGGTATACCGTTTGCTTACCTGCTCCCGGATACCGATGGTGGTGGTATGCCGGAAAATCAGCCCGACTATCTTATCCCGGTCATTTTCCCTGCACATGACGGAAAGCAGTATGCCGGTCCTGGATTTCTTCATTCCTACGGGCGTGGTAAACACTTCCAGGGCACCGCCGGCAAAAAGCTGTTCCATGGCAAAGGAAAGGGCTTCGGGGGTCATATCGTCAATATTGCAGAAGAGTTCGATGACCGTACCGGTGGAGCGGCTGGATTTTCCCAGAATGGCGCGTACGCAGTTGGCGGCTTCGAAATCCTTTTTGCCGCAGCCGTAGCCGATCTTCTCCATCTGCATGACAGGCATATCGCCGAACCTTGTGACGAAATGCTTCAGGAGGGCCGCGCCGGTGGGGGTGCAGAGTTCGCCCCTGATGCTGCCGCCGTAAACGGGCACGTCTTTTAAGATGAGCGCGGTGGCCGGTGCCGGGACGGGCAGGATGCCGTGGGCCGCATGCACCTGGCCGCTTCCCACATGCACGGGAGAGGCAAAGACTTCATCCGGGGCGATACGCTCCATAAGAAGGCAGACCGCGGTGACGTCCGCCAGGGCGTCCATGGTACCGACTTCATGAAAATGAATGTCGCTTACCGGAACGCCGTGCACCTGGCTTTCCGCATCGGCAATCAGGCCGTATACGGCGAGAATATCCTCTTTAACCTTGTCGGAAACGGCAAGATGGTCCCGGACAATATGTTCGATTTCATGCATGCTGCCGTGATGATGATGTTCGTGATCGTGGTCGTGATGATGCTCGTGATCGTGATCATGATGATGTTCGTGATCATGGCCGTGGTGATGCTCGTGCGCGTCCGCGCTTTCTTCCTCTTCGCCGTTTACGAGAACAGTCATATGAGTACCGGTAATGCCGCATTTTACGGCAGGGTCCGCCCGGAAGGATACGCCGGGAATATCCAGGCTGTTCAGTTCCGAAAGAAAGGCTTCCTTATCGGGAAGCAGTTCAAGAAGAGCAGCGGAAAGCATGTCGCCGGCAGCGCCCATCTGACAGTCGAGGTAAAGCAGTTTCATTTCTTATCTGGCCTCCATATGGTTGATGAGGCTGGCGGAATAGCCTGCCCCGAATCCGTTGTCAATATTTACTACAGTTACGCCGCTGGCACAGGAATTCAGCATGGACAGCAGGGCGGAAAGCCCTCCGAAGGCTGCGCCGTAACCAACACTGGTGGGTACAGCGATGACCGGGCAGTCCGCAAGACCGCCGATCACGGATGCCAGGGCTCCTTCCATGCCGGCGATGGCGATGATGACGGAAGCTTTCATAATATCTTCCAGGTGGGAGAGAGTGCGGTGAAGTCCCGCAACGCCCACGTCATACAGCCGGAGCACATTGTTTCCCAGTGCCTGGGCGGTCAGTGCCGCTTCCTCCGCCACCGGGATATCGCTGGTGCCGCCCGTACAGACCACAATGGTGCCGATGCCGTCAGGCTTTGGCAGTTCGCCTACGATGCCCACCCGGGCATCTTCATGATAGTCCAGGTCACTGCCGACGGCATTTTTGAGCACAGCGGCTTTTTCGGGTGACATCCGGGTTATCAGGATGGTTTTCTGACCATGTTCCTGCATGGTTTTGACGATCCCTGTTATCTGTCCGGCTGTTTTGCTTTCGCCGTAAATCACCTCGGGCACGCCTTTGCGTACACCGCGGTGCAGGTCAACCTTCGCGAAACCGATGTCCGCAAAAGGTTCTTCCTTGAGTTTCAGCAAGGCTTCCTCCACGGAAACCTTTCCTTCCGATACTGCCGTCAGGAGTTCTTTTACTGCGTTACGCATCTCTTGCCTCCAAATCCAGCGTTACCGCTGAATAGTATTTTTTCAGTTCATTGAGGATGGATTCCCTGTTTTTCATCACTTTCTCCATCTGCCCGGCAGGCACCTGCAGCTTTGCAGCGCCGTCCGCCAGACGGACCCTGAAATCGGTAAACCCCATATCCGTCAGGAAGGACTCCGCCTTTTCCGTTTTTTCCAGAAGTTCCGCCGTAATGACCGTGCCGGAAGGAATCCGGGTAGCCAGGCAGGCGTAGGCAGGCTTGTCCCAGGTGAAAAGACCCGCATCCTTTGACAGACGGCGGATTTCCGTTTTTGTCAGACCGCACTCCCGCAAAGGCGAGCGGACAGAGAGTTCCGCCAGGGCTTTCATGCCCGGCCGGTCCCCGGCGTCATCCGAGGCATTGGTACCGTCAAGAATCAGCGTATGGCCGTCTTCTTCCGCCCGGGCCGCAATGGCGGAAAATATCTGTTTTTTACAGAAATAACACCGGTTGGGGGGATTGGCG
Organism: Eubacterium sp.; assembly: GCA_017433825.1. GTDB lineage: Bacteria > Bacillota > Clostridia > Lachnospirales > Lachnospiraceae > Alectryocaccobium. The sequence continues at coordinate 191,740 of JAFRGL010000013.1, read as the reverse complement.
GTCACTTCGGCGCAGGAGAGGATGTCTGCTTCCAGAATCCGCATGTCCGCGTGAAGCTGCGCCGCCAGGCGTTTTGCGTCTTCCAGCTCGAATGCAGGCTGGAAAGCGGATTTCACATAGTAGGCGGTCACGTCCGCGCCGGCGGAAAGCGCCGCGTACAGCAGATAGGAGGAATCCACGCCTCCGGAAAAGGCGATGGCCGCTTTTGGATTTTCTTTAAAAAACTGTGTAAGATTCATATCATCAATAAAAACATGAAAGGGGAAGCTTGTCAAGACTTCCCCTTTCTCATATGAATTATAAGAAAATGCTGTTTCGCAATACTCCGGCGAAGAAGTCTTAACGGATGCCGCGGCCGAAGTATTTCTTAATGTCGAAGCTGCCCAGCTCCCTCATGAAGGCGCCGGTAACCTGCAGCCTTAAGCCGTCTTCGTTTACGCCGTAGAAGAAGCCGCTGTCGTGCTGGGTCTTGCGGTTGAAGATGACCAGGCCCTGGCTGCCGTTGCATTTCTCCTCAACCCACTGGAGCAGATAAACCTCCGGGCGGATCTTGATGTAGAAGCAGGGGGAGGACCAGCAGGCACCGCCGGAGTTGTCGCCCTGGAAAATAGTCCAGCTGTAGCTTTCCGGCGAGCTGTAAAGATGGATGGACTGCATGTTCGCGCCGTAGCACCAGGCGAAGCATTTGCCCACCAGCTCATCCGTAAAATGATGCCTTGCCGCAAAGGGCGGTTTGATGTCCTTGTATTTCAGGGTGCCGAAGTATACGTCGGCGCCGGCTTCCCATTCACTGTGCCAGTTGCCGATTCCGGCTTTGACGGTGGTGGTAAGACCGTTTCTGAAGTCAATAACCTGGGACATGCAGGATACATCCGGGTCGCCGCTCATGATATGGGAGAAGAAATACAGTTCCTTATCGGACTGGAAGCAGGCATAGCGGTCTTCCTTCCATTCTCCGCCGTCAATCCGCCACCTGAGCATATCCTTGGAGAATACGTCGTATTCAATGGCATTTCCCGGTTTCCCGCTCCAGGGAGCCACCGCATACCTGGGATTGTCCGGCTGAACCGTGAACTGCCTGCCCACCAGGTCATAGCAGAAGGGCAGGTGGTTGAAGGACTGCATGATATTGACAGCGCTGCCGGCCAGCACGTCCTGTTTTTCGGCGGCGTGCGCCAGGGCTTCTTCCCGGGTCATGGGGATATCGATGTCCATGGGCCGGTAGGCGTAACGGGCGCCTTTAACCTCGCCGTAGCCCCGGAAAATCTGACCCTTGTCGCCGGCGGAGGTGATGCTCTCCAGGTGGGCGCAGTCGCCGGTCAGTTCAAACTTCGCGCAGGTCATCCGGTAGGTCAGGGAATCGTCCGCTTCAAATCCGAATTCCATGCCGAAGGCTTCCATTTCGAAGAAGTTCAGCACATCGATACGCATCTTTCCGCCGTATTCGGTTTCCCAGTTGGAAACGATATAGTTTTCATCGTCGATCTTGATGTAGTCAGCACCGAACGCCTGGGTAATGCTGCCCATTTCCTGTCCCAGCTCCACAACGGTGCAGCAGATGACAGAGGGGTAGAAGGTCAGCCGTTCCAGACCGGTATTGTATTCCCAGTGCAGGCCCCTGCCTTCAATACGGTTGGTGGTGGTGTGGAGGGCAGCAGGCTTCTCATTGTCGCCCTTGTCCGCCCAGCCGAAATAGTACTGGCGCTGGATTTCCCTGGGAATATCCCTGCTGCCCCTGGCGGGCCTTGTGCCGGCCAGGTCGTAGCCCACCGGTACGGTGATGCCGAACCAGGTTTCAAAAGCGGTAACCGCCCAGGTTTTGTTATCCAGGATGATGTGCCAGGCCCGGGAGGTGCCGGGAATCAGGTGGGTGAACAGGAACAGGTTGTCACGGCGGTCGTAGGCATAAGGCGCGGTGTAAGTCTGTCCGTTCTCCGTTACCTTTAAGGTCTTGCCGTCCAGGATGTCATATTTCAGTTCGTCCGGGGCAAAGGGGCTTTCGGAACGGAAGGTGAAGGAAAGCCCTGCCAGACAGGTACAGTCCTTGCCGCAGTCGGCTTTCGCCTTTTCGGCAACTTTCGCGTCAACATATTCTGTGGTCAGAGGGTTGTATTCGGTAAAAAATGCCATGGTTTATTTCTCCTTGCTGAAATACTGCAAAACAACAGTTCCGGTAGTTATCGGTCAGTCTTTTTTGTCCGCGTTTCCCATGCCCTGGGAAAGGGTCCAGTGACGGTAGGCGCCTGCGGCGTCCTTCATCTCCCTGGCCTTCTGGGCAGCGGGAGTATAGAGGCCGTACTCATGCTCCTTCAGGCATTCCGTATAGCTGATATCAGTGTGCTCGTTTCTGGGCAGCGGTACGTTCTGTTCGCCGGCCAGGATATCCTGCACCTTGCGGATGTTTACGGTATGCGCGCTGGTGCCGTCGGCCACGGCTACGGCAGCGGCAACGCCGGCAGCCTGTCCGGTGCCTACGCACTGCGGGATCAGGTTTACATTATCGATGGCAATGGCGTCGGCGGAAATATGCCGGCCGGGTGCCAGGAGGTTTTCCACCTTCTGCGGAAGGATGGAACGGTAAGGAATCTCGATAGGCGCGTTGTCGTTTAAGGTATCCACGGTGCAGTGCCATGCGATGCAGTCATCGTGCTCCACCGGGAAGGCCCAGTCGTTGGAGGAAATTACATATTCGCCCACAATCCTGTGAGATCCCCTCGTGCCCAGCTGCGGCGCAATATCGTACAGATAGGCGTCCTTCATGATTTCCGGAAGGAATGTCCTGTAGAATTCGATGGCATCCCGGATTTTCAGGCGGGTATGCATCTCGGTATCGGTTTGGTCTGCGATAACGGAGCAGTCATGCTTGGCCTGCCAGTTGTTTACCCAGCTGATGTCATCTGTGGGACCTGCGATCATCATGTTCATGAAGCCGTGGATGTCTTTTAATTTGCCTGCCATTTCCCCGAACTTCGCCGGATTGGCCTGCATCCATTCCTTGAAGGCTTTTCTGGAAAAGCCGCCGATACGGTATACAAGGGCGGTGGAGCCGCAGCGGCAGTCGTCGTCAATGGCGGAAGAGGTGGGCGCACCGGAAAGCCTGCACAGATCCGCGTCGCCGGTGGCGTCGATGACCACCTTGGCCAGGACAGCCTTGCGGCCTTCCTTGGATTCGAAGATGACGCCCTTGCAGACATTGCCTTCCATGATGGGCTTGCAGCCCCAGCTGTGGTAAAGCACGCGGATGCTGTCCTTCAGTTCATCCAGCATGATATCCATTTCGATCTTCAGCTGGTTGGGCTCAAGCATAAAGCCGTGGCAGACCCTGGGGGTGCAGATGCGGGTTGCGCCGCCTACATCGCCCCATTTGGCAACCAGCTCGGGGTCGGTGCTGCCGGCAAGCTCCATGCCGGGTCCGCATACCGCGCCGGGAATTTTGGCAAGACGGGTGAACCATTCCTCCTGGATGCCCTGCACGTAGGTTTTCTCATGGAAGGAAAGGCTGGGAATTAAAAGAACATAGCCGCCGGTAACGTCGCCGCCGCAGTAGCCGTAACGCTCCATCAGGATGACGTTTTTACAGCCGGCCCTGGCAGCAGCTACCGCTGCGGAATGTCCGGCAGCGCCGCCGCCCACCACCAGCACATCACATTCGTCATATACCGGTATGGCGGTCTGGGGTTCAAAATAGGTTTTCGCGCTCATTGCATTTCTCCTTAAATGTTTAATGTTTCAGCAAAATGCTGTATTTTTGACTGCAATTATATGTTTCTACAGGTACAGTTTACCATTTTCATTGGGAAAAACAACAAAAATATGACGGCGTAAGAAAAAACAGTGGCGCTTTCTTTTAAGCCCTTATGGCTCTTTACAAAAAAATTGACTTATAATAAAATAACTGTTAATAGGTGAAAATTGCGGATTTATACGGAAACGATACGTTTAGTTGTATAATGAGGTAGACAGTCAATGAGTGTTTTCGATATTATTACCCTTCTGGGCGGCCTGGCCATGTTCCTGTACGGTATGCGCCTTATGGGCGACAATCTGAAGGAAGACTCCTCCGGCACCCTGAAGAAATTCATGGAAAAGGTCACCAACAACCCGATCAAGGCCTTTATCCTCGGTGCGGCGATTACGGCGATTATCCAGTCCTCCACAGCCTGTATCGTGCTGACCGCCGGCCTTGTGGCCGCCGGTATCTTAAGTGTACGGCAGTCTCTGGGCATCATCATCGGCGCCAACGTCGGCACCACCATTACCGGCCAGATCATCCGTCTTCTGGATGTGAATGCCGGCGGCAATTCATTTCTGCAGTTCTTCCAGCCCTCCACGCTGGCACCGCTGGCGCTGATCCTCGGCGTTATACTGATCATGTTCACGAAGTTCCCGAAATCCAAGCCGGTGGGCGGCATCTTTGTGGGCTTCGGCATCCTCTTTACCGGCCTGATGAATATGACGGCGGCAGTGGGTTCCCTTTCCGAATCCGGCGTACTGGAAGGCCTGTTCCGAAGCATCGGCGACAACATGTGGCTGGGCTATATCATCGGTGCGGGCGTGGCTTTCATACTGCAGAGTTCCTCTGCCACGGTCGGCATCCTGCAGGCCTTTGCCATGTCCAGCGTGATTCCCTTCAAAACAGCGTACATCGTCGTGGTAGGCGTATACCTGGGCGACTGCGTCACGACGGCCATTGTCTGCTCCATCGGCGCGAATGCCAACCAGAAGCGGGTAGGCCTTATCAATATTGTCTACAACCTGGGGAAAACGGTTCTGACCATTCTGGTGGTGCAGATACTCCATGCCGTGGGTCTTCTGAACAATCTCTGGAAGATGCCCATGACCTCCGGCACCATTGCGAATGCCAATACGGTCTTCAACCTGGCCTGCGCCATCGTCCTCCTGCCCACAGTCGGCCTTCTGGAAAAGCTTGCCATGCGGCTGGTCAAGGACGATCCCCTGCCGGAGAACAAATACGCGGACGAAATCAATTCCTTAAACCCGGTATTTATCGCCACGACAGCCCTGGCCCTGAACAGCTGCTATGAAATCCTGAAGACCATCCTGAAGCTGGGCATGGCAAATGTGAAAAAGGCCCTGGATATGTTCGTCCACTACGAACCGGTGGTCATCCTGGAAATCAATGAGGAGGAAGAGCATATCGATATTCTGACGGATGCCCTCACCACCTACATGAGCCAGCTGCCGCCCCACATCAATGAGCCTGTGCATATGCAGATCCTGCACCAGTACAATAAGCTGGCCACTTATTTCGAGCGTATAGGCGACCATGCCATGAATATTTCCGAAACCGCGACCCGGATGGACAGACAGGGTAAATCCTTTTCAAAGGACGCCATGGCTGAACTGAAAATAGCGGAGACACTGATGGACCGCCTGTTCAGCTTTACCAACCTGGCTTTTGAGAAGAGGGATCTGGATGCCGCTCTTCACATCGAGCCCCTCGAAGAGGTCATGGACGATATGGTCAACACCCTGCATGACAACCATGTGGTGCGGCTCAACGCCGGCATCTGCGACGAGGAGACGGGAATTCTCTATCTGGACCTTCTGACCAATCTGGAACGGATAGCCGACCTCTGCTCGGACGTGGGCGTATCGGTTATTACCCGTGTGAAGCCGGAAATGGCCGCCGTGGCCCACAATTACATTACCGCCCTGCATCAGGGGGGCAATGCCCAGTTTACGGAGGAATACCACAAAGCGCATAACGAATTTTTCAGTCAGCTGGAAATGATAGACCCTTCGCTCAGGTTTGAAGAAACGCCTGAAATAATTAAAAATATCGGAGGATAAAACATATGTTCTGCCCGGAATGCGGAAAAGAAATGAGGGAAGGCTTCAGTTTCTGCCCGCGCTGCGGCGCGGCTTATAAAGATATGCGGAGGTCACTCCGTGAGGTGCTGGAGGACAGCTTTGATTCGGTCCGGCCCGTAGAGGTGGAGATGGAGCCGGAGCCGGAAGACCTTTCGGAGGAGTATTATCCGGCGGAAGAGCCGGATGTGTTTGCATCGCAAGAGCCTGCCCGTGAAAACCGGGTTTTTGAACCGGAAGCGGAAAGCGATGAGGGCCGGGAAGATATGACGGAACTGCCGGATGATGATTCCCAGGCGGAAACCATATACGGGGAGATGTCCGACCCGGGAAAGCTTCTGGCCAGCGCAGCCTACGGGAAAAACGGGGAAATCTGTGATTTTTACAAGGACAGGCTGGTGTTCAGCGGCATCCCGGTTTTCTATGAGGAGCTGGAGTCCATCAGTGCCTACGGTTCCACCCATAAAGCCACCGGGCTGGTGGCATTTTCCCATTTCTCCGGCTATGTGCAGATGATTTTCCATGACGGCAGCAAGGAGAAGCTGACCGTGGGCGGTACGAATGTCTACGGCATCGGCACCACAAAAACCGGCGAACAGAAGTATCTGGAGCTGGTAAAACCTTTCTACAGCATCGTCGCCAGGGAAATGGCGCAGCTGGTATACAACCGGATTCTGGACGGGGAAACCGTAACCGTGGCCGGCCTGGATATTTCAAAGGATTCCGCTGTATTCTACAAGGGATTAAAGAAGGTGCCGGTGGAGATTAATTCCCATAATATGGGAAGCTGCAGGCTGAAGGGAAATATTCTGATTGAGGACAAAAGCGGCGGTAAAATCTGCTCTGTATACTCCAATCTTCCCAATGCATATCTGCTGCCGTATCTGATGAATACACTGTTCGGTTAAATAAAACTGCCGGGGAACTGGCAAGAGGAGGAAAAGAAATGCAGACAGCATCCGTAACAAAAGTCTGGAACAGGGGCTTTATCCTTATCTTCATCGCCAATCTGTTCCAGCTCATGGGTCAGCAGACCATTACCACGCTTGTTCCGAAATATGCGGCCTCCATGGGGGCCACTTCCACGATTATCGGCATCATCAGCGGTATTTTTGCTGTGTCCGCCATCGCCATCCGGCCGGTGGCCAGCCCCGCTTTTGACTGTTTCAGCAAGAAAAACATTTATTCCCTTTCCAATATTATCGTCATACTTTCATATCTGCTGTTTTTCCTGGCGCCGAACACCAGTCTGCTTATCGCCGGAAGACTGCTGCAGGGTGTCGGCGTGGGCATCAGCGGACCGATCGCCTTAAGTATTGCCTGTGACAACCTTCCGCAGAACGGGTTCGCGAAGGGCGTCAGCATGTTTACCTTAGGCCAGGCTGTGGGCCAGGCAATCGGGCCGGGTATCGGCCTGTCCTTAAGCAAAACCATCGGCTACCGGACAACCTTTATCATCTGCCTGATGATGATTGTCCTCGCCCTGGTGACCAGCCGGTTCGTGTACAGCGCGGCGCCGCCGGCTGACGCAAAATACCAGATCCGGGTTTCCACAATTGTGGCAAAGGAAGCGCTTCCTACAGCTGTGACCATGATCTTTGTGGTTATCCCCTATGCCACGATCACAGGTTTCCTGGCGATATACGGGGATATCCTGGGTATTGAACAGATCGGGCTTTTCTTTACGGTTTACGCGGTAGCGCTGGTGGTTTTACGATTTGTGACCGGCGGAATGGCCGACCGCTTCGGCTACCGGAAGGTGCTGCTTCCGTCCCTGGCATCCTATGCGGTTACTTTCATCCTGTTTTCTGTTTCCAAAAACCTGGCCGGCTTTATCCTGGCCGCCCTTTTTGCGGCCTTCGGATACGGACTGCTCCTGCCGAACATGCAGGCGCTGTGCATGACCTCCGTTCCCCCGGAAAGGCGGGGCGTGGGCGGCAATACCTTCTTCCTCGGGCAGGATATCGGCAGCTTCTTCGGGCCGTATATTGCGGGACTGATTGCAGACTATCTCATCGTGAAGGGCATAGCTGCCGGTTTGACAGAAAACGCGGCAATGCAGACCGCCTATTCGAAAACGTTCCTGGTTATCATTGTAAGCCTTGCAATAGCCGCAGTACTGGTGCTTCGAATCACCCGGAATCTGAAAACGAAAAAGACCGGAGCTGACTAGAGCAGCATCCGGTCTGTATCAAGCGCCTTGCCGGCAGCAATTTTAAACTGTTCCATCAAATCAGCCACCTTCAGGTGGCTTTTTTCATCCCCTTCCGCGTCAAATATCACGGAGCCTGCGTTCATCATAATGATACGGCTGCCCATATCCAGGGCCATCTGCATGTTGTGGGTGACCATCAGGCAGGTAAGGCCGTTGTCGTTTACGATGGAATCCGTGAGTGTCATCACCTTCTCGCTGGTGGCAGGGTCGAGGGCCGCGGTATGTTCGTCCAGAAGCAGCAGCTTGGGCGGGTTGTAGGTGGCCATCAGAAGCGTCAGTGCCTGCCGCTGTCCGCCGGAAAGCATGCCCACCGGCTGGTCCATGCGGTTTTCCAGGCCCATGTCCAGCAGCGCCAGCCGTTCCCTGAATTCTTCCTTGTCTTTTTTGCCCACGGCCGAAAGCCAGCCTCCCTTGCCGGAGGCCAGGGCCAGGTTTTCCTCAATGCTCATGCCCGGGGCGCTGCCTTTCATGGGGTCCTGGAAAAGCCGGCCGATATTTTTGGCGCGTTTGTATTCCGGAAGGAGGGTTATGTCCTTCCCGTCCAGGATAATCTGCCCCTCATCCGTCAGGAAGCTGCCGCAGATGGCGTTGAACAGGGTGGATTTGCCCGCACCGTTGGCGCCGATAATGGAGATGAAATCGCCTTTTTTCACATGCAGATTTACGTCCCTTAAGGCCGGACGGGCATTCGGGGTGCCGGGGTTGAAGGTTTTGGATACATGAATCAGCTCAAGCATTTCTTCCCCTTTCCGCCGTTTTTGCATTCATCCGGCGTTTCATTTCCGGGAATCTGGATTTCAGGTACGGTCCGGCAATGGCAATGACCACGATTATGGCGCTGACCAGCTTCAGCATGAAGGCGGGCATGTCGAACCGCAGCGCAATGGTGTAGACCAGGCGGAAGACAAAGGCGCCGAGCACCGCGCCGCAGGCCCGCACCGGAATTTTTCCTTTTCCGAGGAAAGCGTTGCCGATGAGCAGGCTTGCCAGGGCAATGGTGACCATGCCGGTGCCGATATCGATGTTGACGGATTTCTGGGACTGGGCCATGAGGCATCCGGAAAGGCCGGTAATGGCATTGGAAATGCAAAGGCCGATGATAATGGTGAAAACCGGGTTGATGGAGGAGGAGCGCACCATGTCGGGGTTGTTGCCCGTGGCACGGATGGCCAGTCCCAGCCTGGTTCTTAAAAACAGGGAGAGGAATATAATCACGCAGACCACGGCAATGGCGGCCACGATGATTTTAAACTGGCCGGCCAGCGGTGTTTTCGCCAGGAGGTCTTTCATTTTGGTGAAGACGGTGACCGTGGTGTTCATGTTCAGAAGCGACGAGTTGCCCATGACGGCGATGTTGATGGAGTACAGCCCGGTATTGACGATGATGCCGGACAGCAGGCTGTTGATGCCCAGCTTCGTCTGCAGGAAGGCGGTAATAAAGCCGGAGCACATACCGGAGACCATGGCCATGACAATGGCCAGGTACGGATGGCCGGAGATCGCAAAAACAGCCCCGACGGAAGCGCCGAGGGTGAAACAGCCGTCTGTGGAAAGATCACAGACGTTCAGCATGGTATAGCTTAAGAACAGAGACAGTACGGTCAGGGAACTGATAAGTCCCAGTTCCAGGGCGGTCTGGACCAGTCCCATGGCGGATCCGATGGTCATAAGGGTTCTCCTGTCAGCAGGGGACCGCCGTATGCGGCAGCCCCCTGCGGGTTATTATTGGAATTCAGAAGCTTTCTGCGGTGGTAATGGGCTGTACCTTGGTGCACAGGCCATCGAAGGCAGCTGCCAGGTCGTCGTAGGAAAGGCCGAGCTTTGTGCAGATGTCTGTATTGATGGTGGCGGTGCCGTTGTCGAAGGTGAGAACGGATACTTCACCGGGGTTCAGATCGTTAAGGAGGATGTCCGCGGCCATTTTGGCTGTTTCCACACCCAGGTTCGCGTAGTCAACGCCGTAGCCTAAGAACGCGCCGTTTAAGGCAAAGGAGTCAGCGCCGGCATAGTGGGGGATTCCCGCGTCGGCGAACAGTTCGTAGATGGAAAGCTCGGCGGTCATGATGGTGTTGTCGCTGGGGGTAAAAATGGCGTCAACCTTGTCGGTTACGGCCGCCTGGGCTGCCAGTTCAACTTCGGATACGTTGGTGCCGGTGTATTCCTTGAAAGCAATATTGTTGGCGGTAAGGAAGGCCTTCGCATCAGCGATGGCGGTGGTGGAAGCATCCTGGCCCAGGTCATACAGAAGGCCTACAGTCTTAAGATCCGGATTCTGAACCAGCATCAGCTTCAGGATGGCTTCCGTGTCCAGTGCGTCGGAGGAGCCGGTGATGTTGGCGCCGGGGGCTGCATTGCTGGCTACAAGGCCGCAGCCTTCCGGGTCGGATACGGCGGCGAAGACCACGGGAATCCGGTTGTCCTCGGTGGCTGCCTGCATCTGCATGGCTACCGGGGTGGCAATGGCGATCATCATGTCCACGTCGTCGGCGACAAAGTTGGAAATAATCTGGCTCATGACGTTGGAGTCCGCATTGCAGTTGTCGTAATCGACTTCAAAGACGACACCGTTTTCGTCGCCGACGGTTTTTAAGGTCGCGGTAATATTGTCCACGATCTGGTTTAAGGAGGCATCATCCACATAGTTGCAAAGACCGATGTGATAAACCTTCGAATCGTCCGAAGCGGAGCCGGAAGCGGAAGAGGTGCCGCCGGAATTTCCGCCGCAGGCGGTAATACCTAAAACAAGTGCTGCTGAGAGGATTGCTGCAAAGATTTTCTTTTTCATTTTCATTTCCCTTTCTTTTTTCCTTTGCGTAATGTTTCTGATGGTGCTGCGGGGGATTTGTCTGGGGGAAAACAAAAAGTCCCATCCCACGCGATTCTTCGCTGGGACAGGACGATAAATCTTTCCTGCGGTGCCACCCGGCTTGGTGCTTTTCAAGCACCCACTTAGCGCATACCATCATATGCCGGCTCTTGGTTACGGGAAGCCACTCCCGTCTCACATACTGAAAGCTTTTAAGCTTTGTTCTGTTTGCCCTCAGAAGTCCATTCGATTCTGTATCGCTGCTCCGGTTCCACCGTCCGGGACTCTCTGTAAAGCGAGTGACAAAATGTACTACTCTTCCTCAACGGTTTACGGAGATTGTAAACGTTGTATTTTCTTCTGTCAAGCAACAGTTTCAACAATTTTTACCGGTGAAATACTGTGAAATTCTGCCAATTTACCGATTTGCCGCGATAAAGCGGCAAAAAGCGCGGAATGAAATGCCGCTTTTTGCATCACAGATAGACGAAAGACGGTACGCGTGCTATAATAATGCCAGCAATACTTTATGGAGGAGAACATGGCAGAAAGAAAAATAGAGGGCCTGTGGGACTGTAAGTACTGCGGCTGCACGGGAATAGGGGGACTGACCAAAGAATGTCCCCAGTGCGGACATCCCCAGGATGCGGATACGAAATTCTATATGCCGGGTACCGTCCGGTATCTGGACGAGGAGACGGCGGACAAATACGGCAAAGGGGCTGACTGGACCTGCGCCTACTGCAATACCCTGAACCGTTACAACGAAACACAGTGCAAAGGCTGCGGCGCATCCAGAAGCGAGAGCAGCGGCAGCTATCATGACAACCAGAGACGGATGGACCCCAGGCAGGCCGTAAGGGAGCCGGTGCGGGAAGAGCCCCGTGCCAGCCGCCAGCCGCAGCAGTCATCCGGAGGCGGGAAGAAAGCCGGTATTGTCTTCGGCATCATCGCGGCGATTATCGTTGTCGCCCTGATTGCCGTTTTTGCGCCGCGGAAAGCAGCTACGCTGGTGGACGCCAAATACTGGTCCCGCAGTATAGAAGTCGAAGCATATACCACGGTGGAGGAATCCGACTGGAGTGTGCCATACGGCGGCCGGGTAACGTCGACCACCCAGGAAATACAGTATTATGAAGAGGTTCTGGATCATTACGAGGACGTGCAGGTGCAGCGTTCCAGGCAGGTTCAGGACGGCTATGATACCGAGATAGAGTACGTGGACAACGGCGACGGTACATTCACGGAAGTGGAGCACCAGATCCCCAGGTATACCACGGAGTATTATTACGAATGGGAGAGCCGGCCGGTATACATAAGTGTCCCGGTGTACGGCACCTATTATTACTACGATATCGACAGGTGGCTGTATGACCGGACGGAGAAGGCCTCGGGAACGGACGATACGCCTTACTGGCCGGCGGTAAACCTGGCTTCCAATGAACGGGAGGGGGACAGACAGGAATCGTACAGCGTTACCTTCCGGACTGACAAGGACAAGCTCTACAACGCCTATGTCCCGGAAGAGATCTGGAACGGCCTTAAGACGGGAGACGGGGTGGAATTGACCGTCTCCGGCGGCAAAGTTACGAAGATCAACGATTACGAATTCCGGTAAAAACCGGAAAATAAAGGCGGCGCCATGTGCTTACGGCGCCGCCTTATCTATCGTCAGGGGAAATATTCTGTCATCCTTCACCCGGAAGCGGATTTCATAACCTGCAAAGGTGAAGCCGTAGATGCGGTCCGGGTCATGCTGGTAGGCCGGCCGGGGGTCATTCTCCAGCAGGTGCAGCAGAGCTGTCCGCTTCTCTTCGGGCAGTTTCTGCAGTTCGTTATCAAAGGCTTCGTTAGAAACCAGCGTAAGCTTCAGCTTCCCGCTGTCTGCGATCATTCCCTCCGAGGCCGCAGGCTTCGCATCCCACATGGGGATGTAGGGCTTGATGTCCAGAATCGGCGTACCGTCCTTCATATCGATGCCGGAGACATGAAGCACCGGGCCCTGGTCCGGGCTGAATTCGATACGTTCCAGCTTCAGGCAGGAAAGCCCGATACTGTTCGGCCGGAAGGGCGAGCGGGTGGCGAAAACGCCCACCCGGGTATTGCCGCCCAGGGCCGGAGGCCGGACGGTCAGCTTCGGCTTTTCCCGGATGTTTTCGGAAAAAAGCCACAAAACCCAGATGTGGGAATAGCTTTCCAGGCCTTTTACCGCCTCGGGCCTGGCGTATTCCGGCTCAAAGACGATGGTGCCCGTCAGTTCTTCGATCATGCCGCTCTGCCGGGGCAGGGCGAATTTCTCCGGGAAATCCGTATATATTCTGGCAACGGGTGTGATGGTAAATGCTTCCAAGGATGTCCTTCTCCTTTAAAATCAGGCAGCCGGCTTACAGCAGGCTGCCTTTTGTCTGATAACTTACAGTTTTCTGTTCAGTCTTTTCTGAAGCTTTGCCACGGCCTCTTCCTCGGAGGTGGGGCCTGCAGGCGCCTGCGCATTTTCCAGCAGAGTACCGTCGATGCCGGTTCCCAGGACCTTCGCGCATATCCAGGTCAGCACGTCTTCATACACCGTGCCTTTATCGTCTTCATTTAAGATTTCATGACGGTCGCCTTCATACAGCTTCAGGGTAACATCCTTCATCAGTGCCCATCTGAACAGTTCGCAGGCTTTGACCACGCCCTGGCCGTAGCCGCCCACCGGATCCTCGGTGCCGGCAATGAAAAGTACGGGGGCTTTTTTGTTCATCTTCAGCAGATTTTTCTTGTCGGAAATAAAAACCAGGCCGCCCATCATATCCCGGTACAGGCCGGCCGAACAGATGCCGCCGCATAAGGGATCCGCCTCATAGGCGGCTACATTTGCCTCATTGCGGGAGAGCCAGTCGTTTTCGGTTTTCGGGTTTGCGATTTTCTTGTTGTAGGAACCGAAAGCGGTTTTGTACAACTTCGGCGAAGGCGTCATGGCGCCGGTTTTACCGCATTCGCCCTTGGCCAGCGAATAGCCGATTTTCACAATCAGCCGGCTCATCTGGCCGGTGCCGCTTAAGATAAAGGCATCGAAATCATTGGGGAATTTAATCATGAAGGTGCGGGCCAGGAAGCTGCCCATACTGTGGCCCAGAAGCACGGAGGGTACGTCCGGGTATTTGTTTTTTTGAATATCCCGCAGCTGCTTGATGTCGCCGACAACCTTGCTCCAGCCGTCTTCCTCGGCGAAAAAGCGGCGGTGCGCCTCGTCCTGCACGCTTTTGCCGTGGCCCAGATGGTCATTGGCGCAGACGGCAAAGCCGTGTTCGGCCAGATAAATCATGAAATCATCGTAACGGTTGCAGTATTCCGCCACGCCATGGGCAATCTGCACCGTGCCGCGGATATTGCCGTCGGGGAGATATTCCCGGACGTAAATCTGCGTTTTACCGTCTGTGGATAAAAATGTGAATTCTTTTAATTCCGGCATGATTCTTACCCTCGCATTAACAATCATTTTAGTGGTTTTACTATAGCATAACTGAAGGTAAAAGGGAAGACGGAGGGCGTTAATCCGTCTGCCGCCTTCGTCATGATGAAGAACTGCCGTTTCCCCGGGATGATCAGGCAGGCTATTCTTTTGTGAAGGAGACAATTATCAGCTTTATTTTACTTATTCCGGGGTGGACTTCCTTTCACCGGTCAAAGTAAAATGATTATAATGATATAAAGACTTAGACAGTCTGCACGCTGTGCCGGGGCAGTTCAGGCGCCGGGCGGCAGTCAGGGTAAGAAAGACAAGGAAGAAAGGAAATGTTAACCGGATTTATCATCTGGACAGCCGTAAGCGTTTTGATGGCTGTCATCGGTGTTATAACCTGGCGGTCGGAAAAATCCGCAGGATTCTACGCGGGGGTGGAAGGACCGCAGGTTAAGAATGTGAAAAAATACAACCACGCGGTGGCAAAGCTGTGGTTTGCCTATGCTGCCGTGCTGGAGCTTCTCGGGCTTCCGCTTCTTTTCGGAAGGCAGAATTCCCCGGTTTTCATCATTACGATTCTGGGGACGGTGGCCGCCACCGTCGGACTGGCGGCGGGGTATCATTTTATCCTGGCAAAGCATCAGGTTTAGCGCCGGCGGCATTACGGTTCATACCAAGAAATTTACATTTCAATCCGTAGTATCTTCTGCGCAGCTGAGGCCGTTTTCCTTGTACTCATATTAAAAACTGTAGATTCTCAACATTATTTGTGCAATAATACGGATATACAAAGACAGGGGAGGAAGACCGGTCCATGAATAAATATGTTCTTGCGCTCGATCAGGGAACCACCAGTTCGCGGGCGATTATTTTTGATGAAAACGGAAATATCGTATCTGTGGGGCAGAAGGCCTTTGACCAGCATTTTCCTTCGGAAGGCTGGGTTGAGCACGACCCGATGGATTATCTGGAGACGGAATATGCCGCCATCTCCGAAGCACTGGCAAAAAGCGGGCTTTCCGGAAAGGATATTTCCTGCATCGGCATTACGAACCAGCGGGAAACCACCATTGTCTGGGATAAAAAGACCGGCAAACCGGTGTACAACGCCATTGTCTGGCAGTGCCGCCGCACCGCAAAGCTGTGCGATGAGCTGATTGCCGCAGGCTGGCAGGATATGATCAAGGAAAAATGCGGCCTTCTGATAGACGCGTATTTTTCTGCAACGAAGATTGCCTGGATTCTGGAAAATGTGCCCGGCGTGCGTGCGCGGGCCGAGGCGGGCGAACTGCTGTTCGGTACGGTGGAAACCTGGCTTATCTGGAACCTTACCGGCGGCAAGGTGCATGTCACGGATTATTCCAATGCCAGCCGCACCATGCTGTTCAATATCCATACACTTTCCTGGGACGAGGAACTGTGCGGGCTTTTGAATATCCCCATGTGCATGCTGCCCGAACCGGTGGGCAATTCGCAGATCTACGGTTACGTGCATTGTGCGGACCCGCGGCTTGCGGCGCTTAACGGCATGCCGGTTTCCGGTGCCCTGGGCGACCAGCAGGCAGCCCTTTTAGGCCAGGGCTGTCTCGAAAAGGGGCAGGCGAAGAATACCTACGGTACCGGCTGCTTCACCCTGATGAACGCGGGAAATGAACCGCTGGCAGATGCGGACAGGCTTCTGAATACCGTGGCCTGGAACATCAGCGGTGAAACCGTCTTCGCCCTGGAGGGCAGCGTCTTCAATGCGGGAAGCTCCATCCAGTGGCTGCGGGACGAACTGCAGATCATCAATACCGCCGCGGAGGTGAGTACGCTTGCCGAAACGGTGCCGGACAACGGGGGAGTCTATCTGGTATCCGCCTTTACGGGCCTTGGCGCACCGCACTGGGATATGTACGCCAGGGGCATTATCGCAGGCATCACCAGGGGCACCACGAGGGGGCATATCGCCCGGGCCTGCGTCGAGGGTATCTGCTACCAGGTAAATGACCTTCTGTCCGCCATGAACAGGGCGGCAGGCGCCATCCTGGATTTGAAGGTGGACGGCGGCGCTTCCGTCAGCAATATCATGATGCAGTTCCAGTCTGACATTTCCGGAATCCCCATTGACCGGCCGGCCATCGTGGAAACCACGGCCTTGGGAGCCGCCTTTGCGGCGGGCCTTGCCTGCGGCGTCTGGGACGAACTTTCGGATATCCGGTCCCTGCGTACTTCCGAGCGTATTTTCTTCCCCCATATGGAAAGAAAAGAGGCGGAACGCCTCATCCACGGCTGGAACCGCGCGGTGGAGCGCGCCAAAGGCTGGGTTGAATAACCTGAAATGATAATGAAAGACGGGGAAAGAAGTATGCGAAGAATAAAGACAGCAGGTATAATGCTTCTGGTTGCCGTACTGCTTACCGGAAACGCCTGCAGCGGATCCTCCAAACTGTCTCAGACCGAGGAAAAAGGCCTGCAGGAAATCTATGCGTCCGTACTGGATTTGTTCCGGAGGGACGTCAATACGATTTACAATGATAATTATACGGATTTATCGAAAATGACGGAAACTTCCGCATTTCCGGAGAAATACGATCTGCGTCAGCAGGGTGTTGTGACGGAGGCAGAGGATCAGTCCCCGTGGCAGGACTGCTGGGCTTTCGGTACCACGGCTGCCGCCGAAACTGCGGTTTTAAGCGCCCTGGGCATGACGGCAGAGGAATACCGGGACGCTTTCGGAACAACTGCCGGCCTTTCCCAAAAGCATCTGGCCTGGTTTACTTCCCACGGACTGCCTTCGGACGGCTCAGCCCAGGCCGGTGAAGGCCGCAGGCTGCCGGAAGGCGCTGCGGATGACGGCTATGACATGACCGCTGAACTGTTATGTGTCATAGAAACACTGGCGTCTGGATCCGGCATGATTGCGGAAGATGAAGCGCCATATACCGGAAAGAATGGTACGATGAGCAAGTCGGATGACTGGACCCTGCCGGAAAGCATGCGTTTCCGGTCGGATTACCGGATTAAAGACGCAAATATGCTGCCGTCGCCGGTGTATTACGATACGGACAAAAACTATGTTTACCGGAAAGAAGCCACGGACGTTATCAAAAGCGAGCTTTTGAAGGGAAAGGCAGTGGCTGTCACCTTGTATGCTGACATGTCGGTGCCGGAACTGACAGAGGAGGAGAAGCGGGAAGAAGCGGAAACTTTATATGGGAAGATCCTGGCTTTGTTCCCGGACGTGCCCAAAGAAGATGCCAGGTTTTATGTGGAAATGCGGTATGGCGGTGAAGACGTCTACAGCCAGACAGACGAGACGCTGCGCAAATTCATCAGACTGCGGCTGAAGCTTAACGAACAGGATGAGGATATGTACGTTCTGTCGGGCCTGACCCACGACCAGCTGGCCTACCTGCTCTTCAGTCCGACCTTCGGCAACCCGCTGGATATGGCGCTTTCGAAGCTGACGCAGTACACGGACTATACCAGTTATGCGCAGTACACCTATGAGCCTGTCATGTACAATCATGCCGTCGCCATTATCGGCTGGGATGATACCTATCCGGCATCTTCCTTCCTTGACGGCCATGAACCGCCTTCAGACGGCGCCTGGATCGTGAAGAACAGCTGGGGAGCCGACTGGGGCATTGACGGTTGTTACTATGTTTCGTATTATGACCAGACCATCCGTACGCCGGTATCGTTTGATTTCTATGTTTCGGAAGAGGACGTCGGCCGCAGTATTCTCCAGCATGACTTTATGCCGGCCGATTATTTATGCGGCGTGCTGTTCGACAGCAAAGTGCAGGAAGCCAATGTGTTTACCGCGGCAGACGATGGAAAGCTTGCTGAAGTCTCCGCAATCACGGCGTACCGGGATACGGAAGTGACGGTTTCGGTTTACCGGCTGAAGGAAGATGCGGCCTCGCCTGTGGAAGGCGACCTTCTAGGAACCGTAACGGAAAGCTTCGCTTTTGCGGGGTATCACTGTCTGGCATTCAAAGATGCCCTTCCTCTTGAAAAAGGAGACCGGATCGGCGTCGTTGTGTCCCAGAAGGCAGCGGTGGAAGGTAAGGAAAAATATGTGCTGACCCACGTCTTCGCTTTCGGCAGGGAAACCGTGCAGTCCCTGGTACAGCAGGGATTGCGGACGTCGCAGCTGTATGCCAATGCGGTCGTCAATGAAAAGGAAAGCTATGTCTGCTTCGGCGGGGATATCTGGACAGACTGGAAGACTGCCCTCGGTCAGCTCGTCAGAGAGTATCAGACCATGGGCAGCCTTGCATTTGACAATTTGCCGGTGAAGGCATATTTAACAGATTAAGAAGATTCTGATTATCTTCTGCCGGGCGGCCCTCCGGGGCCGCCCGGACCATTTTCCGGTCCGCCTTCGGGGATTTCCGGAGGATTGCCGTCCTGTCCGCCGGGCCATCCGGGATTGCCTCCGGGGCCTCCCGGTCCGCCGAAACCGAAGCTGTAGCCTTCCCCATAGATAAGGGAGGTCATTTCAATTTCGTACGAACTGCTTCCGACGGTCAGCGTGTAGGTTTTGCCGGCGGTTATTTCCGGACAGCTGACGGTGACAGCCTGGAAAGCCTTGGCGGACGTATGCCGGATCAGTTCATTTCCCACGGCATCCGAAAGAGAGATAACCGTGCCTGCCGGCTGGTTGGAAGGCAGGAAATACAGTATCGACCCCTGGGTGGAGCCGCTGCCGAAGTTAATGGCCATGCCGGCGGAACCGATGGCCAGCACCCTGCCGCCGGAAACGGAAGCGGAATGCTCCGCGTCAAGGGGGCCGTTGGCGGAATTGACCGGACCGTCCACAAAAAGCTCGCCTCCCGTGACCGTAAGCACCGTATTGGAATCCACACCGTCGCCGTTCGCGTTGATGCGGATGACGCCGCCGGAAATCAGGATGCCCTCATCCTCGTCGGTTTCTTCATTATCCTTGAACACGTCTGTGTTGAAGCCGGGGAAGAAGCCGTCGCTGCCGCCGCTGGAGTTGATGCCGTCGTCGGAGGCGGTAATGGTGATTTCGCCGCCGGAAATTTCCACTTTATTGCCCTCCAGCCCTTCGTAGCTTTCGGTGATGTCCGCCGTGCCGCCTTCTATGTACAGCGTACGGTCCGCGTGAATGCCGTCATCTCCGGAGGAAAGGGTCAGCGTGCCGTCAAAAAGCCAGAAATAATTGTTGGAGTGGATGCAGTCGCCGTCGGAATCGATGTCAAAGTTTCCGCTGTAAATCAGGATATCACCGAAGGCGGTATCGTCTGAATTGCCGGTATGAATGCCGCTCGTTCCGCTTTTAATCTGAATATCCGCATCCGTAAAGGCAATGCCGTCATTGGCGGAAATGCCTTTTTTTTCTGCCGTTATGTTTAATTTCCCGCCGGTAAACACCAGGGCGTCCTTGCAGACGATGCCGTGGCCCGCGTCGGAGGATACGGTCAGGGAACCGCTGCCGTTTATGACAAGGTCGGATTTGGCAAAGACCGTACCGTCGATATGGTTGGTGTCGATGGAAACAAATTCCCCGGAAGAGGAGAGGCTGTTTTCCGAACCTTCCGCCAGGTTGAGGATGGTCTTATTGTTGGAGAGGATGTAAAGGGCGGCGCAGTTGTCCGCGTGTACCGATGCGCCGTCCAGGATAACCACTACCGTGCCGTTGTCCTGGGCATTGACGATAACCATGCCCGAAGACAGGCTTCCGGTAAGCCGGTAATGGCCGGACCGGTTGATCACCACACCGCTTTCCTCCACGGACACAAAACTGCTGTCCGTGGTGCTGCCGGCATCCGAAAGGGTGATGCTGGTGTACTGCCGGTAGGCCTGCACCTTGTCCTCGTCTTCGACCGTCACCTCCGTGGGAACGGGAACCTCCGCTTTTTCTTCCGGCAGGGACCCGCGGTATACCGCAAGAAGCGCCAGACAGACCGCCGCCAATGCAATGCATGCAATCAGCTTTTTCATGAGGAGCCCTCCGGTTTACAGATCGTTTTCGGATTCGGCCTTAAAGGCCAGGTTCAGTTCCAGGTTGCCGTTTCTGGTGCGCAGTTCGTCGATGAAAGCCTTCTCCGTGCCGGCCTGGCTAAGCACCAGTTCATAACGAAGCTTCAAAAGGCTGCCCAGGTTTGTGGTTTTGATCCGCACCAGGGTGCAGGAGGAAGTATATTTTTCGAAAACATCGTCAAACATGTCAGTAAAGGAGGAATCCTCCGGTACGGTGATGTTCAGAACCCTGTTTAAGGGGCCTTCCTTTCTGGCGCCGAAGCCGAACCTGTGATACAGGAACATGATGACACACAGGATGACCGCAAATAAAATGCCGAAGCCGGGATAGCCCATGCCGCAGGCCAGACCGGAAGCCATGCCGAGGAAAATGGAGCAGATTTCGGTGGCGGTTCCGGGGCGGGAACGGAAGCGGATGAGCGAGAAGGTGCCCGCCACCGCGATGCCGGCGCCCAGACTGCCGCTGACCATCATGATGATAACGCAGACAATGGGCGGAATCAGGGCCAGGGTGATATTGTAGCCCCGGGAGGATTCTTCGCAGAGCGTGTGGACAATGGAGACCACCGCGCCGAGTACAATGGCGATGACAAGACAGATGAAAAAGCCCGGGACCGTGATGCCTGTGGAGTTGAAAAGCCCGGAGAAGAGAACAGCATACATGTCAGATACCTGCGCTTTCTTTTGATTTTTGTTCCAGCATTTGAGTATAAGCCCGTCCGACCTTGGAAAAGGTCGTTTTGTAAACGCCGCATCCGGTCAGGATCTCCGAAAGCCAGACCGGCAGGGCGGTATCCACTTTTATTTCCATCAATGACCAGCCGTCCGCAAGCAGCAGGCTGCCGTAGGTTTCGGAATTGAAATTCAAATCCGTTGTCCGCCAGCGGATGTTGTCATCGAAGGTAATGCGTAAGGATTTGTCCGTGATACAGTGGTAAGCGGTACGGTTGTAACTTAAGAAAATCCGCGGGGCCAAATCGGGGTACTGTCCGCAGAAATACCGGATTTCCCGGGCGGTTACATCATTGCCAAGCGCGGCCAGGGCTCCGGACAAATCCGTGATAAACCGGTCGTCTTCTGTGGAAATCCGCCTTTTGTAGACAATGTGGTCCAGCTTTTTCTTCAGTTCCAGGTAGGTGTCGGATCTCTTCCCTCCGTCAAAATAAGTCCGCATCCGGAGCTTCTGCTTGAAAGGCGGACGCTCCAGGGAGGTGGTAATCAGGTGGAAGCTTTCCGTGTCGAAGAAAATATTGCAGATGGTGTACCGGTTGTAATTTTCTTTCTCCACGTAAGGTGCCAGCTTTTCCTCCAGTTCGGCACGCTGTCTGCCGGACAGGAGAAACTTCATCTCACGGCGTGTGAACGTATCAGCCATTGGTTTCCTTTATATAATGTAGTTGAGTTTTTTCGCTTCGAAGGTAAGTTCGTCCCGGTGATCCGGATGGGCAATTGCAATCAGCTGCTTCACCCGCTCGGCCACTGTCCGGCCTCTCATGTAGGCTACGCCGAACTCGGTGATAATGATATCCGCCACATTCCGGGTAATGGAAACCACGCTGCCCGGGGTGAGTACGGGCTTAATCTTGGAAATCGTGCCCTTTTTCGCGGTGGAAGGAATGGCGATAATGCCCCTGCCGCCTTTGGAATGCTGGGCGCCGAAGGCAAAGTCGAAGGCGCCGCCGGTGCCGGAATACTGTTCCGGGCCTAGGCTTTCCGAGCAGATCTGGCCGGTCAGGTCGATTTCCATGGCTGTGTTGACGGACACGAAATTGTCGATCTGCGCGATGACTGTGGGGTCATTGGTGTAGGAGGCCTGGCGGAAGAGTACGTTCGGGTCGGAAGTCAGGACGTCGTACAGCTGCCAGTCGCCCAGCACGAAGTTGCCCACATGCTTTCCCCTGTCGATATTCTTTCGTGCGCCGGTGATAACGCCGGCCTTAATCAGATCGCCCATAATGGGGGTGAAAAGCTCGGTGTGCAGGCCTAAGTCTTTCTTGTCGAAGAAGGAGTTGCCCACTGCGTCCGGCATGCCGCCGATGCCTAACTGGATGCAGTCGCCGTCGTGAATGAAATCCGCGGCGAAAGCGCCGATCTTCAAATCGGTTTCCGAGGGTACGGACCGCACGTTGTAGATGGTGGCCGGCGTGTCGACCTCCACGATTTTCGTCACCCTGTCCAGGGGGATGGTCAGGCATCCCGGGAATTTCGGCAGGTTTTTATTGACCTCGAGGATAACCTCTTCGGCGTGTTCATAGGCGCCTTCCTCATACATGCCGCAGCCGGAGACGGTAAAACAGCCGTCCTCATCCAGCCCTGTGGTCATGGCGATGAATTTATTGATCACCGGGTGCGCCTGGGTAAAGCGCTCCATGGTATCATGAAGGTTTGAAGGCAGGTGGGTGGCGATGCCTTTCCTGATGCATTCCCGGAAGGAAGAGTCGAACATATGGGCGGCCATCATGACATGGCCCGCCAGTCCGTCCATTTCCATGAAGGGATACATGTGGCCGGAGCCTTTCTTGCCTTTGAATATCAGTACATTGTTACGCTCCGCCGCGATTTTATGGTAATTGTTGTAAAACAAGGCCGGTTCGGAGAATTCCCCGCTGGTGACAATGATGTCGTCATCCCGGATCATCGCGAGCACATCGTCAATGGTGCCGCATTTGGACTGATACAGTTCCTCGTATTTGTTCATTTCCTGCATTCCTTCCTGAAATCAGATATGTGAATTACATATATTTTTGCTGTATAACTTTTGTAAACTATACATTATTTTCCATGATTTAACAAGATAAAGTAAACAGACTTTTACGCCCCTTGCCCAACTTTCGCAAATGGTTTATACTGTATGGAAATAAAAACGAGGGGGCAGGGGTGCCGGATATGAGGACGTCAGCCGAGAAATGGCTTTTTACCGTTCCGGGAACGAAAAAACTCAGTATTCTGATCCTGACGCTGCTGCAGGCAGCCAACGGGTTTTCCGGCGTACTGTACGCCCTTTTTCTGCGTACGGTGGTGGATGCCGCGGTATCGAAAGACCTGGCGGCTTTTAAAAACAGCATTATTGCCATCGTGGTGCTGGTGGCAGCGCAGATAGCCCTGCGCGCGGTCATCCGGTGGTTTACGGAGCTTTCGAAAGCCGCATTTGAAAACCTGCTGAAGGCAAGGCTTGCGAATGTCCTGCTGCACCGGGATTACCGGCAGATAAGCACGGTGCATTCCGGCGAATGGATAAACCGGCTTACCAATGACACGGTGGTGGTGGCCAACGGCTATGTGGAAATCCTGCCGGGCATGATCAGCATGATTGTGAAGCTGATAAGCGCCCTTGTCATGATTATCCTGCTGGAGCCCAGGTTCGCGGCCGTCCTCCTGCCCTGCGGCGCACTGCTGATTATATTTACCACGCTTTTCCGCAAAACCATCAAACGGCTGCACAAAGGCGTGCAGGAAGCTGACGGAAGGTTAAGGGTTTTCCTTCAGGAACGCATCGGCAGCCTCCTGATGCTGAAATCCTTTGCAGCGGAGAAGAATACGGAAATACAGCTTCTGGAGAAGCTGAACGACCACCAGCGGGCAAGAATGCAGAAAAACAGGTTCTCGAACCTGTGCAATATCGGCTTCGGCGGCATCATGAACGGCATGTACCTTCTGGGTGTGGGCTGGTGCGGCTACGGAATCCTCATGGGAACTGTGACCTTCGGCACCCTGACCGCGGTCACACAGCTGATTTCCCAGATACAGACGCCCTTTGCCAACCTGACCGGCTATTTGCCGAGATATTACGCCATGTGCGCCAGCGCCGAACGCCTGATGGAAGCGGAGGATTACGATCCGGATGAGGAAACGGCGGCAGAACCGGAGACTGCAAAGGATTTCTACCGGGATGAGCTGGTTTCCTTCGGCCTGAAGAATGTATCCTTTGCCTATAAGCCGCCCGCGGCAGCCGGAAATATGCCGGATGAGCTTCCGAAGGTGATAGAGAATCTTTCCATGGAAATTGAAAAAGGCAGTTATACTGCGTTTGCCGGACCCTCCGGCTGCGGAAAATCCACAGTCTTAAAGCTTTTGATGTGCGTCTATCAGCCGGAAGAGGGGGAGCGGTATTACAGGAATCCTGCCGGGGAAGAAAAGCCGCTGGGCGCGCAGATGCGCCGGCTTTTTGCCTATGTTCCCCAGGGGAACCAGCTGATGAGCGGCACCATCCGGGAGGCGGTTTCTTTATCCGACCCGGCTGCGGGAAACGATGAGGAAAGACTGAAAAACGCGCTTGCGATTGCCTGCGCCGACGAGTTTGTCTATGAGCTGGAGAACGGCCCGGATACGCTGCTGGGAGAGCGCGGCACCGGCCTTTCCGAAGGACAGATGCAGCGTCTTGCCATTGCCCGGGCGGTTTTCTCGGAAAGCCCCGTGCTGCTGCTGGATGAGGTAACCAGCGCCCTGGACGCGCAGACTGAGAGCAGGCTTCTGAAGAATCTGAAGGAAATGACGGACAAAACCGTGGTGGCGGTGACCCACCGGAAAGCGGCTCTGGCCATCTGCGACAGAATTTACCGGTTTACGGAAGAGGGAATTGCGGAGGAGAAAAATGACTGACATCTACCGCTTTGCGGACGTGGACATACGGATTTCTTCGGTGCATGAGAAGGTCCACCGGCTGTGTGAAGACTACCGCACGGACGGCGGCACTTATGATTTTGCCGTGGAGACGACGCCGGAGGACATAGAATACGAAAGAGAGCGGTCCGCCAGGACCGATGAGCTGGAGGGCATACCGGTACGGTCATTTTCCGACGGCTACCTGGAGGAACTGGCAGTGTACCGGAAGATGGCGGAGATCCTGCCGGATTATGACACCCTGCTGATGCACGGCTCTGCCGTGGCTGTGGACGGCGCGGCGTATCTTTTCATCGCGAAAAGCGGCACTGGCAAGAGCACGCACACCCGGCTGTGGCGGGAACTTCTGAAGGAAAAAGCGGTCATGATCAATGACGACAAGCCCCTGGTGCGCGTAACGGAGGGCGGCGCGGTCATTTACGGCACGCCCTGGGACGGCAAGCACCGCCTGAGCACCAATACCGCCTGCCCGCTTGCGGCAGTCTGCATCCTGGAGCGGGCCAAGGACAATCACATCCGGCAGATTGACAGGAGCGAGGCGCTGCCCATGCTTCTGCAGCAGACTTACCGGCCGGAGGGGATACCCGCCCTGACAAGGATGCTGGAGCTTACGGAGAAGCTGGCCGCATCTGTCCGGCTGTACCGGCTGGGCTGCAACATGGACATTTCCGCCGCGAAGCTTTCATACGAAGCCATGCGGAAAGACGAATAAAGAACAGAAAGAGGAGCAAAATGAAACTGAAAAAAGAATTTATCACACACAATACGAAAGACGAAGCCTTGCTGGTGCCTGCGGGAAATGCGGGCTTTTCGGGCCTGGTCCGCGGCAATAAGACCCTGGGGGCGATCCTGGAGCTTCTGAAGGAAGACACTACGAAGGAACAGGTGATTGCCGCCATGAGGGAGAAATACGAGGCGCCGGAAGGCGTGATTGAAGCGGATGTGGAAAAAGTGATTGGCGAACTGTCCAAAATCGGAGCGCTGGATGAGTAAAGGATTTTCTTACGAAGAGTTTCTGGAAGCAAACGGGGAGCTTACCTACACCAATGTGGGTACGAGCATGATGCCCCTGCTGCGGCAGGGAAAAGACCTGTTCACCGTCAGAAAGAAGACGGAAGAGCGGTGCAGGGCCGGTGATGTGGTGCTTTACCGCAGGGGAAGCAGGTATGTGCTTCACCGGATAGTGGAGGTGCGTCCGAAGGATTACGTGATCCTGGGGGATAACTGCGTCAGCCGGGAATACGGCATCACGGACGACGATATCCTGGGAATCATGACCGCTTACGTCCGGGACGGGAAGACCCACACGGTGGATGAGCTGCCGTACCGGTTGTACAGCGCCTGGACAATGAAAACCGCGCCGGTGCGTACAACGCTCAAAAAGACCGCCATCGCCGTTTGGAGGCGGCTGAAGAAGAAACATACCTCCTGAATCAATCTTCCGACATCATCTGGGTTACCTTGTCCTCGTCCAGCCGGTATCCTACGGCGAAGATGACGCAGATGGCAAGACTGAGGATAGCCGGCAGCATGATAAAGCTGTTGCAGAAGGTGTCCGTGAAATTTTCAGCCGGCAGGGCCGGATCATAATGAACTGCCGCAAGGACAGCGGGCAGTACGATGCGCACGATAAGCCGGCCTGCCTTTTCCGGCATGGCGGAAAGCGGCATGACAAGCGTTTCCGCGGCTGTCTCCGTCTTCCATTTTCCGTAGGAAGCAGCATCGGCGTACAGCGCGGTAAAGGGCAGGTGCATGCTTCCGGTCAGAAGGGAGAAGAGGGCAGTCCCGATGAGGAATACCGTGATGTTCCAGCGGCCGAACCAGAAAATAACATTCCAGAACGCGAAAAGGACCAGGCAGACGGTCACAACGCGTTTTTTTATTCCCCCGAAAAGCTTCATGTATACCGGGTACAGGAAGACGGAAAGAGCGCTGCCCGAAGCCCTTACGGCCAGGAAAAGGGAGAGTGAGGAAAGATACCCGGGCAGGCTTCTGAAGAAAAAAAGCAGAAAGCCCGCTGACAGGGATGCAATGGTCCAGTATGCCAGGTCCGCGGCAAGAATGCCGATAAAAGGCCCGTTTTCGAAAATGCTTTTTACCTTATCCTTAACGGAGGGCCTTTTTCCGTCCGCTGTGCCGGACTTAACGGCCGGATCCGCTGTTTCCGCCGATGCCGCGGCTTTTTCCTCTTTTCCCGTGGAAAATGCAAGCAGCAGGGAAAAGACGATATAAAGCAATGCGCAGGCAAGGCAGATATACGGAAAGCCTGCCGGCAGAAGGACAGACCCCGTGCTTAAACCGCGAATGAAAGGAAATCCGGCAAGGATGAGCAGGCAGAAAGCCCAGGCCCTTCCGGCACCGGAAACGGCGGAAAGGGACGACCGCTCCTTTTCATCCTCCGTCAGCACGGCGGGAAGCGTCAGGCAAGCCGCTTCCGAAAGGGAACGGGAAAAGCGGGAGAGTACCAGCAGGACAAGAACGCCCGCAGCCGTGACATTTCCGCTTACGAAAAAAACCGGGAGGAGAAGGAGCCCTCCGGCAATGGCCCCGAAAGCCAGCCAGAAGGATAGTTTTCCCGAAGGATGCGGCAGCTTTTCGATGAGGATGCCGTTTATAAAGGAAAAGATAAAATCCGTAACGGCGGGCACAAGAAGCGGCAGGAGGGTGAGTATTCCGGAAAGCGAAGAGGATTCCGGCAGGAAGGACGCCAGAAAGACAAGCTCCATAACAGCCAGCGCCTGCATGAAAAACCGTTCCGGAAAGTACAGGATTTTCATCTGTAAGGGGTGTTTCAGTTTCCTTAATGCCATCTCATTTATGCCTCAAATAAATTATATAATATAGTAAAGCAAGGGGAAATATGCTTGAAAACAGCAATAAAAACACAAATATTACGAATTTGTTACGCTAAAAGCTTGTGTTTTCTCCTGTAATAGAGTACAATAAACAAATAATCAGAAGCAAGGGGTTTTTTTGCGACTGTATGATTCGGTTTTGTTTTTTTGTGAGGGGCATCATAAAGGAGGTTTTATTTTGTCCAGAAAGATAAAAATCATTTCAGCCCTGGTACTGACAGCGGTATTTCTGGCGTCTGCTGCAGGCTTAGCCCTGGCAGACGGTACGACGGTATCCGCATCCTACGCCGGGAACGGGAGGATTCATATCAGCACGAACAACTTCAGCTATTCCGATCCCACGGATGAACTCTGGTTTGCGGTATGGACGGCGGAAAACGGACAGGATGACCTGGACTGGTACAGGGCGGACGCAAGTTTCAACGGTGAAGTGGATATGGCCGCGCACGGAAACTACAAAGGCGTTTATTACATTCATGCCTATACCTATGATACGAATGACGTGCCCACCTTTGTGGCTGGTACGGAGTTTGTATTCAAGGGGGAAACCGCAGTTTATGCACAGGCCGCTGATTCCAGCGGCAGACAGTTCGACCTGGTGGTGGAGAATTACGACCTTCCTTCCGGCTGCGATCTCTGGGCAGCGGTCTGGAGCGATGAAGACGGCCAGGACGATCTGGACTGGTATCTGATGGAAGAGGCCGCGGACGGCAATTACCATTATACTGCCGATGCGGACAGACATTCCGGCGCGGGGCACTATGAAGCACACGTCTACTGCATCACCAGAAGCGACGACTATATCTTCGTCGGAGCGACCGGCTTTACCGCAGCGGAGAAGCAGCAGGTGGCAGCACCGCAGCCGCAGAATCCCGCCGCTGTAAACGTTTCCTTCGAAAACCACAGCAATAAAAAGGGCACCTGCGACATCATCATTTCCAATGTGCCGGCAAATGCCGGTTATACCTCGGTGCGCGCGGCGGTCTGGAGCCAGGGCGACCAGGGCGACATTAACTGGTATGACTGCGCAAATGCCGGAAACGGCAGATGGACAGTCCAGATGGATCTGAAGAACCACAGGGGCAACCTGGGAAGCTACTGGGTACATATCTATGCTTTTACTGCCGACGGCCGGGGCAGCTGCCTGACCGGCAGCACGGTCACCTTCGCCGACCCGGCGCTGGAACCGGACCCGGTGACTGACAGTGTGGAAATGACGGCAGGCTCGGAGAAATTCTACATCACGAGCACCACGCCGAAGACCAGTGTCCGGAAGTTGCGCTTCGCGGTCTGGAGCCAGGACCGCGGCCAGGATGACCTGGTATGGTATGACGTGGCCTTCGATACCGCCTCTTCCTCCGGTACGCTGGAGCTGTTGAAGAACCAGCTGCCCGAGAAGGGCGTCTACATCTGCCATGTCTATGCGGAGCTCAAGAACGGCAGAACGGAGTTTGTGGCAGCCACGGAATTTACCGCCCAGCTGGCGGAAGAACCCATGAACGTGAAGGTTTCCGCAGATACAGCCGGCGGCTTCGTGATTTCCGCAGCGGGCCTGGAAAGCGGATTTGACGTGAAGAAGGCTGAGTTTGCGGTCTGGAGCGAAGCAGACGGCCAGGATGACCTCATCTGGTACAATGCCGAGCGAATGGCGGACGGCACCTACCGGGTAAGCTCCTCTGCCTCGAAGCATAAAGGCAGCGAAGGCAAATATTACTGCCACGTCTATGTGACCACCAAGGCAGGCGCCTATGAATTTGCCTGCGGTACGGAATTCGACGTGGAGGAAGCCGGCGGGGAGATGACCCTTTCCATAAGCGAAGGCATCGACGAGCGGTATTACACCATTACCTTAAGCCATGTGCCTTCCGCATCCAGATATTCAAAGATCCGGTTTGCGGTATGGTCCCAGAAGGATGCCCAGGACGACATCATCTGGTATACTGCCAGCCAGCAGGGCAACCGCTATGTGCTGGACCTGGATGTGAAAAACCACGGCAGCTCGGGTACCTATTACATCCACGCCTACGGCGTGAATGCGAACGGCTCCTATGATTTCCTGAAGGAATCCACTGATCTTGTGGTGGAAAGCTACGCCCAGGGCAGGATTTCCGTGGCGAATATGGACGTGTTCAACGGCCTGTTCGACGTGGTGGTAAGGCCCGAAAGCTCTTCCATCCCGGTGGAAGGCGTGAAGGTTTACGTCTGGTGCGCGGATGACAAATCCGACAAGGGCGGCTACACCGCCTATCCGCAGAGCGACGGCAGCTTCAGGGCTTATGTCAATATCGAGAACCACGGTTTCCATTCCGGCCTGTACAAATTTGAAGCATATGCGGTGCTGGCCAATGGCTGCGAATGTGAAATGGCCCTGGGAAGACAGTATTTCTCCATGGGCAGCTCCATTGTGGTGAGCGGAACCGAAGGCACCAACGTCAGAAGAGTGGCCTATAAGAATTCCTCCGTCAGTGAGCTTTCCGCGGCTGTATGGACCCTGGACCGCGGCCAGGACGACCTGGTATGGTACCAGGGAACGCCGGACGGGCAGGGCGGCTTCTACTTTGACGTAGCCGGCAGGAATCATTCCGGTGACGGCACCTACCTGGTGCATCTGTACAGCGGGGATGATTTCCTGGAAAGCACGCAGTTTACCATGATTTCCTACGTGGAGCGGGGCATTACCATGGGCATGGACGAGA
Source organism: Eubacterium sp. (assembly GCA_017433825.1). GTDB lineage: Bacteria > Bacillota > Clostridia > Lachnospirales > Lachnospiraceae > Alectryocaccobium. The sequence goes on along the minus strand of JAFRGL010000013.1, from coordinate 161,277 downwards.
GCATCGGCTATTCCCAGACAAGAAGGTACCTGAATCCTGACGCCGATTGTTCATCCTTTGTATTCTACGCCCTGGTGCATTCCGGCTATACCGGACTTGGTTCCAGCCCCTTCTATACCGGTACCATGGTCAATGTCATGAAGAATGCCGGCTGGCAGGTGCTTCCCTTCACCAGCATGGACGATCTGCAGCCCGGCGATATCCTCTGGTACAGACGGACAGACATCCGGGGAACCCACGGCCACACCGAGATTTACATCGGCAACGGCCGGATGGTAGGCGCCCACGGTGACGACGGCTCCATCTTCGAAAGCATCGGCGGCGACCAGACCGGTAAAGAAGTCTGCGAGGTTGCCTTCCACAATCCGGGCTGGATGACCGTATTGCGGTATCTGCAGCTGTAGAAGAGAAAATACATCAAACTGAAATAAACGATTCTGCAGAAGAACGGCCGGCAGGTCGCTTCTCCGTAAAAAACATGCCGCTGCAGGAAATCCTGATTTCGGGCACCGGCCTGATTCAACGGGTTTTGTGATCAAAACCCGCCTCAGCAGGCCTCGAAAAGAATTGCTTGGAAGCAACTTTTCGTCCCTCATCAGTCTTTCCCGACAGCGGCGTTTTTTAGCGGTTTGCTCCAATCCCGGCCTTCCTTCTGCTGAATACCCGGCTATACAGTGAAGATTTTCTCCCCCAGCGGGCAAAAAGAGAACCTGGAGTAGAAGAAGAGACTTTCAAACAATGAAAAGTTTCTCCCCCGGACGTGAAAAAACAAGGAAAGGGGAGAAAATCAGGCGGTCATGCATGGATAGAATTCTCCCCTAAGCATGAAAATCAGAAAAAAGGATAGAAGCCCAGCCGGTTAAACAGTGAAGACTTCTCCCCCGGACGTGAAAACAAGAGAAAAGGGGAGAGACCCAGCTGGTTGCACAGAGAAAATATTCTCCCCTGAACACAAAAAGCGGGAAATGGGGAGAACCCCCAACCGGTTATGCGTTAACAATATTAGAATTTGATGATGGAGGAAGATATGGAACAGGTGAAAATGGAGGGCAAGCTGGTCTGGAAGCCCGGTACGATGATTTATCCCCTGCCCGCGGTGCTGGTAAGCTGCGGCGACAAGCAGGGCAACAGCAATATCCTGACGATTGCATGGACGGGCATCCTCTGCTCGGACCCGGCTATTGTCTACATTTCCGTGCGTCCGGAGCGGTACAGCAGACGCATTATCCGTGAATCCGGGGAATTTGTCATTAACCTCACCACCGAGAAGCTGGCTTATGCCACGGATTTCTGCGGCGTACGGTCCGGCAGGGACGTGGATAAATGGAAGGAATGCAATCTGACTCCCATGGAGGCCACCAAGGTTTATGCGCCGATCATTGCCGAAAGCCCGGTGAACATCGAGTGCAAGGTGATGAAAATGGAGCGCCTGGGCAGCCACGACATGTTCATGGCGGAGGTCATTGCCGTGGACGTCAGCGAAGAATTTGTGGACGAAAAAGGCAGATTCGACATCAATGCCTGCAACCTTATCACCTTTGCCCACGGGGCATATTATTCCCTGAAAGAAATGATCGGCACCTTCGGGTATACGGTCAGAAAGAAGCCCTGATGAAAGAAATGTCAGTACGCACGGCCATGATCCTGCAGGAAGAGGGCGTGGAGAAGCTTGGCGCAGCCACAGTCGCGGTGTTCGGCCTGGGCGGTGTGGGCGGCTACGTGACGGAAGCCCTGGCCCGCGCCGGTATCGGCTGCCTGCACCTGATCGACAATGATACATTCAGTGAGTCCAATCTGAACCGCCAGATCCTGGCCCTGCATTCCACCCTCGGCATGAAAAAAACCGAGGCCGCGAAAAGGCGTGTCCTCGATATCAATCCGGAATGCAACGTTGTCATTCATGATATGTTTTTCCTGCCGGAGACAGCAGGAGAAATAGATTTTTCCGCCTTTGACTATGTGGTGGATGCAGTGGACACCGTGACGGCCAAGCTGGCCATCATTGAGGCGGCGAAGAATGCCGGCGTTCCGGTGATCAGCGTCATGGGCACCGGCAACAAGCTGGATGCTTCCGCCTTCGAAGTGGCGGATATCAGCAAAACCTCCGTCTGCCCACTGGCCAAAGTCATGCGGCGGGAACTTAAAAAACGGGGGATCGAGGGCGTAAAGGTGGTGTATTCCCGGGAAGATCCGAAGGGCAGCACTCTGGGAGATGACAGGGGCAGACATGCGCCTGGCTCAGTTTCCTACGTGCCCGGCGCCGCTGGCCTTCTGGCCGCCGGTGAAGTTATCAAACATATTGCGGGAATCTGACAGCCTGTAATCCTCCGGCGGAAAACCGGTGATGAAATATCCGAGTATTACGACAGTAAACGCAGGCCTTTAACCTCCGGACATTTAAGGTGAGTGAGCAGCGCTCCTTTTTAGTCAGCGTATGTTCCGCCCGGAAGGATAAAGGCCTGTTTTTTCAGTCTTCGGGAATTTCCCTTTCATATCGGCATCTGTCCGGCGAAACCGTGTGTGCCCGGGCAATGCCTTTTATTTTTTTGTAAAGCATTCGGCGGAGCAAGTAATATAGGAAAGCCGGCAGAGCATGTCAATACCGGTAAACCGTCAGTCATGGCAATACCGGGAAGCCGGGCAGACTGCCGCTTTTTTCGCAGAAAATGATATTAATTAACTGGGATTAAAAAAAGGATAATGTGCGGATGCACATAAAGACGCCGGATACGATAATCATTCACGTAATACGGCGGGATGTGATAAAAAGGGTTTTACGTCAGATGCCGGTTCAAGTCATAGGCAGCACCTCCTTTATGCAAATGCCCGCTGTCGCTTTACAGAGGTTATTATAACTTAAATAAGAGCGTAATGCAACACAATTCAATTGTATCATAGACGCCGTACCTCATGGTGAAGGCTTTTCCTGTTCAAATGAACCAAATATGGTTGATTCCCGATCATTCTTCGGCTAAAATCAACAGTAGGCTGAATACAGCCGGAAGTTTTGCTGATACTGATTTACGGAACATAAGCTTCGGCAACGTTCCCCTGAAGTCTGTTATAAGGTGGAAATATAAAATGATAAAAAATGTATCTGCTGATATCCTCATTATCGGTTCCGGCCTTGCGGGGTGCGCGGCGGCGTACAAGGCAGCATCGGCCGGGAAAAATGTGCTGGTTTTGGAGAAAATGGATTATTTCGGCGGAAATTCCAATCTGGCGGGAGGCGGCTACGCCTCTTCGGATTCCGTACTCAAATACAGGGAGAAATTCAATCTGGAGCCTGATTCCTGGCAGCTTCACGCGGAGGATACGTTTAAGGCAGGCGGCGGCATCGGGGATATGGCATTGATTGAAACCATGGCCAAAGGCGCGCCGGAGGGCTTAAACTGGCTGATTTCCTGCGGCGTTACCTTTACCGACGCGCTGAACCAGATAGGCGGGCATTCGGTGCACCGGGCGTATATGTCGGATATCACCGGCCGGCAGATTATGGACAAGGTGCACGCCGCGGCGGAAGCTGCCGGCGCGGTGTTTATGAACCGCTGCGCGGTGACGGGCTTCCTTAAAGAGAACGGGAGAGTGACCGGCGTGACGGCGGTTCGGAAGATGCCGGAAGACGGAGAGGGAGAGACGGAAGATGAGAAGCTGACGATAATGGCCTCGGACCGGGTGATTATCGCCTCGGGCGGTTTCTCCCGGGATACCGCACTGCGGCAGAAATACTGCCCCGCACTGACGGAGGATTACGGCTGCTCCAACCATGAAGGCGCCACGGGGGAAGTTATCCGGCTGGCGCAGCAGGCCGGCGCGGCGGTGACCGGCATGGAATATATCCAGCTGTATCCCTGCGCTGATCCGAAAAGCGGGGGGATTGACACCTGCGGCTTTCATGCCTATACCGGTGCCGGCTATGGGATGATTTATGTCAACCAAAAGGGAGAACGATTCGTCAATGAGCTTTTGGGAAGGGATGCGGTGAGTGATGCCCAGGTTCAGAACTGCGAAAAGCCTACCTTTGCGGTTTTCAATCAGGAAATTGCAGACATCCTGGGACTGAGCGGGGATGAAATCGAACGCTTTACCAAAGTGAAAAGGCTGTATGCGGCAGATACCCTGGAGGGTCTGGCGGAGGCCGTCAATATCCCGGCAGGGGCACTCCGCGCTGCGGTCGACAGCCATAATGCTTTTGTGGCGGGCGAAAAGGAAGATGATTTTGGCAAGGTGCGCGGCACCACCTTCCATTTATTAAAGGATGGGCCGTTCTATGCCATTCCCCAGTGGCCGACGGTGCATTTCACCATGGGCGGACTGAAGATTGATACGAAGGCCAGGGTGCTGGACGGGCAGGGACAGCCCATTCCGGGCCTGTATGCCGCCGGGGAATGCTGCGGCGGCATACACGGCAAAAACCGCCTCGGCGGCAACGCGCTCGCGGAGTGTGTGGTCTTCGGATTTATCGCGGGAGAGTGCAGGCGCTGACCGGTTCGCGACGGAAAGGCACCTGACAGTACGGAAGAACATGCAAAGAAGGAGGAACATGAATGAAAACAAGTCGCAATTCATTTTTCCGCAGGATAATCTGTGTGGTTCTGGCAGTCGCCGTTACCGCTTTTCCTGCACCGGTGTCGGCGGAATCCATTCAGGATTTCCCGCTTCTTTACAGCAACTTTAACGAAGAAACCGTGAAGGCGAATCCTTCCGCCGCCGCGATGTATACGCCGGAGGAGGACGTCACGCTTGCTGCGGTTACCACGTACCACTGGAACGGGGGAAAGGGCAGTACGCCGGGTACGGTCAGCATTTATACAGGCGGCGGCGGCTGCGTCGGCAGCTGGCAGACCCGGGCCCGGACCGGAAGCGGCGTCCCGGCCAACGTTTATTGGGACGCTTTTACGGATGTGGAGCTGAAGGCAGGAACCACGTATTATATCGAGGATTCCGATTATTCCACCTGGAGCTGCAATGCCGAAAGCGGGAACGCAGGCTTCTTCGAGCTTCGATACGCTCCTGCGGCAGACGCGGAAAAAGCGTACGTGGACGAAGACGGCTTCGCGCACTTAGGGACGACTTCGGATATTTCCGTTACCTATACGGCCGCGGAGCGCAAAGCAGCGCCGAAAAAGGAAACGGACATAAAAGCCTCGGATACGGTTGTTTCCTGCGGAGACATTACGGTTGATTTCTCCTACAGCCTTTTGGGAGAGGATAAGCTGACCATCGTGGATCTGCCGGAAAAAACCGATGAAAAAGCCGGTTACAGGCTGAAGGCCTATGATTTTTTCCTCGCTTCCGGGCAGGACGAGTTCCCGGTGGAGGTCGTGATTACCGTGCCGAAGGACAAAAGAGACAACGAATTCACGTACTGGGCAAGCTACAACGAGGAGACGGGGGAATGGGAGAGGCTGTACAGCGAAACCAGTGAGGACGGGAAGAGCGACCTGGTATACACCACCCATTTCAGCGACAAGGCGAAGGTCAATGTCCTTGATTCCCTCTACCGGCAGATCACAGGATGGCTGAACGACCGGGAAGAAATGCCGAAGATGTCCGCGGAGAACTTAAGAGGTTTGTTTTATCTGTACGGGGATGCCGACTTAAAGGACAGGCCGGTTTACGTGATCAGCGCGGAAGCCCTGGAAAAGTACATGGACGACGCGGTTTCCAGGAGCATCGAGGAATTTGAGGCGGCCGCGAAGAGCACCCCGAAGGATACCCTTGTCTACAGTTCGGATTTCGTCACGGATCTTTTCGGCTGGAACATGGACGCTCAGAACGGCGTCACGGCGACGGATACGGGGAACAGCGTCGGCACGCTTGCCAAGGAGGGCCTGAAAAAAGCCGCCAGAGACGGGGTGAAATTCGCGGCCGGAAGCAGACTTTCCACCGTCGGGAAAGGGGTATCGACCCTGGCGAACGGTCTCGGGAAGGTAATCGCGCCGGTTGCCGCTGCCCTGGCCACCTGGTCCTATGCTCGCAAGATCATTCTGGAAATGGATCAGGGAAAAAGCTTCCTGCAGGCGGCGTACAACCATAAACTGGATTATCTGTCCGCAGGCGTCGCCTGGGTGGGATGCGTTCCGGGCCTCAATATCCCGGCCGCGGTCGCCGGCCTTTCCCTGGCGGCAGCAAGCTGGGCCTACGAAAAATACACCGGCAGGGAGCTCTCCGTGAATGAAAAGGCTTACAGGTCGTATTATACGCCCGGGGGATATGATGATACCTGGCTGGACAACCGGAAAGCGGATTATGACAGCAACAGGGTGTTTTATTATATGGCAATCCCGGAAAACCTGGCAAGGGGTTCCGACTTCGGCGTCATCAAAAAGCTTAAGGAATTAACGCCAGCCGAAGATGCGAAGCTTCAGGAGGTGATCCGGAAGATTTTCGGCCTTTCCGCCTATGATACGAGAAGCGTCTGCGCGGACATGGAGAAATACAGCGATTATATCGGCAATAAGGAATGGGCGGTGGTTCTGCATACGCTCTTTAAAATCTGCGAGGGCGATCCCGCCAGGCTGACCAAAGTTGTAAAACAGTTTTACGAGAATTACGCCAATGCCTGCTGGGAAGACATGGAAACTTTCCGGGCGGTGGACAAGGCGTTCCGCGAACACAACGGATACAGTCAGGCTGAAACCTCCGCGGAAAATCAGGAGAACTATAAGAATAATTATATCGCGGAGCTGATGAGGGTACACGGCCCGATAATTCTCGATATCGTGAAATCCTACGAGCATTCCGGGGCCGCAGAGCTCACCGAGGCGGTATCCGGTACCCTGCAGGAGCTGCTGAACACGAAAATGGAGTTCCGGGTCGTGGACGAGAACATCGCGCCGGATGAAAACGGCGACCGGTTCTCCGGTTCGAAATACGCCCTGGATTACAATTACCTCGAAGGAAACGACAAGGGCTCCGAGACCGGATACGACAAATACAGAGTTACCATGAAATTCGCGAAGGGGAACAAGCCGGTAAAGGCGCCCGTATTCCTGCCGAACATCAAATACAGCGAGAACGATACGATGACGCAGTGCGATCCGTACCTGTATTATCCCCACTGGCAGAATTTCATGCCCCGGTATGAAGGGTTTTATAAGAAGGACAATGACGTGGTCTTTACCTGCACGGTATACCATTACCTCCTGATGGGCGCCCCGGACACCATGATATTTACCGACGTGTCGAATCCTGGATCCCAGGATGTGCCGGTACCCTTTACCATCCCGGATACCGGGGAAGACGGGAAGATCCACGTAACGGTTACCATTCCGAAAACAGATAATACAAAGAGGCTGTTTTATTATGACAGCAATGTGCGAAAAGGGCAGGACAACGGGGACAGCCAGTTCCGGACGAGCGGGTACGGGAATCTGGAGAACAGCCTCAGCAAGGCTTTTGAAAACTGTACCTGTGAATTGAACGGGAATGAGTTCAAAATCTACGGTACCGCCACGGTAAGCGCCGATGAGTATGTATACCTGTATCAATACAGAGATGAAGGCAGCGCAGGCGGCAGTTCCGCGGCGACCTTTGAAATCAACGGAACCATCAACAACAGCACAAAGCAGGGTTCCTGCTCGCTGAAAGCCACCGTCACGGAGAGCGTGTCGATTGACGAGTCCTGGCATGAGACGTCACAGTACCTCATGAAGCAGTCTACTTCCGTAAATAACACATGGGAAATCAAGGCGGAAAACCAGCTGGTCACGGTGGAGGTAAAGGGCGATACCATCTACATCAACTGCAGCATGCAGGCTTCGGTAACCAGACATGAAAAAGTGAAAAAACAGCAGTTCGTCAAAGGTCCCTACAGCGACGGATGGACGGAGGTTGATCCGAACAGCTCCTCCAATAATGTAGATAAGACCGGGGACTACATAAAGACGATATCCCTTACCGTAAACGGGATACAATAAGCTTAAAAAGGTGATTTTCGGGGGACTTGGATGCGCAGGTCCCCTTTTTCACGTTCAGAAACACCTGTTTCACAGGCAAAATGCAGAAATATTTCAGAACGATTAGCACTCACCTCTTGACAGTGCTAACAATTTGCGGTATACTTCCTTATGTAAACAGGGAAAACCCCGGATAATTCAAAAACACCGGTAAGGAGAACGTACCGGAAAGCCCGAAAACACCGGCAGGCGGAGAAATACCGGGTGGAAAGAGAAAACCGCCCATTCCCTGATTAATACAGAAAATTTACCCGCAAAAGAGGTGAGTTATATGAATATCAGTAAATTTACACAGAAATCATTAAGTGCGGTCCAGGATTTGGAAAAGGCCGCCTACGAATTCGGCAACCAGGAGATCGAACAGGAGCATCTGCTGTACAATCTGGTGAACCAGGAAGACAGCCTGATCCTGAAGATGATCGAGAAGATGGAAATCCAGCCGGATTATTTTAAAAATGCGCTGGAGAGCGCTTTGAATGCCAGAACCAAGGTGCAGGGAGGCAATCCCTACATCGGCCAGTACCTGAACCAGACGCTGGTGTCCGCGGAGGACCAGGCGAAGGCCATGGGCGATGATTACGTGTCTGTGGAGCATCTGTTCCTGGCCATGCTGAACAAGCCGTCGCCCTCCATGAAGAAATTCTTCCGGGAGTTCGGCATTACAACGGAAAGATTCCTGCAGGCCCTGTCCACGGTCCGGGGCAACCAGCGGGTGACCACCGACAATCCGGAGGCCACGTATGATACGCTGAACAAATACGGCTCCGACCTGGTGGAAAAAGCCCGGGACCAGAAGCTGGATCCGGTCATCGGCAGGGATGCGGAAATCCGTAACGTGGTGCGTATCCTGTCCAGGAAGACGAAGAACAACCCGGTGCTTATCGGCGAACCCGGCGTCGGCAAAACCGCCGTCGTGGAAGGCCTGGCCCAGCGTATTGTGGCCGGGGACGTGCCGGAAGCCTTAAAAGACAAGACCATATTCTCGCTGGATATGGGTGCCCTGGTGGCAGGCGCGAAATACAGGGGCGAGTTCGAGGAGAGGCTGAAAGCCGTGCTGGAGGAAGTCAAAAGCTCCGACGGCCGGATTATCCTCTTCATTGATGAGCTGCACCTTATCGTCGGCGCAGGCAAGACCGAAGGCGCCATGGACGCCGGCAACATGCTCAAGCCCATGCTGGCCAGGGGCGAGCTGCACTGCATCGGCGCCACCACCCTGGACGAATACCGGAAATACATTGAAAAAGACAAAGCCCTGGAGCGTCGTTTCCAGACCGTTCTGGTGGACGAGCCCACGGTGGAAGATACCATTTCCATCTTAAGGGGCATCAAGGACAATTACGAGAAATACCACGGCGTGAAGATTACCGACAGCGCCTTGGTGGCGGCGGCAACCCTTTCCCACAGGTATATTTCCGACCGGTTCCTGCCGGACAAGGCCATTGACCTGGTGGACGAGGCCTGCGCCAGCATTAAGACCGAGCTGGACTCCATGCCCACCGAGCTGGATGAACTGAACCGTAAAATCATGCAGCTGGAAATCGAACAGACCGCATTGGAAAAAGAAACCGACCGTCTGTCCATGGAAAGGCTGGAAGACCTGAAGAAAGACCTGGCGGAGCTCAAGGAAGAGTTTGCAAATAAGAAAACCCAGTGGGAGAATGAAAAATCTTCCGTGGAGCGTCTGTCAAAGCTGCGTGAGCAGATTGTGGACGTGAACCTGCAGATCCAGGACGCCCAGCAGAAATATGATCTGAACCGGGCAGCGGAGCTGCAGTATGGTGAACTGCCCAGACTCCAGAAAGAACTGGCGGATGAGGAAGCGGCGGTGAAGAGCAGGGACCTTACCCTGGTGCATGAAAGCGTTACGGAAGAAGAGATTGCCCGTATCATTTCCCGCTGGACCGGTATCCCGGTGGCGAAGCTTACCCAGGGTGAAAGAGAGAAAATCCTGAAGCTGGAAGACCAGCTGCACGAGCGGGTGGTCGGCCAGGACGAAGCCGTCACCAAGGTGGCGGACGCCATCATCCGTTCGAAGGCGGGTGTGAAAGACCCGGGCAAGCCCATCGGCTCCTTCATGTTCCTCGGACCTACGGGTGTGGGCAAAACCGAGCTTGCCAAGGCCCTGGCTGAGAAGCTTTTCGACGATGAGAACAATATGGTGCGTATCGATATGAGTGAATACATGGAGAAATTCTCCGTGTCCAGGCTTATCGGAGCGCCTCCCGGATATGTGGGCTACGAAGAAGGCGGCCAGCTGACGGAAGCCGTACGCCGGAAACCCTACTCCGTGGTGCTGTTCGATGAAATCGAAAAAGCCCATCCGGATGTGTTCAACGTACTGCTCCAGATTCTGGACGACGGCCGTGTGACCGATTCCCAGGGCCGGACGGTGGACTTCAAGAATACCATCCTCATCATGACGTCGAACCTGGGTTCCTCCTACCTGCTGGAAGACATGAAGGACGACGGGGAGATAAGCCAGGAAGCCGTTGACCTGGTAAACCAGGAACTCAGGGGTCATTTCAGACCGGAATTCCTGAACAGGCTGGATGAAATCATCATGTTCAAGCCGCTGACCAAGGACAATATCAGCCATATCGTAGAGCTTTTGATAAAATCCCTGAACAAGCGTCTGGCGGACAGCGAACTGTCCATCCGGCTTACGGATGAAGCCAAGGCAATGATCATCGAAGGCGGCTACGACCCGCTGTACGGTGCAAGGCCCCTGAAGCGTTATCTGCAGAAATATGTGGAAACCCTGTCCGCGAAACTGATCCTTTCCGGACAGGTGGGTGAAGGCGATACCATCGAAATCGCCGTGGAAAACGGAGAGCTGGTTGCCAGACCGGCAGCCTGACCTTTTAAATGATAAAAAAGCGTCCCGCGGTTTATTTTACGCGGGACGCTTTGTATTATTTATCCGGATACCGGAAAGATGTTTATTCCTCTGCGGAAGCGGCGACAACAGTTTCGTCGTTTTCCGTATATCTTAGTTCGATGGGCTGCTCATCCGGCAGCAGGCCTACGGTCTTCTTGTACACGCTTCTGTAGAAGAAGATGTTCAGGATAAGGGATGCAACCTCTGCGCAGGGCCAGCCAAGCCAGGTGCCGTTCAGGCCGAAGAGGCGGGAGAACAGGAAGGCGGCGGGCAGCAGCACGATGATCTGACGCAGCAGCGAGGTCAGCATGGTGTAGAAGGAGTTGCCCAAAGCCTGCATGGCGGAACCCCTCAGCATACAGTAGGAGGCCGGGATGAAGCTGGTGGAAATCAGGCGGAAGCACCATATGCCGATGGCTTCCATTTCCGGGGTGGCATTGAAGATGCCCATCAGCTGCCGCGGGAATACCCACAGGATGACCGTGCCGATAGCCATGATGACGAAAGCGGCCAGAGTCGATTTATTTACAGCTTCATTTACCCTCTTCTTATTCTGCGCGCCGTAGTTGAATGCGATTATCGGTACCATGGATGAGGAAATACCGAAGGTCGGGAACATAATCATACTGTTGATCCTGTTGAAGACGCCGTTGGTGGCGATGGCCGTGGGGGTAAAGCTCATCAGGATACCGTTGATGCCCAGGGTGGTAAAGGAACCGATACACTGCATGATCATGGAAGGAACACCGATTTTGTAGATGTTTTTGATGATGGTCATGCTGGGACGGAATCCTCTGGAAAACAGATTGATTTCATGGTTCTTCCTGATATTCAGAATCAGTGAAATAATCGCGGAAACAATCTGGCCGATAATGGTGGCATAAGCAGCGCCGGCTACGCCGAAGGCGGGGATGGGGCCTTTGCCGAAGATGAAAATCGGGTCCAGGACAATGTTGATGACCGCACCGGTCACATGGCCGTACATGGTCAGGTTGGTGCGGCCCGTGGAGGTCAGAAGACGCTCCAGGGTTACGCCGAACAGGCTGCCGAAGTAGAACATGGATACCACCTTCAGGTAGGCTGTACCGTATGTCACAACGATGGGATCCGCGTTTTTGGCCTGGGAGGCGATGAAGCCCGGGGCAATGTTATAGAAGATTAAGCCGACGACTACGCTGGAAATAGCTGCCAGGAAAATGGCGTGCTGCGCGATAAGGTCGGCCAGTTTGTGGTTTCTTTCACCAAGGGCTTTGGACAGCAGGGCATTTACGCCTACGCACATACCGGCGCCGATGGCCATCATGATCATCTGCATCGGGAAGCAGAGGGTAACGGCAGTCAGGGCGTTTTCACCGATCTGGGAAACGTAGATACTGTCGATGATGTTGTACAGGGCTGAGATAACGAGTGAGATAATAATCGGGATGGACATGGTCGCCAGAAGCTTGCCCATGGGCATGTAGCCCATCTTATTGGCCTTCGGCTTGGTTTTTACATCAGCCATTTTTCTTCCTTCTTTCTTATTTATAATTAATCATCATAGTTTACAGGCACGTTATAAAAATCTACAGGAATTATTTCGTATTGTCAAGAACAAAAAGTCATTTTATAATAAACCAAATTATTCATTTGGATTAATTTCCGCCGGAGGATCAAAAAGAAATGGATGCCTATACCGTATTGGCCGAATTATATGATGAATTTATGGACAATGTGGATTATAATAGCCGGTGTGAATTCATTTGCGGAAAACTGGCGGAATACGGCATAAAAAGCGGTATTGTGCTGGATCTGGGCTGCGGCACGGGAACTTTAACGGAGATGCTTTCGTCGGCAGGCTACGACATGATCGGCGTCGACAATTCGCCCGAAATGCTGGAAATGGCCCTGCAGAAGAAGGAGGTTTCCGGCGCGGACATCCTCTATCTGTGCCAGGACATGAGAAGCTTCGAGCTGTACGGCACGGTGCGGGCGGTTTTGTGCGTCTGCGACAGCCTGAATTATATTTCAAATGACGAAGAACTGGCGCAGGTGTTCAAAACGGTGCGGCTGTACCTGGAGCCGGACGGGGTATTCCTTTTTGATTTCAACACCCCGGAGAAATACAGGGCCATCGGGGAGGATACCATCAGCGAGGTGCGGGACAACGCGGCTTTCATCTGGGAGAATTACTACGACGGGGAAACCCGCCGCAATGAATACGATATCACCTTCTTCCTGGAAAGGGAGGACGGGCTGTATGAGAGGCAGGAGGAAGTTCACTGCCAGAGGGCCTGGACGGCGGAGGAAGTGGAAGCGCTCCTGAAAGAGGGCGGCCTTAAGCCTGCGGAACAGTTCCCGGGGTACCCGAAAGAAGAAGACGGCCGGACGGTATTTGTCTGCGTGCCCGCGGACCCGGAAAGACATATTTACTAGCCTTCTCCCTGGGGGAAGGTGGCCCGTAAGGGCCGGATGAGGGAATAAATACAGGAGAAAACGATGAACAATACAGACTATATGATACGCGGCACGGCTGCTGACGGTCAGGTAAGGGCCTTTGCCGCGGTTTCGACAAATCTTGCAGAGAAAGCAAGGCAGATACACGGCACGAGCCCCGTGGTAACCGCCGCGCTGGGAAGACTCTTAACCGGCAGCGCCATGATGGGCTGCATGATGAAGGGCGACAAGGATATCCTTACGGTTATCGTAAAAGGAGACGGCCCGATGGAAGGAATGACCGTCACTGCGGATTCCAAAGGAAATGTAAAAGGCTATCCCTATAATCCCCTGGTATTGATTCCGGCGAAGGCCAACGGCAAGCTGGATGTGGGCGGCGCGGTCGGCGCCGGCACAATGACGGTCGTCAAGGACCTGGGCCTCAAGGAACCCTATGTGGGCCAGGTGGAGCTGGTCAACGGTGAAATCGCCGAAGATCTTACCTATTATTTCGCGGCAAGCGAGCAGGTGCCTTCCGCCGTGGGCCTTGGCGTTCTGATGGACAAGGAGAATTTTGTGAAGCAGGCAGGCGGATTCGTCATCCAGATGATGCCCGGCGCTTCGGAAGAGGTCATCGCGGGCATCGAGGAGAAGCTTTCGGGCATTCAGTCGGTTACGCAGATGCTGGAAGCGGGGATGACGCCGGAGGATATGATTTCCTTCATCCTGGAGGGGTTCGATCCTGAGATTATGGAGAGAACCGAACTGGCATTTTCCTGCAACTGCAGTTATGACCGGATGGCGAAGGCGCTCATCAGCCTGGGGGAGAAGGAGCTGGAGTCGCTGGCGGCGGAAGGCGAACCGATCGAAATCAAGTGTCAGTTCTGCGGCAGCGCATATACCTTTACTCCGGAAGATATAGCGGAAATGTTGGAAGCGGCAAGGAAGTAATGCTATTTGAAGTACATCATATATAATTCTGAAGGGGACATCCGCAGCCCCGGCACTTTGCGATTCGTGAACGAATGTGAACGAGCGCATTAGTGCCGTTGGAGCGAGGACTAAGCGAGAGCGGTCCCCGGAAGAAATATATATGATGTACGCAATAAACAGGAGTAAGAAATGAAATACGGATTCATCAAGGCGGCGGCGTGTTCACCGAAGGTTACGGTGGCGGACCCGCGGAAAAATGCGGAAGAAATCATAGCGGCGGCAAAAGAAGCGGCGGAATGCGGCGCGAAAATTATAGCTTTTCCCGAGCTGGCCGTAACGGGTTCCACCTGCGGGGACGCTTTCCGGCAGCAGCAGCTCATCAGGGATGCGGCCCTGGCCATGGAAAGAATACGGCAGGGCACCAGGAAACTGGACGCCCTCATCATTTTCGGCCTGCCCATGCGCTTCGAAGGCCGTCTGTACAATGCGGCTGCGGTATTGAGCCGGGGAAAAATTATGGGCTTCGTACCCAAGGAAAACCCGCAGCAGTGCGGCGACAGAAATGACGGCAGATATTTTGTCTCCGGTGAAGACCTTTACGGGCAGGTTCCGGACGGTGTGGTTACTGTGCCTTTTTCTTCGGAGATAACCTTCGCCTGCGAAGCCATGGAAACCCTGAAGGTCGCCGTAACCTTCGGCGGGGATGAAGCACAGCTCCTGCCGAAGAGCAGGAAAGCAGCTGCCACAGGCGCATTTATTACCGTCTGCCTGGACGCCGCGCCGGAAATCGTGGGCAAGGCGGAAACCAGGAGAAAATTTGTTTCCCAGGTGACGGAAGCGGGCTGTCTCGGATACATTTACACCAATGCGTCTGTCGGGGAATCCACAACGGATTACGTCTATGCCGGACGCGGCATGATTGCGGAAGACGGGGAGATTCTGGCGGAGGGAGAACCCTTCCTGCAGAAAACGGTGATTTCCGAAATCGACCTGGACCGCCTGGCAGCGGAAAGAGACCGGACGGATTTCGCGGCGCTTGAGGACGACGGCATTACCGTCTGGTTCCCGCTTCGGAGTGCGGAAACCGTTCTTACCAGAACCGTTTCCCCGGCTCCTTTTATCCCGGAGGACGAGGCTGTAAGGAATGAACGGTGCCGGCTTATCCTTCAGATGCAGGCACAGGCCCTGGCCGTCAGGATGAAACGGGCTTACTGCGACTATCCCGTGCTGGGAATATCCGGCGGGCTGGATTCCACCACGGCATTGCTGGTGACGGCGGAGGCTGTGAAGCTTCTGGGCCTTCCGGCGGAAAATGTCATTGCGGTGACCATGCCCTGCTTCGGCACCACGGACCGGACCTACACCAATGCCTGCGAACTGACGAAGGCCCTGGGCGCCACTTTGAAGGAAGTGGACATCAAAAAGGCCGTGCTGCAGCATTTCGAAGACATCGGCCATGACCCGGATGTACACGATACCGCCTTTGAAAATGCCCAGGCCCGGGAACGCACCCAGGTGCTGATGGACATCGCCAACATGACCGGCGGCTTCGTGGTGGGCACCGGCGATCTGTCCGAGCTCTGCTTGGGCTGGGCCACCTACAACGGCGACCACATGTCCATGTACGACGTAAACGGCGGCGTGCCCAAGACCCTGATGCGGGTTCTGGTGGGTTATGTGGCGGAAACCTGCACTAATGAAGAAGAGAGAAGAATCCTGAAAGACGTGCTGGATACCCCCATCAGCCCGGAGCTGCTTCCTGCGAAGGAGGGGGAAATTTCCCAGAAAACCGAGGACCTGGTAGGGCCCTACCGCCTGCATGACTTCTATATTTATTACTGTCTGCGGTATGGATATTCACCGGAGAAGATTTTCCGGCTGGCGAAGGCCGCTTTTGCCGGCGAGTACGACGATGCCACGCTTCTGAAATGGCTGAAGAATTTCTACAGGAGGTTTTTTGCCTCCCAGTTCAAGCGTTCCTGCCTGTCCGACGGACCGAAGATCGGTTCGGTGGGCGTATCTCCCAGGGGCGACCTGGTTCTGCCCTCGGACGCCTGCCGGGACATCTGGCTTGCGGCCTGCGAGGAGCTGGAGGAACAGCTTGCGAAATAAGGGGTGTGCCGCTTTGAGGGAAGCGGCTTAGGAAAGGGGACAAATGAGAATCTGCAGCATTGCCAGCGGCAGCAGCGGAAACTGCATCTACGTGGGCAGTGACAATACACATCTTTTAATAGACGCGGGGGTAAGCGGCAAGAGAACGCTGGAGGGCCTGAACAGTCTGGGCCTTTCCCTGTCGGATATCGACGGCATCCTGCTCACCCACGAGCACGCGGACCACATCGCAGGCCTTGGGGTGCTGCTGCGGAAGAAGGAGATGCCGGTTTACACCGCGAGGGAGACAGCCGCCGAGGTCCTGAAGCTGAAGAGCATGGGGAAGCTTCCGCCGGATATTTTCGTCGATGAGCGGCCAGATTATGATTTTTCGGTGGGGGATTTGCTGATACATCCATTCTCCACCAGCCATGACGCGGCCAATCCCATGGGCTTCCGCATCTCGGACGGAAGGAGAAACCTGGCGGTGGCCACAGACCTGGGCTGCTACAACGAATATATCGTTGGCAATCTGGAAGGGCTGGATACCCTCCTTGTCGAGTCCAATCACGACGTGCGGATGCTGGAGGTGGGCAGGTATCCCTGGAACTTAAAACAGCGGATTCTCTCCGAAAAAGGACATCTTTCCAATGAAAGCGCCGGGCAGCTTCTGTGCCGGGTGCTGCATGACAATATGAGGCATATCATCCTTGGGCATTTAAGCCAGGAGAACAATTACCCCTCCCTGGCCTTCGAGACGGTGGCCAGCGAGATTACCATGGGGGAGAACCCCTACCGGGCCGGGGATTTTGATATACAGGTAGCCCTCCGGGACAAAACCGGAGATATAATAGAATGGTGAAAGAGGAGGCAGTATGAAGAAAACCATCATTACCGTCGTGGGACGGGATACCATCGGCATTATCGCCAAAGTATGCACTTACCTGGCGGATCACCAGGTCAATATCGAGGATATTTCCCAGACAATCATCCAGGGTTATTTCAACATGATGATGGTGGCGGACACCTCACAGGCGTCGATTTCCGCGGCGGATATGTCGAAGGACTTAAAGGCTTTGGGCGAGACCATCGGCGTGGTAATCCGGTGCCAGCACGAGGACATTTTCAACATGATGCACAGAATCTGAAGAGGTGAACCGGTATGATTAATATTTTTGAGGTTCATGAAACCAATCAGATGATTTCCCAGGAGAATCTGGACGTCCGTACCATTACCATGGGCATCAGCCTCCTGGACTGTATCGACAGCGACCTTGACCGCCTGAATGAGAAAATCTACGAGCGCATCACCACCCGGGCGAAGGACCTGGTGAAGACCGGCGAGGATATCGAGGCGGAATACGGCATCCCGATTGTAAATAAAAGAATCAGCGTAACGCCCATCGCCCTGATAGGCGCGGCGGCCTGTAAAACCCCTGAGGATTTCGTAAGCATTGCGAAGACCCTGGATGCGGCGGCAAAGGCCACCGGCGTGAATTTCCTGGGCGGCTTTTCCGCGCTGGTTTCCAAAAATATGACTTCGGCGGACGAACTGCTCATCCGGTCCATCCCGAAGGCCCTGGCCTGCACGGATTTTGTCTGCTCTTCGGTAAACTTAGGATCCACGAAGACCGGCATCAACATGGACGCGGTGCGGCTGATGGGGGAAATTATCGTTCAGACGGCGGAAGAGACGAAAGACAATAACTGCCTGGGCTGCGCGAAGCTGGTGGTGTTCTGCAACGCGCCGGATGACAATCCTTTCATGGCGGGCGCTTTTCACGGCGTGACGGAAGCGGATGCCATCATCAACGTGGGCGTTTCCGGCCCCGGTGTGGTGAAGCATGCGCTTTCCCAGGTGCGGGGAGAGAGCTTTGAGGTGCTTTGCGAGACGATAAAGAAGACGGCCTTCAAGGTTACCCGGGTAGGCCAGCTGGTGGCGCAGGAGGCTTCCAAACGCCTGAACGTGCCCTTCGGCATCGTGGATCTGTCCCTGGCGCCGACCCCGGCAGTGGGGGATTCCGTGGCGGAAATCCTGGAAGAGATCGGACTGGAAGCCGCAGGCGCACCGGGAACCACGGCCGCGCTGGCGCTTTTGAACGACCAGGTGAAAAAAGGCGGCGTGATGGCTTCCTCCTACGTAGGCGGACTTTCCGGCGCGTTCATCCCGGTCAGCGAGGACCAGGGCATGATCAATGCGGTAAATGCAGGCGCCCTGACACTGGAGAAGCTGGAGGCCATGACCTGCGTCTGTTCCGTGGGCCTGGATATGATCGCGATTCCGGGAGATACCCCGGCATCCACCATTTCCGGCATCATCGCGGACGAGATGGCCATCGGCATGGTGAACCAGAAGACGACGGCAGCCAGGCTGATCCCGGTTATCGGCAAGACGGTGGGAGAGACGGTGGAATTCGGCGGGCTTTTGGGCTACGCGCCGATTATGCCGGTGAACACATTCAGCTGCGAGGCGTTCATTTCCAGAAAGGGACGCATCCCCGCGCCGATTCATTCGTTTAAGAACTGACAGATTAATTTTTCAAAATAATACATGATTGTTGTTTTACAGATGTCCCGGCAGAAGAACGGCCGGCAGGTCGTTTCAGCCTGAAAAATATACAGCTGCAAAACCGTCTGATTTCGGGTACCGTCCTGATTCGACGACTTTTGTTGATCAAAAGTCGCCTCAGCAGGACTCAAAAAGAATTGCTCCGAAGCAACTTTTTGCCCCTCATCAGCCGGTTCTGACAGCTGTATTTTTCATGGCTTCACTCCAATCCCGGCCTGCTCTTTCTGCCGGGCACCCTAAAAACACCAGGTAACGGCGGGGTGTGAGCAGCCCGGCCGGTATCCCGGGAGCAGTTCAGATTTTCACGACCTTCCGGGTGAATTCATGGACGAAGGGCGTACCGGTTTTGGCGCTGAGCACGAGATTGTACAGATTGGCCGCATAGGCATCCCTTCCCCCGGTGAGTTCGTGATACTCTTTGGCGGAGGAGATAAGCCGGATGCGCCCCTTTTCTTTGATACCCGCAAAAAGGGCGGAAGTTTCCGGCGATTCCCTTAATCCCAGCAGCCGGACGGCGGCGGGGGCAAGGGCGGCATCCTGTTCCGCGCGGCTTATCCCGAGCATGATGCGGACCAGGGCCCTGCTGACGTGGGTGTAGGTCATGTTTCTGGTTTTGACAAGCCCGGCGAAAGCGGTAAATTCCGTAACCTGGCCGGCTAGTGCAAGGATTCTGCGGGCGAGCTCGGGGGAAATATCCGCCAGGGACGTAAGGGAAGCTTCATCCGCTTCCAGAAGAGCGGACATCAGCGTCAGGGAGAAATCATCCGCAAAGAGGGGCGCCTGGGAAAAGCTCCCGGTGGAACGGCCTTCTTTTTCCGCCTTGCGCAGGGCATAGGCGGACGGAAGAAGGGCTTCCGCGTCCGTATCCAGATAGGCGGAACCGGCCCGGAGGATGGTTTTCGGCACTATCGGGCTTTTGGCCAAAAGCAGCGCCCGGACGTATTCCAGACCGAGGATATTGTTCGGGCCCGAAAGGAAGGCAAGTATTTCATCGGAAGAAAGATTTGCCCGGTCCTCCTCCGGAAGCTGCGCAAGGGCTTCGGCCCTGGCAGCCGGGAAGGTTTTGCCAAGCTTTAACGCCTGCCGCATTGCCGGGGCATAAGCCTCTTCCTTTTCCGTCAGGGTGTGTCCGAGGCTGATGAAAGGAGCAATATCCCCGCGTTCGCTGCCGAACCACAGTTCGTCCACGATGCCTGAGGAATCCAGGATATTCACCGCGCTTTGGGCAAATATCTGCGCACTGCCCACTGCCGCTGCCGCAGGCAGCTCCAGTACAAGGTCCGCACCGGCTTTCAGGGCCTTTTCCGTGCGCTCATATTTGCCGCATATGGCGCATTCGCCCCGCTGGACAAAATCCCCGCTCATCACGACAATGATATTGTCACAGCCGCTTTCCCGGATTTTCCGGAAAAGATAAGCGTGGCCGTCATGAAAAGGATTGAATTCGGCAATGACGCCGGCTGTACGCATCCTGTACACCTCCTGCAATTTTTGTAGTACCGTTCAGTTCATTTATCATCATACAACGCCGGTTTTCATTAATCAAGCTAAAGCATATAGTAAAATTTTGTAAGATTTTACCAGTAAACTGGGAATTAAAACATTGCAAAAAACTGAATGAGGTGTCAGATTATAGATGGTGGATTTGTGTATTAATTTTCCCGGACAGTAACATGCCGGATTATTTCAGGAGAAAAGTTATGGGAATTATTGATGAAATCAAAGACCGTGCGAGGCAGAACAGGAAAACCATTGCCTTGCCGGAGACAATGGACAAACGTATTTACGAAGCCGCACAAAGGATTGTCGAAGAAGACTTTGCTGATGTTGTACTTATCGGAACACCGGAAGATATTGAGAAATACGGTGCCGGACATGATTTAAGCAAGGTTCGTATCGTCAATCCTTTTACTGATCCCAACAGACAGAAATATATCGACAAATTTGTGGAGCTTCGCGGCGCGAAGGGTGTAACGCCTGAGAAGGCGGAACAGCAGATGACGGAAGACTATATGTACTATGCCTGCCTGATGTGCAAATGCGGCGACATCGACGGCGTGGTATCCGGTGCCTGCCATTCCACAGGCAATACCATCCGTCCGGCACTGCAGCTTCTGAAAACCAAACCGGGCATCAGCTCCGTTTCCGGTTTCTTTATCATGGAAGTGCCGGACTGCGAACTGGGCTGCCACGGCCGTTTCGTATTTGCGGACTGCGCGGTAAACCCGGATATCGATTCCGAAAAGCTGGCGGAAATCGCACTGCTGTCCGCGGATTCCTTTGAGGAATTTACCGGCGAGCAGGCGAAGGTGGCCATGCTTTCCTATTCCACAAAGGGCAGCGCGAAGCACGCGGATGTGGACAAGGTGGCGAAGGCTGTGGAAATCGCCCACAGCATGTACCCGGATCTGGTGCTGGACGGCGAGCTGCAGCTGGACGCGGCGCTGGTTCCCAAAGTCGGCGAGCTGAAATCCCCGGGAAGCCCGGTGGCCGGACATGCCAATACGCTGGTATTCCCCTCCCTGGAAGCCGGGAACATCGGCTACAAGCTGGTGCAGCGCCTGGCAAAGGCCAATGCATACGGCCCGCTTCTGCAGGGACTGTCCATGCCGGTAAACGACCTCTCCAGGGGCTGTTACGCGGATGATATCGTAGGTGTGGTAGCCATGACTGCCGTCCAGGCGCAGCTGGCATTTGAATAATGAAGACAAAGGAGACGTAAGAGAAAATGAAAGTTCTTGTTATTAACTGCGGAAGTTCTTCCCTGAAATACCAGCTGATCGACTCCGATACCGAGCAGCTGCTGGCCAAAGGCCTTTGCGAGAGAATCGGCATTGACGGACGTCTGGTTTATCAGAAAACCGGTCTGGACAAGGAGACCACCAATCTGCCCATGCCCACCCATAAGGAAGCCATCGGCTTCGTGCTGGATGCCCTGACCAATGAAAAGACCGGTGCGATTAAAGAGCTGTCCGAAATCGGTGCCGTCGGCCATCGTCTGGTGCACGGCGGGGAGAAATTCAAAAAATCCGTTATTATTGACGACGAGGTTATCAAGGGCGTGGAAGAGTGCTCCGACCTTGCGCCGCTGCACAACCCCGCGAACCTTATCGGCGTAAACGTATGCCGCGAGCTGATGCCCGGCGTGCCCATGGTCGGCGTTTTCGATACCGCTTTCCATCAGACCATGCCGCCCCGCGCCTACATGTATGCCATTCCTTACGACTGGTACGAGAAATATAAAATCCGCCGTTACGGCTTCCACGGCACATCCCACAGCTATGTTTCCCAGGAATGCGCCAAATTCCTCGGCCTGGATTACAACAAGAGCAAAATTATTGTCTGCCATCTGGGCAACGGCGCTTCCATTTCCGCCATCAAGAACGGCCGCTGCGTGGACACCAGCATGGGCCTTACCCCCCTTGCCGGCCTGATCATGGGCACCCGTTCCGGCGATATCGACCCGGCCATCATCGAGTTCATTCATAAGAAGGAAGACCTTTCCATCGAGGAAATTATGGATATCCTGAACAAGAAGTCTGGCGTTTACGGTCTGTCAAGAGGCCTTTCCTCCGATTTCCGTGACCTGGACCAGGCTGCTGATGCGGGCAACTCTTACGCCGCCCTGGCTCTGGAAGAGTTCGCCTACGAAGTAGTGAAGTTCATCGGCGAATACATGGCCATCCTGAACGGTGTGGACGCCATCGCCTTTACCGCAGGCATCGGTGAAAACTCCGCCGAAATCCGTGAATACATCTTAAGCCGCCTGTACAACATCGGCATCATTCTTGACAAGGAGAAAAACAACCAGAGAGCCGACGGCAACCGCCTCATTTCCCCGGCGGACGCGCGCGTAAAGCTTTGCGTCATCCCGACCAACGAAGAACTGGCCATCTGCCGCGACACCGTAGCGCTGCTAAAGAAGTAAATCTTTCTGTTAAATAATAGTCGGCCGGATATAAGCCTGTATGTTACATACAGGCTTATATCGATCAAAAAGATAATAAACAGAAAGATTTTCTCCTTGACAAAGACTTTTGCCCCATGTATACTAATCGGGCATGGTTAGGAGTCTGTCATGAGTATTGAATTATCAGGACTTTTGGAATCCGACGGCCGCAGCGGCCAATACAGCTGGGAACCCCTCTTCAGCACAGTTTCGGTGTCCGGGGAAAGCTTCCCGGTAACCGCAAAAGGCCCGGTGGATATCACCGTTGTCAACACCGGCGCGAAAGTGCTGGAACTGACGCTGGAAGGAACATTCACCGCGGTGATTCCCTGCGCCAGATGTCTGGAACCGGTGGAAGTGGATATCCCGCTGAAACTGGACAGGGAAGCGGATTTGAAGCTTTCCGACGAGGAGCGCCTCAGGCTGGAAGAGCCCGTGGACTACGTCACGGGCACGAAGTTTGATCCTGATATCCTGCTCACATGCGGTATCTTAACCGACTGGCCGATTCGAGTATTATGTAAAGAGGACTGCAAAGGTTTGTGCAGTCACTGCGGAGCCAACCTGAACGTCACAACCTGTGACTGCAAGGAAGAGGCCTATGATCCGCGAATGGCTGCGATATTAGACATTTTCAACAAGAGAGATGAGGAGGTATAAGCCATGTCCATTTGTCCGAAGAATAAATCATCCAAGGGTCACAGAGATCAGAGAAGGGCCAACTGGAAGATGTCCGTTCCCAACATGGGAAAATGCCCCAAATGCGGCGCTCCTGTAATGCCCCACAGAGTCTGCAAGGCCTGCGGCACCTACAACAGGAAACAGATTATCGAAGTTAAGGATTGATTTTGTTTTCGTGATACAAAGGACGGTTTGGCTGGAAAGCCGGGCCGTTTTTTGTTTTTTTCATAAGGAGAATTACAGATGTTCTGGACTTTACGTTTGATGCTGCTTCTGGCTGTAGTCCCCGGCGTTATACTGCTGGTTCTGGTTTACCGGCAGGATAAGATAGAAAAAGAGCCGCCGAAGCTTCTGGCAAAGCTCTTCATTTTAGGTGCGCTGACGGTTATCTCGGCCATGATTCTGGAGCTTATCGGCACCCTGATCGTGACCCACGTGTTTTATCAGGTGAACCTGGTCTATCTGATTGTCTATTATTTCATCGTGGTGGGCTGTTCGGAGGAGCTCGGGAAATTTGTGGTGCTTAAGCTGGCCACCTGGAAGAACCAGGATTTCAATTTCCGGTTTGACGCCATCATTTATGCCGTATTTACCGGAATGGGCTTTGCCATCATCGAAAATATTATTTACGTATTCCAGTACGGCCTCGCGACAGGCTTTATCAGGGCTGTCACCGCGCTGCCCGGACACCTGACCTTTGCCATTTTCATGGGCCATTTCTACGGAGAGGCGAAATACTGCGAAACCAGGGGCGACACAGCCGGCAGAAGCCGCAATCTTCTGCTGAGCTATTTCGTTCCGGTGTGCATCCACGGCCTGTACGATACCCTGGCTTCCATCAACCATCCGGCGTCCGGCATACTGTTTCTGGCGTTTATCGTCGTCATGGACATCCTGGCGTTCCGCAGGGTGCGGAAGGACTCCGATACGGATATTCCCTTCAATTCCTACCGCGCCTGGTACAACGGCGGGGGATATGGCGGAGGCGGTTACGGGGGTAACAGTTACGGCGGTAATTACGGAAACGGCGGCTACAGCAGCGGTAATTACGGTAACAGCGGCTACGGAAGCAGCAATTACGGAAATACCGGTAATTACAGCGGCAACAGCTACGGAAGCAGTAATTACGGAAATAACAGTAATTACACCGGCAGCAGCTACAGAAACAGCGGTAATTATGGCAGCAGTAATTCCGGAGATAACAATTCCGGCCCCCATAACAGTTACGCAGATAACGGTTATGACGGCCGGATGGAGAATGAGAATTATCACGATTTTGATAATGTCGGTTACAATAAATTCAATAACTCGCGGTAGGCTTTACTGGAAAGCTTTCGCACCATGGCTCCTGGCAATTGCCAGGAGTTCGTCTTCTGTAATGGTTTCTTCGTAGAGCGTGGCGTCCTTGAGCATGATGGCCCGCTTGATGAAATAGCAGACCGCGCCGGCGCCGGCACAGGCGACGATGAGCAGGATGCAGCTGGCGAAGCTTCCGGTACGGTCATACAGCATGCCGGCGATGGTGCTGGCAAAAGAAGCAATCAGAAGATTGGTGTTGATGACCGAAAGATTCAGGGAATAATATTCGCCGCCGTAAAACGCCCGGATTACGGCTGAAATGGTGGGCGTAACGAAGCCGTAGGCCAGTCCGCCGATGAGGAAACCGGCGGTCAGCAGGATGTTGGATCCGGAGGCAATGGCGCCTAAGTTCAGCACAGCGGAAAGAATGAAGCCCAGCACCACGAACATCATATTGAACTTGTGGTGGCCGAATTTGTCATAGACAATGCCGGCAAATACGCGGCCGATGCCGTTGAAGACGGAAATCATGCCCACCAGGGTGGCAACCGAGCCGGAGGAAATGCCGCTTACGGCCTCCCTTGCGATGCCGCTTCCCTGGGATACCAGGATAAGGCCGGCGGCGCTTACGAATACGGACCAGAAATACACGGACCAGAAGCAGGGGGTTTTGATGATCTTGTCCGGACCCACGTGCAGCCGGAAATGGAAGGTAATCTGCACTTTCTTTCTGGCGGAAGCCGGCGCGAAATCCGCGGGCGGGCTGATAATGAAAAGCGCACAGACGGCGAATACCACAGCCACGATAATGCCCAGGATGCGGAAAGAGCCTCTCCAGGCGCCGGTAACAGCCGGTGTCAAGGCTGTATAAACCTTGCCGATGATGAAGTTGCCGATGCCGAAGCCCATCAGAAGGACGCCGGAGATAAAGCCGCTTTTGTCCGGGAACCATTTGCTGACAGTGCCGATAACGGCATTATAGGAGATGCCGGAAGCTGTGCCCAGGATGATGCCGAAAGCCAGCAGCATCTGTATAAAGGTGGTAACGGAGGCCGAGAAAAGGAAACCGGCCAGGAACATGACGGCAGAAAGGAACAGCAGGCTGCGGCCGGATATTTTCCGTGCCAGCATGCCGCCCAGGCTGCACCCCAGACAGAAACCGCACATGGTGACGGTGAAAATCAGGGAAAGCTGCGCCCTGGTCCAGGACGAAAATTCCGCGGCGATGGGAGTGGAAAGCACGCTCCAGCCGTATACGATTCCTGCAAACAGCATGACAGCGACACCTGCAGCGGCGTAAATCATACGGTTTCCGGTTTTGTTCATGGTGAAATCTCCTTTATTATCTGTAGAGCATTTTCTGCTGTGTTATCGGATGATAAAAGTATAAAAACTGTTCGGGGGGATTTCAAGATGCTCAGGTTGTACGAAAAAACAAAAATAACCGGCTTGATTGTGCAATAACGGACATTTCTGCACACGAAAAACCGGACAAATGCCAAATATTGGATTATTATGTAATTTATGCACTTTTCAGAGATTAGAAAAGTGCACCAGTATACAAATAAGGCCCGCGCGAAGCGGACCTTATTTTCTTCATATATATCTTCTGTCGGATTCCCGGCGGTTTTACGCCTGGAAGTTCTCCTTTGCCAGAATTGCATTCTTGATGATTTCCACAGCACCCTTAATGCCTACTCTTGCGGTATTGATGGTGAGGTCATAGCTTTCGCAGGCACCCCATCTCTTGTTGGTGTTGTAGTTGTAGTAGCTCTGACGGCCTTTGTCCAGCTTGATCATGCGCTCTTTGGCCTTGCCGATGGAAAGGTCGTAGGCTGCGGCAATACGTCCGGCACGGAATTCTTCTTCCGCATGGATGAAAACGCTTAAGAGCCTCGGGTCTCTGTCCAGCACATAGTCAGCGCAGCGTCCCACGAAAATGCAGGGGCCCTGTTCGGCCAGATTCTGGATGGCATCGAACTGCGCCAGAAATACTTTCTGGCTTAAGGGCATCTCATGAATGAAGGTACCGCTGTTGTTGCCGGTAGAATACGAATCCATTACCAGGGAGAACAGAAAGCTTCCGGATTTGCTTTCATCCTGGTGTTCGATGATTTCCTTGGCCATGCCGCTTTCCTTGGCAGCCTGTTCCAGCAGTTCCTTGTCATAGAGAGGGATATTGAGTTCTTTTGAAAGCATAACGCCGATGTCGTGTCCGCCGCTGCCGAACTGTCTTCCGATGGTAATAATGGTATTCATGGTCTTCCTCCTTGGATTAACATCCTGATTTCGGGTGTATTATAACAGAATAACAGCCGTTAAATCAAGCAAATTCACCCAAAATTTGACAGCACAACAGGCAGCGTGGTATAATAACGCAGTTTATGACAGCTTTCGCTAGAGAAAAGAGGTTTATATATGAAGAAAATAAAAACAGCGGTCTGCATCGCTCTCTGTGCGGCAATGACCCTGACATTCTCCGCATGCTCGATAACGGATTTGTTTGACAGGCTGGTCAGCGGCACGAAAAAAGCCACCCAGACAGAGGATGAGGCGAACAAAAGAACCCAGGATGACGTGCTGGAGGCGGATACCGCGCTGGCGGCTCCTGTTTTCGTGAAGGACATCTCCGGCTCCGTCATCGTTCCCGCAGGAGATACGGTTGTTATCGACGGCACCGCGCTTATTGACGACCCAGAAGGCGAACTGCAGTACCAGTGGTACAGAAACAATGTCAATTCCAATTCCGGCGGCACCATCATTCCTGATGCGACGAACGCGCTTTATGTTGCAGACACCTCCGAAATATCGGATGTATTTTATTTCGTAGTCGCCACCAACAGCCATGGCAAAACCTACAACAGCGCCACCAGCGGCGTGCGGGAGGTTGAGGTGCGCCAGAGGGGCGTATTTACCATGGATGAATTCGGCGGCGTCCGCTATCTGTCCGAGGACGGCAGCTATCCTACGCTGCTGTGGATGGATATCGACGGCAACACCTATCATTTCACCGATGTGGGCTACACCTCCACCGGCTGGCTGGAGTATGAAGGAAAGCTGTACTATTTCGATGAGCAGACAGCCATCCTCCAGCGCAACATCATTACCCCCGACGGCTACGAGACCGATGAAAACGGCGCGATGATCGTTTATCCGGAACCGGAAGTGACTGAAGAAGTGCCTGCAGAGGAAGGCGTGCCGGAAGAAGGCGGCGGTGAAACGCCCGAAGGAGAAGGCGGGGAAGGACAGGAGTAACATGAGCGAGAACTTCAGAGTTGTCGTGGACGCCTTCGGCGGCGACAATGCCCCTGCCGAACCGGTAAAAGGCGCGGTGCTGGCCTTAAAGGCCGAACCGAAGCTTTCCGTGATCCTGACAGGGAAGGAAGAACTGATACGTGAACAGCTTTCGGGCATGGATTATCCGGAAGACCGGCTGTCAATCGTGGATGCCCGGGAGGTTATCGTCACAGGTGAAGCGCCGGTGGCTTCCATCCAGAAGAAGAAGGATTCTTCCCTGGTGGTGGGCCTGCAGCTGGTCCGGAAAGGGGAAGCGGATGCTTTCATATCCGCCGGCAATACCGGATCGGTGCTGGTGGGCGGCCAGGTGATCGCCCGCAAGGCCAGGGGCGTGGCAAGGGCCCCGCTTGCAACCATTATCCCGAATGCGGAGGGCTGCTGCCTTCTGGTGGACTCCGGGGCAAATGTGGATGCAAGGCCTGAGCACCTTGTGCAGTTTGCCGTGATGGGCAGCGCCTATATGAAGCATGTCATGAATGTGGACAGCCCCAGGGTTGCCCTGGCAAATATCGGCGTGGAGCCGGACAAGGGCAATGCCCTGACGAAGGAAACCTACGCCCTGCTTTCCGAAAGGGAAGACATCAATTTCATCGGAAATCTGGAGGTGCGGGACATTCCCGCCGGCGGCGCGGACGTCATTGTCTGTGAAGCCTTCACCGGAAACGTCATCCTGAAGATGTACGAGGGCACGGTGAAAACCTTCCTGAAGGTGATAAAAGAAGGCCTGATGACCAGCACCCGCAGCAAGATCGGCGGACTGCTCATCAAACCGGCCTTAAAGGAAACCATCAAAGCCTACGACGTGAACCAGTACGGCGGCGCGCCGCTTCTGGGCCTGCGGGGCCTGGTGGTGAAATGCCATGGCAATGCCACGGCGGAGATCTTTAAAAATGCGGTGCTGCAGTGCGCGGCTTTCATAAAGAGCGACATCGGCGGCATCATCAGCCGTGCCTTTGCTTCGGAACCCGAAGAGGGATAAGGCCGGCTTTCGGTTAATCTGTCAGTAATTATCAGGAACTGCTTCCGGACTGTCCGGAAGCAGTCCAATTTGTGTAAAGGGACGTAAAAAGCGTGAAAAACCACAACCGGAATGCCGAAAATCTGCATGAGCTGGAGGAAAAAGCGGGATATGTTTTCCGGGATTTCTCCCTCCTGGTCAATGCCATGCGCCACAGTTCCTACTGCAACGAACATCACATGAGCAGGCAGCTGTCCAACGAACGGCTGGAATTCTTAGGGGACGCGGTCCTGGAAACCGTTTCCAGTGATTTCCTCTACAGAAATTATCCGGATCTTTCCGAAGGGGAGCTGAGCCGTTTAAGGGCCAGCCTGGTCTGCGAGCCCACCCTGGCCTATGACGCCAGGACTTTAAGCCTCGGGGATTTCCTGCTTCTGGGAAACGGGGAAGAGTCCACCGGCGGAAGAAACAGGGATTCTGTGATTTCCGATGCCTGTGAAGCCCTTATCGGCGCTATTTTCCTGGACGGCGGCTTTGAGGCCGCGAAGACTTTTATTCTTGCGTTTATCATGGACGACGTGGAGCACAAGCAGCTTTTCAACGACAGCAAAACGGCGCTGCAGGAGCTGGTCCAGAAGACAGATGAGGAAGGCCCGGTGTATACCCTGGTGGAGGAATCCGGCCCGGATCACAACAAATCCTTCACGGTCCGGGTTACCGTTAAGGGCAGTGTGCTCGGGCAGGGCACCGGAAGGACAAAAAAGGCGGCGGAGCAGAACGCTGCCTACGAAGCAATCAGAAAGCTGCAGGATGCGTAAATGTATTTAAAAAGTATTGAAATGCAGGGATTCAAATCCTTCGCCGACCGGACGCTGATGGAATTCCGGGAGGGCATTACCGGCATAGTAGGCCCGAACGGCAGCGGAAAAAGCAATATTGCCGACGCGGTGCGCTGGGTCTTAGGCGAACAGAGCGCCAAACAGCTGCGCGGCGGCAACATGCAGGACGTCATATTCTCGGGAACACAGTCCAGGAAACCCCTGGGCTTTGCCGCCGTGACTATCACCCTGGACAATGCCGACAAGAAGCTTGCCATCGATTACGACACCGTCGCGGTCACCAGGAGGCTGTTCCGGTCCGGTGAGAGCGAATACCTGATGAACGGCCATGCCTGCCGCTTAAGGGATATACAGGAGCTGTTCTATGATACCGGTATCGGCAAGGAAGGCTACTCCATCATCGGCCAGGGCCAGATTGACCGGATTGTCTCCGGCAAGCCGGAGGAACGCCGGGAGCTGCTGGACGAGGCGGCCGGCATTGTGAAATACAAACGCAGAAAAGCCGCCACCATTAAAAAGCTGGACAGCGAGGAGCAGAACCTTGCCCGTATTACGGATATACTGTCCGAACTGACCAGACAGCTGGGGCCTCTTTCGCGTCAGGCGGAAAAGGCGAAGATTTATCTGGGAAAAAGGGATGAGCTGAAGGAGAACGAGCTTTCCCTGTTCTGCCTGGATGAAGACCGGCTGAACAAGGCCATTACGGAGACTTCCGAAAAGCTGGTCATCGCGAAAGACGAGCTGGAAGCAGCCGGGGAAGCCCTGGCAAAGACCAGGGAAGAATACGAGCGGATTGAAGCCGAAATCCGGACTGTGGAAGAGAGGATTCTCTCCATCCGCAACACCTCTGCCGAGTCGGCGGTGAAGAAGCAGGAGCTGGCCGGACAGCAGGAGGTACTGAGGGAACAGATCAAGTCCTCCGCGGCCAATAAAGGCATTTACCGGGACAGGCTGACTGCCCTGGAAGCGGAACTGGAGAGGAAGACCGCGGCGAAAAACGCCCTGGCCGACGAACTTGCGGCGGCGGAAGAATCGCTGGCAGCCATCCGCAAGGATCTGGAGCGGCAGACGGCGGAAAGGGATCTGCTTCTTTCCGACATAGCCGAAAAAAACGATTCCAACGAAGAAACCAACAGCCGGCTTATGGCCCTTTTCACGGACAGGACGAAGCTTTTAAGCGAGGACAGCCGGTTTAAAACCCTGAAAGAACAGCTGGCGGTGCAGGACGCTGCTTTTGCAGAACGGGAAAAGCAGCTGGCAGGGAGGCTTTCGGAAGCCCAGGCTGAGGACGCAAGATGCGCCGCGGCCTATAAGGAGGCCGCAGACGAGGCCGAAGAGAAGCGGAAAGCGCTGGCGGATGCGGAAGACGAGCTGGCAGCCTTAAAAGCCGCGCTGGAAACCGTCGGCCGGGAAAACGACCGCACCGTGGAGGAATACCACAGGGACAAATCCCTGCTGGAATCCCTGACGGGCCTTGCGGAGAAATACGAAGGCTACGGCAGCGCGGTCCGCAAAATCCTGGAGCAGATGGATTCCAATCCCGGTATCGCAGGCGTGGTGGCCGAGCTTATTTCCACCGAGGGAAAATACGAGACCGCCATCGAAACCGCGCTGGGCGGCACCCTGCAGAATGTGGTGACCGACAACGAATCCACGGCGAAATACCTGATTGAATACCTGAAGAGAGGCCGCTTCGGCAGGGTTACGTTCCTGCCCCTGTCGGTTATCAAAGGCAGCAGCAAGGAAAAGCCCATTAAGGAAAAAGGCTTCATCGGCATTGCCAGCGACCTGGTGGAATGCGAAAAGATTTACAGGCCCCTGGCCGAGCGGCTGCTGGGCAGGACCTTCGTCATTGACAACATTGACAATGCCATTGCCATCGGCCGGAAATACGGCCACAAATACCGTATGGTTACCCTGGAGGGCGAGCTGATTTCCGCAGGGGGCTCCATGACCGGCGGCGCTTACCGGAACAATGCCAACCTGATGGGCAGGAAGCGCCAGATCGAAGAGCTGACGGAGAAGGTGGAGGAAGACAGAAAGACCATCGCAGCCCAGGAAGAAAAAATAGCTTCCATCAAAAATACCCGGTACGGCGTCCGGGACAGGATTGCACAGTTAAATGAAGTCATCGGGGAACTGTCCATTAAGGAAAATACCCTGCGCGTGCAGTTTGAGATGGCCGAAAAGCAGGCGGAACAGATTTCAAACGAAGCGGAAGACATCAGAAGACAGAGGGAAGAGCTGGCCGGGCAGGTCAGTACGATTGAGGGCAGCAAGGAAACCCTGGCAGGGAAGCTTTCCGGCCTGGACAGGGATGAGGAAGCCCTGAAAACCGCCCTGCTGGAATCCGGACAGACGCTGGAAGGCCTGGCCGCGAAAGAAAAGGAAATGGCCGGCGCCTTGGAGCAGCTGAAGGTATCGGAAGCGGCAGCCGGGCAGCAGGCAGGCTACCTTGGCCGGAGCATGGACAGCGCAGATGCGGAAATCGCCCTGACAAAAGAGGAAATGGAAAGCATCCTGCGGCATATGGAAGAGGACGAAGAGGAAACCGCGCAGAAGGAGAAGGACATCGAAGCCCTGCAGGCTGCGGTGGCCGGCTTTGAACTGCAGATGGAAGAGCTGGCCGTACAGCTGGAGACGGAGACGGCAAACCTGGACGCTTTAAAAGCATCCCATTTCGGTTTCTTCAACAGGCGGGAGGAGCTGTCCGGGCAGATGAGCCTGATGGACAAGGAGTGCTTCCGCCTGGAAAGCACCCTGGAACGTCTCGAAAACGAACGGACCGCGGCCGTGGAGCATCTGTGGGAAGAATATGCGCTTACACCCATCACCATTGTCCGTCCGGAGCTGAAATCCTCCGACCGGGCCGGTTTCGTGAAGAACGTGAAACGCCTGAAGGCGGAAATCAAGGAGCTGGGCAGCGTCAATGTCAATGCCATCGAGGAATACAAGGAAGTCAGCGAAAGACATGCTTTCCTTTCCGGCCAGTATGACGATATCGTCAAGGCGGAAGATGCCCTGAAGAAGATTATTGCGGACCTGAATACCGGCATGCGCAAGCAGTTTTCCGAGCAGTTTGCGGACATCCGCCACGCATTTTCCCTGGCCTTCAGGAGCCTCTTCGGCGGCGGCAAGGCCGACCTGGAGCTGGTGGAAGGGGAAGACCTCCTGGAAGCCGGCGTGCGGATTATCGCCCAGCCCCCGGGCAAGAAGCTGCAGAACATGATGCAGCTGTCCGGCGGCGAGAAGGCGCTGACCGCCATTGCGCTGCTTTTCGCCATCCAGAACCTGAAGCCCTCGCCCTTCTGCCTGCTGGACGAGATTGAAGCGGCTCTGGACGAACCCAATGTGGCCAGGTTTGCAACATTTCTGCACAAGCTGACCGAGAACACGCAGTTTATTGTCATCACCCACAGAAGGGGTACCATGACCGAAGCGGACAGGCTTTACGGTATCACGATGCAGGAGAAAGGTATTTCCGGCATGGTTTCGGTGGATCTCATCGAAGCCGGACTGGATGATTAAGGAGCGGAAAATACTATGTCACAGGAAAAACCGGGCTTTTTCAGACGATTATTAAACGGACTTGCCAAGACAAGGGCAAATATTTCAAAGGGCTTCAGCTCCATCTTCCGCGGATCGGCGATTGACGACGATTTCTACGAGGAACTGGAGGAAATCCTGATCATGGCCGACATGGGCGTGTCCACGACGGAGGCCGTGATTGAAAACCTGAAAAAAGAGGTGAAGGAACGCCGCCTGAAGGAGCCGGAGGAATGCCGGCAGCTTCTGATGGACCTGATTACGGCCCAGATGAAGTCGCAGGAAGCGTCTTACGAATTCGAGAATACGAAATCCGTCATCCTGGTTATCGGCGTCAACGGCGTGGGCAAAACCACCACCATCGGCAAGCTGGCCGCAAATCTGAAAGCCCAGGGCAAAAAAGTGCTGCTGGCGGCAGCGGATACCTTCCGCGCGGCGGCCAATGAACAGCTGAACGAGTGGGCGCGCAGGGCCGGCGTGGACATCATCAACGGTTCAGACGGTGCAGATCCGGGTTCGGTGGTCTTTGACGCGGTTTCCGCGGCCAGGGCTAGAAAAACGGATGTGCTTATCTGCGATACGGCCGGCCGGCTGCACAATAAGAAAAACCTCATGGACGAACTGCGGAAGATATACCGCATCATCAGCCGGGAATGTCCGGATGCCCATCTGGAAACCCTGGTGGTACTGGACGGCACCACCGGCCAGAACGCCCTGGTCCAGGCCAGGCAGTTTGCGGAAATTGCCGACGTAACCGGTATCGTCATCACCAAGCTTGACGGTACCGCCAAGGGCGGCATTGCCGTAGCGGTGGAAGCGGAGCTTGACATCCCGGTGAAATACATCGGCGTAGGCGAGGCAATAGAGGACCTGCAGAAATTCGATCCGGAAAGCTTCGTCAAGGCGGTTTTCGAGGAATAAATTTTCAAAAATTCCGGTTGACTTGTCCGATTTTTAATGATATTATATCCGCTGTGAGAAATCACAGCCAGCTGCAGGAGTGGCGGAATTGGCAGACGCGCAGGCTTCAGGTGCCTGTGGCAGCAATGTCGTGAGGGTTCAAGTCCCTTCTCCTGCATAAAAAGAGTCCAGACTTTTATCTGGACTCTTTTTATTTCCATATAACTTCTGGATTATTCATATTCCTCTTCGGTATGCAGTACGAAATGGTTTTTGCGGGAGGAAAGGATTCCTTCGCGGCGCATTCTGCCAAGCTCTTTGGATAAAGCGCTGCGGTCCACGTTCAGGTAGTCCGCCAGCTGCTGGCGGTCGAAGGGAATGTCGAAAGAACGGCTTAGCGTTTTCACGGATTCCGCGTTCAGGTAGGACATGACCCGGCCGCGGATGGTTTTCTTCGCGGTATGGATGTTCCGCTCGGTCAGGCTGATGTTTTTCTCGGAGGCGATTTCCAGGAGGTTCAGCAGCAGTTTGTACCCCCAGCGCTCGCCCATGGTGCGTAAGGAACGGATTCCGGTAAGCTGCAGGAACATAATCTGGCATTTTGCGTTGGCGGTCACGTCCACCAGAAGAGGCGCGCTTTCCGAAAGCGCGTAGGTTTCCGCGAAAAACTGGCCGGGCTGTACATGGGAGAACACGGTCCGGTTTCCCCAGGCGTCCGTGCTTTCGATGCTGGCGCTGCCGTCCATGACCAGGCCTATCTGCCGGGTAATCGAACCTGCCTGCAGGATGATCTCGCCTTTCCCGTAGGTTTTGATGGACGTGTTCAGGCTGCGCAGCGCGACAATCACCTCGTCCTTCGTCATGTCTTTGAAAATCCGGGTTTCCTGAATCTGTTCGATTTTCATGGTCGGAATCTCCTGAAAATTATTTGGAAAATGTGGTTATTACCACATACGAAAATACCTGCAGATGTTATCTTAATACCGTAAGGAGAAAACGGCAAGAAAAACCGGATTTCCATTACGAAAAAAACATCTGCAGGTGTTTTCATATACAGACCATATAGCTGTTTGGAAAAGAATACGGAGGATTATACCATGAGAGCATACGTAGAAGAAGATAAATGCATCAGCTGCGGACTTTGCACGGGCATCTGCCCGGAGGTTTTCGAGTTTAATGCCGCCGGCAAGGCAGAAGCCGTGGCGGACACCACCGAGGCCAATGCGGCTGCGGTGGACAACGCAATCGACAGCTGCCCGGTGCGTGCTATCCGAGAGGAAGAATAAATTTATCCGGCGCGGAACACGCGCCGGATTTTTTCATTTCCGGCGGAAATGGTTTCCGGGGCGAGCCCGGCTTTCTTCAGCAGCCGCATCTCCGCCAGGGTGCCTTCTCCGTGGGGAACGCCCACCGCGCCGGAATCCGAGCCGCAGGCGATGGAAACGCCCAGTTCTTCCGCTTTTTTCAGCATGATAAGCTGGGTTTCCAGCGTTTGCGCAGCGATCTGTTCGTCAAAGCCCGGCCTTCCTACGAAAGCCGCGACCGCAGCCAGGGTAGGCACCCAGACGGTGCCGGATTCGGCCATGGCGGAAAGAGTGTCTTCGTCGCCGAAATATCCGTGTTCGATGCTGTCCACGCAGGAAGCGGCCGCCCCGATGGCCGCCCTCCCGTTTACATGCACCATCACCGGGAATCCTTCGCCGTGGGCTATGTTCGCCAGCTCCTTTATTTCATCCGGCGGGAGGCTCTCGCAGGAAAGTCCGCCGTAGGTTTTGAAGGTGATAATGCCGGAGAGCATGATTTTCACGAAGACGCCGCCGCAGGCCTTCACTTCCGAAAGCCGGGCCCTGAAATCCGCGTAATCCGTAAAGCTCCTGCCCACGATATCGCCGTAACGGCCTTTTTTATGAATGGCAAAACCCGGCGTCACGTATTCAATACCGTATTCCGGCGCATAATCCCTGGCGGCCAGACAGACGCCGCAGGCGTCCCCGCCGTCCCGGAAATAGCCGATACCGGTTTGCTTAAGAGCAGCAAGTTCTGCCCGGATGATTTCCTCATCCGGGCCTTTTTCATGTCTTTTTCTGGCTTTTGCGTAATCCGTGCCGTCCATCAGGAGATGGCCGTGGCATTCAAAAAGATTTCCGTTCATCGGTAACTGTATGCTTATCCTTTATGTCTTCTCAGCGGATGAAATTGGTCATTACCCGGTCTTTTTCCGGCTCGGGCAGGCCGTATTTCTCCTTGCCCAGAGCAATGCTCTTCATCAGGAACACCATATTCCTGGCAAGGGTGCGCATCATCTGCATGCCTTCGCCGTCCTGCTCGGCTTCGCCGGGCATGCTGCCGTGGATACCGTTCCAGTACTGGCCGGAGGCCACCGGCATGCCGGAAATGGTGAAGTATTTGTTCAGCTGGTCAAAGGTGGCGGTAAGGCCGCCGCGCCTTGCGGCACAGACTGCAGCACCCACCTTCATGGCCTTGTTGAAATGCGTGGAGAAGAACAGACGGTCCAGGACGGAGATGACCGCGCCGCCGGCGGATGCAAAATGCACCGGGGAGCCTACGACCAGGCCGTCGCATTCCTCGAATTTGACAGCCAGCTCGTTGACAATGTCATTGAACACGCATTTGCCCAGCTTCATGCAGCCGTGGCAGCCGACACAGCCGTGCAGCTCCAGGTGGCCGACCTGGACGGTTTCGTATTCCACGCCTTCCGCTTCGAATATTTTCTCCATTTCGTGGAGGGCGATGTATGTGTTGCCTGCGGCATGGGGACTGCCGTTGATAATAAGTACTTTCATTGCTTTTCTCCTTTTTGCATTGTGGTGTTTATGCGGCCATTTTACCATGATCCGCCGGGAAAAGCAAAAACGTTTCTTAAGGAAAACGGCTTGTGTTATCATTCCCGGCCGGTGTATAATATGGCATCCTTAAGCGTCGGATAATTAAACCACAGTCAGAGGGAAATGCCATGAATCTGAAAAGCAACTGTAAATACGCCCTGGCCTGTATTACCAGCATGGGCGTGCGGCTGACGCCGGAGAACCGGCAGACGGTGCAGGACAGCACCCGGTTTTTCATGCAGGCTTCCAGCGCGGAGACCAATGCCCTGAATATCGCCTCTTCCCTGGGGATGAAGACACTGGCGATGACGAATTTCGTCCGGGAAAGCCCGGTTGCGGCATTTATCCGCAGGCAGCTTCGGATGAGGGGCATCGACTTTACGGGAAAAGAGATTTCCCAGGAAGGCCCCTGGGGATACCGCCATCAGTTTAATATCGCGGACAGCGGCGAAGGCCTCAGGCTGCCCCGGGTCTGGAATGACCGGGCAGGCGAAGCCGGGCAGCTGATTTCCGCTTCCGACTTTGATTTCAATAAAATATTCCGGGAAGACGGCGTGCAGATCCTGCATCTGTCCGGCCTGATTGCGGCCGTAAGCCCCTCGGCAGCCGACTGCTGCCTTCAGGCAGCAAAGGCCGCATCCGAAGCCGGCACCCTGGTTTCCTTCGATCTGAATTACCGCGCTTCACTTTGGGAGGGCAGGAAGGAAGAACTCCTGCCGGTTTTCACACAGCTGGCGGCGCTTTCCGATATCCTGGAGGGTACGGACGAGGATTACTGCTTCTGCCTGGATCTTCCGGAGGAGCATCTGCACGGCAGTAAGCCGAAACCCGTTAAGGAAGGCAGTGAAGGTGACTTTGAACGTTACAGAAACCTCCTGGACGAGGTAAGATACCGTTTTCCGAAAGCGAAAGTGCTGGCGCTGCCCTTCCGGAAAATAATAAACGCGGCGGACCACCTGGTGGGTGACTGCCTGTGGGCGGAAGGCGGCTGGTATACCGAAAACTACCGCCGCATCCCGGTGACGGACTGCATCGGAACCGGTGACGCGATGACGGGAGGCCTTCTGTATGCCGTCTTAAAGGATATGCCGAAGGAGAAATGGCTGCCCGTGGCAGTTTCCTGCGGCGCCCTGGCCTGCAGCAGCCTGACGGACTATGCGGTACCGGCGGATGAGAGACAGCTGGAAGAAATCTATAACGGAGGCAGGGATCTGGACAGATGAACCGGAAGGAAAAAGCGGATATCGCCATGGCAGGCCTGGGCGTCATGGGCGCGAACCTGGCAAGGAACATGAAAAGCAGAGGCTTTTCGGTGGCGGTTTTCGATACGGATGAAAAGAAAACGGCGGCGCTGGCGGAAGAGGGCTTCCTGCCGGCAGAATCCCTGCCTGAACTGGCCGGCCTTCTGGAAACGCCGCGTAAAGTATTCATGATGGTGCCTGCCGGAGAGCCGGTGGACTGGCTTGTTTCGGAGCTGATCCCCCTTCTTTCCCCCGGGGATATCCTGATTGACGGCGGAAACAGCAATTTTAAGGATACGGACCGCAGGGTTACGGAAGCGGAAAAAGCAGGTCTGCTGTATGTGGGCTGCGGCGTTTCCGGCGGTGAAAAAGGCGCCCTGACCGGGCCTTCCATGATGCCCGGCGGCTCAAAGGCTGCCTGGCCGCTGATCCGGCCCGTTCTTACCGCTGTCTGCGCGAAAACGCCGGACGGCTTTCCCTGCTGTTCCTGGATGGGGGAAGGCGGCGCGGGCCATTTTGTGAAAATGGTGCACAACGGCATCGAGTACGGGGACATCCAGCTTATCTGCGAAAGCTATGATATCTTACGCAAGGCGCTGCACCTTTCCAATGAGGAAATGAGCGGCATCTTCAGCGGCTGGAACCGGACCGGACTGGAAAGCTATCTGATAGAAATCACCGGAAAAATCCTGGCGCATAAGGAACCTGACGGCATTTACACGGTTGACCGCATCCTGGACCGGGCCGGCCAGAAAGGCACGGGGAAATGGGCCGGCATGACCGCTCTGGAGGAAGACGTCAGCTTAAACCTTATCACGGAGGCGGTATCTGCCCGCTTCCTGTCCGCCCGGAAAAAGGAAAGGGAAGCGCTTTCCGGCCTTTACCCGAAGAAAATCCCTCCTTTTGAAGGTGACAGGAAGGCTTTCATTGAAAAACTGCAGAAGGCTTTATATACGGCAAAGCTGTTTTCCTACGCCCAGGGCTTTGACCTGCTGCGCGCCGCTTCAGCGCATTACGGATGGCAGCCGGATTATGCCGGCATTGCGCGCTCATGGGAAGGCGGCTGCATCATAAGGAGCGTATTTCTGTCAGAAATCCGGAAAGCTTACGAAAAGGATCCCGCCTTGCCGGGTCTCCTTTGCGACGGATATTTCCGGCAGAAAACGGCGGACGGACTCGCTTCCCTGCGGGAGGTGACGTCTTATGCCGTGCTTGCGGGCATTCCCGTACCGGCGTTTTCCGCAGGCCTGGCCTGGTTTGACGGTTCGACGGATGCAGGCCTTCCGGCAAACCTCCTGCAGGCCATGCGGGACTTCTTCGGGGCGCATACATATGAGCGGACGGACCGGCCGGAAGGCATGTTTTTCCATACGGACTGGCAGGCGTGACCGGCCGCATTTTGCCGGGGCTTCCGGTTCGCATATTCACTGCTGTACAAAAACGTACGTTTGATGTATAATATTACGGATTATGTCGGCAGCCGACAAAATACCGGAAATCCCCGCCTGTTCATCCGGCGGGAGAGCGGAAAGGAATAAGATGCTGGTTTCGATTGTAATACCCTGTTACAACAGCGAAAAATCCATCGCCAAGGTGGTGGAGCTGACCATGGAACAGTTTGAGCAGATGGAAGGCTACACCTGCGAGTTTGTCCTGGTAAATGACAATTCCCGGGACAATACCTACGGACAGATTAAAAAACTGGCGAAAAAATACAGTAATGTCAAGGGCATCAGCCTGATGCGCAATTTCGGGCAGCATAATGCGCTGATGTGCGGGCTGAACTATACAAACGGCGACTATATCATGGGCATGGACGACGACATGCAGACGCATCCCTCCCAGATTCCGAAGATTATCGCCAAGCTGGAGGAAGGCTACGACCTGGCCTACGGCATCTACAAAACGCATAAGAATTCGAAGGCGAAGAACTTAAGCAGCTGGATCAATAAGGTTACTTCCCGGATCCTTCTGGGCCGGCCGAAGAACATTGCCTCCAGCAATTTCTGGATCATCACCAGGGCCGTGCGGGACGAAGCGGTTAAGTACAAAGGCTTCAATCCTTATGTGGACGGCATCTTTTACCGGATCACCGACCGCATAGGCAACGTGGAAATCGAACATCACAAGAGGGAATACGGCACCTCGAACTACACCTTCAAAAAGCTTCTGAAGCTGTGGATGGCCTACCTGAACTACTCAGTGATTCCCCTGCGCATCGCCACCGTCCTGGGCGGCATCGCTTCGGCGGCGGGCATTATACTCGCCATCGTCGTGGTTATCCGGAAGCTGATTCATCCGGATATCCTGATGGGCTGGGCTTCGCTCATGAGCGCCATGGTCTTTTTCTTCGGCCTGGTGCTGCTGGTTATCGGCATTATCGGGGAATATGTGGGCAAGGCGGTTATGGCCTTAAGCGACACGCCCCAGTACATTATCAGGGATACCGTAAATGTCCCTGAAAAGAAGGACAATAAATGACAGCGGAGCATAAACCGGTTAAAAAACTGATGATACTGGGGGCGGGCATTTACCAGCTGCCCCTGATAAGAAAAGCCAGGGAAATGGGCCTTTATACCATTGCGGTCAGCATTCCCGGGCATTATCCCGGTTTCGCGGAAGCGGACAAATGCCTGTATATCAATACCACGGACGTATCCGGCATCCTTGCTGCGGCGGAAGAGGAGAAGATTGACGGCATCTGCACCACGGGCACGGACGTGTGCGTCCCGGCGCTGGCGGCAGTCTGTGAAGCCTTGCATCTTCCCGGCATTTCCGTACCGGCCGCGTCGGTTCTCTCCGACAAATGCGCCATGAAGGAAATGTTTAAAAAGGGCGGGGTGCGGACCGCTGATTTCCGTGTGGCGGAAAGCTTTGAAGAAGCCGGGCAGGCAGCGGAAGAAATCGGTTATCCGGTGATGGCCAAGGCGCCTGACAGCTCCGGAAGCCGGGGTATTACGAAGGTGGAATCCTTCGAAGACCTGAAAGAGGCTTATGACGAGGCCGTGAAGGTCTCCAGAAGCGGCAGGATTGTGGTGGAGAAATGCCTCACGGGCGGTTATGAAATCGGCCTGGATGCCTTCATCCTGAACGGGGAAGCCGTGCTGTTCCTGCCCCACAATAAAGAAGTGTATAAAACCCGCCGGGCAGGCATGCCTGCCGGACACAGCTTCCCTTTCCGGGGAAGCGAAGCGCTGACGGAGGAGCTGGAGAGGCAGCTTGCCCTGGCAGTAAAAGCCTCCGGCGCGGATAACTGTGCCGTCAATGCGGACATCATGATCGTGGACGGGCTGCCGTATTTCCTGGAAATGGGCGGCCGCTGCGGCGCCACCGGCATTCCGGAAGTGGCATCGTATTACACCGGCGCGGATTATTACCGGCTGATTATCGAAGCCGCGCTGGGACAGGCTGAAAAGCCCGGGGACCTTTCCGCCAGGCCCTGCATGAGCAGGCTCGTTTTCAGCGACAGAACCGGAACCATCACAAGGATTGACCGGGAAGGCCTGGCACGGCTTAAAACCGGGCCGGTGCTGGACATTTCCCTTGATTATGAGGAAGGGGAGAAGGTATACCTGCCGGAGAACGGCACGGACCGCATCGGCCAGGTGATTCTGGCCACGGCGGATGAGGAAGAATGCGCGGGACTTATGGCAAAAATCGGAAAATGTATTTTTGTTGATGAAAAGCCCGTGATAATCTGATATAGTAAAAAAGGTACGGCCGTCCCGTATTCTTTTTAAGATAACTGCAACCGGAGAAACGTATGAAGAAAATCAAATGGAAAGTCTGGGGACTGGTCCTTGCGGTCCTGCTACTGGCCGGCGCGGCGCTGCCGGCGGCCGCGCAGGTGGATGAAGGACAGACCTATTTCGAGGTGGAATCCAATACCTGGGAAGGCTGGCCTGCCGGCCCGGATATTTCCGCCTATACCGCCTGCGTCATGGATGCGGACACCAGCCAGGTACTGTATGCCAAGGGAATGGATGCCGAGCGGTATCCGGCCAGCATTACGAAGGTAATGACCGCCATCCTCATCATGGACAACTGCGACATGACGTCTCTTGTGACCATGAACGAGATTGGCATGGCGGATGCCTATGCGGGAAGCTCCAATATTACCCCCACCTACGGGGAAATATTTACGGTGGAAGAGTGCCTGCAGATGATCCTGGTGAAATCCGCCAACGACGTGTCCACCCAGATGGCCGCCTATATAGCCGGCTCGGTGGAAGCCTTTGCGGATATGATGAATGCCAGGGCCGCGCAGCTTGGCTGCACCCACACCCATTTCGCGAATGCCAGCGGCCTGCATGATCCCAACCATTACACCAGCGCCCATGACATTGCGCTGATTATGCAGGAAGCATTGAAATACCAGAAATTCCGGGAAATCATTTCCAGACTGCAGATTGTCATACCGGAGACCAACTATTCCGGGGCACGGTATTATGATACCCATCTGGAAATGCTCAAGGAAGGCAGGTTTTACTACGAGGGAACCCTGGGCGGCAAGACCGGCAACACGGACGAGGCCATGTCCACCCTGGTGATGGCAGCCGAACGGAACGGCAGAACGCTTATCGGCGTCATTATGGGCCACGGCAGCGGCGAAGGCATTATCTTCGACATGCACACCATCCTGGATTACGGCTTCAACAACACCTTCCCGGACCCGGCGCCTGCAGCCACACCGGAACCGTTACCCACGGCCATACCGGCGGAGGAAACCGTATCCGAATCCGCTGAAGCAGCGGCCGGCACAAGTGCTTCTTCCGAAAACGGCACGCCTGCAGCTGTCACGCCGGAACCGTCTTCGGAAGGAAACGGCACGGAACCGGGCGGACACAGAAAAAGCTATACGGCGGTTATCGTGATTCTGATAATCATCCTGGCCATCCTGGTGGCCGTCGGCATAAATGCCGCCGTCAGGGAGAAACAGCGCAGGGAACGTGCCAGAAGAAGGCGTGAAGCACAGAAAAAGAAAACCCGGACGGAAGGAAATTCCTCCGCCAGGGCTTCATCCAATAATACCGGCAGAAAACCGGCAAACAACACAAAGGAGAGAAAAAAGTGAAAAAAGGGTTCGTAAAGCTTTATTCCATAGCGGTACTGATTGCCATGTCTGCCCAGCAGGTTATGGCCAGCAGAAGAACAGGGGGACTGTCCCAGGGCTGGAGGAACCCCATTTTCGGCGTTATCTTCATCGGTGTGCCCGTTGCCATCTGGATTTTCATGATCATTGACAGCAAGAAGAGAAGATAAAACCGCTTTTCCCTACCTTCTATTCAGCATCTGAGCCGGCCATGCGCCTGCCCAGCTCGAAGGCTTTCTGCAGATCCTGCGGGAAGACTTCTTCATGACGCTTTCTACGTGCCTCCACATCGAACATTGTGGAGGCATATTTACTGTAGTCGTCAAACTGCCAGGTCTCCACGGCACAAAGGGTTTCCGTCTCGCCCACAAGCCGTTCAAAGGTGGCTTTATGGCTGCCGATCAGATCCTTGTAGAAGTTCTCGTCCGGGCAGTTCATGGTGTAAATAAGTGCGGTTTTCACTCTTTTCGTATAGGCAATGCTGCCGTCCTTGCTGTACAGAAGTCCCGGGACCCAGATGCGCTCGAAAAGATTGCGCACCATGCCGGTGACATCGCCGAAATAGATTGGCGCGCCGATAATGACGCCGTCCGCAGTCAGAACCTTTTCCAGCACTTCCGTCAGGTCATCCCTTAAGGCGCAGCGGCCGAAGCTTTTCCCGCCCAGCCTTTTGCAGCCGAAACAGCTCATACAGCCGGTGTATTTCAGGTCTGTCAGGTGGATGAGTTCGCATTCCGCACCGGCGTCCGCGGCGCCGCGTACTGCGGCTTCCACCATCTGCGCGGTATTCCAGGTTCTGCGGGGGCTTCCGTTCAAGGCGATAAT
The DNA here is from genome assembly GCA_017433825.1 of Eubacterium sp. Taxonomy (GTDB): domain Bacteria; phylum Bacillota; class Clostridia; order Lachnospirales; family Lachnospiraceae; genus Alectryocaccobium. The sequence continues at coordinate 116,957 of JAFRGL010000013.1, read as the reverse complement.
CTTGGTCATTTTTACGTTTTCCTTTCTTAAAAATATGCTGCATTTCCGATTGCTTCTTATGTAAACTTTCACATGTTTTACCGGTTTGTCCCGGAGTTACGGCTGTCCTTCCTGCGACAGTTTTTCTTTTCCTCCAGGATGATCTCCGCCATGTATTTCATGTCCGCCGGGGTATAGCGCTGATCCACAGGCAGGGGCAGGATGTCGGCGGACCAGTCATGCTCATGGGTGCCTGACGGGTACCGGCCTATAAGGTAAGACCAGTTGGTGGGCACGAAAATGCTGCGCTTCGCAAGCCTTTTCCTTAAGGCCGGGCCGTTTTCACAGTACCAGGGATAGGCAAAAGGCGCCTCCGGCACGGTTTTCGTAAAGGGATTGTCCGAGGGCAGGAGGCCGGAAAGCTCCATATAGTTGGCGTGCCTGGCTTCGATAATCCGGTCGTAGTCGATGGCTTTCAGGAGATTGGCCGTCAGCGCGGACATGGTGCGGATATCAGCTTCGTGGAAGCTGTCCGCCACCGAAAGCATCTTTCCGTAGAATTCCCCCGCGGCGGCCTCGTACCGGCCAAGCACATGGTCCATCCGCCCGATGGACACGTCCGCGTCCTTGCCGCCCGTAAGGGTGCAGTCCGTTGAGATGTAGGCGCCGTCGGACAGCCCTAAGAATTTCCGGCAGGAATAAATGGTATCGATGCCCGGCAGGGGCTTCCGGAAAAAGCTCTGGGTATAGTCCAGCATCACCCGGTCATATTTATCCTTCAAAGCCTGTATATGTTCATCCGTAAGCTGGCCGTAGTAATTGACGATAAGCAGCCATTCATCCTTTTCCATTTCCCGGTCCAGCACCGGGTCCAGGTTCTCATCCAGATCATACAGTTCATAATCGTAACCGCCCCGTTCGCAGGCCAGGTACATGGAATCGCACAGGAATTTCGGAAGCAGCAGCTTCTTAATGTTCCTGGATTCCATAAGCCACAGCATGGCAGTGCGCGCGAGATTGACTTTTATCAAATCCGGGTAGAATTCCCGGCCCTTCAGTTCGTCCAGCTGGAGATAGCCTCCGATTTCCATGGCAAATCCTTTCCGTATCACCGGCGGTTTGTCCGCCGCAGTTTATTCAGGGAAATCATAGCACATTTTCACAGAAAAGTCCTTTACTATTTTCCGGATTTAAGACATAATGAAATAGACGGCAGCTGCCGCCGCAATACCTTTTGAAAGAACGATGCATGAAAGGATAAGAATGATGAGCGAAGAGAAGAAATTTGACATGAGGAAACTGACGGAAGCGAATTTCGAGAAGAATTATGTTTCCGCTGAAGGCAAAGCCACTGCCAAATACGGCAAGCTGGTATTCGAACTGCCCCAGGAGTACAATGAAATCGTAGCCGAAGGCGATCCCATCGATTACGTGGTATCCCCCCAGGCTTATTTCAGGGGCGCCAGCCAGATCCCCGGCGCGGAGTTCAACTCCAGCTTCCAGATTTTTGTAAAGCCCTTCTTCCTGGACAAGGTACAGCACAGGCATCCCAAGGATGAGTATCTGATCTTCCTTGGCGCTTCCTTCCCGAACGTATTTGATTTCGACGCGAAGATCGAATTCACCATCGGCAAGGAATCGGAATCCGAGACCTTCGTTATTGACAAGCCCACGGTTATCCGTGTGCCCGCCGGCGTTTACCACTGCCCGTTAAACTTCAAGGAAGTCAACAAGCCCGTTCTTTTCCTTGCAGCCTGCATGATGCCCATGTTCGGCGGCATCTACGACATGCCCGACGGCTCCACCCAGGAAATGTACTACAACGGACCGATGCAGTGCAAATACAATGCACAGAAGAAATGCGATTCCTGCGGCAAATGCTTATATGAGAAATGGGAGAGAGAATAAATGCCATACATGAGAATATCCCTCGCTGAGAAACTGACCGAGGAGAAAAGGGTTGAACTGGTGGAAGAATTGGGTATCGCCCTGGAGGAGATCCCTGGCAAGAAGAGGAACATGCTGATGGCAGAGGTCTGCGACGGCGTTACCTTCTACATGGGCGGCGTTAAGAAGGAGAAATTCTGCTTTGTGGATGTCCGCTGGTTCGGCAATTTCGAATACCACCTGAAGAGCAATTTCACAAAAGCCGCTTTTGAGGCGATTGACAAGGTGCTGGGCATCCCCTACAATGCCATTTCAATGAATATCACGGAGGTGACGACCTGGGGCGGATTCGGAAAATTCAACGACATGTATTACCAGGAGCCGGAAGAGAAGAAAGAATAACGGCAAGAGACTAACGTGAAAGCTGCCGGATAAGTATCCGGCGGCTTTTTCATCATCGAGGGAGTTCAGATGTCTGAGGAAGAGGTAAAGGTTCCGGAAGAAGCAAAGACTGAGACTGCGGCACCGGAGGAGACGAAGGCGCCGGCTGCGGAAGAGACCCCGCCGCCGGAGGAGAAAAAACCACGCAGCAAACTGAAAACGGCTGCCATAATCATGCTGTTCATAGAGGCTGCGTCCATGATCGGCCTTCTGGCATTTGTGGCGGGCAAAGGCGTACTGCCGGCGAAATACCTGGCCGCGGCAGGTGTGGTTTTTGCGGCCGCGGCAGCAGTCAGCCTGCTTCTTATTGTCTTAAATAAAAACAGGAAGAAGGGCAGGTATATCTTAAGCATTGTCTTAAGCGCGGTATTTGCCGCCTTCTGCATCTTCGGAATTTTCTTCCTTAAAAGGACATATGACAGCCTGATGCGGATGTTTGCTGAAGGATCGCTGACCATGACCAGCGAGGTCAACGTCTACACCCTGAAATCCGATGAAATCGAAGATACGGCTGGCCTGGCGGGCAAAACCATCGGCGTATTGGAGCTCCTGGACAGGAAGAATACGGAAATCGCGCTGGAAAGAATTGAGGAAATCACCGGAGAAACGCCGAAGACCGTGGAGGTCGGCGGCATCCTGACCCTGGCGCGGCTGCTGTCAGACGGCGACGCGGACGCCATCCTCTTAAATGCCGGCCTGGACGAGGTGGTAAAGGAAAACCTCTTCGGCTTTGAATACTGGGCGGAGGTCACCGACACGATGGACGTGACCCGCAAGACCATTACCAAAAGGGAGCCGGATTACCTGGCAAAAATCACCGTCAGCTACGAGAAGGCGGAAGAGGAGATTCCCGAGGTCAAGCCTTTCCTGATCTACTTAAGCGGCCTGGATACCAGGGGCGTCACCTCGGTGCCCGACGTGGGCAATTCCGACGTGAACATGATGATAGCGGTAAACCCGCAGACAAAGAAAATCCTGCTGGTGAACATTCCCAGGGATTACTATTATTACCTGTGGGGAGATCAGAACTATCCGGACAAACTGACCCACTCCGGCTATTACGGCCCGGACTGCGGCCTGGCCACGCTGAACGCCATGTTCGGCACGGATGCCAAATACTATGTGAAGATCTGTTTCAGTTCGGTCATCAATATCGTGGATGCCCTGGTCGGCATCACCGTGGAATCGGATATGGATTTCGGCATAGCCGACTGCACCTTCCATAAAGGAGAAAACTACCTGAACGGCTACGAGGCCCTGCAGTTCGGCAGGGTGCGGAAAACCATTCCCGGCGGCGACAGGACCAGGGGCATGAACCAGCAGCGGGTTATCCGGGGCATCGTGAACAAGATTACTTCCCCGGCCATCATCCGCAGGTTCAGCGACGTGCTGGACGCCATTACGGCAAATACCCGGACGAATATCCCGATGGAAACCATCAACGCGCTGGTGAAGATGCAGCTGAGCGACATGGCCACCTGGGATGTGGAGGCCATCCAGGTGGACGGCGCGGGAAGCTGGCAGTTCTGCTATTCCCTGGGATCGGCCAACGACGTCATGATACCCGACTGGAGCACCGTGGATACGGCAAAAGAACGGATACACGACGTCCTGTACGAAAGTCAGCGGAAGACCAACTGAATAAAAATGATTAAAACCGCGGGTTTTGTCCGTAATCCATGGAAAAGCCTGCGGTTTTTATACGATAAGGGAAATAAATAACTTGAACTATAGATTATTTTTTAGTAATATATTATGAGTGTTGAATTCTATTTTGGAGGTATAATCATATGGATGTTTACAAAACCGGCGCAATCCGCAACGTAGTTCTTTTAGGACACGGTTCCTGCGGCAAGACATCCCTTGCGGAGGCCATGGCATTTCTGTCCGGCATCGTTACCAGAATGGGCAAGGTTACCGACGGCAATACCGTCAGCGATTTTGATAAGGAAGAAATCAAACGTAAATTTTCGATCTCAGCATCCCTGATTCCCGTGGAGTGGAACAAGGTTAAGATAAATGTGCTTGACGCGCCCGGATTCTTCGATTTCGTAGGCGAGACCCAGGAGGCCGCCTCCGCAGCAGATGCCGCGGTTATCGTCGTATCCGGCAAGGCTGGCGTACAGGTAGGCACCCAGAAGGCATGGGAGCTGTGCGAACGCTTCGGCCTTCCCCGCATGTTCTACATCACCGATATGGATATCGAGGACGCGGATTATTTCGCAGTTGTGGATGCCCTGAAGGAGCTTTACGGCAGCAAGATTGCGCCTGTAAACTTCCCCATCCGTGAAGGCGGCAAGCTGACCGGCCGTGTCAGCGTTGTTTCCCAGAAAGCCTTCAAGTTCGGCGCGAAGGACGCGGAGACGGAAGCCGACGTTCCCGGTGATGCGGAAGGCACCCTCGAAGAGTTCCGTGAAGCCCTCATGGAAAATGTTGCCGAGTCCAGCGAAGAGTTCATGGACAGATATTTCGGCGGCGATGAGTTTACCGATGAGGAAGTGGCGGAAGCCATGGCAGTCAACATTGCCGATGACAGCCTTGTTCCGGTAAGCATGGGCTCCCCCATCAACGCCCAGGGCGTTGCCTATCTGATGAACGACATTATCAGCTTCTTCCCCGCGCCTGACAAGAGGACTGTTGCCGGCAAGAACGCCGACGGTTCTGCTTTCGATGCGGATTATGACGACACAAAGGCCAAGAGCGCATACGTGTTCAAGACCATCGTGGATCCCTTCCTCGGCAAGTACTCCCTCATCAAGGTCTGCTCCGGCGTGATCAAGAATGACGATGTGCTTTACAATGTAACCCAGGAAAGAGAAGAAAAGCTGAACAAACTTTATGTCCTGTGCGGCTCCAAGCCCATTGAAGTTCCCGAACTGCATGCCGGTGATATCGGCGCCATTGCGAAGACCGATGCGAAGACCGGCGATTCCTTTGCCACCAAGGCTGCCCAGGTAAGCTTCGATAAGGTTGAACTGGCGAAGCCGTATACCTCCAAGGCTTACAAGGCCGTAAACAAGGGCGACGTGGACAAGATTGCCCAGGGCTTTGCGAGACTGATGCAGGAAGACCAGACCATCAAGATTGTCAATGACGCTGCCAACCGCCAGACCCTTATCTACGGTATCGGCGACCAGCACATCGACGTTATCGTTTCCATGCTGCAGGAGCGCTACAAGGTCCAGGTTGAGCTGGAGAAACCCAGAGTGGCTTTCCGCGAGACCATCCGCAAGAAATCCGACGTGGATTCCAAGTATAAGAAGCAGTCCGGCGGCCACGGCCAGTACGGTCATGTAAAGATGCGTTTCGAGCCTTCAGGCGATATGGAAACCGGTTATGTTTTTGAAGAAGAGGTAGTAGGCGGCGCCGTTCCGAAGAACTACTTCCCGGCCGTTGAAAAGGGCCTTGCGGAAGCTGTTGTGGCCGGACCTCTTGCCTCCTATCCGGTAGTAGGCGTTAAGGCCGTTCTGTACGATGGTTCCTATCATCCGGTAGACTCTTCCGAAATGGCCTTCAAGACCGCCACCTCCATGGCCTTCAAGAAAGGCTTCATGGAAGCCGGCCCGGTTCTTCTGGAGCCCATCGTTATCATGCGCGTAACCGTAAACGACAAGTACACCGGCGATGTTATGGGCGACCTGAACAAGCGCCGCGGCCGTGTACTGGGCATGAACCCCATCGGCTCCGGTAAGACCTGTATCGAGGCCGAGGTTCCCGAGCTTGAGATTTACGGCTACTCCACCCAGCTTCGTTCCATGACCGGCGGCTCCGGCGATTTCGAATTCGAATTCTGCCGTTATGAGCAGGCTCCCTCCGATGTACAGGAAAGGGAAATTGCCGAGCGCGCTGCCCTGAAGGAAGACGAATAATATATCCAGCAATTCATAGCAATTATATCTGGCACCGGATGTGTATGCATCCGGTGCTTTTCAAAGGAAGCAGATGAAGAAAGCACTGATAGCCATGAGCGGCGGCGTGGATTCCTCCGTTGCGGCGAAACTGATGTCGGAACGGGGCTTTTCATGCATCGGCTGCACCATGAAACTTTTCAACAATGAAGACGCGGGTGTGAAACCGTCAAAAGCCTGTTGTTCACTGGAGGATACCGAGGATGCCAGAAGCGTGGCGTATTCCATCGGTATGCCTTACTATGTCTTTAATTTCACGGATTCCTTTAAGGAAGAAGTGATCGCGCGGTTTATCAGGGCCTACGAAGAAGGCCGGACGCCGAATCCCTGCATCGACTGCAACCGGTACGAGAAGTTCGGAAAACTGTACGAACGGGCGCGGATTCTGGGCTGCGATTGTATCGCGACGGGCCATTATGCCAGGATTGAAAGCACAGACGGACAGTATTTCCTGAAAAAAGGGCTGGACCCGGCGAAAGACCAGAGCTATGTGCTGTATTTCCTGACCCAGGAAATGCTTTCCCGCACCATCTTCCCGCTGGGCGGGATGCACAAAACCGAAGTGCGCGCGCTGGCGGAGCAGTACGGCTTTGTCAACGCGGAAAAGCCGGACAGCCAGGATATCTGTTTCGTGCCGGACGGCGATTATGCATCCGTCATCGAAACAAATACCGGAAAGACTTATCCGCCGGGCGATTTCACGGACGAAGAGGGAAATGTGCTGGGCAGGCATAAAGGCATCATCCACTATACTGTGGGCCAGCGCCGGGGACTGGGGATTTCGTCAACCGAGCCCTGGTATGTCAAGCGGCTGGACGTGCCGGACAACCGGGTGATTCTGTCCAGGAACCGGGATTTGTTTTCGAAGGAAGTGAAAGTGTCGGATTTCAACTGGATAAGCGGACATGCGCCGGAAGGCCCGGTTCGCTGTACGGCGAAAATCCGCTACCGCCATAAAGAACAGCCGGCCACAGCCTTCCCGGAAGGCGAGGATAAGGTGAAGATCCTTTTCGACGAGCCTGTGCGGGCGGTCACCGCCGGGCAGGCTGCCGTCATTTACGACGGCGATACCGTCCTCGGCGGCGGGGTTATACAGTAGGAGAAAACCATGGACGGCAGAAAGGAAGCGGAAACCGAACTGGTGAAAACCATTGTCCGCATGGGCTATCCGGAAGCTTTCGACAAAGCCGTGGCGGAAAACCTGGGTTCGGAGAAAATGATGCGCCGCATGACCGCTTACTTGCATTACGCCAGACCCAAATCCGCGGAGGAAATCGCGGACGAAATGCTGGCGATCATGGAGGACCGGGAAAGATGGCGGCAGAAAAAGGAAGCCGAGTATTACAACAGCAGGTACAACGAGCTTCTGTACTACGGTCTGGGAACCGAAGATGAGGAGGAACAATGAAAGAAATCTATCTTGCCGGCGGCTGTTTCTGGGGCACCCAGAAATTTTTTGACCAGTTTGACGGCATCGTGAAAACCGAGGTCGGCTATGCCAACGGCCCGGAAAAAGCCCCCACCTATGAGGAAGTCTGCGCAGACAGCGGCCACGCGGAAACCGTGCGCATCGAATACGACGAAACGGTGATTTCCCTGACGCAGGTCCTGAAGTATTATTTCATGGTGATCGACCCGGTATCGGTCAACCGGCAGGGACACGATACCGGCATTCAATACCGCACCGGCATTTATTTCACAAATATCGATCAGAAGCCGGAAATCGACGTGGTTTATGCGGAAGAACAGGAGAAATATGACCGGCCCCTGGCAGTGGAAGTGCAGCCCTTGAAGAACTTCTACTCCGCGGAGGAGTACCACCAGAAATACCTGGAGAAAAATCCCGGCGGCTACTGTCATATCCCGGAGAAATACTTCTCCCTTGCCTGAAAAGAACGCCTGCCTGAAATGTCGAAAGAGGAGCTGCAGGAAGTGTCCGACAGGGTGAAAAAGTTCATGAGCAGCTGATATGCACGAATAAAAATTCATTTTTGTGTATTCAGACCGTGTATTTATATTTGACAAGCTTAAAATTCAAGTGTATTATTTGAAAAAGTTTATTCGGATGGGAGGATACCATGAAGACGAGAACGCTGTCACTTTTAGTGGACAACTCCACAGGCGTGCTGAGCCGTATCGCAGGTCTTTTCAGCCGCCGTGCCTACAACATTGACAGTCTGACGGTGGGTGCCACCGCAGACCCGAAGTATTCCCGGATGACCGTTGTGGCCAGCGGGGATGACCAGGTGCTGGAACAGATTACCAAGCAGCTTAAGAAACTGGTCGATGTCAGAGACATCAAAGTACTTACCGCGGAAAATTCCGTCCAGAGAGAGCTGATGCTGGTCAAGGTAAAAGCCGGCGCAGCCGAACGCCAGGGCGTTATTTCCATTGTAAATATATTCAGAGGCAGCATTATTGACATCAGCGCCGGATCCCTGACGGTGGAAGCCATCGGCGCAAGATCAAAACTGGAAGCATTTCTTGAAATGCTGAAGGATTACGAGGTCCTCGAGCTGGCAAGAACCGGCGTTACCGGTCTGACCAGGGGAACGGACCAGGTTACATACCTCGATTGAACATAAAATCATAATATATATTATTTGCGGAGGAAAACTTAAATGTCAGCAAAGATTTACTACCAGGAAGACTGCAACCTTTCCCTGCTGGAAGGCAAAACCATCGCGATTATCGGCTACGGCAGCCAGGGCCATGCCCATGCGCTGAACCTGAAGGATTCCGGATGCCACGTCATCATCGGTCTGTACAAGGGAAGCAAATCCTGGGCCAAGGCTGAGGCACAGGGCTTTGAAGTGTTTACAGCAGATGAAGCTGCCAAAAAGGCAGACATCATCATGATCCTCATCAATGACGAGAAACAGGCGGCCATGTACAAGAGAGACATTGAGCCCAACCTGGAAGAAGGCAACATGCTTATGTTCGCCCATGGCTTCAACATCCATTTCGGCCTGATCAATCCGCCTTCCTTCGTGGACGTGACCATGATTGCCCCCAAGGGCCCGGGCCACACCGTAAGAAGCGAATACGAAGCCGGCAAGGGTGTTCCCTGCCTGGTAGCCGTTCAGCAGGATGCCACCGGCAAGGCGCTGGATATGGCCCTGGCTTATGCCCTGGGTATCGGCGGCGCGCGTGCGGGCGTTCTGGAAACCACCTTCCGTACCGAGACCGAGACCGACCTGTTCGGCGAGCAGGCTGTGCTTTGCGGCGGCGTAACCGCTTTGATGCAGGCAGGCTTTGAGACACTGGTGGAAGCAGGCTATGATCCCAGAAACGCATATTTCGAGTGCATCCATGAGATGAAGCTCATCGTGGACCTGATTTACCAGAGCGGTTTTGCAGGCATGCGTTACTCTATTTCCAATACCGCCGAGTACGGCGACTATGTAACCGGCCCGAAGATCATCACCGAAGAGACCAAGAAGACCATGAAGAAGATCCTGTCCGACATCCAGGACGGCACCTTCGCCAAGGAATTCCTTCTGGATATGTCCGATGCCGGCGGCCAGGTGCATTTCCGCGCCATGAGAAGAAAAGCCGCGGAGCATCCGGCAGAGGTTGTAGGCGAGCAGATCCGCAAGCTGTACAGCTGGAGCGACGAAGATAAATTAATTAATAATTAAATCTGATAAATAACAAAGACGGGGCTGCCGCAGCAGGGAGATTCTGACCACGGCAGCCTCTGCTGTAATAATCCCTGACGTTTTTTAAGGAGAATACACCATGGGAATGACAATGACACAGAAAATCCTTGCGGCGGCGGCGCATCTGGATAAAGTGGTGCCCGGCCAGCTTATCGAGGTTGACCTTGATCTGGTAATGGGCAATGACATTACCACGCCGGTGGCGATTAACGAAATGGAAAGATTTGACCGGAAAACCGTTTTCAGCAAAGACAAAATCGCCCTGGTAATGGACCATTTTATTCCGAACAAGGATATCAAATCCGCGGAAAACTGCAAATGCGTGCGGGAATTTGCCTGCAAGCATGAGATTGCCAACTATTTTGATGTGGGACAGATGGGCATCGAGCATGCCCTCGTGCCGGAAAAAGGCCTGGCTGTGGCCGGCGACGTCATCATCGGCGCGGACTCCCACACCTGTACCTACGGTGCCCTTGGCGCTTTCTCCACCGGTGTAGGCTCCACGGATATGGCCGCAGGCATGTCCACCGGACAGGCCTGGTTCAAGGTTCCCTCCGCCATCCGGTTCAACATTGTGGGAAAACCGTCGAAATGGGTTTCCGGCAAGGACGTGATCCTGCATATCATCGGCCTTATCGGCGTGGACGGCGCGCTTTACAAATCCATGGAATTCGCGGGCGAAGGCCTGAAATACCTTTCCATGGACGACAGGTTTACCATTGCCAACATGGCCATTGAGGCCGGCGGCAAGAACGGCATTTTCCCGGTGGACGAACAGACGGAAGCTTATATGAAGGAGCATTCCGCCAGGGAATACAAGGTTTACGATGCGGATGACGACGCGGAATACGATGAAGAATATACCATCGATCTTTCTGAATTAAAGAGCACGGTCTCCTTCCCCCATCTGCCGGAAAACACAAAGACCATCGACGAAATCACCGAGCCGGTGGCCGTGGACCAGGCTGTTATCGGTTCCTGCACCAACGGCAGGATTTCCGACCTGAGGATTGCCGCGGAAATCCTGAAAGGCAGGAAGGTCGCGAAGAACCTGCGCTGCATCGTGATTCCCGCTACGCAGGCGATTTACCTGCAGGCGCTGGAGGAAGGACTCTTAAAGACCTTCATCGAGGCCGGCGCCATTGTTTCCACACCCACCTGCGGCCCGTGCCTGGGCGGCTATATGGGTGTCCTGGCGGAAGGCGAACGCTGTATTTCCACCACCAACCGTAACTTTGTAGGCCGTATGGGCCATGTAAAATCCGAGGTATACCTTGCCAGTCCCGCAGTGGCGGCTGCCAGCGCGGTACTGGGACGGATCGCCTCTCCCGATGAACTGTAAAGGAGGCTTGGCTATGAAAGCAAAAGGAAGCGTATTCAAATACGGCGACAACGTGGATACGGACGTAATTATCCCGGCCCGGTATCTGAACACCACTGACCCGAAGGAGCTTGCCTCCCACTGCATGGAAGATATCGATACGGAATTTATCAGAAAGGTAAAACCCGGCGATATCATGGTGGCAAACAAGAACTTCGGCTGCGGTTCCTCCAGGGAGCATGCGCCGCTGGCCATCAAAACCGCAGGCATCGACTGCGTTATCGCGGAAACCTTTGCCCGGATTTTCTACCGCAACGCCATTAATATCGGCCTGGCCATCATCGAGTGTCCGGAAGCGGCGAAGGAAATTGCGGCGGGCGACGAAGTGGAAGTGGATTTCGATACCGGCATCATCACGGACATTACCACCGGCAAAAGCTGGCAGGGACAGCCGTTCCCGGAGTTCATGCAGAACATCATCAAGTCCGGCGGCCTTGTACCTTACATTAATTCCAAAAACAAATGATATAATACAGCATATGGTTCTGCCGGCCCGTTTATCGCGCCGGCAGTAATCAGCTGGAGAGGAGCGTCGGAATGAAATACAGGAAATATATGGTATTGGTATTGTCAGCTGTGCTTTCAGCCGGCGTTCTGGCCGGATGCACGGCAAAGCCTGAGGAGCCGGGGAAACCGGAAGAGTCGGAAAGTTCGGAAGAGCCCATTACCGGCGGAAATACCCGGTATGTGGACTCTGACGCGCCGTCGTCCATCGAATCGAAGGAAATAACCTCGTTCTCCGCCTCCTTTTATATGGACGGGCCGTTTTTCAGCGATGTCGGAAACGGATATTTTGACTATTCCATTACGGCGGAAGACGGAAAATACACCCTTTCGGAGGACCGGTATTACGATTACAGCACGGAAATTGACGCAGAGGTCCTGCAGGAGGTGCAGGAAATCATCGACAAATACGGCCTGGTGAAGGGAAACGGGCTGTATGACGTCACGGACGGCATAGACCCCGCTTACGGGCCTGCTTCCCTGGATGTGTACTATGCTTCGGGGGAACGGCTGCATTTCTATGCGGACAGCAGTCCGGAGGAAGAATGGAAACAGGCCTTCCGGAAACTCTTTGACCGTATATTTGCGGAATCCGGCCTGGAAGCGGCGCTGCCTGACCCGGATGACTATACGATTGACCATTTTTCGCTGGAATACAATGACGGGCCCGAGCATTATGAGTATGCCACGATAATCTGCGCAGACAAGGTCCGGCTCATGTACCTGGCCTGGGATGAGGAGAAACAGGAAACGATTGCCGAGCTGTATGCGGGCATGGAGGGCGGTTTCCTGGAGCAGTTTTCAGACCTTATCGAGGAGCTGGGGCTGCAGGAGCTTGCCAACCGCGCCTCTTACAGAGAAGCCCACGGACTGGATGACTATCTGGAAATCCATGTGGATTACGTAAGCGGCCGGCAGATTTACGGGGAATACCGGAATGAAGATGCCCGTCCCCAAAAGTGGGAAGAGGTAAAGGAAAGGGTGCTGGATTTCTTTGACACCTGGATAAAGGAGCATCTGGAGGCCGACAGCTACGAAGCGCTTCAGCTGCTCGGGCCTGACGCAGACCGCAATCTGGCATACGTATTTCTGGAGGAGTTCTTTACGCCCGGCAAAGACGGACGGTATGAAACCTTCCTGGAGCAGCTGGAACATGCTGCAGGGGATGAGGAAGCCGGGACGGCCGCCGTGGAAAATTATCACAGCGGAATCAGAAGATTCCTGACGGAAGACCTGCTGCAGAAAATCGAACTGAACAGGACGCTGGCGCGTTTCGACAGCCTGTACGGCAATACGGAAGACGGCTGGGAGATATCCTACGGGGAGATACCCGAACCGGATGACGGCGCGGGCCCGGCGGACGGCTTATATCCTTTCCATATCGAATTAACCGACGGTACGGAAACCAGGGAAATCAACGGGGAGCTTAAGTGCCGGGAAACGGAAGACGGCTGGAAAATCAGTGAGCTCCGGTTTGATTTGCCGGAAGAATAAAATACGGAAAAACAACGAAAACGGACGGCAGGAATGCCGTCCGTTCTGCTTGCAGGAAACGCAGGTTTTATGTATAATGTTATGATACGTTAATTATGTGCCGGCAGGCGGTACCGCCGCCGCGGCATGCTTATCATAACCTGCGGAGGGATTCACTTGTCCGAGATTAAAAAAGACCATATCCGAAATTTCTGCATTATCGCGCACATCGACCACGGCAAATCCACGCTGGCGGACCGGATCATCGAAATGACCGGACTCTTAACCGCCAGGGAGATGCAGGACCAGGTGCTGGACAACATGGACCTGGAACGGGAGAGGGGCATTACCATCAAAGCCCAGACCGTCCGGTCGGTTTACCGCGCGGCAAACGGCGAAGAGTATATCCTGAACATGATTGACACCCCGGGACACGTGGACTTCAACTATGAGGTGTCCAGAAGCCTGGCAGCCTGCGACGGCGCGGTGCTGGTGGTGGACGCGGCCCAGGGTATCGAAGCCCAGACACTGGCAAATGTATATCTGGCGCTGGATCATGACCTGGAGGTGTTCCCGGTTATCAATAAAATCGACCTTCCCAGCGCGGAACCGGACCGGGTTATCGCCGAGATAGAAGACGTCATCGGCCTGGAAGCTGCGGATGCCCCGCAGATTTCCGCAAAACGCGGCATTAATATCGACCAGGTACTGGAAGCCATCGTGGAGAAGATTCCCGCGCCGGAAGGCGACGAAAACGAACCGCTGCAGGCGCTGATCTTCGACTCCGTCTATGATTCCTACAAAGGCGTCATCGTTTCCTGCAGGGTGATGAACGGCCGGATCCGGAAGGGCATGAAGGCCCTGTTCATGGCTACCGGCGCAGTCGAGGAAGTGGTGGAGGTCGGCTATTTCGGCCCCGGCCAGATGATCCCCTGCGACGAGCTTTCCGCCGGCATGGTGGGCTATATCACCGCCAGCATCAAAAACGTGGCCAGCACCCGGGTGGGTGATACCATTACCCTGGCTGACCGGCCGGCAGCGGAGCCGCTGCCCGGTTACAAAAAGGTCAACCCCATGGTTTACTGCGGCATGTATCCGGCGGACGGTTCCAAGTACGGTGACCTTCGGGACGCCCTGGAAAAGCTCCAGTTAAATGACGCCTCCCTGTTCTACGAGCCGGAAACCTCCGTGGCCCTGGGCTTCGGCTTCCGCTGCGGCTTCCTGGGGCTGCTGCATCTGGAAATCATCCAGGAGCGGCTGGAGCGGGAGTACGACATGGACCTGGTAACCACCGCGCCTTCCGTGGTTTACAAGATTTACAAGACGGACGGCACCTGCATAGACCTGACCAACCCCACCAACATGCCGGATCCTTCCGAGATTGATTACATGGAAGAGCCGGTGGTGAAGGCGGAAATCATGGTTACCCGGGAATATGTGGGCTCCATCATGCAGCTGTGCGAGGAGAGAAGGGGCCAGTACCAGGGTATGGAATACATGGAACAGACCCGTGCGCTGCTGCACTATATCCTGCCGTTAAATGAGATTATCTATGACTTCTTCGACGCGCTGAAATCCCGTTCCCGCGGTTACGCCTCCTTCGATTACGAACTGGAAGGCTACCAGAGGAGCCCGCTGGTCAAGCTGGATATCCTGGTGAACCGGGAAGAGGTGGACGCGCTGTCCTTCATCGTATTTGAAGGCTCTGCCTATGAGCGGGGCAGGAAGATGTGTGAGAAGCTTAAGGAAGAGATTCCCCGCCAGCTGTTCGAGGTGCCCATCCAGGCTGCCATCGGTTCCCGCATTATTGCCCGGGAAACCGTCAAAGCCCTGCGCAAGGATGTGCTTGCCAAGTGCTACGGCGGCGATATTACCCGTAAGAAGAAACTGCTGGAGAAACAGAAGGAAGGCAAGAAGCGGATGCGCCAGGTGGGCAACGTGGAGATTCCGCAGAAGGCTTTCATGAGCGTGCTGAAGCTGGACAGCCAGTAACCGTCCGGCTGCAGATACCTTAAAAAGGTGGCGGAAATGACCGGAGATGCGCTTGAATTATATATCCATATCCCCTTCTGCGTCCGGAAATGCGCCTACTGCGACTTCCTGTCCTTTCCGGCGGAAGAGACGGTGCGGAGGGCCTATACGGAAGCGCTGGAAAAGGAAATAACCGCGCTGGCGGAGAGATACGGCGGACGGAAGACTGTCAGCATTTTCTTCGGCGGGGGAACGCCGACGGTACTGCCGGCTTCTGACCTTGTCCGTATTTTGACCCTGATAAAAGAGTATTATCAGGTGGAAGAGGATGCGGAAGTCTCCCTGGAGTGCAATCCGGGCACTGTGAAGACGGAAGATTTCCGGCTTCTTAAAGAAGCCGGCTTCAACCGGCTTTCCATAGGCTGCCAGAGCACAAGGGAAGAGGAGCTGCTGCTTTTGGGCAGGATTCACGGACACGCGGATTTCCTGAAAGCCTTTGAAGGGGCAAGACAGGCCGGATTCGACAACATCAGCGTGGACCTGATGTTTGCCCTTCCGGGCCAGAGCAGGGAGGCTTTCAGGGAAAGCTTAAGGAAGACAGCCGCACTTTCCCCGGAGCATATTTCCGCCTACAGCCTGATACTGGAGGAGGGCACGCCGTTTTATGAACGCAGAAATGAACTGGTGGTCCCCTCCGAGGAGGAGGAAGCCGGCATGTATGAGGACTGCGCGGCCGTCCTGGGGGAATACGGCTTTCACAGATATGAGATTTCCAACTACGCGAAGGAAGGCTTCGAATGCAGGCACAATACCGGCTACTGGACCGGCGTGCCTTATCTGGGGCTGGGCCTGGGGTCCTCTTCTTTTGCGGAGGGCCTGCGGTATGAAAACACGAGGGACCTGCGGGAGTACATAAGCCTTGCCGGGGAACCGGACAGGCTGCGCCGCAATGTCCGCGCCGTCGGGCGGGCGGAAGCCATGGGCGAGTTCATGATCCTGGGCCTGCGGCTGGTGCGCGGCGTTTCAGAAGCGGAATTTACGGAACGTTTCGGCGAAAGCCCGGATGCGGTTTTCGGCCCCGCGCTGGACAAATACGTGAAAACCGGCTTTATGAAAAGAGAAAACGGCCGGATAAGCCTGACGGAAAAAGGCTTCCCGGTTTCCAACTATATCCTGGCGGATTTCGTATAAAATACGC
Organism: Eubacterium sp.; assembly: GCA_017433825.1. Lineage (GTDB taxonomy): Bacteria > Bacillota > Clostridia > Lachnospirales > Lachnospiraceae > Alectryocaccobium. Next base: position 100,553 of record JAFRGL010000013.1, on the reverse strand, counting down.
CGGGAAAAATCACAGACGTTTAAAGTACAGGTAGAGAAATGACAGAGATTAATCCTTACATCCGCATCCGGGGCGCTTCGGAGAACAACCTGAAAGCGCTGGATGTGGATATTCCCAGAAATAAACTGGTGGTGCTGACCGGCATTTCCGGCTCGGGGAAGAGCTCACTGGCTTTTGACACCATTTTTGCCGAAGGGCAGAGACGGTACATGGAAAGCCTTTCCTCCTATGCCAGGCAGTTCCTCGGCCAGATGGACAAGCCTTCCGTGGAGAGCATTGAGGGCCTGCCGCCGGCGATCTCCATTGACCAGAAGACCACCAACCGGAACCCCCGTTCCACCGTGGGCACCGTGACGGAGATATACGATTATTTCCGGCTCCTGTATGCCCGCATCGGCATTCCCCACTGTCCGAACTGCGGACGGGTGATTTCCCGCACCACCGTGGACCAGATGGTGGACCAGGTGGCAAAACTCCCGGAGAAAACCCGTTTCCAGATCCTGGCGCCCATCGTGCGCGGCAAGAAGGGCCGCCATGAAAAGGTGCTGGACCAGGCTAAAAGGGCCGGCTTCGTCCGGGCGGTGATAGACGGCAGCCAGTACGACCTGGCCGAAGAAATTACCCTGGACAAGAATATCAAGCACAACATCGAGATCGTGGTGGACCGTCTGGTGGTGCGGGAAGGCATGGAGAAAAGGCTGGCGGATTCTCTGGAAACCGCCCTGAACCTGGCGGAGGGCATCGTGGACATCGATACCCTGGACGGCAATATCCAGCGGTATTCCCAGAGCTTTTCGTGCCCGGACTGCGATATTTCCATGGAAGAAATCGAGCCCAGGAGCTTTTCCTTCAACAATCCCTTCGGTGCCTGTCCCACCTGTTTCGGACTGGGCTACAAGATGGAATTTTCCGCGGACCTCATCATACCGGACAGGAGCCTTTCCATCCTCCAGGGAGCCATCTGCGCGCCGGGCTGGCAGTCCTGCACGGACGACGGCAGCTTTACCAACGCCACCTTAAAAGCGCTGGCGAAGCATTACGGCTTTTCTCTGGATACGCCTTTTAAGGACTATCCGAAGAAGGTTCAGGACATCCTGATTTACGGCACCGGCGGGGAGTCGGTGAAGGTGCATTACAAGGGCCAGCGGGGCGTCGGCGTGTACGATATCGCCTTTGAAGGCCTTATAAAGAACCTGGAGCGGAAATACCGGGAGACGAGTTCCGACTGGAGCAAGCAGGAATACGAGTCCTTTATGGAGATAACCCCCTGCCCGGACTGCAAGGGAAAAAGGCTGAAGCCCACCTCCCTGGCGGTAACCGTGGCGGACAGGAATATTTTCGATCTGACCAGCATGCCGGTGGATGACCTGGCGGCCTTCCTGAAGGATATGAATCTGACCGAACAGCAGCACCTGATCGGCGACGAGATCCTGAAGGAAATCCGGGCCAGGGTGCATTTCCTGGCATCCGTGGGCTTAAACTACCTGACCCTGGCCAGGGCCACCTCTTCCCTTTCCGGCGGAGAGGCCCAGCGCATCCGGCTGGCGACCCAGATTGGTTCCGGCCTTATCGGCGTGGCCTACATCATGGACGAGCCCAGCATCGGCCTGCACCAGCGGGACAATACTAAGCTCCTGAACTCCTTAAAGAGCCTGCGGGATCTGGGCAACAGCCTCATCATCGTGGAGCACGACGAGGAGACCATGCGGGAAGCGGACTGCATCGTGGATATCGGTCCCGGCGCGGGGGAACACGGCGGAAGGCTGGTGGCCCAGGGCACGGTGGAGGATATCTGCGCCTGCCCGGAGTCTGTGACCGGCGATTACCTGTCCGGAAGGAAGCACATCCCGGTGCCGGAAAGCCGGCGTACGCCGAAAGACTGGATTACCATCAAAGGCGCGGCGGTCAATAACCTGAAGAATATCGACGTGGACATCCCCCTGGGGGTATTTACCTGCATTACCGGCGTATCCGGGTCGGGAAAAAGCTCCCTTATCAATGAAATACTTTACAAGCGGCTGGCCCGGGATTTAAACCGCGCGCACACCATTCCAGGGAAGCATGAGGATATTATCGGCATTAAAAAGCTGGACAAGGTCATCAACATCGACCAGTCGCCCATCGGCAGGACGCCCCGGTCCAACCCGGCTACCTATACCGGCGTTTTCGACCAGATCCGGGATCTGTTTGCCCAGACTACGGACGCGAAGGCCAGGGGCTATAAGAAAGGCCGTTTCAGCTTCAATGTGAAGGGCGGCCGCTGCGAGGCCTGCCAGGGAGACGGCATCCTGAAGATAGAGATGCATTTCCTGCCGGACGTGTATGTGAAATGCGACGTCTGCAAGGGAAAGCGCTATAACCGGGAAACCCTGGATGTGAAATACAAGGGCAAAAGCATTTACGAAGTGCTGGATATGACCGTGGAGGAGGCCCTGACCTTCTTCGAACCCATTCCTTCCGTAAAGCGGAAGATTGAAACCCTGAATGACGTGGGACTTTCCTATATCCGCCTGGGACAGCCCTCCACCACCCTTTCCGGCGGCGAGGCCCAGCGTATCAAGCTGGCAACGGAGCTTTCCCGCAGGGGAACCGGAAGAACCGTCTATATCCTGGACGAGCCCACCACGGGCCTGCATTTCGCGGACGTGCATAAGCTGGTGGCGATCCTGCAGCGGCTTACGGAAAGCGGCAATACGGTTATTGTCATCGAACATAACCTGGACGTCATCAAGACGGCGGATTATATCATTGATCTTGGCCCGGAAGGCGGGGACAAGGGCGGCACGGTGGTCGCCTGCGGCACCCCGGAGGAAGTGGCGGCCTGCGAAAGGTCCTACACCGGACAGTATATCAAACCCCTGCTTGGGCAGGATAAAAAGGAGTAAACCATGGCATCTGCGGCAGATATCGGCATCGATTTGGGAACCAGCAATATCGTGGTATATGTAAAAGGCAAGGGCATTGTCATCCGGGAAAGCGCGCTTATCGCGTATGACAGGGATGTGGACAAGGTGCGGGCCGTGGGCGAGGAAGCCAGGCAGATGCTGGGCAGGACCCCCGGCAACTTAAGCGCCGTCCGGCCCTTAAAGACGGGCAGCATTACCGACTATGTGCTGACCGAGCAGCTGCTGCGGTATTTTATCCAGAAGGCCATGGGCCGGCGCGGCTTCATCAAGCCCAGGATTGCCATCAGCGTGCCCACCAGGCTTACCGACGTGGAGCGCAGGGCCGTGGAAGAGGCTTCCTATCAGGCCGGCGCGAGGGAAGTGATCATTGTACCCGAGCCCATCGCCGCGGCCATCGGTTCCGGTCTTGAGGTAACCCGGCCCGTGGGCAACATGGTGGTGGATATCGGCGGCGGCATCACCAATATCGCGGTGATTTCCACCGGCGGCATCGTACAAGCCGTGACCATCCCCTACGGCGGGGACGTATTTACCGAGCAGATTGTGCGTTATGTCCGCAAAAAACACATGCTTTTCATCGGCGAGCAGACCGCGGAAGCGGTTAAGCTGAGAATCGGCAACGCATCCACCGGCGGCGGCGAACAGACGGCGGCCATCCGCGGACGTAACGTGGTAACCGGCCTGCCCAATGAAGTAACGCTGACCTCCACCGAGCTGGTGGAGCCTCTGATGGACGTGGGAGAGAAAATTGCAGACAGTGTCTGCACCGTTATCCGCCAGACTCTGCCGGAGCTTGCCGGGGATATTTCCCAGCGGGGCATCGTGCTCTGCGGCGGCGGCGCGGGACTGCGCGGCATTGATGAAATCATTACCAGAAGAACCGGCATCGTCACCCTGACGGCGGAAAACCCGGCCTCCGTGGTGGCTGTGGGAACGGTGCGTTATCCGGAAGTAATGGGAGAATTATGACAGAAACTGCCAGCGGCTATGTGGAACGAATCGTATACAGAAACGAGGACAACGGCTATACCGTCCTGGAAATGGAAACCGAAGACGGTGAGCTGATGTGCGTGGGCACCCTGCCGAACATCGCTGAAGGGGAATTCCTGGAAATGACCGGCCGCACCATCGTACATCCCACCTACGGCGAGCAGTTCAAAGTGGAAACCTGGACCAGCTCTGTGCCGGCGGATTCCAAAGCCCTCCTGAAATATCTGGGCAGCGGCGCCATCAAAGGCATCGGCCAGGCGCTGGCGGCCCGCATCCTGAAGAAGTTCGGCGACGATACCTTAAGGGTCCTGAATGAAGAGCCGGAACGGCTGGCAGAGGTCAAGGGCATTTCCGAGAACAAGGCCAGGACCATCGCCCTGCAGATAGAGGAGAGGTCCCAGCTGCAGAACGCCATGATATTCATGTCCGGCTACGGCATTTCCCTGAATATGAGCCTGAAGATTTACCAGCATTACGGGGAAAGCCTCTACCTGATTCTCCAGGAAAACCCATACCGGCTGGCGGAGGACATCGAAGGCATCGGTTTTAAAACTGCGGATGAAATCGCCATGCAGGCGGGCATCCGGAAGAATTCCCCCAACCGGATCAAAAGCGGTATCCTCTACGTGCTTTCCTCCAACCTGACCTCGGGCAGCGTATACATGCCCGTGGACCGCCTGACAGCGGAAGCCGGTGAGCTTCTGGAATCGGAGCCGGAGGAAATCGGGAAATACATGACCGACCTGGTCCTGGAGCACAAAATCGTCGTGAAAAACAAAGACCGGGTGTATTCCGCCCGGGTTTATTTTACCGAGCTGGACACTGCCCGGATGCTGAACGCCCTGAATGTTGTCTGCGACAGCGACAGCCTCCGGGTGGAAAAGCTGATCCGGAGGGCGGAGTCCGACAGCGACATCATCCTGGACGAGCTGCAGAGGAATGCCGTTGCCGAAGCGCTGAAAAACGGCCTGTTCATCCTGACGGGCGGCCCGGGAACGGGCAAGACCACCGCCATCAACACCATGATCAAGGTGTTTTCGGCGCAGCATATGGACATCCTGCTGGCCGCGCCTACCGGAAGGGCGGCGAAAAGGATGACGGAAGCCTGCGGCTTCGAGGCGTCCACCATTCACCGGATGCTGGAGCTGACAGGCGATCCGGAAGACCCCTCCGGAAGAGTGCATTTCATGCGCAACAAGGAGAATCCGCTGGAGGCGGACGTCATTATCGTGGACGAGGCCTCCATGATTGATATTTTCCTGATGCACGCCCTGCTGGCCGCCATACTGCCGGGCACGAGGCTGATCCTGGTGGGAGACGTGAACCAGCTGCCCTCCGTTGGACCGGGAAGGGTGCTGGCGGACATGATCGCATCGGAAGAATTCCCGGTGGTAAAGCTGGACCGGATTTTCCGGCAGGCCGCCGCCAGCGATATTATCGTCAATGCCCACAGGATCAACGCAGGGGAGGAAATCAGCCTGGACAACAAAAGCAGGGATTTCTTCTTCCTGGAGCGTCCGGACGTACGGGTGGTGCAGAAGGTGGTGCTTACCCTGGTTTCCGAAAAGCTGCCGCCCTACGTCGGTGCGGACGTCCGGGATATCCAGGTGCTCACCCCCATGCGCAAAGGCGCACTGGGTGTGGAAGCCCTGAACACCCTCCTGCAGAAATACATCAACCCGCCTTCGAAGGACAAAAACGAACATACCGCCGACCGGTGTGTTTTCCGGGAGGGCGACAAGGTGATGCAGATTAAGAATAATTACCAGCTGGAGTGGGAAATCCGGGGGAAATACGGCATTGCCGCCGCCGCGGGCTGCGGCGTTTTCAACGGGGACCTGGGCATTATTGATTCAATTAATGCCTTCAATGAAACCCTTACGGTGATTTTCGATGAGAACCGTTACGTGGAATACAGCTTCCGGCAGCTGGACGAGCTGGAACTGGCCTACGCCGTCACTGTCCATAAATCCCAGGGCAGCGAATATCCGGCGGTGGTCATTCCGATTCTGTCCGGCCCGGCCATGCTGATGACCAGAAACCTCATCTATACCGCCGTTACCAGGGCGAAGAAATGCGTGGTCATTACCGGCAGCAGGAAAGCACTGCTGGAGATGATTGCCAATGTGAAGGAAGACGAGAGATTTACCTCCCTGGCGGAGGAGATCCGGGAACTGGCGGAGGGACTTGTCTGACAAAAAGAACCGGCTGCAGACAAATCAGCCGTTTATGAATTTTATAAAGGAGGTCCGGATATGGAAAAAATGATTCAGTCCTTTGACGGAACGAAACTGTACATGAAAAAAGAAACAGATGCACAGAACAGGGCGGTCGCGGTAATTGTACACGGACTGGCGGAGCATCAGGGACGTTACGACTATGTGGCGGAACGGCTGCATGAAGCAGGTATCGGAACCTACCGGTTTGACCACAGGGGTCACGGACGTTCGGAAGGGGAGAGAACTTTCCTGAACGATTATAATGAACTTCTGGATGACACGAACGTGATTGTGGACATGGCGATTGCCGAGAATCCCGATCTTCCGATCTTTGTCATAGGCCATTCCATGGGCGGGTTTACCGTGGCAGGTTACGGCGTCAAATATCCGGACAAAAGACTTGCGGGCTTTATAACCAGCGGGGCGGCTGTTGCGCCGGGCAGCACAGATGCGGGCAATGCGTTTCCGGAGGACGCGGACGTCCATGCCAGAATCGAAAACTCGCTGGGCAGCGGCGTCTGTTCCGTACAGGAGGTAGTGGACTGGTACGGAAAGGATCCCTATAACGAAATGAGTATTGCCCTGGGCCTTTTCATCCAAATGGGCAAGGGTATGGAATGGCTGTCTGAAAACATCCATAAGTTCGCTTATCCGGTACTGATGCTTCACGGGGAAAAAGATGCCCTGGTGAATGTTTCCGCCACCTTCAGATTCTTTGAAAAGGCGGCGTCAGAAGACCGGCAGATGAAAATCTACGGAGGCCTTTTCCATGAGATTTTCAATGAATACTGTAAGGAAGAAGTGGTCGGCGACGTTATAAGCTGGATAAATGCGAGAATATAATGATTCCTTCATGCAAAAAGCAGCGGCTGTACAGCCGCTGCTTTTTTTGTTGCCTTTATGCGTTATCCAGTTCCGCTGCCAGCTTGTTCAGCATGTCCTGCAGGTCGTCGTTCATCAGGTCCTGAGCCAGCGCATCCATCTTCTCAAACATGCCGTAAGGCTCGTTCTTGTCCGTGACGGTATTGCAGGCCACGGCGCAGGTGCTGCAGTCATGCGTGCAGTCTTCGGGAACCATGTTCAGTTTATTGTCTTCCATCCGTTATCCTTTCCGGGAAAAGCCCCGCCGGTGACTGTTTTTCATTTGACAGGGGGTATTCTACCACAGAACGGCAGCATGTGTAAAGCCGCATCTTTGAGCGGGCTTTTTTTCTTCACCGTAAATTCACCGTAAGTTCACCATTGGAGGGACCCCGGGCGGTTTCCTTTGCCGGGCGGATATGTTATAATATACTTGGAATCGTATCCTGTATACATTCCCGGAAGAGAGGATTCGGGGGAGAAAGGAATCCTTTTGCTGAAAATACTGAGCTGTTTTGCGGACATCCTGTTTCCCAGAAGGTGTGTGCTCTGCGATGCGCCTCTGGGATTCAAAACCCTGCATGTCTGCAGAAAATGCAGGCCGAAGCTGAAATTCATTGAAGAACCCTGGTGCCTGAAATGCGGGAAGGCCATGGCGGATGCTTCAAAACCCTACTGCAGGGACTGCAGCAGGGTAAACCATTATTATACAAAGGGCTTTGCGCCTTTCCTGTACCGCGGCGTGATGCGGGAATCCGTCGTCCGGTTCAAATACTACGGCAGGGGCGAGTACGCTTCCTTCTACGCGAAAGCCATCCTGGCTTTCGGAAAAGACCGGCTTGAAAAATGGCGGATTGACGCCGTCGTGCCCGTGCCGGTGCACCGTCAGAGACTGTACAAAAGAGGGTATAACCAGGCGGCGCTGGCCGCGAAAGCCCTCTCAGGCCTTACCGGAATCCCCGTGGATGAAAAACTGGTCGTCCGGAGGGTGAAGACGAAAGCCCAGAAGGAACTGGACGTCAGCGAAAGACGCAGGAACCTGTTTGAAGCCTTCGCACTGACGAAGGACAGCTGCCCCTATGAGCGCGTGCTTATAGTGGACGATATTTATACCTCGGGCAGTACCGTGGACGCAGTGGCCCGGCTGTTAAAGGAAGCCGGCGCGGCGGAGGTTTATTTTGCCTGCATCTGCATCGGCGGCGAGGACTGTTGAAAGGAGAACATAAAATATGGCCGGAAGCGTCATTCTTATCGGCATGCCGGGCTGCGGCAAGAGTACCTGCGGCGTCCTGGCGGCCAAGGCACTGTGCAAATCCTTCCTGGATACGGATATCCTGATCCAGGAAAGAACGGGCATGCCCCTGCAGGAAATCATCGAGACAAAGGGAACGGACTTTTTCGCGGAAACCGAGGAGGCCGTGCTTTCGGACCTCGCTGCCTATACCAATACCGTGATTGCCACCGGGGGAAGCGCAGTGTATTACGACAATGCCATGCGGCACCTGAAGTCCATCGGCCGGGTGGTCTATCTGAAGGTCGGTTTTGAGGAAATGATGCGCCGGATCAAGAACATTAAGACCAGGGGCATCCTCCTGGCGCCCGGCGAGACCATGGAGGACCTTTTCCGACGCAGGACGGTACTGTATGAGAAGTATGCGGACGATGTCATTGACTGCGACGGCACAGATGTGGAAGAAGTGGTTTCGGCCATCTGCCGAACTTGCATATAAAGCCGTTCTGTGCTATTATAGATCGAATAATTATATTCAAAAACTGAAACGGCCGCCGGATGCCGGGGGCCGGACAGAGGATCGATGTTATGGATGAAGACCGTATCAGACTCATGACCCGGCTTGCCATGTATGAGCAGGACCCGGACACGGGAAATGATCTGGAAATTGTAAAATACCATAAAAGAGACTATATTGCCGCGGGCATAGTGGGAAATATTTTCCTGATTACCATTGCCTACGTCATTATCCTTGCCGTTTACCTGATAAGGAATATTTCGGACTACATGGAAAAAATGACCGTTGTGTCTGTCAAGTCCAGCCTTCTGTATGTGTTCCTGGTCTACGGTATAATCCTGGCGCTGTATACCATACTGGTGTTTGTGGTCAGAAGCATCCGTTATGAGAAGGCCCAGGCAGGGGCAACAGAGTATTATGAAGCCCTGGAGGCGCTGTCCGACAGCTATGACGCGGAGGACGGCATTGTCCGGAAAAAATCCAGGAAGAAAAAAGCCGCGGAGCAGACGAAGGCGTCTTCCGGAAGAGGAGCAGGCAGATGACAGCACTAAATACATTCAGAAATAAAATACGTCAGATTTTTGCCGCCGGGGATATTTACATCATGCCGGTGCTGAAATTCATACTGGCCTTCGGCGTGCTGACCATCATCAATAAAAAACTGGGCTATCTGCCGATTCTGGACAGCCTTTTCCTGGTGATTATCCTTTCCATACTGTGCGCGATCATGCCGTTTACAGGAACGGCGGTCATCGGTGCGGTGTTTATCGTGCTGCACTGCTTCGGACTGCACCTGCTCATCGGCGTGGCGGCAGTTGCGCTTTACCTGCTGATCCTGATCCTGGTGATGCGTTTTGTGCCGAAGGATACCCCGGCACTGGTGCTGGGGCCGGTGGCGGGAATGCTGGGCTTCCCCGGTGCCGTGCCGCTGGTACTGGGCCTGGCCGGCAATGCGGGCTCCGCGCTTTCCGCTGTCATGACCGTGCTTTCCATGGGCTTTTTAAGGCAGCTTCCCTCTACTGCGGCGCTGCTGGAAGCCGGGGAGCTTTCCAACCTGGAAGTCCTGCAGAAGCTGATCGACGATACCCTGCTGAACAGCAGTACGATTCTGGCGATGATCGTAGCCGCGGCCGCGGTCCTGGCAGTCTGCTTCCTGAAGAAAATCCTGACCGGTTTTACCTGGCTTGTTTCCGCAGCCGCAGGAGCGGCCGCCTACCTGATTCTGACTTACGTGGGAACGCGGGTGCTGCTGGAGACGAGTCCGGAGCTGAAGCCCCTGCTTCTCGATACGGTCATTTCCTTCTGCATTGCCGTTGTCGTGGCCTTCTTCCTTCATTCGCTGGATTACAGCAGGGCCAGGAACGTGCAGTTCGAGGACGACGATTATTATTACTATGTCAAGGCCGTTCCCAAGAACGTGGGAAATATCGCGCAGGACAGCCCGATTGAATTCAGTGAGGAAGACGACGATGAAGGCGGCTTCCGGAAAGGCCTGGAGAATACACTTCAGGATCTTTGATGTCCCCGGCCGGACTTGTTGGGAGAGTATATTATTTAAAGAAGGGATGTGAAGCGGTTTGGAAGCAATTTGGAACTGGCTCCAGGTAAATCTGCTGTCATGGCTGGCTCCGCCGAAGAGTATACAGGTAATCGATATCATACAGATTGCCCTGCTTGCCATATTCGTCTACCGGATGATTCTCTGGCTGAAGAATACCAGGGCCTATGCACTGCTGAAAGGTATCCTGGTTATCCTGGTCTTCGTATTTATCGTGAATATCCTGCACATGGAGATTATTTCATGGCTGATCCAGAACGTCACCGGTATTGCCATTACGGCCATCATCATCATCTTCCAGCCTGAGCTTCGAAGGGTACTGGAGCAGATGGGCCACAGCAACCCGCTGACGAACTGGTTTTCCTCCAAATCCGACCGGGAAAACCTGTATTTCAATGACAAGACCATCAATGAAATCACAAGGGCCACCTTCAATATGGCCGAGAGCAAAACAGGCGCCCTTATCGTTGTGGAACTGGATGTACAGCTGAAGGAATTCGAGGAGACGGGCATCCCCGTGGACGCCCAGATTACCAGTCAGCTGATAGAGAATATTTTCGAGCACAATACGCCCCTGCATGACGGCGCGCTGATTATCCGCAAGGACCGTATCGTGGCAGCCACCTGCTACCTTCCCCTTTCGGAGAACACGGCGCTGTCCAAAAACCTGGGCACAAGGCACAGGGCCGGCGTGGGCGTTTCCGAAATCTCGGACTGTATTACGATTATCGTGTCCGAGGAAACCGGGAAGGTTTCCTACGCCCGGGAAGGCCGGCTGTATACCGGCGTGAACTTAAGTGACTTAAGAGAGACGCTGCATCAGATACAGAGCGCCGTGAAGACGCCGAAGTTTGTCAGAAAGGAAGTATCGTGAAGAAGAATCCCCTGGGAATCATCACACATAATTTATCATATAAGGTTATTTCCCTGCTGATAGCCATCGTTATCTGGTACGCCGTGGTCTATGCCAGCGACCCGCAGGAAACGGAGAGCTTCAATGTCAAGGTGCAGGTGCTCAATGAAACCTACATTGCCAACGGCAAGCAGGTGTACAGCATCGACGATGAATACAAACAGGTGACCGTCTATGTCAAAGGCAACCGTTCCGAGCTGAACAAGCTTTCGGCGGACAGCATCAGCGTTACCGCGGATCTGACCCAGATTGTGGACCTGGAAAGGGACCCGGTAACCGTGCCGCTGGACGTCAGCTGCAGGGGGTTTGACAGGAGCGCCCTGTCACTGTCCAGAAGCACGATTCCGATTGTCATCGAGAACATCGCCCGGAAGGAATTCCCGGTGGTGGTCAGCACGGGCGAGACTGTGCCGGGCAAGGACTACGAAATCGGAAAGCTGACGCCCAATCCGGACAGCGTGGTAATAAACGGTCCGGAATCCATCGTAAACAGCATCGATACCGTAGTGGCCCGCATCGACGTGTCCAACATGACCTTCGACCGGACAAAGAATGCCACGCTTATCCTGCGTGACCGGAACCAGAATGAGATATCGGAAACCATTATCAATGACGACCTGACCTTTGACGGCGGCATGCCCGAAATCAAGGTGGCCGTGGAGCTGTGGAGGAAGGTCTCAGGCGTCACCTTTGAACTGCATTATTCCGGCGATCCGAATCCCGGCTACATAGTGGGAACCCTGACCAGCGTACCGGAAGAGATTACACTGGCAGGCACCTCCGAGGCGATTCAGGCCCTGGCGGCGCAGGGCAACGTCCTCGTCGTCCCGCAGGAGAAGATGGTGCTTACCGGGGAGGAAATCAACGACACCACCTTTGTGGTGGACATCACGGATCTGATTCCTTCCGGTATGAAGCTGTCATCCTCCGCGAAGGATACCATTACCGTAACGGTGCCCATCATGCCCTTCGGAAGCAAAACCTACACGCTGGATGTGGATGAGATTACCGTAACGGGCCTGGCGGACAACCGGACCGTTTCCTATGACCAGGCTGCGGTAGAGCTGCGCGTGCAGGGTGCCGTGGAAGATCTGAGAGGCCTTGAGGAAACCATCCGTTCGGCGACCATTGACGTGACGGGCCTGGCCATCGGCGATTATCAGCTGCCCATCGAGGCGCAGCTGCCGGACGGCTGCTCGCTGGTAAATGACGTGATTATTTCCGTACATATTAAAGAAAAAGCTGTGCGGTAGGCGCGGAAGCGTTTCCCGTTTAGAAAAAGTTTATGGAGGAAGCTATGAAAATCTTGGTAACAGGAGCCAGGGGCCAGCTGGGCACCGATCTGGTAAAAGAGCTTAACGCAAGGGGGCACGAGGTGGTGCCGGTGGATATCCAGGAACTGGATATCACGGTATTTGCCGATGTGGACGCATACATCAGAAAAGTAAGACCGGACGCGGTTATACACTGCGCAGCCTACACGGCGGTGGACGCTGCCGAAGATAATGTGGCCGCCTGCATGCGCGTCAATGTTATCGGTACGGACAATATCGCCCACGTCTGCGGCGAACTGAACATCCGGATGCTGTATTTAAGCACCGATTATGTGTTCAACGGACAGGGAGAACGTCCCTGGGAACCGGATGACGAGGCGGATCCCATCAACGTCTACGGCATGAGCAAATACGAAGGCGAGAAAAAGGTCAAAGACCGGGTGCTGAAATATTATATCGTCCGGATTTCCTGGGTGTTCGGATTGAACGGCAGCAATTTCGTCAAGACAATGCTCAAGCACGGCAGGAAGAAAGGCGCGGTTTCCGTGGTCAATGACCAGATCGGCTCACCCACCTATACGCCCGACCTTTCCGTCCTTCTTGCGGATATGATTGAGACCAATAAATACGGCGTTTACCACGCCACAAATGAAGGCCTGTGCAGCTGGTATGATTTCGCCTGCGAGATTTTCAAGGCAGCAGGCATGGATGATGTCAAGGTGACGCCGCTTACCACTGCGGAATACCCGGTGAAGGCAAAAAGACCGCTGAACAGCCGCATGTCCAAAGACAAACTGGACGCGAAAGGCTTTAAGCGTCTGCCTGACTGGAAAGACGCCCTGTACCGGTTCATAAATGAACTGAAAGCATCCGAAAGTTAAAGGAATTTTCCTTGACGGCAGGGAAAGTCTGTGTTAAAATGTCCGCTGTACGTCAAGCCATGGTTCGGGTGTTTGGAGACTCCGGCCGCACCTTAATCATCGGCGGTTAACAATATCAGGAGGAAACAAAAAATGATCGCAAAATAGACAAAACAGGAAATTATCAAAGAGTATGCAAGAACAGAAGGCGACACCGGTTCACCCGAAGTACAGGTTGCCATCCTTACATACCGCATTAAGGAGCTCACCGAGCACCTTAAGACCAACCACAAGGATCATCATTCCAGAAGAGGCCTTCTGAAGATGGTCGGTAAGAGACGTGGCCTGCTTGACTATCTGAAGAAAGTTGACATCAACAGATACAGAGAGCTTATTGCGAAATTAGGTATCAGAAAGTAAAGAAGATACGTGCGAAGACCTGACGGTGTCTGCCGCCGAGCGGTACTACCCCGCTTGACGGCGGAATACTTCAGGTCTTTTGTTTCGTACGGAAGGAGAGACGTGTATGGAAGAAAGAAAATCATTTTCTAAAGCCCCGACAGGGGATTACAAGACCTACACCTATGAGCTGGCAGGACGTACACTGGCGATTGATATAGGCAGAGTAGGCAAACAGGCGAACGGCTGTGCGTTCATGCATTACGGCGATACGACCGTGCTGTGCACCGCCACCGCATCCGAGAAGCCCAGGGAAGGCATCGACTTTTTCCCGCTCTCGGTTGATTATGAGGAAAAGATGTATGCTGCCGGCAAGATTCCCGGCGGCTTCAACAAGAGGGAGGGCAAGGCCAGTGAGCATGCAACGCTGACCTCCCGTGTTATTGACAGGCCCATGCGCCCCCTTTTCCCGAAGGATTACCGCAATGACGTAACCCTGAACAACATGGTCATGTCCGTAGATCCGGCCTGCAACCCGGAAGTGGTTGCGATGCTGGGTTCCGCACTGGCGACCTGCATTTCCGACATTCCCTTTGACGGCCCGATCGCAGCCACCCAGGTGGGCATGATTGACGGCAAGTTTATCATTAACCCCAGCCTGGCGGAGAACGCTGTCTCCGATCTGAAGCTGACCGTGGCTTCCACCCGGGAAAAGGTCATCATGATCGAAGCCGGAGCCAATGAGGTGAAGGAAGATACGATGATCGAGGCCATTTACCTGGCCCACGAGGAAAATGTCAAGCTGATCGAGTTCTTCGACGGGATTATTGCCGAATGCGGCAAGGAAAAGCATGCTTATGAAAGCTACGTCATTCCGGAGGAGCTGAATGCAGCCATGAAGGCCATCATCACGCCCGAAATGATGGAAGAAGCCGTGTTTACCGATGAGAAACAGGCGAGGGATGCCAATATTTCCGCCATCAAGGACAAGCTGGCGGAAGCCTTTGCCGACAATGAGGAATGGCTTGCCCTCCTTGACGAGGCTGTTTACCAGTACCAGAAGAAGACCGTCCGCAAGATGATCCTGAAGGACCACAAGCGTCCCGACGGCAGGGATATGTATGAAATCCGTCCCCTGTCCGCAGAAGTGGATACCGTTCCCCGTGTTCACGGCTCCGCCATGTTCACCAGGGGCCAGACCCAGATCTGCGACGTCTGCACCCTGGCGCCCCTGTCGGAGTCCCAGCGTCTGGACGGCCTGGATGAAAATGAAACCGGCAAGAGATATATGCACCATTACAACTTCCCGTCCTACTCCGTTGGCGAAACCAAGCCCAACAGGGGTCCGGGAAGAAGAGAGATCGGCCACGGCGCCCTTGCCGAGAAGGCCCTTCTGCCGGTGCTGCCCTCCGAGGCTGATTTCCCCTATGCCATCCGCTGCGTATCCGAGACCTTCGAATCCAACGGCTCCACCTCCCAGGCGTCTGTCTGCGCGTCTTCCATGGCGCTGATGGCAGCCGGCGTGCCGATCAAGTCGGCTGTTGCCGGTATTTCCTGCGGTCTGGTGACCGGCGATACGGATGACGATTATCTGGTGCTTACCGATATCCAGGGCCTGGAAGACTTCTTCGGCGACATGGACTTCAAGGTGGCAGGCACCCACGAAGGCATTACCGCCATCCAGATGGATATCAAGATCCACGGCCTGACCAGGGACATCGTGGAAGAGGCGATTTACCGCTGCAAGGACGCCAGACTGTATATCATGGATGAAATCATGTCCAAGGCGATTGCAGAGCCCAGACCGACTGTCAGCAAATACGCGCCGAAGATTGTCCAGATTCAGATCAATCCGGAGAAGATCGGCGATGTTGTCGGACA
Organism: Eubacterium sp.; assembly: GCA_017433825.1. Taxonomy (GTDB): domain Bacteria; phylum Bacillota; class Clostridia; order Lachnospirales; family Lachnospiraceae; genus Alectryocaccobium. Next base: position 84,944 of record JAFRGL010000013.1, on the reverse strand, counting down.
GAGAGGCAAGACCATCAACGAGATCATTGCCCGGACCGGCGTGAAGATTGACATCAATGACGACGGTGCCGTCAGCGTATGCGGCACGGAAGCGGAGATGATGGACAAGGCAATCAAGTATATCCAGACCATCGTTGCCGATTTCGAAGAAGGCCAGATCCTTACGGGCCAGGTTGTCAGCATCAAGGAATTCGGCGCTTTCGTCGAGTTCGCCCCGGGCAAGGAGGGAATGGTTCACATTTCCAAGATTGCCAAAGAGCGTATCAACCGGGTGGAGGATGTACTGACACTGGGTGATACCGTGACGGTTGTCTGCCTTGGCAAGGACCGGATGGGAAGGATGAGCTTCTCCATCAAGGATGTGCCGAAAAATAAGAAATAAATAAAGAATAGCCAAAACTGCTGCATTGATTCGTAGGATTAATAACATGTATCTTTCTTCCGGGGACCGCTCTCGCTTAGTCCTCGCTCCAGCGGCACTGATGCTCCCGTTCACTTTCGTTCACGAATCGCAAAGTGCCGGGGCTGCGGATGTCCCCTTCAGAGAAGATACATGTTATTTAAGCACGTACAAATGCGGCAGTTTGTCATATTGGAAAGCGGGAGCTTTCCGGAGAACAGAAAATGGAGAAAATAATAATCAAGTACAGGGATGAGAGCGTGAAGCGGCTGGAGTATATCGGCGGGAAGTCGGACTGGATTGACCTGGCCAGCTGCGAGGACATTACCCTGGCGAAGGGTGAATCCACGCTGGTGCCCATCGGGGTGGCCATGAAACTGCCTGCCGGGTATGAGGCCCATGTGGTGCCCAGAAGCAGCACCTTCCGGAATTTCGGCATTATCCAGACGAACCACTGCGGTATTATTGACGAGAGCTACTGCGGGCCGAACGACTGGTGGTTTGTGCCGGTGCTGGCGGTCCGGGATACGGTCATCCATGCGGGAGACCGGCTGTTCCAGTTCCGGATCATGCGGCATCAGCCGGAGATTGTCTTCGAGGAAGGCGAGCTTACGGGCAGTGACCGGGGCGGTTTCGGCAGTACGGGCATTTCGTGATAATCATTTTATGCGGTTTTATGTAATTTTCCCTATTGTGAAAAAGAAAATTCGTGGTATCATATTGTAAATTTACGATACAGGCATCAATGCCGGATATAAGGTGGTACAGACATGATTAAGGTAGTGAAATTCGGCGGAAGCTCGCTGGCCAACGCAGAACAGTTTCAGAAGGTTGTTGATATTATTCAATCGGATCCCGACAGAAGGTTTGTGATTCCTTCCGCGCCGGGCAAGCGGTTTTCCGGTGACGAGAAGGTTACCGACATGCTTTACGACACATACCGTCTGTACGAGGAGGGCGGAGATTTCACGGCCCGGCTGAAGGACATCAAGGCCAGGTATGAGGAAATCCGGCAGGCATTCGACGCACCGGTGGACCTGGACAGCGAATTTGCCGTTATTGAGGAAAATATCAAAGCAGGAGCCGGCAGGGATTATGTGGCATCCCGGGGCGAGTACCTGAACGGAAAGCTTCTTGCGGCAATTCTGGGCTTCGAATTTGTGGATCCCGCGGAGATCATTGTCTTCAGTACGGACGGCCAGTTTAATATGGCGGCTACGGACCAGGTGCTTCCCCCCAGGGTCAAGCAGCTGAAGAATGCCGTTATCCCGGGGTTTTACGGTGCGGACAAGACCGGCCGTGTGGTTACCTTCTCCCGCGGCGGCTCTGACGTGACCGGTTCAATTATTGCCCGTGAGGTTAATGCGGATCTGTATGAAAACTGGACGGACGTATCCGGTTTCCTTGTAACGGACCCCCACGTGGTGGAGAATCCGGAGAGGATTTCCATCATCACCTACAGGGAGATGCGTGAGCTTTCCTACATGGGCGCTTCCGTACTGCATGAGGACGCGATTTTCCCGCTGCGCTCCGAGGGCATCCCGGTCAATATCCGCAACACCAACTGCCCGGATGACCCGGGTACGATGATCGTGGAAACCACCTGCAGCAAGCCGAAATACACGATTACCGGCATCGGCGGCAAGAAGGGCTTCGTATCGGTAACCGTTGAAAAGGATATGATGAACTCGGAAATCGGTTTCGGCAGGAGACTGCTGCAGGTTTTCGAGGAAGCAGGGCTTTCCTTCGAGCATACGCCTTCGGGCATTGATACTTTCTGCGTTTATGTAAACCAGGAAGATTTCCAGAAGGTGGAGCAGAAGGTTATCAGCGGCATTCACAAAGCCGTCAACCCGGACCTGGTGGAGCTGGAAAGCGACCTGGCCCTGATTGCGGTTGTGGGCCGCGGCATGAAGGACAACTTCGGTACAGCCGGCCGGATTTTCGCAGCGCTTTCCCATGCCAGGGTCAATGTGAAAATGATTGACCAGGGTTCTTCCGAGCTGAATATCATTATCGGTGTGAAGAACAAGGATTTCGAGACAGCCATCAAGGCGATTTATGATATTTTTGTACTGACGCAGCTGTAAAACAGGAAGCCTTTTTCCGCCCTGTTCAGTACTGCATATTTACCGTAAAACTTTCTTTTCTTTTCCAAAATTTCATGCTATGATACACGTAGCAACGAAAAAAGAGGGACTGCTATGAGAAGGATAATGCTGAAACTCAGCGGGGAGGCCCTGGCCGGACAGGCGCAGAAGGGCTTCGACGATGAGGTCATTACACAGGTGGCACTGCAGGTGAAGACGCTGGTGGATGAAGGAATCCAGGTGGGCATTGTTATCGGCGGCGGCAATTTCTGGCGCGGCAGGAGCAGCAAGGGCATTGACCGGACCAAATCCGATCAGATCGGCATGCTGGCCACCGTTATGAACTGTATTTATACCTCGGAGATTTTCCGTACCGAGGGAATGAAGACAGTGGTTATGACCCCCTTTAAGGTGGGGGAATTTACCAAAGGCTTCTCAAAGGACCTGGCCAATGCGTATTTTGCGGAAGGCACAGTGGTTTTCTTTGCGGGAGGCACCGGACATCCGTATTTCTCAACGGATACGGGTACGGTTTTAAGGGCCATCGAGATTGAGGCGGATACCATTCTTCTGGCGAAATCCATCGATGCCGTCTACGACAGCGACCCGGCGAAAAACCCGGACGCGAAAAAGTACACCACGGTTTCCCTTTCGGAAGTCCTGGAAAAGCAGCTTCAGGTGGTGGATCTTACCGCGACCATTCTGGCAAAGGAGAACCGGATGCCCATGGTGGTGTTCGGACTGGATGAGCAGGACGGCATTATCAGGGCGGCCAGGGGAGAGGCTATCGGCACTTCTGTTACAGTAGATTAAGGAGGACAGTTATGGACGAGAGACTTCAGGTTTATGATACGAAAATGACCAAAACCATGGATAATCTGGAAGGTGAGCTTGCCACCATCCGCGCGGGAAGAGCCAATCCCCACGTACTTGATCGGATTACCGTGGATTATTACGGCACCCAGACACCCTTGAACCAGGTGGCGAATATCACCGTTCCCGAAGCCAGAATCCTGCAGATTCAGCCCTGGGAGTCTTCCCTGATCAAGGCAATTACCAAGGCGATCAACATGTCCGATCTGGGCATCAACCCCAACAATGACGGCAAGGTTATCCGGCTGATTTTCCCGGAACTGACCGAGGAACGCAGAAAAGACCTGGTAAAGGAAGTCAGGAAGAAGGGTGAAGAGGCCAAGGTTGCGGTAAGGAATATCCGCCGCGACGGCAACGATACTTTCAAAAAGCTGGATAAGAAGGAAGATGTGTCCGAAGACGACATCAAGTGGCTCCAGGAGGAGCTTCAGAAGATGACGGACAGGTACATCAAGCAGGTAGACGAAACCGTAGAAGCAAAATCTAAAGAAATTCTTACCGTTTAAGGTTGTTCGGGCTGCCGCTTTGCAAAAAGTGGCAGCCTTACCTCTTTTAAGGAAATGCCGGCTTTCAGAAATGCCGGCACAGAAAGGAACGATACAATGTCATTGCCGAATCACATCGCCATCATACTGGACGGAAACGGCAGATGGGCAAAGGCGAAAGGCATGCCCAGAAGCTACGGCCATGTGGTGGGCTGCGACAACCTGGAACATATGTGCGACTACATCTGCGATCTCGGCGTGAAGTATCTGACGGTCTACGCATTTTCCACGGAGAACTGGAAACGGTCCGAGGACGAAGTGCGGGTGCTGATGAACCTGTTCCGCAGATACCTGAGGCGGGTTGAGAAGAAGGCCGTGAAGAATCAGATGAGGGTGCGAATCCTCGGAGACAAGGCGGGCCTTGCCCCGGATATCCGCAGGATCATGGAAGAGCTGGAGGAAATGTCCAAAGGCTACGACAAAATGTACTTTCAGATGGCTATCAACTACGGCGGCAGGGATGAAATCTTAAGGGCCGCGCAGAGAATCGCCGCGGACGCGAGAGCCGGGAAGTTCCCGGAAGGGAAGCCTTCGGAAGAGCTTTTCGAGCAGTATCTGGATACGGCGGACATCCCCGACCCGGATCTGCTGATCCGGACCAGCGGGGAAATGCGGACCTCCAATTTCCTCTGCTGGCAGCTGGCGTATACCGAGTTTTATTTTACGCCGGTTCCCTGGCCGGAATTCCACGAAGAAGAGCTGCATAAAGCTCTGGACGCTTACGAGAACAGAGACAGACGTTTCGGCGACGCGCTGTCCAAGGAGCAAAAACAGTAAAATGTTCAAGACTAGACTGGCAAGCGGAATAATCCTTGTTATTGCTGCGGTCCTTTTGATCGGGGCCGGCGGCATTATATGCTTTTTTGCCTCGCTGGTGCTTTCGCTGATAGCAGCCGGCGAACTTTTCATGGCAACAAAAGTGCGGGATAAAGGCCTTTTCGGGCCGCTGGATCTGGCCGCGTACATCGGCATCGTGATTTATTACCTGGGTATTTATTTCACTCCCAGATATTACTGGCTGATGTATATCGTGGCGGATTTCATGATCGTTGCCTTTGTCTTTGTCATTACCTATCCCAGGTACACCGCGTACCAGATGTTTTCCGCTTTCGGCGGTATTATCTATACCGGCGTTCTGTTTTCCTGCGTCTACCTGACCAGGAGCCTGACGGACGGCTGGCTTATTGTGTGGCTGATTATCCTGGCCAGCTGGGGCAGCGATACCTTTGCCTACTGTACGGGCATGCTGTTCGGGAAGCACAAGATGGCCCCCGTCTTAAGTCCGAAGAAATCCATTGAAGGCGCGGTGGGCGGCATCTTAGGCGCGGCGCTTCTCGGATGGATTTACGCCCTGGTATTTCACGGACCGGTGCTGACGTTTGTGATTATCTGTACCGCAGGCGCGGTTATCGCCATGTTCGGCGACCTGACGGCTTCCGGCATTAAGAGAAGCATGGGCATTAAAGACTACGGCAAGCTGATTCCCGGCCACGGCGGCATCCTGGATCGCTTTGACAGCGTGATTTTCACCGCGCCGGTGATTTATTTCATGGCAAGTCTTTTCATAGGAATCTGATAAATGAAGAAAACAATTGCAGTCATGGGCTCAACGGGTTCCATCGGGACCCAGACCCTGGACGTTGTACGGAATATTCCCGGCATTAAGGTGGCGGGTTTAAGTGCCGGCAGAAATACCACCCTGCTCGAGAAGCAGGCGAGGGAATTTTTGCCGGAACTTGTTGTTATTGACGCAGAAAAAGACGCGGCGGATTTAAGAGTGCGGCTGGCGGACACCGGTATCAGGGTGGCCAGCGGCATGGAAGGCCTCATCGAGCTGGCGAAGCTTTCCGGCATGGATATGTTTGTGAACGCCATCGTGGGGATGATCGGCATACGGCCGACCCTGGCAGCCATTTCCGAAGGCAGCGATATCGCTTTCGCAAACAAGGAAACCCTGGTGTGCGCGGGACATCTGATCATGCCGCTCATCCGCAAGACCGGCACGGCCATCCTGCCGGTGGATTCAGAGCATTCCGCCATTTTCCAGTGCATGCAGGTTTTAAAAGACCGGGATGAAAAGGACCCGCCCCTGGAGCGCATCTGGCTGACCGCTTCCGGCGGGCCGTTCCGCGGAATGAAATACGAAGAACTGAAGACGAAGACCGCTGCGGACGCCCTGAAGCATCCCAACTGGTCCATGGGCAGCAAGATCACCATTGACTCCGCGTCCATGGTAAACAAAGGCCTGGAGGTCATCGAGGCAAAGTGGCTGTTTAATACTGATCCGTCCAAAATCCAGGTTATCCTGCAGCCGCAGAGCATCATCCATTCCATGGTGGAGTTTACGGACGGCACGGTGATGGCCCAGCTGGGCGCCCCGGACATGCGTCTGCCGATTCAGTACGCCCTGACATATCCCAGACGGATGGCGCTTTCGGCCGGCCGGCTGGATTTCAGGACAATACAGAGCATTACCTTTGAAAATCCGGATATGGAAACCTTTAAGGGCCTTCCCCTGGCATATCAGGCAATAAAAGCCGGCGGGTCCATGCCCACGGTTTTGAATGCGGCAAATGAGGAGGCTGTGGCGCTTTTCCTTGCCGGGAAAATCGGATTTACCGGCATTTACGACATTATCGAAGAGGAAATGGCCAGGCATACGCCGGTTCCCGACCCTTCGCTTGAGGTCATTCTGGAAACGGAAGCGGAAGTCAGAAACCGCATCCGCCAGGGCAGGACCGTATAAGCCGGAATGCCTGCGGAAAGGAAACGCAGGCGGCAGGAGGAAATTTTGAAAATAGTAATTGCAATTATCATATTGAGCGTCGTGATTTTCCTGCATGAATTCGGGCATTTCATTGTCGCCAAGGCTTCAGGCATCCGTGTGCTGGAATTTGCCATCGGCATGGGCCCGAAGCTGATTTCCCGTACCAGGAACGGCACGGTGTATTCGTGGCGCGTTTTTCCCATCGGCGGTTTCTGTTCGATGCAGGGGGAAGACGAGGACGATGAATCGGAGGGCAGCTTCAACGCGGCGCCTTTGCCCAAACGCGCTGCGGTAGTGGCGGCAGGTCCTCTGGCCAATTTTTTCTGGGCCTTTGTCTTTTCGGCTGTTATCGTAGCCGCGGCAGGCGGGGATCCCGCCAGGGTGGAAGCCGTTGTTCCCGGCTCCGGCGCTGAAGCGGCCGGGCTGGAAACCGGGGACATCATCCTTTCCTATCAGGGGCACGGTGTGGGCTGCGGCCGTGAACTGTATACCGGCATCCTGCTGGACGGCGTACCGGAGAAAGAAATCACGCTGACGGTCTTGCGTGACGGCGAAAAGCAGACATTCTCCTTCGCACCGTATGACAATACCAGATATATGCTGGGATACCAGTACAATTACGACGACGAACAGCTGGCAATTGCCGGCCTGATAGAGGGACTTCCCATGGAAGCAGCCGGCTTTCAGACCGGGGACATCATTACCGGCATGAACGGCTATGAGGTGAAAACAGCCGCCGACCTTGACGTCTACTGGGCAGAACATCCAATGGACGGCACGCCGATTACCATCAGTTATATCCGGGATGGTCAGGCAGCTGAAGCGGTGGTCACGCCGGTTATCCACTCCGAAATGACCACGGGCTTTGACGTAAATACCCTCCGGGAGAAGCAGGGCTTCCTGTCCGGCATCCGCTACAGCTTTTCGGAAATGAAGTACTGGCTGTCCGTTACGGTGAAATCCCTGGGCGGGCTTATCAGCGGCCGTTTCTCCGTGCGGGAACTTTCCGGCCCGGTGGGCATTGTCTCCGCCATGAGCACGGTTATTGACGAGGCTGCGCCTTACGGCATTTCCATGGTGCTGGTCACGATTATCGAGTTTATCGTCATGATTTCCGTGAACCTCGGCATCATGAACCTGCTGCCGCTGCCCGCGCTGGACGGCGGAAGACTGGTGTTTTTCCTTATCGAAGCCATACGGAAGAAACCGGTGAGCCGCAGGGTGGAAGGCATGGTGCATTATGTGGGTATGATGGCCCTGCTGGTGCTGGCGGTTCTCATCGCCGTCAAGGATGTGGCCGGACTGTTTTAAACATACCGTTCCGTCTGCCTGTGAATCCCCAAATTTGTGGTTGACAAAAGGCGGAAGGGATGATACTATGTCTTCTGTTCGGATAACGAACAAATGCGGAAGTGTCGGAACTGGCAGACGAGCTAGACTAAGGATCTAGTGACTATTGCAGTCGTGTGGGTTCAAGTCCCATCTTCCGCATAAAAAGGCCCAGGCTTTTGCCTGGGCTTTTTTATGCGGAAGATGAGTAGGAACACTGTATTCCGCAGACAAGCTTTTTGTGGTAGAATAAAAAATAACATATTTATTGAAGTTTGATTGTTGTCAAAACCGTGTGCAGACGGTTAAAAAGCCAATTTGAAAAACAACAGGAAAGAAAACAATTCTGGTGAGAAATAATATGGCAGGCTTTGATTTTTACGTACAGACAAAAGAAGATCTGATAAATGCGGTGGAAGAATTCGGCATCGTGCCGCTGTTTAAGAATTCCATACCGGGATTCTCTGTGGAGGAGCATGCCTCGCCGGCAGTCTGGTACAATGCCACGGATGATTTCTGGCCGGTGTGGGAATGGAAGGGCCCGGTCATCCGGGAAACCGGCTGTGCCTACGGCAAATTCTTTGAGCACAAGGCTGTCTTCATCAGCAGGAAATGGTTCCCGGATTTTGCCAATTTCAGGAGGGACGGCTATGATTTTGACGCACGGTTTGACGACGGGCTGGCATCCTACCGGGAGAAAGACCTCTTTGACCTGCTGGACAAACATGCCCCGGTATTGTCCCGGACCCTGAAGGAAGAAGGCGATTACCGCAAAGGCGGGAAAAAGGGTTTTGACACCGTCATGAACCATCTGCAGGCCATGTGCTATGCAGTGATAAGCGACTTTGTATACCTGAAAAGCAAATCCGGACAAACATATGGCTGGGGCGTGGCCGAGTATTCCACGCCGGAGAAACTGATGGGCCGGGCATTTACCGACGAGGTGTACAGGAAAACGCCGGAGGAATCCTGCACGCTTGTCCTGGAGCAGCTGATGAAGCTGGTGCCGGAAGCTTCGGAAAGCGCGGTGAGAAAGCTGTTGGGTGCTCTGAAGAAAAACATCTGACAGACAGTTAAACCCGGCAGGAGGACCTGCTTTTGGGGTGGACACAAGAACCCTGCACAAGTTCTTGTGGTTGCTTAAAAACCCTTGTTGTGATATGCTTGAAAAGCAAAAAAAGAATGTTAACAGGGCAAGGAGAATCTTACAATGTTTTGTTATAACTGCGGAACCAGACTGGAGGACTTTGAGAAATTCTGTTACAACTGCGGGGCAAAAGTACGCGACAGGAGCGGCAATGTGCCGGTTAAGATGACACCTGCGCCGGAGCCGGTCCGGGTCGAGGAGCATACAGTGGTATACGGTCCTGCGCCGGGTACGCCTGAAGCGCTGAAAGCCGCTACAGACGGCAGCATCGGCGACATTGTGCCCGATGAGCCCAACCAGTACAATTATAAAGGTGAACCGAAGAATTTCTTCCTGGAGGTGCTTACGGCAGCATTTCCGGAGTATACCGTAAGGATGCACGACGCATCGTATCCCACCAGGCCATCCTGGGAGCGCGGTCCCTTCGGAAGCTATCGTCAGATTCCCGGGAAGCCGGTCCCTGCCTATATTTTCACGGTCCAGGACGGCAGCGAGGTTAAGCTGGCGGTGGAACTTCTGTCACAGGCAAGCAAAAACCGTAAAAACAACCGGAAAACCTTTGAAGAACAGCATATCCCCTTCACCAGGTTTTATTATGATGTGGACGGCTGGTGGAACACCAAATCCTACATCAGGGAAAGGGCATACGCCGCAATCCGTAAATAAATACTGTTAATCAGACAGAAAGAGAATGCATGATGCGCCTGCTGTGAATCCGGCACAGACGATAAAGAAAGGCTTCGCAGGCAGCCGGTCTGTGTAAGGTTCTTGCAGTTCTGAATCCAATCCCGGATTCCGAACTGCCCGGACGCAAAGGCAATCCCGCCTTTGCGTTTAAAGGTTTCTCTTTCTGTCTTTTTTATTTGAGGTAAACATGGGCCTTTTGGACGAACTGGGTAAGGAAAGCGTCTGGCAGGACTACTTCGCCTATAAGGAAAACCAGATAGGAAAGCAGCATTATCTGAAATTCCTGGAAGGGTATATTTCCGAAAAGAAATATCTGCCGGTCCTTGACGCGATCCGGGAAGGGAAAGATTTCCCCCTTCCGAAGAAGAAAATCATCAATAAGCTGTACACCGGGAAGAAAAGGATTGTTTATACGTATCCGCAGCCGGAAAACCAGGTGCTTAAAACGCTCACCTACCTGCTGCTGCGGAAGTACGACGGGCTTTTTTCGCAGAACCTGTACTCCTTCCGGCCCGCCCACGGGGCCAAGGAAGCCATCAGGAAGCTGGCCGGCACGAAGAATGTCAGCAGGATGTATACCTATAAAGCCGATATCAGCAATTATTTCAATTCGGTGGATCTGGAGCTTTTCCTGCCGGAACTGTCGGAAGCACTGGCGGACGACCTTGAGCTTCTGGCATTTTTAAAAAGCCTTCTTTCCGAGCCGCTGGTGCGCAGCGGAAGCGGTCTGGCCATAGAAGAAAAAGGCATAATGGCGGGCACCCCGCTGGCCTGCTTCTACGCCAACCTGTTCTTAAAGGATCTGGATTGGTATTTCGAGGAAAAAGGCATCCTTTACGCCCGGTATTCCGACGATATCATCGTATTTGCGGAGACAAAGGAAGAACTGGATACTTATGTGGACCATATCCGGGAGCATCTTGAAAAGAAGCATCTGGCCATGAACCCGGACAAGGAATTTGTAACGGTACCGGGGGAGCAGTGGACATTTTTGGGATTCGCCTATCAGGAAGGCGTCCTGGATATCGCGCCGGCATCCGTGGACAAGCTGAAGGGGAAGATGCGCAGAAAAAGAGAAGCCTTGCGGCGCTGGCAGCAGAGGAAAGAGCTGACAGGCGACAAGGCTGCGAAGGCGTTCATCAAGGTGTTCAACCGGAAGCTTTTTGAAGCGTCTGAGGAGAATGACCTGACCTGGTCCCGCTGGTATTTCCCGGTCATCAACACCACGGACAGTCTGAAGGCCATCGATTTGTACGCCCAGGACTGTATCCGGTATCTGGTAAGCGGAAAGCACACGAAGGCCCGGTTCAATGTCCGTTATGAGGATATGAAGGCGCTGGGCTACCGCTCGCTGGTGCATGAATATTATAAGGAAACCAAATAGAATAGCATGTAATATGTTTCTTCCGGGGACCGCTCTCGCTTAGTCCTCGCTCCAGCGGCACTAATGCTCTCGTTCACATTCGTTCACGAATCGCAAAGTGCCGGGGCTGCGGATGTCCCCTTCAGAATACATATTACATGCTATTCACTGTTTTCTTGCTTTTTTAAAAATGGAAAACAGGTCAAATTTCACATTTTTGACCTCTACGGTGGAAGGGTGCGTGCAGTTGCAGGAAAGTGTCATGGAGACACCGTTTTCACCCAGAAAGGCGCCGCATTTTGTGCAGCCCGATGAAGTATCGATAACCCAGGCACCGCATTTCGGACAGGTGATTAAGCCCATGTCAGGCCTCCTTTCCATATTAACAAACCCAGAAGGGAAAGCAGTCTGATGGTTTCTGACATTATTATAACGGATTTTCCTCATGCTGCAAAGAGTTTTTGCGTAAAACGGAAGGAAAGCGCCCGCAGATGTACGGGAGAATCATATTCTTTCTTCTTGATTACCGCCTGCGGATATGATAACTTTTATTTAAGATAAACAGACGGACAAGCCGGATATACGGGAGGCATGGTATGTTTTGTTATAATTGCGGTGCAAAACTGGAAGATGATGAGAAATTCTGTTACAACTGCGGTGCGCCTGTGCGCAGCAGAGGTGCGAAACCGGCGGGAGAGCCTGCGAAGAAGCCGGCAGAGCCGGTAAAGAATATGATGCAGAAGGCTGCAGACGCGGTAACCGGTGCCGCCGGCGCGGTGACAGGTGCCGCAGGCAGGCTGTTCAGGAAACCGGATACTGCAAATAATCCGGCAGCCAGGGAGAACGTGGACAGGCGCTCACCCTTCCGTCCGGCAGCCTCCGGCGCGGTTAAGAAGGCCTCCGACGTCCTGGAAAGCGCCAACGAGCGGGTGAAAATCCGTTTTGATGAGAACAAGCCCGCCGCATCCGCTCCCGGGACGGCTTCCGTAAGCTACGGACCCCAGATGCCGGCGGAAGAGAACCAGTTCAGCTTCCGCGGCAGCTATGTGGAGTATTTCGAGAAGGTTTTCCGGGAAGCTTTTCTCGAATATGCCATCGAAAAGCATGAGCAGCAGGTTTCCAGGGTGTCCAGCACCATGATATTTACCTTCCGGAAGCAGATATTTACCAAGCTGGTGGTGGAACTGATGAGCGAGAACTGCAGCTCCGGCAAGATGCAGCGCGACTGCCGCGCGGCAGGCATTCCCTATCTGCGTTTCTATTATGACCACGAAGGCTGGTGGAACACCAAATCCTACGTCATCGGAAGGGCAAAGGCGGCGCTGGAGGGTTAAAGCTTTGCCTCCTGCTTCCTGCGTTTCCTGCGCACCCGGTTGATGTGCCGTTCGAAGTCGCCGCTTCTTAAGATTTCCGCCAGGAGCAGCTGTTCGAACACGGGAACCGTACAGGAGTAGAAGCCCAGTTTTTCTTCAAAGGCGGAAAGCAGCTTTTCCGGAAGCACCAGGTAGCCTGCGCGCATGGAAGGCGCCACCGTTTTGGAAAATGTATTCAGATAGAGGACATTCTCACGGTCCGTAAGGGCGAAGAGGGTGTCCTCTTCTTTTTTTGAAACCGTAAGCTCCGAGTCGTAATTGTCCTCGATAATCATACCGTCCCTGTCTGCAGCCCAGCTTAAATATTCCCTTTTTTTGGAAATGTCAATGCTCACACCCGACGGAAAGCTGTGGAAGGGCGTTACGTGCAGCACGTCAGCATCCGTTTCCGCCAGGCTTTCCGAAGACAGACCGGAAGCCGTTATGGTCAGCATGCGGCAGGAAATGCCCATGGCTTCATACACCTTCCGGATTTTGGCGTAGGAGGGGTCCTCCAGGGCAAATATCCTTTCCCGGCCGAAGAGCTGGGCAATCAGGCCGTACAGGTATTCCGCGCCGGAACCGATGACTATCTGGGAGGGCTGTACGAAGATTCCCCGGCTTCTGGCCAGATAGGCGGAAATTTCCGCCCGCAGGATGTCATGGCCGCAGTTGGCGGATTTGATGAGGAGCTCCTCCCCGTAATCCGAAAGCACCTTGCGCATGGTTTTGGCCAGGGCCGGATAGGGGTAGCTGTCCTCCGGCAGGGCCGGAAGGGCGGCAGCCGGATTCTTTTTTCCGGCTGTCTGCAGCGGAAAACCAAAAGACCTGCTTTGAAAATCCGCCGGCCGGTACAGCACGAAATATCCGCTGCGCTCTCTGGAAAGGGCATAGCCTTCCTCACAAAGAAGGCCGTAGGCATGCTCCACGGTAATCACACTGACGCCGCATTCCTCCGCCACCGTCCGTTTGGAGGGCAGCTTCTGTCCGGCTGTATAAACCCCGGCGGTAATATCCGCCACCAGCTGGCGGTACAGCTGGATGTAAGCCGGCTGTCCGCCTTCAGCATCAATTCTGTAATTCATTTCAGATGGAATCCTTTCTGTAATCCGGCAATCTGGTTATATTAAAAATATCATTTTTGGTTATTTATATATAATCAGATTTATTATATCCTCCGATTAAAATCTTGTAAAGCTGCAGAAAAAGCGGCGGAGGAAGTACCATGAACCAGACAGAAAACCTTGCCGGGAGAAACCGCGGCATGAAACGAATCGTAACCGTTAAACTCACCACAACAGCCCTGCTGATGGCGGTAAACATCGTCTTCAGCTCTTTCGGCGTGCCTGTACCCGGCGGCCATTTATATCTGAATGACATCATTATCGTGCTGGCGGCCCTGCTGCTGGACCCCTTCTGTGCCTTTATGGTGGGCGGCGTCGGCGCGTTTATCGGCGATATGCTTTTTTATCCGGCACCCATGTTCGTCTCCCTGGCGGTGCACGGCATACAGGCCGTCGTGATATCCGTGATTTTCCATAAAACCTTAAAGCATCATCCCCGGCAGGCCACCGTTATCGGCGCCATCCTCGGCGCGGTTATCATGGTGGTGGGCTACACCCTGGGAAGGGCCTATGTCTACAGCACCCCGGCATATGCCGTATTAAAGCTGCCGTTCCAGATCCTGCAGGCCGGCGTCGGCGCAGTCGTCGGTCCGCTTCTGTACTGGAAGGCCGGTCTCGGAAAGCTGTTTCTTAAGATGATGCCGCCCATGAACTGACGCGGATGCAAACATAAGGGCAGGCTGCACAAAAACATCCGGAAAAATTTGTGAAAAATTCCGACAGGTAAATCCATAAAAAATCCTCAGTCTTTTCGTATACTAAATACAGGAAGACGGAGGATTTTTTATTTTCCAAAATGATTTTTCAGGAGGATTAAGGATATGAATAAAGTGAAAAGATTTGCGGTGATTGCCCTCGCCGGCCTTTTAATGGTGCTGATGTCCGCCTGCGGCGGCAGACGCTCAGGAAACGGCGCATATTACGCTGCGGATTCAGCGAAGGCGGAAGAAGCGGCGGAATACGATGCCCGGCAGACAGAACCCGCCTATGCGGGAGACTTTTCGGAAGGCAGCTACAGCTTCTCGGATATGGCGAAAAACGGCAATGTCAAGCTGATATTTACCGCCGACGTCAGCATGAACACGAAGGATTTGAATCTGACCATTTCCAAAATCGAGGAGCTGGTGAATTCCTTCGGCGGCTACATTGAAAGCTGTACCGTGGGTACCTCCTATGCGGATTTCACCGTGCGGGTGGCAAGTGAAGAATTCGACAATTTCCTGGCACGCATGAAAACGGACAGCGAAGGTACGATAAGCTCCGTTTCCAGAAATGTCCAGGATGTAGGCGCCCAGTATTCCGATATCGAAGGCCGGCTGGAAACCCTGCGCATCAAGCAGGAGCGTCTCCAGGACCTGCTGTCCCGGGCGGAAGACATGGCCGATATTATCGAACTGGAAAATGCTCTTTCCGACGTGGAGTACGAAATCAACCGCTATACCACCGAAAAGAACAATTACGACAGCCTTATCGGATATTCCACAATCCACATTTACATTTCCGAGAGGGCAGTTACCCCGGCGACTTCCGAGTCCACCTTCGGTGAGCGGATCGGCATTGCCTTCGAAAACGGCATTGAAAACCTGAAGAACGGCGCCCAGAACTTCGTGATTTTCCTGGCGGCCACCTGGCATGGCTGGGTTATCTTCATTGTCATTGTCATCGTGGTTGTGAAGGTGATTAAATACCTGGTGAAAAAGGCGGCAGCGCGTCCCAGACCCGAAAGACAGTACCGTGAGCCTTCCATGCAGCAGCAGAGGAGAATGGACCGCAGACAGCAGCAGGAATTCAGAAGACAGAACCGCATGACAGCCCGGCGCGGCGGTGCGCAGGGAGACGCCCGCGGTGAAGACGGCGGAAACATGACGGCGGACGCAGGTACGCAGACAGAAGATAAAGATCAGAATTGCCAACAGGATAATAATATTGTACAATAATGCCATCAATAATTCGGGAGGTATTGTATGGCATTACCAAAAACCATGAAAGCCCTTGTCTGTTACGGCAAAGGCGAGTACAAGTATGAAGAAGCCTACCCGGTGCCCGAATGCGGCCCGGATGATGTCATTATCAAAACCGAAGCCTGCGGCGTGTGCGTCGGTGACCTGAAGACCTACCACGGTGCGGAGCGTATCTGGGGAGGCCAGATGTTCCCGTCCTGGGCGGAGCCGCCCTTCATTCCCGGACATGAGTTCTTCGGCCGGGTGGCTGAGGTTGGGGAGAATGTCACCGAGTACAAGGTGGGCGACAGGATTACAGCAGACCAGATCGCTCCCTGCGGGGAATGCCGTTTCTGCAAGAGCGGCAAATACTGGATGTGCGAGCCCCACAGGATGTACGGCTACCAGAAGCAGAACAACGGCGGCATGGCGGAATACGTCCGCTATAAGAAAACAGCCCATATCAGCCGCGTCCCGGAAGAAATGTCCGTGGACCAGGCCACCCTTATCGAGCCCTACGGCTGCTCCAAGCACTGTGTGGACCGTGCACAGATCACCAACGACGACGTGGTGGTAATCTCCGGCGCGGGTACCCTGGGCCAGGGTATGATCACCTATGCCAGAATGAAAAACCCGGACAAGCTGATCGTGCTGGACCTGAAGGATGACCGTCTGGCAAAAGCGAAGGAGTTCGGCGCGGACATCGTTCTCAATCCCACGAAATGCGACGTGGTGGAGGAAGTGAAGAAACTGACCGACGGCAACGGCTGCGATATTTACATCGAAGCGGTAGGCGCGCCTTCATCCGTAACCCAGGGCATGCTGATGCTCAGAAAGCTGGGAAGATTCGTGGAATTCGGCGTATTTGCCGAGCCCACCTCCCTCGACTGGTCCATCATCGGCGACGGCAAGGAGCTGGATGTGCTGGGTTCCCACCTGTCACCCTACACCTATCCCTTTGTCATCAAGCACATGATGGACGGTTCCTTAAAGACCGACGGAATCCTCAAAACCTGGTTTGAACTGAAAGACTGGGAGAAGGCATTCGACTACGCCACCGGAAAATACGGCGATTTCAAGGTGGCTTTCAGATTCTGACTTTTTTTGCGGGAGGCATGCGTAAAAAGCATGCCTCCCGTTTTGCTGTTAAAAGACAAATGGTACTGCCCGAAAGGAGAAGAAAATGAAAATCGCAGTAATCGGAGCGACGGGGAAGGCCGGAAGCCTGATAGCGGAAGAACTGAAAAACCGGGGCCATGCGGTGACAGCCGTGGTGCGTCCGGGTTCCGAAGGCAAGCTTAAAGGTGATTACCCCGTACTGAACAAGAGCCTGTTTGATCTGGAAACGCCGGATCTTGCGGACTTTGACGTGGTGGTGGACGCTTTCGGTTCCGCCAGCTACGGTCCGGGAAACGAAGGCGTGCATGTGACCGCCATGCGTCACATGATTGAGATCATGGAGCCCATCCCGGACGTACGCCTGCTGGTGGTCGGCGGCGCGGCAAGCCTTTACAAAGACGACATCAGCGGGAAACGAATCGTGGATGACATACCGGAAGGCCCGGCCGGCGCGGTGCCCAGGAACCAGATGGCCGCGTTTGAAGAGCTGAAGAAGAGCAAGGTGAACTGGACCTTCTTCAGTCCGGCCGCTAAATTTGACTACGCCGGGAAAAAGACCGGGAGATACATCCTCGGTACAGATTACCTGATCCGCAATGCCGACGGCGAAAGCCGGATTACCTACGCGGACTACGCCATTGCCATGGCGGACGAGGCGGAGCAGGGCCGCTTTATCCGGAAACGCTTTACCGCGGTAAGCGACACCTCATTTACCATAATGGAACATGAGAACAACCTTTTCGATATCGGCAGCAGCTGGCCGTTTACCAGAAAAGGCGCGTATTTCGGCGTGTTTGCAGACCCGGGCGGGTTCCGCAGGGTAGACCCCATCTTCGGCGGCGGCAGGCTTATGCTGGGCTCCAGGAGAGCTACGGCCGGCGACAGCAAGATGATGTTCAAATTCTACCCGGTTTACGGCGGACAGAAGGTGAGCTACGCCATCCATGTTTCCGCCACACAGCTGGATATGATTACCGCTTACGGCAAAATCTCCATCTGCTGGCCGGATGACAAAATGGTTTATTTCAAAGGCGAAAACGGACTTTCCCTGAAGTTTGAGAAGAACGCCAGGCAGCATGAAATCCTGAAGCCCAGGAAAGGCAATGCCTGGGAGGCCGTGCTGCAGGATATCGGCACCCTGCTTTTCAACCCCCTGAAAGGCGGCATGGATGTGGATGCCCTCTGGGAAACCGAATATATCAGCACCTTAAGGATGCGTGCCACGGCAACGCCGGATGAAAACGGCGAATTCCTGCTGGCGGTGGAGGAATCCCTTTTCGCGGCCACTTTGCGGGACAGCTATCCGACCTGGGAAGAAGCCAAAGAAGACGTGACGAAGGACTGGGAGGAATTCCTCGCCTGCATTCCTCATTTCAACGAAGAGCTGGAAGAGATGCGGGAGGAAGCTGCGTATATCCTCTGGTCTGCCTTTGTGAATCCCTGCGGCAGGGTGAAGCGGCAGGTGATGTTCATGACCGGCAATGCCATCGCCTCCTCCTGGCAGATGTGCCACAATGCGGTGGCCCTGCACAGGAATACCAAGGTGGCGACCGACCTGCTGCTGTCATATTTCTACGAGCAGAGCCCCTTCGGCCAGATTCCGGATTTCGTGGATGAATGCATGATTCTGGGCCAGGGCATCAAGCCGCCGGTACAGGGCTGGGCGCTGAAATGGATTATGAAGGACCATAGCCTGAAGGAGGAATGGTCTGCGGAAGACCTGGAATTCCTTTACGAAAGCGTAGGCCGCTGGGGCGACTGGTTCCTGAACATCCGGGATGATGACGCGGACGGCCTTCCCCAGTATGAACACGGGGATGAATCCGGCTTTGACGACAGCTCGGTATTCGTAAAGACAAATATGGTGGAAAGCCCGGACCTTGCCGCCTATCTCGGGCTGCTTTTCGAGGCGGAAGGCGATCTCGCGAAAATCCTGGGAAGAGATGACGAGGCGGAAGAATGGTATGCCAAATCAAAGAAAATCATTGATCTTCTGGTCAGCGAACTGTGGAACGGCGAAATCTTCACCGCCCGGGTCAACGGCACCCACGAGCCCATCGTATCCGAATCCCTGATTCATTATCTGCCCATCGTGCTGGGCAAGAGACTGCCGCAGGAAATTATTGACAAGATGACGGCAGACCTCCTGGTGGAAAATGAATTCCTTACGCCCTTCGGCCTGGCAAGTGAGAAGCTTACCAGCACCCAGTTCAGGATTTCCGGCATGGCAAGAGGCTTCGTGCTGCCGCCGTACCACCTGCTGATTCTTACCGGCATGTACGACGCGGGCAAGGTGGAAGAGGCGAAGATGATTGCAGAGCGTTACTGCCTGGCCATGAAAAAATTCGGCTTTAACATGCTGGTGAACCCCATTAAGGGCGGAAAAGGCTATTTCGGCTGTTCCTGGCCGGTATGCACATACCTGGTACTGGCTGACATGATCAGCAATATGTGAAAGGAGGGAAAGCATCCATGCGTACAGAAGAATTCAATGTCTTTTCGGTAAAACCGGAAGATACCTTTAACATGGGCCTGAATGCCTTTAACCGTGCAGGCTCCTGGTTCGGCATTTTTGTCAGACCCTCCCGTTTCGCCTCCGGCGCGACCGTCGGTGACTGGGGCTGCAGCGATATTTTCATCAATACCAGGAGGGGCAGCGTCATTAAGCTGAAATCCAACCTCCTGCTCCAGCTGATACCGGTGCATCACGGGGAAATCATCCCCTTCGCGGTATCCGCCACGCCGACGGAGCTGATCGTCCGTACGGCATACGGCACCATAAAATGTACCTTCGCGGAAACTTCCCTCATCATGATCAAGGGTGAAAACGGCCTCGGGCTGCGCCTGGAATGTGATACGGAAATGCATGATTTCGTGCGCAAGAGGGGAGAAAAAGGCTGGGAATGCGGCTTCCGCTATGTATGCGGCATGGTGTTCAACCCGGTGAAGGGCAGCATGAAAATGGATTCCAGATGGGATTACGAGAGGCTGCTCACAACCGATATGCGGGGCGAGGTTATGCCGGACGGGAACGGCGAATTCCTGCTTGCCGTGGAAGAGTTCACCCAGACCGGTGCGGTCAGGGCGGAATATCCGACATACGAGGAAGCACTGGCGGACGTAACGGCGGACTGGGAGAGCTTCCTGGAAAAACAGCCGCCCCTTTCAGGTGAATTTGAAGGCATGCGGGAAAAGGCTGCCTACATCACCTGGTCGCATCTGGTGAGTCCTTCCGGCCATATAAAAAGGCCTTATCTGTACATGTATCCGGCCATGGCGGCTTCCTCCTGGCAGATGTGCGAGAATGCGGTCTGCCTGAAGAATAACCTGCCGCTGGCGGTGGAGCTGCTTCTGAATATGATCGACCGGCAGTCGGACAAGGGCCAGCTTCCGGATTTCTATGACGACGTCCGGGTCTGGGACCGCTGTTTCAAGCCCCCGATCCAGGGCTGGGCGCTGGATATCCTGATGCGTGAGCATGACCTGAAGAAGGAAGTGCCCAAAGACAAGCTGGTTTATATGTATGAGGGCTTCGGCAAATGGGCGGAGTGGTTCATGAAATACCGTGACGACGACGAGGACGGCATCCCGCAGTACGAGCACGGCGACGAGACGGGCAATGACGACAGCCCGCTGTTCAAATACTCCAGCAAGGTCGAGCTGCCGGAGCTTTGCGCGTTCATCGCACTGCTGTATGAGAAGCTGGGCGATCTGGCGGTTATCGTGGACAGGCCGGAAGAGAGTGAGGCCTGGTATGAGAAGAGCAGGGTGCTGATCGACAAGATGATTAAGACGTTCTGGAACGGTGAGCGTTTTGTGGGAAGGACTTTCGGAGACCACCGTGTAATCGACGGTACGTCGCTGCATTTCTACCGGCCGCTGGTACTGGGAAAACGGCTTCCTCCGGAGATCCTGGAGAAGATGACGGCGGACCTGGCGGAAGAGGGCGGATACCTGACGCCTTACGGCTACATGGCGGAGCGGCTTACCAGTATTGATTACAGCCGGTCGGCCTTCGGCAGAGGCGCCATTACTTCCTCGGACAACATCCTGATCATTACCGCGCTGTATTATGCCGGAAAGACGGACCTGGCGCGCGAAGTTGCCGGAAGGTTCTGCAGGGGAATCATGGGCATCGATACGCCTTTCTGGCCGGCCCAGATCGGTTTCCCCGGCACCTGGGGCGCCTGCGCCTTCCAGATCATGGCGAATATGTATTGTAATATGTAAATTATATGTTAGTTATCATTCGTTTTATGGCATAATCAACCGGCTGAACCGGCAGAAAAAATGCGCCAGTATTGGAGCAAGCGCGATTAAAAACGCCGCTGTCAGGAAAGGATGATGAGGGGCAAAAAGTTGCCACGGAGCAATTCTTTTTGAGGCCTGCTGAGGCGAGTTGTCATCAGAGAACTCGTCGAATCAGGCCGGTACCCGAAATCAGACTTTTCTGCGGCGGCATGTTTTTTACAGCGAAGCGACCTACTGGCGCATTTTCTGCCGGTTCAGCCGGTGTTCATGTCAGAAAGAGTGATTGCTGCATAGTGTTTATAATTCGGTCACGACGTCAGCCATGCTCCGGGAGGCGGAATGCATCGGGCCGGGAACGGAGCCGTCTGCGGCGTAGCCGACGGGCAGCAGGGCCCGGATACGGATGTTCTCCGGCAGGGCGAAGGCCTTCTCCACTTCATCGGCCATGAAATGGCCGACCCAGCAGGAGCCCAGCCCCAGATCCCAGGCCGCCAGCATCAAATGCGTCATGCAGATGGCGGAATCAATATCGCCGAAGCTGTAATCCTCGGCAATTCTTCCCACGGCGGCCAGACTGCTGTCATAGCCCACCATGAAGATGACCGGTGCGTCAAATGTGCAGGGCGACAGCTCCGCAAGCTTTTTACGCGCCTCCTCGCTTTTCAGCACATAGATTTTCTGCGGCTGGTTGTTGCGGGCCGTGGGCACGGCCAGGCCGGCTTCCAGAATTTTCGCGATTTTCTCATCTTCCACTGCGTCCGGCTTAAAATCCCTCACGGAATATCTCTCTTTGGCAAGTTCCAGAAAACTGTTCATAAAAAACCTCCATTCATTTTCTGAATCAACAGGTAATGCCGTATCGGCATGGCAGGGACGAAAGACTGTCTTACGTCCGAATCTTATTTAAGAATTATAACACAGGAAAATTATTTTGTAGTATAATATTTGCAAATTCAATCATTGCAGATAAAGGAGATTGCCATGACCGACAGAGTACAGAAACGCCTTGCTGCCATGCGGGCGGAGAAGAAATATACCGTATGCACCGAGGCTGCGGACATTGTTATCGACGTTTACAAAAAGCACGACGGAGACCCACATATCGTCCGCAGGGCTTACGGCATGGCGGCATACCTGGATAAAAGAACCATTTTCATCAATGACGGCGAGCTCCTGGTGGGGAATTTCGCGTCGAAATATATGGGCATGGAGGCGGATTACAACGGGCCCTCCTGGGACGAGGATGACCTGGAGGAAATGCTGAACAGCAATGATATAGAGATACCGGAGGATGCCAAAGAGAAGCTGGGCAAGGTCAATGAATACTGGCGCGACCGCGGCCGCACCAACAGCGAACGCCGCAGCCGGTATTATACCGACGACCGCATCTGGCCCTTCGTAAAGCAGGGAATCCTGTGCCCCGCGTGGAAATCCAAGAAAGCCGGCAGAGGCTACGGCGGTGCCGGTGCACCCTGGGGCAATTTCAGCGGGCTGGGACTGTATGTGCCGATGTACGGCGAAATCATTTCCACCGGCATGGAGGCGAAGATTGAGGAAGTGAAGAAAGCCATGAGCGAAATCCGCTTCCATTCCTCCGATGACATGGAAAAATACGATTTCTTTGAGGCGTCCGTCATCCAGATGGAAGCCCTGTGCCGCACCGGCGACCGGTTCAGTGCGCTGGCGAAGGAAATGGCGGAAGCGGAAACGGATGAAAAGCGGAAGGCGGAGCTTTACCAGATTTCGGAAATCTGTGCCCGGGTGCCCAGGAAGCCGGCCCGTACCTTCCGGGAGGCCATGCAGTTTTTCCTTTTCTATTATTTCTCCATCGCGAACCCGACGCTTCCCGGCGGCAGAATCGACCAGTACATGTATCCCTACTACAAAAAGGATCTGGACGCAGGCCTGATTACCCGTGAGGAAGCCCTGGAGCTGTGCGAACTGCTGCGCATCAAAATCATGGAATACAACAGCGTGGGCGGCGGCAAGGCCCAAAGAGAGAAATGGGCGGGCATGGCCCGGTGGCAGAATTTCATGATCGGCGGCGAGGACCGGGACGGCCGCGAAGTTTCCAATGAATTCAGCTTTATCTGGCTGGACGCGGCGGAAGAGGTGCGCACCCCGCACCCGACAATTACCTTACGGGTATCCGACAAGACCCCGAAGGAGCTTCTGGAACGGGCGGTGAAATGCGTAAGATCCGGCATCGGCATGCCGGCCTTCGTCTCCGACAAGTCCATCATCAGTTTCCTGACCGGCAGGGGCGTGCCGCTGGAGGACGCCAGGGAGTATGCCATGGCGGGCTGTCTGGACCTTCAGGTTACCGGGCGTTCCCACCAGAACTCCGTGGGCATGTTCATCACGCCCATGATCCTGCAGAGTGCCATGAACAACGGCGTCAACCCGAATACCGGCGACGATGTGGCGCTGCACACCGGACGCTTCGAAGACTTTGAAACGTACGAGGATTTCTATCAGGCGCTCATAAAGCAGTTCGACTGGGCTATCCAGCTTATCTGCGAGGAGCACAACATCCAGCTGGATTATTTCCGGCAGTACGAGCAGGATGCGCTTTTATCCATCTGGGCCTATGACGCGGTAAATGCGGGGAAGCCGATTATTTCCCGGAAGATGATTTACGAAAACGGCGCGCTGTGCAATATCTGCGCCATCCAGAACGTCATCAACTCCCTGGAAGTCATCAAAAAGCTGGTGTTCGACGAGAAAAAGGTATCCGCTTCCGAACTCCTTACCGCGGTAAATACCAACTGGGAAGGGAAGGAAGACCTGCGGAAGCTTTGCCTGAAAGCCCCGAAGTACGGCAACAACGACCCGGAGGTCAATGAAATCGCCCGCCGCATCTGGCATGATATCGCGGAACTGACCAAAAAGACCAAAACCATCTATGACGCGCCGATGGTGCCCTCGGGCATCTCCATTACGGCGTATTCCCCGGCGGGGAAGGCCATGAAGGCAACACCGGACGGCCGGATGGATTTCGATATCCTGGCGGACGGCACCACCTCTCCGGTGCAGGGCACCGATACCTGCGGCCCGCTGGCCGTACTGCAGTCTGCCATGTCCATCAACCAGGATGAGTACATGTCCACCCTGCTGAACATGAAATTCTCCGCCTCCACACTGCAGACCGATGCCGACGTGGAGAAGCTTTCCTCCATTATCAGGACGTACCTGACAAACGGCGGCAAGCATGTCCAGTTCAATGTGGTGGATAAGGAAACCCTTCTGGATGCCCAGCGAAACAAGGAGCAGTACCGGGACCTCATCGTCCGGGTGGCCGGCTATTCGGCTTATTTCACAACCCTGACCCCCGGCGTGCAGGAAGACGTGATTTCCAGGACAAGCCACGAGCTTTGATACTGCAGTATTCATACAATTATTGAACGGACGCAGCCTCATTTTTCTGTAGGCTGCGTCCGTAGCATTCCCGGGAAAACGGTGATACGATTATTCTAGGAAATTATATGTACCATCAGGAGGAATATTATGGCAATTAACAAGTACATGCAGGAAGCCATTGACCGTGACTATTCCATTGACTGGAAGTCGTACGGAACATTTGACTATTTCATGCAGCAGCGCAAACCCCCGCTGGAGGGCAGGCCCATCAGCGTAAGGGATAACTACAAGAGAACCCTCTGGGGCCAGAAACCTTACTGGATCCCGGTTTCTTTCTTTGACGCCACCTACTTTACCCCGGACCCGGTGCAGGAGCACCCGATTCCCGGCAATGAAGACGGCTTTGATTACTGGGGTGTGGACTGGATTTACGACAAGACTATAGCGGGTTCCATGGTAAGGCCCGGCACCCGGGTTATCACCGATTTCGCGAAATGGAAGGAACAGGTGGACGTACCGGATCTTTCCCTTCTGGATTTCAAGACCGACGGCGCCAAGATGCAGAAAATCCTGGATCCCGACAGACCTACGCTGGTGTTCATCCCCGAAGGCATCTTCGAGCGTCTGCACGAGCTGATGCCCTTTGACGAAACCCTGCTGACCTTCTATGAGGAGCCGGAGCTTCTGTGGGATTTCTTTGATATGATGGCAGATTATAAGATCAACTGCGTGAAGCCTGTATTTGAATATTACGGACAGATTGACGGCGTTTATTATTCGGATGACTGGGGCACACAGAGAGCCGGATTCTTCTCCAACGACATGTTCGACGAACAGCTGATGCCGCACGAGAAGAAATTCATCCAGTATGTAAAGAGCACCGGCAGGTATTTCGAGCTGCACAGCTGCGGCAGGAATATGCAGTATGTGCCGGAAATGATCGAAATGGGTGCTGACATGTGGACGCCGCAGTCCACCTGCAATGACCTGGAGTACCTGTTCGACAACTTCAACGAGAAGATCACCTTTACCTTCCCGGTGGATATCCCCGCAGGCGCTGACGAGCAGACGGTTAAGGAAGCCGTTCATGATTTCGTGGAGAAGTACGGCAAAAACGGACGTATCATGGCCAGCATCATGGCCCCGCCCGAAACCGCCCAGGTTGCCAGAGACGAGCTTTACAATTATTCGCTTCAGTACTACAATAAACTGTACGGACGTGAATAATCCGGCAGAGACAAAAACAGCACGGCCGCATGTTTTGCGCGGCCGTGTTTTTTTATTATTATTATATTATTACAGTTGAGGATGCATACCGCGTGAGAAAAATACTGCTTAAGACCGCTGCCGCTTTCTGCCTTGCGGCGGTAATGCTTTCCGGCTGCGGCCCGGAAAATACGGATATGACAGAAGACAGCAGCACGGCATCTTCTGCGGAAGAAAAAACTGCAGAGGACGGCCGCATCATCCTGGACAGCGTTCCAAAGAACCGGGTGAAGAAGAAACCGCCGGTAAAGACCGCCTTTGATTATGACGAAGAAGGCCGTATCGTGACGGATTACGGCAGGCACATGCCCGAGCCGGAAAACCCCACAGCGAAAAACGGCTGCGTAAACGGACAGGCAGTATACCTGAATCCGGACTGGCGGTACGCTTACGAGTCGCTGATCAATTCCGGGTACGCAGTGATGTATACCGCGCCGTCAGACCGGAACAATATCATTATCTGCGTAAACGCGGGCCACGGTACTTCCGGTTCCTATTCCGCCTATACGTACTGCCATCCGGACCATACGCCCAAGGTGACGGGCGGCACCACCTCGGCCGGATCCCTGACAGCGGTTTCCGTTTCCTCCGGCATGACCATGTCGGACGGCGTGACGGAAGCGGACGTCAATCTGGCGGTAGCCTTAACCTTGAAGGACCTTCTGCTGGATGCGGGCTACGACGTGCTGATGATCCGGGAATCCTCCGACGTACAGCTGGACAATGTGGCCAGGACCGTCATCGCGAACAACATGGCGGACTGTCATATCGCCATCCATCTGGACGGCGACGGCCTGCCTTATGACAAAGGGGCATTTTACATGTCCGTGCCTGACGGCATCAAGTATCTGGATAATGTGGCGGCATCCTGGCAGGCATCGGAAGCGCTGGGGGACTGCCTGATAGCAGGGCTGTCATCCGCCGGCGTGTCCATATTCGGAGGCGGCGCCATGGACATGGACCTTACCCAGACCTCCTACAGCAGCATTCCCTCGGTGGACATTGAACTGGGAAACCAGTCGTCCGATCATTCCGAGGGCAGCATTTACCGGTGGGCAGCCGGCCTGCTTACAGGAATCAACATGTATTACGGTTTCTGATAAAAATGTATAAAAATCCGTCAGGTACTGATATAGTTGAATTCGCCTGCCTTTTATGTTAAAATGAACAAAAGGCAGAAACAGGAGCATCTGCCGGACTGTACATGGAAAATGCAGCAGGCAAACCTGAACACAGAGAGAAAAATATAAACAGGAGGAGTGAAAATGAAAAAATTCGCAAAATGGATTGCGGTTTTCGCGGCAGCAGCCATGGTGGTTACCGGACTGGCGGCCTGCGGGGACAAACCCAATGACGGCGGCGGAAACAGCGGCGGCAGTTCCTCAAAGCAGGAAAGCGCAACTCCGGAACCCGTAAGAGAGCTGACAGCCCAGGAAATCCTGGCGGAAGCAGCCAAGGCGGTCAATGACATGGATTCCTATGCACTGACTGCGGATATGGATGTGGAGATGGTTATCGACATGTCCGCTTATAATATGGGCGAGATGGACATGAACATGCAGATGCGGATCGACGCGGAAGCCACAAGGGATCCGGAAGTTGCCCATATCAGCATGTACATGGATATGGATTCCATGGGAGAAGCCATAACCCAGGAAGCGGAAACTTATACCTGGAAGGAAGACAGTTCCTATGTATCCTATATCAGGACTGTTGAAGACGGCGAAGCTTCCGACTGGTACCAGACAGAAAATACCGATTCCGTGGATACGGAAGGCATGCTGGCCGGCGATATGTATACTGCCGGTGCCGAAGGAAAATACAAAGCGGAAATCGACAAGAGCGTTACGACCTACAAAGGCCAGAACGTTTATACCATCAATGCTACCGTATCCGGCGACATGGTTAAGGAGCTCATGGGCGGTGCCGGCGAAGCGATGAACTTAAGCGATGAAGCGATTAAGGACCTTTCCTATGATCTTACCATGTACTTCGACAGAGCTTCCCTGCTTCCTGTGGCAGTGGAGTTCGACATGAAGGACCTGATGATGAGCGCCATGGGCGCTTCCATGGGAGAAGACTACATTGACATGCTGAAGTTCAACAACTGCGGCATGGTCATCGAGTATACCGGCTTCAACCTTATCGACGAAATTGCCCTTCCCGACTTTAACGCGCCGGTGGTTCCGGATGACGGCGGGGAAGATGATTATGAAGATCCGGGTGCCTGGAAGGATACCCAGGGCCGCTATGTAATCCATGCTTATGATGATTTCTATGCAGCCTGCCCGGTTCCGGAAGGCTTCGATCTGGAATACAGTTCCGAATTTGAAGTATCCGGCACTTATGAGGTTGACGGATATCTGCATGATATCTTCATTGACTATTACTTCCTGGCGGACACCACCATCGACCAGTATGACGAGTACTGCGACGCGGCTTTCATTGCCCAGGAGCCGGATGATTATGTCAACGTGGAAAAATCCGAAAACAGCACCGTGAAGGTGGGGGATTATGAGATGGTATTCTCCCGTGTTGCCTATGACGATGTGGTTATAGATGACGACGGCAACGAGCTTGAGCCCAACCACTATGTGGAATACGAAGGCTGGATTGAGAAAAACGGCGTGACCTTCGTTGTTATGTTCGAGGAATGCCGGCTGTACGATACCGCCGAAACCGTTCTGCCCAATGACGCGGCTTTCCTGTCCTTCATCAACGGCCTGACGATTTACGACGGCGATCCTGCCAAATAACACAGCAGCAGGCTTGTTTGCCGGCTGTGCCGTAAAGAAAACCCTTGACAATCCCTGCGGGAGCGTTTAAAGTAGGGTCAATTGAATATCACAAAGGCAATGACGAAGAAAGTAGCGTCCGCATGTGAAAGCTTCAGCGAGCCGGGGATGGTGCAAGCCCGGTGCCGGTAGCAGGGATGTCGAATATCACTTCCGAGCTGCGCTGCCGAACCCGTATGCAAGTAAGCGGCGACGTCCTCCTTCCACGTAAGCGAAGGCTCATATGATGGTATGTAGTAAGGTGGTACAGCGAGCTGATACTTTAGCCCGTCCTTTTACAGGACGGGCTTTATTGTTGCATGGAATCCCGGTTCGCATGCATTGATGAAAAACTCCCATTGACAAGGAAGGTAATGATTATGGCAGAGATGACAGAGATCAGGTGGCACGGCCGGGGCGGCCAAGGCGCGAAAACCGCCAGCCTCCTTCTGGCAGATGCGGCATTTATGGCCGGCAAGTATGTGCAGTCTTTCCCGGAATACGGTCCGGAGCGTTCCGGCGCGCCGATTACGGCCTACAACCGGATTTCCGATGAACGGTGCACCATACACTCCAATATTTACGATCCGGATTACGCTGTGGTGGTGGATGAGACGCTGCTTACCAGCGTGGACGTGACCGCGGGACTGAAGAAGGACGGTGCGGTGATTGTCAATTCCGAGAAGCACCCGGAGGAACTGCGCCCGTTGCTGAACGGCTACGAAGGCCGGGTTTATACCGTGGACGCAGG
Organism: Eubacterium sp.; assembly: GCA_017433825.1. Taxonomy (GTDB): domain Bacteria; phylum Bacillota; class Clostridia; order Lachnospirales; family Lachnospiraceae; genus Alectryocaccobium. The sequence continues at coordinate 55,806 of JAFRGL010000013.1, read as the reverse complement.
GACCATTTCAAGGAAGAACCTGGGCAGTTATTTCCCGAATACGCCCATGCTGGCCGCAGTGGTGGCCGTCAGCGGCGTGCTGGACGCGGAGCGCTTCATGGCGGATATGGAGGAATCCTACCGGCATAAATTCGCAAACAAGCCCCAGGTGGTGGAAGGCAACCTGAAATGCCTGGCGGAAGCAATGCAGGAGGTGAAAAAGCATGAATAAAAAAGCCTGCGATATCAACGAACATTCAGCCTGGCAGGAGATGACCACAGGCTGTGAAATCTACGAAGGCGGCACCTCCCGCTTAAGGAAAACCGGTGAATGGCGCTCAAAGGTGCCCTCCTGGGATCCTGCCAAATGCAAGCAGTGCCTGCTTTGCACGCCTTTCTGCCCGGATTCCTCCATCCCGGTCAAAGACGGCAAAAGGGGAGATTTTGATTATGACCACTGCAAGGGCTGCGGCATCTGCTTTAAAATCTGCCCGTTCAAGGCAATTGAGTGGAAGGAGGTACAATGATGAGCATCAAAGACAGGCTTTCCGGCAATGAAGCCGTGGCGACCGCCATGCGCCAGATCAACCCGGACGTATTTGCCATGTTCCCCATTACACCCTCCACGGAAATTCCCCAGTATTTCGCCCAGTACGTGGCAGACGGCAAGGTGGATACGGAATTTATCTGTGTGGAAAGCGAGCATTCTTCCATGTCAGCCTGCATCGGCGCGGAAGCGGCCGGCTGCAGGGCGGTGACGGCTACCTCCTCTGCGGGCCTTTCCTACATGAACGAAGTATTGTTCTGCGCGGCTTCTCTCAGGCTGCCGGTGGTGCTCGCGGTATCCTGCCGGGCTCTTTCCGGACCGATAAACATCAACCATGACTATTCCGATTCCATGGCGGAGCGTGATTCCGGCTTCATCCAGATTTATGCCGAGAACAATCAGGAGGTTTACGACAACTACCTGCAGGCCCACCGGATCGGCGAAAACGAAGCGGTGCGTCTCCCTGTTATGATCTGCCAGGACGGCTTTATCACAAGCCATGCCCTGGAGAATATCGAAATAGAAGAAGATGACGCGGTAAAGGCTTTCGTAGGCGAATATCAGCCGGAAAACTATCTGCTGAAGGCGGAAAACCCGCTGGCGGCAGGTCCCTACGGCACCTCCCCTTATTATATGGAAGCCCGGGTTGCCCAGGCGGAAGCCATGAAAAACGCCAGAAAAGTGATCCTGGACGTAGCAGCGGACTTTGAGAAAACCTTCGGCAGAAGCTACGGCTTCTTTGAAGAATACAGGATGGAAGACGCCGAGGTCGCGATGGTAATCATGGGCTCCTCAGCCGGTACGGCCAAGGCCTGCGTGGACGAACTGCGTGAGAAAGGTGTTAAAGCCGGTATCGTGAAAATCCGTGTTTTCCGGCCCTTCCCGGCGGAAGAGCTGGCAAAGGCATTAAAAGGCTGCAGGGCAGTGGCTGTCATGGACAAGAGCGAAGGATTCTCCGCCTGCGGCGGGCCTGTTTTCGCGGAAACAGCCGGCGCGCTGATTAACGAGCCCGTCCGTCCGAAGCTTATCAATATCGTGTACGGCCTGGGCGGCAGGGACTTTACCGTGGACCAGGCAGCCCGCGTATTCGCCCGGCTGGCAAAAATTGCGGAAACCGGGGAAACCGGCCCGGTTTACACCCACCTGGGCCAGAGAGATTTAAGAGAGGAGGCACAGTAATGGCATACAATCTGAAAGAACAGATGAGCAAACCGGAACGCTTTCATCCGGGACACGGCCTCTGTGCCGGCTGCGGCGCGGGCATCGTAAGCCGCGCCATGTTAAGGGCCCTGGACCCGGAAGACAAGGCGGTCGTCTGCAACGCCACCTCCTGTCTGGAGGTATCCTCCTTCCAGTATCCCTTAACAGCCTGGGAGGATTCCTACATCCATGTGGCTTTTGAGAACACCTCCGCGGTGGCTTCCGGCGTGGAAGCGGCTTTGAAGGCCATGAAAAAGAAGGGGAAAATCACCGACAATTATAAAATCCTCGCCATCGGCGGCGACGGCGGCACCTACGACATCGGCTTCCAGTCCCTGTCCGGCGCCATGGAAAGAGGCCACAATTACACCTATTTCTGCTATGACAACGAAGCTTACATGAACACCGGTACCCAGCGTTCCTCGGCGACCCCGCCCTTTGCCAGCGCTACGACGACGCCGGCGGGCACCCAGTCCGTGGGCAAAAAGGAAGGCAAGAAGGACCTGACCCAGATTGTGGTGGCCCACGGCTCACCCTATGTGGCCCAGACCACGCTTTTGGGAACCTTCAAGGATTTCCATGACAAGGCCAGGAAGGCCATTTACACCGACGGCCCCACCTTCGTCAACGTGCTTTCCCCCTGTCCCAGGGGCTGGCAGTATCCGGCGGAGCTGCTCCCGGAAATCTGCAGGATGGCGGTGGATACCTGCGTGTGGCCGCTGTACGAGGTGGAAGACGGGGAATATCGCATGACCTACATTCCGAAGAAGAAGCTGCCCGTGGAGCGGTTCATGGAAATGCAGGGCCGTTTCGCCCACTGCTTCAAACCCGGCAACGAATGGACCATCGAAGCAGCCCAGAAATACGTGGATGAGCGCTGGGAAGCTTTGCTGGCAAAGTGCCGGTAAATAAGGACTGATACAACGAATAATGACTGCCCATAAAGGCCGGTATTGTAAAAAAATGCAATACCGGCCCTTCATTTAATAATAAGAATGACTTGCATTTTGAACTGAGATTGATTATATTAAATTATGGATACTGGTGTGGTTTCTGAAGGAAATCCGGCAGTAATATACAGTAGTCTATATTTATCAAATAGAAAGGAAAGACAGTATGTATCAATTCAAACCGTATACCGAGCGTATCGCAAGAATGAAAGTCAAAGTCAGTGAACATGTCATCATTGCAGACGCCGGCAAACTCCGTCTGAAATTCGAAGCCAAGGAAATCTACAAGAATTATCCGCCGGTAATCAGGGCTGCCGCTGAGGATCTCTATGTTATCGAAAGAGCTCCCCTGGATATCGAAGAAGATGAGTACTTTGTAGGCGACCTCGGCCACAAGAACTGGGGCGGCTCCGACGGCATGATGTGGCTTCGTGTTGACATTGAAAACACCTGGCCCATTATGGAAGACGGACTGCATCACGCTCCTGATGAGGATCCGCTGTACTCCCACCAGAAGCTGGCTGTATCTCCTGAAGAACTGAAAGCTCTCCGTGAGCTGATGAAAGCTCAGATGGCAAGCCCCTTAGGGGTTAGACCGCAGCCTTATGAGCCCGAAGGCCTGAAGGAACTGAGATCTGTCGTAGCCACCACCTACGGACGTCCGATGGAGTGGGGACTGCTTCTGCCTCCCGGACACCTTACCCCCGGCTTCCAGAACGTTATGAGGAAGGGCTATGCGGCTATCCGCAAGCAGGCCTCCGACTGGATGGAAGAGCACAAGGGCAAAGTATTCGGACAGGATATCAAGAAGTACATCTTCTACAACGCAGCATGCATCGCCTGCGACGGCATCATCACCCTGACCAAGAGATATGCCGACATTGCGAAGGAGAAGGCCGCGAAGGAAGAAAATCCCGAGAAGAAGGCTGAGTTCGAGAAGATGGCCGACGGCCTTGACTGGATCGCCTACAATCCGCCCAGGAACTTCTGGGAGTCCCTGCAGCACTACACCCTGTATAACGTATTCATGAGATTCAACAACGGCCCCGGCGTTACCTCCATCGGCCGTTTCGACCAGTACACCTGGCCGTACCTGAAGAAGGATCTGGAAGAAGGAACCATTACCATGGACTATGCCCAGGAGCTGGTTGACGCATTCTTCCTGAAACTGAACATTTACCACGGCGGCAACTTCGGCAAGCAGGCCCAGACCGCAGGCATCGGCCATGTTGGCCAGCATACCACCATCGGCGGCTGCGATCCCAAGACCGGCAAAGAGTCCTCCAACCCCGTTACCTACATGGTACTGGAAGCCGAAGCCCGTATGGAACTGCATGAGCCCACCATTTCCTTACGTGTATCCAAGGATACCCCGGATGAGCTGTGGAACCTGGCCATTGAGACCTCCAAGAGAGTCGGCGGCCTGCCCCTGCTTCAGAATGACGACCTGATTATCCCTGCAATTATCAGGGAAAGAAAGATGGAGATTGAGGACGCCAGGAACTATGCCTTCATCGGCTGCCAGGAAGTTACCGGTTCCGGCAACGACTATCCGGCTCCCAATGCCGTATCCATGGGCCACAACGGCCTTATGTGGGCTATCTGCCTGCTGATGGCCATCAACAACGGCATCAACCCGATGACCGGTGCCCAGGGACCTGAAGAGGTACGGTCCGGCTATCTGTACGAGATGGAAACCTTCGAGGATGTCAAGAAGGCATTTGAGAAGCTCACCAAGTACTACATGGAGTGGTCCATCTCCCTGAACAACTATTCCGATTACATGCAGCCGCTGCTGTTCTGCTATCCGAACCTTTCCATTTCCGTTGACGGATGTATGGAAAAGGGCAAAGACGTATCCGAGGGCGGCGCGAAGTACAACTACTTCGGCGGTACAGCCACCGGTACTGCCACCACAGGCGACTCCCTGACCGCTATCAAGTGGGCAGTATATGACAAGAAGATCTGCACCGGCAAGGAACTGCTTGACGCCGTTCTGGCGAACTGGGAAGGCCCGAAGAATGAAGCCCTCCGTCAGAGAATCCTGCATGAATGCCCGCGTTACGGCAATGCCGATCCGTATGCTGACGAGCAGCAGAAATACGTCCTTGACTGGTATTACAACATGACCAGGGGCTATTCCACCTGCCGTGCGGAAGGCTACGGCTGCGGTATGTTCGGTGCTTCCGACCATGTGCCGCAGGGTGAGATTACCTGGGCTACCCCGGACGGACGTAAGACCGGCACTCCCATCGCCGACGCCATGAGCCCGGTACAGGGCATGGATACGAACGGCCCGACCGGTGTATTCAACTCCACCCTTGCCTGGGACAACGGCCGTTTCATGAGCGGTATGGCTGTCAACATCCGTATCCATCCGACCGCCCTTTCCCGTGAGGAAGGCGTTCAGAAGCTGCGCGACATGACCAAGGCATTTTTCGAAGGTGGCGGCATGGAAGTCCAGTACAACGTAGTAGGCGTGGAGACCCTCCGCGATGCGCAGGAGCATCCGGAAGATTACCACAACCTGGTAGTCCGTATCGCCGGCTATTCCGCATACTTCGTGGATATGACCGAGGCGATGCAGAACGACCTGATTTCCCGTACCGAACACAGCTTCTAAAGAAGTCCGGATTTTAAGGCAAATCATTAAACTAAGCGACAAAGAAAGGCACCGGGCCCGGCCCGGTGCCTTTTTTACATGTGCTGCAGATACCCTGACGTATTTGGAGTATTCCGGCTGCAGGATTATCTTGTATTATGAAAAAAAGTAGATTATAGTAATAACGGAGTGTTGTTTATTTTGCATGAAAGTATAAAGAGAACAGAAAGGAAGAATGCTATGTATCAATTCAAACCGTATACCGAGCGTATCGCGAGAATGAAAGTCAAAGTCCGTGACAGGCTTATCATTGCGGATGCCGGTAAGATGCGCCTGAAATTCGAGTCGCAGGAAATCTACAAGAATTATCCGCCGGTTATCCAGAAAGCTGCCGAGGACCTCTACATTATCGAAAGAGCTCCCCTGGACATCGAAGAGGATGAGTTTTTTGTAGGCGATCTGGGCCACAAGCACTGGGGCGGTTCCGACGGTATCAGATGGCTGATGGTTGACATCGAAAACACCTGGCCCATCTGGGAGGACGGCCTGCATCACGCTCCCGATGAGGATCCGCTGTATTCACACCAGAAGCTGGCGGTTTCCCCCGAAGAGCTGAAAGACCTCCGCGAACTGATGAAGATCCAGATGGCAAGCCCCCTTGGCGTAAGGCCCCAGGCATATGAGCCCGAAGGCGTTAAGGAACTCAGCGCCACCATCGCCACCACTTACGGCCGTCCGGGCGGCTTCGGACTGCTGGCAATGCCCGGACACCTTACGCCCGGCTTCCAGAATGTTATGAGGAAAGGCTATGCGGCTATCCGCAAACAAGCCTCCGACTGGATGGAAGAGCATAAGGGCAAAGTGTTCGGCCAGGATATCAGAAAATACATTTTCTACAACGCAGCATGCATTGCCTGCGACGGCATCATCACCCTGACCAAGAGATATGCCGACATCGCCAGAGAGAAAGCCGCGAAGGAAGAGAATGCGGAAAAGAAGGCCGAGTACGAGATGATGGCTGACAGCCTTGACTGGATCGCCTACAACCCGCCCAGGAACTTCTGGGAGGCCCTGCAGCATTATATGCTGTACAATGTCCTCATGAGATTCAACAACGGCCCCGGCGTTACCTCCATCGGCCGTTTCGACCAGTACACCTGGCCGTACCTGAAAAAAGAACTGGAAGAAGGCACCATCACCGAAGAACATGCCCAGGAGCTGGTTGACGCATTCTTCCTGAAGCTGAATATCTTCTACGGCGGCGGCTTCGGCCCCGGCGCGCAGACAGCCGGTATCGGTCACATCGGCCAGCATACCACCATCGGCGGATGCGATCCCAAGACAGGCAAAGAATCCTCCAACCCCGTTACCTACATGGTACTGGAAGCGGAAGCCCGCCTGGAGCTGCATGAGCCCACCATTTCCTTGCGTATCAGCAAGGATACCCCGGATGAGCTGTGGAACCTGGCCATTGAGACCTCCAAGAGAGTCGGCGGCCTGCCCCTGCTTCAGAATGACGACATCATCATTCCCGCCATCTTAAGAGAGAGAAAGATGGAACTGGAGGATGCCAGGAACTTCGCCTTCATCGGCTGTCAGGAAGTTACCGGTTCCGGCAATGACTATCCGGCGCCCAATGCCGTAGCCATGGGCCACAACGGCCTTATGTGGCCGATCTGCCTGCTGATGACCATCAACAACGGCATCAACCCGATGAACGGGGCCCAGGGACCGGAAGAGGTGCGTTCCGGCTATCTGTATGAGATGGAGACCTTCGAGGACGTGAAGAAGGCATTCGAGAAGCTCACCAAGTATTATATGGAATGGTCCATTACCCTGAACAACTACGCGGACTATATGCAGCCCCTGAAGTTCTGCTATCCGAACCTTTCCATTTCCACCGACGGCTGTATGGAAAAGGGCATGGACGTATCCGAAGGCGGCGCGAAGTACAATTACTTCGGCGGCACGGCTACCGGTACAGCCACTGTCGGCGACTCCCTCACCGCCATCAGGTGGGCCGTTTATGACAAGAAGATCTGCTCCGCAAAGACGCTTCTGGATGCCGTTCTGGCCAACTGGGAAGGCCCCGAGTATGAAGCCCTCCGTCAGAGAATCCTGAACGAATGCCCGCGTTACGGCAATGCCGATCCCTATGCCGACGAGCAGCAGAAATACGTCCTTGACTGGTACTACAACATGACCAGGGGCTATTCAACCTGCCGTGCGGAAGGCTACAGCTGCGGCATGTTCGGCGCTTCCGACCATGTGCCGCAGGGTGAGATCACCTGGGCTACCCCGGACGGACGTAAGGCCGGCACCCCGATCGCCGATGCCATGAGCCCGGTACAGGGTATGGACAGAAACGGCCCCACCGGCGTATTCAACTCCACCCTTGCCTGGGACAACGGCCGTTTCATGAGCGGCATGGCTGTCAACATCCGTATCCATCCGACCGCCCTTTCCCGTGAGGAAGGCGTTGAGAAGCTGCGCGACATGACCAAGGCATTCTTCGAAGGCGGCGGCATGGAAGTTCAGTACAACGTGGTAGGCGTGGAGACCCTCCGCGATGCGCAGGAGCATCCGGATGATTACCACAACCTGGTAGTCCGTATCGCCGGCTATTCCGCATATTTCGTGGATATGACCGAGGCGATGCAGAACGACCTGATTTCCCGTACGGAGCACAGCTTCTAAAAGAAGACCGGATTTTTAGTCAAATCATTAAACTAAGCGATAAAGAAAGGCACCGGGCCGTACCCGGTGCCTTTTTATGTACAAAAACCGACGGGGAAACCGCGGAATATATTAGGCTGTCAGGACGATGATCCGGGAAAGGAAGTCTGTTATAATAAATTTGGTATATAGTGGGAATCTGTTTAATGCCTAGAAGGACATTCCAGGGTATTTAAACGGTCAGTCCCTGAGAAGAATGGATTTTTATGTACAGAGAGAAGGAGTCAGAGATGAAAAAATACGAAAGAGTCCCCTACGGCACACCCGGTGCCAAAAGCTATGCGGTGAAATCATTTTTCAGTCAGCAGACGAATTATGTTCCGAAGATTGATTACCCGATTTCCATCCGTGAAAACTTCATGCGTGCGGCAAAACGTCAGAATCCCTACTGGGTTCCCAATGACGGCGTAGATATGGATATGTACATGCTTTCCCAGGTAACAGGCTGCGGCGAAGCGGATTTCGGCGCGCCGAATGACCATAATTTCACGGACTGGTTCGGCTGTGAGTGGCGGTTCGTCCGTTCGGCCGGCGGCCCCATGCTGGATCCGAATACACCTCCCGTGGTGGATGATATTACCGAATGGGAAAAACAGGTAACCTTCCCGAACCTGGGAGATTATGATATTGCCGGCCTTTGCGGCGAGATCATGAAGGTTCATGATCCGGAGAAGCTTATCCACGTGGATATCCTGGCAGGCTGCACGGAGAGACTGGTAGCCCTGCTCGGCGGCTACACCGAGAGCATGCTGGCCATGGCAGTTGAGCCGGAAGCAGTCAAGGATTTCCTGGAAGCCTTTGTGGATTTTGAAATTCATTTCCATGACACGCTGCTGAAATACCTTCCGGTGGATATGATTACCTATCATGATGACTGGGGCACCGAGCGTGATACCTTCTTCTCACCGCAGATGATGGAGGATATCGTCCTTGAGCCCACCAAACGTCTGTTCGATTACTATCATTCCCGCAATACGGTCGTACAGCTGCACTCCTGCGGAAAAATCGAGCGTTTCCTGCCTTACATGGTGGAAATGGGCGCCGACTTCGGCCAGTTCCAGGCAAGGGCAAACGATCTTCCCAGATACAAGAGAGAATGGGGAGACAAGATCGGCTTTAACATGAGCGCGATGAGCCCCTCCGACAAACCGGAGGACATCAAGGCTGCAGTACATGAAATCATCGATACCTACGGCAAGGGCGGCGGCCTGCACGGCGGCGCTTACGGTCCCGGACCTGCGGCCACCTGGGATGCAGCCTATGAGTGGTACTGCTACAGCAGCGAAAAATACGACGAGGAACGCGGCGAATAATCCTGTGTATATCCTTACGCCCCGCATTTCCTGTTTAAGGGAAATGCGGGGGTTTTTGATTTTCGGAAAAAATATAGATTATTCTTCATTTTTTCGTATGCTTTTCGGGAGAAATCGGTTATTATTAATTCAGGCAATGCATCCTTTGCGGGTGCATAATCCGTTTTGTAAAACGGCCGCGCGAAATGCGGCGGAACACTCTTATATAGAGATTATTTAGGAGGTTTTTTATGAGCAGACATCTTGAAGGAAAAGTTGCAATTGTTACCGGTTCCGGCCAGGGCATCGGCCGCGCAATCGCGAAGCATCTGGCTTCCGAAGGCGCGAAGGTTATTACCAACAACCGCAAGCCGGTCAAGCCCGGTGAACTTCACATCCTCTCCCCGGAGAAATTCGAGAGACTGACCCCTGAGCTTAAGGAATGGGTGCGTAAGGAAGAAGACCAGTTTGCAGGCGATGCGGAGACGACGGCTGCAGCTATCCGGGAAGCCGGCGGGGAAGCGACCGCATGCTTCGCTGATATTACGAACTGGGACGATGCGAAACGCCTGGTGGAGACAGCCGTGGAAACCTACGGTTCCGTGGACATCGTTGTAAACGTGGCCGGCGCCTTCGGCTTCTGCGCAGTGGAGGATATGCCCAAGGAGCTTTGGGACAGGGTTGTGACCACAAAGCCCACCGGCTATTTCTATGTGCTCCGTCATGCCATTCCCTATATGATTAAGAATAAATGGGGCCGTATCGTAAACTGTTCCTCCGGCGCGTTCCTGGGCTCCACCATCCGCCAGAGTGAATACGGCGCGGCAAATGCCGGCGTTATCGGCTTTACCCGCAGTATTGCCTACGAGCTCCGCGATTACAATATCACCGCCAATATTTTCTGCCCGGCGGCAAGAACCCGCGCGGCCATCGACATGGAAGTATTCGACCAGGCCCTGGCAGCCGGCGAGAAATCCTCGACACTGACCGGTGAAGTCTTCATGCACTTTGACGATACGCCGCTGCCCGACGGCTTCTGTCCCTTCATCAGCTATCTCTGCACGGATGCGGCGAAGGACGTAACGGGAACCACCTTCTTTACCGTAGACGGTATGGTGGGCAGGTACAGCGATCCCGAGTTCTGCGCGATGATCCGCAAGGAGAGCAGGGACCAGCAGTGGACGGTGGATTATTTCATCGAAACCGCGCCTGAAAAGCTGTTTGACGGCTATGTCTGCGCGCCGGACAAGGCGAAACAGCGCAGATCATAACAGGAGGTAGCAGAATGTTTTGTTCGCAATGCGGCGCCGAAGTGGCAGATGGAGAGAAATTCTGCCGTAACTGCGGGGCAGAAGTGCGCTCCATGGTCATAGTTCCTGAAGAGGAGATACCGGAGGAAATGCCGGATGAGGCAGCAGAAGCTGTCACAGCTCCCGTGCAGGAAGTCCCTGCAGCATCCGAACCGGAAGCTCCCGTGGGTGTGGATTCAAAATACGAATATATCATGGCAAATTTCTACCCGGCCGGGGATAAGATGAAGGCCATCAGCTTTTACAAAAGGGAAACCGGGCTTGACATTATGGAGGTCCGGGCAGTCATCGAGTCCATGTTTGACGGCACCTATGTGCCTGTACCGGACCCGGTTGAGGTGAAGCCGGTTTACAGTCCCCTGGAGCAGTATATCCGGGATCATTTCGACGCTTCCGACAAGATTAAGGCTATCCGGTACTATATGGACGAAACCGGGGCGGATCTTACCGAAGCCAAGGAAGCCGTGGAGAAAATGCTGCAGTAATCCGATATGAAAACATAAAAAGGCACCGGGCAGCGCCCGGTGCTTTTTCATGCCGGGCAGTGCCCGGACAATATTCATCCTGTCATGCAGATAAGGTTATTTGCTGCTGGTCTTGATGATTACAATCGGTTCGGTCAGAAAATGCGTATCGTCGTACCGGACGATTACGTCCTTAATGTTCTGCACGATTTCCGCAGGCTCGAGATGCTTTTCTGCTTCCAGCATAACATATGCGTCGTCGGGGACCTTTTCCAAAAGTGCCTTAAGTTCCTTTGCTGTCATAATATTTCCTGCTCCTCTCCTGTGATAAACAACAGTATTTTTGTATATTATAGCGGATACATGCATAAATATCAATGATTATTCTATGCAGTCCGTATAACAGCGGTGTAAAGATGCATTTTGCAGCGGTTTTACATCCCGGTGCGGGCCAGAAGATCTGCGGCGGAATTTTCCAGGACGGCTTTGGCTTCCTTTAACCTTGCCAGGTCTGATTCATTGGCATTTTCCGGACGGATGCTGCGCATCACCTTTTCCAGCGCATTTCTGTCATCCTTAATCCGCTTTTTTTCCTCCCTGGAAGTATTCCTGCGGTCCGCGGACAAAGCCCGGTCCACCCGCATGGTCAGGTTCCGGCATTCATTGGCCACGTCGGCCGTCTCCCTTTTGACCATGTCCACGCCCATGTTCATCTGGGCATCCCGCATGGCCTGCTCGATTTCCGCGTCCGTCATCCGGTCGTCCGCGTTGATGGTTACCGACTGCTGTCTGCCGGTATCCAGGTCTCTTGCCGAAACCTTTAAGATTCCGTTGGCATCGATATCGAAGGTTACTTCTATCTGCGGAACGCCTGCCGGCGCGCGCCGGATACCCCGCAGCATGAACCTGCCGATGGTTTTATTGTCCCGGGACATGGGCCGCTCGCCCTGCAGCACATGGATTTCCACGCTGGAGGCGTAGGGGCCCGAGGTGGTAAATACCTTGGAAACCCGGGTGGGAATGGTGGTGTTCCTCTCAATCAGCACCGTGGACAGGCCGCCTATGGTTTCAATGGAAAGACTCATCGGCGTCACGTCCAGGAGCAGCAGGCTCTTGCCTGCATCCTTGGCAATGATGGCGTTGCCGCCTAAAGTGCTGCCCATAATCGCCGCGCCCATGGCAACGCATTCGTCCGGATTGATATTTTTCGACGGTTCCCTGCCGGTGAGCTCCCGCACCTTTTTCTGGACGGCGGGTATCCGGGTGGAGCCGCCTACCAGAAGCACGCGGCTTAGGGCGGAGGGGGAGATCCCTGCGTCGGCCAGGGCCGCGCGGACCGGGCCTGCGGTGCGTTCCACCAAGTCGGAGGTCAGCGCGTCGAACTTAGACCGGGAAAGGTTGATGTCCAGGTGCAGCGGTTCGCCTTTTTTCACCGTTACGAAGGGCAGGTTGATATTGGTGGTTTCGGAGGTGGAAAGCTCTTTTTTGGCCGCTTCCGCAGCCTCCTTCACCCGGTTAAAGGCTATCGGGTCCTTCGAAAGGTCCACCTGGTTTGACGCCTTGAACTCGGATACGATATAGGAGGCAATCCGGTCGTCGAAATCATCGCCGCCCAGATGGTTGTCGCCGGAGGTGGCGAGGACGGAGATTACGCCGTCTTCAATCTCGATGACGGACACTTCGAAGGTGCCGCCGCCCAGGTCATAGACCATAACCTTGGTGCTTTCGCCGTGGTTCAGGCCGTAGGAGAGGGCCGCGCTGGTGGGCTCGTTTATGATACGCAGTACGTTTAAGCCCGCGATTTTGCCGGCATCCTTGGTGGCCTGGCGCTGGGCGTCCGTAAAATACGCCGGAACGGTGATAACCGCGTCTTTCACCGGCCCGCCGGTAAAGGCTTCCGCGTCCTTTTTCAGCTGCATCAGGATGAAGGCGCTGATCATCTGCGGGTTGTATTTTTTGCCGTCCACATTTACGGACCAGGTGCTGCCCATCTGCCTTTTGATGGACGTAAATGTGCGGGTCGGATTGGTGGCCAGCTGGCGCTTCGCCGGGTCACCGACCAGTATTTCCCCGAATTTGGTAAAGGCGACGATACTGGGCGTGGTGCGTCCTCCCACATTGTTGGGAATAATGACGGGCTCGTCATTTTCAATGACGGCAGCGCAGCTGTTGGTGGTGCCCAGATCAATGCCGATTACTTTTCCCATAAAGGTTCCTTTCAGTCAGTTATTCTTCCGTGCCTGCCCGGCCGGTAATAAGCCAGGGGCTGGGCTGGATATCGAAAGCGTTTTTCGCGTTCAGGTTTGCTACCTGGATCTGGATGACGTCCGTGCCGGAAATGCCCTTGTCCGCGAAAAGCGCGGGAAGGGAGGCCGCCGTGATGAAATCCAGGGTATAAATGACGAATTCCATCTTCGGATTGACAGCCAGCAGCACGTCCATTTCCTTGTCCAGCAGGGGGGAGGCCACGATCATGGCCACGTCCGGCACCGGCAGGCCGGCGAGGCTTTCCTCGTCCAGCTTCTCCAGGATATGTATGTTGTGCAGGCCGAAGCGGTTCACGTTCTCCTCCAGGGTCCGCCTGTCCTTCGGGCTGTATTCCACCGCGATGACGGTGGCCTCGCCGCACATGTTTGCGGCTTCCACGGCGATGGATTCCCCGGTAACGATGCACAGGTTTTTCTGCTCGTCGATGAGCATCTTCGACAGGATGACCGCGCGGATTTCCGGGCAGACGTAGCGTACGGAGCCGTGGGCGAAGAGGTCGTTGTCCATGCCGAAGCCGATGGTGCGCTTCGCATTGTCATTGATGATCAGCATGGCGGCCGCGGCGTTGATGCCCCGGTTGATCATGTCGTAGATTTTATTTACCTTAACAGGACCTGCCGGATCGCTTCCCTCGTTGTAAATAACCGTGCATTCTCCCAGCCCTGCATTAAACATCCGGTAGAAGATATCCGGGTGGCCGGCTTCGGTAAAGACCATGACGGCCTTGTGGGATTTAACCATGGGAATCAGATTCTTGTTTTTGCGGGTGATATCCAGAAGCTTAACGTGCTCGAGGTCAATGTCCGCATTTTCGGAATAGTATTCCAGCCAGGCCAGGATATGCCTGTTGGTAAAAATGTGTTTGTCCATGTTCGGCTCCTTTCGAAAAATCATATAATAACACCGTTAGACCGGTGAGTTCTTGGCTGCTTCCTTCAGATCCTCGTCCAGCACCTTGCTGTAATACCGCTGGGTGGTGGAAAGCTGCTTGTGGTTCAAAGCCGCGGAAACCACGGCAATATTGCCGGTTTTGTGCAGAACCGAAGTGGCAAAGCTGGAACGCAGTTTGTGAGGAGTGATGTGCTTGTAGGGAACCACGGCCTTTGCGTACCGGCAGATGAGGTTTTCGATGGTCCGGGCGGTAATCCGGCGGCGCTGGGAGGAAAGGAAGAGCGCCTGCTTCGCGTCCTCGTCTGCGGGTTCGATGAATTCCCTCTGTTCGATGTAGTCCAGGATGGCCATGGCGACCGTGTCGCTCATGTACACGTGCTTGGTGGCGCCGCCCTTGCGCAGGATATTGACCCGGTTGGTGGAAAAATCAATGTCGTTCAGGTCAATGTTTGTGAGCTCGGAAACACGCATGCCGGTACCCAGCAGCAGGGCGGCAATGGCGTAGTCCCGCACCCTTTCCTTTTCCTTCTGGTTCACCCGTTCCCCGGGCAGGATGGCCCGGTTTTTAATGTAGGAAAGCAAAGAAGCGGTTTCCTCGTCCGTCAGATAGACGATTTCATTGTCCAGAAATTTGTCCTTCACCTTCACATTGGCGGAGGGGTCGGCCGTAATCATGTTCCTGCTCTGCATGTAGGCGTACATGCCGTGAATCGGCGCCAGCTTGCGTCTGAGTGCGGAGGTCTGGTTGCCGTCATCCTTCAAATCCGCCAGGTATTCGTCGAAATCCATGGGGGTTAAGGCTTCCATTTCCGCCGCGGTAAAGTCGCTGGTTTTCCTGTCCTTGAACACCGGGTTCGACCGGATCAGGAATTCGAAGAAGGTGATGAGGTCGTAGGTGTAGGCGTAGACAGACCGGTCCTGGGCGTCATGGGAGAAATGCCGGATATACCCGCGCGCGAAATCCGGCAGGGCGGACAGAAGCTCCTGCTTATGCTCTTTGTCTGAACTGTATTTCTTCGGCATTTCTTTCCCCTTCCTTCCCGGATAACATACGGCGGAACACCGTCTCCCCTATATTCCCGGGATCACTGAATAAACACTGGTTTTCCGGTGCCTGTGTAAAGTATAACACAGGTACCGCGTTAAAGTCAAAAAAAGCAATTTCTCCAATTTATACAGAAGAACACCCCTGATTTTTGGAAGGGGATGGCTTTGATTTTTCCCATACGCTGTTATATACTGAACGTGTATCCTTTTTTTGAGGAGTATATCATGAGCAGAGAACAGACGAAAGTTGTCCATATCGGGGACAGAATGATCGGCGGCGGAAACCCGGTGCTCATCCAGTCCATGACAAATACAAAAACGGAAGATGTTTCCGCAACCGTTTCGCAGATCAGCAGGCTGGCGGAAGCCGGCTGCGATATTATCCGCTGTGCGGTGCCCACCATGGAAGCGGCGGCGGCTTTCCGTGAGATTAAAAATCAGATTTCCATCCCGCTGGTGGCGGATATCCATTTCGACTGGCGGCTGGCTGTGGCGGCCATCGAAAACGGCGCGGACAAAATCCGCATCAATCCCGGCAACATCGGTTCTGCCGAAAAGGTGGCGGAGGTGGTCCGTGCGGCGGAGGAACACGGTATTCCCATCCGGGTGGGCGTCAATTCCGGCTCACTGGAAAAGGAGATTCTGGAGAAATACGGCGGTGTAACCGCGGAAGGCCTGGTGGAAAGCGCGCTGGGCCAGGTGAAGCTGATTGAAGACATGGGGTATGACAACCTGGTGATTTCCATCAAATCCTCGGACGTAACCATGTGCGTGAAAGCCCATGAGCTCATCGACAGGCAGACCCGGCATCCTTTGCATGTGGGCATTACCGAGGCCGGAACCCTTTATTCCGGCAGCATCAAATCCGCCGTCGGTTTAGGGCTGATTTTGGGACAGGGAATCGGCGATACTGTAAGAGTATCCTTAACCGGCGACCCGCTGGAGGAAATCAAGGCAGGCAAACTGATTCTGAAGACCCTGGGACTGAAAACCGGCGGCATCGAGGTGGTTTCCTGCCCAACCTGCGGCAGGACGCAGATCGATTTGATTTCCCTGGCAAACCAGGTGGAAACCATGGTGCAGAGCTATGATCTGGACCTGAAGGTTGCCGTGATGGGCTGTGTGGTCAACGGTCCCGGAGAAGCAAGGGAGGCTGACTTAGGCATCGCGGGCGGTATCGGCGAGGGACTCCTGTTTAAAAAGGGGGAAATCATCCGGAAGCTTCCCGAAGGGGAGTTGCTTTCCGCCTTGAAGCATGAACTGGACAACTGGGAAAGATAAATAAAGGAGAGAAATGAAACCATTCAAAGAGACCTTTCCCGGTCTTATTATCAAGGACAATGAACTGAATAATATTGCCGCTTTGCTGAACGTGGAGCGGGTGGCCTTATGCAGCCGGCAGCAGACCCTGAAGATCTGCGTGCACGCGGAAACCTGGGTGCATAAAAAGCATATCTATGCCCTGGAAAAGCTGCTGAAGAGCCAGCTTTTTGCGGATACGCCCCTCTCGGTGTATATTGAGGAGCATTTTACCCTTTCGGCCCTTTATACGGCGCAGACCTTGATGGATCAGTACAGGAAGAGCATTGAAACCGAGCTGAAGAAGGAAAACCGCATCATGTACCAGGTGTTCAGAAGCGGCGAGCTTTCCTTCCCGGAGGAAGACCGGGTGGTGCTGAACCTGACGGATACGCCCATTTCCAGGAATTACGGCGGAAAGCTGAAAGATTTGCTGGAGGAAATCCTGACGGTCCGCTGCAGCCTGCCGGTGGAATGCTTTGTCCGCTACGGCAGGGAAGAGGGCAGAAGCCTGCTGTCGGAAAGTGCCGCCATGCTGGCAGAAGAGGCCAGGCAGGTATCCCGCAAGGCAGGCATGGTATCCGAATCCGGCGGGGATGAACCGGCAGAAGACAGGGCGGATCAGCCGCAGGATACGGAAGCAAAGGACACGGACAGCGCAAAAGACGGAAAAAAGAAAAAAGGCAAAGACCGGAAGAAATAGAAATCCTCCAATCCCGACGTGTTTTACGGCAGGGATATTACCGAGGATTCCGTGCCCATCGTATCCCTGGATGAAAGCGTTACAGAAGCGGTCATCCTGGGGCAGATTGCCCATCTGGAGGTGCGGGAGTTAAAGAGCGGTAAACTGCTGTACATTATGTCAGTAACTGATTTCACCGATACCATCAACGTGAAGCTGTTCCTTTCCCCGGAGGAAGCGGAGGAGGTTTCCGGCAAACTGAAAGCCGGAAGCTTTGTCAAGCTGAAAGGCCGGGTAAGCCTGGATGCCTACGAGAAGGAACTGGCGATAACCAACGTCTTCGGCATTAAGAAGGCGGCAGATTTCCGCGATACGCGTAAAGACGTGAATCCGGAAAAGAGGATCGAGCTTCACTGCCATACCAAGATGAGCGACATGGACGGTGTCAGCGACGTGAAGGACATCGTCAAAAGGGCCTGGAAGTGGGGCCAGAAGGCCATCGCGGTTACCGACCATGGCGTGGTGCAGGCTTTCCCGGACGCCAACCATGCCATGGAGGATATCGAAAGCGAATACCTGGCGCAGTACAAGGCGGAGCATCCGGACGCCACAAAAGAAGAGCTGGCAGCCGTTTCCGCACCTTTCAAGGTGATCTACGGCTGTGAAATCTATCTGGTGGATGACAAAAAGGATATTGTATCCAACAGCCGGGGGCAGTCGCTGTCCGGCACCTTCGTGGTGTTTGACCTGGAAACCACCGGCTTTTCCCCGAAGAGCTGCAAAATCATCGAGATCGGCGCGGTCAAGGTGACGGACGGCCGGATTACGGACCGGTTTTCCACCTTCGTCAACCCGAAGATGCCCATTCCCTTAAGGATTGAGCAGCTGACGGACATCAACGACAACATGGTGATCTCCGCGCCGGAGATAGAAGAAGTGCTGCCGAAATTCGTGGATTTCTGCGGGGACGCCATTATGGTGGCCCACAACGCGGAATTCGACATGAGCTTTATTTACAAAAACTGCGAAGACATGGACATCCGCATCAGTCCCACGGTGATTGATACGGTGGCCCTTTCCAGGGCGTTGCTGCCGGATCTTCACCGGTTCAGGCTGGAAACGGTGGCCAAGCACCTGAATGTGCCGCTTCTGAAGCATCACCGGGCGGTGGACGACGCGGAATGCACCGCGGAAATCTTCAAAAAGCTTTGCGGCATCTGCGCGGAGAAAGGCATTTACGACCTGGATGCCTTAAATGCCCATGCTTCCGTTTCCGTGGACCTGATTAAGAAAATGCCCTACTACCATGCCGTGGTCCTTGCGAAGAACGAGACCGGCAGGGTGAATCTGTACACGCTGATTTCCAAATCGCATCTGGACTATTATTACAGGCGGCCCAGGGTGCCGAAATCTGTGTACATGAAGTACAGCGAAGGCCTGATGATCGGTTCTGCCTGCCAGCAGGGAGAGCTTTATCAGGCACTCTTACGGTCCCTCCCGGAGGAGGAAATCGCGAAAATCGTGGATTTCTATGACTATCTGGAGGTGCAGCCTTTGGGGAACAATGAGTTCCTGATTGCCGACGAGGACAATGACCGGGTGAAGAGCCGCCAGGACCTCATCGATATCAACAAGGAGATTATTTCCCTGGGTGAGAAGGCCGGAAAGCCCGTGGTTGCCACGGGAGACGTGCATTTCCTGGACCCTGAAGACGAGATTTACAGAAGGATCATCATGGCCGGCCAGGGATTTGCGGACGCGGACCAGCAGGCGCCCCTGTACCTGCGGACCACCGCGGAAATGCTGGAGGAGTTCTCCTATCTGGACAGCGAAACGGCCAGGAAGGTGGTCATCGATGATCCGGCAAAGGTTGCGGACATGTGCGAAAAGATTTCGCCCATCCGGGCAGGATAATTCCCGCCGATTATCGAAAATTCCGACAGCGATCTGCGCCGCATCTGCTATGACAAGGCCCATGAAATGTACGGCAGGACCCTGCCCGCCATCGTGGAGCAGCGGCTGGAAAGGGAGCTGAATTCGATTATTTCCAACGGCTACGCCGTCATGTACATCATTGCCCAGAAGCTGGTGTGGAAGTCCAATGAGGACGGCTACCTGGTGGGCTCCAGGGGGTCCGTAGGCTCCTCCTTTGTGGCCACCATGGCCGGTATTACCGAGGTAAACCCGCTGCCGCCGCATTACCTGTGCCCCCAGTGCCATTATGTGGACTTTGATTCGGAGACGGTGATTGCGTATTCGGACAAGTGCGGCAGCGACATGCCGGATGCGGTCTGTCCGGTCTGCGGCACCGCCTTAAGGAAGGTGGGCTTCAATATCCCCTTTGAAACCTTCCTGGGCTTTAAGGGCAACAAGGAGCCGGATATAGACCTGAATTTCTCCGGTGAATACCAGGGCAAGGCCCACCGCTATACCGAAGTGATTTTCGGCAAAGGCCAGACCTTCAAGGCCGGCACCATCGGTACGGTGGCGGAGAAGACTGCCTTCGGCTTTGTCCGGAAGTACTATGAAGAGCGGAATATCTTCAAGAGAAACTGTGAAATCGAAAGAATCGCCGAAGGCTGCACCGGCATACGCCGGTCCACCGGCCAGCATCCCGGCGGTATTATCGTGCTGCCTTTAGGAGAGAACATCAACTCCTTTACCCCGGTCCAGCACCCGGCAAACGATACCGAAACCGATATTATTACCACGCACTTTGATTATCATTCCATCGATTCCAACCTGCTGAAGCTGGATATCCTGGGGCATGATGATCCCACCATGATGAAGATGCTGACAGACCTGACAGGCGTGGATCCCACAGGCATCCCCCTGGACGACAGGAAGGTCATGTCCCTGTTCAAGAACACCGAAGCTTTGGGCATCACCCCGGAGGACATCGGCGGCTGCCTTTTAGGGTGTCTCGGCGTGCCGGAATTCGGTACGGAATTCGCCATGTCCATGCTGATGGATACCAAACCGGAATACCTGTCCGACCTGGTCAGGATTGCCGGCCTGGCCCACGGCACCGACGTATGGCTGGGCAACGCCCAGACCCTGATTGAAGAGGGCATTGCGGATATTTCCACCTGCATCTGCAACAGGGACGATATCATGACATCGCTCATTGCCCGCGGACTGGATTCTGAGCAGTCCTTCACCATTATGGAAAGCGTCCGGAAAGGCAAGGGATTAAAGCCCGACTGGGAGAAGGTGATGCGGGAGCACGACGTGCCGGAGTGGTACATCGATTCCTGCAAGAAGATCAAGTACATGTTCCCGAAGGCGCACGCGGCTGCCTACGTCATGATGGCCTTCCGGATTGCCTGGTTTAAGGTTTACTATCCGGAAGCCTACTATGCTTCCTATTTCTCCATCCGCGCCTCAGGCTTCTCCTACGACAAGATGTGCCGCGGTAAGGAAAGGCTGTTCTCCTATATCGCGGATTACGAAGCCAGGAAGGATACCTTGAACGCCACGGAGAAGGATACCTTGAGGGATATGCGTATCGCCAGGGAAATGTATGCCCGCGGCATCGAAATCATCCCGGCGGATATCTATGAATCAGATGCCCACCGTTTCCGGATTGTGGACGGGAAGCTTCTGCCGTCCCTGGATAAGATCGAAGGCATGGGCGAAAAAGCTGCGGAAGCCGTGAAGGCCGCCGCAGCCGATGGAAAGTTCATGTCGAAGGATGATTTCCGCACCCGGACCAAGGTAACCAAAACCGTTATTGATTACATGGACCAGCAGGGAATGTTCGGTGATCTGCCCGAAACCGACCAGATGTCCGTGTTTGATCTGCTGAAGTAAGCCTTCCCCTGGGAAAGCCTCACCCGGCCCTGGCGGGCCACCCTCTCCGGAGGAGAGGGCTAGTACGACAGTGTAAATACAAATTCAGTGCCCGCACCGGGAGTGCTCACGACAGTGATCTTCTCGTTGTGGGCATTTATTATTTCTTTAACTATGGCCAGGCCCAGGCCCGTGCCTGTCTGGTCCCTGCCCCGGGATTCATCCGCCTTGTAGAAACGGTCCCAGATCTTGTTCAGGTTTTTATTGTCAATGCCGATGCCGTGGTCCTTGACCGAAACCTGGATTTTGTCATGCCGTTTCGTGGTTTCGATATGGATGATGCTGTCCGGCCGGCTGAATTTCACCGCGTTGTCGATGAGGTTATGCAGCACCTGTGAAATCCGGGAATAATCCGCCTTCACCTCCGGCAGATCTTCCTCCAGCAGCAGCTCCAGAACCAGGCTTTTCTTCCCGCAGGCGCCTTCGAAGGAGGCGGCGGCCTGGCGGATGAGGTCGTTGATATCAAACCGGGAGTAGTTCAGGAGGATGACCGAGTTGTCCACCTGGTTTAAGGCCAGCAGTTCTTCCGTCAGCTTGTTCAGCCGCTCGGTCTGGTAGAGCACGATTTCCAGGTAGTGGTTCTGCATTTCCGGCGGAATCGTACCGTCCGCGATGGCCTCCACATAGCCCTTGATGGAGGTTAAGGGAGAGCGGAAGTCGTGGGAAATGTTCGCGATAAAGTTGTGGCGGTATTCCCCCACCTTGTTCATTTCCTCGGACATGTAGTTCAGGGTGTCCGCCAGATACTGCATTTCATCCCTGCTTTTCACCTCGATGCGGTAGCCCAGATTGCCCGCGGCGTATTCCTGGGCGCCTTTGATGATGCGGTTTAAGGGCCGGTTGACGGTGAAATGCTGGATGATGAAAATCAGCAGGAAAATCGCGAATATCGCGATGGCCATCTTGTGAACGATGGCCAGCACCGATTCCCTCTGGGAAATGATCTCCGGCCAGGGCACGTGGATGGCCAGGTAACCGTGGATTTCGTAGCTTCCCGTTACAGGAAGCAGGACAGTCAGCATTTTTTCCGGAAAATAACCGAAGAAGCTGCCTGTACTGTAGTATTCGGATCCCAGGGCCAGGGGGTCAAAACCGGAAATTTTCAGTTCTTCCCCTTCTGCCGGCTTCTTCCCGCTGTCGGTGATAACCCTGCCGTCGGTGGCAATCAGCATGATCCTGGAGCCCTGGAACGCGGCGACTGCCTCAAAGCTGTCGGTCAGCTCGTCAAAGGGCATCCCCGCATAGCGGTTGGAGAGGAGGGAAATGATGGTTTTGCCTTCATTGTACATCTTCCGGCTTTCCGAACGGATGATGGAATTCTCAGCCATGCGGGAACCGGCGGTGGAAATAAAGACAAAGCTTATCACCGCAATTACCACGTAGGTAATTACAAATTTCCAGAATATCCGAATGCGCATTATTTCTTAACCTCGAATTTATATCCGATGCCCCAGACCGTGGTAATGGCCCAGGAGGGATTGTCCCCGATTTTTTCACGGAGCCTTTTGATATGCACGTCCACGGTGCGGGTGTCCCCGATATATTCATAGCCCCAGATGTGGTCCAGCAGCTGTTCCCTGGTAAATACCCGGTTGGGGGAGGCGGCCAGGAAATACAGAAGCTCCAGCTCCTTGGGGGGCATGTCGACAGACTCCCCTTTGAGGGTAACGGAATAGTTGGTCAGGTTGACGATAAGGTCCGGGTATTCCACGAATTTGCCCGACCGTTCGGGCGTTTCCGCCGCGGCAGTCTGCACTGCAGGCTGGCTTCTGCGCAGCACGGCCTTTACCCGGGCTACCATTTCCTTGGAATCGAAGGGCTTGATGATATAGTCGTCGGCGCCCAGCTCCAGACCCAGCACCTTGTCAAATACTTCCCCCTTGGCGGACAGCATGATGATGGGGAGGGTGGAGGTCTGCCGGATGGTCCTGCAAACCTGGTAGCCGTCCATGCCCGGCAGCATCAAATCCAAGAGAATAAGGTCCGGGGCAAAGGAGGGCACCAGCTTCAGCGCCTCCTCACCGTCATGGGCTATACGGCACTGGAAGCATTCCTTGGTCAGGTATAAAGAGATGAGCTCCGCAATATTTTCGTCGTCATCCACAATCAGTATTTTCTGTTTTGCGCTCATTTGCATTCTCCTTGTCTATTTGAATTTGACGATGGTTACGCCGGAATCGCCTTCGCCCAGGCCGGCAAGGGAATATTCCTTCACATGGGGGTTGCGCTTCAGGTAGGAGTGCACGCCTGCCCTCAAGGCTCCGGTGCCCTTGCCGTGCACGATGCGCACGCTGGGCATGTGGGCAAGGTAGGCGTCGTCCAGGTATTTGTCCAGCAGGGCGATGGCTTCGTCCACCGTCTTGCCCAGGAGGTTGATTTCCGAGGTGACGGAGAGGGATTTGCCCATGCGGATGCCGCTGCTTCCGGACGCGGTTTTCTTCATGGATTCGGGCAGCTCGTCCTCCAGAAGCTCGAGATCGGACAGATGTACTTTTGACCTTATAACGCCCATCTGTACGAACAGGAAGCCCTTGGAATCCGGGCGGGTGGAGACCGTGCCCTTCACGTTCATGCTTAAGACGCGCACCGAATCCCCGATCATGATATCGGAAGCCTTCAGCTCCCTGCCGGTGCGCTTTTCGGCCTTGATGCTCATGTCGCTGCCGGCTTTCTTCATCTTTTCCCGCAGGTCGCTGCGCTTTTTCTCCATTTCCTTTGCGGAAACGTTGTTTTTGCCGAATTTCGCGAAATCCCGCATGGTGGCGTCCGCGTAGTCCTTGGCTTCCTTTAAGATGGCATAGGCCTCTTCATTGGCTTTCTGAATCAGCTTGTCACGCTGTTCGGAAAGCTTCTTATTCTGTTCCTTCAGCCGTTTGTTGATGTCCTCGGACTCGGCTTTCATTTTATCCAGCTCGGCGCGTTCGTTTTCCAGCTGGACACGGTTGGCTTCTAGCCTGGCCAGCACGTCCTCGAAGGCCTCGTCCTGCTCGTTGATCTGGGCTTTCGCCTCGTCGATAATGTAATCCGGCAGGCCCAGCTTGCCGGCAATGGCGAAGGCGTTGCTTTTTCCGGGAATGCCGATGAGCAGGCGGTAGGTGGGGGCCAGGGTTTCCACGTCGAATTCACAGCAGGCATTTTCCACGCCTTCGGTGGAAAGGGCGTACAGCTTCAGCTCGCTGTAGTGGGTGCTGGCCATGGTAAATACGCCCCGCTGGTGCAGGTCGGAAAGAATGGCGATGGCAAGGGCCGCGCCTTCCGTCGGGTCGGTGCCTGCGCCCAGCTCGTCGAAGAGCACCAGGGAATTCTCATCCGCCTTTTCGATAAAGGAAACCACGTTGGTCATGTGGGAGGAGAAGGTGGACAGGGACTGTTCGATGCTCTGTTCGTCGCCGATGTCCGCGAATATTTCCTCAAACACCCTTAAGTGGCTCCTGTCCGCCGCGGGGATATGAAGGCCGCACTGGCCCATGATGCTCAAAAGCCCCAGGGTTTTTAAGGAGACGGTTTTGCCGCCGGTGTTCGGGCCCGTAACTACAAGAAGGTCGAAGTCCTGCCCCAGCTTCAGGTCGATGGGGACCACCTTGTCCTTGCTGATGAGGGGGTGGCGGGCTTTCCGTAAGTTTATAAATTCTTCCCCGTCGTAGACCGGCATGGAAGCGTCCATTTCCAGGGCCAGCTTGCCCCTGGCAAAGATAAAATCCAGCTCCGGCAGGACCTTCAGGTCGGTTTCCACGGCGGAAAGGCTGTCGTAAACCCGGGTGCTTAACTCCGCCAGTACGGCGGCGATTTCCTTCTGCTCGTCCAGCTCCAGCTGGCGGATTTCATTGTTCAGTTTTACCACGGCCATGGGCTCCACGAAGATGGTCGCCCCGGTGGAGGACTGGTCGTGGATCATGCCGGGGACGTTTGCCCGGTATTCGGATTTGACCGGCACGCAGTACCTGCCGTCCCTCTGGGTGATGAGGGCGTCCTGCAGGTACGTGCGCAGCGGCCCGTTCAGCATGCCCACCAGCTGGGAATGAATCCGGTCGGTGCAGCTTTTGATGGCCCGGCGCACCCGGGAAAGGCCGGGGCTTGCGGAGTCCGCGATTTCGTCGGCTGAGAGAATGCAGCGGCGGATTTCCACGGTCAGAGCGGACGCCGGCTCCAGCGCGTCGAAGAGCTCTTCCAGACAGTCGCCCGACACGTCGTTCCGCTCCCTTTTTCCGTAGGATTTCACCCGTCCGGCGTTTTCGCAGAGGGCGGCCACCGCCAGCAGCTCCACCGCGTTCAGGGTGCTGCCCAGCTTCAGGCGGGAGAGGGAGCCCTTCAGGCCTTTCGAGTTGGCAAAGGACAGATTGCCCTTGCGCAGGAGCCGGGACAGGGACGCTGCCGTCTGTTCCTGAAGCCGGATGATCTCCGCGATATCCGAAGTGGGTACAAGGGCAGCGCATTTTTCCGCGCCGGCGTCCGAGGAGGCGTGGGAAACCAGCATCTCCCGGATTTTTGTATATTCCAGTGTTTTCAGTGCTTTTTCGTTCATTTTTTAAACCCTTAGTTAGTTTCGATGCCTGCGGATTTCTTCGCTGCCTGCAGCTTCCGAAATCCTGCAAAACATGAATTCTGACCTTTTGCCCTGGCATCTCACTATATAATACAATAAAATTTACCTGGATTAAAGGCGTTATTCATAAATTGTTCATATTCCTCTGCTATCATTTTACCGTTTAGGGAGGCTTATTTATGCAGCAGCCTGATGAAAATAACCGGACACAACAGAATACAAATGAAAACGGCGAAAGCTCCCATATCCGGGAAGTGACCAAGAAAAAGCCGGTCAGTAAGAGGAATATCCTGCTGACCGTTGTTTTGTTTGTCGTTCTCGCGATAGCGGCCGGTATTATCGCGGCCTGTGTTTTCGTGAAATTCCTGCCCACGGCCGAGAGAATTTTCCACAGGGACGAGCCTTCCTCCATCGTGATACCGAAGGAGGAGCCGGTGTCGGTAAGCAGCGAAACAGTAAGTGTTTCCGAGCCTGTTTCAGAGACCGGCAGTTCGTCGGAGGAGACGGCAGAGCCCGGTTCGACGGCGGAAACCTCTTTGGAACCGGTCGTTGTCGAGCCTAAGGAGCTGGAGGTGTCGGACTACACCACCATGATGCACAAAATGATGGCGGTGGCGGACAAGACGCAGACTGCCGTCGTGGACGTGGCCGGTATCAACAGCAGGATGGATTATTTTGACAAGGCCAGGGAAAGCAGGAAAAACACGGCCGGGCTTATTATTGCCGGCAATGAAGCCGAAATCTTCATCCTGACCGCCCATGAGGCGATTAACGATGTAAACGACATCGTAGTCACCTTCTATGACAATGCCACAGCACCGGCCCAGATAAGGAAACATGATGCAAATACCGGGCTGGCGGTTATAACGGTGAACATGGAAGACATCCCGAATGAAACCCTCCAGCGGTATTCCGTTGCCAATCTGGGCAGTACCTACAACGTGAAAAGAGGCGACCCGGTTATGGCGCTTGGCAGGCCCTTAGGTTATCCCGGCAGCGTTGCCTTCGGCAATGTGACCGCCATTACCGGCACGGTGTCCACACTGGATATGGACTACAGCCTCTTCTTTACGGACATCCCCTCTTCAGATGCCGGATCAGGCATACTGATTGACGCCCAGGGCGAAGTGGTGGGGAT
Organism: Eubacterium sp.; assembly: GCA_017433825.1. GTDB lineage: Bacteria > Bacillota > Clostridia > Lachnospirales > Lachnospiraceae > Alectryocaccobium. The sequence continues at coordinate 29,006 of JAFRGL010000013.1, read as the reverse complement.
CATTGCCCGGAAATACGCCCCTGCGGGTTCCGCCACAGTGGCTGCTGTGGGCATTACCGCCTTAAAGAGCCTGATGGAGGACCTTTCCAATAACGTGGCAAGGCCTTATATGGGCATCAAGGGCTCAGAAGTAACGGCCGTTCTTTCCTCCCTGACGGATATCCCCATGGGTGTCCTGGTTACGGAGGTGGCGGCGGATTCCCCGGCCATGCTTTCCGGCATCAAGGAATTCGACATCATTTTAAGCATTGCGGATGAAGAAACCGGCAACATGACCCGGTTCAAGGAATGCCTTATGCATCACAAACCGGGAGAGACCGTCAGGGTTAAAGCCCTGCGCCAGGGCGCGGACGGCTACGCGGAAGTGGAATTCACCGTGGAGCTGGGTGAAATCTGACGGACGGGCAGATAAAGACAGCCATTTTAAAAGAAATGCAAGGAGAACTTCTTCATGAAATACATACAGGAGCTTGCCGAAGGGAATAAAATGTCCGGCATCTATTTTGTCAAATCCAGGATAGAAGCCACCACTAAAACCGGCAGAACCTACCTGAACTGTGTGCTGCAGGATAAAACCGGGCTTATCGACGCCAAGGTCTGGGACGTGGATTCCCCGGCCATCGCGGATTTTGCCGTTTATGATTACGTGGACATCGTAGGCGACGTTTCCCTGTTTGCGGGATCCCTGCAGGTTGCGGTCAGAAGGCTCCGGGTTGCACAGCCCGGGGAATATAATACGGCGGACTACATGCCCTGCAGCCGGTATTCGCCGGCGGACATGTACAAACAGCTGATGTCAAATGCGGAAAAGGTGCAGAATCCCTACCTGAAAGCCCTGATCAGCCGCTTTTTCGTGGAGGACGAGGAATTCATTAAGGAGTTCAAGGCCTGCTCCGCGGCGAAAACCATCCATCACAGCTTTATTTCCGGCCTGCTGGAGCACACCATGAACGTAGTCCGTATGTGCGTTATTTACAGCAAGCTGTATCCGATGCTGAACTATGACCTGCTGATTACGGCAGCCATGTTCCACGACGTGGGCAAGCTGAAGGAACTGTCCCGGTTCCCGGCAAACGACTATACGGACGAGGGCCAGCTTCTGGGGCATATCCTCATCGGCGCGGAGATGATCCACGACGCGGCGAAGGAAATCCCGGGCTTCCCGGAGACGCTGGAGGATGAGCTGAAGCATTGTATTCTTTCCCACCACGGCGAGTTGGAATACGGTTCCCCGAAGAAGCCGGCGCTGGCGGAAGCCGTGGCGTTAAGCCTGGCGGACCTGACCGATGCCAGACTTGAGACCATGCGGGAGCTGCTGGAATCCACGGTGCACAAGGAGGACTGGCTGGGCTTCAACCGGATATTCGAGTCAAATATCAGAAAGACGACGGATGTATGAAGAAAAATGATTTGGTCCGTGTTGAGATAACCGATCAGATTCAGACCGGCGAGGGGGTCGGCAAAGCAGAAGGCTTCCCCCTGTTTATTAAAAACGCGGTCATCGGCGATGTGATCACGGCACGGGTCACCAGAATCAATAAAAGCTATGGCTACGGAAGGCTTGAGGAACTGATCAGGCCTTCCGCTTTTCGCGTTTCTCCCCCCTGTGAAGCCTTCCCGAAATGCGGCGGCTGCCAGATCATGAGCATGTCGTATGAGGGACAGCTGGCCTTCAAGCGGAAAAAAGTGGAGGAAGCCTTAAGAAGAATCGGCGGGTTTGAAAACCTGCAGGTTGAGCCGGTGCTCGGCATGCAGGAGCCCTTACGCTACCGGAACAAGGCCCAGTATCCCGTCGGAACGGATGCGGAAGGCAGGCCCGCGGCCGGCTTTTACGCCGGCAGGAGCCACCGGATTATCCCGATGGACGACTGCGTTTTAAGCCCCGCGCTTTTCGGACAGATAACGAAAGCGGTCCTGGAATGGATGAGGGAAAACCGCATTTCCGCCTACGATGAAGAAACCGGGGAGGGCATTGTCAGGCATATCTTCATCAGAAGGGGCGGAAAAACCGGGCAGACCGCAGTCTGCCTGATTGTCAACAGCAGGAAGCTTCCCGCGCAGAAAGCGCTTACGGAGAAGCTGTCCGCCTTTCCGGAAATCACCGGCATCAGCTATTCCGTCAACAGGGAAAAAACCAACGTCATCATGACGCAGAAGGCGGTCACCGTTTACGGGAAACCGTATATAGAGGATGAGATAAACGGCGTCACATACCGGATTTCCCCGAACTCATTTTTCCAGGTCAACCCGCTGCAGACGGATGTGCTGTACGAAAAGGCCCTGGAGGCCGCGGGCCTTACGGGCACGGAAACGGTCTGGGACGTATACTGCGGCATCGGCAGTATTTCCCTGCAGCTGGCAAAGAAGGCGAAGAAGGTATACGGCGTGGAAATCGTCACGGAAGCCATTGAGGATGCCCGGGAAAACGCCCGGATAAACGGCCTGGACAATACGGAATTTTTCTGCGGAAAGGCGGAGGAGGTACTGCCGAAGCTGTATGAGCAGCGGAAGATTAAGGCAGATGTGATCGTGGTCGACCCGCCCCGCAAAGGCTGTGAGAAAGCCGTGCTGGATACCATTTCCGCCATGTCGCCGGAACGGATCGTCTACGTGAGCTGTGATCCGGCCACCCTGGCCCGGGATTTAAAATACCTGGCCGGGCAGGGGTGGACGCCGGTACTGGTCCAGCCCGTGGACATGTTCCCGATGACAGTCCATATAGAAAACGTATGCTGCCTGGTTCGCCGATAAGAGAGACTGCATTTCAGAAGCAGCCGGCCGGAAGGAGTTGTTATGGATAAGTACATAGAGGGAAACAAAGCAGCCTGGGAAGAGGCCTTTGAAAACAGGGCGGAGACCTGGGGCGCTGATATCACGGAGCGCATACGGAAGGAAGACTATCCCTTTTTCAATGAGGAGACAGTAAACGTACTGAAGCAGATCCGTACGGAAGAAGCTGTCATCGGCCAGTTCTGCTGCAACAACGGCAGGGAACTGCTTTCCCTGGTGAAAAGCGGGAAGGCAAGAAAAGGGATCGGCTTTGACATTGCCGAAAACCAGGTGGCGTTTGCCAATGAAAAAGCGAAGGAGCTGCAGCTGCCGTGCGGGTTCGAAGCGGTTAATATTTACGATATTGACGACCGTTACAGGGAACAGTTTGACGTGGTGCTTATTACCATCGGCGCTCTCTGCTGGTTTGATGATCTGGATCGTTTCTTTGCCATAGCCGCAAAATGCATGAAACCAGGCGCGGAAATTGTGATCAATGAGCAGCATCCGTGCACGAATATGCTTGTCGCGGAAGGAGAGGAACTGTATGATCCGGACCACAGGCTGGAGTGCCGTTATTCCTACTTTGAACATGAATGGACCGGTAATGACGGCATGTACTACATGACGCAGAAGCGTTATCATTCCAGGACGTTCACGGATTTCACACACCCGCTGTCTGAGATCCTGTCAGGAATGTGCGGAAACGGAATTGCCGTCACCGGATTTTGGGAGTTTGACTATGATATCAGCGGCGGATTTTCCGCGCTGGATCACGAAGGCTTCCCCCTTTCCATGATCATCCGGGGAAAAAAGGAGTTTTAACAATCAATGCCGGAACATAAAGTAAATAACGCAGACATTAATTACCGTACGATTACCGCGCAGGATGACGCGGCCCTTGCCGCAATTATCCGGGACAATCTGAAGGCCCGCGGCCTGGATATCCCGGGTACGGTTTATTTCGACAGCAATCTGGACCATCTCAGTTCGTTTTATCTTTCTGACCCGGGACGTACATATATCATACTGACAGACAGTGACGGCAGCGTTGTCGGCGGCGTCGGACTGGCGGCGTTTACCCCGTTCGAGAACTGTGCCGAGCTGCAGAAGCTTTATCTTGCAGACCGGGTTAAGGGCCGCGGCCTGGGGTATGAAATGATCGCCCGGATCGAGCAGGAGGCAGAAATAAGGGGATACAGCCGGATGTATCTGGAAACCCATGACAATCTCGATGTTGCAATTCATCTTTATCAGAGATGCGGCTATACCGAAATAGATAAACCGGAGGGTGTGGTGCACTCCTCGATGAACAGATTTTTTATAAAGATGCTTTAAACCGGCCGGAAAAGGAGGTGAGACGGTATGATCATCAACACCGGACAGAGGACGGATATTCCGGCCTTTTATACCGAATGGTTTGCGAACAGGCTGAAAGAAGGCTTTGTCTGTGTCCGCAATCCCTATAATCCGGGCCAGGTGAGCCGCTACCGCCTTGATCCTGCTGTTGTGGACGCAATCGGTTTCTGTACGAAGAATCCAGCACCGATGTTTCCTTATATGGACCTTCTCAAAGATTACGGACAGTACTGGTTCGTCACAATCACCGGCTACGGGCGGGATATTGAGCCGAACGTACCGGACAAGCACAGGCTGCTGGACGATTTCCAGAAACTTTCCGATATTGTCGGCGTTCATTCTGTCGGCTGGAGGTATGATCCTGTATTTATCTCTGAAAAATATACAGCGGACTACCATCTCCGGGCTTTTGAGCAGATAGCTTCTGCACTGGAGGGGTACACGGAAACTGCGGTGATCAGTTTTATCGATCTGTATCCGAAGGTGAGGAGGAACTTTCCGGAGGCAAGGGAGGTGACGAAGGAGCAGCGCCTGACGTTAGGCAAGGCATTCATTCAGGCTGCTTCTGTCCACGGCATGACGGTCAAACCCTGCGCGGAAGGCGATGAACTTGCTGCCTATGGAGCTGACTGCGGCGGATGCATGCGGATCAGCGATTATGAAAAGGCCATCGGCTGGCATCTGAACGTGCCCAGAAAGAAAGGGGCAAGGGCAGAGTGCGCCTGCTATCTGTCCTGCGATATCGGCGCTTACAATACGTGCAGGCACCTGTGCCGTTACTGCTACGCAAATGCAGAGCCGTCGGAGGTGCTGGCGCAAAGCCGCCTGCACGACCCGAAATCCCCTTTCCTTATCGGGAACTTCAGAGAAGGAGACAGGATTCATGATGTGCCGCAAAAGTCATGGATCGACGGGCAGATGCGCTTTGATATCTGAGGCCCGGATCATATGCTTTGAGAAAAGAATATAAACGGATAAACCGAAGAAAGGAATGTAATTATGGCATGGTTACTGGCGGCGGCATTGTCCGCCCTTTTTGCCGGCCTGACTTCCATCCTTGCCAAATGCGGTATCAGAAAAACTGACTCGGATGTGGCCACGGCCCTGCGTACGGTTATTGTACTGCTGTTTTCGTGGATAATGGTATTTATAGTCGGTTCGGCGGGTACCATAACTTCGATCGATTCGAAATCGCTTCTGTTTCTGGTGCTTTCCGGTATAGCCACAGGCGCCTCGTGGATTTGTTATTTCAAGGCGCTTTCCGTCGGAAATGTCAACAAGGTGGTGCCGATCGACAAATCCAGCACGGTGCTGACCATCCTGCTGGCGATTATCCTGTTCGGCGAAACCAACCATCTGTGGGTCAAGCTCGCAGGAACGGCCCTGCTGGCAGCCGGCGTATTCCTGATGATTGAGAAAAAATCCGATAACGCCAAAGAAACCAGGTCGGCATGGCTGCCTTATGCAGCCGGGTCGGCTGTTTTTGCTGCGCTTACGTCCATTCTCGCCAAAATCGGCATTGCCGGCGTTGAATCCAATCTCGGTACCGCCGTCCGCACCGGCGTGGTGCTGGTGATGGCCTGGCTGATAGTATTCATTAAGGGCAAACAGTCGCAGCTGAAAACACTGGACAGAAAAGAACTGGTTTTCATCGCCCTGTCCGGTCTGGCCACCGGCGGAAGCTGGCTGTGCTACTATTATGCAATACAGAACGGCATTGTCAGCGTGGTGGTGCCCATTGACAAGCTGAGTATTCTCGTGTCCATTCTGTTCTCCCGCATCGTTTTTAAGGAGAAGCTCAGTAAAAAAGGCCTTATCGGCCTGGCATGCATGGTTATCGGCACGCTCGCCATGGCCATATGGGGATAAAAGGGTGCTTAGAAAGCATCGGGATTTTTTATGCAGAAAATTTATAATTTTCTCTTCCCGATTGCGGAATACTCCTGTATAATAACCTATTGACGTCGCTGAACGAAACCATATATGAAAGACAGCAGAAAATGAAAGCAGTTAAAATATTTGCAGCATTGCTTGCGGCCGGTATCCTGCTGGCGGGCTGCGGCACGGCAGAGAAATCCGGGCAGGAAACAGGCAGGAGCAGCAGTTTTGATGCCTCTTCCGAAAACGTTTCCGAACCCCTTTCGGAAGCAATAACCGAACCTCTTTCGGAATCCGTTTCCGAAACGTCTTCCGGGGCCGGTAATACGGAGGTATCGGAGATAAGTTTTACGGAGATTTCCGAAATCCCGGAATCCGAACCGGAACCCGAGACAATCTGCAGCAACGAGGAAGGGCATTACAGTTTCAATCCGCATGTGTTCGGTTCCCGTTACCTGGAGCAGTTCGGAGAAGAGAAGAGGGATGCCTTTTTTGCGTTTGTCGATGCGCTTCGGAACGGGGAGGATTCTTTCCCCTGCCCGGATGCGGACACGGCGGGCTGGTGTGCCGGCCGGCTGCAGAACTTTTTCTTCCCGGTGGCCGGTTCCTTTATAGAAGCCGGGGTATGGCGGGACGGAACCGCGCAGATCGTTTATCTGATCCCGAAAGAGGAGTTCCTGCAGAAGGAACAGGAATTCGAAGCAGCCATTACCGGTATCCTGAACGACTGCCTGTCCGATGATTATAACGATTTGGAGAAAACACTGGCGCTTTACGAGTACATGACGATGAACCATGTCTATGACAGGGAGATGGCCGGCTTTTCCCTGGAGTGGATGGACAGACAGTCCCCCTACAGATGTCTGCAGGAGAAGAGGGGGATCTGCAATGAAATCGCCGGCCTGTACAACTATCTGCTTCTCCAGGCCGGCATCGATTCCGAGGAAATGGGCGGGGCGGTACATTATTCGACGGGCCTTACAGAAGGTCATTCCTGGGTATATGTGACCATGAACGGGAAATCTTACCATATTGATCCCACCTACGGGCTGACGGAAAGCCGGCCGCCGCTTTGCTATTTTATGATGACCGATGAGATCCGCGAAGAGCGCGACTGTTTCCCAAGGGATACCTATACCCTGGCAGCCTGGGGGGATCAGACGCGGCTGCACTGTGAATTCGAAGCGGCGGATGATACGTTTGCCCCGATGTGGGACAGCGTGTATCTGGGCATGAACCGGGCAAATCAGGAAATCGTGTACAGGGATTACAACGGGCTGGTTCATCGTTTTTCATATGCCGGATTCCCGTCCTGAAGAATGAAACAGACCAAAGAATAAAAAAATACAAACAGTAAACAGGAGGTTTTATGACCGACAAAGAGATTTACAAAAGAACGCTTGTTTTTTCCGTGAGGGCACTGCTTTTCGACATCCTGGCCCTGATATTGTTCATCGCCTGTCCTACAGTCGGTTTTATTCTGGGTGAAAGGATACAGGAAAAAGGCGCCATCGGCCTGTTAATCGGCCTTGTAATCGGCATTATTGCCCTGGCGGTGATTCTCAGATTTGTGGCTTATCAGTATCAGGCGGGCCAGGTGGCCATGATGACCAGGGGCATTACTGAAAATGAACTGCCCGACGACATCATTGCGGCGGCAAAGCAGGCGGTAAAGGAACGCTTTGTGACCATAGCCATTTATTTCCTGGCGGTAAATGCCATAAAGGGCCTGTTCAACAGGCTGGGCAGCGTGATTTCCAATGTGGGAAGGTCCGTAGGAGGCAATACCGGCAGTGCGGTGGGTTCGGTGGTTTCTTCCGTAATCCAGACCATCATCTCGTATCTGTGCACCTGCTGTCTGGGCTGGGTGTTCTTCAGAAGGGAGCAGAACGCATTCAAGGCTACCTGCGAAGGCGCGGTTATCTTCTTCAAGCACGGCAAAACCTTCGCGAAGAACATGGGCCGGATATTCGGTATCGGCGCATTGTCCTTCGTGCCCATCGTCGGCGGACTGACAGCACTGTTCTACAAAGTTTTCTCCGGCTATCCTGTATTTTTCCGGGAATTGGCGCAGGCGTTTGCCGATTCAGAGGATGCTGCCTATCTGTCAGACCCGAAGGTCCTGATGGTTGTCATCGCCTTTATCATCGGCGTCATCATCTGGGGTATCATCCACTCCACCTTTATACGTCCCTATGTTCTCGTGGGCGTGCTCCGCAACTACATCAATTCCGGTATCAGGGATGTTCCGACAGAAGGTTCATTCCGAAACGTGCTCGGCGTTTCCGCGAAGTTTGACAAACTGGAACAGAAGCTGGGCTGAGAGTAATTCACTTTGCAATAAGTAACAAAGCAGTACCCGAAGCAGTAAAGAAAAGGAAGTAATAAAGCAGTACCAAAAGCAGTAAAAAATAAAAAGCAATAAAAAATAAAATATATTCTCCGGTATATCGTAAGGTGTACGCTGAAAGGGGAAACAGGAGGACTCATGAAGAGAGTATCTGCGAAAGTTAAATGGATTTTTGCAATCGGACAGCTTGGCTGGTCCATTCTGTCCGGCATCATTGCCAACCTGCTGGTAAACTTTTACCTGCCGGATACCACGGAAGGCGGGATTACCACCTTCGTGACCAGCGCCACCTTTGCCGGACTGACGGTCATCGGCCTGATCACCGCATTCGGAAGGATTGTGGACGCAGTCACTGACCCCTGGATTGCCAGCAAGTCGGATAACTGCAGAAGCCCGCTGGGAAAGCGTATCCCGTTCATGCGGTATTCCGCCCTGCCCTTTGCCGTGGTGACAGTGCTGATTTTCTGCTGCCCGGTCAGAGGTGAATCGCCGATCAACATAGTCTGGCTGGCGGTTACCATGGTAATTTTCTACATCTGCATGACCGCTTACTGTACACCTTACAATGCCCTGATTCCGGTTCTCGGCCGGGACCAGAAGGACCGGATGGATATTTCCACCTACATTTCCCTTACCTACATCGTAGGTACCGGCATTGCCTTTGCCGGAAAAATGATCTGGGAAGGCGTTCAGGCCGCCACCGGCCTGGACTATTACCTGTGCGCCCGTCTTACCCTGGGTGTGCTGGCTCTTATCGCCTTCATCTGCATGATTATCCCCGCTTTTGCCATAAAGGAAAAAGACTACGACAATACCCCGCCCGTAAAGGAAAATGCCTTCAAATCTTTAGGCAAAACCTTTAAGAACCGCCATTTCAGGGTGTTTGTTGTTTCCGATATTATCTACTGGATCGGTATCACCATCTTCAATACCGGTTTCATTTACTATGTGGAGGTGCTCCTGGAACTGGACAACTACATGGTCCTGTTCATTTTCATGACGCTGGTCACCTTCGTCTGTTATGCCCTCGTCAACATACTTTCCCGGAAATTCGGCAAGAAAAAGCTGCTGGTTGCGGGCTTTGCCCTCTTCGCAGTGGCATTCCTGGTGTCTTCCTTCGCCGGCAAGGTTACGGCCATTCCGAACCAGATCTACGGCTTCATCATCTGTATCCTGGTCGGCGTGCCGCTGTCCGTCCTGGGCGTTATCCCCCAGGCCATCGTGGCGGATATCGCGGAGAGCGACTGTATCAAAACCGGTGAGAACCGGGACGCCATGTTCTACGCGGCCAGGACCTTCGCCTTCAAGCTGGGCCAGTCCATTGCCATGGTTATCTTCACCTCCCTTGCGGTAATCGGCCAGTACACCGAGATTAATTCCGCGGGGCAGGAAATCATCCGCAACAACGGCGACGGCTACCGCATCAGCCTGGTGATTGCGCTGATCCTTTGCGTGATTGCCATGATTGTCATCCTCTTCTACAGGGAGAAGGAAGTCATGGGCATTATCGAGAAGAATCATGCGGAGCAGGCGGCAGTGGAAATACCGGAAGAAGACCGGAAGGAAAAGTAAAAAATGCTTACGATCGTTTATCAGGCAGACGGCGGGAAGGTTAAAACCTCCGCATCGGATGACTGTATCCATATCGAAGAACAGGTAAGCGGAAACCGTACCACGGTTACGGTGCGGGCCGAAAAAAGGCTGGTGCTGGGAAACGCGAAGCGGCAGCTTGCGGAGACGTTTTCCGGCAAGGACCTGGTCATGGCCAACGGCTATCAGTCCTGGACGGAGACAAGGGAGTTTGCCGACGGGGAGTACCTGAATGACCTGGCCAGGCGGCCCAGGCCCATTGTATCCAGATTCCATTTCAAGCAGTACGGTTCCCAGGCATTTATGCCGATGCCCTCCGGCATCCACCAGGGCTGGGAGTTTTCGTATGTGAAGGGGGATAAGCCTTTATTTATCGGCAGCCTGAATTACAAAAACGCCTATCTGATTATCCTGTTTGACAGACGCACCGGGAAGATTACCCTGGAAAGCGACGCGGAAGGACGCGTTTTGAAAGCCGGGGAGACTTTTACGCTGTTTGACTATGTGACAGCGGAGGACGGTACGGCGTATTTCGAACGGTTTAAGCCTGTGTCGGATAAAAAACTGTTCGGCTATACTTCCTGGTACAACCATTACCAGAATATTAATGAAGAACTTATCAATACCGCGCTTGACGAGGCGGACGAACGGTTTGACCTGTTCCAGATAGACGACGGCTTTGAGACCTTCGTGGGAGACTGGCTGGATGTGGACCCGGCAAAGTTTCCGAACGGGCTTACGCCGGTTATCGAAAGAATCCATGCGAAAAACATGCTGGCCGGCATCTGGCTGGCACCGCTGGTGGCGGAGGATTCCTCCAGGCTTATGAAAGAGCATCCGGACTGGATTGCGAAAACTGCAGCCGGGCATAAGATTTACGCCGGCAGCAACTGGAGCGGTGACTGCGCGCTGGATTTGAACAATCAGGAGGCGGTGGCGTATATCCGGCGTGTGCTGAAACATTATGTCGACCTTGGCATAGATTTCTTCAAGCTGGATTTCCTGTATGCCTGCAACCTGAAGCCGCTTCAGGGAAAGACCCGGGCGGAGACTTCGGAATTTGCCTGCGGCCTTATCCGTGAGGAGCTGAAGGGTAAAATTATCCTGGGCTGCGGCGTGCCGTTATTTAACGCGGCGGAACGGTTTGATTTCTGCCGGATCGGCCCGGACGTGTCCCTGAAATTCGACGATGCGGCTTATATGCGGGTCTTTCACCCGGAGCGGGTATCCACCAAGGTTACCCTGCTTAATACCATGTTCCGGTATCCCATGGACGGGCATCTGTTCATGAATGATCCGGATGTCTTCCTCCTGCGGGATGACAACATGAACATGGAAAAAGAACAGCGCAGAAGCCTCGCGGTTATCAACGGGCTGTTCGGTTCGCTTTTGATGACGTCCGATAACATCGCGCGGTACGACAGGGAAAAGAAGAAGATACTGGAAGAAATGCTGGCCCTGTTTAAACGCGGCAAAGTTCTTTCCACACGCAGGACCGGGGATGAAATCGTGGTCGTCTATGAGATGGACGGGAGAATCCGCGATTTCATCTACAGTATAGAAGACGGCCGGATGCGGTAGGCTGAAAAAAATCCGCTTAACGCTTTTCGAAAGGATTGTTTATGATCGACAGAACAAGTGTAATATTCGGCAACAGAATCGATGAAGCTACCGTCCGCAAGGCGGAAAAGGCAAAACAGAAATATATACAGAAATACGGTGACGACTCGAATGCGGTTTATCATCTGGCAGCGGAGGATATCCCGGTACTGGATTTTATCGGCGCGAAAAAGCTGGTGTTCTCCGATACGGACGAGCCTTTGGCCGGCAATCCCCTGGTGGTCGGCAACATCCGCATGGGCTTCGGCCATTACCGCATCAGCATGGCCATGGCTTCCTGCGCGAAAGCCCTGGGCTTTACGCCCTACTGGCTGGATCTCGCGGGCTTTGACGCCACCGGTTCGAAAATGATCCGCGAGCAGAACGACCTGTATTCCAAGGCCAGCCGGATTTCCCAGAAATCCAGGCTGTTCAACCGTGTCATCTGGGAGCCGTTAAACAGCGAGGGCTTCCGGCAGCTGACATACAACGCGAAGGACCAGAAAAGCGCGGAGCTTCTGGTGCCCATTTTAAAAGCCCTGCCCAAAGACGTGCCTTACATCGCCACCCATGTGTGGCCCAGCCAAGGCGCGGTGCACGCCGGCATGACCCACGTGGTAAACGCGATTCCGGACAACTGGCCCATGGCCCTGCATCTGTCCGAAGGCGCAATCCATACGGTGCAGACGCAGTTTGCCTATCTGGGCTATAAAATGATGAACGGATTTGCCAAAGAGCCCTTAAAGGGCATCCCGGACGAATACCTGAAAATGACCGGCCGTTACGTGGACCACGAGCTTCTGGTAAACCTGGAGGAGGACAATGAAAGGCGTATGGCCAGGGCGAAGGAGGGCCGTCCGGTCCGTTTCCTTCTGACCGTGGGCGGCGCCGGCGCGGGCTTCGACCAGTTCCTAGCCATGGTGAAGCATCTTCTTCCCTATGTTCAGAAGAAAAAAGCTGCGGTCATCGTCAATTTCGGCGACCACAGGGATGCTTACGAAAAGATGCAGACTGCCTTAGGCGGTATGGAAGTGCGGAAGTTCTTCGATGATTACGAGAGACTGAAGGCATTTGTTTCCGATTTAAGATATTCGGAAGCGGAGGGCATCACCGCCGTCTGCGACGAGGATATTTTCAAGGCGGTATATGCCACGAACCTGTGCATGCCCGAATGCGATATCCTGATTACCAAGCCTTCGGAGCTGGCGTATTATCCGATTCCGAAGATTTTCATGAAGCATATCGGCGGCCATGAGGTATACGGCGCCGTTGCTTCCCAGGAAGCCGGGGACGGCACCTTCGAATGCCCGACGGAGAAATCCATGAACGAAATGATAGACCGGCTCCTGTCCGACCCGGAGCTTTACTGCCATATGTGCCTGCGGATCAATGCAATGAAGGCGGCCGGAGACTACAACGGCGGCTACGAATGCGTCCGTCTGGCAGCCGGCATGACGGACTGAAAAACACAGTTTATTCACTCCTTTTCACATTTCTTAAAAATTATCATCACTTTTTCTCCTTTTTTCTCCCGTATTCTTACGTCTGAAGACAAAAAAGAAACGGAGAGATACAAATATGAGAAAAAGAAATCTGAACGGAAAATACCTGGCAGCCGCAACAGCCGCAGTCCTTCTCGCTGCTGCGCTTACAGCCTGCGGCACGGCTGCCTCATCCGGCAATTCATCCGCTGCTTCTGCAGCACAGACATCACAAATCACCCAAAATACTCAGACAGAACAGTCATCCGGGGAGCAGTACACAGGCACATCGGACAATTCTTCATCTGACGCTGCGCTTGATACGGAAAGCCTGTTCACCGACCGGGATTTAACCCAGACGGCCGACCTTTCCGAAGCGGAATACATTACGGTCAAAGACGGCGAAAACGTCACCATCACTTCCGAAGGCACTTACGTCTTCACCGGAACCGCCTCCGATGCGACCATCATCGTGGAAGCGGGGGATGAAGACAAAGTGCAGCTGGTGCTGGACGGCGTCTCCATTTCCAATAAGGATTTCCCCTGCATCTATGTGAAAAACGCGGACAAGGTCTTCGTGACCACCACGGATACGGAAAACAGCCTGTTTGTAATCGGCACATTTACCGATGACGGCACCACCAATACGGACGCGGTCATTTTCTCAAAAGACGGCCTGGTACTTAACGGCACCGGAACCTTAAACATTTCTTCCTCTGACAACGGCATTTCCTGCAAGGACGACCTGAAGATTACGGGCGGCACATATTATATCAGCAGCCAGTCCGATGCCCTGGAGGCAAATGATTCGGTTTATATGGAAGACGGCGTCATTGTCATCAAAACCGGCGAAGACGGCGTGCATGTGGAAAATGACGAAGACGATACCGTCGGTAATTTCTATATGGGCGGCGGCAGCCTTACGATTACGGCCGGCGACGATGCCGTCCACGCCACCACCATCCTGCAGATTGACGGCGGCGAAATCAATATCAGCGCTGCGGAGGGCCTGGAAGCCACCTGGGTGCAGATTAATGACGGCACCATCAGCATTACCGCAAGTGACGACGGCATCAACGGCGCCTACAAATCTTCCGCCTATACGCCCACCATCGAGATCAACGGCGGCACCATTACCATAGACATAGGTGCAGGCGACACGGACGCGGTGGATTCCAACGGGAATCTGTATATCAATGGAGGAACGCTGGATATCACAGCCCGGTCAGCCTTCGATTATGACGGCACGGCCGAATACAACGGCGGCACCATCATCGTAAACGGCGTCCAGGTGAATTCCATCACCAATCAGATGATGGGAGGCATGGGCATGCAGCAGGGCGGATTCGGCGGCCAGCCCGGAGATTTCGGCGGTCAGGGCGGCTTCGGTCAGCAGGGCGGCACGCAGCCCGGCGGAAATACAGGCTTCGGGCCCCGGAGGTGAGAAGCATGGCAAAGACGGAAGACCCCATCGCGGTCATGAAACGGTATGAGCTGAAATACCTGATCAGCCCGCGGCAGGCATACTATCTGAAGAACAGACTGGAAGACCGTATGCAGCCTGATGAATACGGGAAGACCTCCATTGCTTCCCTCTACTATGACACACCGGATGCCCGCCTTGTGCGGGCAAGCCTGGAAAAACCTTTGTTTAAGGAGAAAATCCGTCTTCGTTCCTACGGGCCCGCGGATGAAAACTCCCCGGTATTCCTGGAACTGAAGCGCAAGGCTTTCGGTATCGTGTACAAACGCAGGATTCAAAGTACGATTCCGGAAGTGAACCGGTTTTTTGACGGCAGAGGCGGAAGCTTTCCGGAAAGCCAGATTACCAGGGAAATACAGACCTTCCGGGATTATTACGGCACCCTGGTCCCGGCCTGCATGATTATCTACGACCGGACGGCGTATTTTGAAACGGACGGCGACTTAAGGCTTACGATTGACGAAAATCCCCGGTACAGAATGACAGACCTCAGACTGGACAAATCCATGGAAGGCATTTCGCTGCTTCCGGAAGGCTGGTCGGTACTGGAAATCAAGGTGCAGGAGGCAATGCCCTTATGGCTTTCTGACATCCTGTCCGGCGGACAGATATACAAAACCAGCTTTTCCAAATACGGGGAAGCGTATAAACGACAGCTTTTAAAAGCTGCTTAAGCTTTTGTGAAAGGAGATTTACATGTTTGATTCGATATATTCCTACTCGGTAACCCCTGTGCAGTTCCTGATGATGGCTGCCACTGCCATCGTCTGCGGCTTTCTTTATTCCTGGCTGATGAGCTTTTCCATCCGCTCCCAGAAGAGGTTCTTCGTGGTGACCGCCATCCTTCCCTTCGTGGTGGCCGCTGTCATTACCTTCGTCAACGGCAACATCGGCGCCGGCGTGGCGGTGGGCGGCGCCTTCAGCCTCATCCGTTTCCGGAGCGCACCGGGCAGCGCGGATGAAATCGCGGCAATCCTTTTCTCCATGGGTGCCGGAATTGCCTTCGGCATGGGCTATCTCGCATATGGCGTTATTATTCTCATCGGACTGGCGGTTCTGTACATGATATTTGTCCGGATTCCGGTTTTTGAACACAAAAACATGGCGGCGGACATGCTGCTTCGGATTACCATTCCGGAATCCCTGGAATACAACGGCACCTTTGACGGCATCTTCGGCCGTTATCTTTCCAAGGCGGAAAACGCCGGGGTGAAAACCACGGGCATGGGGTCCATGTTCAGGCTTTCCTTCAAAGTACAGATGAAAGACCCGGCGGAACAAAAAGCCTTCATTGACGAGCTGCGCACGAAAAACGGAAATCTGGAAATCGCGCTGCAGCCTTATACGGAGCAGTCCAACCAGCTGTAAATCCTGCCCTTTGGGCAGGTTTTTTATTTTTAAGGTAAAGGTGGCGGGAATGAATGAAATGTGTTATGCTTTTATACTGACGAAGGGAGAGTACCGCCATGGAAGAAAACAGAAAGAAGCAGGATGCCCGCGCCGAATACGGAACGATGGAAAAGGTACGGGCAGTTTTACGATATATGGTCAGGCACAATGACCGCCATGCCGAGCAGCTGTCCGAGGTTGCGCATGAAAGCGGTCCGGCGACAGAGAAAAGGCTGGAGGCTATCCTGGGAATTTTCGAAGCCGCAAATGCCGCCCTGGCGGAGGTGCTGGCCCAGCTGGAGGACGCGGAAGAGGGAAACCTGCCGGACCCCGCGCCGGAACCGGAACAGCACACCCACATCCATGTGCATGACCCGAAGGAGAAGAAACGTCAGCTGGCCCGGCTTTCCCGGGTTATCGGACATCTGGAGTATGTCAGGAGGATGCTGGAAGCAGATGAGGACTGTGCGGACGTACTGATTCAGATTTCCGCCTCCAAATCAGCTTTAAACGGCCTGGGCAAGCAGATTATCAACGAACACATCGCCCACTGCATTTACCACGCCATCGAAGAAGGCGATACGGAAGCAGTGGAGGAATTCCAGAAAGCTATTCAGAAATATATCTGAACCATCAGTATTTGCTGCAGAGGGGAAAATGAGAAAAATACTTCTGGTAGAAGACGATACGGCCATTGTACGCACCCTTACGGATTTCCTTGCCGGGGAGGGCTTTGAAGTTGCGTCCGCGGACAGCCGCATGAAGGCGGAAAGCCGGATGGCCGAAAGCAGCTTTGACCTGCTTCTTCTGGATGTTTCCTTAAGAAGCGGCAACGGCTTCCAGGTCTGTGAAAAGGCAAAGGAAAAAGGGCTGCCCGTTATATTCCTGACGGCCTCCGCCGATGAGAACAGCGTGGTCAAAGGCCTGGACATGGGGGCGGACGACTATATCCCGAAGCCGTTCCGGCCCAGGGAGCTTCTGTCCCGCATCAACAATGTGCTGCGCAGATACGGAAGCGAATCCAAAATCCGTATCGGAAGCCTTACGGTGGATACGGACAAGGGCATCGTGGAGAAAAAAGGGCAGACACTCACGCTTTCCGCCCTGGAATACCGGCTTCTGGTGCTTTTTATCAATAACCGGGGGATCCTCCTGTCCAGGAACAAACTGCTGGAGGATATCTGGGACATTGCCGGGGACTTTGTCAATGACAATACCCTGACGGTTTATATAAAACGGCTGCGGGAAAAGATAGAAGACGATCCCGCGAAGCCGGAACTGATTAAGACAGTCCGGGGAATCGGATACCGGATGGACTAGGAAGGCGGGAAGATGAAGCTGAACCGAAACCCGGAAATCGCAAGGGAAACCGTCATTTATATTGTTGTCACCGCAGCCGCAGCCGTCTGCGGCTTCTTCCTTACAGGCCGGAAACTGTCCGGGCTTCTGACTGTTTTAATCACCGGGCTGGTACTGACCCTGGTGCATTATCTTTTTGCCGCGGGCCGCTATGCCAGGATTGCAAAGCTTTCCGGAAGCCTGGACAGAATCCTGCACGGCCAGCAGACGGTGCTCATCGAAGACAGCAGCGAGGGCGAGCTGTCCATACTGAACAGCGAAGTGCACAAGATGACCATCCGGTTAAAGGAGCAGGCGGACCAGCTTGCGCAGTCGAAGCTCAACCTGACGGACGCCATCGCGGATATTTTCCACCAGCTGCGCACGCCGCTTACCTCCATGAACCTGACCGTATCCCTGCTTGCGGAGGAAAACCTCCCCTATGAGAAAAGAATCCGGCATACCAGGAGCCTTAAAACACAGCTGGAGCGTATCTCCTGGCTGGTGGAATCCCTGCTTAAAATGTCAAGGATTGATTCCGGTACGGCCGTATTCAGGCCGGAGCATATCAAAGCTTCAGCCTTGCTGGAAAGGGCATCCCAGCCCTTCCTGGTGGCCATGGAGCTCCGGGGCCAGGAATACAGGACCTTTGTGTCCGATGAGTCGGTGGATGCCGACCCGGCCTGGACCGTGGAAGCCTTCGGCAATCTTCTGAAGAACTGCATGGAACACACCCCGGCAGGCGGAAGCATAGAGGTAAGCGTTTCCGAGACGCCGCTTTTTACCGAGTTTATCGTGCGGGATACGGGTGAAGGCTTTGTGCCCGAAGACATCCCTCACCTGTTTGAACGGTTTTATAAAGGGCAGAATGCTTCCGAGGGCAGCATCGGCATAGGCCTGGCACTGTCCCGGATGATTATTTCCGCCCAGAACGGTACCATTACTGCCGACAATGCACCGGAAGGCGGCGCGAGATTCACCGTCCGTTTCTACAAAACGGTCATTTAAAGAGCTTTAAGGAAGATATGGCTGAGAGGATTTAATAATGTCATTAACCATGCGGCGCCTGACCGGGCGGGACAGTCAGTATTATGAGGAGAGCAGACAGCTTTATTTCTCCGCTTTCCCGGAAAACGAACGGATGGACATGTCCGGCTTCCTGGATGAAACCCAGCAGATTCGGGAGCTTTACGCTTTTGACGAGGAAGGAACTTTCATCGGCTTTGCAGGCTTCTTAAACAGCCCGAAGATTTCCCACGTCATATATTTCGCCGTGGAAGACGCTTACAGGGGACTGGGATACGGTTCAAAGCTTCTGAAAGCCATCTGCAGCGCCAAAGCCGGACAGAGGGTAATTGTGGATGTGGAGTCGGACCTGCCCTGGAAGGAAAATCCGGACGAGCGGGTTAAAAGGATGCAGTTTTACCTGCACAACGGCTTTGAAAAAACCGAAATCAATTACAACTGGCAGGGGGAGGACTATGATATCCTCTCTTACGGCGGGGACGTGACCCGGGCGGATTTCCACGAATTCTGGCGCTTTTTGTTCGGCGGACGTAAGGAAGACCGGAAGCATGTACAAGTGGCTGCGGCGGTTATTTACCGGGAAGGCAGGGTTTTCGCCACCCAGAGGGGGTACGGAGAGTACAAGGACTGGTGGGAATTCCCCGGCGGCAAGGTGGAGCCGGGCGAAACAGGAAAGGAAGCCCTGGCCCGGGAGATCAGGGAAGAGCTGGATACGGAAGTGGAAGTCGGCGCAAAGCTGACCGGCGTGGAATACGACATGCCATCCTTCCATCTGTCCATGGAATGCTTCTGGTGTACGGTGATAAGCGGCAGGCTGACATTAAAGGAGCATGAATCCGCCAGATGGCTGACGGAGGAAGAACTGGATACGGTGAAATGGCTGCCGGCGGACGAAGCGGCGCTGGGAGCGGTCAGATACCGGATGAAGCAGGAAAAAGAGGGTTTACAGGCAGAAAGGCAGGAAAAAAGGAAATGAAGCCGGTTGTGGCAAAATTCTGCGGCAGCTCGCTAGCAGACGCGGGGCAGTTCCGCAAGGTTAAGGAAATCGTAAATGCGGATCCCGGCAGGAGGTATATTGTGGTTTCCGCCCCGGGAAAACGCTTCCCGGAGGACGTGAAGGTCACCGATATGCTGGCTGCCTGTTACAGAAAAGCGGCTGCGGGAGAGGATTTCGGGGAAGAACTCGCACGGATATCCGGCAGGTTTCAGGAAATCATCCGGCCGCTGGGCCTGCATTTTCCGCTGGAAGAAGAGATGGCTGTGCTTGAAAGCCGGCTTTTGGCAGGTGCGGAGGAAGACTATGTCTTAAGCCGCGGCGAATACCTGAACGCGAAAATATGCGCGGCATTTCTGGGCTTCACCTTTGTGGATCCGGAATGGTGCGTCTGCTTCGATGAGGAAGGAAAGCTGGATTTAAAGCACACGCTGCGGACCTTCGGGGCCGCCCTGAAGCCGCTGGAGCAAGCGGTCATCGCGGGCTTTTACGGCGCGGACATGGAAGGACGGATTTACACACTTTCCAGAGGCGGTTCCGACGTGACCGGCAGTCTTGCCGCAGCGGCGGTTTCTGCTGATTTGTACGAGAACTGGACGGATGTATCCGGACTTCTGGCCGCAGATCCCAGAATTGTACCCTCGCCCAAAACCGTAGCGCGCATGAGCTACAGGGAACTGAGAACTCTCTCCTATATGGGGGCCTCCGTGCTGCATACGGACGCGGTGTTCCCTGTTTCCGAGGCAGGCATCCCCATCAATATCCGCAATACCAACCGTCCGGAGGACCCCGGCACGATGATTGTGAACCAGCTGGCGGAAGATGACAGCGAAGCGCCTATTGTGGGCGTGGCAGGCCGGTCCGGCATGTCGGTCATCCAGGTGGAAAAGCTGAACGTCAGCGACGAATCCGGATTTACAGCATTGATTCTGGATATTTTAAAGAAAAGGCAGCTGCCATTCGAACAGTGCCTGACCGGCATCGATACGGTAAGTGTGGTTATCAGGAGCGACCTGCTTTCCCCATGCCTTAAGGAACTGCTGGCGGAAATCTCGAAAACCGTGCATCCCGATCATCTGGAGGTAAAGGAAAACCTGTCCATGCTGGCGGTCATAGGCGAGCAGGGCGCGGAGTCTTCCGACGCGAATGTCCGTGTGCTGGCGGCCCTGGCAAAGGAAGGCATCCCCATCAGCACCATGAACCAGGGGGCCGGAAAGCTGAACCTTCTGGTGGGCGTGCCGGGGGAGAAATACGGGGAAGCCGTGCGGGCGGTGTACGAGGCCATCGAAAACCTGGGCAGCTGACCGGGGGAAAAGGCGTGTTTCCCCGCCGGTTCTGCCGACTTGAAAAAAATGACAAAAAACTTTTGAAAGTGTCACTTTGGTGTCACTTTCTTTTTTTATACTGACATTGTAAACAAGAAAAATACCGGTTGGCCAGGCAGTAGGACGTCACCTGCGGGAGAAGGCCGGGACAGATAAAAAAGGAGAAATCATGGAAATCATCAAAGTTGAAAACCTGACAAAAGTATACGGCTCCGGCAACAATGAAGTCAGAGCGCTTGACAATGTAAGCTTCTCCATTGAAAAGGGAGAATTCCTGGCCATTATCGGCCCCTCCGGTTCCGGAAAGTCCACCCTGCTGCATATCCTCGGCGGCGTGGATGAGCCCACAGGCGGCAGGGTCTACGTCAACGGGCAGGATGTATATGCCCAGAACGAAGACCAGCTGGCGGTGTTCCGCAGGAGACAGGTGGGCCTGATTTATCAGTTCTACAACCTGATTCCTGTACTGGACGTGGAAGAAAACATTACCCTGCCCGTGCTGATGGACGGTGCGCCGGTCAATGAAACACGGCTGAAGGAACTGCTGGACGTCCTGGGTCTGAAGAAGAGAAGACATAACCTGCCAAACCAGCTTTCCGGCGGACAGCAGCAGCGTGTTTCCATCGGACGCGCCTTGATGAACGCCCCGGCGGTGGTGCTGGCGGACGAACCCACCGGCAACCTGGATTCCAGGAACAGTCAGGAAATCGTGGAGCTTCTGAAAATGTCCAACCGAAATTACGGGCAGACCGTGGTCATCATTACACATGACGAAAACATTGCGCTTCAGGCAGACCGGATCATCGCGGTGGAAGACGGCAGAATCGTGAAAGATGACCGCATCAGGGGGATGGCATCATGAAGAACATATTTCACAGTTTCACCAGAAAATGCCTGGCGGCAAACCGGGTCAGAACGCTGGTGACGGTTATCGGCATCGTGCTGTCCATGATGCTGTTCACCGCGGTTCTGGAAGGCGCCTACTCAGGGCAGCAGTATCTTATTAACTGTATCAAGGCGGATGCCGGCGCCTGGGAAGGCTGCCTGATGAACGTGGACGCTGCAGGCCGGGATCGGCTTTCGGCGGAAACGCAGATTAAGGATTATACACTGCTGGGCCAGGTCGGCTGGGCCGATGCGGATACCGGAATTGACTACAAACCCTACATTCTTGTGAAATCCCTGGAAGAGGGCTGGGAGGATTTCCTGGCACTCAAAATCGTCAAAGGCCGCCTGCCGGAAAACAGCAGCGAAATCGTCCTGCCCAAGCATCTCAAGGATCAGACTTATTATCCCTATGACGTAGGAGACACCATCACCCTTTCCGTGGGCCAACGGAATTTCTACGGAAATACCCTGACGGAAACGGACGAATACAGTCCGGCGGAAACCCTGGAGGGAACGGCAGAGAAGACCTACACCATTACCGGCATCATCGCGCGTATCGATTATGGCATAGAAGAATGGTCCTGTCCGGGTTATATGGCCTTTACCTTCGGGGAAGAGACGGATACCGACAGCTGTTATTTCACGCTGAAGAATCCGAAAAGCATTTATAATTTCATGCGTGATCAGACTGTTTCCGGCAGCTGGAGCGTGCACAACGAACTGATGAGCATGTACGGCGTCACCGGCTTTAACGGCCTGAATATGGTGATTGCAGGCTTTGCCATCATCCTGGTTGCCCTCATCTGCTTCGGTTCGGTTTCCCTGATTTACAATTCCTTCGCCATTTCCTTAAGTGAGAGGAAGAAACTGTTCGGCATCTTAAAATCCGTGGGCGCCACAAGAAAGCAGATACGGTCCAGCGTCATGTACGAAGCCCTTACCCTTTGCGGCATCGGCATTCCGGTGGGCCTGGTGGCCGGCTGCTGCGCCATCGGCCTGGTACTTTACCTCCTGCGGGATAATTTTACACGGATGTTCGGTTATATGGTGGGCCCGGAAGGGGAAGGCGCCGTTATTAAACTGGTATTAAGCCCTGTTATCCTGCTGGCTGCCGTGGCCATTTGCCTGGTTACCACCATGATTTCCGCCTGGGTTCCGGCGAAGGCAGTGGAGAAGGTTTCCCCCATCGAATCCATCCGCCAGAATGAGGATGTGAAAATTCAGCCCCGCAGCGTGAAAACCTCAAAATTGACGATGAAACTCTGGGGGCTGCCCGGCGTAATGGCGTCAAAGAACTTCAAAAGGAACCGGAAACGCTACCGTTCCGTCGTGGTATCCCTGTTCTTAAGCGTGCTGCTGTTTATCTCGGCTTCCGCGCTGACTTCCTACCTGAAGGAATCGGTGAATTCGGTTTTCGCCAGAGACAGCCATACGGATATTCTGTATTACGCCCTGGGAGAGGAAAAATCCGACGCGGAAATTATGTCCATGCTTTCCGGTGTGAAAGGAGTGCAGGACGGTACGTATTACCGCAGTGCCTGGCAGGGGCTTTCCTTTGCCCCGGAAGAGATGACGGACCGCTACCTGGACTGGCGCGGATCATCGGAGTACTATACCGAAACGGCTTATGCCTCAGCCAATCTCATTTTCCTGGAGGACAGCGCTTTTGACGAGCTGTGCAGGACCAACGGACTGGATGCGCAGAAATATTACGATACGGAAAACCCGGCTGCCATCGCCTACAACACCCTGCGGGTGATGGGTTCGTCAGGAAGCGGCCGTCAGAGTCACTGGTATACCACGGATGTCATCCGTAAAGATGCCCTTCCGGTCACCGGCTGCGCGACCATGTACGGGGAGGTTTACGGCGAGGATATCACCGGATATGCGTATTTCACCATCGCGGACCTGATAGAGACAAACGCGCCTTTCCAGGCGGACGACGGAATGAATCTGTACTATCCTTTGAGCATGCTGGATACGGTACTGGAGAAAAGCGGTTATGATTCCTTCGAGCTTACCCAGATAACCTATTTCGCATTCCGTGCAGCCAATCATGCCTCCACATTCAATGAAATGAAGAAAGTCCTCTCTGAGGCCGGCATGGATGATACCAGGATGGCAGACTATGCGGAAGAATTTGAAACCATGCGGATGGTGGTGACGGTTATCGACGTGTTCGCCTACTGCTTCATCATACTGATTTCCCTCATTGCCGCGGCAAATGTGTTCAATACCATTTCCACCAATGTGAGCCAGCGCCGTCGGGAATTTGCAATGCTGAAATCGGTGGGCATGGACGGCAAATCCTTCCGGAAAATGCTCAGCTACGAGTGCATGATTTACGGCCTGAAAGGCCTGATATACGGCCTGCCCGCCTCCATCGTGGTGACATACCTGATTTACCGGGTGGTAGGCATTGACCTGGACCTTCCTTTCTATATCCCGGTGCATGCCATTGTCATCGCCGTTGCCAGCATCTTCATCGTCGTGTTCGCCACCATGATTTACGCCGGCAGAAAGGTAAAGCAGGACAACCTGATTGACGCGCTGAAAAACGAAACCTTCTGAGGAAACATTCCGAAGACGGAGAAATAGAGACAAGTATTACACTGCTGCGGCTGTTGACGGCCGCAGCGGTTTTGCCTATAATGCGGGATAATAAGAAAAGTAAATGCACTTAAAGGAAGGCTTCCGGCAGCCGGAGGCTTTCAAAAGGAGTAAATCATGCTTAGAATCGAACATCTGACAAAAACCTACGACAGCAGGAAAGCAGTGGACGATCTGACGCTTCATATCGCGCCGGGTGAGGTTTACGGCTTTATCGGCTTAAACGGCGCGGGTAAAACCACCACCTTGAAAAGCGTTGCGGGAATCCTGCAGTTTGACAGCGGCGAGATCTATGTGGCGGGGAAATCCGTGCGGGAAGACCCGACGGGCTGCAAGACAATCATGGCTTATATACCGGACAATCCGGATCTTTATGATTTCATGACCGGAACCCAGTATCTGAACTTCGTAGGTGATATTTTCGGCGTTTCCACACAGAAAAGAAAGGAACGAATCGGAAAATACGCGGAAGTATTCGGCCTGACGGCAGACCTGGATCAGTCGGTATCTTCTTATTCCCACGGCATGAAACAGAAGCTGGCGGTTATTTCCGCCTGGATGCACGAGCCGAAGCTTATCCTTATGGACGAGCCCTTCGTGGGCCTGGACCCGAAGGCCTCCCATTCCTTAAAGGAAATGATGCGGGAGCTCTGCGACGAGGGCGGCGCGATTTTCTTCTCCACCCACGTGCTGGACGTGGCGGAAAAGCTGTGTGACAAAATTGCCATTATCAAAGAAGGAAAGCTCATCCGTTCCGGAACCATGGAAGAGGTTAAGGGTGACGAATCCCTGGAGGAAACCTTCCTGGAACTGGCGGAGGATGTGACGGAAGAGGTCTGATATGTTAAAAGCGTTGATTAAGAAACAGTTCATGGAAATTTTCCGGGGCTTTTTCGTCAACAGGAAAAACGGAAAGGCCTACACCAAAGGAAGGGTGACCGCAAACATCACGCTGTTTACCGTCCTGATGCTGGTTATTGCCGGATCGCTGGCGGGGCTGAGCTCTTTTTTCGCGATTACCTTTATCCCCATAAACCTGGGCTGGCTGTATTTCAGTATCCTGGGTATGGTGTCCGTCATTTTGGGTATCATCGGCAGCGTATTCAATACCTACGCGGGGCTGTACAGGGCAAAGGACAATGACCTTCTGATTTCAATGCCCATCCCGCCGGTGAAAATCGTGATTTCCCGGGTGGCGGGCGTGTACGGCACGGCCCTTTTATACAGCGGCCTGCTGTGGGTGCCTGCCCTGGTAGTCTATCATATCGTGGCGGGACCTTCCGCGGCGTCGATCATCTTCAGCATTCTGCTGTTTTTCTTCATCGGCGCGCTGGTGACGGTGCTTACCTGCATCCTGGGCTGGGTTGTGGCCATTGCCGCGGGAAAGCTGAAAGGCAGAAATATCGTTACGGTGCTGATTGCCGTGGCGCTTTTCCTGGTCTACTATTTCTTCTGCTTCAGGATGTCTTCCATTATGCAGCACATAGCGAACAATGCGCAGGCTGTGGGCAGGTCCTTCAAAGACTGGGGCAATGTGTTTTACTGGCTGGGCCTTGGCGCGGCCGGCAATGCGGGATATTTCCTGCTGTTTGCGGCAGTGACGGCCGTATTGTCCCTGCTGTGCCTGACGGTGCTTTCGAAAACCTTCCTGAAGCTGACAGCCATGAACAGCAGTGTATCCGCCGGCACGGGCAAAAAGACCGAACTGGTGCAGAACGATGTGAAGAAGACGCTTTTCCGCAAGGAGCTGGCCCGCTTTACTTCCAGCACGACTTATATGCTGAACTGCGGCCTGGGACTTTTCCTGCTGCCGATTCTGGCCATCCTTATCTGTGTGAAGCGCAATGATGTCATGACGGTTATTTGGACAATGTTCCGCGGCATCCCGTGGGCAGCGGCAGTATACGCACCGATGCTGGCAATCCTGGCTGTCTTCCTCGTCTCCGGTTTGAATCTGATTTCCACGCCTTCCGTCTCTCTGGAGGGAAAATCATTATGGCTGCTGAAATCACTTCCGGTAAAACCCTATGACATCCTGACTGCCAAATGCAGGCTTCATGAGGTGTTCAATTACGGCCCGGCGCTTTTCTCCGGTGTCCTTATCTGCGTCAGCCTTAAAGCGGCTTGGACAGAGACGGTGCTGGTGCTGGCGGCAATCCTCCTGCACGTGATGTTTATAGCGCGTCTCGGACTGATATTCGGACTGAAAAGGCCCAATTTCACCTGGACAAATGAAATCGTGCCCATCAAGCAGAGCCTGAACATGCTGTTCGTGATGCTCATCAACCTGGTCGTATCCATTGCCGTAGCCGGTATCTGCTTACTGCTGCAGGGCAGGGTGGGCACCGATGTATACCTGGTCTTTGTGGTTGTGATTCTGGCACTGATTGTCAGAATGATGAACGAGTGGCTTAAGAAGAGGGGCAGCAGGCTTTTCGAAGAGCTGTAGACGGAGAATTTCCGCATACACCGCAAATGAAAAAGACCTTATCCGGAAGTTATGCGGATGAGGTCTTTTTCATATTCCTGTGAGTTCAGAGCAGTTTCTGCAGGGTTTCCAGAAGCTCCGGAATCCGGATGGGCTTGAGCGCCAGGGCGTCCATGCCGCAGTCCTTTGCCTTCTGGATGTCTTCATTTAAGGTGCTGGCGGACATGGCCAGAATGGGAAGCCGGGACTTTTCCGGCTCCGGCAGGGCACGGATAGCTTTCGCGGCTTCATAGCCGTCCATTTCCGGCATAATGAGGTCCATCAGGATAAAATCAAAAGTGCCCGCATCGGCGGAAATTACCGTGTCCGCGGCAATACGCCCGTTGGACGCTGTGGTAACAGAGATACCACGGGCTTCCAGGGCTTCTTTTGTAATCTGACGGTTCATCTCATTGTCGTCTGCGAGAAGCACATGCTTTCCGGCAAGACAGGAGAAATCACCGGCTGCTTTTTCTTCTGCGGGAGGTTCGGCCGCGCGCTCGGGCAGGGAAAGGGTGGTGCCAAAAGAACGCACGTCCGCTTCGAAACCGGTCATATCCAGCACCTGGTTGATAAGCCCCAGGAGGGCCTGACCGTAATAATCAATCTTGTCCAGGCAGTCCAGCTGTTTTTCCGGGCTGCCCATGGTTTTCCGGGCGGCTTCCGAATATTCCAGAATAACGTTGATGCTGCTTTTGATATCCTGGGACATTTTCACGTGGAAGGCGGTTTTGGCCCGGCTTTCGGATTCCGCCTTGGAAAGGGACTCCTCCAGAATCGGGATAAGGTTTTCCGGGTCTTTATTTTTATCGGTTTTGGCTGACATGGCATGCTCCTTTTTCAGTCTGCCGCTGTATCGGGCAGGGCAGGAAAACCGAAAGAGTTTCCGGAAAAATTATAACCTGCAACAAATATATTTACAATAGTTTTCCTCTTCTTTGTGCGAGATGATCTTGCCACCGAAGGCGTATAATAGTACTATAAAATAACATGCAGCAAATAGAATCTTTAATAAGGAGTGTTTGTTTTTCATGACAGCAGCAGCGGCAGGAGCTACCTTTTATTTTGCGTGGGAACCTGCTTTCATCATATGGCTTCAGGCACACCTGGGCGTTATCGGCCAGGCCGTCGTTTCGTTCTTTTCCGTATTCGGGGAACCGGTTGTAACCATCGGGCTTATCGGTTTCTTTTACTGGGGACTGGACAAGGAGCTGGGTAAGGAGATCGGCATCAGTGCGGCGCTTGCCACGGTGCTCAATTCGACGATCAAGAATGTGTTCGTCCGCCGACGGCCGTATTTTGACCATCCGGAGATCAAATGCCTGAAAGCACCGGAGAAAGGCAAGGATATCTACAGCCTGTCCGCCCAGGGGTATTCTTTCCCCAGCGGGCATTCCGCGAACGTTGGCGCGGTTTTCGGCAGTATAATCGGATATCTGAAAAAACGGTGGGTGACTGCCGTCAGTGTGACAATCTGTGTAGTGGTGGGCTTTTCGCGGATCTGCCTGGGCGTTCACTATCCCACGGATGTAATCTGCGGCCTGGCGGTGGGCGTTGTTTCCGCCATCATCGTATATATCCTGGGCCAGAAGGTTAAGCATAAGTGGATCCGCTACCTTGTACTGGCAGTCCTGGCAGTCCCGGGCGCGTTTATCTGCACGAGCGAGGATTATTTCTCAGGCGTAGGCATGCTGCTCGGTATGCTGGTGGGCTGTATGTTCGAGGAGAAGCTGGTACGGTTTGAAAATACGAGAAACGTCCTTCGGCTGATTCTGCGGCTGCTGGGCGGCGTGGCTGTCTATCTGGCGCTGAACATTCTGCTGAAAACAGCATTTTCCGCGGCAGCGGCAGCATACAGCGAGAACCTGTTCCGGTTTATCCGGTACGGCATCATTTCCTTCGTGGAACTGGGAATCTATCCGCTGCTGTTCAGACACACGGCGAAAATTGGAAAGAAATAAAAAATCTGAACAGCAGACAATCCGGCAGAAGAACGGCCGGCAGGTCGTTTCAGCCTGAAAAATATACAGCTGCAAAACCGTCTGATTTCGGGTACCGGCCTGATTCGACGAGTTCTCTGATGACAACTCGCCTCAGCAGGCCTCAAAAAGAATTGCCTGGAAGCAACTTTTTGCCCCTCATCAGCCGTTTCCGACAGCTGTATTTTTCATGGCCTTACTCCAATCCCGGCCTGCTCTTTCTGCCGGATGGCTGCCTGTCAATCCCGGGCGGACCCCAAATCAGGCGGTTTGCGGCCGGAAATCAACCGTGCTGAACGAGGCCGTATTGGAGCAAGCAGACAAAGAAATACCGAAGATAAGAAGACCGATGAGGGGCGGAAACTGCGCTTACCATGCCAGGTTTCCGAGCGAAAGAGGGAGAGTTGTGATCAACAGAACTCTCCCTCTTTGAGCGGTACCCGAAATCGGGCTTCGAATATTCGGTATATTTCTTTCTGCG
>JAFRGL010000012.1 GCA_017433825.1 Eubacterium sp. | reverse complement strand
ACCGCGGCGGAGGGTGTCTGCTCCGAGAGGCCGGATCAAACGTATGCCACCGTTATGATACACCTTTCGGAGCGCGTTAGCAAGCTTTCGCGCTATTTTTGCGCTCATTTTTAAGGAGGAACATAAAATGTGGTGTATCAAACTGAAAAACGGAAAGTATAAATTCATAGAAAGATACATCCAGCCGGACCGAAGCTATAAGAAGTTCTCCGTCACAATGGAGAAAAACAATGCACAGGCCAGGAAGCAGGCCAAAGTCGTTCTGGATGCCAGGGCAGCTGCTGCCATTATCCCCAAAAACTCACTTAAGGAAGCCCTGGATGCATATCTGCTGGAATGTGAAAAGACTATCAGGAAAGCCACTGCAGCACGTAACAGAACGGCTCTGACGAAGATGGTGAAGATTCTTGGTGAAAAGAAGCTGATGGATAGCCTGACAGCTTCTTACATCCGCTCTGCTCTCCTACAGCAAGGTAAATCGGAGAAATGGATGAACAATTATATTAAGCGGTTTAACACTTTCATCCGGTGGGCTTACAGGAACGACTATATTTCAAGCACTTCCTGTATTGATAAACTGGAACCGTTTAAACCAAAGGTATCTCACAAGGAGGAAATCATGAATAAGTATCTGAGTACAGAAGAATTGAAATCCGTCCTGGATAACTGCGTATCCGAACAATGGAAGCTGGCCATCGAGTTTCTATCACTGACTGGTATGCGTTTCGGAGAATTTGCAGCCCTGCGTGCAGATGATTTCTCCGATTCTGAAATCACCGTGCAGCGCACCTATAACCCGGCTGTAAAAGAAGAGAATGCACCAAAGACTTATAACAGTTTTCGAAAACTGCATATACAGCCGGAACTGGCGGAGTGCATCAAAAGGATTAATCTCTACATAAAAAAAGAAAAGCTTACGCATCCGGAACTGCGGTGCAGTCCTTACTGGTTTCCAAACCCGGATGGTAAGCATATCTCCAATGCTGCTTTCGATAAATATTTCAAGAAGTTAACAAAAGAAGTGGCCGGCAGGGAACTGACCGCTCATGCCTTACGGCACACCCATGCAAGTCTTCTTTTCGAAAAAGGGCTCTCGCTGGATGCCGTTTCACGCCGACTTGGCCACGGCAGCAACTCCCGTGTTACCAGGGAAGTATATCTCCATATAACGGAAAATTTGCAGAAAAAAGATGCTGCCGCACTGGACAAAATCAGCCTTTTATGATGCAGTTTGCCCCCTTTTCTGCCCCCCGATCCCATTAAAATGCCCGGAGATCCCTATAGAATAGGCATTTCCGGGCAAAATTATAAGCGCGAGACGGGATTCGAACCCGCGACCCCAACCTTGGCAAGGTTGTACTCCACCCCTGAGCCACTCGCGCATGCGTTTTTTCAACTGCAATGAGCATAATACTATACAGCTTTTCTTTTGTCAAGAGATTATTTTTAAAATATTTACATGCGGAAATCCGCATTCTGCTTAAAAAACGGAACCGGCCGGAAACGCGCTGAATTCTGCGCTTTTACCGCCGGTTCCCGTTGATTTAATCCGGTGCAGCTGTTATTTCACAAACGCCCGTACTGCCGCGGCAATGCTGTCTGCGCTCAGTCCGAACTCTTTAAGAAGGGCCGCTGCCGGGCCGGAATGTCCGAACTCGTCATTGACGCCGATGCGCTTCACCGGCACCGGGCATTCTTCTGCAAGGACGGCGCATACTGCCTCACCCAGTCCGCCGATGATATTGTGCTCTTCCACCGTTACAATCTTTCCGCAGTCTTTTGCGGCTTCAACAAGGATTTCCCTGTCAATGGGCTTCACGGTGCCCATATTGATGACACGCACATGAATGCCTTCGGAAGCCAGCGTATCCGCCGCGTCCAAAGCCTCGGGCACCATAATGCCGCAGGCAACAATCGCGGCGTCCGTGCCTTCCCGGAGGATTTCACCCTTGCCGGGACGGAATTCATAATCTTCCTCATGGAAAACAGGCGTTGCGGAACGTCCGAGCCTTATGTAAACCGGTCCTTCCATTTCATAGGCATAGCGGACCATTTTCCTGGCTTCCACGTCGTCTGCGGGCACCAGTACCGTCATGCCGGGAATCGTGCGCATCAGTGCAATATCCTCGCAGCACTGATGGGTGGCTCCGTCTTCCCCGACGGAAATACCGGCATGGCTTGCGGCAATCTTCACATTCAGATGGGGATAGCCGATGGAATTGCGCACCTGTTCATAGGCACGGCCCGCCGCGAACATGGCAAAGCTGGAAGCGAAAGGTACCAGGCCCATGGTGGAAAGGCCTGCCGCCACGCCCATCATGTCGGACTCGGCAATGCCGCAGTCGAAGAAACGGTCCGGAAATGCAGCCTTGAAGGTGCCGGTTTTGGTTGCGCCGGCAAGGTCGGCATCCAGAACAACCAGATTGTCATATTCTTTGCCAAGTTCCACCAGGGCTTTGCCGTAGCTGTCCCTCGTGGCAATTTTCTTCATCTCGCTCATCCTGTCTTATGCCTCCTTTTTCAGCTGTTCTTCCAGTGCATCCAGTTCGGCAAGGCCTTTGGCCAGCTCATCGTCATTCGGCGCCTTGCCGTGCCAGCCGGCCTGGTTTTCCATATAGGAGACGTCTTTGCCTTTCACAGTCTTCATCAGGATGACCGTGGGAATGCCGGTGCCTTTATTTTCGTGGAAACGCGCGAACGCCTTCTCCAGATCGTCGAAACAGTTGCCGTCGATGGAAATAACATCACAGCCGAAGCCTTTGAATTTCACATCCAGCGGATCGGTATTCATGACGTCTTTGGTGGCGCCGTCAATCTGCAGCCCGTTCACGTCCACGGTGATGCACAGATTGTCCAGTTTGTAATGGGCGGCAAACATCACTGCCTCCCAGACCTGGCCTTCCTCCACTTCGCCGTCGCCCAGGAGGGTATAAACGTTGATATCCTTTCCCAGGTATTTCGCCCCCTTGGCCATACCGGCAGCTGCCGAAATGCCCTGGCCTAAAGAACCGGTGGTCATGTCCACGCCCGGTGTGGAATTCATATTCGGATGTCCCTGCAGATGGGAACCGATATGCCGTAAGGTCAGAAGATCTTCCTCCGGGAAAAAGCCCGCCTGCGCCAGTGCGGCGTAAAGGCCGGGTGCGGTATGGCCTTTTGAGAGCATGAAGCGGTCCCTGTCGGGACATTTGGGATTCTTCGGGTCAACCCTAAGCTCCCCGTTGTAAAGGAAGGTAAAATACTCCGCAGCCGAAAGGCTCCCGCCGGGATGGCCGCTCTTCGCGGCGTGGGTGCTTTTCAGGATGTTTTTCCGAACCGAATTGGCAAAAATCTTCAGTTCTTTCTTTCTCGATGCGTCCATGTACGTCTCCTGTATGTATTTTCTATTCAAGTGAAAAGGCTTTAAACTGCCGTCTTTTCTACTTCTTTGATTATGTTTTGTCAGAGGCAAAAAGTCAATATAAAAAGATGATAAGGTCCTTATAAAAGAGCCGGCAGTTCAGCAGCGTCAGCGCATTTTTCCAGGTTCATGACAAGGTCAAAAATCCTGCGGATATGCTCCGCGCCGTATCCCCTGACACTGGCGGCAAAGCAGTTTTCGAACTTCTTCAGAAGGTTTTCCTCCGACAGCGGGTTTTCCCTGCAGCCCAGCGGTTTATCTGCTGTGGCGGTATATTCCCCCCGTGTTGTCTTCACCGCAATCCTGGTGTATTTGTTCTGCGCCTTGGTCAGGCTTTCGTCTATTTCAAAGGTTACCTTATCCGCAATATTCAAAACAGCCGGGTCGGTAAACCGTTTCTCCTCAAATGTGGAGAGATCAATTCTGCCGTCCGTTACCAGGGCGCCGATGATAAACGGCATGGAAAACTTCGCGATGGCTGCGGATGCAGGCCGGTACTTCACATCGGCGGGCTCAAACACCATCCGTCCGATTTCCTGCATCACCAGGTGGATTTCCAGTATTTCCTCCGGCAGGATTTGGTTGTCCCGGATAAGCTTTGTGAGCCCTTCGATTGCTGTGTGCGTAGCCCGGCAGCTGGGCCAGGGCTTGAAGCTTATCTGTTCGCTTTCAAACACGCGTCCCAGATCCTTTACCACCGTTTCCGGGTCATAATTGTCCCGGGCATAGGCGTGGTAATATCCCAGCTTTCCTTCCAGGGCCTTGTCGAACCTCGCGGAAATGCCTGTGCGCGCCAGGAGCAGGGACTGGACTGCCGCCTGGGCGGCAAAGCCGTCCCGCACGGTTCTCACCACGGACCGGGCGGAATTGGAGGCTTCTCCCGAAGAAACCGCCTGGCTCATATCCAGAGCCACGGCATCCATTATCTGCTCCTTTGTAAGTCCCAGGAGGTTTCCGCCGCCGAAAACAGCCCCCATGCTGCCGTGAATGGGCGGCATGTTCCAGCCGTATTTGAGCAGATCCTCCCGTACCGCCAGATCCAGCCTGCAGGTAATATCGCTGGCAAGAACCAGCGCGGTCAGAAGCTCTTTTCCGGAAATCTTCCTGTCTGAAGCCTGGATGAGGGCCAGAAAAGCGCAGGTAGACGCCGAATTCGGATGCACCAGGGCTTTTTCATGGGAATCCTCATAATCCAGCGCATGGATAAGGGCACCGTTTGCCAGGGCTGCCAGCGCCGGGATGGTCTTCTTCTTTGATGCCAGCAGGGTGCAGCTTCCCGTATCACACTGGCTTAAAGCGTATTTCGTAAAAGCGCCGGCTTCCGGAAAAAGGGAAGTGGCCGCCGCCATGCAGGACAGTGCATCCGCCAGCGACTGCTTCTGCACTTCAATGACGCGTTCCGGTATATCGTCAAAGGTAAGGTCTTTCGCATATTCTGCCAGTATTTCCGTCAGATTCATCTCATATTCCCCCGATGCAAATGTGTCGGTCTAAAGTCTCCGCATACATGTCATGATATGATTATAATCGTGAAAAGGCAAAAATAAAACCCCGGAAACCGGATTTTGCATCCCTGGTTTTCGGGGTTTATTTTTAAGAAACGTGATTATTTGGCGAAGTCTGTCACCCGGCTTTCCCGGATAACATTGACCTTGATCTGGCCGGGATATTCCATCTCGTCCTCGATTCGTTTGGCCACATCCCTGGCAAGGATAACCATATCGGCATCGCTTACCAGTTCCGGGACTACCATGATCCTGACTTCACGGCCTGCCTGAACGGCATAAGATTTTTCCACTCCCTTGAAGGAGTTGGTGATCTCTTCCAGCTGTGTCAATCTGTTGATATAAGTTTCAAGGGTTTCTCTTCTTGCACCGGGACGGGCTGCCGAAATGGCATCCGCGGCCTGCACAAGACAGGCAATCAGTGACTCCGGTTCCACATCGCCGTGGTGGGATTCTACGGCATTGATAACAACCGGGGATTCTTTATATTTCCTGCAGAGTTCGGAACCGATCTGGATATGGGAACCCTCGACCTCATGGTCGATGGATTTGCCGATATCATGCAGAAGTCCTGCCCTCTTCGCGAGCCTTACGTCAAGGCCCATCTCGCCGGCCAGAAGGCCCGCAAGTTCAGCTACTTCAATTGAATGCTTTAACGCGTTCTGCCCGTAGCTGAAACGGAATTTCATCCTGCCAAGCAGCCGGATAAGTTCCGGATGAATGCCGTGAACACCGACCTCGAGCGCGGCGCTTTCGCCTTCCTCGCGGATCATGGTATCCACTTCCTTCTGTGCCTTTGCTACGGTTTCTTCAATACGTGCCGGATGTATACGGCCGTCTACGATGAGCTTTTCCAGAGAAATCCTGGCCACCTCGCGGCGGATGGGATCAAAGGATGAAAGCACCACAGCTTCCGGGGTATCATCTATAATAAGGTCAACACCGGTCAGCGTCTCGAGCGCGCGGATATTGCGGCCTTCACGGCCGATAATCCTGCCCTTCATCTCATCGCTGGGAAGCTGTACGACGGAAATGGTGGATTCTGCCACATGGTCCACGGCGCATTTCTGGATGGCGGTGACCACGATATCCCTTGCCTTCTTCGCGGCATCGGCCCGGGCCTGGGCTTCCAGTTCCTTGTAGAGCTTGGCGGTATCGATCTTGACTTCATCTTCAACAGATTTTAAGAGATAATCTTTAGCCTGTTCGGAGGTCATACCGGAAATTCTCTCAAGTTCCTTGATTTCCTGCGCCTGCATTTCATCAACTTTTTTCTCACGTTTCTTCATTTCTGTTTCTTTTGCAACCAGATCGCTTTCCCGGCGTTCTAAAGAATCAGCTTTCCTGTCCACGGATTCTTCCTTGGACAGAATTCTCTTCTCATACTTCTGCAGCTCAGATCTTCGTTCGCGATATTCACGTTCCTGCTCATTTTTAATGCGCAGGTTTTCTTCCTTCGCTTCCAAAAGGGCTTCCCTCTTTTTGGTTTCGGCGGTTTTCAACGCCTCATCGAGGATAACCCTTGCCCTGGATTCGGCCGTACCTACGGTCTCCGCATCCTTGGCAATTTTCTTCGCTACTGCCATCCTGGAGGATACCAGAACGGCAATAAGAACGGCGGCAACTACAGCGATGATTGCTACATAAATAGGAATCATCATTACAGGAGTCCCTCCTCACATATAAAATTATCAATGTGCATATGAAATAACCGCAATAGATTTTATACGTTTGAGAATATTTTGTCAACCAATAAACACAAAAATTAAAACCGAAAATTGTATAATAATTCCAATAAAAGAAAAGCGGCGGGATTATTCATCCCCGCCGCATGCGTTTCTGTATTTTTTCAGGGTTCTGAAGAAAACGCCCGCCGAAAAGCCCCTCCGGGCGAAATATCCGTACAGCCTGCGCTCTTCCGCCTCATCCAGAGGATGCGGACTGCCGGCACGTCTGACAAACAGCCGGTAAGCCGTCTCTTCCTCGTCAATCTCCGCCTCCTCAACTGCCTTCGCAGCAAGCGTTTCATCCACACCTTTTTCCGCCAGCTCCCGCATGATGAGGCTGATGCTTTTGCTGTCCTTTACGGCCGCCACATAAGACGCGGCATATTTTTCATCGTCCAGATAGCCGAAGGATTTGACGTAAGCCATACCTTCTTCCGTATGTTCAGGCTCAAAGCCTGCCTCCGCCAGTCTGTCATAAAGCTCCTTTTCGCTTCTGGGCCGGTACATCAGAAGCCGCATGGCTTTCAGCTTCGCACCGTCTGCCGTGGATACAAAAGGCTTTTTCTCTGCTTTACGCTTCATCGGACACAGCGGATGCACCGGCGGCATCCTCATCCTTGATAAGGCCGTAAGCTACGCGGACCTTCCGTTCCACTTCGTCGCAGATATCCGGATTGGCGATAAGGAATGCCTTGGCATTCTCCTTGCCCTGGCCGATTTTATTGCCGCCGTAGGCAAACCAGGCACCGCTCTTCTGAATAACGTCGCATTTGACTGCCAGCTCCAGGATATCCGCCTCCCGGGAAATGCCCGTGCCGTACATGATGTCGAATTCCGCCTCCTTGAAGGGCGGCGCAACTTTATTCTTCACGACCTTCACCCGCACGTGGCTGCCCACAAATTCGCCGCCTGCCTTAATCTGTTCCTGCTTGCGCACGTCCAGACGGACGGAGGAATAGAATTTCAGCGCGTTGCCGCCGGTGGTGGTCTCCGGGTTGCCGTACATGACGCCGATCTTCATACGCAGCTGGTTGATGAAGATAACGATACAGTTGGTCTTGCTGATGGTTGCCGTCAGCTTCCGGCAGGCCTGGGACATCATCCTGGCCTGCAGGCCCACGTGCATGTCGCCCATCTCGCCTTCAATCTCGGACTTGGGCACCAACGCGGCCACGGAGTCCACGATAATGATATCCACCGCACCGGAACGCACCATGGTTTCGCAGATTTCCAGCGCCTGCTCGCCGTTGTCCGGCTGGGAAATATACAGCTCGTCGATATCCACGCCGATGTTCTTCGCGTAAACCGGGTCCAGGGCATGCTCGGCATCGATAAAGCCGGCGATGCCGCCCCTCTTCTGCACTTCGGCCACCATATGCAGGGCAACGGTGGTTTTGCCTGAAGATTCCGGCCCGTAAATCTCGATAATCCTTCCCTTGGGGATACCGCCCACGCCCAGGGCAATGTCAAGCCCCAGCGAGCCTGTGGGGACGGATTCCACATTCATATTCCTGGTACCGGAATCGCCCAGACGCATGACCGCGCCTTTGCCGAACTGTTTCTCAATCTGGCTGATAGCCACTTCAAGGGCTTCTCTTTTCGCGTCTTCCGGTGTGGTAACCTCTGTTTTTGCCATTTTTACTCTCCTTTAACAAGCGGAAAAAGATCAGACTTTTCCCATAAACAAAATTATTATTTCTTAAACAAACGGTTCAATAAGGGGAATTCCGGCCGGAGAATTCCGGCTTCCAAAGACTGTACTATAAAGGTATCATACAGCTTCCCCTGACGTCAAGCCTGCCTTTACATCCGTTCGTAGAGATCCATGTATTCCGCTGCGGAGGAATCCCAGGAAAAATCCTTCTCCATCGCCCGGTCAACGATTTTATTCCAGTCTCTTTTGTGCTCGAAATAAACGCGTTCGGCGTACCGTATGGTTCCCAGCATTTCATGGGCATTGAAATTCGCAAAGGAAAAGCCGCAGCCGGTCCCCTCGTATTCATTGTAAGGCTGCACCGTATCCGAAAGCCCGCCGGTCTCCCGGACGATGGGCAGGGTGCCGTACCGCATGGCCATCATCTGGCTTAAGCCGCAGGGCTCGAACTGCGAGGGCATGAGGAAGGCATCACAGCCGGCATAGATTTTATGCGCCAGCTCATCGGAATAGGTAATATTCGCGGATACGGAATCCGGATACTGTTCGGCAAAATACCGGAACATGTTTTCATACTGCTCTTCGCCCGTGCCCAGCACCACCAGCTGCACATTGTCCGCGCACAGCTCATTCATCATGTAGGCAATCAGGCAGATGCCCTTCTGATCCGTCAGGCGGGAAACAATGCCGATGAGGAACTTTTTCGAATCCACGGCCAGCCCCAGCCTCTTCTGCAGGTCCTGCTTGTTCTTCGGTTTGGCCCGGCGGAAATTCGCCTTCGTATAATTCGCTGCGATGAAGGGATCCGTTTCCGGGTTATACAGCTCATAATCAATGCCGTTTATGATGCCCGCAAGCCTGTCCGCCCTGCTTTCCAGAACGCCCTCCAGCTTTTCTCCGTAGAAAGGAGTACGTATCTGGCCGGCATAGTTTTTGCTGACTGTGGTAATCTCATCCGCAAAGACAAGGCCGCCTTTGAGCATATTCGCGTCATCATAGAAGCCCATCTTGTCATCGGAGAAAAACAGATCCGACAGGCCTGTCACGTTCTGGGTTTCGGATTTGTTCCAGATGCCCTGGAACTGCAGGTTGTGGATGGTCATGATGGTTTTGATGCCGTCATAATAGGAATCCTGGGTAAACCGCTCATGCAGGTACACGGGAATCATGGCCGTCTGCCAGTCATGGCAGTGGATAATGTCCGGTTTGAAATCCAGTGAGGGAAGCGCGGAAAGCACCGCCTTGCAGAAGAAGGCAAACCGTCCCAGGTCCCATGGCATGTTCTGATAGGGCCTGTCCCCCTGGAAATACTCTTCGTTGTCGATAAAATAGAACGTCACGCCTTCATATTCACAGGTGAGGATGCCCACATACAGCTTCCGCCAGTAGAAATCCATGTAGAAATTGTCATAGTAGGTCATCATGTCCTTGTACTTTTCTTCCATGCACATGTATTTGGGCAGGATAACCCTGGCTTCCACCCTTTCCCCGTCGAAATATTTGGGAAGCGCGCCGACCACGTCAGCCAGGCCGCCGGTTTTGATAAAAGGAACACATTCTGATGCAGCAAACACTACTTTTTTCATTCTTCCGTCCTTAAGCCCTTTCATTATACATCGCAATACAGTCCCTTAAAACGGACGCATCCGACGGATACGGTACTTTTCCGTTTTTCTCTATCTGGGTGGTTTCACAGCCTTTGCCCAGAATCAGCACCGCCGTCTCGCATTCCGCTTCGAAAACCGCCCGTCTTATGGCATCCTCCCTGTCCGGGACCACCACGTAGGGACAGCCTTCCTTTTCAATATACTGCCCGACCTCCGCGCAGATGTCCGACAGTTCTTCCTTTGCCGGGTCATCCGCGGTCAGGTAGATA
Source organism: Eubacterium sp. (assembly GCA_017433825.1). Classification (GTDB taxonomy): domain Bacteria; phylum Bacillota; class Clostridia; order Lachnospirales; family Lachnospiraceae; genus Alectryocaccobium. The sequence continues at coordinate 165,076 of JAFRGL010000012.1, read as the reverse complement.
AAATCACAGTATTTTCCTGCGGTTTCACCCAGGTCCTTCCTGCGGTTCACCGCCTTGCTGCCGGGACAGCCGAAAACCGTCACCAGCCGGCTTTCCGGCCACAGGGACCGGGCCATCTCAAACATTTTCCGGAAGCTGTAGGCATTGTGGGCATAGTCCACAACCGCCTTAATCCTTCCGTCTGCCGTTGCGTATTTCTCCACCCTGCCCGGAACGGCCGCGCTTTTCAGCGCTTCCTGCATGACTGCAAAATCAATGCCGGAAAGATGTGCCAGCGCGATGGCTGCCAGTGCGTTTTCCACATTGAACTCCCCGCTCATTTCCAGGGTAAAAGGATATGCCTCCCCTTCAAAAACCAGGGTAAAGGAAGTGCAGTCTTCACCGGTCCGTACATTCTCCGCCCGGTACATGGCTTTTTCATCCCGGCCGAAGGTGATGACGCGCTGCGCCGCGGAGGCGGCTTTCATGCATTCTTCATAATAAGGCGAATCCGTATTCACCAGGGCGTTTTCGCACATACCGTATATTTTCAGCTTGCTGGCAAAATAATCTTCGAAATCCGGGTGTTCGATAGCGCTGATATGGTCCTTTGAAATATTCATCACCACGGCGGATTTGAACGGTATGCCGTCCACCCGGCCGTATTTCAGTGCCTGGCTTGAAACCTCGCAGACGATGCTGCGGATGCCGGAAGCGAAGGCATTGGCAAAATGCCGGTACAGCTCGAAGGATTCCGGCGTGGTAATACCGGAGGAAATGGTCTCGACGCCGTCGAAGGTTTCCACCGAAGTCAGAAAAGCCGCCGGCGGAGTGCCGCAGCGTTCCGCAGCCGTATCAAAAATTTTCCGGGTGTAGTAGGCGGCCGTAGTCTTGCCTTTGGTGCCTGTGATGCCCATCAGGTTCATTTCCTCATCCGCCCATGTCCGGTAAAAAAGCCGGGCAAGGTAAGGCATGGCAGCCCGTATATCCGAAACCTGAAGCATCGGGAGGGAAATACCGTAGTCGGTTTCGCTCACATAGGCGATGCTGCCCCTTTCCGCCGCTTCCAGCAGGTATTCTTTTTTAAATGCAGCGCCTTTACAGACAAAAAGCGTGCCTGTTTGCGCCTTTTTTGATTCATATGTCAGACCGGTTACGGAAGATTCCCCGCTTCCGGCAGATGTGTCTTTACAAAGGAGCCCGGCTTTATCCAGGACGTCCCGGTACTCCACAAGGGAATGTATCATCAGGTCATACCCCTATACAAGATATTTGAATTTTGGTTTCCGCGCCTATTATAATTGGGAATCAGACCGGTGTCAAACAAAACACGGATAATACTGAAAAAACCGGGGAGTTTTCAAAACTCCCCGGCTGCTGTTCCCGATTTGTTTTTACCTGTACCTGCCGTATTCCCTTGCGGTTTCCATCATGGCAGCGAAATTCTCTTCTTTGGCGTAATCCACGCCCGCATCCGTTTCGAAAATAAATCCGCCGCCCGGCGCACAGGTGTCAATCAGCTTCTTCACGGCGTCGGAAACCTCCTCCGGGGTTCCCCTCTCAAGAAGCAGCCTGTCAAAGCCGCCGGAAATACACGCCACGTCTCCCAGCTCCTGCTTGGCCTTTGCCATATCCACATATTCAAAGTGGTAAATAACCTTGCCCGCGGGCACATCCTTAAGGTATTTCAGGCGGGTATTGTACCAGCCTTCCGTATACACATAGGGAATCCTTCCGGAATCGATAATCGCGAGTATCATCTTCTGCAGGTATTTCCAGTACAGTTTTTCGTAATGTTCGTCATTCATGAAGCCGTCAAAAGCCTTGTGCAGGGCCATTGAGAACCATTTCGTACCGTCTGCTTTGGGAAGCGACTTGATAAAAGCTTCTGTCTCCTGCCAGTTCTCCTCACACCACTGCTCCACGAGATCATAGTTCTCGTAGAGGTCCATCATGCCCAGAATGGAGCCCCTGAGGAAATCATTGTAATGGTCGTAGGGGGTAAGGTGTCCGCTGTCCGTAAAGGAAACAAAGCCCATATCCTCTATCTCCTTCATGACGCCGAACTGCCTTCTCATGATATCGGTGTACATATCATTGACTTCCCAGATCCGCTGCATCTTCTCCCTGAATTCCGGTGTGGACAGCTCCGCCATGGTGGAATAATAGGAAAAGCCGTCGTAACCCTGACGGAATGAAATGTTTTTGAAGCCGTCAAAGATTTTGCACATCCTGGGCAGCGCCTTGTTCATGGACCACCCCGTCCGGTCTCTTCTGAACTCGTCAAACTCCTCATCCAGCAGCAGCGGGAATTCAATCCACTGATGAATGGAATTCGGATTGATTTTGCAGTCCGGCTGCCCGGCCCAGTGCATGGTATAAGGCTCCATTTTCTCAAAAACCGGCCCCATCGCGTTGTTAACGCCGAAGCCCAGTCCCAGATCCGGGTCATAGGTTTTCAGATAATCCATGACCGCTTTTTTTGATTTTTCCAGCGTGGTATCGTAGACGATATCCGCGATGGTGTAGCCTGCGCGGTAATAGGGGAAGCCCTGCACAAGCGGGGAAACCGGTATCCTGTCGGCTTCCTTCAGGGCAACCGCCGCTTTGTAACGCGCGATTGTTGCTTCTTTTTTCTCGTTCGGTGTCATTTTTCCTCTCCTTTTTTCCTGCTATGACAAAACGCACCTGTTCTTTCCTGATTTCATTATACATAGAATTCAGGGGTTCGAACACGTGCGTCTGTCAAAAGAACTTATAAAGATTCTGTCCGGAAACAGGAGATTTTTTGTGCAGTTACTGATTCTGGTTCCTGGCGGCCCGTCTCTGGTTTTCCATGGCGTAAATAGCCGCATTGGCGTCTGTGATCTTGTAGCCGATGGCCATAATGACGATAGCTGCAACTACAAAGATGGCAGGCACGATGCCCAGAAGCGTCATAAACTGTGTCTGGAATGCCGGCGTAATCTCCATGCCGGCATGAAACCCGATGCCGTTCAGCCCGTATGTAGCAATCGCACCGCCTAAAATCATGGCAATCTTGGTGGCAATGCTGTAGGTGGCCACGGACATAAGTCTGGAATCCTTGCCGGTTTTCCAGTAATAGAATTCACCTGCGTCAATGAAGAACAGCGCAGCAAAGGTGTTGAAGAAATAGGTACCCGCCGCAGCCACTGCCGCAAAGAACGCGTAAAACTGCCATCTCGGGCCTGCAAACCTGTTGGCGAAAACGGCAAATGCGTAAATGGCCAGACCGATGATCATGGCGCGCTTCTTGCCGATTTTCCGGCCGATGGCAGGCAGGAACAGGGAGGAAACCGTGCTGACCACCATGGTGATGGTGGAGGCTATGGTCATGTTGGAAAGATCGCCGGTGATATATCTGTAATAGTAGGTGGCCAGGTTCATGATAATATTCATGCCTATCATGTAAAGCGTGAACACAACTACAAGGATAAGCAGCTGTCTGTTCTCCACGATGGACCTGAGCATTTCCCTGATGGTCATTCCCTTGCCGCTGCCTTCATTGCCCCTGACGCCGCCCGGATCGCATTCCTTGCAGACATGGCTGGTAAGCTGCGCACCGAAGATACAGGGTACTGAATAAACGATCGCCACGATAAGGAAAGCATTTGCCGCGCCGACTTTCGGCGTCAGCATGTTGACGATGGGCAGGGTAATAAGCGCGAAAGCGATATTGGCAACACAGGCGAACTGCATGTTCCGGGCTGTCAGCCTGGTCCTGTCCGTCATGTTGTCTCCCGCAAGCATGGGTGAAAGGGCGCTGATGGCATTCATCTGTATACCCATGCACATGTTCATCAGGGAATAACCCACGATGGAAATGGCAACCCTTGCGGCCACCGGGAAGGTAGACGTATTAAAGAACATGCAGACCATGGAGAAAACAACCACCCAGCGGATAAGCAGAAGCCAGGAGCGGTATTTGCCCCAGGGCAGGTTCAGTCTTTCCATAATCATACCGGATACGAAAGAAAGCAGCAGGTCGATAAACCTGGCTGCGAGAAGCGTGGTAGCCACCACCGCGGTGGGGATGCCGATATAGTCGGTCATAAATATGGTCAGATAGCTCATCTGCAGCATGTTCGCGAAGCTAATCGACAGGTTGCAGGCGGCATATCCGTTAAGCTGGCCTTGCGTCAGTTTTCCTTTTCCCATGTATTCCTCCAAAAAAAGGCTTGCGTCTTCCAAATATCTGATTTTGTACTATATCACCGGAAAACTGCCGTTTCAACAGCTTTATGCACAAGTCTGTCTGTGTCAATATGGTTATTTTGACGAATACGCGGGATAATTATGACGAAGATGAAAGTCCGAATACAGAAATAACGGCGCCGGCAATCAAAAGTACAGCAGGAATCCGCACCCAGCAGGTCATGAAAGTCATGGTCAGCTCCGGCGTAAACACCATATCCGGCGTATATCCGATGGCGGAAAGGCTGCACAGCGCAAACACGCTTCCGAAAAGGAAACCGAGTCTTACCGCAAGCCCGGCCATGAAAGCGGCCGCAGGTCTCAGGCTGCGTCCGGTCCTTTTATGATAAGCCGTCGCGCCGTCCTCGAAATACCGGGTTCCGATATCTGTAAAAAGTGAGGCGAAAGCCATGCTGAGGGAAGCGGTGGCAACAGCAGTCATCCAGTTTGCCCGTGCGAAATATTTAATCATCGTAAAGACGGCCGCGCCGAGCAGGCCCGCAACCAGGGCCTTCTTCTTCCCCAGCTTCCGGCTGACTTCCGGCATATAAAAAGCGAAAATCCGCCTTATTACCATGCTTACGGCAAAACCGGCGCCAAACAGGAGCAGATTTCCCACAATGCGTGCGTAGTAATACGGCATCAGGATTATTTCCATCATAAGTGCTGTATAATACAGGGTAAAGACCACCAGCAGCACCGCTGTCTGCCGGTCGCGGAACAGGGCTTTCAGGATCTCCCCTGCGCGGGCACGGCGGAAATATCCCGCTGAAGTACCGTCCGGATCGGCTTTTTTCAGCACTGAGCTTACATACTGTGAAGCAAAAATATGCGGTATGCAGCAGATGACGGCAGCAGCCGTATACCCGGCCGGGCCGAGAACAGCCGAAAACTTTACAATCAGGAAAACCGATACCGCCGGTATGACAAGCCTTGAGACAAACTGCCAGTGCATGCCGGCAAAGATAACCTGCATTCTTTTGTCCGGGTCATTGTACGACAGCACCGGAAGCGCGGTTTTATAGGCGGTATCCGAAAATGAATAAGCCGTATTGTGCAGTACAAAACCGATAAAGGCCAGGGCAAGGACAGAGCCGGGCCCGGCATTCCTCAGGAAGGTAAATTCAGCGAAAAGGGAAAAAAGAAGGATCCAGCGGGAAATCCGCAGGAAAAAGCGGTGTTTTTCCTTCAGACGGCATTTTTCGAAAACATCACCGGTAAAAAGATGCAGAATCAAATCCGCCGCACGGGAAAGAAAAAGCACTGCCGCGACAGCTGCAGCAGGAATACGGCAGGCATCCGTCAGGAAGAAAGCAAGAAACAGCATCTGCACCATCGTGCCGGCTGAAAGCGAGAAGCGGAAAAATCCGGCAGCAGCAGCGCCGGCATCCGACAGACGGTTCATCCTCTCTCCTCCTTTCGTTTCCAATCGCATTTAAGCGGATGCTTACCATGCATTTTCTTAACCTGAATTATAATATCAAAACAGAATTCCTGCAACAGCCGGAAAAAAGAGAGGCCGGACTCCCGGCCTCTCCAAAAGAGTTTTATTTTTAAGATTTGCTGCTTTAAGGGCTTAGATTATTCCGCCTTCTCTTCCACTGCCGGAGCATTTGCGGCATTGGCAGCCAGCATACGCTCGTAATTGGCCTTGGCATATTCCGCAGCCTTCTCGTCGGTAAGGTCATAGCCGATTGCAAAGATAATCGCCGCGATAATCATGAGCGCGCCGGGGATAATGTGCATAACGACCAGGAATTTGGTGGTAAAGACATAATCAAATACCATACCTGCCTGGTAGCCCATTCCCGCGAGGGCATACATGCCGATGGCGCCGCCGAACAGGAAGCCCAGCTTGATGGGAATGCCGTAAAGCGCTGCCGCTACGGTACGCAAATCTTTTCCGGTCTTATACAGATGCGCTTCGCCGGCATCAATGAAGTAGTTTGCGCCGAAACCTGAATAGAAGAAACCGAAGAAGCTGCCGACCACGTTAAGAACTGTCAGCGCTACCCAGTGCTCTCGGGTAACAATCTTGATACAGGTAATCGCGCCCATCAGCAGAAGGCCGACAATCATACCTTTTCTCTTGCCGAGGCGCTGTCCGATCTTCGGCGCGAAACTTGCGAAAATCAGACTGAATATCATACCGATGGTCGATGATACGGACATCAGCAGGAAGTTGTCGACAACATACAGCCAGTAATAGGAGCCGATACCGGAACCGACCTGGCCGGCAATGTTGGTCATACCCTGGACGATAATCAGGATAAGCAGATACTTGTTCTGGCCGATGGCCATGATCATGTCCTTGATGCCTACAGCAGTACCGGATTTATGCTTCACGCCGCCCGGATCGACCTCACGGGAAATATTGTTGACCAGCTGGCAGCTGATAATAAGCGGGATCATGTAGATAACCGCGCAGATCATATATGCCATGGTCGGTGAGGTAACCGTCTGCATAAAGGTGACAAAGGGAACGGTAATCGCGCTTACCACCAGCATGGCAGCATTCATGAACAGAACGCCTCTGGCGGAAAGGGCCATACGGGCCTTCATGTCATCGCCTGCAAGAAGGGGACCAAGGGCGTAATACGGTCCGGTGATGATACTCATGGCAATGTTGTGGAAGCAGTAACCGATGATGGCTACCAGCACCTTCAGTGCCAGGGAAGTATCCCTTGCGGAGGGGAAGAACTCCATTACAATGCCGACAAGGGCAAGCTAGCGGCCCAGCAGCAGCCAGGAACGGTATTTGCCCCACGGAAAATGGATTTTTTCCACCATGGGCCCGGTCAGTACGCCGAAAATAAAATCAATGATTCGGGCAACCAAAAGCGTGGTGGCCACAACGCCGGCCGGAATCATCGCGTTGTCTGTCATGAACACATTGATGTACATCATCTGCAGCATGGCAGGCAGGGAAGTGGTAAACAGCAGGAAACCGTAAGCTGTTATCTTCCCCTGGGTGAGTTTTGTCTTTTCCATAAGAACCTCCTGATGTCATTCGCCGGAGTCTTCTCCGGACTGATTCTGTATTTTTAACAGTCACCCCGATAAATCAATGTATAATTCTAATAATATTAAACAAATACTAAAAAGAGAGACCGGACAGCCGGTCTCTCTTAAAACATTATCAGATTTACGAATCAGACAGCAGGATTATTCCTCAGTCTTCTCCTCAACAGCGGGAGCAGGTGCGGGACCGCCCTGTGCTGCGATCATCTTCTCATAGTTGGCCTTCGCGTACATGGCAGCCTGCTCATCCGTCAGGTTGTAGCCGATGGCAAAGATTATCGCGGCGATAATCATAACAGCGCCCGGGATAATGTGGAAAAGGGTGAGGAACTTGGTGGTCATGGCAGGGTCAAATACCATGCCTGCTTCATAGCCGATGGCAGCCAGGCCGTAACTGGCGATGGCGCCGCCGAACATGAAGCCCAGCTTCAGCGGGATGCCGTACAGGGCAGCCGCAACGGTTCTTAAATCCTTGCCGGTCTTGTACAGATGCGCTTCCGCAGCATCGATAAAGTAGTTGGCGCCGAAGCCTGAATAGAAGAAACCGAAGAAGGAAGCTACAATGTTGAAGACAACCATAATCGGCCAGTTCGCGCCGCAGAAGAACTTCAGACAACCGAATATACCCATCGCCAGAAGGCCGATAATCATACCTTTTCGCTTACCGACCCTGGAAGCAAATACCCTCGGAACAAAGGTGGAGAAGATAAGGCTGAACACCATACCGATGGTGGAAGCCAAGGACATCAGCAGGAAGTTGCCGACAACATAGATCCAGTAGTAGGAACCGATACTGGAACCGACGTTGGAGGCGATGTTGGTCAGAGCCTGTGCAATAATCAGAATCAGCAGGTATTTGTTCTGACCCATGGCAGCAACCATTTCCTTGATGCCGACGGTATTCTTCGCTTCATGCTTCACACCGCCGGGGTCAACCTCACGGGAGATATTGTTGACCAGCTGGCAGCCGATAACCAGCGGGATGCAGTAAATAACCGCACAAACCATGTAACCCATCGTGGGGGAAACAAGAGCCTGCATAGCGGTTACGAAGGGGACGGTAATGGCGCTTACGATCAGCATGGAGGCTGTCATAAACATCTGGCCGCGGGCGGAAAGGGCCATACGGGCCTTCATGTCGTCACCGGCAAGCATCGGGCCCAGTGCGTAGTACGGGGCTACGGTAAGGCTCATACCGATATTATAGAAACAGTAACCGACAATAGCAATGGCAACCTTAAGTGCCAGCGGGGTTCCTCTTCCTGACGGGACGAATTCCAGGATGATACCGACCATGGCAATCCAGCGCATCAGCAGCAGCCAGGAACGGTATTTGCCCCAGGGAAGATGAATCTTCTCGACCATGGGACCGGCCAGGAAGCCGAAGATAAAGTCAACGATACGCGCAATCAGAAGCGTTGTCGCTACGACTGCGGGCGGAATCATCGCAAAGTCGGTCATGAATACGTTGATGTACATCATCTGCAGCATGGCCGGCAGCGAGGTGGTGAACAGCAGGAAACCGTATGCGGTTATCTTACCCTGCGTCAGTGTTGTCTTTTGCATGTTAACCTCCTATTCTTTTTGTCCTGCAAAAATGTCTCCTAAACATTTTTCTATATTTTATCTTAATTTTGATAAAATATCATTGTAAAAAATTAAGTTGTAATTTAAAAATTTTGCATTAACCCGGATTCGTCATTATATTTTCTTTTCTCTTTTTCCAAAGCAAAGTATAAATTTTATTATTTTTTCCAAAAGCTCAGTCTTGATATTATTCATAAAAGAATATAGGATAAGGCATAAAGCTTTTGAAGCTTCTTATTTGTAAAAACGGAAGGAGCCTTTTATGACCGCAAATCCCACGAAAACCAGAAGCGATTCGGACGTCATCAAACAGATGTGTCTGTATTTCAGCCTGTTCATGATCATCGTCAGCATCGCCGCCTGCATCTATACCGGGCAGACCGCTTATCAGATGTTCACGGACTGGGCCCGGATTCTGACCTCCCCCGCACAGCTTCTGTGCGATTATTTCTCCGTAGGCGGGCTTGCCGGCACATTCTTCAACGCCGGATTGTTAGGCCTGATTTTCACGCTTATCATGTACAGCCTGAAAGCCAATGTGACCACAGGTGTCCTGGCCAGTTTTATCCTTACACTCTCCCACAGCTTCTTCGGCATGAATCTGGTAAACGTCTGGCCCATGTTCCTGGGCTGCGCCATTGTCTACGGCATCCGCAAGGACAAACTGCGCAATCATCTGGACGTCGCCATGTTCAGCATGAACTTCGCCCCCTTCGTCAGCGAACTGCTGTTCAGGCATGAGCTGTTCGGTTCGGCACAGGTTCCCGTGGCGGAAGCCCATCTTCAGATCTGGGGTATTCCCGCAGCCATCATCTTCGGCATTGTCATCGGGTTCATCTTCCCCGCCATCCTGCCCTCAGTGAAAAAGCTGCACAACGGCTTAAGCCTGTACAACGCGGGACTGGCCTCCGGCTTCATCGGCATGATGATGTTTGCCTTCTTCTACAAGACCCTGGGCTTCGGAGCACCTTCCACCTTCACCTATGAAAATGAAATCTACATTGCCCACGGAAATAATTACAACCTGTTCTGCAATGTGGTGCTTATCATTCTTTTCGCCAGCGCCGTCATCATAGGCTGCGCCAAAAACAAAGGCTTTAAGGGATACGGAAAGCTGCTGAAAGATTCCGGCCACAACGCCAACTTCATCCGTGACTACGGCGAAGGCTGCACATGGATGAACTTCGGCTTCTACGGCTTCCTGCTTTTGGTATACTTCGACCTGGTCATCTTCCTGATGCCCAAGGGCGTGGGCTTCACCGGCATCACCGCAGGCTTCCTTCTGGCTGCCCTTACCTTCTTTGCCTCCGGCCAGCATCCGGGAACCGCCTGGACCATCATGGCAGGCTATGTCATCCTCTGGGCTGTTATCGCCCTGTGCGCACTGGGAACCGGCAGGGACATTCCCTGGTTCCTTTCCACGCAGGGTTATCTGTGCACGGTGGCGCTTGGCACCGGACTTTCACCTTTTGCAGGTGTCTACGGAAAGAAAGCAGGTATTTTTGCGGGTATCGTATGCGCCATTTTCGGCTGTATCGTATCCACCTTCCACGGCGGCCTTATCCTGTACAACTCGGGCTTCGGCTCCGGTCTGGCCTCCATCATCGTGTTTGCGGTGCTGGACCACTACAAGGCAAAAAAACGCACGGAATAAAGTAAGTACGTCTGAAACACCGTTAATTGTATTATTTGAATAATCTGCACTTTCAAAGACAAGGCCGCAGGATTCCCCTGCGGCCTTGCTGATTCTTTTTAAAGAATCAATGGAGAATCATGAAATCACCGAAATGCCATGTCTGATTTTGGAATTCAGATTTCCGCACCGGCAGATGTCGGACCGGTACAGCTTTCTGAAATCATAATATATCAGTCCCGGGTATGGCTGAAATGTATACGCTGCCCAAAATACGCACAATTCGGAAAGTTCATTTATGTGTGAAACACTCTATACAAAACCCTGCATGATGCTGTATAATAAACTATTGAATTAAATGCAAAATGCTTAACAAAGAACCAAAAAGGAGAACTGACAATGGCAAAATACCCTTATAATGACGACCAGGTCAAAGTAGTCGGCGAAGAGAGAAGCTTCCGCGGCTCCATCCCGGTTTACAACTATCCCTGCAGCCGCAAGGAAGCGATGAAGGCCACCTATATTGACAAGGATCCCATCTGGCTTCTGACCGGCGGTGAAGGCACCTTCTTCTGCCCGTCCGTTATTCCCGATGACATCGCCAGAGGCTTCGTTTTCGAAGGCCGTCCGTGGCCGGAAAAATACACCACCTATAAAGATATGTTCGGTGTAGAGTGGGTATACGTGGATCAGGTCGGCGGCGCCATGGTAAAACCCGGCGCTCCCCTCATGGAAGACGTCAATGAATGGAAGGAAAAAGTCATCATCCCGGATATCGACAGCTGGGACTGGGAAGGCAGCGCCGCGATGAACAAAGAATACCTCGCCAACAGTGACAAGGCCATCACCCTCTGGTACCTGAATGGCTGCTGGTTTGAGAGAATGATTTCCTTCATGGACTTTGAAAATGCGGCCATGGCCCTTCTGGATGAGGATCAGGAGGATGCCCTGCATGAGATGCTCCACGAGCTTACCAGCCTGTATATCCGGATTACCGACAAAGCCGTGCAGTATTACAACATCGACGGCATCTGCATCCATGACGACTGGGGTTCCCAGATGGCTCCCTTCTTCTCGGATGACGCCGCAAGGGAATTCTTCCTGCCCGAGATGAAGCGTTTCGTGGACCATGTGCACAGCCTGGGCCTTTACTGCGACCTGCATTCCTGCGGCCACATCGAGAGCCGCATTGATGTTTTCGTGGAAGCCGGCTTCGATTCCTGGACCCCCATGGCCATGAACAATACCGCAGAGCTTTACGAGAAATACGGCGACAAGATCTGCATCTCCGTCGTAAATGATTCTCCCATCGATCCCACCACCGCATCTGAGGAAGAAGTCCGTCAGGCAGCCAGGGATTATGTGGCGAAATACTGCAAGCCCGGCAAACCTTCCCAGTATTCCATGTACAGCAATCCTGCCTGGATGGGCAGGCCGGAATTCATGGAAGAGCTTTACAAGGCTTCCCGAAAGGTATACGGCGCTTAATCAGTCATTCATTTTCATCAAAAAATCCGGCCGCTTATAAAGCGGCCGGATTTTTCTCTTTCCGGTGATTATCAGCTATCTGCCTGATGCTTATCTTCCCATTCTTGTATCCGCCAGCTTCAGCACCCGGATGCTGATCCTGCAGTAATTGCGCAGGTATTCGTCTTCCAGGTCTTTCTCCAGCATGCCCCGGATCTTGTTAAGCCGGTACAGTATCGTATTACGGTGGGTATAGAGTTCCGCTGCGGTTTTTGAAACCGAACATTCATTGTTCAGGAAAACCTCCAGCGTATGGAAAAGCTCGTCCCCCGTTTCGTGCATTTTCTGCCACATGGTCCGGACCGCGGGCACGCAGCCCATCACCGCATTGTCAAGAACCGCGGATTCTATGATGTAATCCATGGCATAATCATAATAACAGTAAATGTCTTTTTCGGGATTCCGAAGTTTTCCGAGGGCAGTCGTATATTCCGCCTGTGCCATCAGGCAGCCAATGTTTTCAATGCCGTCGCAGCCCTCGGTTAAAGCTATTTTCACCGGATTAGACCGGGAAAGTTCCTCAATAAAACCGCCGCTTACCCCTGTTCTCAAATCATAAGAGGAAATCACCACCAGGGAATCCTCCCGCTTCATGACTTCGCAGTCACGGTATCTTCCCATTACCAGATTGAACAAAAGATTCATCAGGTACGTGGCATTGGAAATAAGCTCCTGATCTTTCAGGGTGATGAGGGACACATAATACTTCCCATCCCTCTCCCAGTTTTTATAATCGAGCTGCAGCTGCAGCTGCTTCTCGTCGTATTCCATGCCGTTCAGCAGGTAGTAGAAAACCTTTGCATTGTAGCCCGAATCCGCGTCGTCAGTGATTTCCATCACGTTCTGCAGCTTGGAGGCCAGATACTTCAGCATCTGAAAATCGCCGGTGTTCAGCTTTCTTTCCTTGGAAATCAGCACCAGCAGGCCGCACAGGAGGCTGTTGATATAAATCGCGTAGGACATGCTGGCATAGGGAAGCTCTTTACCCGAATAGTAAGAATACCGGTTTACGCCTCCCTCAAAGGTCAGATGCCGGTCGCTGGAACGTAAGATCTCCATGATGGCATTGGCCGAGCTGTTGCCGTAGGTCATAAGGTAGTCCCACTCGCTGTCCATGGAGCCGACCGGGTACCTGTCCGTCAGCGCGATTACCTGGCTGTTGCCGTTGAAAAGCACCAGCGGATTGTTGAAAACCTGCCATGCGGTATTAATGGCCTTCTTGTAATCCCCGTCGCTTAACGCTTCCAGGAACCTGTCCTCCCAGTTGTTGTAAAAATCAAAGATACCCTGGATGATCTCATAGCCTTCCTGCAGTCCGGTATCCCTGATGCAAATCCTGTCTTTTTTATAAGTACAGTAGCAGTTTCCGGCCGATTCATATACATAAGCGCAGTTTGTAGCATATACCTGCCTTGCGCTTAACAGTTCTGCAGGCGAATCTTCACTGATATTCAGTTCAACATCAAGAGCGGTCAGGCGGTTCGCTATCATCCACATGCTGAGCTTCATGGTATCACCCCGGTATCAAAAAATCCAAAATATAAGGTGCCGGAAAGCCGTGTTTCCGGTACATAAATTATATCCTGAATATTGTAACATCAAATGTGCACGAAAACAAAGGGGGGTATTTGAGAAAAATTTTGTGCATTTTTATACATATTCCACAAAAATTTGTAAGGGGCAAACAAAAACCGGGGCCGAAGCCCCGGTTCATTTTATGCATTTGGTAATCAGGGAAGAAGATCCGGCTTCTGTCCGCCGCATCGCTCACGCAGGTCATCCCAGGTATTGTAAATACCCTTTGCATGCATCTCTTCCAGCTGTTCGTCCGTATAGCCCATGCCTTTGAGGATTTCCTCGGAGTGTTCTCCCAGGTAAGGCGCCCTTTCCATGGGCGGTTTCGGGTTGTTTTTCAAATGAATGGGCAGGCGCAGCATGGTACGCTTTCCGCTAATGGGGTAATCGAATTCTTCGAATACGCCGATGGCCCATGCCTGCTCGTCCTCGAGCACCTCTTCCCAGGTCTGGCACAGAGAGTGCGGGATATCCGCTTTCTTTAAAATTTCCAGCCACTCAGCAGTGGTCTTCTTTTCAAATGCCTCATCAATGATGTTGATGAACTCCTCATGCAGATGGTTCTCGGTGATGTTGTCCATCGTATATCTCGGGTTGCCCACCAGGTCTTCCCTGCCGATGAGCGGCATAAACCGCGGATAGAAAATATCGAAGGGAGGCATGGACAGCTGGATCCAACGGCCGTCTTTCGTCTTATAAGCGTTATTGAACGGGTTCTCCGCAGTCTTGCGGCTGATGGGATAGCTCTGGCCGAGGTCCTTGTACTGCGCGCACTGGATGGTCATGCCCTGCAGATAAGCGGATACCTGGAACAGGCTGGTGGTAACGTAGTCGCCTTTGCCGGTCTTTTCTCTGTTGTACAGTGCGGTCAGGATGCCTGCCGCCAGAATGTAGCCGGACGTATGGTCGCCGATGCCTGCCGACAGGTTCATCGGTGCCTCACCCTTCTGCATAAGGGAGCCCATCAGGCCGCCTCTGGCCCAGAAAGCGGTGAAATCATAGCCGGGAAGGTCACAGTCCGGACCGGTCTCGCCAAAGCCGGTGAAGGATGCGTAAATCAGTCTCGGGAACTGATCTTTCAGGTTCTCGTAGCCAAGTCCCAGCTTTGCCAGGGCCTGGGGCCGCCAGCTGGTGATGAAAATATCGGTTTCGGAAAGCAGTTTAAACAGCACTTCCCTGCCTTCCGGCGCTTTCAGGTTGACCACCAGGTCTTTTTTGTGGGCGTTTTCCAGGTCGAAGGTCGTATTCTCATAGGGGCTTCCCAGGCGGCCTTCGGACACGCCGTTGAACCGGATGAGGTCACCGGCTTTCGATTCAACCTTTACGACGTCGGCACCAAAATCCGCGAAAAACCTGGCACAGGACGGTGCAGCCACAAAGGTACCCATTTCTACAACTTTTAATCCTTCAAAAGGTCCGTTCATCTTCATTTCCTCCTGATTTGAAAAAACAGATTTAACATGGTTTTATTGTACAGAACCGGGGTTCACTTTGCAATACAAATCCCCTTCGGTTTCCGGTTTTCTACCGCTCTTTTCCGCAGGAAAATGCGGCCAGCGCACCGTTGTAGCCGTTGTTTACGATATTGTAGAAACGGTAGCCGCCGGAGAAGTTGAAGCAGTCATAGCCGTTCTGGCACATAATGCGGTTGGCGATGTAGCTGCGGATGCCGCTCTGGCACATGATGTACAAAGTCTTGTCTTTCGGAATCTCGTTCATCCGGCCGCGCAGCTCATCCACCGGGATATTGACAAAGCCGGGCACATGGCCTTCCGCGTATTCCTCCGGGGTCCTGGCGTCCAGCAAAAATACATCCTTGTCCATAAGCCGGGGCAGCTCGTCCCAGTGGAACTGCTTCACCACGCCGGTAACAATGTTTTCCGCCACGAAGCCGATCATGTTGACGGCAGCCTTCGCGGAGGAATACGGCGGCGCATAGGCCAGATCCAGGTCTTTGAGGTCAGTAACCTTAAGGCCCGCGAACTGGGCGGTGGCGATGATATCTATCACCTTTTCCACCTCGGCATAGCCCGCAATCTGCGCACCTAAAATCCGTAAGGTATCCTTTTCAAACAGCACCTTGATGGTCATGGTCTCCGAACCGGGATAATAGTCCGCATGGGAGGAAGGCGACACGATAAGCCGGTCATAATCAATCCCAAGTGCGTCCGCCGTATCGGAGGTAATGCCGGTACTGGCAACGGTCATGTCAAAGAGTTTGAATACGGAAGAACCGGCAGAGCCTTTGAAATGGCTGTCGCGGCCGCAGATATTGTCGGCGGCAATACGTCCCTGCTTGTTGGCCGGGCCTGCCAGGGAAATCACGTCCTTCTTTCCGGTGGTCCGGTTCACAACCTCCACTGCGTCGCCTACGGCGTAAATATCCGGCACGGAGGTTTCCATCCGGTCATTTACCACAATGCTGCCCCGAAGGCCGCATTCAATGCCGGCTTCCTTCGCAAGCGTTGTCTCCGGCGTCACGCCGATGGCCATCACGACGAAGTCAGAGGGGATGCCGCTGCCGCCCTCCAGCTGGGTAATAACACAGCCCGGAACGGTCTGGAAGCCTTCCACGGCGCTGTCATTCATCACTTCCACGCCGGCTTCCTTAAACCGGTTGTGAATCAGCGCGGCAATGTCCTTGTCCACATTGTTCATCAGGTGGGAGGTCATCTGTACAATGGTGACTTCGATGCCCAGGCCTGCCAGGTTTTCAGCCATTTCCAGGCCGATGAAACCGCCGCCGGCCACTACGCAGCTTTCCGGGTGTTCTTCCTCGATATATTTCTTCACCTTAACCGTATCCTCCACGGTTCTTAAGGTAAAGATTCTGTCGCTGTCCACACCCGGGAAGGGAGGTACCGTGGCCTTCGCGCCCGGGGAAAGGATAAGCTTGTCATAGCTTTCCTCAAAGCACTCTCCCGTTTCCAGGTTCTTCACCGTAACGGTCTTCTGCTCCGGACGCACGGCCGCAACCTCGTGCTTAACCTTCACATCCACGTTAAACCTGGTTTTAAAGCCTTCCGGAGACTGCAGCGTCAGCTCATCAAAATCGGTAATCACGCCGCCCACATAGTAGGGAAGGCCGCAGTTCGCGTAGGATACATAGCCTGTTCTCTCAAAAATTTTAATCTCCGCATTCTCATCCAGTCTGCGGATGCGGGCCGCGGCGGATGCACCGCCGGCAACGCCGCCGACAATTACAACCTTCATGATTTCTTCTCCTGTCTTAAATGTTTTTATAGATTGTATTATAATGTTTTAACTGATCTCATTATAATGAAAAAACCCAGAGGTGTAAATACGCTCCGGGTTGTTTCACATTTTTTATTCTCCCTCAAAAAGCGGCGTGGAGAAATACCGCTCTGCCGTGTCCGCAAGGATGGTGACCACGGTTTTTCCTTTACCAAGCTTCTTCGCAAGCTTCAGGGCCGCGGCCACATTGGTGCCGCTGGAAATGCCGCACATGATGCCTTCCTGCTTTGCCAGGGCCTTTGACGTATCCAGGGCTTCCTCATCGGTGATGATGCAGATTTTGTCGTAGATATCCGGATTCAGGATATCCGGAATCACGCCGTCCCCGATGCCCATCTGCACATGGGTGCCGATGGAGCCGCCGGACAGGATGGCTGCGTTTTCCGGCTCCACAGCCCAGATTTCGATGTCCGGGTTATGCGCCTTTAAAATTTCACCGATGCCGGTAATGGTACCGCCGGTACCGATGCCGGAGCAGAAGCCGTGAATCGGCCCGTCCACCTGATCCAGGATTTCCAGAGCGGTGGCTTTCTTGTGGGCCAGGGTATTGTTGGGATTGGCGAACTGCTGGGGCACGAAAACCTTCGGATCCTCCTTCTGCCTGCGCAGGCAGGTTTTCAGGCATTCGTCTATGCAGGCGCCGATATCCCCGTCGTCATGAATCAGGATAACCTCCGCGCCGTAATGGCGGATAAGCTTTCTTCTCTCCTCACTCACCGAATCGGGCATAACGATGACGGTCCGGTATCCCTTCACCGCACCGATAAGCGCCAGGCCGATGCCCTGGTTGCCGCTGGTGGGCTCCATGATAATCGTATCCGGCCCGATAAGTCCTTCCGCTTCCGCTGCCTCTATCATGTTCAGCGCCGTCCGGGTCTTGATGGAGCCGCCTACGTTCAGCCCTTCGAATTTGACCAGAACGTCCGCCATGTCCGGTGTAACCATATGATTCAGTCTGATCATGGGGGTGTTGCCCATCGCTTCAAGAATATTGTTAAAAACCATAGATGTAATTCTCTTTCCCGCGGCGTTCTGCTGCCGCTCTTTACCGTCTGTTATTCTTTCCACAGTCCGGAGATAAAAAACAATACCGCAAGCCAGGTCTGTGCCGGGCAGATGCTTCCTTCCTCGTCCCGGCCTTCCTTCAGAAGCGCGCGGGCTTCCTCTTCCGTATAAAGCCGGAAGCCGTCAAAGCATTCCCCTCCGACACCGCCTTCCTGATTCATGCCGGAAAGGTCCGCCTTTGCCGTAACCGCGCAGACAAAGGCATTGCTTTCGTCCGTCATTCCCGCCGAAGAAAATGCCCCCGGCAGTACGGTAAATACCCGGTCGTTTCCGGTAAGCTCCAGGCCGGTCTCCTCGAAGATTTCGCGCTTTGCCGCAGTCAGTACCGCGTCCGCGCTTCTTCCGTCTTCAGGGTCAATCAGCCCCGCGGGCGGGCTTAATACAAACCGTCCCAGGGGATAGCGGAATTCCTTCTGCAGGTACAGCCTGCCCGCACCGTTTTCATCCGTAAAGATCACGATGCAGCTGACCGCATCCGGGAAATCCGAATCCTGGTGCAGGACGGCAAGGCCTTCCCTGTCATGTCTTGAGGCGACGACGTAATCACCTTCCTCATAATGATAGGCATACAGCTTCAGGAATTTTCTGTCCTCCAGAAGCTCAATATTTTCTTCCTTAATCCCGGGTTTATCCATTTTCTCTTCCCGTCACTTTCCGCCCGCAATCTGCCCGGCTACGGTTTCCGCTATCAGGACGGCTCCCCTTTTATCCGGATGAATGCCGTCCACGGCAAAATATTTGTTCAGGCCTTCAAACCGGTCGTACAGTTCCACAAGCTCCAGGTTCTTCTCCGCAGCGGTCTTACGGATTTCCTCCGCCACAATCTCCAGGTTTTCCGGTATAATCTTAAACCGCTCTCTTCTGCCGTACTGGTATTCCCGCGGCGGCGTACAGATAAGCACCCGCGGCTTATACGGCAGGTTCAGATACCGGTCCGCCAGAAGGCCGTAGGCCTTGTGAAAGGTTTCCCGGTCCGTCCAGTTCTTCGTTCTGGAATCGTTGGAGCCCAGAAGGATCACGACGATATCAGGCTTCAGCAGACGGCTTCTGACATTTTCCGGCTCCCGCATGTAGGACACGTCGTCGGATTTCGCCACGGTCCGGTCATTCAGGCCGTAATTCTCCACCTGGTAGCCGGGTCCCAGCAGCCGCTGCAGTACGGAAGGATAGCTTTTCGTAAAGCAGTTGGGCAGCCAGCAGCCGTTGGTAACGCTGTCGCCGACGCAGGCCACACGGATGCAGCCCTCCTTCCGCCTTCTGTGGAAATGAATGTCGGTAAAACCGAAGAAGATGCCGAAAATGCCAAGCCCCGCCAGAATACAATAGACAGCAATCAGTATAAATATCATTTCTTATCTCAGGAATCCGCTGATAATCTGTTCTTCCGCTTCTTTTTCCGTAAGCCCCAGGCTCATCAGCTTGTTCAGCTGGTCGCCCGCAATTTTGCCGATGGCCGCTTCGTGAATCAGGGAAGCATCCACATTGGACGCGTCCAGCTTCGGAACGGCCACCACCCTGGCATGGTCCATGATGATGGCGTCACACTCCGCATGTCCGTGGCAGACGGTATTGCCCATGATGGCCGCCTCGAAGATCTGCTCGGAGTCATCCCTGGCCACAGAACGGGAAATAACGTCCGTGGCGGAATTTTCACCGTTTAAGGCCACCTCGTAGGTGCTGGTTGCCTTCTGCGCGCCGTGGGTCATCAGACGCTCATGTACGATAAGCGTGGCGCCTTCGGCAAGCTCGGCTTTCGTGATGCGGACCGTGGAATCCACGCCCTTGATCTGCACCATCTCCATCTCCATATAGCTGCCTTCCTGCTGGTATACTTCCGTAACCGGGTTCAGGATCCTCTTGCCCCTTCCGTCGCCTTCGCCGTAATGCTTTTCGGCGTAGCGCACTTTGGAATTCTTCCCGATGTAGAAGCGGTGGATGCCGTCGTGTTCGGAATCCCCGATGCCGCAGTTGTTGATGCCGCAGCCTGCCACGATGGTAACGTCGCAGTCGTCGCCCACGAAGAAATCATTGTACACCGTCTCCTTCAGGCCGCTTTCGCTTAATACCACGGGGATATGTACGCTTTCGTTCTTCGTGCCGTCTTTGATCTTAATGTCGATGCCGGAGCCGTCTTCCTTGGAAATAATATCGATGTTCGCGGTGGTGTTCCTGTCCACCGACTTTCCGTTGGAGCGGATATTGTACGCGCCTTCCGGCATGGTATGCAAATCGGCTACTTCAAGGATAAGCCTTTTCTGTATTTCATCCAGTTTCTGCATTGTTATGCCTCCTTCGTCAGTATGCTGCAGGCATTGTTCATGGCGGATGCGGTGCCGATAAGCTCAGGCAGGATCTCATCCCTTTTGCCCTGCTTTGCCACTTTTCCGTCTTCGATGACCACAATCTCATCCGCAATATTCAGGATTCTTTCCTGATGGGAAATAATTAGGACCGTACCGTCCACCGTGTTGCGGATATTCTCAAATACCTGGATCAGGTTGCCGAAGCTCCACAGGTCGATGCCTGCTTCCGGCTCGTCGAATATGGAAAACCTGGTGCCCCTGGCCAGAACCGTGGCGATTTCAATCCTCTTCAGCTCGCCGCCGGACAGGGAATCGTTCAGTTCCCGGTTGATATAGTCTTTTGCGCAAAGGCCTACCTTGGACAGGTATTCGCAGGCCTCGCTGATGGAAATCCTGCGTCCGCTGGCAATCTTTAAGATATCCACCACCCGGATGCCCTTAAAGACAACCGGCTTCTGGAAGGCAAAGCTGATGCCCGCCTTCGCCCGGTCGGTAATGGACAAATAGGTAATATCCTGGCCGTCCAGATAAATCCGCCCGCCGTTTACGGGGTTTACGCCCATGATGATTTTGGCAAGTGTGGACTTGCCGCCGCCGTTCGGGCCGGTAATAACCACGAATTTACCGTCGCCGATGGTCAGGTTCAGATGATCGATGATGTTTATATCCTCACCGTTTTCCCTTACGGTGTAGGTTACGTCTTTCAGTTCAAGCATTCTAACCGCCTCTTTTTCATATAGTCGTACTGTTTTTAAACAGTCATTATAGTATACAATATTATTTTTCCCGGGTCAACTTAAACGGCAGGCGGAAAATAACCGGAAGTTCAGAAAAGCAGCGTAAAATCCGCTGGCCGTTTGTTCATTTATACTTGACTTTAAGTTTATTATAAGTATAATATGCCTGTATTGGTTTGTTATAAATAAACTTTTAGTTTAGAATAGGCAGGAATTTAAGGAAAATGGATGCAGAAACAGCCAACCGCCTTATCGGCAATAAAATCAAAGAACTCAGAAAACAGAATGAACTGACGCAGCAGGAACTGGCGGACAGGACGGAGCTGACGAAGGGCTTCATCTCCCAGCTGGAAAACGGCCAGGTATCCCCTTCCGTCGTCACCCTGTTCGACCTTATCGAATGCCTGGGCACCACACCTTCGGAATTCTTCCTCGACTCCGGCAGCGAAGAAATCGTAAGCCATACGGAGGATTATTTCGAGAAAACGGATGAAGAAGGAAACCGCATCCAGTGGATTATCCCTTCCGCCCAGGGCCGGAAAATGGAGCCTGTGCTTGTTACGCTGGCCCCCCACGGAAAGCTGGAAAGCGACGCGCCCCACGAAGGTGAAGAATTCGGCTATGTGCTGTCCGGCACTGTACAGATAGACTATGGTGAACGCATTTTCAAAGCGAAAGCCGGCGAAAGCTTCTATTATGAAGCGCGCAAGAACCACAGAATAGAAAACCCCACGGGCCGGAAAGCTGAATTCATCTGGATCAGCACGCCCCCCAGTTTCTGATAATTCAGGAGGAGAACATGGAAAACAACGAAAACATTATCGAACTGAAATCCATTACCAAGATTTTCAATGACAATTTTGCGGCGGTCTCCGACCTGAACCTGGAAGTCAAAAGGGGCGAATTTGTCACCTTCCTGGGACCTTCCGGCTGCGGCAAGACGACTACACTGCGGATGATCGCGGGCTTTGAGCAGCCCACGGAAGGCCAGATTCTGTTAAACGGCAAGGATATCTCCCCTCTGCCCCCGCATCTGCGCCCGGTCAATACCGTCTTCCAGCGCTATGCCCTCTTTCCCCATATGAACGTTTACGAGAACATAGCTTTCGGTCTGAAGCAGAAAAAGACGCCCCGGGACGTTATAGACAAAAAAGTAGGTGAAGTGCTGGAGCTGGTGGACCTGGAGGGCTTCGAGGAAAGAAGCGTTTCCACTCTTTCCGGCGGCCAGCAGCAGCGTATCGCCATTGCCAGGGCCCTGGTCAACGAGCCGGAAATCCTGCTTCTGGACGAGCCCTTAGGCGCCCTGGACCTGAAGATGCGCAAGGAGATGCAGCTGGAGCTTAAAAACATGCACAAAGAGCTGGGCATCACCTTCATCTACGTCACCCACGACCAGGAGGAAGCCCTGACCATGTCGGACAAAATCGTGGTCATGAATGACGGCAAAATCCAGCAGATCGGCACGCCGGAGGATATTTACAACGAACCGAAAAACTCCTTTGTGGCGGACTTCATCGGCGAGAGCAATATTTTCAACGGCATCATGACCGGGCATTTAAAGGCCCGTTTTGCCGGCGGCGTCTTCGACGTGGTGGACGACTATCCGGAGGGCACCCGCATTACCGGCGTGGTGCGGCCGGAGGACATCATCATTACCGAACCTTCAAAGGGTACCGTCCGCGGCACCGTATCGGATATCGTCTTCAAGGGCATGCATTATGAAATCACGGTGGAATCCGGCAGATATGAATGGGTTATCCAGAACATCAAAACCCCGGCCATCGGCGCATCCGTAGGCCTTACGGTTGATCCGGATGAAATCCACATCATGCTGGCGGAAGACCACACCAATTATTTCAACGTGGATATGAACAGAGAACACCGTCTGGAGTTCAACGGACATTTGCTGGATGCGGATCTTGCGAAAATCATTAAGGGAAGCTCCCGTAATTCCGCCGGAACCCTTATCGGTTCGAACGGCGAGGTTATCGATCCGGCGAAGGTGCGCATTGTAGCCGCCATCGAACCCAGGGATATCGAGATGACCGACAACGCTGAAGAGAGCCTGGTGCAGGGTGAAATCACCAGCCTGATTTACAAGGGCGACCATTACAGCTATGTCATCAGCACCGACATCGGCCAGGACTTCATCGTGGACGACGAATACCTCTGGAACATGGGCGACTGGGTCGGCCTGATTCTTCCCCCGGATAAAATGAAGTTTTCCGTAAAACGATAGGAAGGAGCTCAGGAGAAATGAGATTTTCAAGAAAAGCACTGGGCATTCCCTACGGGATATTCCTGCTGCTCTTCGTGGCAGCCCCCCTGGTGGTGCTCTTCTACTATGCTTTTACCAACGGTTCCGGACAGTTTACCTTCCGCAACCTGACCGGATTTTTCACCGACGCAAATACACTGGGCACCCTGTTCTACAGCTTCGCCCTGGCCTTTGTCACCACGGTTGTCTGCCTGCTCATCGCCTATCCGACGGCGTATTTCCTGGCCAACAGCCGCCTGAAGACCAAAAGCGTCATTATCATGCTGTTCATCATGCCCATGTGGATAAACTTTTCCCTGCGTATTACCGCATTAAAGGAAGTGCTGACCCTGATCGAAGGCAACCTGGCCTTCTACCCCTTCCTGAATTCGGTACTGGGCATGACCTATGATTTCCTGCCCTTCATGATTCTGCCCATCTACAATGTGCTGACGCGGATGGATTCGTCCCTGGTGGAGGCGGCAAAGGATCTGGGCGCCAACAACGCCCGCACCTTCCTTAAGGTCACCCTCCCGCTTTCCATGCCGGGCGTCATGAGCGGCGTCATGATGGTATTCCTGCCGGCCATGACCAACTACGTGGTGCTGGATATGCTGTACAACAGCACCTACATCATGGGCAGCCTGATCGGCAGTTATTTCAACGCATACAACTGGCACGGCGGTTCGATGATATCCCTGATACTTTTAGGCATCATCTGCCTGTTCACCCTGCTCACCGACCGCAGCAGTGAAGAAAATGTCCGGGGAGGTACACTGTTATGACAGGAAAGATCAGACCCGGACGGCTGATTTTCATCATCGTCATCCTGCTGTTTTTATACATCCCCATCCTGCTGCTGGCCTTTTACAGCTTTACCGATGCTTCCATCATCGGCAGCTTTTCCGGCTTTTCCTTTAAGAACTATATCACTCTGTTCACCACGCCGGAAATGCAGGATATGATCGTGGGCACGGTGGTGCTGGCATTGCTGTCCTCCGCCATTGCCACGGTCCTGGGTACCTTAGGCGCCATCGGGTTTTTCTACTCCAGAAGAAGGACCACCAGATTTTTCTCCTCGGTGAACCAGATTCCCGTCATCAACGCGGACGTGGTGACAGGCTTCTCCTTATGCATCCTGCTGGTGGTTGTACTGGGTATCGGCAAGGACACCTACATCCCCCTGGTACTGGGGCATGTGACGCTGTCCGCGCCTTTCGTCTATCTGTCGGTTATCCCGAAGCTGAAGCAGATGGACCCCAGCCTGTATGAGGCGGCCCTGGATTTAGGCGCCACACCGAAGAGCGCGCTGTTCAAGGTTATTATCCCCCAGCTGTTTTCCGGCATTGTATCCGGTTTCATGCTGGCCATAACCCTGTCCCTGGATGATTATTTCATCGCCACCTACACCAAGCCGGCGACATTTGACACCATCAGCACCTACGTGGTAAATGCAACCAAGGGCACCCATACGGAAATCAAAACCGCCCTGTGGGCCCTGTCCACGCTTATCTTTGTCATCGTCCTGGTCATTGTCATCGCCATGAATGTGCGGGCAGCAAAAAAATCTCCCGCCCGGCAGCAAAGGAGGAACGGATGAAAAAGCGCAAAACTCTTTTCTGCGGAATCCTGGCCGGCATGCTGGCGCTTTCCTGCTTTCCGGCGGTCCCCGCCGCGGCGGATGACGGAGAAATCGTCTTAAGGGTTGCCAACTGGGAGGAGTATATCGACGAAGGCGGCTGGGAAGACGACGAGGTTATTGACCTGGAAAGCGGGGATATCTTCGGCGAAAACCCGCTTGTTGAGGATTTCGAAGAATGGTATTACGAGGAATACGGGCAGAAGGTGCGGGTGGAATATTCCACCTTCGGCACCAATGAAGACCTGTACAACATGCTGACCCTGGGAGATGTATTCGACCTGGTCTGCCCCTCGGAATACATGATCATGAAGCTCATTGCCGAGGATAAGGCCGTTCCCTTAAGTGAAGGATTCTTCGATGAGGACAATGAATTAAACTATTACATCAACGGCGTTTCCCCCTTTATCCGCGATATTTTCGAAACCCATGAAATAGGCGGGGAATACTGGGATAAATAC
Source organism: Eubacterium sp. (assembly GCA_017433825.1). Lineage (GTDB taxonomy): Bacteria > Bacillota > Clostridia > Lachnospirales > Lachnospiraceae > Alectryocaccobium. Next base: position 139,822 of record JAFRGL010000012.1, on the reverse strand, counting down.
GCCGCAGGCTACATGTGGGGCGTTACGGGCTTTGTCTACAACCCGGAAATCGTCACCCGCGAGGAAGCCTCCTCCTGGCATCTTTTTGAGAAGGAAGGGCTGCACCGGCAGATCACCGTCAAGGATAATGTCAGGGATACGTATTTCGCCGCTTTAGGTGCGCTGAAATCCGACCTTCTGCTCTCGGAAGACTTCCGGAATGCAGAGGATTACCATGAAAGACTGCTGGAAGAAATGAACGATACCTCGCCGGAGGTCATGAACGAAGTCCAGGAATACCTGCAGTCCATCAAGGACAACCTGTATTCCTTTGAAACGGACTCCGGCATATCGGACATGGTTTCCGGGAAGGTTGCCGCCAACTTCCAGTGGTCCGGCGACGGTGTATTCATCCTGGATCTGGCCGACGAGGTGGATTATTATCTGGAATATGCCGTTCCGGAGGAAGTTACCAACATTTATTTCGACGGCTGGGTCATGCTGAAAGCCGGCATTGACGGCGATGAGGAAAAGCAGCAAGCCGCAGAGGCCTTCATCAACTTCATTTCCCGCCCGGACAACGTCATCCGAAACATGTATTATGTGGGATATACCTCCGTTATCGCAGGCGCGGAGGACGGCAGGATTTTCGAATATGCCGACTGGTGCTATGGTGCGGAGGAAGACGAGGAAGATACCGTGGACTACTCTCTCGCCCACTTCTTCACGGAGGATGAGGAAGAGGCGGAGGACTTCGTCCTGACTGTCCCGGAAGACCAGCTCAGGCGCCAGATGTTTTCCCAGTATCCCCCGGAGGAGGTACTGGACCGGGCCTGCATCATGGTATATTTCGGACCGGAGGCCAATGAAGCTGCCAACCAGATGTGGATTAAGGTCCGCTGCTACAATATCGCGGATATCCCGGCCTGGGCCTGGATAATTGCGGCAGTGGTGGTTGTCATCCTGGCGGTCTTCCTCATCCGCAGCAAAAAGAAAACCTCCCGGAACAAAACCGGCCGTTTCACGGCCCGAGTCCGGGAGGAATAAGTCAATACGAAAAGATTTATTACAGCATTGAGCCTGTATAAATCCCCAGGGGACCGCTCTCGCTCACTTTGTTCACGAATCGCAGAGGTGCCGGGGCTGTGGAGTCCCCTTCAGGATTTATACAGGCTCTTGCTGTCTGTTTCTTTTTTTACTTAAGATCCGTGGAGATGGATTCGGTCTCCACGTTAAAGTGTTCTTTCAGGAATTTGATGGTCTCCGGATCATCCAGTCTTTCGGGGGATTTCTTCCGGATGGATTCCAGGTTGAGGAAGAACGGGAACCAGTTGGCCTGGCCGTTGATGTCATACACATCGCTTTGCTCAATGGCCGTAATCTTAAAGGGCGCCAGGATGGGGATGTTGATGATGCTGCCGCCGGTTACGATATACTCATCGCCGAAAAGCTCCAGTTTTACCTTGCCGGTTCTGACATAATACTGCTCACGCAGCTTGTGATAGCCGTAGCTGAAGGAGAATCCGGGCTCCATGCGGCACAGAATAAGCTCGGAAACACCTGCATTCTCACATCTTCTGGTGATCTGGCGGATGGAAAAGCCTTTGAAATCGAACTGCGCCAGCGGACGGTCCGGATGCCTGACAGCCATCATCTCTTCCACCGGAATCTCCTCATATACCGGCGGCTCGCACAGGTAGAAATCCTTGCCGGTGGCCATTCTGGCGGCCATGAAATCGGGGTCATCCCTGGGCACGCCCATTTTTGCCAGCCTTGCGGCCACCTTGCCCGCCTGGATGCCGTTGTGGAAGGAATCCAGATCGTGGAACCAGCCCCTCCATTTCACGTCTTCCTCGGAAGCCATCGCATGCACCTGGCCTGCCTGCAGCTGGATGATGTCGCCGGTCTTTACCATACAGACTTTCCCGTCTACATACAGATGCATCAGACCGCTGTCCACGAAGAAGGTCTCGTAGCCGTAATTATGCATGTGGCACATTTTAAAGGCCTCGTCCACTGTCACGCCGGTGGGCATCTTGCACATAATGGTGTCGCACATGTTGTACCTGCCGTGAGGGCCTTCCGCATCCAGCGCCACACTCATCACTTCTTCCCGCTCACCGTTGTTGACATTGTACCTGGTGAAATAATTAATACCGTTGTTTTCCCTGTCCTCCAGATCCAGCACAAAATCATAGCCGAATTCCGATACTGCCATTTTCATTCTCCTCCTTATACATGTTTATTCCTGCAAAATGTTCTTTTTTGTTTTAACAGACAGACCGATATTACTATCCGTTAATCTGCCTTGAATTTACTTAAATAAATCGGATGCGTATCGCAGAGCATCTGTACATTGTCCAGGATGTCCTTGCGCTTCGCGTCGAAATCAAAGACCGCGTCCGCAATCATATTGCCCACAAGGCGCATATCGTCTTCCTTGAAGCCGCGGGAGGTAACTGCCGGGCTTCCCAGACGGAGGCCGCTGGTCTCGGATGCGGGTCTGGGGTCATTCGGCACTTTATTCTTGTTGGTGGTAATCCGTACGGAATCCAGACGGATTTCCAGTTCCTTGCCGCTGATATTCATATCTTTTAAGTCAACAAGCATCAGGTGGTTGTCGGTACCGCCGGATACCAGCTTAAGACCTCTTTCCAGGAGCGTGTCTGCCATGGCGGCCGCATTTTTCACGATCTGGTGCTGATAGACCTTGAATGCCGGATGAAGGGCTTCGCCCAGCGCAACCGCCTTGGCCGCGATGATGTGCATCAGAGGTCCACCCTGAGTTCCCGGGAACATGGCGGAGTCAATCTTCTTCGCAATAACCGGGTCGTTGGAAAGGATGATGCCGCCCCTGGGACCGCGCATGGTCTTGTGGGTGGTCATGGTCACCACATCCGCGTAAGGCAGAGGGCTGGGATGCTCTCCCGCCGCGATCAGGCCTGCGATATGGGCGATATCCACCATCAGATACGCGCCGACTTCCTTGGCAATGTCGCCGAAGGTTTTGAAATCGATTACCCTCGGATAGGCAGAAGCGCCGGCGATGATCATTTTCGGCTTGTTTTTAAGTGCCAGGTCCCGCACCTGGTCGTAATCAATCAGCCCGGTTTCCGGATTCAGGCCGTAGGATATGGTATTGTAGTTCCTGCCGGAGAAATTGGCCTTGGAACCGTGGGTCAGGTGCCCGCCCTGGTTCAAATCCATACCCAGCACCGTGTCGCCGGGCTGGCACAGCGCCAGATAGACACAGTAATTGGCCTGGGAGCCGGAATGGGCCTGCACATTGGCATAGTGGGCATCGAAAATCATTTTCGCCCGCTCGATACAGATGTTTTCCGCCATATCCACGTAGTCGCAGCCGCCGTAATACCGGTGTCCCGGATAGCCTTCCGCATATTTATTGGTCAGCACGGAGCCCATAACCGCCATAACCTCGGGGCTTACCAGATTCTCGGAGGCAATCAGTTCGATATTGTTGCGCTGCCTTGTGAGCTCCAGATCCAGCACGCGCGCGATCTCCGGGTCATAGGCGTTGATATATTTCATACTCAGTTCTACCATGTTGTCTTCCTTTCTTTATTCAGCTAAAGTGTGTCTTTATCGTAGCATATTCCCGGACAGACCGCAACTTAAAACCGAACCCTTTACCGGTTCCGCTTTGGTTTTATCCGAAAAAACTCCGCACCATACTGATGCGGAGGCCTTGATAATAACGTTTTTACTTCAACAGAATACTGAACCTGATAAACATCTCAAATTGGCTGATATCTTTTTCCGGATTAAGTTACCTTGTCCTGAAAACCTGAACATGTTATACTGCCGGTGGAATGTTTTTCCTATACTTTCTTATATCGGAGAAATACAATGATAAACAGCACCTTATGCTACATCGAAACCGCGGACAGCTATCTGATGCTGCACCGGGTCAAGAAAGAAAATGATATGAATAAAGACAAGTGGATCGGCATAGGCGGCAAATTCGAGGACAGGGAAAGCCCGGAGGAATGCCTCCTGCGTGAAGCAAAAGAAGAAACCGGACTGACGCTCACCGAATTCCGCTACCGTGGCATCGTCACCTTTGACAATGATCTCTATGATATCGAATTCATGCATCTTTTCACCTGCTCCGGTTGGGAAGGCGAGATCGGCGACTGTGATGAAGGAGAACTGGTCTGGGTCAGAAAAACCGATATCGAGGCCTTGAATCTCTGGGAAGGAGACAAAATCTTCTTCCGTCTGCTGGCGCAGGATACCGGTTTTTTCAGCCTGAAACTGACCTACCACGGGGATGAACTGGTGGCAAGCCAGGTGCATGTGTATTAAACTGTTTTACATATAATACAGTGGTTTATCTGATAAAAACGGCCGCACTAATCATTTAGTGCGGCTGTTTTCTGATAATGCAGTCAGCCCTTATAGATATACAGCTTATCGTAATCCAGTAGTTTTACTTCTTCGGCACCGTTGTCAGTCAGGAACTTTCTGAACTCTTCCGCCACAAAGTGCTTATCCTTCGACAGCTTCCGGCGTTTTCGACTGGCAGCCCGCAAAGACTGCGGCACAGACTAAACCGATACTTAACAATAAAGCTGCTTTCTTTTTCATATTTTCAGAACTTCCTTTTTTATGTTTTACTTTAGACTGCTTTGTTCTGTATCATACTGTATATATTTATAAACAGGGATTAACAGCCAAACAATTCAGCTGTCTTTTTCATTCTGTCAGCGATTTTCACCTCAAAGGGGCATCTGGCTTCGCAGCCTTTGCAGGCGATGCAGTCTCCGGCTTTCTTTTCCAATGCCTGATAATGCGACTTTACGCTTTCCGGCACTTCCTCCTGGGCTGTGGCCAGGTCGTAGAATTTGTTCACCATGGCGATATCGATGTCCATGGGGCAGGGTTTGCAGTGTCCGCAGTAGGTGCACTGTCCTTTGTAGGAATGCAGCGGCGCAGATGCGATGACCGAAGCATAATCCTTCTCTCCATCTGAGGCTGTTTCGTAGGATACGGCAGCATCCACCTGCTCTTTGGTATCATAACCGCAGAGAATGGAGGTAACGCCGGGCCTGGTCAGCGCATAATGAATCAGCTGCACCGGTGTAAAGGCCGTTCCGAAGGGTGACTGCTTTTCATCAAAAAGCCGGCCGCCCAGGAAACCTTTCATGACCGTCATGCCGATTTCCTTTTCCTCGCAGAGCCGGTACAGTTCAGCCCGGTCCGCATCTATGCCGGATAAACCCGTATTGTCATAGTTTTCGATCATTTCCATGATGTTTTCGCTGGCCGGCTTCATGTCAAAGGCCGGATTCACCGCGAAAAGAAGCATTTCCACGAAACCGGATTCGACGGCCAGTTTGCCAATGAGCGGGTTGTGGGTGGACAGGCCGATGTGTTTAATCACGCCGCTGTCGTGCATCTTACGCACATATTTGATGAATTCCCCGTTCAGGCAGTTTTCCCAGTCCTCGACGGAATCCACGTAATGAATCATGCCCAGGTCAATGTAATCGGTTCCCAGCCTTGTGAGATAATCTTCAAAAGCCGGCACCACCTTGTCCATGTCCCGGGTCCGGACGTACTGTCCGTCCTGCCAGGTGGAGCCGAAATGCGCCTGGATAATCCAGTTTTCCCGGTTCCCTTTGATGGCTTTGCCGATGATGTCCCTGGCCTTCGGATTAGGCATCCAGCAGTCAATGATGTTGATGCCTTTCTCACCTGCATATCTTACCAGTTCCACGGCCTCTTCCACTTCATGCTTTTCCAGCCACTCCCCGCCGAAGCCGATTTCACTGACCATTAACCCGGTTTTTCCTAGTTTTCTATAATGCATTTTCCGCCCTCTCTTCCTGAAAAAAGGGCTGACTCCGTCAGCCCTTTTGCTTGTTTTCTTTACCATCCTTCAATCAGCCGCTCTGTATTGGCCGGGCCTACCACCTGGTCTACGGAATAGTAAACCACGACGGGGTAACCGATCTCCATGTGCTGATACAGGATTCTGGCCGTATCCAGCTGCATATTCACACAGCCATGGCTGCCGTAATGATAATAGTAGTCCGGAATGGTATAATTGCCGGGCTCCTGCCAGCTGGCATCATGCAGGCCCACAGGCCCGTTGAAGGGCATCCAGTAGTCGGAATGGGCATTGGAATACCCGGTGAACTGCCAGTCTTCCTTCTTGCCGTCGATAGCCCAACAGCTGCCGGAAGGTGTTGCGTAGCCGTCTGCCACACGGCCGGTGATAACCGGGGCATCCGCTATCAGGACACCGTCTGAGTAAGCCCACAGATGCTGTGCGGCAATGCAGACTTCCACGTAGGTATTGCCGATATCATTCTCCGAACGGTCAAGTGCGGTATACAGGTAATCCGGCTGGATCTGCACGTTGGCGTGGTCGTAAATATACTGAAGCAGATGCTCGGTGGTATCATCCTTGTCGATGCACCAGCCGTAGTCGCCGCCGCCTTCCAGCTCGATCTCAATGCCGTAGGAGGTCACGAATTTGTGCTTCAGGCCGAAGGTATCGGTTTCATAGGCCATATCCGTCACCCAGGCACGCACCAGGCTCTCGTCCAGATAATATTTGCCTTCTTCGTTCTTCACAAGCCATGAAGCGATAAGCTCGGAATCCACTTCCCAGAACCGGTCGCTGAAATCATAGACAATGTGGGCCGTAGTCAGCTCGTTAAGCTGTACCACATCCGCATTCAGCTCTTCGTCATCGCTGAAGACGGCAGGCGCCACATAGCATTCTTCCGCGTCCAGGTTGACATTGAAATTGCCCGCTTCGATGGCGTTGGTGATGGCTTTTACCGTCTTTTTCTTGTCCAGCGTGGAACCGAGTTTCTCCGGCTCGATGACGAAGGTATTGTTCCTTCTGACGATACAGGCATCCTCGGGCGGCGCGCTGTTGCCCGGCTTCAGGCAGTCCAGCGCATTGATCTTGTTGTTCAGCCTGGTGCTGTCATACTCGGTCGCGCCGGAAACGGTATAATATTTATTGCCGAAAATATGCAGAATCCAGAGGTTGGCGTCCTGATTCTTCATCAGGTTGGAAATCTCGTCCGAATCCACATATTTCAGGCCGATGTCGGAACCCAGGATATGCTCGGTCGCGTTGTTCCGCTCTTTGATGGTCAGGTTGTAGTTCGTCAGGTCTTCCTGCATGACGCGCTTGAGCTCGGTAACCGTCATCTTGGAGGCATCATACTCGTTGATCACCGTGCCGGGATAGAAATGATCCTGGAAATACATCCTTCCCAGGAAATACGCGCCGGCCAGCAGGACCAGCACGATAATGAGGGCGATAATCCTGCCCTTCGGACGTCTTTCTTCGGCCTCGTCATCCTCATCGTCGTCATCGTCGTCAATGTCTTCTTCCCGGAAAACCGGCTGTTCTTTCACGGGCTCCACCTGCGGCAGTGTTTCCGCCTTCCGCTCTTCCGCTATCTTAGAGATATCGGTAAGGGCTACCGTCGGGGCCTCCTGGGCCGCTTCCTGGGCAGCCTCCTTCAGCTCCTCGGGAACCTCCCCCATCGCGTCCGTAATGCTGCCGGCTGCGGCTCTCTTCTCCAGAAGTTCGCCCTCCGCATCCGTCAGGACAGTCGTCGCCGCTTCCATGGCTTCATCTGCCGCGCCACTTACTTTCTCCAGAACTTCTCCGGCCGCCTCTTTTCCCTGACCCGCGGCTGCTTCCACGGCTTCGCCCATATGCGCTTTGCCTTCCAGAAGTTCGGCCTCCGCATCCTTCACTTCACTGGTGAGAATTTCTTCTCTGTCTTTATTCTCTTCCATAAAGTACCGCCTGTAACTTTACTGATTTCTTAGCTATATATAGTATCCTATTCCCGCGGTTTTTTCAATATCTGTTTTTATCCGCCTATCTGGGATTTCAGGCCGAAGCTTTCCACGATGGACTTTAAGCCCTGCATATGTTCGTCGGAAGGCACTTCGATGCCCATATTCATCTCCTTACCCAGGCTGTCGTTCTTCGATTCACCGAGCCTGTGATACGGCAGGAGGTGCACTGCCACGTCCATGCCCAGCTCTTTCGCGGTAAAGTCCGCGGTGGCGTAAATATTCTCATCCGAATCGTTATAGCCCGGAATAACAGGCACACGGACAATCACCGGCACCTTCAGGTCATGGTAAACATGTTTAATATTGTCCAGGATGACTTCATTCGGCACGCCGGTAAGCTGCCTGTGGGTTTCGCTGTCCATGTGCTTGATGTCCAGAAGCCCCAGGTTTACATAAGGGAATACCCGGTCAATCACTTCGCGGGAAGCAAAGCTGCAGGATTCCACCGCGGTATGCAGGCCTTCCTGCTGTGCCGCGTACAGGAGGCAGGACGTAAATTCCGGGTGCATCAGGCATTCGCCGCCGGATACGGTCATGCCGCCGCCGGAGGCATCCAGGAAAATCTTGTCAGCCATTACTTTTTTCAGTACTTCCGCCACGGTCATATCCCTGCCGGAAATCTCCCTGGCGTCCGCCGGACAGACATCAATGCAGGCCCCGCAGGATACACATAAAGATCGGTCGGTAATTGCCACGTATTTATCCCCCTTCGGACCGACTTTTATGGCATTTTGCGGACATTTGGGGATGCAGCGGCCGCAGCCTGTGCAGTTGTTGGAATATGTCATAAGCTGGGGCTCGGCCAGATTGGATTCCGGGTTCGCGCACCATTTGCAGCGCAGGGGGCAGCCTTTTACAAATACGGTTACCCGCACGCCCGGGCCGTCGTGGATGGAATAGCTCTGGATATTGAAAACCGGCGCTGTCACTTCCAGATAATCTTCTCTCATATTTTCCTCCCGGAAGGGGATTTCCGGCCCTTTTGCAGGCCGGAGCTCTTCCCTGTATTTATCTTACCATGGTATTTTCGGTCCTGGCGATAACCTCGTCCTGCAGGCCTTCCGTCAGCTGTACGAAGTAAGCGGAATAGCCTGCCACACGGACCATGATGTCCGAATGCTTATCGGGATGGATACGGGCATCCTTTAAGGTTTCCTGATCCTCCACGATGAACTGGACGTGCTTGCCGCCGTTGGCAAAATATGCCTTGATGGCGCTGGCCAGCTTCAGCTTGTCCGCGTCCGTGGCGATGGCGGAGGGCGAGAACTTCATGTTCAGCAGCATAGCCTGGAACTCGTCCTGCGGAATCTTCATGGCGCTTCTGAACACCGCCAGCGGGCCTTCATGATCGCAGCCGGCCATCGGGGAAGCGCAGGCATCCGCCAGGATGTCCCCGGCGCAGCGGCCGTCAGGCATCGCACCGCACAAGGCGCCGCCGGGCTGGTGGCTGGTTACGGAGATGGCCGAGCAGCGGAAATGTCCGCCCAGGGCAGAAGGAATGCTAGTGGCCACGTCTACCCAGTAACGGTAGCAGGCCTGCACCATATCGTCCACTTCGTCAATGCCGTTGCCGTAATGCGGCAGGTCAAGGCACATCTGATGCAGCTCTTCATAGCCTTCCCAGTTGGCGTCCATGGCCTTCTTCATTTCCGGCAGGCTGACAGTCTTCTTATCAAAGCAGAGCACCTTGATGGCGTACAGGCACTGGGCCAGGTTGACCATGCCCACAGGATTTAAGAGCTGGTTGCTCTCGAAGGGATATTCCTGGGCGTAGCAGTCAAAGCCGGACTTGATGCCGTTGTACATGAAGGCTGCGCGGAAGGGGTCCGGAAGCAGCTCCTTGAATACGGCGCTTTCGATGTTCAGCTTCTCCGCCGCGGTTTCCACGAAATATCTGTATTCGCCCTTGAAATCGTCCAGGAACTGGTCGAAGGTTTCGTATTTGGTCAAATCGCCGGCAATCTGATGGCCTACGTATTCGTCGATATTCTTGTCCCAGCCGTTGTTCATGAAAATGTCCAGCATCAGCGGACAGACGAACATCGTAATGCCCATGGTACGTGTACGGTACTGGATATTGCCGTCGATACAGCCGGTCATGCAGTAATCCCTGGCTACTTCCACGGGAAGGCCGTCATTGGGGTCATGAACCTGCATGAAGTAGTCAATGTAGGATTTGTCGCCTACGAAGGCAGGCATGGAGCAGCCCTCGGCCTGGCATTTCAGTGCGAGGATCATCACGTCATCCGGGGTGGTTTCACAGACACGCAAGGTGACGGTATGATGCGGGGTCCTTACGTCGCGTACGGCTTCCAGGATAAGCCTGGTCAGTTCATTGCAGGCGTCCGTTCCGTCGGGCTTTACGCCGCCGATGGTCATGTTCATCCAGCGGGCTCCGCCGGATGTACGTTTCCGGATTTCCCGGCCTGACTGCTGGTTCATCTCCATGCAGCGGATCCGGAGCATGCCCAGAAGCTCCAGCACCTCCTCGTCCGTAATCCTGCCGGCTTCGATATCCGCCTTGTAATACGGATACATATACTGGTCGAAGCGGCCGATGGTGGGCGTGGGCGCGGGATTGACCATCATGAACATGAACCAGAAGGTCTGCATTGCCTCCCGGAAGGTTCTGGCGGGATATGCCGGCACACGGGCGCAGATGGCGGAGATTTCCTCCAGCTCTTTCCTGCGGACCGGATCAGCTTCCTTTTCAGCCATTTCCGCTGCCAGCTTCTCAAACCTTGCGGCGTAGTTCACCAGCCCCTGCAATGACAGCTTCATGGCCTGCAGCGTGATGCCTCTTTCAAAGCTTCTCTTATCGAAATAACGGTTGTTCTTAATCTCCTCGTCACACTCGTCGATCAGGGCCAGCAGGCCTTTTTCCAGGGCCAGGCCGTAGTTGATGCACAGAAGGTTCCAGCCGGGGCCGTTGCCCAGGCCGGAGCAGGCAGCGCCGCCGCCCACACGGTTGCCCAGGGTTTTGTCCTTTTTCCAAGGCGCCAGGAACATGCCGCTCCTGGCGAAGATATCCAGGCGCTCATTTTCCGCGATAATAAGGTTCGCACCCTGGTACATGCCGAAGGGGTGGAACTGCTCATTGATGCGCAGCATTTCTTCCTGGTCCTCCACGGAGAAATCAAAGCCGTCCTCCCGGAGGTATTCGCACTCTTCCTTCGACCATTTGCCCAGGCCTGCCTCGATTTCCAGGCCCCAGGGCTTGCTGGCGGGATTGCCTACGAAAAGCTCGTCCTCGCCGATAAAAATCGGGAACTGCTCCAGAACGTTTTTCAATGTCTGGCCCCTGCGCAGGATAGCGGGATAACCGGCGCATTCGGCTTCGGTTTTCGTGATAATCTTGAATTTCTCGATACCGATGTGCTGGTAGTTGGTTTTGATCTGAGCATACATTCTTTTCAGCCGTTCGTTCATCTTGTTCTCCTTTTCAAGTTCGGTCAGACAAGCTTTTCCTGCCTGTAGTCTATGGCAAAATCTTTATATGCAATTCTTTTTGCTTTCGTGTTTTCAAATACCGGCGGAAGCTCCAGGTCTTCGCCCTCCCATTCGCCGGAAAGGATCTTTTCGCAGCAGTACACCACATCTTCCACGAAGGACGCCGGCATGGGCTCTTCATCGTGGCCGGTAAGTATTTCATCATAATCCGCAGACCGGGATGCCAGTTTCTTCATGCTTTCGCAGTATTCGGAAAGGGTCAGCGCCTGGGGTACCACCATCAGTATGTCCATGGACTTTACGCAGCAGTCGCCGGTGAAGGCAGCCCTGTCCTTTTTATCCAGAAACGCCAGGCAGCCGGACGTATGGCCGGGAATCTCCAGCACTTCAACCTGCCGGTCTCCCAGGTCAAATTCAAAGCCCTCATCGATAAAGGAGGGACGGTATTTCGCGCTTTTCAGCCTGTCCTCAATCAAATCCATGGTTCCCGCGGAAAGCTTCGTCCGGTTCAGGTTTACGGCGTCCGCCGCATCCGGCTCCGCCGCCGCGCTCATGTACACCGTATCGAAATAAATATTCCCGCCGGAATGGTCCCCGTGGCCGTGGGTGTTCACCACCCAGTAAGGCAAATCCGTCAGCTCCTCAATATCCTCCTTCAAATCGGTGATGCCGAAGCCGGTATCCACCACCAGGGCCGCTTCCGACCCGCACACAAGGTAAATACAGCATTCGTCCGGAACGCCGTACAGGAGGAAGATATTGTCCTTGATTTTCTTCACCTGATGCCGCATTGTCCGTGTTCTCCTTTATTTTTTATCAAAAATCACTTCATCATGGTAAAGGACGGCCGTATGCTCCCGCTCCAGCTTCCAGCAGGAAATATTTCCGTATACCGGTTTCAGCTGAGGGTGATACGGTCTGGCCGTACCGTTTAAGATATCCCTGCACATATCCAGAAGCTCGTCCAGGTAATACGGCTTAAGAAGGAAGGCGTCATGACCGCCCAGGATATAATCCCAGTCTTTCTGCCTGGCCTTGATCTTCTGCAGGCTCCTGTACCAGGTTTCAACGGAAACCGTGGAGAAGGAAAACCATTCCACGTACGCCAGCATGTGGGAACAGTGATCATTGCTCACCACCAGGTCACCGCCGAAAAGGATTCTGTCCTCCGCGTCCAGAAGGCTGATGCAGCCCGGGGTATGGCCCGGGGTTTCCAGGACCTCGATGGTTTTGCCGCCCAGATCGAAGACATTGCCCTCATGCACCGGGCATTTCCTCCAGTCATAGTCCAGGATGCCTTCCACCGGTTCGGCGCCGGGCAGGGTCTTCTTCTCTTCTTCCGCCCTGTCCGCGTCTGCGTAAGAGCCTTCGTGCAGGTATATTTCCGGGAACTGGCGGTTGCCGCCGCAGTGATCCGCATGGCCGTGGGTATTGAAAACCAGTGCGGGAAGCCCGCCGCCTAAAACGGCCAGGGCTTTATTCAGGTCGCCCGTTCCCATACCGGTATCCACCAGCAGGATTTTATCCCTTCCCTTTACCGCATACATGCAGCATTCCTCGGGGAAACCGTACAGCAGCGTAATGTCTTCTGTTATCTTTTTAAAACGGTAGCCTCCGTTTTCCATGTTTCCTCCTTCATGTCCGGGTGTCTTGTCAGACCGCGTCGGTTAACGGGCCGTTTTCCGCCAGCTTGTCCTTGGCCACTTCCAGCATAAGCCGGATACGATTCACCTGGTTGACGCGGCTGGCGGAAGGATCGTAGTCCACCGCCACGATATTGGACTGGGGATACAGCTCCTTCACCTTCTTGATGATGCCCTTGCCCACGATATGGTTGGGCAGACAGCCGAAGGGCTGGATGCAGACGATATTGTCCACCTTTTCCTTTATCAGGTTTACCACCTCGCCGGCCAAAAACCACCCTTCGCCGCACTGGTTGCCCAGCTGCAGGATTTCCACGGCGTATTCCCGGATCTTCTTCAAAGGCGCATCCATGGTGAAATGACGGCTTTTCGCGTAGGCCTTGCGGATTTTCCCGCGGAAATCATCCATAAATTTGATGAACACCTGGGAGACAAAGGTGACAAAACCGCCCGCGCCGCCGATCTTGTGGCGGTAAACGTTGTTCCAGAAGCAGTATTCGATGAATTCGACGAAGTCGGGCATCACCACCTCGGCGCCTTCCCGTTCCAGGATGTCCGCCAGATGGTTGTTCGCCACGGGCATGTATTTCACCAGGACTTCGCCTACGATGCCCACCTTCGGCTTTACCATGTCTTCATACACCGGGACATTGTCAAATTCCTCGATAATATTCCGGCAGTTGGCATGGAAGGTGCTCCAGGCTATCTTCTTCCTGCTTAAGTCCTCCACGCATTTTGCCCGCCATTTCTCATAGAGGGCGTCCACGGTCCCCTTCTGCTTCTCGTAGGGCCGCATGCGATATTTCACCTTCATGAGCACGTCGCCGTAAATAATGGCCTGCAGGGCCTTGAAGCCCATGGTGGGCGTCAAGATAAGGCCGGAGTTTTTCTCCATCATATTCGGGCTGATGGAAATGACCGGAATCTGCGGACAGCCCATATCCTTCAGGGCCTTCCTGATAAATGCCACGTAGTTGGAGGCGCGGCAGCCGCCGCCGGTCTGCACCATAAAGACCGCCAGCCGGTCCGTATCGTATTTGCCGGATTTCACGGCATCCAGAATCTGGCCGGTTACGATCATGGTGGGGTAACAGGCGTCGTTGTTTACATATTTCAGGCCCATGTCCAGTACGGACGTGCCTTCATTCTTCATGTTTATGAGCCGGTAGCCGCAGACCCGCATGGCCGCCTCGAAGAAATCAAAATGCGGCTGGATCATGTCCGTGCACAGAATCGTATACTCGCCGGATTTGTACATTTCCTTTGTAAATTCCAGGCGGTGGTAGTCTTCCGCGCCTTTTACGGCCGGTTCGGCTTCCCGCATTTTCATCGCGGCAATCAGGGAACGAACCCGGATACGGGCTGCGCCGAGATTGTTGACCTCGTCAATTTTCAGGAGGGTGTACATCCGTCCGGCGGACTGCAGCAGCTCCTGCACCTGGTCAATGGTTACCGCGTCCACGCCGCAGCCGAAGGAATTCAGCTGGATCAGCTCCATATCCTTCCGCTTCGCCACATACTGGGCTGCGGAATACAGCCGCGCATGATAGGTCCACTGGTTTGTGGACCGCAATGCCACTTCATTCAGGTTCATGGAGGAAACGGAATCCTCCGTCAGCACCGCATAGCCATAGCCTGCTATCATTTCCGGGATACCGTGGTTGACGCCGGGGTCGATATGGTAAGGCCTGCCCGCAAGTACGATCCCCTGCCGGCCTTTGTCCTTCATCCACTGGATGGCCCTTAAACCTTCCAGGGCGATATCCTCTCTGGCCTTTGTCATCTCGGTCCAGCCGGCTTCCACCGCCCAGAACACTTCGGACTTGTTGACGCCGAACTCTTTCCTCATGAAATCTGTCAGGCACTCTGCCAGCACCTTCTTGTCCGCAAAGGAAATAAACGGATTCAGGAACCGCACGCCCTGCTCATTCAGGTTTTCCACGTTGTTCTTGATGTTTTCCGGATAGGAAATGACCATCGGGCAGTTGTACTGGTTCTTGGCGCTCTCCACTTCCTTGCGCTCATACATGACGCAGGGGTAGAAAATAGTCTTCACGCCTTTTTCAATCAGCCATTCGATATGGCCGTGGGCCAGCTTGGCAGGATAGCATTCCGACTCGCTGGGAATACTGTCCATACCTTTTTCGTAGATCAGTGTATCCGAGAACGGGGACAGCTCCACGCAAATCTGCAGGTTGGTAAAAAACGCAATCCAGAAGGGGAAGTTCTCATACATGTTCAGTACCCGGGGGATACCCACCGTTGCTTTGGCGGTTTCCGGGGTCACCCGCTGATAATCGAACAGCCTTTTCTTCTTATATTCGTACAGGTTGGGCACTTCTTCCGATGCCTTACTCCTGCCAAGCCCCTTCTCGCACCGGTTGCCGGAAATATACCGTTTGCCGTTGGAGAAATGATTGACCGTCAGGCGGCAGTTGTTGGTGCAGCCGCCGCAGCGGGCGGAGGCGGTCTCGTAGGTAAAGCCTTCTACCTCTTCTCGGGATGCCATGCCCGTAGCCTGGCCTGTATATCTTTCCCTTGCCACCAGGGCACTGCCGAAGGCGCCCATGATACCGGCGATATCCGGCCGGACAGCCTCATGCCCCGCAATCAGTTCAAAGCCTCTCAAAACCGCGTCATTGTAAAAGGTACCGCCCTGCACCACCACCTTTTCGCCGAGGCCGGTGACGTCGTTGAGCTTGATAACCTTGAAAAGCGCATTTTTAATAACGGAATAGGAAAGCCCGGCGGCGATATCCTCCACCGGCGCGCCTTCCTTCTGGGCCTGTTTCACATTGGAATTCATGAATACGGTACACCGTGTGCCCAGATCCACGGGATTCCTGCCTTTTACGGCCAGCGCGGCAAATTCCGCTGCGGAATAGCCCAGGGAATTCGCGAAGTTTTCAATAAAGGAGCCGCAGCCGGAGGAGCAGGCTTCATTTAAAACAATGGAGTCCACGCTTCCGTCCTTGATGCGGATAAACTTCATATCCTGGCCGCCTATGTCCAGGATGCTGTCCACATCCGGTTCGAAAAAGCGGGCGGCATAATAGTGGGAAACGGTTTCCACTTCCCCTTCATCCAGCATAAACGCGTTCTTTACCAGTTCCTCGCCGTAGCCCGAGCTGCAGCTGTAGCGGATATGCGCTTCCGGGTTTTTCTTTGCGTACATGTCCAGCAGGGCTTCTTTTGCAACCTTTAAGGGATCGCCGAAGTTGTTGCCGTACCAGAAATACAAAAGTTCCCCTTCCGCGGAAATCACCGCCAGCTTCATGGTGGTGGAACCCGCGTCCATCCCTAAGAAGCAGTCGCCTGTATAGTCGGAAAAGCTTCTCTTTTTCACCACATAGGCGGACTGTCTTTCCTTAAATGCCCGGTAATCCTCCTCCGATTCGAAAAGGGGCGGCATGGTATGCATCTCGGTGACAATCCGGTCCGTATGCTCCAGTATATCTATCAGGGAGCTTAAAGACCTTTCTTTCCCTGTGCTTTCCCTCCTGGCCGCGCCGCGGGCGGCAAAAAGATGGGCGTTTTCCGGAACGACCGCCGTTTCATCCGTAAGCTTCAATGTGCGGATAAAAGCTTCTCTCAGCTCGGAAAGGAAATACAAAGGACCGCCTAAGAAAGCTACCTTGCCTTTAATCTTTCGGCCGCATGCCAGGCCGGAAATGGTCTGGTTAACCACTGCCTGGAAGATGGACGCCGCCAGGTCCTCCCTGGGGACGCCGTCATTGATAAGTGGCTGGATATCGCTTTTGGCAAATACGCCGCAGCGGGCTGCAATAGGATAAATATCCCTGTAATGCTTTGCAAGTTCATTCAGGCCTTCCGCATCTGTCTGGATGAGGGCCGCCATCTGGTCGATAAAGGCGCCGGTTCCGCCCGCGCAGATACCGTTCATTCTCTGTTCGATGCCGCCGGACAGGAAGATAATCTTCGCGTCCTCGCCGCCCAGTTCGATGACCACGTCCACGCCCTCAGAAACGGCTTTGACTTCTGATGCCACGGCAATTACTTCCTGGACAAATTCGATGTCCAGCACCTTGGCCAGATTCATGCCGCCGCTGCCGGTTACCGCGATGGTACAGGAAATATCCCCCAGGGCTTCCTGCACTTTCGCAAGCATCTCCGTTACGGTTTTCCTGACGTCTGCATTGTGCCTTTTATAATTCTGATAAACGATTCGTTCCCCGTCGGAAACGATGATTTTTACGGTTGTGGAGCCGATATCGATACCGGCCCGGTAGGTGCATTTTGTTTCTTTTGTTTCGATACTGCTCATGTTTCCTGCCTTGTAATTACAGTTATTTATCGTAAATGCGGCAGCAAATGCCGCTGAAGTCCGGATTTCCGGGTGTGAGGGTATTCTCCCGCATTATTATCCAAAATAGTATTATATCTTATTTTCTTTCCATAAGCAAGGAAAAAGGGAGGGCTGAAACCGGCCTGCGGTTCGTCTTTCTGCACAACCTGCGCACTTGTCTTTTCCGGCCTGTCATACTATAATGTTACTGTTACAGCACGAAAGACGCCGTCCGGTTCCGAAAGAAAACCGGACCGGCAAAGCACTTAAAGCAAGGAGATTTTTATGAAAACAGTAACCCTCGGAATGACCGGCATCACCGTTCCCCAGAACGCCTTCGGCGCACTCCCCATCCAGCGGGTGGATCTGGACACCGCGGTAAGGATTTTAAGAAAGGCCTATGACGGCGGCATGCGCTTTTTCGATACCGCCAGGGGCTATACAGACAGCGAAATCAAACTCGGCGCAGCCTTCGAAGGCATGCGCGATAAAATCTTTATCGCCTCAAAAACCCAGGCGAAAACCCCTGAACAGTTCTGGGAGCAGCTGAACACCACCCTGACCAACCTGAAAACCGATTATCTGGATATCTATCAGCTTCACTGCGTGCCCCAGTGCTACCGTCCCGGTGACGGCACCGGCCTGTACGAATGCCTGGTGGAAGCCAAGGCAAAAGGCATGATAAGGCACATCGGCATCACTGCCCATAAGATCGGCGTGGCCAGGGAAATCGTGGAAAGCGGACTGTATGAAACCCTGCAGTTCCCCTTCAGCTACCTGGCCAGCGAAGAAGATATTGCCCTGGTAAATGCCTGTAAGGAGAAAAATATGGGCTTCATCGCCATGAAAGGCCTTTCCGGCGGGCTTTTAACCAATTCAAAAGCCTGCATGGCCTTCATGACCCAGTTTGACAACGTGCTTCCCATCTGGGGCATCCAGAGGGAGTCTGAACTGGAGGAATGGCTGTCCTTCTTCGATGAAATGCCGGTGCTGGATGACGAAATGCGGGCTCTTATCGAGGCGGACAAGAAAGAACTGGCCGGCAACTTCTGCCGGGGCTGCGGCTACTGTGCGCCTTGTACCGTGGGCATCATGATCAATCAGTGCGCCAGGATGAGCCAGATGATCCGCCGCGCGCCTTCCGATGCCTGGCTGACACCGGAAATGCAGGCGGAAATGATGAAAATCGAGAATTGCGTGGAATGCGGCGCCTGCCTGTCACGCTGCCCGTATCATCTGAATATTCCCGAGCTTTTAAAGAAAAACCTGGCGGATTACAAAGACATCCTTGCCGGAAAGGTACAGGTATAAAGACATGCACGACCTGACGGACAGACTGTTCGATTTCATCAGCGCATCCCCCACGGCTTTCCACGGGGTAAATACCGCGGCAAAGCTTTTGAGTGAAGCGGGCTACACCCGGCTTGCGGAGGCATCGGCCTGGGATCTTGTCAAAGGCGGCAGATACTACACCACCCGGAACAATTCTTCCCTGATTGCCTTCCGGCTTCCCGATAAGATGCCCACCGGCTTTATGATGACTGCAGCCCACTGCGACAGCCCTACCTTTAAAATCAAGGAAAACGCCCAGTATGCGGACGCTCATTATACAAAGCTTTCCACAGAAGGCTACGGCGGGATGATCATGTCCACCTGGATGGACCGCCCTCTTTCCATCGCGGGAAGGGTGATTGTCTCCACGGGGAACGGCTTTGAAACCCGTCTGGTGGACTTTAAAGAGCCCTGCGCCATGATTCCGAACCTGGCCATCCACATGAACCGCAGCGCAAATGACGGGCAGAAATACAACCCCGCGGTGGATATGGTGCCGGTTTACAGCCTGACCGAAGGCCTGTCAGTAAATGAAAGGGCCGCTGCCCTTGCAGGGACAGCCCCCGAAAATGTTCTTGCCTCTGATCTGTTCCTGTACAATACCGACAGGGGCATACGCTGGGGAGACTATATCTCTTCCCCCAGGCTCGATAATATGCAGTGCTCCTTCGCCTGCCTGGAAGGATTCCTGGCTTCCGCGGATTCTGCCAGTATTCCGGTATACGCCCTCTTCGACAATGAAGAGGTGGGAAGCCTCACAAGGCAGGGTGCGGATTCCACATTCCTGGCGGACGTGCTGGACCGTATCGCAGAACAGTACGGCGCCGATGCGGAGAAAAAGCACCAGCTTTATGCCGCAAGCTCCATGCTTTCCTGCGACAATGCCCACGCCGTACATCCCAACCACGGCGAAGTCAGGGATGTGAACCACAGCGTTTACATGAATGAGGGCATTGTACTCAAATACAATGCCACCCAGCGGTATGCCACCGACGGCATTTCCGCAGCGCTTTTCCGCCTGGTCTGTGAAGAAGCGGGCGTTCCCTTCCAGCGTTACGCCAACCGTCCGGATTTGAAAGGCGGCGGAACCCTCGGCAATATTTCCGAGGCCCACGTCTCCGTCAACACCGCGGATATCGGCCTGCCCCAGCTGGCCATGCATTCCGCCTTCGAGACCGCCGGCGTAAAAGATATGGAATACCTCATCAAAGCAAGCCGTGTCTTCTATTCCAAATCCATCAGCACCCACGCGGACGGCAGCTGCGAGCTGGTCTGAAACGAAAATGACGGCAGGAGACAAGCCCCTGCCCGCATAATAAAAGCGCGGCCGGAGATTAACTCCGGTCGTTCTTTATGTCCTGCTGTTATATTCAGCACTTTCTTCCCGGGATTACAACAGGCTTCGGCGGTGCCGGGAAGATACCGGGTAGTGCGGCCGAGCCGGGTTCCGCGGCAAACTCCGGCGAAAGGGTAAGCCTTGCTTCGTCACCGGTAAAGAAGAAGTTTGCGGATACATAATTCAGCATGGAAGGGCTTCGGAACTGTATTTCAAAGCTTCCGTCCGCTCTCCAGCCGGCACTTGACAGGCTTTCCGCCTTGTCCCTGAAAAGGATGCGGCCCAGATCGCCGATTTCCAGCTCTTCCTGCCGGGCAAAGAGGAAGCCCCGTCCGGGCAGCCATTTTCCTTCTCTTCCGCACACTGCAGAGCGCATTGAACCGTCTTCGAAGGTTACGGATACGGTGGTTTCTTTCCCGAACCGGAAGGATACCGTATCTATGCCGGGTTTGTTTGACGAAAATTTCCAGACAGTACCGTCCAGCTTCCGCTCATCAGACGAATAAAACCGGAAGGTCTCCGGCGCCAGCGTCCAGTTCTCCAGTCTGTCCTCAAGTGTTTTCTGCGCACACCTGTCATCAGGCAGGGGCCTTAACCGGCAGGCAAGGTACACGTGCTCCTGGAAAAGCTCCAGAATGCGGTGCATGTTCTGCTCACAGGACATCATGCCCACAGCCATGCCCGCTTCCGGGTACACCAGGCCGAACTGTCCCTGTCCGCCGTCCAGCCGGAATCCTCCCACGGCATTGCGCCACATATGCAGCGCATAACCTGCAGTGGAATTCGTAAATCCCCGCTTTGGATCGTAATTGGACACATGGAAACGGCCGGCTTCTTTTGCCAGCTTTTTATCCAGCAGCTGCCTGCCGTTCCAGCTTCCTTCATTCAGGTAAAAGAGAGCCAGCTTTGCCATGTCCGCCGGCCGCAGATGAATGGTAGAGGAATTGAAGATTTCCTGCGCGCCGTGCAGAGCTTTCAGTTCAATGCCCAGCGGGTCCAGAAGCCTCGGTTTCAGATACTCTTCCACGTTCAGGCCGGTTTCCTGCAGAATCAGGAAATTCAGTATATACTGGGCGCCGATATCGTAGAAAAAGACGGTTCCGGGCTCATACACCGGCGGCAGTTCGAAGAAAGTGCGCACCCAGTCGTCACTGTGCTGCATCTTCGAGAAGGTTTCCGCGTTATGGCCGGTGGTCATGGTCAGCAGATGGTATACGGTAAGCGCCTCAAACCGCGGATCCAAATTTTCGGGCATATGTGCCTTAAGCAGCGGCACCACCTTCGTATCAAAATCAAAATATCCTTCGCTTATGGCAAAAAGCACGGCAGCCGACACAATGCCTTTCGCCGCGGAATAAATCCGGTGGATGCTGTCTTCCGTAAACGGCGCAGCCACACCTGCCGCCGCCAGCTTTCCGTTCCGGATAATATGCAGGCTGTGAAGCTGCAGGCCTTCTTCTTCCACGGCGTCCAGAAACCGCAGGACGGCTGAGGAAGGAATGCCTTCCGCCTCCGGGGTTGTATTCTCAATCCAATCAAAAGTTTTCATCTTTAACGTTCCTCCTGTACAGCAAGACAAAACTGTTTCCGGATTGATTATACCTTACGTTCTGACACAAGTCAAAAAGAGGCTGACGCAATAAATACTTTAGTGCGTCAGCCTCTTTTGACAGTTTGTGTTTTAATTTACTTCATCTCAAAGACGATGAAGGCATCTTCGTAGTTCTCCCACTCAGCGGTCTCCGCGATTCCCAGCTCACCGTAGGTGGCGGTACGCACACCCAGTCCGATGTCCGCTGTCTGCGTGCTTCCGTCCGTATATTCCACCGTGCAGGTTATGACAACATCGCCCACCAGGCTCTGATAAAAGGCCGCGAGTTCTTCTGCTGATTCCGTGAACGTGAAGACATAATCCGAATTCTTCACGCCGCAGACACTGATCCAGGTATCCGCAGCAGTCTGGCCATTGCCGGCAACCGTGAAGGAAGTATAATAACGGGTCTTGGAAATAAAATTCCCGTTCTCATCCTCGATGCCCCCCATTTGGGGAACATTCAATTCTCCCGGATATTCCGTTCCGGAAACAATGATGCTTCCATCTGCAGGCTCTACCACCTGGAAAGCGCCTTCATTAATGCTGTAGGTCACAGACTGCACATCTTCCCCTTCCACGAAAAAACCGGTATCGACAACATAGCAGAGCGTACCGTTATCTCCGCCTGTAATACCGTAACTGTGGAAATCTCCGTACCCGGTATTGGTGACATAAACCGGTACGCCCGCTTTCAGTTCACTGCCCATTACGGTAAGGTTCAGCTGATTGGTCACCGGCGTTTTCACTGCTCCGCTTACCGCAATCAGCGCAAAACATGCTGCAGCTGCCACTGCAATTCTTGAAAACCATTTCATTCCTGTTTTTTTATACATCGTATCCTCCTTTATTGCCTTCATAGCGTTATCCATTTTGCTGCTGACAATTTCCGGCACCTCAATTTCCTGGCCGAATATTTCTTCAGGTTTCATATCGCTTCCTCCGCTTCCAATGCTGTTTTCAGTTTCTCCCGGCCCCTTTGCAGGCGGGTTCTTACCGCGCTTTCCGATATGTTCAGTATTTCCGCTATCTCCGCCGACTTGTAGCCTTCTCCGTAATACAGCATCATCGGCACCCGGTAGGTCTCTTCCAAAAGGGAAAGCATCTCCTTCAATTCCCGGTTAGGTTCCTCATAAGGCCTGTCTTTAAGCATTGCTTCCTCCAGCGGGACCATGTTCTTCCGGGTATTCAGGATGGCATAGCTTTTATTTATCAGAATTCTGGTCATCCAGGTTTTAAAATACCGGGGTTCGCGAAGTTTCTTCAGTTCCTTCCAGCAGGTAAGCATGGTCTCCTGAATGGCATCCGCCGCGTCCTCATCATTTAACAGAATCGATATGGCGACCCTGTACATGTCCCTGGCACAGTTTTTCATGAGCAGTGAAAAAGCGGCTTCTTCTCTATCTTTCGCCCTTAAGACCAGTTCATTCTGACTGATAATTTCTGCTTCTGACGTTCTGCACTCCCTCCCTTCCATAAGATTTTGGCAAGTCCGGGCTTTCTGTTACACTCATTAGATAATAAAAATCCGGAATTGTCCCGGCTTGTCAGAAATTGATAAAATTTTTTCGTTCACATCCGGAAAAGCGCTCCGGAATTTTCCGAAAATCTGCCGGAATCGTACAAAAAAGCGCTGTACCTGTCCGAAACCGGGGCAAGTACAGCGCGTCCCTATTATCCTTTATGCAGTCTGCATGCTTCCTTACTGCTCTTCAATCAGCGTGCAGATGGTTTTATTCAAAATATCCGTCAGGGCTTCATCCTCCACCATAAAGACTATCGCCACGCCTTCCAGCGCAGAATCGGTACCGTCGAAGCGGCGGATGTTCTCATCCACATCCGTCACGGAAATCTGGCTGCATTTTCCGGGACCGGAAAGCACGAATTTGATATGGCCGATGATGCCTCCTGCATCGGTGACCAGCCGGCCGCATTCCTTCATCTGCTCCGCCAGGGCAGCTTCCGCCTTCTCAAAATCCTTCTCCTTCATGATACCCTTCACCGCGCCGATAACGGAAGTCTCATGGTGGGAAATACTCACCGAGCCCTCGTGATGATGGTGGTGGTGATGGCTGGGATCCGTGCAGTTGGGGTCGTCGCATTCGCATTCATCATCGTGATGATGGTGCTCATGATCATGGTCATGATGATGGTGCTCATGGCAGTCACAGTCCTCATCATGGTGGTGATGGTGATGCTCATGTTCGTGATCATGGTCATGGTGATGGTGTTCGTGATCATGGTCATGATGATGCTCATGATCATGGTGATGATGCCCGTGCTCTTCCTCACAGCCGCAGCCGCATTCTTCCTTCTCTTTTAATTCTTTATCTTTCTCTTCCATGTTCTTCTCCTTCTTTCCCGCCGGCGGATAAATCCGCTGCAGGCCGCCCGCATTTACGCTTCCCCGGTGATAATCCGGTCAAGCAGCTTTGAATCGATTCCTTCGTTGGCGCAGGTGGGCACCACTTCTTCGCAGCCGGACACTTCCTTGATGGAAGCTATGACTTCGTTTAAGGTATCGGCATCCACCAGGTCTGCCTTGTTGGCCAGCACCACATCCGCGTCCTTCATCTGGTAGACAAAAAGATGCGACATCGCCTTTACCAGCCGGTTCCACCTCTGGGCGTCCGCCAGGGTTACGATACGGCACTCCATGCCCAGGGAACCCTTTAAATTCTCCGCGATGCTGTAGGGGAAGGCAACACCCGTCGCCTCCATGATAATCCAGTCGGGATTGATGTCTTTTTCAATGGCCCGGATGCTGGTGGGCAGTTCTCCCGCCAGGGTGCAGCATACGCAGCCGGCGAAAAGCCCCCTTACCTGGTAGCCGGAACCCGCCAGGACCTTGTCGTCCACGCTGATCTCACCGATTTCATTTTCCAGGATACAGATATTGGAGATGCCCAGGTCGTCAATCATATGATGCGCCAGTTTGATGATAAAGCTGGTCTTTCCCGACCCCAGGAATCCTCCTACCAACAGTATTTTCATATTCTTCTCCTCCCTCCGGCACGCCTGCCGGACAAAGTTCTAAATAAATGCCTTACAACTGTATCTATTATAACGCTGAATCCGGCCTGCAACAAGAAGCAGGCCGGATTTTTTAAGAAAAATATGCCGCGGAAATGTCCGCAAATCAATCGGTATAACCGTAAACCTTCCGGCCGTACCAGTGTACTTCGTCCCGGACGATTTCATTGACGCGCTTCGCAGCCGGATTCAGTCCGGGCACGCCGCCGCCGAAGGCATAACCGCCGCCTTCCGAATATTTGTCAATGGAATCCCGCACTCCCTGGCGGATTTCCTCTTCGTCGAAGTCGGGCCAGTTCTTCGGGATGTGGTGATCCCAGTCCCAGCCGCCGCAGATGCAGATTTTGCCTTTGTATTTCTCCTTGACCGCCAGAAGGTCATTGGTCTCCTGGGCAGGATCCCAGTATTTCACGCCGAAATCGATCATATCCTGGATCTGATCCTCGCAGCGGCCGCAGTTGTGGAATTCCACCGGAATGCCCCTGTCCGTGGCAGGCTTCGCCAGGCGGGCGTAAATCGGCTTGAACACGTCCCTGTAAACTTCCATGGAGAAGAAGGGCGTCTCTTTTGCCGCCGAGTCATCCAGAAGGTACCAGATGTCCGGTTTGTAATACTCCACCGTCGCATACATGGTAGGCTCCAGGAAGTCCACCATGGCGTTCAGCATATCCTTGACGGAATCAGGATCGGTAAGCAGGGCCATCAGGCCTTCGGTAAAGCCCATGAAAGCCACCAGCTGCTGGAAGGGCATCAATCCCGGGCCGGCCATAACAGCGGATTTCTCCCTGTCCACCTTCATGGCGATAAGGTCCTGCTCGTACATTTTCTCATAGTCAATGCCCTCGGGCTGTTTCGGGAATTTGATGACCTTCTCCCAGTCCTCGATATCCTGCAGTATGAAATTGCCGGGCTCGGGAAGGGTAGCTCCGGTATTGGCATCCGCCACATAACGCACGCCCCACATATCATAGCCGCCGTCGGTGAAATGATTCTGCTCAAAAATCCTGGGCATCAGCATCTTAACCGCCGCTTCGCCCAGATATTCGTCTCCCATCATGGTAAAGCGGGGAACATAAGCCGGCATCTCGCCTCTTCCCAGGCGCAGCCAGTTTTCCTTCGGTGTAATCTTTGCCATTGTTCTGCTTCTCCTTTGTCTTTCCTGCAATGTAAATGATTCTTATGTTTAAATTGTATCATTCACCTTTTGGAAAAACAAACGCGGAAATGCCTAACATTTCCGCGTAAACTAACCCTCATTTTTATATACTCACGTCAGTCCGCCGGCTTCTCCTTCCCGGGATTGACATGCACCATCACATGCTTGACTTCCGGGAAGTTCTCTTCAATGCCGTCGTGTACCCTTTCCGCTATTTCATGGGCGGCAATCAGCGAACTGTTCCTGTCCACCGCAATCTCCACATCCACGTAAATCCTGCTGGAAAACTTCCTGGTGTGCAGAAGGTCAATGCCCTCCACACCTTCGCTGCCTTCGATGAAGTTTTTCAGCTTTTCTTCATAATCCGCGCCTGCCGTACTGTCCATCATCTGATCCAGCGCGTCCCTGATAATCTCATATGCCACTTTCAGGATAAAGGCGGCAATAACCACGCTGGCAATGGGGTCCATCACCGGAAGTCCCAGCCTTGCACCGACAATGCCGATAAGGGAACCGATGGAGGAGAAAGCGTCCGACCGGTGATGCCAGGCATCCGCCTCGAAGGCTGCGGAATTCATCATTTTCGCGTAGTGCATGGTGTAGCGGTACATGATTTCCTTTGCAACAATGGAAACAATGGCTGCGACAAGGGGCAGGATGGTGGGCACCTGCAGATTCTTAAAATCCCCGCTGAAGATATTTCTGACGCCTGTATAACCGATGCCGACGCCGGTTACGCCCAGGATAACGCCCAGAACCATGGAAGCCACGCACTCAAACCGCTCATGGCCGTACGGATGGCTTTCATCCGCCTGTTTTTCAGACAGTTTTACGCCGAGGAAAGCAATTATGGTGGCAAAAACATCCGATAAGGAATGGACGGCATCCGATACCATGGCACCGGATCTGCCGAAGATACCGGCGATAAGCTTGAATGCCGAGAGAAGTACGTTGCCGCCGATTCCGACGGCGGAAAGTCTTTTGGTAATTTCCCTGTTTGTCATGAATTCCTCCTGAAAATGAGTTATACCCTGCAAAGCTTACCGGGGAAATAAAAAAACACATCCCCCGGACATACTACTGTCCCGCAGATGTGCTTAACCTCATTCTGCTGCCCGTTAAAGGGCCCGGCTTCATGACAAAAATCATCGCCTGTTCAGTTTGTACTGTAAATAGGTGTAAAGGGTTTACGTCTTTTGCAGTGCAAAGAGTTTGAAAGTATATATAACATAACACTTATGTGCTGTCAACCGGAAAATAAAGGCTGCCGCCCGGAACCCCGGGCGGCAGAAATGGTTTTATGTTTCTGATGACAGTTCGGAAAAGGCCTTGTCCAGTTCGGACAGGGTCAGATCGGATTCGATATGGCAGCCACGCATCCGGAAAGCGTATTTCTTCTCCTCCCCGTCTCCGTACTCCCAAACGGAAAGCGCATCGGACGCAAGGAAGAACTTCTGCGCATCTTCGCTCAGCCGGTCAAATACCATGCGGCCTTTCGTTTTGTTGTCGTCGTTGAAATCCATGGTCATTTTCCTTAGGATCAGATATTTACCGCGGCGTAGAAGCCGTCCAGAACGGCGCTCATGATATTGCCGGCTTTCACCATGCAGTCGCCTACATAAACCACGTTCGGTGCCAGGCGGTCGAATTTGCGCGCCTCATCGGCAAGTCCGCGGACGCCCATGGAGAGCACGGCCGTATCAAAGGGAAGCTCCACTCTCTCGCCTTTTTCGTTTTCCGCAACAAGAAGGTTGTCGAAGAACTGTTTCGCAGCAAGGCCGGTGATAACCTTGACGCCTGCCGCAGCCCCGATACCTCTCAGGCCCGCCGCCACAGACCGGGAACCCAGGCCGTTGGCATCGATTTCTTCGGTGGAAAGTTTATCAATAAGTGTGACGTCCTTGCCTTCCTTTGCCAGGGCAACCGCGGTTTCCGTTCCGGTAAGGCCCGCGCCGATGCAGACGACCTTATCACCGGTTTGGGCAAGGCCCATATCCACGTCGGAGGCCAGAACCACATTTTCACCGTGAATGCCCGGAATCTCCGGGATAAAGGGTTTGCTGCCCACGGCAACGATAACCGTATCCGGTTTTTCCAGAGTTACCAGCTCCGGCGTAGCCTTCGTATTCAGGCGGATTTCCACATTTTTCAGTCTCTGCGCGGTACGTACGGACCACTCGGCATAGCGCTTCACATCGCCCTTTAAGGCATTGGCGCCGGCGGGGATAAGGGAGCCGCCCAGATGGTCATCCTGCTCGAAGAGCACAACTTTCGCGCCTCTGGCATCCAGCTGCCTAGCCGCTTCCAGACCGGCGCAGCCGCCGCCGATAATCACCACCTTGGTGCCTTCTTTCACGGGAGGAATGTTATCAAAGATGGGCTGGCGTCCCTGGACGGGGTTGACCGAACATCTTAAGGGCTTCGGACAGCCGTGGGGGTCGGAGCCGGTGCACATGTTGCAGCGCAGGCACGGCCGGATTTCGTCGCCCTTGCCGAATTTCGCCTTGTTGACGCAGTCCGGGTCCGCGATGAACTGCCGGATCATGGCCACCACATCGGCCTTTCCTTCGGCTATTGCGTCTTCCGCCAGGTCCATATTGAAGGAGCCGACGGTGGTAACCGGGATATGCAGCTCTTCCTTGAATCTTTTCGCAAAGCGCACGTTGGTCGCAAGGGGCAGATAGGTGGACTGAATGGTATAAGCCATGGAGGGCAGGTAATACAGGTTGCCTGCGGACACATGGATGATATCAATCTTGTCCTGGATGGCTTTGGCAAATGCCAGGGAGTCTTCCACGCCTACGCCGCCTGGGGTCAGGTCGTCGCCGCTGATACGGTAGTCAATGGCCTTGTTCGGGCCGATAACCGCGCGTACGGAGTCAATCAGCTCCATGGCAAACCGGCAGCGGTTTTCGAAGGTGCCGCAGCCGTATTCGTCGGTACGCTTGTTCAGCTGGGGCGAATAGAACTGGGCTACGGTATGGCCGTGGCCGCCGTGCAGCATGATGATATCGAAGCCTGCCTTGGCGCAGCGCTCTGCGGAAAGGGTAAAGTCCGCGATAATCTGTTTAATCTCCTCCACGGTCATATCCGCGGGCAGCTGATGGTTCCTTAAGTTCAGCTCGATGGAAGCCAGCGCGCCGTAACGGTGAATGGCATCCACCACCTTGACCATGCCGTGCACCACATAGGGGTCAGCCAGGTTGACAACGAAATGGTTTTCATTGGCGTATTCCTGGTTTACGGTACTGTCGCCCACGGTCACGATACCGGCGCCGCCTTTGGCAAACTGCGCGGTGAAGGTGACAAATTCATCGGTTACCAGGCCGTCCCTGGTGCACAGGAAAGGCTCTGCCGGGGAAACCTCAATACGGTTTCTTGCGGTAAAGGGGCCGATTTTGATCGGCTGGAAAATGTGCTCATAGCTCTTCATTTGATTTTCCTCCCATGTCTTTATTAACTTACCGGGTACTGTTTCAGGTCACTTATGATTATGCTTCTTCGTTCTTTTCCAGACAGTAGCGGATGAATTCATCCACCTTGTCCAGCACCTTGTCGGATGAGAATTCGCCGCCGCCGTGATCCGCGCCTTCCACCAGGTACAGACGCACGTCCTTGCCGCATTCTTTCAGCTTTTCATACAGTTCAACGCTCTGTTTCGTATTCACAACGGTATCCTTGGTGCCGTGGAAAATGCATACGGGAGGCATGGGAAGCTCAGGGGTGATGTTTTCCACCACGGTGGCCTTTTTGGCCAGTTCCCAGTTGTCGTACAGGTTGCAGCCTAAGAACATGCCTTCCGGGCTCCAGGGCAGCTTGTGGTTGATGGTGGTGGGGTTGCCGTCGGGCATAATGCAGGAAACGGAACCGAAATAATTGATAATGCCCTTTACCTTCGCGTTGACGCCGAACATGCCGAACATGTTCCTGTCGTCAATATGCCAGTCATAGATAATCGGATTGAACATGGCGGTATGGCCGCCTGAGGATGAACCGGCTACAAAGAACTTAGAGGGATCCGCGCCGTACATCATTGCGTTGAATTTCATAAACCGGATGGCGTTCTTCATATCCTGGATCTGGGCCGGGAAAGTGGCCTGGCGGGAATGCCTGTACTGGATGGCAGCCACCACATAGCCCCTCTTGGCCAGGGCCGCCAGCTCAGGCAGGTTCATATACATCTCCTGCTTCTGCCAGGCGCTGCCGGGAACGTAACAGATACAGGGGAAAGTGCGCATGGGGTCTCTTCTGTTCATCGGCCTTAAAATCTGAAGCTTTAAGTGAATGCCGTCCACTTCGGCGTATTCCACGTCGGGAATATACATGACGCCGACTTCATCACCGGGATTCGGAGTAATCCTCTCAGCGCCTTCCGGGGTTCCTTCGTATTCCGGGATATCAAACCAGGTCCATTCTCTGACTTCCATTTTCTTCTCCTTTCGGTTTGCGTATGTCTTCTGTCTGTTTACAAATGCCGCAAAAGGAGAACGCTCCTTTTTTGGGCAGACTTCCTATGATTAACTGTTATTTTATCACATAGTGCAGACATTTTCCACAAAAAAAGAGCCGGCATAAAAGCCGGCCCTTAACCTTAAAACTTATTACCAGGAGAACTCCCGGTAGAAAACAATACCGCTGGCGGTATAGAACGGGGCAGTGTTCAGGTCTCCGTCATAAGCCAGGAAGGTGTTCATGTAGCTTAACGGGATATAAATCATGCTGTCCACGACAGCTTTCATGGCTTCATGGGTGGTCTCTTCGTCCTTAATTGCTGCAAAGGCATCCAGTACGGGCTTTGCATCCTCTTCGGAAACGCCGGACAGGTTCATGCCGGTGGTGCTGTCAAAGATCATGCTGTAGGATGTAAAGCTGGTGGTCAGGCCGATGGAAATAAAGGCCAGATCAAAGTCCTGGGTGAAATATCTGCTGGTGTCTGCCACTTCTTCAATATTCACGGTGAAGTAGGACTGTTCCAGGTTTTCCTTGACGATACTGCAGGCGGATACCCAGGCGGGGTAAGCGCTCATAACGATAAGCGTCAGTTCCGCTTTCTTCGACTCACTGTAGCCGGCCGCGCTCATCAGTTCATTGGCCTTGTTCACATCCAGTTCAAAATGGGTGCAGCAGTCTTCCCAGTACTGTACCATCTGGGAAGCCAGGTTATCTGCCGGCGTACCGGAGTCGTCTGTGGCGGCAATGGTAATATCCTCTTTGTTCAGCAGATGGACAATGGCTTCGCGGACGTTGGGATCATGCGTAACGGCATTTTCCGTCATATTGGTAACCAGGAAGATAACCCCGTTTACAGGCTGCGCATAGGCATAAACATTATCATATTCCTTGATGACTTTATAGGTGGAACCGGTATACATGGCATAGTCGATATCGCCTGCCTCAAAAGCCAGCTCCTGGTTGCCGGTGATAACCGAGAAATAAAGTGTATCAATGGAAGCTTCCCCGTAATAGTCCTCAAATCTGGTCAGAACGGTATCGCCGGTGCTGCTCATGCTCTCAAACTTATAAGCGCCGGTACCGTCGCAGTTGAACTTCAGGTCGTCATTTTTGTCAGCCAGAACGCCTTCACAATAAGATTCGTTCACGATGCAGAAACCGGCCATATAGGGTGCCACTGCGGAAAAACCGGCGCCCTGATCCGCATAGGGGAAGTTGAAATTGAAGTGCGTATCATCGATCACTTCACATTCAATGTATGGCCACACAGCCGCCAGTAAAGTCGAATTCTCAGATCTGGCCAGGGAATAGGCGACGTCAGAAGCCGTCAGGACGTCTCCGGAATGGAATTTCACGCCTTCTTTCAAGGTGAATTCCACCTTCGAGTCATCTTCGGCAACTACCATGTCGTCAATCAGCACATAGACCGGATTGCCGTCATTGTCTTCGAAAAACAGCGGCTCGTAAATCTGCATCAGAATCCAGTCTTCTGCCTGAAGAGCAAAGTGCGCGGGATCCAGCGTGTTCGGCGCCTGTACAATGGAAAGATACAGTGCATTTTCTTCTTTACCCTTGGTGGTGGGCCTGGTAAGGCCGCTGGTTTTGCCGCCGCTTTCAGAAGACGCTTCGGTGCTTCCGCCGCCGGAGCCGCCTGAACCGGAACCGGAACAGCCGGAAAGCATGGAAACCGCCATCACGCCTGCCAGAAGCAGCGCAAGGATTGTTTTCTTTTTCATAATCTACCTCCAAAAATAATAATCTTTTTCCTGCCGGGGCTTTCCGCCCGTTACGGCAATTTATATATGATACGGCAGCAGCTTCTGCGAAACAATAACAGCTGCCGTTATCATCTGACTTAACTATCAGCCAAACAGATGACATCTGACGTAGTGATCCTCTTCCACCTGGGTCCACTGCGGTTCCTCTTTGCATTTCGCAGTGGCGCAGGGGCATCTGCTGGCAAACCGGCAGCCTGCCGGCGGGTCAACCGGGGAGATGACATCCCCCTGCAGCAGGGTTCTTTTTTCCGGTTTCTTTCCCGGTGTAAAAGAGGGCGTGGCGGCAAAAAGGGCCTTTGTATAGGGGTGCGCACGGTTCAGGTATACCTTTTCCATGGTGCCCCGCTCCACGATTTCTCCCAGGTACATGACGATGATTTCATCGGAAATGAACCGTACGATGTTCAAATCGTGGCTGATGAACAGGTAGGTGAGCTGCATCTGCTCCTGCAGATCCATCAGCAGGTTGATAATCTGGGCCTGGATGGATACGTCCAGGGCTGAAACCGCCTCGTCGCAGATGATAAGCTCCGGGTCGGTGGACAGGGCCCTGGCAATGCAGACCCGCTGTCTCTGGCCGCCGGAAAACTGATGCGGGTAGAAATCGGCATGTTCCTCGTAAAGCCCGCACATGTGCAGGATTTCCAGCATGCGCGTCCTGCGCGCTTCGGCGGACAGTTCCGGCAGGAAATTCTTCATGCCTTCCTCAATAATCGCTCCCGCCCGCATGCGGGGGTCCAGAGAGGAATAGGGGTCCTGCCAGACCAGCTGCATCTTCTTAATATACGGTTTGCGCCTGCTGCCCTTTAAATGGGTAATGTCCACCCCGTCATACAGGATTCTGCCGGATGTGGGCTGGTACAGGTTGATCAGCATCTTGCCCACGGTGGATTTGCCGCAGCCGGACTCGCCGACGATGCCCAGCGTCTTTCCCTTCGGCACCTTGAAGGTGACATGATCCGCTGCATGGATCCAGCTGACCGGACGGCCGAAGCTGTCGGTTTTTGCCGGGAAATGCATGCACAAATCATCCGCTTCCAGGAAAAACTGTTCATGGTATTCGTATTTAAACGGTTCCATCTTCTGCCGCCTCCTTTACGCTTTCCGGTGCAAAACAGGCTGCACAGTGGTTGCCTCCTACGGTTTCATAAGCCGGAAATTCATCCTGACAGCGGTCAGATGCCTTGCTGCACCGGTTGTTGAACGGGCAGCCTTTCGGCATATCCCGCAGGGAAGGCACGTTGCCCGGTATGGTCGGCAGGCGCCTTCCGGTATAATCCGGTGAAGGATGGGAAGCGATGAGCCCCTTTGTATACGGACGCGCCGGGTGCAGGAACACTTCGACCGCATCCCCTTCCTCGCATTTTCTGCCGCCGTACATGACCATGACGCGGTCCGACATCTCATTGATAACACCAAGGTCGTGGGTGACAAAGATAATCGATGTCTTCTCTTTTTCCTTCAGATCATTCATCAGCTCCAACACCTGGGCCTGGATGGTTACGTCCAGCGCTGTGGTGGGCTCGTCGCAGATAAGAAGCTTCGGCTTTGCCAGCATGGCCATGGCAATCATGCTCCGCTGCAGCATGCCGCCGCTTAAGGTAAAGGGATA
Source organism: Eubacterium sp. (assembly GCA_017433825.1). Lineage (GTDB taxonomy): Bacteria > Bacillota > Clostridia > Lachnospirales > Lachnospiraceae > Alectryocaccobium. Next base: position 106,294 of record JAFRGL010000012.1, on the reverse strand, counting down.
GGAGTCAAAAATCAGGTCCGGATTCGGAATCCGTACGGAATTCAAAGCCTCCAGCACCATATCCTTCGCGTCCGCCCTCTCCATGTTCGGGTTGTGGATGCGGATGGCCTCCAACAGCTGGTTGCCGATGGTGTACAGAGGATTCAGCGCCGTCATGGGCTCCTGAAAAATCATGGAGATTTTATTGCCCCGGATATGCTGCATCTGCTTCCCGTTCAGCGTGAGCAGATCTTCTCCCTCAAACAGGATGGAGCCGGTGGGATAGGTGGTGGTCCGCGCCGGGTTCAGCTGCAGGATCGACATGCAGGTAACGGATTTGCCGCAGCCGGATTCCCCCAGGATCCCCAGGGTTTCCTCGGGATAGATTTCAAAACTCACATGCCGTACCGCATGCAGTGTGGTTTTTCTGTCAATCCGGAAATCAACACTTAAATCATTGACCGAAAGCAGAGGTTTACTTCTGTCCATATAGATACCTCCGCTACCTTATTTCATGCTCTTCGGGTCCAGGGCATCACGCAGCCCGTCGCCGAAAAGGTTGATGGCCAGTGCGGTAATCACCACTGCCGCACCGGGAAAAATCAGGAGCAGCGGCGCAGTACGGTAATACGCCGTGGCATAGTTCAGCATGGCGCCCCACTCCGGCGAAGGCGGTGCAACGCCCATGCCGATGAAGCTTAAGCCGGCCGCGGAAAGCATCATGGCCGAGATGGTCATGGTCGCGTCCACGATAATGGTATTCACCGCGTTGGGCAGAATGTGCCGGAATACCAGCTTCAGGTTGCCTGTACCGCTGATGCGGGCTGCTTTCACATAATCCTGCTCCACGATGGACAGAAGCACGCTTCGTATCCGGGCGGTAAAGCCGGGCATATTCACCAAAGCCAGGGTCAGGACCATATTGGAGACACTCCCGCCGAAGACAGCCAGGAAAACCAGGGCGAGCAGGATGGCGGGGATACAGTTCCATACGTCGATGATACGCATGATGACCATGTCCGCCTTTCGGAACAAGGCGCAGATTGCTGCCAGGATTGCACCGAACAGGAGGCTTATCAGGGTTGCGCCGACACCGATGCCGACGGTGATCCGGGTACCGTAGACAATCCGGGCGAAGGTATCCCGCCCGATGTTGTCCGTGCCGAACCAGTGGGCCGCGGAAGGACCTGACATTCTGGCCCGGACATCGTAGGAAGTGACCATTTCCTTCGGGATCAGCACGTTTGCGAAAATGATCAGGAATAATACAACACAGATAATAATCAGCCCGATGACAGCCGCCTTATTGCGGAAAAAGCGCTTTGCGACATCAGACGCCATGCTTTTGGTGCGGTTGGCCTGTATGGTGGATTTCAGCTTCTTCTCTCTCATCACTTGTACCTCGCTCGGATTTTCGGGTCGATAAGGGCGAAAAAGATGTCCAGCAGCACCATGGCCACCATGAAGATGAAGGCCAGAATCAGCGCGCAGGTCATGACCACAGGCACATTTTTATAATTAATGGCCTGCAGCATATACATGCCGATACCGGGAATGGAAAATATCTGTTCAATGATAACGGAGCCGCCCAGGATGCCGGCAAAGCCGGTCACTAAAAGCGTGATAATGGGCAGGCTGGCGTTTTTTAAGGCATGCTTCCAGATAACCAGTTTTTCGCTGCAGCCCTTCGCCCTGGCGGTCCGGATATAATCCTGGTTCAAAGCGGAAAGCATACTGGATCTGGTCATCCTGGAAAGCACCGGTATGGCGGAAATGGTCAATGCCGCCACCGGCAGCACAAAGGATTTCAGGCCGTCATTCAGCCCGAAACTGGGAAGCACCCCCAGCCGCACGGCGAAAAGAAGCACGCCCAGAGAGGCCAGCAGGAAGGCCGGCACCGAACCGAAAAACACCGCGATCACCGTCAGGGTGGTATCGATGAAGGAATACTGCTTCACCGCGCTTAGAATCCCTAAGGAAATGCCGATAACGGCTGCCAGCAGGAAAGAAATCAGGCCGAGCACAAAAGTAATGGGAAACCGCTGGGCCAGTTCGCCGAATATATTCTCCTGCGTGGTATAGGAAAGGATGTTCATGGAGAACAGGCCTTTCAGATAACCCAGGAAACGGGCACCCAAAGACCCGGTGTAGCCCACGGAAATATTGTAGGCATCCTTTACCGACTGCGGCGTGGTAAGCGGCAGTATGTTCGACGCCGGATCGCCCGGCGTCAGGCTCATTATCAGGTAAATAACGAGGATAACGCAGAACAGCATCGGTATCATATACAATATTCTTTTAATGATATATTTACCCATGCAGTCAATCCCTTCTTAACTGTATTTTTTCCTTCTCTGTTCAGACCTTCTTAAAGCAGACCAGTTCGCCGCCCGCTTCGGTAACCAGGGGCATCCGTAAGGTTTCGATTTTACCGCCCACGTAAGCTGCGGAAAAATGCACCGGCATGCCGCCCGGCAGTTCACCGACGATATCTGCAGTGACGAAGGTGTCATAATGATAGTGGTCCAGTTTAATCACCGCACCGATGAAATCCATCACCAGGCGGCCTTCCTCAAGACGGATGGCCATATCCGAATAGCCGTCCCTCCTGTAGGTGCCGGTGTACTCCTCTATCGGATGCGAAGGCGCGGTATAAGGCACCTGCTCCCCGGTAAAGGCCTTTAACAGCACCGGAAGCTGGTCATGGCTTTCCTTCACAAAATCATGATACCGGTTCACCCAGTTGCCGCCTTCCGCCCCAAGATAATGGTCGTAAATGGTTCTGGCCAGGGCGAAATGCACAAAACAGCTGTCCATGTTGGTGTAGGCCACAATACCAAGGTTCAGGTCCGGCATAAAGCTGGTAAAGCCGGAGAAGCCGTTGATGTTGCCCCCGTGCTGCAGAAGCTTGTGTCCCCGGAAGAATTCCGCAAACCAGCCGCAGGCGTAGGTCATCATCTCCGTTTCGGGATTCGGCAGGTCCAGCGGATTGTTCCGCATAATCTGGCCTTTGGTCAGTTCCGTGACCATCGCTTCGGAAATCACCTGCGTCTCACCTGCCTTACCCCTGTTCAGGAACATGTTCACATAGTTGAGCATATCCTCCGCGTCGGAATAAATGGAACCGGCCGGGCCCAAGGGTGTACCGATGCCCTTTTCCCGGTCTTCCACGGGAGAAACAAAGAACGGAATCCGTTCCATGCCCGTCTGGCCGCCGCCTGCCTTTTCATGGGCATAAGGCTCCGCGTGGTTTCCGTCTTCCTTCATGGTCTCCAGATAATATGTGGAGCGTTTCATATCCAGCGGTTCGAAAATATATTCGGAAATCAGCTGTTCCCAGGTTTTGCCGGAAATCTTCTCCAGAATATAGCCCGCCAGGATATAGCCGTAGTTACAGTACTGGAAGGTCTGCCGGAAAGGCTGGGACGGTTCAAAGTACCGCATATGGTCCGCCATCTGCTCCCTGGTATAATCCGTGCCGTACCAGGAATATTCATGTCTGGGAAGCCCGGTTCTGTGGCTCAGCAGGTCTTTTAAAGTGCATTCCCTGTTGGCCAGGGGATCCATCAGCTCCACTTCCGGCACATATTTCCGGATGGGGGTTTCCAGATCCACGAGCCCTTTGTCTGCGAAGATACCGCACAGGGCCGCGGTAAAGGATTTGGTGCAGGAACCGATCATGTACAGGGTCTGTCCGTCGGATTTCAGCCGGTTTTCAACGTCGCGAAGGCCGAAACCGCCGCTGAAAACGACTTTCCCGTCCTTAATGACGCCGATGCCTACGGAAGGCGCATCCCATGTTTTCAATGCTGCTTCCGCAATGTCGGGGAACTCCGCCCAGAACTGTTCATCTGTCTTCATGACGCATCCTCCTTCACTTTAACGAATACAATGGGGTTGAGATTTGCTTCACTGCCCAGCGTCACGGTAAGCGTACTGACTTTACCGGTACCGTCGGTGCCGAAGGTCAGAATCAGGCCTGCCGGCAGCTCGCCGATGGACCCGCAGGTTGCAAAGGATTCATAGTGGTGGTGCCGCAAAGCCGGCTTCCAGGTGTTGAAATCCGCTGTAAGCTGTCCTTCCTTTTCCGTGATAATAAAGCGGTTGTAGCCCGGTGCCCGGTACTCTCCCGCATAGTCGGCCAGCGGATGGGCGGGTTTTGTATCCGGCAGCGGTTCGCCGCCGAAGGATTTGAAATAATCCACCACCTGCCTGAACATGGCGTCATTATAAGCATACATGCGGTCGTACCAGTTTCCGTCCGGCGCGCCAAGGACATCGTCGATAATTTCACAGAATATTGCTTCCGTAATCAGGCAGACGTTCATGTTGGCGCAGACGAAAACACCCAGGTTCAGATCCGGCATGAAAGATGTGGATGCAATGAATCCCGGAAGGGAACCGCCGTGCTCCACGAGCTTATGCCCCCGGTAATTTATGATGCTCCAGCCCAGGGCGTAGCTGTTCATACTCCTCTCGGGGAGCATGGCCGGGTCATCGCCGGTAGTAATGTGGGACGTATAGATAAGCTGCATCAGGTCCGGACGCACCAGCTGCACGCCGTCCGCCGTTTTCCCGCCGGCCAGATTGAAATTAATCCAGACAGCCATATCCTTCGCATTGCTTACAATGCATCCCGCAGGGCCTGTGGGGTCTCCTACCCTTTCTTTTGCGTTTTCCGAACGAAATTCCGCGGGGGATTCGTAGTAATCCACCCGCCGGATGCCGGTCATGGTATATTCCTCGCTGTGATCGAAGGGCAGCGCATGGTCTTCTTCCGACTCCACCTGGTCCAGGTAAACGAAGGTATGCTTAAGGCCCAGGGGCTTTATCAGCTTCTCCGTCATGGCGTCTTCAAACTTCATCCCCGTCACCGCTTCCACCAGGGCCCCGGCAATCAGGTAGTTGAAGTTGGAATACTGGTATTTGTAACGCACCGGCTGGTTCATCTGCAGGAACCGCAGGTTGTATACCAGTTCGTTCCGGCTGTAGCCGGAACCGTACCAGGCATATTCATGCCGGGGAAGGCCGCTTCTGTGGCTTAAGAAATCCCGGATGGTCAGATGCAACGTGGCATAGTCATCCGAAAGCTTAAAGCCCGGTATGTATTCCGCAACAGGTTTGTCCATATCCAGAAGTCCGTCTGTGGCCAGACGGGCAATCAGCGTTGCCGTAAAGGCTTTCGAGCAGGAACCGATCTGTACCAGGGTATCCCCGGTAAAGGGAAGGCTTTCATTGTCCCTTAAGCCCACGCCGCCGGCAAAGACGGTCTCACCGTCCTGCACCACGGCAAGGCTTAAACCTGGTACATCCCAGCGCTTCAGCTGCTCTTCTATTTTCGCGGTTATTTTATCCAGATTTACTTTGCTCATCTGACGTAACCTCTCTTCATTTCTGTATCATACACGATCCGTGCTTCAGGCTTCTTCCTTTATGCGGATAAATGCCTCATCCGGCAGCGTAGGCTCGAGGGTGATGCCGATATCCAGTTCATTTACCGTACCGGCTTTGTCCGTTTTGAAGAGCACGTTCATGCCGGACAGCAGATGATGGACATCTGTAATGGTAAAGGTATCATAATGGAAATGTTCCATGGGAGATGAAGCCTTGTTATAAGTAAATGTCAGGCCGTTTTCGTCTTTTCCGATGACAACATCGCCATAAGTGGCATTGCGGAAGGTTCCTGTGAATGCATCCAGGTCATGGCTGGGAGAAGTTCCTTCAATCTTCTCTCCCCTGAGCATCTTCATCTGCTCCGGCGCGGACGCGAACACCTGTTTTACGATTTCACGCCAGCGGTTGTTCCAGTCGCCGTCTTCCACGCCCAAAAACTCGTCGGTGATCTGGTAGGAAGCGCCGTAGGTCATGAAGCCGTTGTCGAAGTTCACCAAAGTTACGATGCCCAGGTTCTGATCCGGTACCATGGTGACCAGGGCGGAATACCCGTTGATGTTGCCGCCGTGCTGCACCCTTAAGTGTCCCCGGAACATCTCGGTGAACCAGCCCATGCCGTAGGAATACATGTCTTCCTCAGGGAAGGGAACCAGCAGGGCAGCGCTCATCAGCATCTGGGGCTTGTGCAGCTCCTTCATATTTTCCTCGGAAATAACCTGCTCCTCTCCTACCTTGCCGTTGTTCAGGTTGAACTGCACCCATTTAAGCATATCGTTGACAGTGGAAACAATGGAGCCTGCGGGGCCGTAAGGCGCGCCGACGCCGGCAGCCTTGTCTTCCCGGTCGCTCTTCAGGAAATCAACCCTTTTCCAGCCGGTAAGGTCGGTGGGCATCACCCTGCCGTAGCCGACGGAAGCATTGCCGTCATTCGCGATATCATCCACATAGAAGAAGGATCTGGTCATGCCTAAAGGATTGAAGATTTCTTCCTGCACAAAATCCTCCCAGCTTTTGCCGGACAGGGTTTCCACCAGCATGCCGGCCAGCACGAAGCAGGTGTTCTGGTAGCACCAGTGGGAACGGAAGGACCATGCGGGGGTCATGTTTCTTAAATTATAAACGCACTCATACCTGCTCTGGGGGCCGTTGATCCAGTAGGCGTCATGCCGGGGAAGGCCCGTTCTGTGACAGAGGAGGTCGCGCACGGTCACGTTCATGGTGGTGAAGGTATCCTTGAATTCCACCCAGGGCATATAATTGTGGATGGGTTTGTCCCACTCCAGCTTCCCCATATCCACCAGCTTCGCGCAGGCAGCCGCGGTGAATGCCTTGGAGCAGGAACCGATCTGGTACAGCGCATCCGGGTTGGACGCCAGGTTTTTCTCTATATTCGCCATGCCGAAGCCTTCGGCCAGTACAACTTCACCGTCTTTGACGATTCCCACACCAATGGAGGGAAGATCCCAGTTTGCAAGCTCCTCATTTATCATTTTGCGGATTTTTTCCATATCTGCCATTTTACTTCTCCTTTTATTTCCTGCAGGTTTTATGGTTCGGTATATTCACATTCGGATATTATTTGCTTTACAGGTCTTCTTCCAGGATGCCCAGGCCCGGTTTCTCCAGCAGCGTGAAGATGTCGCCCCTGCGGTCAAAGCCGCCCCGGATACCGTCATCGTCGTTCTTGAAGAACATGAAGCTGTCGCAGTCCGCTTCCACCACGGCCTTCTTTGCCGCCACCAGGGAGATGCCCGCGGTCAGGGAAATCTTGTTCTCCTCCATGCAGCCTACCATGCAGCCGATGCCGTTTTCTTCCGCTACATCCGCTATCTGGGCGCCGGTGTAAAGGCCGCCGCACTTCATCAGCTTGATGTTGTAGAAATCACAGCATTTCATGCTGACTGCCCGCCTGGCGTCGTAAACCGTGTGGATGGATTCGTCCAGCATGAGCTTGACGGAAGTTGTATTCCTGCGCATCAGCTCCGCCGCGCCGTCGAAATCCCACCAGGGCAGGAACTGCTCCGCGGCGTCGATGCCGATTTTCTCATAGGCTGCCAGGGCGGCAAGGGCGGTTTCCACGTCGTAGCCCTGGTTGGCATCGATACGGATGCGGACGTTCTCCCCCGCCTCCTTGCGGATAAGCTCAAGTGCGTAAAGGTCTTTCTCCAGGTCTTTGCCCACCTTGACCTTCAGGATGTCAAAGCCCTTTTCATGCACATATCTGTGCGCATGCTCCGCCATCACTTCAGGCGTATTGATGCCGATGGTAATGTCGTTGTGCACCACCGGGTCGGTGCCGCCAAGCACCTTGTACACCGGAAGGTTCTGCGCTTTGCCGATGATGTCGTAAAGGGCAACGTCAAAAGCGCATTTTGCGGAACCGTTGCTGTAGATCAGGCTTTCCATCAGCGCGTGGGCACCGGCGATATCCAGAGGATCGAAGCCGATAAACGCCTTCGCGAACATGTCCATCACCAGGCGGCAGGTTTCGCTTGTTTCACCGGTCACAAAGGCCAGGGGGCTGGCGCTTCCCAGTCCGTAAAGCCCTTCGTCCGTTTCGATTTTCACAATCCAGGAATCCGCTCCTTCGATGACGCCGAAGGCCACCTCGAAGGGCTCCGCCAGGGGCACATTGAATTTGTCTATGGTTACCTTCGTAATCTTCATAAAAACCGCCTTTCCTTTTAGCCCGTCTCCTGCGGGAAACACGGGGCCGGTATTCTTAAAATCCATATAATTTATTACTGTATATTATTTAAAATATACTAAACCATGATTGAAAAGAATGCAACATTTTTATGGTTTAAATTTTTAAATCACTAAAGGAATAATGTGATTTTTCACAAAAAAGAAGACCTTCCTCCGGCTCTTCCTGAAGGGGGAAAGGTCTTCTTCATTTCAGTCTTTGTATGTCCGTTATACGTCAGCCGAAGTCCTGCCGGGATTATTCCCGCTGGGCATTCTTGATCTTCTTAATCCATTTCCGGCTCCTTAAGCGGAACAGGCACCAGATGGACTTGATGAACTGGTCGATACGCAGGCACAGGTAAATCCAGAAGCCGGACAGATGCCATACCAGGCCGGCCGCGTAGCCTAAGGGGATGCTGCACACCCACAGGAAGAGGATGTCGGCCACCATAAGGAACCTGGTGTCGCCGCCGCCCCTTAAGACGCCCTTGGTCAGGATGCTGTTCGAGGCCGTAAAGAATACCGTGATGCTTACCGCCCTCATCAGCTGGTACGCCAGCGCCTCCGTCTCCGGCGTAATGTTGTATACACTGATGACGAAGGGTGAAATGATATTGATGATCGTGCAGCCTATGGCGCCTATCAGGAAGCCCAGGGCGGCAAATGTAATGCCCTGCTGCTGGGCTTTTTCGATTTCGCCCTTGCCCAGCGTGATGCCGGTAATCGTACAGCTGGCCTGGCTGATGCCCTGGTTGATTACCGTGGACACCTGCATGACCACCATGGTGATGGCATTGGCTGCCACAAAGGAAGGCCCGATATGGCCCATAACCATGGCCACCGCGCTGTTGCCGAAGCCCAGCAGCGTATCGCTGACCAGCACCGGTATGGAAATCCGGATGTATTCCTTTATCAGGTTCCCGGTCTTCATGGTCAGGTCTTTGACCCGCAGCCCGATGTTCGTATCCTTGAAAATGACATAGCCCACGGTAACTATAAATTCCACACACCGTGCCAGCAGCGTTCCCAGCGCGGCACCCCGGGCCTCCATCCTGGGCGCGCTCAGGTGACCGAAGATAAATACCCAGTTGAAAAAGATATTTACGCCGAAAGAGCATATACTGGAAATCATCGGCACCTTGGCCTTGCCCACGCTCCTTAAGACCACGCTGGAGGTGACGGCATAGCCGTTCAGGTAGAATGTGCCGATCGATATCATCAGATACCCCGTGCCGGCGGCCTTGATGGCGGGGTCCGTCGTATACATGCCCATGATTCCGGAGGCGTTAAAGGCGACAGCCAGCGCAAAGCCCGTGGCGATGAGGAACTCCAGGCGGTACATGATGACCACGGCCTTTTTCATGCTGTACTGGTCCCCCATGCCGTAAAACCGGCTGGTCAGCACGCCTGCCCCCATGCCCATGCCCATGCACATGGCGTGATAGATGTTAATGAAATTGTTTCCCAGCGTTGCGCCGCTCATCTGGATTTCGCCCAGCTGTCCCAGCATGATATTGTCGGCCATATTCACGCCGACATTGATTACCTGCTGGATGCAGATCGGCAGGGCAAAAGCCAGAAGCATCAGATAGAAATGCTTGTCCCTGACAAAAAGCCGGAATTTCTGTTTCTCCAATGAAGTCCACTTCCCTTCCCATACCGGGCATTCCTGTATCCCGGATCTTAACGATTCTTTCCAGTTGTAAATCAGTATAACACATTATTATTCAATTTCCATATATAATAACAGAGAAAAAACAGTATTCTTCAGCCCTTTAATATGGTAAAATATAGACAGAAGTATTACTGAAGAGTTCAGATAAACCAATCAAAGGAGGAGAAAATGAAAAAGAAGACACTGTTGACGGTATGCTTAAGCCTTGTGCTGGCACTGTCCATGGTTCTTGCCGCCTGCGGCGGCGGAAGCGGCGGAAGCGGCGGAAGTGACAGCAAGGAGAATGATTTCTCGGTTCTTCACCCTGAAGATCCGGATCCGGCGACTTCCTTTACCGCCGAAGATGAGGATTCCGGGAAAAAGCCTGCCGATTCATCCGGCTCGGGCTCCGGTTCCGGTATTTATTCAGAGGCCTTTGCCGCCTATCTGAAAATACTGGAAGACCACAAGGACGAAATTCTCGGCTACAACTGGCAGTGCGGCTACAACGGGGATCCCGGCCTTTACAACAAACCCATAGCCGTGCAGGACATCGTAATGGACGACACGCCTGAACTGATTTTCATGCGGAAGGTGCCCGGTCTTCCGGAGGAAAGCGGGGTTGACGCGGCTTCCCTGCATGTCTTCACGTTTACCGGCGGCAAGGCGGTCTGCCTCTATTCCGACATGCTGGACGTCCAGGTGGGCGGCGGACTGTACTACGTACTGCTGAACCTTGAAGAAGACGATATCGACCGTATCTGCCTGTACACCAGTTCCGGCGACGAAACCTGGAAACTCAAATGGCATTTCCTCGGGCTGGGCGACACGGACCGCCTGGTGGATTACGGAAACTTTGAACAGATAAACGCACCGGATGAGGACGGCCAGTCGGTTTACCTGTTCAAGGAGGACGGCAGCTCCGTTTCCATGGACCAGTACAATAAACGGAAGAATGAAGTGCTTTCCAAAACCGGACAGGTGCTCCTCTTCAATGACCCTGAATGGCAGACGGATGAAATGAAGGACCTGTTCGAAAAAGGAAATGTGGTTGAAATGTCCTACGAGGAAGCCATCGCTTTCTTAAAGGGCGGCATCAAGTCCGGGGAAAAGACACCGGAAATCATCGATGAATATGGCTTCCTGCTTCCCGATTCCGACACAAAGGAATATACCAAAGAAGAGTTGGAGTCTCTCACCGATGAGGAACTGAGCCAGGCCGCCAAGGAAATCCTTGCCCGTCACGGGCGGATCTTCGACGAAAGTCCCTGGCCGTACAGATTCGGGGTATTTACCTGGTACAGCCCGGAATACGACCCCCTTGAATTCGACAGCCGGGACGATATCCTGAACGATACCGAAAAGAAGAATCTCGAAACCATCCTGGGACTGCAGAATGAAAGAAACGGCGGGAACTCGGCGGATAATTCCGGCAATACGCAGGAAAATCCCCCGCAGGCTCCTCCCCAGAGCAATCCTCCGGAGGGTTCCGGCGACAACTCCGGCGACAATTCCGGTCAGGGCATGAATACCCGTCCCGACAACGGCATGATCATGAATTCCTATTATATGACCCACTACAACTATTTCCATCCCAGTGACTGGTGGGCAAATACGACGGTTACCACCGACGGGGATACCCTTTACGTCAAATCAAACGATCCCGCCGGCTATGAAATCATCACCATTTACGTCGTGGACGCCTCCATCCCCTATGCCAGCGGGGACCCGATGCACCACTGCGTCTGGCACGAGGACACCTCCACAGGTAAGAGGGTTGAGGTCTGGACAACCAGTTATTCCTACATCCTTTACTGTGAGATCAATGAGCCCGACTCCTGTCCGGATCAGTACAAAACCATGAAGGACGTGGATCAGCAGAAGCTTCTCGACCTGACCACAAAATACATGAACCTGTATGATGTAAGGAACGGCAGCTTCTCCAGCGACGGTCAGAATTACCTTCGCAATCTCCTTAACGAATCCGTATTTGTAAAATAACACACTACACTGTAAGGCGGGGGACGGCATGCGGCCGCCCTCCTGTCCTTAAGGAAAGGAGTTCTTAAATGAAAAAGAAAACCCTTTTCGGCGCCATGATAAGCCTTCTGCTTGCAGCAGCCATGGTTCTCGGCGCCTGCGGCGGCGGCAGCGGCGGCGGTGCAGCCGAAAGCGGCGGTACCGAAGCCGGAGCGGAGGAGATTTCGGTTCTTCACCCGGAAGCCCCCGATCCCGCCACATCTTTCACCTCTGCTTCCGAAACCGAACCATCGTCCGCTGAAAGTGACAATCCGGCAGAAACCGATACCCTCTATTCCGATGCCTTTGCCACCTACCTTTCCATCCTTGAAGCCCACGAGGAGGAAATAAAAGGCTATGACTGGCAGTGCGGCTATGAAGATCCCGCAGACCAGTACAACAAGCCGGTTGCCGTACAGAATATCCTTGGCGACGATACCCCGGAACTGATCTTTATCAGGAAGATTCCCGGCGACGACAGTGAAATGCCCGCCGAGGTTTCCTCCCTCCATGTATTCACCTACACCCAGGGCCGGGCAGTCTGCCTGTTCTCCAGAATGTGGGATGTCCAGGTCGGAGGCGGCATGGAATACGCGCTCCTGCTGCCTGAAGACGATGAAATGGGCAGAATCTGCTTCTACGTCAGCTCGGGCGACGAAAGATGGACCGATTCCTACGAGTATTACGGACTGGGCGATTCCGACATCCTGGTGCCCTACGGCAGCTTCGAACAGATTTCCTGTCCGGATGAAGAAGGAAACATGGTCTACAACTTCAAGGTTGACGATTCGCCCGCGAGCATGAGCGAATTCAACAGCGCGAAAAACGACCTGATGAAACGGATGGGCAAGGTGCTCCAGTTCAACACGCCGACCTGGCAGACGGATGAGATCAAGGAACTCATCAACACAAAGGAAAACTGTGAAATGTCCTACGACGAAGCCGTCTTCTTCCTGTTAAGCGGCATGAAGGAAGACGCGAAGGCGTCCGAAGTATTTGACGAATACGGCTTTGTCCTTCCGGATTCCGACAAGGTGGTTTATTCCAAGGATGATTTCAAATACTATACGGATGAAGAGCTGGCCCAGGCCAGGAATGAAATCTACGCCCGCCACGGACGTAAATTCAGCAATATTTCCTGGGCAATCCGTTTCGGCGTATTTACCTGGTACAATCCGGAATACGCACCGGATGTATTTGACAGCATGTCCGGTGTCTTAAATGACACCGAAAAGAAAAACATCGAGACCATTCTCGCCGTGGAGGCGGAACGGGCCGGCGGCAGTTCCGGAAGCTCCGGCGGCAGCGCACCCATTACCGAGGACTTCCTCACCTTCAACATGAAGGACTACACCTTCGTCTGCCCGGATTTCTGGAAGGACAAGGTCACCTGCGTGGCGAAATACGACGTGCTGTATATCAACTCAAACGATCCGCCCGGAGAGGAAGTAGCCGTCATCTATGTGGAAGACGCTTCTTCGGAATACGCCAGCGGCGACCCGCTCTACCACTGCGTATGGCATGGGGACACCTCCACCGGCAAGCGCGTGGAGGTCTGGGCTCCGGGTTACTCCTTCATCTTCTACTCGGAGATCAATGACCCAGGCGCATGTCCGGATTACTACAAGACCATGAAGGACGTGGACGAGCAGAAGCTTCTGGATCTTCAGACCGGCGGCAGCCAGAACCTGTATGACCTCAGAAACGGCGTCTTCGCGCCGGAAGCTTCCGGATTCATGAAAAACCTGCTGGATTCGGCCATTACCGTTAAGTAAAATCAAAGACCGAATGCAGGAAAAACGGATTGCTGTAAGATGCAGCAATCCGTTTTTCTTTCACGGCAGGTTCCGCCGGCTTTTTATTTTACTACGCCGAATTTGTCTTTCAGGCACGCGGTGATTTCTTCAGGAGTCTTCAGTTCGGTTTTAATGACTTCGTCCCCGTCCTTCTCCTCGTACATGTCACCTTCAATCTTCCGGTAACCGGTGTCAGTATACAGATTCAGGATACGCATATCCGCGAAATGCGACCCGGGCACGGATGTGGAAAGGTTCCAGGAGGTGAAATCCACCTCGTCGGCGGCCTTGTCGTCAAACCGGAAAAGGATTCCTTCAAAATCCTTCGTCCTGGCATAGATGAACACCTCTCCTTCTTTCACCTCTGCCCGGTACTGCCGCTCTCCTGACTGCTGCCAGCCTGCTTTCTCATCGATAAGGACCGGGGAAACCGGGGACGGTCCGCCGAAGCCCACATCCACATAGTATCTTTTCCCCTCCAGGGTCACCACTATGCCCCTGTGGCGGATGGGCATCAGGAAAGGCGCGCCGTAGGTAATCCGCACACCCACGCAGAATGCGTCGAAGCCAAGGGCAGCCAGGGCCTTAACCAGAAGGCCGTTCTGCTCGAAGCAGTAGCCTCCTCTTTTCCTTGTCACCAGTTTGTCGAAAAGATCCGCGGTATTTAAGGAAGGCGTCCTTTTATCCTCATACACTTCCAGATCCTCAAAAGGAATATGCGACAGATGCCCCCACATGATTTTTGAAAGGAATGCAGGGGACGGTTCTTCTTTTTTTACTTCGATTCTGTCCAGATAGGCATTTGCATCCGGAATCGGCTCATACAGGCCGGCAAAGGGGTTTGTTCTTTCCATGGTACACCTCCAAAAGCTGTTGCATTCTGATTATAGCAGGGAAAAGTCCTTATGGGAATCATATTTTCCACAAAACGATTGAATGATAATACGGTTTTGTTGTATAATTAATTAATCAGATTAAGCAGTACAAATACTGAAAGACTATGGAAGAAGGAGAAGCATATGCAGTACAAGGATTACAAAGACGGCATCAGGCTTTCCAGGCTCGGCATGGGCAATATGCGTCTGCCGGTTATCGACGGCGACCAGGGAAAGATAGATGAAGAAAAGGCACTTGCCATTATCGACGAATGCTATAACAGCGGCGTCAACTACTTCGATACCGCGTTCAACTACCACAACGGCATGTCCGAGATATTCGTGGGCAAGGCGCTGGCGAGATATCCCAGGGACAGCTTCTATGTAGCGACGAAATACAACTACATGGCCAATCCGGACCCGGTGGACGAATTCAGCAAACAGCTTGAAAAACTGCAGATGGACCATGTGGACTTCTATCTGCTCCACGGCCTCAGGGACGAGCTGATTGACACCATGGTCAATATCGGCGCCATCGATTATTTCAACAAGCAGAAGGAAGAAGGCAAAATCCGCTACTTCGGTTTCTCCTTCCACGGCACGGTGGACGGCTTAAAGAAGCTTCTTTCTTTAAACAAATGGGATTTCGTGCAGATTCAGCTGAACTACTATGACTGGTATCTGGAGACCGCAAAAGGCCAGTACGACGTACTGACGGAAGCGGGTATTCCCGTAGTGGTCATGGAGCCCGCCCACGGCGGCATGCTGGCCAACCTGTCCGAGCCCGCCGCAGCCAAGGTCAGGGCCGTACAGCCTGAAGGCTCCCTTGCATCCTTTGCCATGCGTTTCGTCAAATCCCTGCCGAACGTACAGGTGGTATTAAGCGGTATGTCCGAGCTGGAGCAGGTAATCGACAACGTCAAAACCTTCAGTGAAGGTGAGCCCTTCACCGAAGCGGAACTGGCTGCAGCTGAAGATGCGGCCAAAACCCAGAAGGCAACAGTTACCCTGCCGTGCACCGCATGCCACTACTGCTGCCCGGACTGCCCGCAGCAGCTGGATATCCCCGAACTTCTTGTGGCTTACAATGCATTCAAGATCGGCGGCCCCTTCTCACTGATGAGGCTTGCTTCCCTGCCTGCAGAAAAACAGCCTTCAGCCTGCATCGGCTGCGGTTCCTGCACGCGTCACTGCCCGCAGGAAATCGACGTACCTGCAGCCATGAAGGAAATGGCCGAGGTCATGGCAAGATTCAAACGCTGATTTTAAGATTATCCCGTATGATAAAGAACCCCGGAGTCTTTAAAAGTCTCCGGGGTTCTGTCGTTTCTGTATTCAGAGATAATATGGTACGGCCAGCGCATTGACGGCCATATGGATAATGATGCTGACGTACAGGCTGTTGCATTTCTTATAGCACAGCGCGCAGATGATGCCGGTAATGAATGCGTAAATCAGCTGCAGCATGTTGGCGTGGTAGATGCCGAACAGCAGGGAGGATACGATCAGCGCAAATTTCATTCCGATGCGGAAATCCATCCGCCGGAAGGTCAGTCCTCTGAAAATCAGTTCCTCCGCCGCAGGGCCTAGGACCACATTGGACAGTATCAGAAGCGGCAAAGGCTGGTTCAGGAAGGAAGCCGCAGCGCTGTCGGTATAGGCGGGAAAAATCCGGGTAAGCGGGCTGTAGGATATCAGGAGGTTTACGGCATAAAGAACCGCAGCCGCAATAACAATATACAGAAAAGCCTTTCCCTTACTGACAGCCAGCTTCTGTTCGCCGAAGCGCAGATTGTCCTTCCGGTAAGCCCGGCCGAATACGAAAAGAGAAATGCCGTAGAAAATGATGTTCACTACCAGGGGAGACACCGCGAATTCCTTCAGCGCTTCGCTGTAGTCGGGATTGCCGGTCACCTGGGCGGAAATCATGGTAAATATCGCCGACAGCAGGTATAAAAACACCACGGCTATAATAAACGGATTCAGGATATCCCAGATAACGGCACCTGTTATCTTCCGCTTTTTCTGTTCCACTTTTTTTCTTTATCCTCCGATAAGAATCTCTTCCAGTTCAGCCGGCGAATCAGCAACGCAGGCAACGCCCTCTGCTTCAAATTCCCCTTCCGGGGCGTAGCCGTAAGAAACGCCGATAAAGTCCAGGCCGGTGATTTTCGCGCCGCGGACGTCGTATTTCCTGTCCCCTACCAGCACGGTGCGGCCATCCTGCGGCTTAACATCCATTATCCTGCAGGCTTCCGCAAGGACTTCCCTTTTGTCCTCGCTGATATTATCGGAATGGGGCCCGACAATCGCGTCAAAATACACGTCCAGGCCGTAATGCTCCAGAATTCTTCTGGCGAAATGCTCCGGCTTGGAAGTGGTCACCGCCGTGCGCAGCCCGGCTTTTTTTAAAGCCTTAAGCAAATCTTCGATGCCCGGATAAATCCGCACATTGTAAATCTCTTTTTCCGAATAAATCTCCCGGTAAAATTTTACCGCTTCCTCCGCCTTTTCCTTCGTATAGCCGCAGAATGCCATGAACTGCGGGATAAGGGGCGGTCCGATAAAGCATAACAGCTCTTCCGGGGCACGGTCCGGCTCTCCCATTTTCGCAAGGGCATGGCGCACACTCGCCACAATACCCGGGGCGGAATCGTCGATGGTGCCGTCCAGGTCAAAAAATACGGTATCGTATTTCATTTATTACATCCTCTCCGGAGCTGAAAAGCCCAGAAGGTCAATGGACTGTTCCAGCACACGCTTTACCAGGTTTAAGAGCGCAATCCAGCTCTTCTTCTGCTCTTCATCCGTCTCCGCCAGAATCCTGGTTTCATGATAAAAATGATTCAAATCATTGGAAAGCTCATAAATATAGCTGCAGAGTTTATGCGGTGCGGTTTCATTCCATGCCGTCTCCACCGCTGAAGCAAAGCCTGCCGTATGCAGCATCAGGGTTTTCTCGCTTTCGGATACAGCCGGCGCAATACGGCAGTCTTCCGCATTGCCGCCGTCTTTCCTGAATCGTTCCAGGATGGATTTAATCCGGACGATGGTGTACAGGATATACGGGCCGGTATTGCCTTCAAACGAAGTAAAACGATCCACGTCGAACACGTAGTCCTTGGTGGCCTGGTTGGAAAGGTCGCCGTATTTGATGGCGGAAAGGCCTACAATCTTCGCGGTCTCTTCTGCTTCGGAATCCCGGTAGCCTTTGTTTTCCACGATCTTCTTCAGCATCTCGGCATTGATATCGCCTATCAGTTCCTCCAGCCGCATAACGCCGCCGCTCCTGGTCTTGAAGGGCTTGCCGTCCTTTCCGTTCATGGTGCCGAAGCCCAGAAACTGGAACTGCGTTTCCGGCCGTACCAGGCCTGCCTTGCGGGCGGTACGGAAAACCTGGGTAAAGTGCATTTCCTGCCGTTTGTCCACCACGTAAAGCATCTTGTCCGGGTTGAACAGCTTCATGCGTTCCACGATGGTGGCAAGGTCCGTGGTGGCGTACAGGGAAGCGCCGTCGGATTTTAAAAGGATGCAGGGAGGAATTTCCTTGGAATCCCCTTCTTCCTTCACATCCACGATGAGGGCGCCCTGGTCATATACCGCCACGCCGTCCTCCTTCATTTTCTCAATCATATCGGGGATATAGGGCTGGGCGTCGGATTCGCTCTTCCACAGGTCAAAATCCACCGAAAGCTTCGCGTAGTTTTTCTTCAGGTCCGAAACGGAAACATTGATGATATGCTGCCAGATCGCACGGTATCCCCGCCTTCCCTGCTGCAGCTGCTTTGTAGCTTCCAGCGCTTCGTTGCGGAAATCTTCGTCTGTTTTGGATTTCGCGCTTGCCGCCGGATAGATCTCCTCCAGCTCGCTGATGGTAAAAGGCGCCTCTTCGGGGTATTCCCCTGTATAGGATTCGTCATAATACACCAGATCCGGTTTGCGTTCATGCAGTTCCGCGATAATCAGGCCCATCTGCAGGCCCCAGTCGCCCAAATGCACGTCGCCTGTCACCTTATGGCCGGCAAACCGGCCGATTCTCTTGAGGCTTTCTCCGATAATGGCGGAGCGCAGATGACCCACGTGCAAAGGCTTGGCCACGTTCGGTCCGCCGTAATCCAGAATAATGGTCATCGGGTTTTCGGCAGGATCCACCGCCAGGCGGTCCGAATCCGCCATTTTCTGCGCATAGTCAGCCAGAAATGCCGGGGAAACCTTGAGGTTTAAGAAACCGGGACCGGCCACCTCCGCCGAGGAAATAATGGTGCTGTCGGCCAGCGCGCCAGCCACGTCCTCCGCAATTTCCCTGGGATTTTTGCCGTAGGTTTTCTTTGCAGCCATGGCGCCGTTGCACTGGTATTCGCACAAATCCGGCCTGTTGGACACGGTTACCTTGCCGAAGCTTTCATCATAGCCGGCTGCCGCAAAAGCTTTCGCGGTTTCATCGGCAACTGTTTTAATCAATGCTTTCATCTGTTTTCTCCTTAAGTCAAGGATTCATATAGTCTTTCCAAAGCCGGTGCATGATCGGCCTTTTTATTTTCAGATATCCAGAACCAGTTCCACCGGACAGTGATCCGATCCGAAAACCTCCGTGTGGATCACCGCTTCGCGGATACTGCCCTTTAAGGCTTCAGACACCAGGAAATAGTCGATACGCCACCCTGCGTTCTTCTCCCTGGCGGAAAAACGGTAGGACCACCAGGAATATTCCACTTTATCCGGATACAGGTACCGGTAGGTGTCGGTAAAGCCCGCTGCCAGAAGCTCGGTCATCTTCGCCCTCTCCTCGTCCGTAAAGCCGGCGTTTTTCCGGTTGGATTTCGGGTTCTTCAGGTCGATTTCCTCATGGGCAACGTTCATGTCCCCGCAGACCACCACCGGCTTTGTCTCTGCCAGGCCTGTCAGATAGCCGCGGAAGGCATCCTCCCAGGCACAGCGGTAGTCCAGGCGCTTCAGTCCATCCTGGCTGTTCGGGGTATACACGTCCACAAAGAAAAACCTGTCAAATTCCAGGGTTATCACCCGGCCTTCATGGTCGTGCTCGGGAATGCCGATGCCGCACCTTACGGAAAGCGGCTTTATTTTTGTAAATACAGCCGTACCGGAATAGCCTTTCTTTTCCGCGAAATTCCAGTACTGTTCATAGCCGGGAAAATCGACGGTCAGCTGGCCCTCCTGCATTTTGCTTTCCTGAATGCAGAAAATATCCGCGTCCAGCGTCCGGAAAGATTCTTCAAAGCCCTTGCCCATGCAGGCGCGCAGTCCGTTAACGTTCCAGGAAACGAATTTCATTGCACAATTCTCCTTTTACAGTCTTTGCCCATGCTTCTTCCTTGCATAATAACATAAAATCTGCCGCAGGAGAAATATAAATTTTCCTGCGGCAGTTTCGCATTTCCGTCTGAAATGATTTGCTGTCTTCAAACGGGAGGGCCGGTAAGGCCTTCCTCTTTAAACTTCCACCTCGTAAATCCAACCTTCAGGCGCTTCGATTCTGCCCATCTGGATGCCGGTTAAGGTTTCATACAGTTTCTTTGTAACAGGGCCCATGTCGGTCATGCCGGAGGGGAAGCAGATCTCGCGTCCGTGGTCCACGATCTTGCCTACCGGGCAGATAACCGCGGCAGTACCGCATACGCCGCACTCTGCAAAATCGTCGAGCTCCGTTACATATACTTCCCTCTCTTCCACCTTGAGGCCGAGGTAATGCTCAGCAACGTACAGAAGGGATCTTCTGGTCACGGAAGGAAGGATGGATGAGGACTTGGGTGTTACAAGGCTGCCCTCTTTGGTGACAAAGATGAAGTTCGCGCCGCCGGTCTCCTCCACCTTGGTTCTGGTGGCGGAATCCAGGAACATGTTCTCGTCGAAGCCCTGTTCATGGGCGTCCGTGATGGCGTACAGGCTCATGGCGTAGTTCAGACCCGCTTTGATATGTCCGGTGCCGTGGGGTGCCGCACGGTCGAAATCCGTGATGCGGATGGTTAAGGGCTTGATGCCGTTTTTGAAATACGGTCCTACCGGGCTTGCCAGGATACGGAACTGGAAGTTTTCGGCGGAATGTACACCCAGCACGGGTGAGCTCGCGAACATATAGGGTCTCAGATAAAGGGTGGCGCCGGAGCCGTAGGGAGGCACATAGGCGAAATTCTTCTTTACCAGGCCTTTCAGCGCGTCAATGTATCTGTCTTTCGGGAATACCGGCATTACCAGCCGCTCGCAGGAGCCGGCCATCCTGTCAGCGTTAAGATCAGGCCGGAACATCACAGTACGGCCGTCTTCTGTAGTGTAAGCCTTCAGGCCCTCGAAACAGGCCTGGCAGTACTGCAGCACGCCGGCGCATTCATTGATGACCACATTCGGGTCGGTGGAAAAAGTACCCTCATCCCAGGCACCGTTCTCGTAATTCGCGATAAACCGGTAGTCTGTCTGATAATACCCGAAACTTAAGTTTCCCCAGTCGATGTTTTTCTTTTCCATGGTATACCCTCCGTTATTGCTTTATCCTTCGGTCATTCGGAAAGGAATGCTCCGAACTGCATTTTTACTATTATTAAAAAAGCATTATACTACATTCATTCATCATTTCAAGTTTTTTATGCAAAAAAACGGCAGGGATTTCTCCCTGCCCGTCAAAAATCACCAGATAAAATTCGATTTCAGCATTTCACCATTGTCGATGAGGATATCTTCCCCGGTTATGGAACGGTTCGAAACCGTCAGGAAATAAGCCAGGTCAGCGATTTCCGATGCTTCCGCCCATTTTCCCAGCAGAGTTTCAGCCAGAACAGCTTCATACAGGGAAGGATCTTTAAGGATGTGGTCATTGGCCGGCGTGATGACACCTCCGGGGGATATGCTGTTGCAGGTAATTCCCCTCTTTGCCAGAAGAAGGGCCTGGTTCTTCATATAGCCCACGATACCTGCCTTGCTGGCGGCATAGACCGGGAACTCCGCGCCGTTCCTCGCGGAGGCTGAAGCTATGAAAAGCACGGATTTCAAAGCAGCGCTTCCAGCCAGAAGTTCATGGAAACGCATGGTGCCGACAAGGTTTATTTCGATGGCATCTTTTTCTTCCAGGGTACCTGCGCTGTGAATCAGGATTTCCGGGTCCGGCATGAATGCCGCATCCACAGTGCGGATATCCTCCTGAATATGCCGGTAGGAAGGATGCGTTACGGCAGAAGGCATAATATCAATCCCGCAGACCGTATGGCCTTCCCGCAGGAACTTCTCAGCTGCGGCCCTGCCTATGCCGCTGGATGTACCGGTAATAACGATATTCATAAGATTACAGCTCCTTTTCTTAAGCCGCCCCCGCTTCTTCATTCCGTCTGCGGATTCTTAAGGCAACACGGAAGCCGAAGGGCGAGAATACGATTTCAAACACCAGTTCCAGAATCGCGCCTGTCAGGGCACAGGTGGTACACTGAAGCATCGTCCATCCGAAGAAAACACGGCTTACCAGAAGGGCGAAGACCATATTGTCCACGAACTGTCCCACGAAGGTGGATACGTAGGACCGCAGGGCAAAAGCGCCGAACCCCCCTTTTTTTGCCACAAGCTTTCCGATGCCGGCATTTACGTAATTGTTGACAACGGCGGAAACGGCAAAGGCGACGGAACTTCCCAGGATGATGAACCAGGTGCCCCCGAAGGTATTGTTCAGCGCGCCGTTGATGACCTCCTCACTGCCCTCCACAAAACTCTCTCCCCAGACACCGGGAATGCGGCTTGCAATGAAAAACATCAGGGACATGAAAAGGTTCAGGCCCAGCACCAGGAAGGAAAACACGGTGGAAGCGCCCGGGCCGTAGCACTGGGTCAGGATATCAAAGCTTAAAAAGCACAGCCAGGAAAACAAAATACCGCAGTCCAGCGCCAGCCATTCGACGCCGGTGTTTATGCTCTTGTTGGCGAGCAGGTTCATCCCCACGATTGCCATAATCGAGAGGGCGACAAGGATCGGCGGTACTGTACGCATCATGCTGCGGAATTCGGAAACTGCATTTTTCATATTCGGTTGCTCCTTGTTTTTTTAAGGTGGTTTTCAAGAGACACCTGTATTTGCCTTTAACCGGCCGGCAAAGCATAACACAGATAAAATAAAAATGCAAGGGTGGTTGTCAAAAGTCCGTTTCTTTGTTATGATTCCCGTAAGGAAATAACGGGCGGCGCCGGCAGAAGCCGGATAAACCATCCGGCCGTTTGGAAAGAGGAAAAAGATGAGCGACGAGAAAGATATCGTAACGACAGAAGAATTTGATGAAGAAGAATATACCGCCCCGACCGTTATCCTCACCATGGATGACGACTCCGAAGTGGTCTGCGAGATTCTGGACATTTTCAAAATTAATGAAAATGACGAGCAGGAATACATTGCCCTCCTGCCGGAATCCGACGACCCGGACAACACGGACGTGTATATTTACCGTTTCTTCGAGGATGAAGAGGGTGAACCTCACATCGACAACATTGAAACTGACGAAGAATACGACAAGGCAGCTGCGGCCTTCGACGCCCTGATGGACCTTGACGACGAAGATTTCGAAGACGAGGAGTTTGAGGAATGAACGAAAAAGAAGTGATTCTGGAAGCCATGCGCAAGGCAGGCATTCCCTTAAACGCAGGCAAGGTCGCCGAACTGACCGGTCTTGACCGGAAGGTTGTGGACAAAGCTTTTGCCGCCATGAAAAAAGACGGTTCCATCGTGTCCCCCGTAAGGTGCAAATGGGAGCCCGCTGAGAAATAAACCACATGGCAATTAAAAAAATCAGCCGGAAGATTTGAGTCTTCCGGCTGATTTCTTAGTTTATCGGTTTTATTCTTCCGCGCCGTACAGCGTGATGAGTTTGTTAAGGTAAGCGTATCTGTTTTTTGCTTCCTCTTCGGACTTGGCAAAGAGCACTTTGGCCTTCTCCGGATTAGCCAGCTTCAGGGAGTTGTAACGAACCTCGCCGTCCAGGAAGTCCTGATAGGACTCGGTCGGAGCCTTGGAATCCAGTGAGAATGCAGCCTTGCCTTCGGCCTTCAGTGCCGGATTGTAGCGGAACAGGTGCCAGTAGCCGGACTTCACAGCCAGCTCTTCTTCGGTCATGGCCTTGCTCATGCCCTTCTTGATGCCGTGGTTGATGCAGGGAGCGTAGGCAATGATGAGTGACGGGCCCGGATAGGCTTCCGCCTCGGTGATGGCCTTTACGGTCTGCTGCATGTCGGCGCCCATGGCGATCTGCGCAACATAGACGTAGCCGTAGCTCATGGCGATGGAGGCCAGGTCTTTCTTCTTCACATCCTTGCCGCCTGCAGCGAACTGGGCAACCGCGCCGGTGGGTGTGGACTTGGAGGACTGTCCGCCGGTATTGGAATACACCTCGGTATCAAATACCATAATGTTCAGGTCCTTGCCGCTGGCAAGCACATGGTCCACGCCGCCGAAGCCGATGTCATAGCCCCAGCCGTCGCCGCCGAAGATCCACTGGGATTTCTTGGAAAGGAAATCCTTCTGTTTAAGAATATCCAGCTTGATGGGATTGCTGCAGCCGCAGGCTTCCATCTCAGCTACAAATTCGTCTGTAGCAGCAATATTTTCCACACCGTTTGAGAAGGTATCCAGCCACTTCTGGCCGGCTTTCTTAACGGCAGGTGATACAGTTTCGCAGGCCAGGAGGTTTTCCACCTTCTCCTTTAAAGCGTCACGGATGGCACGCTGGGCCAGGAGCATGCCGTAACCGAACTCCGCATTGTCCTCGAACAGGGAGTTGGACCAGGCCGGGCCCCTGCCGGCTTTATTAACCGTATAAGGCGTGGAGGGTGAGGAGTTGCCCCAGATGGAGGTACAGCCTGTGGCATTGGCGATATACATATGGTCACCGAAGAGCTGGGTAATCAGCTTCGCATAGGGTGATTCACCGCAGCCCGCACAGGCGCCGGAGAACTCAAGCAGAGGCTGCTTGAACTGGCTGCCCTTTACGGTATTCTCTTTGAACTTCTCCACCACGTCGTTCTTCACCGGGGTTTCCACCGCGTAATTGAAGATTTCCTGCTGGTACATGGCGTCTTCGATGGGCGTCATGGTAAGGGCCTTCACCGGGCAGACATTCGCACAGGAACCGCAGCCTGTGCAGTCCAGGCTGGAAACGGTAATGGCGAATTTGTAATTGTCCATCAGGTTCAGGGGCTTCACATTCATGCCTTCCGGCGCCGCGGCGACTTCTTCGTCGGTCAGGGCAAATGCACGGATGGCGGCATGCGGGCAAACAAAGGCGCAGCGGTTGCACTCCACACACTTATTGAAATCCCATACCGGAACATTGACGGCGATGCCTCTCTTCTCATAGGCAGCCGCGCCGGACGGGGTCATGCCGTTGGAATAAGGCATGAATACGGAAACCGGGATGGTATTGCCTTCCTGGGCGCTGACCTTGCTCTGGATGTCATTTACGAAGGCAACAACGTCCGGTCTGCCCTTCTCGGCATGAATCATGTTCAGGCCTTCGTCTTCCGCGTCTTTCCAGCTTTCGGGAACGTCAATCTTCACAGCCTTGTCCACGCCTGCGTCGATGGCATCCCAGTTCATCTTAACCACGTCTTCGCCTTTACGCTTATAGGTGGCTTCCGCGGCCTTCTTCATCAGTTCAACCGCATGCTCAATCGGGATAATATCAGCAAGCTTGAAGAAAGCAGCCTGCAGGATGGTGTTGATCCTGGTGGGGCCCATACCGGTTTCAATACCGATCTTCACGCCGTCGATGGTGTAGAAGTTGATATTGTGGTTGGCAATAAACGCCTTTACCTGGCCGGGAAGATGCTTCTCCAGGCCTTCCATATCCCAGGCGCAGTTTAAGAGGAAGGTGCCGCCGTCCACCAGCTCCTGCACCATATTGTACTTGTCGATGTAGGCCGGGTTGTGGCAGGCTACGAAATTCGCCTTGTGAATCAGGTAGGTGGATTTGATCGGTTTTCTGCCGAAACGCAGGTGGGACATGGTTACGCCGCCGGATTTCTTGGAGTCGTAATCAAAATACGCCTGCGCGTACATGTCGGTATTGTCGCCGATAATCTTAATGGAGTTCTTGTTCGCGCCTACGGTACCGTCCGCGCCGAGGCCCCAGAACTTGCAGTTGATGGTGCCTTCGGGGGTGGTAACAACCTGCTCGCCTTCTTCCAGGGAGAGATTGGTTACGTCATCCACGATGCCGATGGTGAACTCCTTCTTTTCTGTATTGTTGAAAACGGCAATGATCTGGGTCGGGGTGGTATCCTTGGAACCCAGGCCGTAACGGCCGGAATATACCGGAACCTGGTCGAATTTGGAGAACTTCAGCGCAGCAAGCACGTCCATGTAAAGCGGCTCGCCGAGGGCGCCGGGCTCTTTGGTCCTGTCCAGAACGGAAATCTGTTTTACGGTTTCGGGGATTTCGGCAATCAGGGCGTCCGCGCAGAACGGGCGGTACAGCCTTACCTTAACCACGCCGGTCTTCCTTCCCTGGGAATTCAGGAAGTCAACCGTCTCCTCGATGGTATCGCATACGCTGCCCATGGCGATGATAACATGGTCCGCGTCCGGTGCGCCGTAGTAGTTGAACAGGCGGTAGTCTGTGCCGATCTTCGCGTTAACCTTGTCCATGTATTTCTGAACGATGGCGGGAAGGGCCGCATAAGCCTGGTTGATGGTCTCCCTGTACTGGAAGAATACATCCGGGTTCTGGGCAGAACCCATCTGGCAGGGATGGTTGGGATTCAGGGCGTTTTTCCGGAACTCGTCGATGGCGTCCATGGGGGCCATTTCCTTCAGATCCTCATAATCCCACTGCTCGATCTTCTGAATCTCATGGGAGGTGCGGAAACCGTCGAAGAAGTTGATAAACGGATTTTTTCCCTCAATGGCCGCACAGTAGGCAACGGGGGTCAAATCCATGACTTCCTGTACGGAAGACTCGCAGAGCATGGCAACGCCGGTCTGGCGGCAGGCATAGATATCGGAATGATCGCCGAAAATCGAAAGGGCGTGGGAAGCAATGGCCCTGGCGGATACGTTGAACACACCGGGAAGACGCTCACCCGCGATCTTGTAAAGGTTCGGAATCATCAGAAGCAAACCCTGGGAAGCCGTGTAGGTGCTGGTAAGGGCGCCTGCGGAAAGAGAACCGTGTACAGCACCGGCGGCACCTGCCTCCGACTGCATCTCGGTAATCTGAACTTCCCTGCCGAAGATATTCTTCAGCCCGGCAGTTGCCCATTCATCCGTTGCCTCCGCCATGGGAGAAGACGGTGTGATGGGATAAATCGCAGCAACATCGGTAAAAGCATAAGAAGCGTGGGCTGCTGCATGGTTGCCGTCCATGGTTTTCATCTGTCTGGACATTAAAAATTTCCTCCTTCATCACTCTAAAATAACAGTATGTTTCACTTTCACACTGCGCATCGCTCAATTCTTAATGAATGATAATAACACAATATTGACTGCTTGTCCAGTCATTGATAATCCGTTACCTTTAGCTGCAGGGAATTTACCCCGCGGAAGCTGTTGATATCCGGATAAAAGACAAGGGACAGCTTCCCTTTCCGGACTGCCTGCCTGCAGAATTCCGGCGCATCCCCGAAATAGACCCCGGGCATCTCCGTTCCCCTGTCATCCTTTATCTGCATCCGCACGGCATTTTTCCGCGCGCCGACAACGGAAGGGGTGATAATATCCGCATCCTTAAGGGCAAAAGCCGGCCGTTCATTTCCGGTACCGAAGGGCTTTAACAGGTCAATTTCCCGGATCAGTTCCTCTGACACATAGGATAAGGGAAGAAGCATGTCGATGGAAAGCTTGTCGGCCATCTCATCCAGGGTCAGCGGGCAGTCTTCGTTTATCTTCTTCCGGAAGGCGGACAGGTTCTCTTTCGGCAGGGTGACACCTGCTGCCATCGGGTGTCCCCCGAACCGGATAAGCAGGTCTTTTGTCTTCACAAGCCCGTCATACATGGAATAGGCTTCCACCGAGCGGCCGGAACCTTTCAGGCCTTCCGCCGTATCCGTCAGCACAAAAGCGGGACGGCTGTATTTCTCCCGCAGCCTGCCGGCGATAATGCCCGCCAGGCTTTCGTGACAGCCGGGCAGGTATACCACCAGAATCCGGTCAGCTGACAGACTCTCGTCCCCGATGGTTTTTACCGCCTGCTCCAGGCCCGTCACAGTCATGTATTTCCGGCTTTCATTCAGTTCGACCAGCTGCCGGGCGATTTTCTCCGCCTCGTCTTTTTCTTCCGCAAGAAGCAGCTTCAGCGAAAGATCTGCGTCTTTCAGGCGGCCGCTGGCATTGATGCAGGGCCCCAGTATAAAACCGATATGGTACACGTCCAGCCTGCTTCTGTCGATACCGGTAATGTCGATCAGGGCAGAAAGGCCGGTATTGCCGGTGTTCTGCAGCATCTTCAGGCCCTCCCTGACGATAATCCTGTTTTCGCCTTTCAACTCACAGACGTCCGTCACCGTCGCAGCAGCGGCATACTGGATAAACTCCATGGCTTCGCCAAAGCCTGCGCCGAACCGGTCATAAAGGGCTGTTACCAGCTTCCAGGCTACGGAAGCGCCGCACAGATGCCTGCAGGGATAGGCGCAGTCTTCCCTCTTCGGGTCAATGACCGCAGCTGCATCCGGAAGTATATAGCGTCTGCTGCCGTCCTCCTGCTCCTCGTAAGTAATATTGTGATGGTCCGTAACAATCACCGTCATGCCCAGCGTTTCCGCCAGGTTTACCGCGTCAAAGGCGGTAATGCCGTTGTCGCAGGTAATAACGGTGTCACAGCCGTCGGCAGCCGCTTTGCGGATCATCGCTTCATTCATGCCGTATCCGTCCGCCATACGGTCGGGAATCTGCCAGGAAACGTCAACGCCCAGCCGTTTCAGGCCTTTGACAAGGATAAAGGTTGACATAATGCCATCTGCGTCATAGTCACCGATAATACGTATTTTCCTTCCGGACCGGATCTTCTCCGTCAGGATGCCGCAGGCTTTATCCATATCCTTCATAAGCAGCGGGTCATGCAGGTCCTTAATGCCGCCGTTCAGGTACAGGCCGATATTTTCGTCCCCGATAATATCCCTGTTGCGGATAAGCCTGGCGGTAATCGGGCTGATGCCGAACTGCTTCGCTATTTCATTGAAATCCGCCTTTTTGGCGGCAACCATCCATTTTTTCATATGATTCTCCTGTTTAAGGAAAAATCCTTTTGTTTAACTATAGCCTACTTTTTATGCGAATACAACAAAGGACATGGCCGAAGCCATGTCCTTTGTTTGTGCAATATTACAACTCGTTCCGGTTAATTATAAAGAATTCCGGAAAGCTTCCCTTTCCTGTCTGTAACGGATGCGGCTGTCCCTGCGCCTTACCAGAAGGAGGATGTAGCCCGCAAATACGAGCACCATGCCCGCTGCCGTCATGCAGAAGATATACAAATTGATTTCGGTGGAATCAGAGGTATCCACGATGTTCTTGCCGGAGGGTGCCTGCCCGCCGCCTGAGGGTGTATCTGAAGGGCTTCCGCCGCCTGAAGGCTGTGCGTCCTGGCCGGAACCGTCTGTATTGTCGCCGCCGGGAACATCCTGGCTTTCTTCTTCCTTCGTGGTGCCGCCGCCTATGATATCAATACCCGGGGCCAGAAGAACCTGGCTGTTTTCCTGTTCTTCCATCATCTGCGCGGCTTCCGCCAGGGCCTGCGGGGCCTGTTCCGCCTCTGCCAGGGAGACCGGCGCTGATTCCGCAAGGGAGACCGCTGCGCTCATTTCTTCTGACGATGTCAGCATTTTCGGTGCGGCCATGGCCCTAAGCATCAGAACCGGCTCTTCTTCTGCCGGAACGTCTTCCGCTTCGGCTGCCGTTTCAGCAGTCTCTTCCGGTACAAAGGCCTCATCTGCAGGCTCCTCTGTGACCGCCGCATCCACATCTTCCGCCGGTTTTTCTTCTTCCGTCGTTTCCAGCGCGCCCGGGGTGATTTCGTCCCCGCCGGAAGCAGCTTCAGCAGAAGCTTCCTGTTCATCCGCATCCTCTGCGCCATCCTCCCGGAGGGCAGCTGCGTCTTCCGTATTCACGTCCGCATCTTCCGAGCCGGCAGCAGCATCCGGTTCACCGGCCGGTTCTTCTTCCGTATTCTCCGAAGGAACCGCATCCCCGGTATCCGCAGTATCCGCATCTTCGGCATTTTCATTATCTGCCGCAGCGTCTTCTCCGGCGTCTTCTTCCTCCCCGCCGTCTTCAGCTGAAGCGTCAGGCTCTTCATCACCGGCTTCTTCCGGGTCTTCGGCGTCCGGCTCTTCGGCATCGGCCTTTTCGTCATAGCTGCCTTCTTCGGCTAAAGCGTCTTCATCTTCCGTTCCGGAACCGTTTTCGTCTTCTTCTCCGGCATCATACTCATTCGTATTCTCCCCGGAAACTTCCGCATAAGTCTCTTCTTCCAGAATCTCTCCGAGTCTTGCGGACCCGCCGCGGACACTGGCACAGATGCCAAGTATCATTACAGCGGCAATAATAATGCAGATAATCCTCACTGCCCAGGTTCTTTTGTTTTTGCTGCTCATGATTTCGCCTCACAGAATAAACCGATATGATAAATGTAATATATATGTCAATTATTTGTGACATAATTATTACAAAATAATTGCATTTCGGATTATATCATACTATTTCTATTCTGTGAAGAGGGTTTTCCTTATTAAATTAACATTTTTTTAACATATAAAAAGAGGCTGCCGTTTCGACAGCCTCTTTTTATATGTCAGTCAGTCTCCGTATCCTTCCGGATTTCTGCTCTGCCAGTTCCAGGTATCCCGGCACATGTCGTCCAGGTCATACTCTGTCTCGAAACCAAGCAGTTTTTTCGCCTTGTCCGGGTTGCAGTAGCAGACAGCCTTGTCCCCGGCGCGTCTGGGCTTAATCTCGTAAGGAACCGGCTTTCCGCAGGCCTTTTCAAAAGCCTTTACGACGTCCAGCACACTGCTTCCCCTGCCTGTACCCAGGTTAATGGTTTCCACGCCTTCAAAGCCGTCCATTTTCTGCAGCGCAAGCACATGGCCGCGGGCCAGATCGCAGACATGGATGTAATCCCTTACACCCGTGCCGTCCGGCGTATCGTAATCATTGCCGAATACGCCCAGAAAGGCCCTTCTGCCCACCGCCACCTGCGCCACATACGGAAGCAGGTTGTTCGGGATGCCCTGGGGATCTTCACCAATAAGGCCGCTTTTGTGGGCACCGATGGGATTGAAATACCGCAGAATTACAAACTGCCATGAAGGATCCGAGATATACATGTCTTTCAGGATATACTCGATCATCAGCTTGGTCCGGCTGTATGGGTTGGTGCATCCGGTCATGCTCTCTTCGGAATAGGGGCTTTCGTCTTCATCGGAATAGACTGAAGCGGAAGAACTGAATATCAGTTTTCCGACCCCTGCTTTTTTCATGGCAGCCAGCAGGCTGAACGTGCTGTCCAGATTGCAGCTGTAGTATAAAAGGGGCTTTTCCACAGACTCTCCCACGGCCTTCAGCCCGGCAAAATGAATGACTGCCGATATTTCATTTTCCGCAAACACTTTGTCCATTAATTCACTGTCGCGGACATCGCCGGTATAAAGCTTCGGTCTTTTCCCGGTGATCAGTTCAAGCCGGTCGCAAACGACCGGCTTTGAATTGCTGAAATTGTCCACGATGACTACGTCCATCCCGCATTTGATAAGCTCCACGCAGGTATGGCTTCCGATATAGCCGGCCCCGCCGGTTACAAGGATCTGCATTCGTCTTCGTCTCCCGTTTTTGTTTTTTTATCTTCCGGACGTGTTATCCGTATTTTACAGATTTTTGGATTTCTCCACACAGGCCCTGACCGCACCGGCCACAGCGCCGCGGAAGGACATTTCTTCCAGAACTTCCACACCCTCAATGGTGGTGCCGCCGGGGGAACAGACCATGTCTTTGAGCTCGCCGGGATGCTTCCCGGTAACCTGCATCAGCTTTGCGCTTCCCAGGACCGTCTGGGCCGCGAACTTATAGGCAGCCTGCCTGGACATGCCTTCGGCCACAGCGCCGTCCGCCAGCGCTTCAATGAACATGAAGACAAAGGCGGGCGAACTCCCGCTTACGGCACTTACCACGTCGATGAGCTTTTCAGGTACAATTTCCGTCTGTCCGAAGCTTTCGCAGAGGGCGACGGCTTTTGCCAGCTCTTCATCGCTTACCAGCTCATTCGGGCAAAGGGCGGTAATACCCTCTCCCGCCATGGCCGGGGTATTCGGCATAATCCGCACCAGCCTGACCGGCCGCTCAAACTGCCGGGCCAGCCATTCGTGGGTCTTGCCGGGGGCCAGGGTAATCACCAGGGCGTCTTCGGGAACCGAATCCCTGATTTCAGCGATTACTTCCGCCATATATACAGGTTTTATGGCAAGCACCAGGATGTCCGAATCCAGCGCCACACTGATATTGCCGTCCCGGACGTCCAGCATCAGCTCATTTTCCGCATAGGCCCTGGCCTCCGGTGAAATGTCATAGACCAGGACATCTTCATTTCCGGCGAAACCGCTCTTTAAAATGCCCGAAATAATGGCTTTTGCCATGTTGCCGCAGCCGATAAAACCTGTTTTCATTGCACTTCCCCCGTATTTATTTCTAGTGCTGTGTCTGCAAGGCGTCTATCTCGCTCTTGCCTGCCAGTGTTACCTGTACTGTCTGCTCTATGTATTCGCCGTCATCGGAACGCATTACCTTTAGCTCCACGGTATCTCCTGCGGCGTAATACTGCAGCACATTTTTCAAATCCTGATAAGCCCTGATGGTCCTGCCTTCCATCTCCACCAGGACGTCGCCCTTCTTGATGCCCGCCGCCTCCGCGGGTGAACCCTCTATTACATTCGTAAAGGCAACGCCAACGGGCATGTTGTACATCTCGGCAATATCTTCCGTCACATCCGCGCAGTTAACGCCCAGATAGCCGGCCTGTTCTGCCGGGACAATATCCCTGGTGGTCATGGCCATCAGTTCTTCCAGGATAGGCTCCGCCTTGGAAATCGGAATCGCGTAGCCCACGCTGTCCACCGTCACGCCGCTGGATGTATAGGAGCTCTTCGCTTCGTTAATGCCCACCAGCTCGCCTTTCATGTTCAGCAGCGCGCCGCCGGAGTTGCCGGAATTGATGGCTGCGTCGGTCTGGATAAGGCCCGAAGAGGTAAATGACTGGCCGCTGGCGTATGTCAGGTTCAGTTCCCTGTTGAAGGCGCTGATATAACCCACGGTGACGGACTGGCCGTAACCTAAGGCATTGCCGATGGCCACCACCTGCTCGCCCAGCTGCAGCTTTTCGGAATCGCCCATCGTGATCACGCTGATCTGGGATGCGGTCTCGGAAGGAAGGCTTTCAAGCTTCACGCCTACCACTGCAAGGTCGTTCTGGTAATCGGTGCCCTTGACATAGGCTTCGCAGACGGATTCATCGATAAAGCCCACGGATACCTTGGTGGCGCCTTCCACCACATGGTAGTTGGTCGCAATCAGAAGTTCGGTTTCGTTTGTGCCGACGATAACACCCGTACCGGCCCCTTCCACTTCATAGCTTCTTGTACCGTAGAAGAAATCCCGCATTTCCTGCACGGATACCGTACTGATGGTCACCATGGCGGATTTGGATTTTTCCACCACCTGGATGGGCGTCAAAGCGGTTTCGGACACAGTGGTATCACCGGAGCTTTTTTCTTCCGCGCCAGCTTCTTCCGTCTGTGCAGCGGAATCAGTGCCCTTCGGCGCGAGAATCTGCTGCTGGATGGTGGGGCTGTCCTGCTTTTTCATCTCTTCCACTGCCTGGACAGTGGACTGTACGGCCTTGTTTCCGAGGTAATTCACACCGAAGCTCACACCGCCGGCAATCACACCGAATACCAGGGCGCAGGCAATCGTAAATGCCAGTGTCCCGGCCCTTGTACGTCTCTTTTTCCTGACAGGCCGCGGATTCATCTCCGTATTCTGCCGCGGTGCATCTTCCTGTCCTTCTTCTTTTACAATGTCGTAGTCAAATTGTTCCTGCATTATATGTTGTCCCCTTTCATGGAAGCGTGACGGCCGTTTTGGACACGGACTGTCCGTTTTCCTTATTTCCATGAAAGATAATAATGGCGAAATGTGTTCATTCTGTGTCAATAAATGCAAGTAAATTTGAATTCCGCCTTATACTGCAAATATGTCCCGGCTTTGCGCGTCAGTAATTCTTCTTCAGGGAGAAATCCTGGCTGTCCAGCGTCAGGTTCGGGTTGTAATACGGGTCGCCGTCCCTTAAGATATCCGGCCAGCGGTCCGCGAAGGTTTCGATTTCGTGATTGAACCGGGCCACCTTCTCCGGCGTATCCTCCAGCCCCCTGGACTTGGATTCGTAATGATACAGCTCCGCATAAGGATTGTAGACGATTAAGTAACCCTTCTGCCGGATCTTCATGCACATGTCGATGTCATTGAAGGCTACGGCCAGTTCTTCGGACAGACCGCCCACCTCGTCGAATACTTTCCGCTTCACCAGCACGCAGGCGGCGGTCACCGCACTGTAATCCTGGGCGGAAATAATACGGTGGAAATAGCCCGTGGTGCCCTTTGGGTGCATGACGAAACAATGGCCGGCAATACCGCCGAAGCCCACCACCACGCCGGCGTGCTGGATGCTGCCGTCCGCGTAATACAGCCTGGCGCCTACCGCTCCGACGTCGTCACGCATACAGTAGCCCAAAAGCTCCTCCAGACAATCCGGATTGATGATTTCGGTATCATTGTTCAGAAGCAGCAGGTATTCGCCTTTGGCATACTGCGCGCCGAAATTGTTGATGGCGGAGAAATTGAAGCTGCCTTTGTAGTACACCATATGCACCTTCGAATTTTCCGCTTCCAGCTGCTTATAGAATTCGAAGGTTTCCTCCTTGTCGGAGTTGTTCTCCACGATAATGTACTCGTAATTCTTATAGGTGGATTTGTTCTCAATGCTGTCAATGCAGCGCTTCAGATCGTCCGTATGGTCCTTGTTCGGGATGATAATGGAAATCAGCGGATCATAAGCGCGGTGATACCTGGTCCGGTAAAGGCCGGGGTATTCGCCCTTCATCACTTCTGCGTCAATACCTACCCGGTCATAGTGGGCCTGCACGGCCTTCCTGCCGGTCTCGAAAGCGTATTCCTTGCTTTCCGGGTTGTCACTGGTTGACCCGGAATGGGTGCGCCAGTGATACAGCACCTTCGGTATGTGCAGGATATGCTCCGTCTGCTCAACGCACCTTAAGATCAGGTCATAATCCTGGGCGCCTTCGAACTCTTCCCTTAAGCCCCCCACCTTGTCCAGGAGGGTTTTGCGGATAACGGACAGATGGCTGATGTAGTTTACCGTCCGCAGCAGGTCGATATTGAAATCCGGCTGCATGTGGGGCTCGAAGAAATCGATGGTATTCATGTCCGTCTTGTCTTCGTCGCTGTAAATCACATCGCCCAGCCTGTCTTTGTTCAGCGCCTTGACCACTTCGAAAAGAGCGTCCGGGGACAGCTCGTCGTCATGGTCGGCAAAAGCGATAAACTCACCGGATGCCGCCGCAATTCCCTGGTTTGTATTCGGCACGATTCGCATTTGCACACCGGGACATACGGCTTTGATCCGCTCATCGGAACCGCAAAGGGTCTTTAAGATGCCCTCCAGCGGGGAATTCTCACCGCTGCCGTCCGCCAGCACCAGTTCCCATCTTTTGTAGGTCTGGCTTTTCACCGAATCCACCAGTTTGTTCAGGAATACCTCCGGCGTCTTATACAGGGGAACCACCACGGAAATCAGCGGTTCGTATTCGAAATGCGTCTTCTTCTGTATTTCCAGATCTTCCGGCGTGGGCATATTGTGGGTACGCCACTCCATGTAAGGCACCGGGTCATCCTTGCCGGAAAGCTTGCGCATTACCTTCTTCGGGAGGGCCGCCAGACCGTTCTGCCGGACAAACCTTAAGGTTTTGCCGATGGTTTCCCGAAGCTTTGCAGTCCGCACCACGCCCGTGGACATGGGCACGGAAAGCTCTTCACACCTTCCGGAATCCGTCTGGAAACGGATGAGGACCGATGCGGAATGAATGTCATTTATCAGAAGGGAAAAACCGCATTTCTCATCAATGGGTGTTTCCGGATAGGCCAGTTCCACATCGCCTCTTTTGAAGCGGCGGCACTGGGTCATGTTCAGTTCTGCGCCTTTGGGGGTATAGGCTTTAATCTCCGTATGGGAAGGAGACGCCACCCAGCCGGTGAGCGTCAGCGTATGCCTGTCCTTGCGGATGGTCTGTTCAATGAAGTACTGCGGATCCACAGCCTTGGCTTTCATGGCGGATACCGGGCATCTGAACCAGCGTTCCTTCTCGCCGTCTTTCACCATTTCCACAACCAGCGAGCCGGAAGAGGGAAGGCTTTCCGGCATATTCACCCGGATGAGGACATTCATCAGTTCGGAATGCTCCGCCATCTCAAAACGGTCCTGGGAGAACAGCTCTTCGGATTCTTCCAGGGATGCGGAAAGCGGGACCCCGCCAATCTCCGCCTGCACTTTCGCATCCTTTTTCCAGATGCCGTACAGCAGATACTCCCGCGGATTTGCCAGATTAAACCTGTCCTTCTGTACTTCGGGTTTCACATTTGCCATTCTATTTACATTCCTTTAATTCTTTATTTACTGGAAAACAGCCTGTACAGGGCCCACATGAAGATCCAGATAAACCAGACCGCCAGCAGCACACTGATGAACCGTTCCACGTCGAAACGGTAGGTCTGTGTCCGCATCACCAGCACGGCGTCGTACTCCGTGCCGGATACCTGAAGGCGCTCCTTATCACCTGCGCCGCCCTGGAAATAAAACACCGCACCGTCCGAAGGCGTGCTCCCGGTCTGGGTCACCTCCAGGGTAAGGGTCCTGCCTTTGCAGTCCGCAACCGGCCCGAGGAAGAAATCATGCACTTTCCGCGGCTTGATGTCCGCGGCGCTTTCCGTCATCCCCGCCAGTATCTCGCCGGTGGAAGTATCTTTCAGCGTTACGGTTACCTGCGCGGCGGAATAATTACCGTTCAGGTTGGCCTTCAGGCCTATGGCGTCTATGGTGTCCTCCTCCGCCGTAAAGGTCTGGGACAGGAACTGCCCTTCGGTCAGGACCGGCAGCGCCGTGTAATTGGCCGTATTCACATTGTTGTCATAAAGCCTGTGGGCTTTATAGGTGTTCGCCAGGAACCAGGCCAGAAGCACTGTGCCTATGACCCCCAGGATCACCGGTATTTTTTTCTTCATACTTAAAAAAGCCCCTGTCACATGTGATTGTATTCTTCACAGTAGATGGCGGAATCGCCGAAGGCGCGCATGTTGCCGCGCTCAAGCCAGACCACCTTACTGCACAGGCTTTTCACCTGCTCAATGCTGTGGGACACGAACAGAAGGGTTGTGCCGTTGTCCAGCATGTTTTTGATTCGTCTCTCGCATTTTTCCTGGAAACGGAAGTCGCCTACCGACAGCACCTCGTCCACGATCAGTATATCGGGCTGGCCGATGGTGGCGATGGCAAATGCCAGCCGGGAAATCATGCCGGAGGAGAAATTCTTCACCTGGCTGTTCATAAAGGGTCCCAGCTCGGAAAATTCCACGATATCCTCGTAGAAGCTTTCCATTTCCTTTCTGGAATGACCCAGGATAGCACCGTTTAAGAACACGTTTTCCCGGGCGGTCAGGTCAAAGTCAAAGCCGGCGCCTAACTCAATCAGAGGCGCCATGGTGCCGTATACCGTAACACTTCCCTTCGTGGGCTTCATCACACCGGCGATAATCTTCAGCATGGTGCTTTTGCCGCTGCCGTTCAAGCCGATGAGGCCTACGGATTCTCCTCTTTCCACCTCGAAGCTGACGTCATTTAAGGCATAGAAGGTTTCCTTCTTCACCTGGCGTTTGATGGATTTGATAATGTATTCCTTCAGGCTGTCCACCTTTTCGGAAGAGAGGGAAAACTGCATGGAAACATGTTCCACCTTTACCATTAAGTCCGACATGGTCTTCCCTCCTTATATGTGCAGGATGAACTGATCCTGCTTCTTCGCGAACAGCAGAAGGCCCAGAAGCAGCATTACCGCGCTTTCCGCCAGGGCAATCAGAAGATGCGAGGCCTTGAACACGGTGCCGTTGAGCATCACGTCCCTGTACATCATCAGGTAGTTCGTAATCGGATTGATCCGCACGATTTTGTACAGCCAGGACGGAAGGAGGCTTAAGGCGTAAATTACGGGGGTCAGGTACATCAGGCCTGTGGTAAACACGCCGTACAGATGCATGATATCCCGGAATTTCACGGTGATGGTGGCCAGCACCAGCCCCAGACCCAGGCAGAATATGACAAGCAGCGCCAGAGGGATCGGGAAAAGCACGATTGTCCAGTGAATCTCGACGCCGGTAGCAATCATAACAATTAAAAGCGCACAGTGGGATGCCAGCACATTGATAAGGCTGGACATGATCCGCGAAAGCACGAACATATATTTCGGAATGTAAACCTTCTTCAGAAGCGAGGCATTGTTGAGGATCGCCGACATGGCGGAGGAGGTGGATTCCGAATAAAAATTGTAAATAACCTGTCCGCTTAAGATGTAGACCGGGTAATTTTCAATATCGAATTTGAAGAGGTTTGAGAAAACGATGGACAAAATGACCATCATTAAAAGGGGATTCAGCAGTGTCCACAGAACCCCCAGTACAGATTTCCTGTATTTGGTTTTTACATCCCTCTCCACCAGTTCGGTAAGGAGAGGGATGAATTTTTTAAAGTTTTCGATATATCTTGACAAGGAAGCAGCTCTACTTTCTTTCTGGAATCTTACGCTTTCAAATAATCCTTAAAGCCGGGCCATTTTTTATCCTTTTCGGAAATAATGAGGTCGTCCGCCGTCATGCCTTCCGGAAGCGGCCAGTCGATGCCGATGTCCGGATCGTCGAAGGCAATGCCGCCTTCGTCATTGCCGTGATAGAAATCCGTGCACTTGTACGCGAATACCGCAGCGTCCGACAGCACCAGGAAGCCATGGGCAAAGTTCTTCGGAATGAAAAACTGCTTTTTATTTTCTGCGGAAAGCACCACGCCGAACCACTTGCCGAATGTGGGCGAACCCTTCCGCAGATCCACGGCCACGTCGAACACCTCGCCGGACAGCACACGGACCAGCTTGTCCTGCGGGTAGTTGATCTGGAAATGCAGACCTCTTAATACACCTTTTTTTGAGGCGGATTCATTGTCCTGGACGAAAACCTGGTCAATACCGGCCTCTTTGTAAGCTTCGTAATGGTAGGTTTCCATGAAGTATCCCCGCTCATCGGGAAAAACAGTCGGGGTAATGACCTTGATTCCTTCGATATCACAGGTTTCTACGGTAATCTTTCCCATGTCTGTCCTCTCCTCCTTAACCCAAACCGTTGGCCACATCCACCAGGTACTGGCCGTAGGCGGTCTTTAAAAGGGGCTGTGCCAGCGCAAGCAGCTGGTCTCTGTCAATGAAGCCCCTCTTATAGGCGATTTCCTCGATGCAGGAAATGTAAAGTCCCTGCCGCTTCTGGAATGTG
Organism: Eubacterium sp.; assembly: GCA_017433825.1. GTDB lineage: Bacteria > Bacillota > Clostridia > Lachnospirales > Lachnospiraceae > Alectryocaccobium. The sequence goes on along the minus strand of JAFRGL010000012.1, from coordinate 67,267 downwards.
GACACGAAATTGGCTGCGTCAATCAGGGAATCGTGGCTTCCGGTATCCAGCCATGCAAAGCCCCTGCCCAGGGTTTCCACGTAAAGTGTTCCCCTTCTTAAATACTCGTTGTTGACGGAGGTGATTTCAATCTCGCCGCGGGCGGAAGGCTTCACGTTCTTCGCGATTTCCACCACGTCATTGTCATAGAAATACAGGCCGGGAACTGCGTAATTGGACTTCGGGTTTGCCGGTTTCTCTTCAATGGAAATGGCCTTGCCGTTCTCATCGAATTCAACAACGCCGAACTCCCTGGGGTCTTTTACGTAATAACCGAAAATGGTGGCGCCTTCCGTACGGGAAGCGGCTGCCAGCAGGACCTTTGAAAAGCTCTGGCCGTAGAAAAGATTGTCACCCAGGACGAGGGCCACGGAATCCTTGCCGATGAACTCTTCACCCACGATGAAGGCGTCAGCCAGTCCCCTGGGGGTCTCCTGCACCTTGTAGGAGAAGTTCAGGCCCAGCTGTGTACCGTCGCCCAGCAGGTCCTGGAATACCGGCAGATCCCTTTCGGTGGAAATGATGAGGATTTCCCGGATGCCGGCCAGCATCAGCGTGGAAAGGGGATAATAAATCATCGGTTTGTCGTAAATCGGCATGATCTGCTTTGAAATTGCTTTTGTAAGGGGGTAAAGCCTGGTGCCGGCTCCTCCGGCCAGAATAATACCTTTCATGATTTATACATCTCCTCGTAATATTTCTGATAGTCGCCGCTGGTGACATTCTTCATCCAGTCTTCATGATCAAAATACCATTCGATGGTTTTTTTAATACCTTCGGCGAACATGGTTTCGGGATACCAGCCCACTTCCGCCTTGATTTTGTCCGGTGCGATGGCATAACGTCTGTCATGGCCTTTCCGGTCGGTAACGTAGGTAATCAGGTCTTCGGTAATATGGGCTTTCCTCGGATCGGAATCGGGAAGCTTCTCCCTTAAGGTATCCAGTATAATATGGATAATCTCGATATTCTGTTTCTCATTGTGACCGCCGATGTTATAGGTTTCAAAAAGGCGGCCTTTTTCCTGCACCATGTCGATACCCTTGCAGTGATCTTCCACGTACAGCCAGTCGCGGACGTTTTTGCCGTCGCCGTATACAGGGAGGCTTTTGCCGTTCAGGGCGTTGTTGATCATCAGCGGAATCAGCTTCTCCGGGACCTGGTAGGGGCCGTAGTTGTTGCTGCAGTTGGTGATATTGGCCGGGAATTTATAAGTATCCATGTAAGCCTTCACCATGAAATCGGAACTGGCCTTGCTGGCTGAATAGGGGCTGTGGGGATCATAGGGAGTTGTCTCGTAGAAATACTCTCCTTCTTCTTCCAGGGAACCGTAAACCTCATCGGTGGATACATGGAGGAATTTGTGATCCGGTTTAAAGCTGCCGTCGGGAAGCTCCCAGGCGGCCTTGGCGGCGTTCAGCATGGTGAGCGTACCCAGCACATTGGTTTTTACGAAAACATCGGGATTCTTAATGCTTCTGTCCACATGGCTTTCCGCGGCAAAGTGCACCACCCGCTCGATATCATTCTCCTCGAAGATTCTGCTGATGGTTTCCGCGTCGCAGATGTCCGCCCTGATAAAGGTGTAATTGGGGTAATCTTCCACGTCTTTCAGGTTTTCGAGATTGCCCGCATAGGTGAGTTTGTCCACATTGATGATGCGGATGGCGTCACCGTATTTCCTGAACATATAATGGATATAGTTGGAACCGATAAAGCCGGCTCCTCCTGTTACCAGATAAGTGCGCATAATGCCCGTCCTTTCGATTTTGTTTTAACCAACTATGTATTATATCATCCGGCAGAATAGAATGCAAACACATTAAACCCCGAGAATCAAAAAGGCTGTAAAACGGCAGGCACCTGCATGTTTCTTCCGGGGACCGCTCTCGCTTAGTCCTCGCTCCAGCGGCACTAATGCTCCCGTTCACATTCGTTCACGAATCGCAAAGTGCCGGGGCTGCGGATGTCCCCTTCAGAATACATGCAGGCGTCTGCCGGTATTAACATTTTATTTTTACATTATAAATACGTATCCAGCCACTCCATGACTTTGACATGGCGGGAATTGTACTTGTCAGCCCCGACACCGTTGGAACTGGTATTATGGGCACGCATGGACTCATAGATGTTGCGCATGGTCAGCTCCACACCGTCCGCCTTGGCATCATTGATGATGCGGCGCATGGCGGAAAGCCCGCCCAGATGACGCACGTTGGCGCAGAACATGGCCGCCTTCAGGTCGGTAATGCCCATATTCCGGGCTTCGCTTACATATCTCTCCGACTGCTCGTCAATCAGCTGGTCCTGGATGGCAATACCGGTTTCGGTGGAAATAATGTTCTGGATGGCAACTGCCTTTTCCGAACCCTTTAAGATGGTCCGCTGGCCGTTTTCCGCCCCGTAGGTGGACCAGTTGCAGTTGATCAGGTCCTCGGCAATGCCCGCTGTATCATTCGCCGCAAAGCCTTCCGGGTCCGCCTCCTGAATGCGGAGGAGCAGGTTTTTGGCTTCGGTGGCATACCAGCAGCCTGCGCCGATGGTAATGGCGTGCTCGGAACTGCTGTTGGTGTAGGCCATGGTAAAATCATTGTACCGGCATCTGCCGTATACCTGGCCGCCGGTTTCCACGGCGTAAAGGATTTTCCTCATGACTTCCCTGGCATGGGCATCAAACTCCCCAGTCTTGTACAGGGAATATGTGACGTTTCCGAGGAAAGTGCGGACGCCGTTCTTTTCCCCGTAAATGTGGGTGAGGAAGGTGCCGCTGTCATTGTAGTCATCCCGGTCTACGGTAACGGAGAAGGTACCGCTGCCGTCGCTTTCCGTCCAGTTCCAGTCTATGTCGTCCTGGCCGTTTTCCTTGCTCCAGGTGGGGAAAGCCACCTCATCCGGGATTTCGCCGTTTATATTGGCATTGATAATCGTGACTTTCACCACGCTGTCGCTCAAAGCTTCTGTCACAATAAAGTTCTCAGGCACGAATACAGCCTCTGCAGAGCCGACAAAGCTGAAATTGTCATCCTCGTCAAAGACATAGACGTCATTGTAATAGGTACCCTCTGCCATGTCATGGTTCTTCATATTGACAGTGACAGCATAAGTGCCGTCTGACTGTTCAGTCAGGGTATACCATTTCAGATTGCTCATGTCGTCTTTGCTCCAGACAGCTGCCTTAAGTTCATCCATTTCAATATCGAGCATGCCTAAGGATACCATCAGTCTGTAGGTGCCTGTCTGGTTGTTCTGATCCTTTACGGATACGGTGCTCACAGCAGCATTATCCACTGAAAATTCGGTTTTCTGCAGGAAGAATTCCTTCCCGTTCACGGTGTAATAAACGTGGATATGGTATTTCCCCATGCCCCTGTGATTCCTGATGGGGATGGAAACCGTGTATTTCCCGCCTTCGGACGAAGCCTTGTACCATATAATGTCATCCTGGCCGTCCGCCTCACTCCATACGGCGAAACGTACGCGGCTTTCCAGTCCGTGCAGGTTCGCGCCGTCGATTACCGCCTTATATACGGTATAATCTTCGGAAGACTCCACCGTAAAGCTGCCGGTTACCGGGGAAAGATCCCTTGTAATCTCTGCCATAACGGTTTCCGTCTGCTGTACATTAAGGACCGCACGGATATGATAGACAGTCTGGGCATAACCGAAATCCTTTACCGGAACCTGCACCGTGCAGGATGAAGAACCGGAAGGAACACTGTATTCCTTCATATCCGAACCGTCGTCTTTTGTCCAGACCTTAAGGGTCATGGTACCGGAGGCCGCATTCGGCACATTGCTTACACTTACGGGTATATTTCCGCCTGCAGGTTCTGCAGCGGTCACAAGACCGCCCATATAAAACTCTGTATTGCAGGCAAAATGAGGAGTACCTTTGGCATCATAAGCGTAAACATGGACCAGGTAATCACCGCCAGCTGAAAAGCTTCTCATATCCACCTGCGCGGAATAGCTGCCGCCGTTTCCGGTAAGCTCCACCCATTTCAGGTCTTTCTGATTGTTCTGGCGGCTCCAGATGGCTGCATCCAGCTCCTCATAGGCGCCGAAATCTTCAAAGCCGTCCACCGTAACAGTCAGGATGCCGGTTCCGTAATCCATCTGCGCCGAAGCAGTACCGCCCTTGTATTCCGCTTTTGCGGTTGTCTTGCATAAGAATGCAGTCTGGTCGCTGCCGTCGGTGAAATAAACATGTACCTGGTATGTACCGAACAGGTTTCCGTGGTTGTCAAAGCTCCCGGTAAAGGTAATGGTGCCGTCTCCGTTTTTGCTGCCGGTATACCATTTCAGATTGCTCTGGTTTCCGGTGCTCCAGACCGCCGCACGTACGGATTTGATATTATCGGCGCCCGATACGTCACGGATGATAATGGTGAAATCACTGGAAGCCGGATCGGTCACCATTTCCATGCTTCCGGCACCGGGCGCTTCCACGGATACAGTGCCCGCTCCCACAAATACGCTTTTGCCCGTGGCAGTGACGCCGTAGCAGTGAACAAAGATTCGCCCGTATCCGGGATGGTTGCTGACCGGGACGGTAACAGAAGGTGTACCCGCCGCTTTGTACCATCGAAGGTCATCCTGGCCTTTGTCTTCCGTCCATACGGCAAAGTTCAGGTAGCTGAAGCTTTCCTCTGATGAAAGGCCGCCCACAGCCGCCCTGATGGAGCCGTCGGAAAGGCTTACATAGAATCCCTCCGGCATGCTCAGTTTCTTCGAAACCCCTCCCAGGCAGTACGTAAAGCCGTTGCCGTCCGTAGCATAGAGATGGGCAATGTAATTGCCGGTATGCATCCTGTGATTTGCCACGTTGCAGTAAGCCGTATCCCCGTCCAGCGTATACCATTTCAGGTCGCTCTGATCTGAAGCACACCATACGGCAACACGCAGGCCTGAAAAACCGCTGACGCTTGTCAGGCCCTCTGCCGTGATGGTAAAAGCGCCGGTTTCCGGGTTGCAGTCACTGACGGAAATCCCGCTGCAGGAAGCTGCATTCACGATAAAGGAAGTCTCGCCTGCAAAGGTCATGCTGCCGTTGGCATCCGACCTTGCATAGCAGTGAACAAGATATTTGCCGGTATGTCTGTAGTTTCTGATTTCAGCGGAACAGACGGAATATCCGTCCTTTACCGTACCGCTTATCCAGTGCAGGTCATCCTGCCCGTTTTCGGCACTCCATACCGCGAAACGGTAGGTATATCCGCTTTCGGGGCTGCCGCAGCTTAAATCCGCGCGGGTTTCGGTGTCATTTAAAAGGGCTTTAACCCTGGGTTCCTCAGCCGCTGTCCTTAAAACAGGCGCGGTCTCTTCCTCCGCCTCCGGTTCCGCGTATGTTTCTTCCTGCGCCGTTTCCGCTTCAGCCGCACTGCCTTCTGTTTCATCAGCCCTTGCGGCTGTGGTAAATACAGGGACAAGTATGACTGCCGCCAGAATAACGGCTATTGTTTCTGCCAGTTTTTTCTTCAACATAAATTCGCCTTTCCGGCCTGATTTTCACTTTGTCGGAAAACAGACCAGGGCCTTCCGATGTTGATCGGAAAGCCCGTCAGTCATTTCTTATAAGTTGGGATCAGTAGGATCGTAGTCCATATCCGGCGTGATCTTGATCGTTGCGGGCTTGCCGAAGGGTCCCGGATAGGAACTGTCGTAAATATGCACCCAGGTACCGATTGGCATATAATCATAAATCCACTTGGCATCCCTTACACACAGTCTTACGCAGCCGTGGGAAGCGGGCTGTCCAAGCATATTATAATCCGTATAGGAGAGGTTGTGGCTGCTCATCCTGTATCCTGCCACCGAGTGGAAATGGATACCGTAGTTGGGCATGATACAGGTAACGTACTGGCCGTAGGAGGGACCCATAAGCTCTCTCCACCTCTGTTTGAAATGTGTCTGGTAGTCGCCGGTGGGCGTCTCCAGCGCAGGCGTCATGACGCCGACAGAACAGGTCATGGCTATCACCGGGATGATATAGCCGTTGCCGCCGTCCCGGGCATAAACAGTGATCGTGCAGCAGGTGCGGTTGATATCAATCCGGTAAGGCCCGGTAATGAAACCGTTTTCAATATAGGGAGTAAGGTTCGTCTGTCTGACGCCGTTCATATACAGGAACTTGTAGCCGTTCTCGTATCTCCATGCGGAGTCCCAGTTGAATGTGGTGGCAGCCACAAATTCACTGCCGGAATACACATGGCAGATGTATCTGCCGGTCTTTACAAAGCTGCCCATGCTGACGGCTGAAGAGTAGCTTCCGCCGCCGTTGGATGTGAAGCTGAACGTCCGAAGGTCGTCCTGGCCGCCCTCCTCGCTCCAGATGTAGGCCGTGGTAGGCGCTGCATGCGGGTTCTTCACACCGACTGTGACAGAGAAGGCGCCCCCGTTCTTCACATAAATGAAATCCGAAGGGTTGAAATCCAGTCCGCCGGTACAGGCGATGGATTCGATGCCGTTGCCCATGGTGGCATATGCATGGATGTAATAATGGCCCAGGCCGTAATTGTTTTCCTTAACGGAACAGGAAGCCTTGTAAGTGCCGTCTGCCTGTCTTTCGGCATTGTACCAGTTCCGGTTATTGCCGGATTCATCCGTCCAGCAGGCTACCCGTACCGAATTGATGCCTGAAGGAGCGCTCACACCGCTGACTGTTACGTCGAAGCTTCCTTCATTTCCGTCTGTCACGGCTGCCGAAACGGTTCCGGAAGGCCTGCCGTCGATGTTCAGGCAGTCGCCTCCCATCAGGAAGGTGTTGGCGCCGTTCGGTGCGGTATAGTAAACGTGGCAGATGTAATTGCCCAGCATCCGGTAAGCCGCCACATTGAATTCAATGTAATAGGTGGATCCATCCCTGACGGCGTTGTGCCAGATCATACCAGGGAAGTTGGATTCGTTCCACAGGGCAAACCGCACGTCTTTCGCTCCGCCGGGAATTTCCACGTTTTCCACCGCAACACGGTATTTCTTCTGTTCTTCGCCTTCAACGCCCTCATTCAAATCCGTTACGGTAAATTCCTTCGCGGATTTGATTTCCATCACAAATTCGTCATTGCACAGGAAACTCGTAACGCCGTTGGCCAGTGTAATGTAAACATGGACGTAGTACCGCCCGGTATTGTATTTGTGGTTTTTGATATTTCCGCCGGCCAGTGACCAGGTGCCGTCGCCGTTATCCTTCAGGTCGTACCAGAGGATATCGGACTGGTTGGACGTGCTCCACACGGCTGCCCGGACCTTTTTTACCGCTATGGCTGAAGTTATCTCATCAATATCAATGGTGAAGGTGCCCGCTGCGTTGTCCGCCGTCACAGTCATGCCGGAGGTGCTGGCAGGCTGTACGCGGAAATTGCCGTAGCCCAGGAACACCATGCTGCCGCTTGCCAGCGTTACGTATACATGAACGGAAACATCGCCGAAATGCTTCAGGGTGTTCAGGCTGCCATTGAATACATAGTCGTCTCCTTCGCCTTTCATGGTATTCCATGTCAGGTCGTCCTGGCCGCCCTCATTGGACCAGACCGCTGCCCGGATTTCCCTGATATCCACAGGAGCTTCGAAATCTTCCACCTTAACCGTATAGGTATTGGCGGTTACATCGCATTCGGAGCTTACCGAACCGGCACGGAAGGAGAAATCGGCTTCCGTTTTGCCCACGAATTCGAAATTGCCGGCATTGTCCCAGGCATAGGCATGAAGCAGGTATACAGCCCTGTTTTCCCTGTGGTTTTTAATGCTCATGGTGAAGGTCCAGCTGCCGTCATCCTGATCAGCCGCATCATACCAGCGGATGTCGGACTGCCGTCCGTCTGACCATACGGCCACCGTAACCTTGGCCAGGCCGCTGCCCGCCGAAGCACCGGTAAGGCGGATATCCGCCGTACCTTCCTTGTAACGCAGCTCTTCCACTTCCAGCGTTCCCTGACGGATGCCTTCAACAGTAAAGGTATTGTTTCCTACGAATGTCATCTGGCCGGCTGCGCTTCTTCTGTAAACATGAACATGGTACAGGCCGTTGCCCTTGTGACTGGAAAGCTTTATTGTACGTTCGTACAGGCCCTCCCCTGCCGGATCCAGCTCATACCAGCGGATATCGTCCTGACCGTCTGCAGCGGACCACACAGCGGCATTCAGGATGTCTCCGGCATCCAGCGTCACCGGTCCCACGCTTATGCCGGCTGTACCAGCCAGTTCGGACAGGGTCAGTTCTACCATCTCCCGCGCAGGGGCAGGCGGCGTTTCCGGTTCTTCCGGCTCAGACTCTCCTCCGCCTTCGGCGGGCACTGCGGGCGTCTCTGTGACGTTTTCTTCATTTCCGGGCCCGGGGCTTTCCGGTTCTTCCGGATTCTCTGAAGTCTCCGATACTTCCGACACACCCGGTGCGGGTTCGTCCGCCATCGCAGCCGTCAGGCTGCCGGCAGTCAGAATAACGGCAAACAGCAGGCAAAGCAGTTTTTTCATTACAGTGTTTTTCCTCATTGTTTTCATATCCCCGTTATTTAAAACCATCTGTTTCCGACAGAAAGATAAAAATCAAATCGTGCTTCCAGCCAGCCGGCCAGATTGTCAACAGCTTCCGCATAGGTCGGTGCGTAAGGATGGGTTCCGGTTTTGATGTTCTCCTGTCCCAGGCACCGCCATCTGATGTAATTCATAGCCGCAGAAGCGGCAAGTTTACCGCCCTCCATACGGGCATAATCCGGCAGGCCGCCGATTATTTCCCTGTTGGTCTCGAACAGACTGTCCATAAGGGAAGCAAATTCCGGTATTTTCAGCAGTCTGTGAAACAGGATGTGTTTGCTGCCGAAAATATTGGTGTAGTCATTCTCATCGGCTTTATTTCCCATGCAGCAGTCAAAATCCCATACCGGGCCGAGATGCAGCACGTCCTCTTCACCATCCGTATACCAGAAGAAGCTGGTGGTGTAAGATTCCACGTTCAGGGTGTATTCGTTGACCAGCGTCCACTTGGCGAAAGATTCCACGTCAATATATCCGGACAAATCCTCCAGGGTTATGTCCCCCGGTTCGTTTTCGGACAGGTATTCCATGAAAGCATCCAGCTTCAGATGAAAGCTGTCCACCGCTTTTTTCACTTTGTAAGGATAATCCTCCGATACGGCTTCCTTCAGTCCGAAACACCGGTTCAGCGGCTCATCCTTAAACCACATTTTATTGTCACGGAAAAAAGCGTCATCCTGCTCCATCAGCACGCCAAGCTCATCGGTAAGGTTCAGTCTCCGTTCGTCGATTTCCACCTTTTCCCCGATAAGGTAGGAGCCCCTGTATTCCCCGTTTATCCACAAATCCACCGGCTGCATATCGGGCACGTAGGCCATTCCCAGCTGTTCGGCAAAATACAGCGCTGTCCGGTTGCGGAGAAGCGAATCATCGAATGCATTGGCCAGCAGCACCCATTTCTTGGCTTTAGCCATTCCCAAAACCCGGGTTCTTCTGTCAAATTTGATCTGGTACCCCCGTTTATCGGGCATCCACCAGCTGGTATTGCCGCGGCCGCTGAAGATTACCGTTTCGGAGAAGGCGTCCGTCTGCCTGCTCCTGTCGGTAATCAGAACACGTGTGCCTTCAAATTTCTGTGTTTTGTCTTCCACATGGAGATCGGACAAAGTTGCGTCCCGCATAGTAATCGTAACGCTGGGGAGATCGGACTGAAGGACGGTAACGGAATAAACGCAGCCTTTGGTATCTGTAACAAACACAGTGTCACCGGACTGTTCAAAAGCACCGGTGACCATGCCGCTTTCCCTGTCGGCAGAGCCGGCAGAGGCGCTTCGGACTGCCACACCGTCTATATAGAGGACATACTCGGAAATGTCTGCCCTGTTGGGCAGGAACAGAAAGAAGCTTCCGGTTGTTTCATCGTACAGTCCGTCAATCAGCTCTCCGTACGGGTCTTCCGTATGACAGCCGAAAATGCCGGAATAAACCTTGTTGTCTTCCTGTACTATCGTTACGGCGGTTTCTTCTTCCGATACCGCTTCCGATACAGCGTCCGGTTCTTCTTCAACAGAAATTGTTCCGGAAGTACTGTATGCTTCCTTCTCTTCCGATGCGGCCTCTTCTGCTGAAACCGCGGTTCCGGATGACAATGATACAGATTCTCCCGATGCGCTGCTTACGTCCGGCTCTTCCGCTTTCGCGGGAAATGCCGCCGCATGCGTACATAAAAGCACTGCCGCGGTAAGCGCTGCCGCAGCGCGAATCCCCTTATTAAACATCTGATACCCCAAATAATCTTATACTGAGTAATAATTATAACATTACTTGTCAAGTATGGGAAGAGGCAATAAACAAATTTTACAGAATTGTTACAAATATAGCGGGCTTGTGACGTTTTCGTTAAAATAACTATAAAAATCCTGTATGTATTCTGAAGGGGACATCCGCAGCCCCGGCACTTTGCGATTCGTGAACGACGTGAACGAGCGCATTAGTGCCGTTGGAGCGAGGACTAAGCGAGAGCGGTCCCCGGAAGAAACATACAGGATTTTTATATCGATTAACTATTAATTCTGTTTATTTACCAGTTTTTACATCATACCTGCACCGGGTGCGGCAGCTGCGGGAGCAACGGGCTCCTTAATGATGGATACAACAGCTTCAGTGGTCAGCAGGGAAGAAGCTACGCTGGTGGCATTCTGCAGGGCGCTTCTGGTAACCTTTGCGGGATCCAGGATGCCTCTGGCAACCATATCGCAGTAATCACCCTGAAGGGCGTCAAAGCCGTATCCGGGCTCGCCTTCCCTTACCTTGCTGATGATAACGGCGCCTTCCAGGCCTGCGTTCTCGGCGATGGTGGCAAGCGGGGCTTCCAGGGCCTTGCATACAATCTGGGCACCTGTCTTCTCGTCGCCTTCCAGGGAGTTGATGAGTTCCTGCATCTCCTTGGTCACATGCACATAAGCACTGCCGCCGCCGGCGATGATGCCTTCCTCAACGGCTGCACGGGTGGCTGCCAGGGCATCTTCCATACGGAGCTTTGCTTCCTTCATCTCGGTTTCGGTGGCAGCACCGACACGGATAACCGCTACACCGCCGGCCAGCTTGGCCATTCTTTCCTGATATTTCTCTTTATCGTATTCGGATTTGGTCACTTCGATCTGGGATTTGATCTGGGCGATACGATCCTTGATGTTCTGCTTCTCGCCGGCGCCGTCTACGATAACGGTGTGCTCTTTGGTAACCTTGACGGATTTCGCGCGGCCGAGCATCTGTACGGTGGCATCCTTAAGCTCGAGACCGAGTTCGCTGGTAACTACCTGGCCGCCGGTCAGGATGGCGATATCCTGCAGCATCTCTTTTCTTCTGTCACCGAAGCCGGGGGCTTTAACAGCCACAACCTTGAAGGTGCCGCGCAGGCGGTTGACAATCAGGGTGGAAAGGGCTTCGCCTTCCACGTCTTCTGCGATTACCAGGAGGCTGGCGCCGGACTGCACGATCTGCTCCAGCAGCGGGATGAGCTCCTGGATGTTGCTGATCTTCTTGTCGGTAATCAGGATGTAAGGTGTATCCAGAACCGCTTCCATCTTCTCCATATCGGTGCAGAAATAAGCGGACAGATAGCCTCTGTCAAACTGCATGCCTTCCACCAGATCCAGCTCGGTAATCATGCTCTTGGATTCCTCAACGGTGATAACGCCGTCCTGGGAAACCTTTTCCATGGCGTCCGCAACCAGCTCGCCGACCTGCTCGTCGCCGGAAGAAACAGCGGCTACACGGGCAATCTGCTCTTTGCCGGATACGGCCTTGGCCATCTTTCCGAGAAGCTCAACCGCCTTGTCGGTAGCCTTCTTCATGCCTTTACGAAGAATGATGGGGTTGGCGCCTGCAGCCAGGTTGCGCATGCCTTCATGAATCATTGCCTGGGCAAGCACGGTGGCTGTGGTGGTGCCGTCGCCGGCCACGTCGTTGGTCTTGGAAGCCACTTCACGGATGAGCTGGGCGCCCATGTTCTCAAAGCCGTCTTCCAGTTCGATATCTTTGGCGATGGTTACACCGTCGTTGGTGATAAGGGGTGTGCCGTAGGGTTTGTCAAGAACAACGTTCCTTCCCTTGGGTCCAAGGGTAACTCTGACGGTATCAGCAAGTTTGTTTACACCGGCTTCAAGAGCCGCTCTGGCGTCTGCGCCGTATTTAATACTTTTAGCCATGATTTTATCCTCCGATTATTTCACAATAGCCAGAATATCTGACTGTTTCACTACAATATATTCTTCGCCGTCGAGTTTGACTTCAGTGCCGGCATATTTGGAGAAAATAACCTTGTCGCCTACAACGACTTCCATTTCCACGTCCTTCGTTCCGGGGCCCGCTGCAACCACGACTGCGGTCTGGGGTTTCTCCTGGGAACCGGTGGTAAGAATCAGGCCGCCAACGGTCTTCTCTTCTGCCACTTCCTGCTTTAAAACAACTCTGTCAGCTAACGGTACGAGCATCATATATAGCCTCCTTACATGATTATAATCTTATTGTTAGCACTCATCTTCCTTGAGTGCTATTTAATAATAGCACAATACTTTGTTTTGTCAAGTACCTGAAAGGGCAAAAAACAAAATTCCTTTTCCGGTACACTTTTTTCATGAATATTTTATAAATACCGCTGTAAATATGTTGATTTCAAAATAATTCGATGTTAAATTTAAGATAAGAAATTTATTTGGCCTGAGGAGGATAATATGAGTGTACAGTTGCTGGATAAAATCCATAAAATCAACAAACTTCTGCAGAACAGCTCCGGCGCAAAGGTTGTCTTCGACGATCTCTGCCAGGTGCTCTCCGGCTGTCTGAACTCCTATACCATGGTCATCAGCAGCAAATGCAAGGTGCTCGGCGCGGGCTCCTGTCCCGACGTCCCGATGCTAACCGACCTTATCAGCGATACCGTCGGCTCCCACATAGATCCCCTCTTAAATGAGCGTCTGCTCAATATTCTCTCCACAAAAGAAAACGTCAGCCTGGAAACCCTGGGCTTTGCAGGGGAGGATATCGATGAATACACGGGCATCGTCTGTCCGATACGCATTTCCGGCGAACGGCTGGGCACCATGTTCCTGTACCGGAAAGGCCCCAGATATACCGTGGATGATATCATCTTAAGCGAGTACGGCACCACGGTTGTAGGTCTGGAATTCATGCGTTCCGAGCATGACGAAAGCGCGGAGGAGAAACGGCTTGTACAGGTGGTTTATTCCGCCATCAGCACCCTCTCCACTTCCGAACTGAATGCGGTAAGGCATATCTTCCGGGAGCTTGCCGGCAGTTCCTCCGGCCTTCTGGTAGCCAGCCGGATTGCGGACCGGGCCGGGGTCAACCGTTCGGTTATCGTCAATGCCCTGCGCAAGTTCGAGAGCGCCGGCATCATCGAATCCCACTCCGGCGGCATGAAAGGCACCTACATTAAGGTCACGAATCCTTATCTTTATGAAGTGCTGGAAAACTATACGCCTGAATAAGGCCGTCTCCTTCAGGATTCCGGTCTTTTCCAGCTCATAAAATCACATTCCGGATTGTTTTCACAGCCGTAATACCGTCTGCCCTTCCTGGTCCGTCGGATAACCACCTCTTTGCCGCATTTCGGGCAGGGGACGCCGATCTTCTCCATGAAGGGTTTTGTATTTTTGCATTCCGGGAAGCCGGGGCAGGCAAGGAATTTGCCGAAGGGACCGTATTTGATCACCATCTGGCGGCCGCAGAGTTCACATTTTTCCTCGGAAACCTCGTCGTCTACGGTAATCTTTTCCAGACGGCTCCTGGCGGAATCCACGGCGGACTTCAGATCCGGCCAGAAATTCCGAAGGACATTCTTCCAGTCCACCTGGCCTTCGCCCACGTAATCCAGCAGTTCTTCCATGCCGGCAGTGAAATTAACATCCACAATACTCGGAAAAGCCTCTTTCATCACCTTGTTGACCACTTCGCCCAGCTCGGTGATATAGAGGTTTTTGTTTTCCTTGACGATATACCTGCGCTGCAGCAGGGTGGAAATGGTCGGCGCATAAGTGCTCGGCCGTCCGATGCGCATTTCCTCCATGGCTTTTACCAGGCTTGCTTCGGTGAAGTGGGCCGGCGGCTGGGTAAAATGCTGTTCAGGCCGGAAGGCGAGGGGCGTTAAAACCATGTCTTTCTTCAGACCGGCCAGAGCCACGTTCTTCTCTTCCTTCTCCTCGTCATTGTTGTAAACGGACAGGAAGCCGTCAAAAGAAACCCGGGAAGATGTGGCTGTGAAATTGTAATTCTTCGCGGAAAGCTTCGCGTTGACATTCTCATAAACCGCATTTGCCATACGGCTGGCCAGGAAACGCTTCCAGATAAGCTGGTACAGCCGGTACTGGTCCCGGCTTAAGGAATCATGGACAGCGGCGGGCGTACGGGCAATATCCGTCGGACGGATGGCCTCATGAGCATCCTGGGCGTTCTTGTTCTTATTGTCCGTATCCGTCTCGTCCGGCAGATAACCGGTACCGTAATTGTCCTTAATATAGGAAATGGCGGCAGCCTCTGCCTCTTCGGAAATACGGGTGGAGTCGGTTCTCAGATAAGTAATCAGGCCTACAAAGCCCTGCCCTTTGATTTCCACGCCTTCGTAAAGCTGCTGGGCAATACGCATGGTTTTCACGGTAGAAAAATTCAGGCTCCTGGATGCTTCCTGCTGGAGTGTGGAAGTGGTAAAGGGAAGCGGTGGTTTCTTCACACGGGTGCCGGTCTTCACCTCCATTACGCTGAAGCTTTCCCCGTCCACTGCGGAAATGACGGCATCCGTTTCCTCTTTGGAAGTCAGTTCCTGCCTGCCTCCCGTACGGCCGGTGTAGCGGGCAATCAGGGGTTTTTTCGCATCTGCTACCTCAAAATCCGCTTCCAGGCTCCAGTATTCGTCGGGAATGAAAGCATTGATGTCGTTCTCCCTGTCCGCAATAATACGCAGGGCGGCGGACTGTACCCGGCCCGCACTCAAGCCTCTTTTCACCTTTTCCCACAGAAGGGGGCTGATTTCATAGCCCACCATTCTGTCCAGGCATCTTCTGGCCTGCTGTTCGTCCACCAGGTTCATGTCGATATCCCTGGCGTTTTTAATAGAGTCCTTTACGGCATTTTTTGTAATCTCATTGAAGGTAATCCGCCGGAATTTTTTAGGTTCCAGATTCAGGGCTTTGGACAGATGCCAGGAAATAGCCTCCCCTTCCCGGTCCGGGTCGGTGGCCAGATAGACTTTATCGGCTTTCTTCACGGCATTCCTTAAGGAAGCCAGAAGCTCACCCTTGCCTCTGATGGTTATGTATTTGGGATCGAAGTCGCCGTCCACGTCGATACCCAGGGTGCTTTTCGGCAGGTCCCTGACATGTCCCAGGGAAGCCATGACTTCATAATTGTTCCCCAGGAACTTTTTTACGGTATTTACCTTCGTGGGTGACTCCACAATGACCAGATTCTTCGCCACGGGCAGATTCCTCCTGAATTAAAACGAATATTAGGCATAAATATTCCACTTTGCCATAAAACATCGAACAATATACCTTATAATTAATCAAAAATCAAGACGAAATTTAAGAAGCCCCCTTCACCCGCGCGTTCCGGCGCCGGCAAGGGAGCTTCCTTATACTTTCGGATTATCTGGTTTTTATTCAGGCATCATCAGAACCGGTTTGATGATTTCACCGGATACGGTATCGGCAATTGCCTGTTCCACATCCTTGAATTCATAGAACTTCACCAGCTTCTCCAGCGGGATTTTGCCGTCCTTGTAAAGCTGTACCAGCCTGGGGATGAACACCTTCGGGATAGAGCCGCCTTCCACCATGCCGGTCCAGGTCCTGGAGGGATCCATGATAACCGGTTCGGGCTGGATGTTAATGCTCCTGGTGCCGGTTACGCCCACGATGACGGACATGCCGTTCTGATCCAGGCAGTTCAATGCCATTTCCAGAAGGATCGGCACGCCGGTGCACTCGATGGTGTATTCCACACCGTAGCCGCCGGTCAGATCCTGGATGTACTTCACCGGGTCTTCGATTTCCTTCGTATTGATGGTATGGGTGGCGCCCAGTTCCTTCGCCAGCGCCAGACGGTCTTCATTCTGGTCCACGCCGATGATGGTGGAGCAGGATGTGGCCTTCGCGGCCATGATGGCGGCCAGGCCTACGGTACCGCAGCCGAACACGGCGATGGTGCTGCCGGGATCGGGTTTTGCGCGGTTAACCACGCAGCCGAAACCGGTCTGGATGCCGCAGCCCAGGGAGCAGAGCATCTTCACGTCCACGTCCGGATCAACCTTGACTGCATTTCTCTCCGCGACGATGCAGTACTGGGACCAGGAACCCTGGCCGAAGAATGACGCGGTTTCCTGTCCTTTATAGACAATCCTCTTGGTGCCGTCCGCAAATTTGCCGCCGAAGAACAGCTGATGACGGGATCTGCAGGCCCAGGGACGGTTCTTCTTGCACATGTCGCAGACGCCGCAGGAAGGATAAGACATGATAACCTTGTCGCCGACCGCCAGTTCCATAACGCCCTCCCCTACGGATTCCACGATGCCTACGCCTTCATGGCCGGGCACCAGGGGATAGGAAAGGCCGAATTCGGGCGGGAAAGCGCTGTTGATGGCCCCCAGGTCCGTATGGCAGATGCCGCTGGCTATTACCTTAACCCGGACTTCACCTTTCTTCGGATCACCGATTTCTACTTCCTGAATGGAAATCTTGCCGACTTCCGTGGCAACAACTGCCATTGATTTCACTGTGCTCATACTGTCCTCCTGAATTTTTATTTAAAACCAGGCACCCACTTCTTCCGCCTGTTTCAAAGCATCCGGCTTGCCTGCCGCCGCGTCTCTGTCATTGCACTCCCGCACAACCAGAATCTTCTTGTCCGTAATTCCTTCCACGTTGAAGCAGCCTAAAGTCTTCTCCGCAATCTGGGTTCCCACCTCCAGGGGCATGCCGCCGTTGGTAAGGATAACAGCCATCTTCCGCTCCTTCTGCTCTACCAGCGGGCCTTTGGCCGGGTTGAACAGGCAGTACTGACGGTCGATAAATGTCTTCACCGGGCCGGGAACGTCGCCGAAATAAATCGGCGCGGAAAGGATAATGCCGTCGCAGGTGCGAAGATCTTCCACAAGGGCGGAAAAGTCATCCTTCTGTACGCAGCCTACAAAATCACCCTTGCAGGCGTTGCAGCCCACACAGGGATTGACTTTCTTGTCACGGATGGCAAATTCGATGATTTCTGCATCCTTGATCGCCGCCACGGCAGCATCGCAAAGCGTATCGCTGTTCGCGCCTTTTCTGGGGCTTCCCTTGATAACAATTATTTTTTTCATTCTTCTTCTCCTTTTTCTTCTGCTGTCTGAAAACAGCGGGTGTTGCCTTGGAAATACCTGATTTTATTATACAACAGATGGGGGAAATAGAAAACCGTTTTTCCGTGTATGACTGAAAAAAATCAGATTGACGAAATGCAGTTTATTTGAGATACTGTTATCATTCATTTTAATAAATTCATTTCTGAACGCCTTCTCAGGCGTCAAAGGAGTCTTCTATGTTCTGCAGCATTACCAGCACCGCCATTTCCGGAGTGGATGCCCTTCCTGTCTGTGTGGAGGCGGATGTCTCCGAGGGCATGCCCGTCTTCAACATCATCGGTTCCCTTTCCCAGCGTACAAAAGAAGCCGCAGACCGGGTTAAAACCGCCATGCGCAACCTCGGCATTGTTCTTCCGCCCAAACGGATTACCATCAACCTTTCTCCCGGGGACGTCAAAAAAGACGGCACCCGCTACGATCTGCCCATTGCCGCAGCAGTTCTCTCCGCCCTTGGCCGGATACCCGAAGACCGGCTGAAGGATACCATGATCATGGGCGAGCTGCATCTGGACGGACGGATTGAAGGCGTCCCGGGCATCCTGCCCAGTATCCTGCTGGCTAACAAACTTGGAATTTCCACCGCTCTGGTGCCTGCTGAAAATGCCGCCGAGGCCGAAGCTGCAGGGATCGTAAAGGTGACGGCGCTTTCCTGTCTGAAGGATCTCATCGACTACTGTACCTCGGGCATAGTGCCCGAACAGCCGCCCTTGCGGAAGGTAAACGCGCAGGAGCAGCCGGCTTTAAAAGAGGACTTCTCCGATATCCGGGGCCAGGCCGTAGTGAAAAGGGCCTGCCTGATCGCGGCTGCAGGCTTCCACAACCTTCTGCTTTCCGGGCCTCCCGGTTCCGGCAAATCCATGGCTGCCAGGAGGCTTCCCGGCATTCTCCCGGAGATGACCGCTGAAGAAAAGCTGGAGGTATCCAGGATATATTCCGTTGCAGGACTTCTGACCTCCGAACAGCCGGTGATCACCGAAAGGCCTTTCCGCGCGCCGCACCATCTCCTGTCCCCCCAGGCCCTTGTGGGCGGCGGCCGTACGCCCGTTCCCGGGGAAATAACCCTCGCCCACCGGGGTGTCCTGTTTCTGGACGAACTGCCGGAAATGCCGGGCAGGAACCTGGAATTTTTAAGGCAGCCCCTGGAGGACCGGTTCATCCGTATTTCCCGCATCGGAAGAAGCGTGGTATTCCCCTGTGATTTCCTGCTGGCGGCCGCCATGAATCCCTGCCCCTGCGGTTATTATCCGGATTTGAACCGGTGCACCTGGACAGAAAGGGATATTCACAATTACAACAGCCGCATCAGCCAGCCTATACTGGACCGCATAGATTTAAGGGTGGACGTGCCTGCACTTGAATACCGGTCGCTGCAGTCCGAAGGGAAAGATGAAATATCCACCGCCGTGCTGCGGGCAAAAGTCTCCGCGGCTTTTGAAATCCAGAAGGACCGTTACAGGGATCTGGCCTTCTCTTTCAACAGCGGGCTGCCTGCCAATGAAATCAAAAAACACTGTATGCTCACGGATGAAGCCGCCCGGCTTCTGGAGGCAGCCTATCATTCCCTTTCCTTAAGTGCCCGGGGCTACCACCGGGTTTTAAGGATTGCCCGCACCATCGCCGACCTGGAAGGGGCGGAAACGATAAATGAAGCGCATATCAGCGAGGCAGTCTTTTTCCGCCAGCATGCGGGCAAAGCCTGAAAGGAGTCACGATGGACTATCCGATCAAGAGTGTTACGGCAGGCGATCCGGATTATCCCCGGATTCTTACCTGCTGGCCGGGCATGCCCCGGAAGCTGTATTATATAGGAAGCCTGCCGGCCCCTGACTGCAAATCCGCCGCCATCGTCGGCGCCAGGGCCTGCTCTGCCTATGGCCGTGAACAGGCAAGGCAGTTTGCTGCCGGACTCGGACGTGCCGGGGTGCAGATCATCAGCGGCATGGCTTTAGGCATTGATTCCCACGCCCACGAAGGCTGTCTTTCCGCGGGCGGCAGGACCTTTGCCGTCCTGGGAAACGGCGTGGATATCTGCTATCCCGCATCCAATGAACGCCTGTACAGGCGGATTATCGAATCCGGCGGCGGCATTCTCTCCGAATTTGAACCGGGCACGCCGTCGCTGCCCCACCATTTTCCTTTGCGCAACCGGATCATCAGCGGCCTGGCGGATCTGGTCCTCATCGTGGAAGCCCGGGCAAAAAGCGGCTCCCTCATTACCGCCCAGTACGCCCTGGAACAGGGCAAGAACATTTTCGCCGTTCCCGGCCGCATCGGCGATCCCTTAAGCGCCGGCTGCAATAATCTCATCAGCAAAGGGGCCGGCGCAGCCACCGATGCAGCCCAGCTTCTGGCTGAGCTGGGTTTTATGCAAAATGAAAAAGGGGAGATATCATCTCCCCTTGCATTCAACAGTCTTTCACCTTCCGCACGGACGCTTCTGAAGGTGCTTTCCACCGACCCGCAGAGTCTTTCCGCGCTTTTGGAATCCACCGGTCTGTCCGCTGCGGACGCTTTCAGGGGCCTCCTGGAACTGGAGGTCAAAAGCCTTGTCCGCCAGCCGGTTGCCGGCTTATATGTTCGTACCTATGGTTGAGCCCCGGATGATAAGCTCCGGGTGCAGGAGCTTCTCCACCTGGCTTTCCGTGTCCGGCACCTGTGCTATCTGCTCCAGCAGCAGCTGGGCCGTCATCTCGCCTAAAAGCTCCAGAGGCTCCACGATGGTGGTCAGCCCTATTTCCCCTGCCGGCGTCACTGCAGAATTGTCATAGCCGGTTACTGCCACGTCGCCGGGCACGGTTTTGCCGTTCTTTGTCAGATACTCCCTTACGCCGGCTGCCATGGAATCGTTGTAGCACTGAATGGCATCGAACCGGATTTCCTCCTTTTCCAGCTGGGAAAGGGCCACTTCCGGCTTCTTGACCGTATCCTCCGAATGGAACCAGATAACCAGCTCCGGATTATAATAAATACCCGCTTCCTGCAGGGCCTGGACATACCCCCGGTGGCGTTCCGCGCCTACGGCGTCATCGGTCTTGAACAGGCCGACAATATGTTCCCTGCCGGTGGCGATAAGATGCCTGGTTACCAGATAGGCTCCCTGCCGGTCATCCATCATGATACGAGGCCTGTCTATCAGCTGCGGATAGGCGGAACGCATGAAAACATAGGGTATTTCCTTCTCCTCCATCTGCCGGTACAGACTCATGTGTTTGCACATAATCTGGCTCTGGCTGGGCTCAATGATTACACCCTCCACGCCGGCGTTCAGCATTTCCTTCAGGACGCGTTCTTCCCGGGCCTGGCTGTCCCGGGTATACTTCAGCATCATACCGTAGCCGTTGGCCGTCACGATTCTTTCGATACCTGCAATGGTCCTGTGGGCTGTCAGTGCGGAGCTGCCGGAACAGATAACCCCGATAAGACGCTCTGACGGGCGGATATGGCCTTTGCGCATTACGAATGTGCCCTTGCCCGGATAGGTGATGAGAAGGCCTTCCTTCTCCAGCTTCCGCAAGGCCAGTATTACGTTCGGAACCGGTACCTTGTAATATACGGAAAGCCTCACCGGATTGGGAAGCCTGCTTCCCGGTTCAAAAATGCCCCTGTTGATTTCATTCCGGAAAAATGTTTCGAAAGCGGATTCCTTTCCGATTCCGATGATATCCCTAAGATTCCTGAGATTGAATTTCGGCATCTGCTCTTATTACCTCCCCGGGTAAAACCGGCTGTGAGAACAATACGTGGAGCATCTGGGACGCATGCGGCGCACTGTCCATGCTTCCGCCTTCGTCATTGTAAATACCTAGTACTTCCGCGCTTACGTCCTCTCCGGATGTTTTCATAATCCGGACCGTATCGCCAACGCGGAATTTGTTTTTCTGCAGCATGCGAACCCTGCCGTTATCCTCCGTTTCCCCGGCGGTGCCCAGGTAAACCGCATCCTGTATGTAAGTGCTGTTTTCGTAAATCTGGTCTTTATCCGAAGGCCTTCCGTAGAAAAAGCCCGTGGTGAAATCCCTGTTGGTACAGAGTCCTGCCTGCTGTTTATAGAAGGCGGCCCGGGTTTCATAGCCTGCCGCGTCTTCGAAGAAATCGTCGACTGCCCGCCGGTACGCCCTGGCCACAGAGGCGATATAGAGGGCGTTTTTCATCCTGCCCTCCACCTTGAAGCTGTCAACTCCCGCTTTTACCAGGTCCGGGATATGGTCGATCATGCACAGGTCTTTCGAGTTCATGATATACGTGCCCCGGTCATTTTCAAACACGGGGAAATATTCCCCCGGCCTGGTTTCCTCCCTCAGCGCGTACTGCCAGCGGCAGGGATGGGTGCAGGCGCCCCTGTTGGCATCCCGCCCGGCAAGGAAATTGGAAAGCAGGCATCTGCCGGAATAGGAAATGCACATGGAGCCGTGGACAAAGGCTTCGATTTCCATGTCATCCGGTACCTGCTGCCGTATGCCGGCAAGCTCCTGCAGGGAAAGTTCTCTCGCGGCCACCAC
Source organism: Eubacterium sp. (assembly GCA_017433825.1). Lineage (GTDB taxonomy): Bacteria > Bacillota > Clostridia > Lachnospirales > Lachnospiraceae > Alectryocaccobium. The sequence goes on along the minus strand of JAFRGL010000012.1, from coordinate 45,346 downwards.
CCGTCTTACGCCCAGCCTGTACCAGAACCGGAAGGTCTGTGCGTTGGTGTTGTTTGCCTGGGTACTGATGTGTCTGGGAATCTCCGGCGCAGTTTCGCAGGCAATGTCGAAAACGCCGGGATCGGATATCAGGATGCCGTCCGGCTGCAGTATCTTAAGCTCTTCAAAATACCGCCGGATACCATCCAGATCACTGTTATGTGCAAAAATATTGGCGGTTATGTAAACCTTTTTCCCTAATGCATGGGCATATTCGATGCCCTCTTTCATTTCCTCCGGGGTGAAATTTTTCGCCTTGGCGCGCAAACCGTAGGCTTCCCCGCCGAGATAAACCGCATCAGCCCCGTAGAAAAATGCGGTTTTCAGTATGGATAAGCTGCCCGCAGGCATCAGGAGCTCCGGTTTTTTTCTTTCCGTCATGTTTTTCCGCCTTTTTAGTAGTTCAACTCCGCGCGGGCTTTATAGCATCACGCTTAAGGTTACGCCGTCTCCCACCGGCAGAACCGCGGTTTCCAGCTGTTCATCCGATTTTACCGCCAGCAGGTATTCGCGCAGTCTTTTGTGAATCGTACGATCCCTTCTGCGTACGGCAAACCGGGATTCCAGTACGTCCCCGTCCGAAAACACGTTGTCGGCAATCAGGATGCTGCCGGGCTTCATCAGCCTTTTCACCTTCGGAAGGAAATGAATGTACTGCGCCTTTGCCGCATCCATGAAGACCAGATCAAAGCTGCCCTCCAGCTTATCCAGGGTTTCATCCGCGTCATTGAAAATCATCGTAATCCGGTCTGCCATGCCGCTTTTTTCAAAATTTTCCGCTGCCATGTCCGCATGCTTCCTGTAATTCTCCAGGGTAACGATACGGCAGCTTTCATCTGCGGCCGCAGCCATCAGCAGGGAGGAAAAGCCCACCGCGGTGCCGATTTCCAGGATTCTCCCCGGCTTTTTTATCCGCACCATCGCAGACAGGAAGGCCGCTGTCTCCCTTTGCACCACCGGAATACCGCCTTCTTCTGCCCTCCGGTAGATTTCTTCCAGAAAAGGAGGAAAATCCCTGTCCAGAGATCGGATAAAGACGCTTATGCGTTCGTCAGTCAGCACTTTCCGCCTCCTCCGGCTCCGGAGAAATGACGGCCAGCATCTCATCCACGGTCATGGAAGTATTCAGGGTATAAGTACCCGGCACCTCTTTGCCGTGATATTCGCTGATGTATTCCTGCAGGACGAAGGCCGTCACCGATTCGTTGATGAGGCCGTTGCGCTCAAGCATCTCGCCGATGTCCTTCGCGTTCATATCCGCCGTAACAGTCACAACAACAATCTGCCCCGGCGCTTCGGACACCGGTGTGTAAGCCATGGTCTGAAAGCCTATGGAATAGGCGCGCCTGGCTATAAATATGCAGAACACCGCAAAGCAGATGAGGATGAGCACCCACAGAATGGTGCGCGCCCCTCCTACAAATAACTGATATGCCTTGTTCTTTCCGGAAAGCCTGTTCGGGAAATCCATGTTACGCCTCCATGATAATCGGTAAAATCATCGGTCTTCTGCCGGTTTTGTTCCAGACAAAACTGCTCAAATCCTCCCGGAGCATTGTCTTGATGCTGCTCCAGTCTATATGCTTCCTGGAAAGGCTTTCGTACAGTGCTTCCTGCGCCACGGTGCGGGCCTCTTCCAGCAGGTCCTCAGATTCCTTTACATAGACAAAGCCGCGGGAAATCAGTTCCGGCCCGGCCAGCACTTCGTAGGATGCCCTCTCCAGGGTCACCACCACGATAAGGATACCCTCCTCCGCCAGATGCTGCCTGTCCCGGATTACCGCGCTGCCCACATCGCCTACGCCCAGTCCGTCCACCATCACTGCGCCGATCGGCACACGGTCGGTGACACGGCCCTCCTCTTCGGTAAGGGAAAGCACATCGCCGGAGGACAGCAGGAAGATGTGACGGTCGTCGTAGCCCAGCTGGCGTACGATTTCCGCCTGGGCTGACAGATGCCTTCTCTCACCGTGAACCGGAACGGCGTACTGCGGCCGGATAAGGGAATAAATCAGCTTGATTTCCTCCTGACGCGCGTGTCCGGAGACATGCACATCCTGGAAAATCACCTTGGCCCCCTTCTCCGACAGTTCGTTAATTACCCTGGAAACGGCTTTTTCGTTGCCGGGAATGGGGTTGCTGCTGAATATAATCACGTCGTTTTTGTCGATTTTAATCTTCCTGTGGGTGTCGGAAGCCATCCTGGAAAGGGCCGCCATGGCCTCGCCCTGGCTGCCGGTGGTCACCACAGCCATCTGCTCCGGCGGATAGTTCTTCATCTGGTCAATGTCGATCAGCGTATTGTCCGGGATGTTCAGATAACCCAGTTCGGAAGCAATGGCCACATAGTTTACCATGCTGCGGCCTTCCACCACCACCTTACGGCCGGATTTGCAGGCGGAATTGATAACCTGCTGCACCCGGTCCAGATTGGACGCGAAGGTGGCCACCAGGATCCTGGATCCCGCGTTTTCCGCAAAAAGCCCGTCAAAGGTCTTCTGCAGGGTGCGCTCTGACATGGTAAAACCGGGCCGTTCCGCGTTGGTGCTGTCGCACAGCAGGGCGAGAACGCCTTTCCTTCCGATTTCCGCCAGCCTCTGCAGGTCGATGGCGTCTCCGTAAACCGGTGTATAATCCACCTTGAAATCCCCGGTATGCACCAGGGTGCCCGCCGGACAGGTAATGGCCAGCGCAGCCGCATCCTGAATGCTGTGGTTGGTCTTGATGAACTCCACATGGAAGTCCGCCAGAGTGATAATCTGTCCGAAGGAAACGGTCTTCCTGCGGACGGAATCCAGAAGCTTATGCTCCTCCAGTTTATGTTCAATCAGGCCCATGGTCAGCCTTGTGGCATAGACCGGAACCTTGATTTCCTTCAAAATATAGGGAAGGGCGCCGATATGGTCCTCGTGACCGTGGGTTATGATAAAGCCCTTTACCCTGTCTATATTGTTCTTCAGATAAGTGACGTCGGGTATTACCAGGTCCACACCGGGCATATCCTCTTCCGGAAAGGCAAGACCGCAGTCCACGACGATAATGCTGTCGCCGTATTCAATTGCGGTAATGTTCATTCCTATCAGTTCCAGGCCTCCTAAAGGTATAATCTTTACCGCGCCTGTTTCAGTTTTTTTCAAATGTTACCTCCGTATCATCCAGCATTTTCGCGAAGACTTCGGCCACCGCATCAAATTCCACGGGATCTTCCACCTCCACATACCGGGCTTCCTCTTCGGTACTGTCCGATATGTCCTTGAATATATAGGCATTTGCCTCGTCGGATTCGGAATCGGATACCAGAAGATAGGCTGTGCCCCCGATCCTCGTCTCCTCCTCGACAAAAAATGTAATCGTTCCTTCGTCGGTTTCAAATTCAATCTTCGTTTTCTGCATCATTTTCTTCCTTATTCCGGATGCTCTTCCAGTCCAGGTAGCCCTGAAGGAACCAGGCTGCCGCGACTTCATCCACATATTTATCATGGTCCCGGCCTTTCACCCCCGCAGCCAGAAGGGCTTCGTGGGCGGCAACGGAACTCAGACGTTCATCCCACATGATAACGGAAAGACCGGTCCGCTTCTCCAGCATTTCCTTAAATGCGAGGGATTTCTGCGCCCGGTCTCCCAAGTCATTATTCATATGTCTGGGAAGTCCCAGTACAATCTCTTCAATCTCATAGCCGGCCGCCAGCTCCTCAATCCTGGCCAGAGTCTGACGCAGCTTGCTTTCGGATTTGCGCCGGATGATTTCCACCGGCTGGGCGGTCAGTCCCAAAGGATCTGAAACGGCCACGCCCACGGTCTTGCTGCCATAGTCCAGCCCGAGTATCCTGCCCAAGTTATTCCTCCTCCCAGGAACGGTTGTAGACATACTCCCGGAGAAGCTCTTCCACAAGCTCATCTCTTTCCACCTTGATAATCAGGCTTCTGGCGCCGTTGTAGCTTGTGATGTATGTGGGATCCCCGGACATGATGTAGCCCACGATCTGGCTGACCGGGTCATATCCTTTCTCCCGCATGGCCAGGTAAACCGCTTCCAGTACCTTCTTCGCTGAGATGTTTGTGTCGGGGTTCAACGGTACGAATTTTGTTGTATCAAATTTATCCATGAAAGCTCCTTTCCTTCTCCTTTCCCTTGAAGGCGGCCAAGTACTTTCGTCTGCTGCTTAAATCCCAGTAAGGGATTATATTATTATAGACTCTTTTTGAACAGAATGCAAGCCTCATGCTTTCCTCAGGATTAAACTGTTATTTATACTGGATATGCCTTACGCGAAAAGGGTCCGGACGTCCGCCCTGAACGGTTCAACCGTCACCAGCGTATTTTTCATTTCCGCGCTGCCCGTGAAGACTACGTTTTCATACCGCGTCGTATGGCCGGTGCAGACAGTCTTTCCGTCTTTCTCAAGGCATTCCTCCACCAGCACTTCGGCCGGTTTCCCCAGCGACTGCGTAAGGAAGGCCTGTGACTGCAGCTCATCCAGGGCAAGAAGCCTCTTTACCCTCTCTTTTTTCACCTTTTCCGTGCACTGCCCGGGCATTTTTGCCGCCAGGGTGCCTTCCCTCTTCGAATAGGGGAAAATGTGGGTTTCGAAAAAGCCGGCCTTCTTCACGAAAGCATAAGATTCTTCGAAATCCTCCTCCGTCTCCTGCGGGAATCCGGCAATCACGTCGGTGGTCAGCGCCGGCCGGTCGAAATACGTCCGCAGCATATCGCATTTCTCCAGATATTCTGCGGCCGTATAGGCCCGGTTCATATTCTTCAGGGTTTTGTCACAGCCGGACTGCAGCGACAGATGGAAATGCGGGCATACCTGCGGAAGCGCGGATATCCTTTTTACAAATTCCTCGTCAATGATGCCGGGCTCCAGGGAGCCCAGGCGGATTCTGCTGATGCCGGGTACCTCCGCCACGGTTTCCACCAGGTCCGCCAGCGAGAAACCCGCGTCCTTTTCCCTGCCGTAGGAGCTTAAGTGAATGCCGGTGAGCACAATTTCCCGGATACCGGAGCCGGCCAGTCTTACGGTTTCCTCCCGCACGTCTTCCGGCTTCCTGCTTCTGATTCTTCCCCTGGCATAGGGAATGATACAGTAGGTGCAGAAACGGTTGCAGCCGTCCTGGACCTTCATGAAAGCCCTTGTATGGGCCATGGTCCCCGAAACGGACAGCTGTTCATATTCCTTTAAGCTCCTGTCCTCCGACAGGAAAACCGAGCGCTTTCCCTCTTTGAAATACCCGTCCAGAAGGGAAACCAGTTCTCCCTTGCGGTTGTTGCCGATAATGATGTCCGCATCCTCGTTTCTTTCCATGTCGTCCGCGTGGATTTCCACATAGCAGCCCATGGCGGCGATAACCGCATCCGGATTCTTATGTCTGGCCCGGTGCAGCATCTGCCGGGTTTTCTTATCCGCAACCGCCGTGACGGTACAGGTATTGATAACGATCACATCCGCCGGTTCGCTGAAAGGAACGATTTCATAGCCCGCCTCTTCCAGAAGCTGCATTACCGCTTCGGATTCATAGGCATTTACCTTGCAGCCCAGGTTGTGGACCGATGCTTTTAACTTGCCCATACTGCTCCTTTTTTCTTGACTTTCCAGAGAAAAAAACTTAAGATAAGGCTGTAAACAGAGTAACTGTTTACACTAAAACCGTCAGGAGAAGAAAAAATGAAAACCATACCCGTTGTCCTTGATTCCATTGGGAAAATCAAAGATTTCGTAAACACAGTATCCAGGTTCAAATGCGACTTCGACCTGGTATCCGGCCGATATGTCATTGACGCGAAATCAATCATGGGCATCTTCAGTCTGGATTTGTCGAAGCCGGTGGACCTCTCCATTCACAGTGAGGGAGAAGAACTGGAAAAGATTCTTGCCGTACTGAAACCGTATATGGTTTGACGCCATATACGGTTTTTTATTGTCTGAAACCGGCCGGCATCAGCCGATCCGGATCACTTCTTCCGTTTCCAGGGCGGCAGCCACCAGGTCATCAATGACGTCCGCAAGGTGCCGCTCGGATTTCTCAATGCTCTTTAATACCGGTTTGGTTACCGGGTGCTTTGCCACGAAAATGGTGCAGCAGTCTTCATAAGGCAGCACGGATGTTTCGTAGGTGCCTATTTTCTCCGATACCGCAATGATATCCAGCTTGTCAAACGCGATAAGGGGCCGGAAAACCGGCAGGGTGCAGACTGCGTTGGTGACAGAAAGGCTCTGGATGGTCTGGCTGGCAACCTGGCCTATGCTTTCGCCTGTCACCAGGGCCATTCCGCCGCATTTCTTCGCAATTTCCTCGGCAATCCGCATCATATACCGCCGCATGATAATGGTCAGTTCGTCATGTGGGCATTTTTCATATATCGCCAGCTGGATATCCGTGAAATTAATCACATGCAGGTTAATCGGGCCGGTATAGGCGGAAATAATATCCGCCAGATCGGCAACCTTCTGTTTTGCGCGGTCGCTGGTGTAGGGCGGCGCATGGAAATACACCGCGTCGATGCTTACGCCGCGTTTTGCGATCATATATCCTGCCACGGGGGAATCGATGCCTCCCGACAGCAGCAGCACAGCCTTGCCGCCGCAGCCGACCGGCATGCCGCCGGGCCCGGGAATAACCTGTGAATACAGGTAGATGCGCTTCCGCACCTCCACCACGAGGGAAATCTCCGGATTGTGGACATCCACCTTCATTTCCGGGTAGGCTGCAAGAATACGGCTTCCCAGTTCGGCGTTCAGTTCCATGGAATCCAGGGGATAATGCTTGTCTGCCCGGCGGGCATTGACCTTGAAGGTTTTATGCCGGTCCGGATAAGTCTCCCCCACATATTTGACCACTGCTTCCGCCAGGTCTTCAAAGCCGGTATCCTCGACGATGACCACCGGGCAGATGCCGGAAATGCCGAAGACCTTCTGCAGGGCGGAAACCGCCTCTTCCTCGTCATAATCCGTCTTCGCGGTAACGTAAATCCTGCCGCTCTCTTTGGTAACGGCAAAATCCCCCTCTACCCGCTTCATGGCGGTTTTTATATTCTGCACCAGGGCATCCTCAAACACATAGCGGTTTTTGCCCTTGATGCCGATTTCGGCGTATTTAATCAGAAATGCCTGAACCATCTTATATCCCCCGTATTCTTATCTTCGTGTAAATTTCCGAAGCGTTCCCAAAAGCCCTTCTATCGTATCCGCCGCAAAAGCCGCCTCTTCCAGAGTGGTCTTCTCACAGAAACTGAAGCGGACGGCGGATTCCGTTTCCGCCTTTTTGCAGCCGATGGCGGTAAGCGTGGCGGAAGGCGTCCTCTTATGGCTGGAGCAGGCGCTTCCTGCCGAGATATAGATGCCCTTGTCTTCCAGGGCATGCAGCATAACCTCGCTCCTCACCCCCGAAAAAGACACGTTCAGCACGTGCGGCGCGCAGTCCCTGCCGCGGCTTCCGTGGATAATGACGTTTTCCATGGCGTCAAAACGGGAAATCAGATATTCCCGCACCGCAAACATATGCTCCCGGTTTTCCGCCAGTGAAGAATAAACCAGCTGCGCAGCCTTTCCCATGCCTGCAATTCCCGGCACGTTATCGGTGCCGGAACGCATGCCGGACTGCTGCCCGCCGCCGTAGATTAACGGCACCATGCCGGGCATGGCCCGGTCGGATATATACAGGAAACCCACGCCCTTCGGGCCGTGGAATTTATGTCCGGAAACCGCCAGGAAATCGATATGCATCTGCTTCGGCCGGATTTCCATTTTTCCGAAGCCCTGGATTGCGTCCACATGAATCAGGGTGTCCGGATTGACCGCGTGCACCGCTTCATACACATCTTTTACGGGCTGGACGGCTCCGATTTCATTGTTCACCAGCATAACGGACACCAGCACGGTTTCCGGGGTAACGGCTGCCGCCAGCTCGTCGACGTTAACCACGCCTTTTTCGTCCACGCCCACGGTGGTCACGGTATAGCCGTCCTTCTTAAGAAAGGCCAGCGGGGAAGAAACCGCCGCATGCTCCACAGCAGTGGTGATGATATGTTTTCCCTTATGCCTTTTTGCCCGTGCCGTGCCGAAGATCGCCCAGTTGTTGGACTCGGTGCCTCCGGAGGTGAAAAAGATGTTTTTCGCCGGGACCTTCAGTATACCGGCGATGGTTTCGGCCGAATTTCTCACATACTGCTCCGCCGCAATCCCCATCCGGTGCAGGGAAGAAGGATTGCCGTAATCCTTCAGCATGATATCATTCATCAGTCCGGCCGCTTCCGGGTACACCCAGGTGGTGGCCGCATGATCCAGATAGACTTCCATCTTTGAACCTCTTTTATCTGTCCAGGAGGAATACCAGCATGGCCAGCACTGCCATGCCCGCCGTTTCGGTGCGCAGAATCCTTCTTCCCAGTGAAATGGCTGAAAAGCCTGCTTTTTCAGCCGCATTTGCCTCTTCTTCGGAAAAACCGCCTTCCGGCCCGATGAGGACAGAAATACTGCTCCCGGACTGTATGGCATTCAGGATCTGCCTGGTTTCCGCCATGTTTTCGCACTTTTCATAAGGTAGCAGACAAACGTCCGAATTGCAAGCCCTGCTTACCGCTTCTTTGAAATCCAGGATACCGGCTACCTGCGGCACAACCATCCTTTTAGCCTGCTTGGCTGCGGCTTCGGCTATCTGATTCCACCTTTTCAGCTTCCCCTCCGCCTTTTTCCTGTCAGGTCTGGAAACGCAGCGGGAAGACAGTACAGGCACGATTTCCGCCGCTCCCAGCTCCACTGCCTTCTGGATGACAGTTTCCATCTTGTCGCCCTTGGGCAGGCACTGGTAAAGCACAATCCGTCCGGGCAGCTCTTTGCCGCTTTTTGCCGCGTCGGAAATCCGGGCCGTAACCTCTTCGGACGTCAGTGTCTCTATGCTGCAGGTATACTCCCGTTCATCCCCGGTGCAGACGAAAATCTCATCCCCGGCCTTCATCCGCAGCACATCCCTGATGTGATGGGCATCCGGCCCTGAAATCGTAACCGTTCCTTCCTTTATGGCTTCACCGCTGACAAAAAATCTGTACATGACAATATCCAAAAAGCGCTGTCAAAAACGAATGCATCTTGAACACATCACATCTGACAGCGCTGTCCATCCTTTATTCTTATTTTCTTGCGGTAACCCGCGCCCACTCGCCCTGGTAAGACGTTTCCAGAATTTCGAAACCGCATTTCCTGGCGGCTTCCTCCACATCCGGTGCCCGCCGGTCCAGAATGCCTGAGGTTATCCAGATGCCGCCCTTTTTCAATGCGGTATAAACCGAAGGCGCCATGGGAATCAGCACGTCCGCCAGGATATTGGAGGTCACGATATCGTACCGTTCAAAGCCGGCCGCTTCTTTTAAGGCTTCATCGTCGATGATATTTCCCAGCATCAGCGACATGCGGTCTTCCGGGATATCGTTGGCGGCCATATTCTCCTCAACTGCAGGGATGGTGCAGGGATCCAGGTCGGTGCCCAGTACGGATTCCGCGCCGAGTTTTACGGCCACTATCCCCAGGATACCGCTCCCCGTACCCACGTCCAGCATCCTGCAGCCCGGTCTGACATGTTCCTTTAAAGCCCGGATACACAGCTGTGTGGTTTCGTGCATGCCCGTACCGAAGGCGGTGCCCGGGTCAATACGCAGAATCATGGAAGCATTGCTGTCTTCCGGCACTTCTTCCCAGGAAGGCACCACCAGGATATCATCCACGGAAAAGCTGTGGAAATATTCCTTCCAGTTGTTGATCCAGTCCACATCCTCGGTTTCGGAGGCTGTAATCGTTCCCTCGCCGATATCAATAAACTGCGCGGTCTCGATAAACACCTGCCGCACCGATTCCAGCATCGCTTCGTTATCCGTTTCCGGGTCCAGGTAGAAATGAAGCTTTGCCGTGCCGTCGTCCTCGCCGTACACGGGCGGGATGTCCACAAACATCCGGCTGATTTCGTCTTCGGAAAGCGGTACGCTGTCTTCTATCTCCACGCCTTCAATGCCTATATCCGCCAAAGCGGCTGTCAGGATATCCTCGGCAGCCGTGGTGGTTTTAATCGTATATCTGTTCCATTTCATTGTAAAGGTTTTCCTTTAGTCGTTCCGAAGGGTTTCCTTCATGCGTTCTTTTAAGGATTTCTTCTTTTTGCCTTTTTTCTCGTCGCCGTCCCCTCCCAGGCTGTTGCCGGCCAGGGCGTCATAAGCCCTAAGGGCTTCCTTTGCGTCGCCGGAAAGCTTCGTGGGCACTTCAACGATGAGGGTGACATAGTGGTCGCCCTTGGTGTCCGGATTCTGGATGGAAGGCACGCCCTTGTTCTTCAGCCGGATCCTGGTATTGGTCTGGGTGCCGGCCTTCACATTGTACAGCACGTCGCCGTGGACGGTGGGAATCCGCACTTCCCCGCCAAGTACTGCCTGCGGGAAGGTAATATAGTGGATGGAATAAATGTTCATGCCGTCCCGCTCGAACAGGTTGTGGGCGGAAATCTGCACTTCCACCAGAAGATCGCCGCGTTCGCCCCCGTTCCTGCCGGGTTCACCCTTGCCTCTGATGCGGATGCTCTGGCCGTCGTCAATACCAGCGGGAATATCCACGGAAATCCGCTGCTTGGAGGACGTATAGCCGGTGCCTCTGCAGTCCGGGCATTTCTCCTTGATGATCTTGCCGCGGCCTCCGCAGTCCGGGCAGACGGAAACATTCCGCATGATGCCCAGCATGGTCTTCTGCGTATAGGTGACCTGGCCGGAGCCGTTGCACTTCGAACAGGTTTCCTCGGAAGAACCGGGTTTTACTCCGGAACCGCCGCATTTTTTACATTCATCCTTTAACGTTATATCCAGATCCTTCCGGCAGCCGTTGATGGCCTCCATGAAGGTGATATGCACCCTGGCTCTGAGGGAAGCGCCTTTCTGCGGACCGTTGCTTCTGGATGAAGTTCTGGTACCGCCGCCGCCGAACAAATCGCCGAAAATATCGCCGAAAATATCACCCATGCCGCCGGAGGACCCGCCGAAGCCTGAGAAGTTCGAGAAATCGAAGCCGTCGAAACCGCTTCCCGCCCCGGCACCGCCGGAGGCCGGATCAAAGGCCGCATGTCCGTACTGGTCATAAAGCTTCCGCTTTTCGGGATCGGAAAGAATGCCGTAGGCCTCAGTGGCCTCCTTGAATTTCGCTTCCGCATCCTTATCGCCGGGATTCATGTCCGGATGATATTTTTTCGCAAGAGCACGGTATGCTTTTTTCAGCTCGGCGTCATCCGCGTTTTTCGAAACGCCGAGGACCTCATAATAATCTCTCTTGTCTGCCATTTACCGTTTGTTCCTCTTTTTGTTATTTATTAATCACTGACAACAGGCAGTGCCCGAAGGCACTGCCGTATGTAAGCATTCAATTCGGTTGTTGCCGGTGTCTTATATTACACCTCGGTATAGTCAGCGTCAACCACATCATCATCGCCGCCGTTATTGCTGCCGCCGGTATAGCCGCCGCTGTTTCCGCCGCCGGTGTAGCCGCCGCCGTTATTGTCGTTGCCGCCGCCGTAGTTTCCACCGCCCTGGTTCATGTTCTCATACATCTTGGTGAAGAGGGTCTGGGCGCTGTTCATCAGTCTTTCCCTGCCGGCTTTCAGGTCAGCAATCTGGGAATCCGTCATATCGTCCGGATTGGTGTTCTCAAGCAGCTGCTTTAAGGAATTCAGGTCAGCCTCTACGTTGGCCTTCTCATCCGGATTCAGCTTGTCTCCTGCATCCTGCAGGGCCTTCTCAATCTGGAATACTGCGGAGTCTGCGTCGTTTCTGGCGTCAACGCCTTCCTTACGCTTTCTGTCCTGGGCCTCGAACTCGGCTGCTTCACGCACGGCCTTGTTGATATCTTCATCAGACATGTTGGATCCGGCGGTAATGGTAATTCTCTGCTCCTTGCCGGTACCCAGATCCTTTGCGGAAACGTTTACGATACCGTTGGCATCGATATCGAAGGTAACCTCAATCTGCGGCACGCCGCGTCTTGCAGGCGGGATGCCGTCCAGACGGAACTGTCCGAGGGACTTATTGTCTCTTGCGAACTGACGCTCGCCCTGCACCACGTTGATATCCACGGCTGTCTGGTTGTCCGCAGCGGTGGAGAAAATCTGGCTCTTCTTGGTGGGGATGGTGGTATTTCTCTCAATCAGGTGGGTAGCAACGCCGCCCAGAGTCTCGATGGACAGGGTCAGCGGGGTTACATCCAGAAGGAGGATATCGCCGGCACCGGCATCGCCTGCCAGCTTGCCGCCCTGGATGGAAGCGCCGATGGCAACACACTCATCCGGGTTCAGAGTCTTGCTGGGCTCATGGCCGGTCAGCTGTTTAACCTTTTCCTGTACGGCAGGGATACGGGTGGAGCCGCCTACCAGGAGACCCTTGGAAAGCTCGGATGCGGCAAGGCCTGCATCGGAAAGGGCCTTACGCACGGGCTCTGCGGTCATATCCACCAGGTCTCTGGTCAGCTCATCGAATTTCGCCCTGGTCAGGTTCATGTCAAAGTGCTTCGGTCCTTCATTGGTCGCGGTAATGAAGGGCAGGTTGATGTTGGTGGTCACGGCAGAGGAAAGCTCTTTTTTCGCTTTCTCGGCAGCTTCCCTGATACGCTGCATGGCCATTTTGTCGTTGCTTAAGTCAACGCCTTCTGTTCTCTTAAACTCGGAAATCAGGTAGTCCACAACCTTCTGGTCGAAGTCATCGCCGCCCAGGCGGTTGTTGCCGGAAGTGGCCAGAACTTCGATAACGCCGTCGCCGATCTCGATGATGGATACATCGAAGGTACCGCCGCCCAGGTCGTAAACCATGATCTTCTGTTCGCTTTCATTGTCCAGACCGTAGGCAAGGGCTGCGGCTGTAGGCTCGTTGATAATTCTCTTTACATCAAGGCCGGCAATCTTGCCTGCGTCCTTGGTGGCCTGACGCTGTGCATCATTGAAATACGCCGGGACAGTGATAACGGCTTCCGTTACCTTCTCGCCTAGATAGTTCTCCGCGTCGGATTTCAGCTTCTGCAGAATCATGGCTGAAATTTCCTGCGGGGTATATTTCTTGCCGTCAATGTCTACTTTATAATTGGAGCCCATCTCACGCTTGATGGAGGAAATGGTCTTCTCCGAATTGGTTACGGCCTGACGCTTGGCAGGTTCGCCTACCAGACGCTCGCCGGTCTTGGAAAATGCAACAACGGACGGGGTGGTCCGGCTGCCTTCCGCATTTGAAATAACAGTGGGCTTTCCGCCCTCCATAACTGCTACGCAGCTGTTGGTTGTTCCTAAGTCAATACCGATAATCTTACTCATGGTGTAATACCTCCTGTATACGAAAATATGTTGTGTTTGTCTTATTAATTATATATGAAAGGTCAGTTGGCGACCTTGACCATACTGTGCCGTACTACCGTGTCCTTGTACATGTAGCCTTTCTGAAACTCGTCCACGACGATGTTCTCGCCCACGGTTTCGTCCTCCACGTGCATGACTGCGTTGTGGAAATTCAGGTCGAATTCCTTGCCCTTGGCTTCAATCGGCGTTACGCCGAGGCCTTCCAGGATGGTAAGGAACTGTTTGTAAATCTTGTCCATACCCTGGACAAAGGGATTATCCATATCGGCGTCTGCAAAGCCCCGCTCGAAATTGTCCAGTACGGGCAGAAGCTTTTCGATTACATTCTTTGCGCCGAGGTCAAATGTGGCTGCCTTTTCCTTGTCTGTACGCTTCCGGTAATTGTCAAACTCAGCCATCTGTCTGGCAAGCCGGTCTGTCAGTTCTTCTATCTTTTCATCTTTTTTATCCTTCTTCGGTTTGCGCTGGAAGAATCTGAACTTGCCGGATTCTGCGTCTTCTTCCGCTTCTTCCGCCACGTTCTCTGCCGTTTCTGCCGCTTCTTCCGCAGCTTCAGCCGCCTCTTCCGCAGCTTCAGCCGCCTCTTCCGCAGCTTCAGACGCCTCTTCCGCCGCTTCCCCGGCTGCATCCGCTGCCGCTTCGGCTGCTTCTTCCATCGTTTCGGCTGCAGCTTCCGCCTCGTTTATGATTTCTTCCGCTGCCTTTTCTGTTTCATTTCTGATTTCATCGCCTGTCATGTGGTTTCGCCTCCGCTTTTTGTATTTTTATCTTCCAGCTGTCCGACGTTGTTTCCGCCGAAAATCCTGTCCATCTGCGCTCTTAACGTCTTCAGATTGTCCACGACATTTTCGTAATTCATCCGCTTCGGGCCGATGATGGCAATGGTGCCCTTCATGCCCGGTCCGATGGTGTAGGTCGTGGTCACCATCGAGCAGTCTTTCATGGTGGAAATGGAAGCCTCGCTGCCGATAAACACCTGGATGTCGTCTTCGTTTTCCTCCTCCAGGGAGCCCATCAGCATTTCCGCCAGCTCGTATTTCTCCTCAAAGGCGGAAATCAGCTCGCCCGCCTTTTCCGAATCCGAGAGCTCCGGGTATCGGAAAATATTGTTCGCGCCGCTGGTGTAAACCGGAAGCTCTTCCTTATCCGGTTTGATGGCCTCCGCCACCGCATCCACCACATCCCCGATAAGGGAGGAATGAATGCCTGCCTGTTCCTTCATGGCCCGGATCATTTCCAGACTGATTTCTTCAATGGAATGGCCGATCAGCGTGTTGTTCAGCATCAGGTTCAGCTTCAGGACGCTTTCGTCGTCCAGCGGCTCGGCCGTATTGATGATCCGGTTGGTTACCATATTGCCTTCCGCGACGATGACCGCTAAAAGCTGGTTGTCACGGACCTTGGACAGCTGGATGAATTTCAGTTTGTTCTGATGATAAACCGGCCCGGTAATCATGCTGGCGTAGTTGGTATTGCTTGCCAGCACGCGAACCACCTGGCGGAGCATCTTCTCCAGCCGGTCGGTCTTCTTAATCATCATTTCCTTCATGTCGGCGACTTCCTGGTTTTTGGCCTTTATCAGCTCGTCAACATAAAGCCTGTATCCCAGATCCGTAGGCACCCGGCCCGCTGAGGTGTGGGGCTGGATAATATAGCCCATCTCCTCCAGGTCGGACATCTCGTTGCGGATGGTTGCAGAGCTCAGATTCAAATCCGTATATTTGGAAATCGTTCTGGAACCAACCGGTTCGCCGGTTTCCAGATATGTCTGGATAATGGCAGTCAGTATGGTTCTTTTCCGGTTGTCGAGTTCCATCACTGATTTATACCTCCTTCTCTGCGTTGTTAGCACTCAATCACGTAGAGTGCTAATATCTACGCTCTTAAATTATCACTTCCCCCGGTATTTGTCAAGCATGTATAAGAAATATTTTTCTGATTTGTGCAAAATGTTTTCTGCAGACAAAAAAAGCGGTGAACGTACCATTGGCGTTCACCGCTGCAGTTTTATATTCATCCGCCGGTTTCTAAACCGGCACATTCTGCAAAGAAGAAGGCTTTATTTCACCAGTCCTGCCGCACCGATAAAAGTATCTTTACCGTTTAAATAGCCGTACACGTGAATGAGCAGGCTGCTGCCGGGCGTATGTGCGGCCGGATTGAAGCTGTAAGTCCAGATGCCGCCGGAAAGGGTGCCTCTGTACCAGCGTATGTCGTCCTGGCCGTTTTCAGCAGTCCAGACCGCAAAGCGCACATTTGTATAGGAAGAAGCATTGAATGCCTCTGCCTTTACAAGGCTCCCGGATTTTTCTGCTTTTACCTCCGGCTCCGCCGCCGCCGGTGCGTTAACCGTCACAATCTCACCTCCGATAATGGAAGTGACACCGTTTTGGATTCCGTAGCAGTGGACGTTATACTCTCCCGCGCCGCCGTGGGAAGCAGTCTGTATCACATACGTCCAGTTCCCGCTGCCGTCCGGCGCCGCTTCGTACCATTTCAGATCGTCCTGGCCGTTCTTCGTCGTCCATGAGGGGAAACGCACCCTGGTATATCCGGGGGCGTTTGTCAGACTGCAGGTAATCGTTTTATTGTCTTCGGACACGGTTACGGAAAGCACCGGCCTGCCGGATGGTTCAGCAAGCTCATCCGGCCCGGGGTCGTCCGGCGCAAATTCCAGCTCACAGGTTTTTCCTGTCACATAATCCTTCGCTGTCCAGCAGTCCACGTAAAGCGTGCCGGTTTCCCTGTGACTGTTCAGGTTTACGTTCGCCTTCCAGCTGCCGTCCGCCTGTTTGACGCCGTTATACCATTTCAAATCATTCTGGCCGTTTTCCGCGCCCCAGACGGCAAACCGGATGCCAGTCTTGTTTTCACAGTTTTTTAAGGTAATGGCAAGCGTGCTGTTGTCTCCCTTTTTGTCCAGCACCAGTTCCGGCTTCGGGATATCCATGATAACCTCTTCCGTCTTCGCGTTCACGAAAACGTTCCTGCCGGAAGATATGCCGTAGGTATGGAAATAGTAAGTATCCGATTCGCCGTGGTTTAAAAGGTTTACGGAAGCGGTATATGTACCGTCTGCTGACCCTTTCAGTGTGTACCATACAATGTCGTCCTGCCCGCCGGTTTTTGACCACACGGCAGTATGTACACTGTCAAAGACACCGATAGTGTCAGCGGTAATCGTCAGCATCTTTCCGTTTTCGGAAACACTATACGAAACCTGCGGTTCCGGAATAGTCACCACAGCTTCTTTCTGGAAGCTGCCATCCCCGTAGACGTGGATAATCACTTTTCCCGCTGACAGGAATGACGATACCGGAACCGAAACGGTAAACCAGCCGTTGCTGCCCCGGGAGACAGACGTCCATTTCAAATCTTTCTGGTTATTGGCACTCGTCCAGGTGGCCACGTTTATGCTGCGCAGCCGCTGATAGTCATAAAAGCGGATCACCACAGATTTGCCTTCCAGGGCAGCAGAAATTTCAGATTTCCCGGTAAAAAAGCCATACCGTTCCACCAGCCAGTCGGTCAGGCGCTTCACGGCACCTTCATAAGTAGACGCATAATCGTACAAATCGGGTTTCGGATTTGTCTCGCCCAGTACATTCCACCGGGTATAATTCATGTCCGCGGAATCGTGCACGGTTTCCGCATCCTTTTTTACATAATCCGGCAGTGAAGCAAACACTTCGTCATACTGTACCAGCATATCCTTCGTATACTGGGCATACTCAGGCGACTGCAGCAGCCGTTTGAAGATCAGGCTGTTGGTTTTGAAATACATCAGCGTTGTTCCGGGCAGGTCTTTCCGGTTTCCCATGCTGGAATCGAAATCCCACACCGGTCCCATGTGTATGACATCGTCCGGACCATCCATGTAGAAGAAACAGGATGTGGCAGCCGATTCCGCATTGGCAGCAAATTCATTCACCAGATACCATCTGACAAACGAATCCACGTCAATGTACCGTTTTAGCGCGTTTATTGTTATGGAAGACGGGGGCGTGTTTTCCACATATGCCAGAAACGCGTTCATTTTCGTCCGAAACTGGGCCATGCCCTGCTCAATAACGCCGGGGGTATCCTCATCCACGCATTCCTTGACAACAAATGGAATTCCGTAGGTCGCGGACTTGAACCAATACTCTTCCTGATAGTAAAAGGCTGCATCCAGTTCCACCAAAACGCCTGTGGGATTCGTCAGATTGAGACGGTTTTCGTTGATTTCCGACTTTTCGCCAATCATATACGTGCCCAGATATTCGCCGTCCACCCACAGATCAACATGTCTGTATTCTGTCACGTAGTCCATATCGACTTCGGAAGCGGTGGAAAATGCCACCGTATTCCGAATCAGGCTGTCATCAAAGCCGTTTGCCAAAAGAACCCACTTTTTGGCCTTGGCCATGCCTAAAACCGTCTGTTTCTTATCAAATTTCAACTGATAAGGCTTTTTCACCCCCAGCCTCCAGTTGGTATTGCCCCTTCCCTTTATCTGCACCGTACCGTTCTGCTGCAGATTGAGGGCACCGCTTTCATCGGTAAGGATCAGGGAGTTTCCGTCATATTTGACATCCTTGTCGTGGCTGTTGATATAGCTTAATGTGGTTCCGTTTAAGGTGATGCAAAGGCTCGGAAGGCTTGACTGCATCACCTTCACTGTATACTGCTTTCCGTTGCTGCCGGTGACTGTTACAGAAGAACCGCTTTCAGCAAAGGCGCCGGAAATCACGTGTGTTCTGGTATTCAGTTCGCCGGCCGAGACTTCCACCGGCTTAACACCGGTGCAATACAGTTCAAAGCTTTCAGGCGCGCTGGTGTTGGTCAGGAAAAGATAGTAAATATCTCCCGTATAATAAGAATTCAGAACCGAACCGTATCTGTCTACAGTATAACAGCCGAAGGTGCCCGTTTCCGTAAACGGTTCCTCTTCCGTTTCGGCAGCCATGCCCCGAAGCGGCACTTCTTCCGTTGTGTTCTCCTCAACCGAACCTTCTTCTGATTCGGACTGTTCCTCCTTCCCTTCGGAGACGGCCGGTTCTTCTTCGTCCAAAATTACCGGTTCCTCTCCATCCATGGAAACAGGTTCTTCCTCCTCAGTTACGGATGATTCTGCCGTAACAGCCTTCGCTTCGTATTTTTCTGTTTCCTTCTCTTCCCCTTCTATGGAAGTAGCGGACACTCTTTCAACATCCGTATCATTTTCGTCCCCGTAAGTCCGTACAGCAAATGAAACTGCTGCCATACAGAAGCAAAGAAGAATAGCCGCTGCAGAAGATATCAGACGTTTTCCTGGTAAACGAACCATAAATGTACCTCAAGCTCAAAATCCGGGCAGGCTTTCCAAGCCTGCCCCTAAACTGAATTGCTTCATTTCATCAAATTAACCGAACCGATAAAGGTGTCCTTGCCGTTTAAGTAACCATAGGCATGAATCACCAGCTGGCTTCCGGGGGTATGTACCGCCAGATTGAAACTGCAGGTCCAGACGCTGCCGGAAAGCGTACCTTTGTACCAGCGGATATCATCCTGGCCGTCTTCTGCGGTCCAGACTGCAAAGCGCACATTTGTATAGGAAGAAGCATTAAGTGCTTCAGCCTTTATGAGGCTTCCGGATTTTGCCGCCTTTACTTCAGGTTTGGACACAGCCGGGGCGGCTGCCGTTACCGTCATGCCTCCGATAATCGAGGTGACGCCGTTTTTGATGCCGTAGCAATGGACGTTATACTCTCCCGCGCCGCCGTGGGAAGCGGTCTGAATCACATACGTCCAGTTCCCGCTGCCGTCGTTGGAGGCTTCGTACCATTTGAGATCGTCCTGGCCGTTCTTCGTCGTCCATGAGGGGAAGCGCACCCTGGTGTATTCCGGAGCATTTGCAAGCGTGCAGACAATGGTTTTGTTGTCCTCGGAAACGGTAACGGTAAGCACCGGTTTATCAGATACCGGCGGTTCCGGCTCATCCGTCCCGGGGTCGTCCGGCGCAAATTCCAGTTCACATGTTTTTCCTGTCACATAATCCTTCGCTGTCCAGCAGTCCACGTAAAGTGTGCCGTTTTCCCTGTGGCTGTTCAGGTTTACGGTCGCCTTCCAGCTTCCGTCTGCCTGTTTGACGCCGTTATACCATTTCAAATCATTCTGGCCGTCTGCCGCGCCCCAGACCGCGAAACGGATACCTGTTTTATCCGAGGCATTTTTCAGCGTTATGGTCAGCGTACCGTTGTCTTCCGACTTGTCCAGCAAAATCTCCGGCACCGGGATATCCATGGTGACTTCCTCTGTCTTTGCGCTGACAAAGATGTTTCTGCCGGAAGACACACCGTAGGTGTGGAAATAATAGGTATCGGACTTTCCGTGGTTCAGAAGGCTGACCGTTTTCGTATACGTGCCGTCCGCGGATTTTGCCAGCGTATACCAGACGATATCATCCTGCCCGCCGGTCTTCGACCAGACAGCAGTATGGATGCTGTCAAAAATACCGATGGTATCCGCAGTAATTACCAGGGTCTTACCGTCTTCCGAAACCCGGTACTCCACCTCCGGTACGGGAATCGTCACAACAGCTTCTTTTTGGAATATACCGTCACCGTAGATGTGAATCAGCACCTTGCCGGCCGAAAGGAACCGTGAAAGCGGAAAAGCAACTGTAAAGACGCCGCCGCTTCTGCCCGATGACCTCCACATCAGGTCTTTCTGCCCGTTGTCTTTGGTCCAGGCCGCCACGTTAACGGAATTCAAGCGATGGTAATCATTGATGCGCACCACAATGTTTTTGCCTTCCAGGGCTGCCGTTACATCCGTTTTACCGGTAAAGAAGCCGTACCGTTCCCTCAGCCAGTCACTTAAGACCTGTACAGCGGTATCATAAGTCGGCGCGTACGGCAGCATCTGGACTTTTTCATTTGGTTTTCCCAGCATATCCCAGCGGATATAATTCATTGCCGCAGATTCTTTTATCAGGGTTCCTGTGTCTTCGGCATATACAGCCAGGGATTCAAACGCACTGTCGTACTGCACAAGGATGTTTTTAGTAAATTCCGCGAAAGCAGGAACCTGCAGAAGCCTGCTGAATATTTTGTTTTTGGTTTTAAGATACATCAGGGTAATATCGCTGTAACCGGCTTTATTGCCCATGCTGGAGTCAAAATCCCAGACCGGCCCCATATGAATAACGTCGTCAGCGCCGTCCATATAGAAAAAGCAGGATGTGGAGGCAGCTTCCACATTGCAGGCAAATTCATTCACCAGGTACCATCTGGCAAATGATTCCGGATCAATATATTTTTCCAGTTCCTCCAGCGTAACAGCAGAAACATCGGCCCCGGAAAGATAACTCCAAAGACTGTCCAGCCTGTCACGGAACTGGTTCATGCCCGCAAGGACGCTCTCCGGATTATCCTCATCCACACATTCTTTCACGGTAAATCTGTAATTCAGATAAGCATCTGTGAACCAGTAATCTTCTTCTTCATAGAAAAAGTTGTCCAGTTCCATCAGCACGCCGGAAGGGTCAGTCAGGTTCAGGCGGTTTTCGTTGATCTCTGACTTTTCACCCAGTATATAAGTACCCTGGTAATCCCCGTCCACCCAGAGATCCACATACCTGTATTCGGTAACATATTCCATGTCAAGCGAAGAAGCCGCATGAAAAGCCGTCATGTTCCTTGCCATACTGTCGTCAAAGCTGTTGGCCAGAAGGACCCACTTTTTCGCTTTTGCCATTCCCAGGACCTTCTGCTTCTTGTCAAACTTCAGCTGGTAGCCTTTTTTTGAAGCATAAACCCAGCTGGTATTCCCGCGGCCTTTTATCTGCACAGTACCGTCCTGTTCCAGGTTAATGCTTCCGCTTTCATCAGTCAGAATCAGGGAATTTCCGTTGTATTTTTCATTCTTGCCATTGCTGTTGATATGGCTTAATGTTGTTCCGTTTAAAGATATATACAGGCTGGGCAGCTCAGACTGCATGGCAATCACCGTGTACTTCTGTCCGTTGCTGCCGGTAACCTCCACCTCCGAACCTCCGGCCGGAAATGCACCGGTAATTACGTGGGTTGCTTCGTCCAGTTCCCCGGCAGAGACTGCCGCAGGCTTAACGCCGGTGCAGTAAAGGCTGAAGTCTTCCGGTGTACCGGTATTGGTCAGGAACAGATAATAAGCATTCCTGCTGCTGTCATAACGGGAATTGATGACACGTCCATAGGAGTTTACGGTATAGCAGCCAAAGATACCGGTTTCTTCGAAAGGCTCTTCAACAGGGATCTCTTCCGTTTCATTTTCATCGCCGCCTATACTGTTATCTGGAATATTATCGGTCTCCGTTTTCTTTTCGCTGTCTTCCGGTTCCTCCGTGCCGGATTTTTCAGTGGCCGGGTTGTCCGCCCCTTCCGCGCCGGGATTATCTTCACCCGGTTCCTCAGATGCCGGTTCTTCCTGTCCCTTCAGTATTTCCTCCCCGGAATTCTTTCCGTTTTCACTCCCGTTCTGCGTTTCAAAGACGTTTTTCTCCTCTTCCTCCGCAAAAACACGGGCAGTGAAACTTCCTGCAGACATGCAGAAAGCCAGAAGCACCGCTGCAGCAGATGTAAGAATTCTTTTCAGTCTTCTGTCTTTCATATTTCCCCCGAATCTGTATTTAAGGAAAAACAGACAAATACTGTCTGTTTTTCCTTACTGTTTTTATATAGCCTGTTTCCTCTGTGATGCCTTATATTCCTCCGCCAGCTGTTTCATTTCCCTGGCGTTTTCCAGTACGGATTCCGTAATTCTTGAACCGCTTAAAATACGGGCCAGCTCGCCCACGGATTCCTCCGCGTCCAGTGTTTTAATGTCCGTAACCGTCCGTTCATTTTCCACGTGCTTCTCAATCAGGAAATGCGTGTCGGCCATGGACGCAATCTGCGCCAGGTGGGTGATGCACAGCACCTGGTGGGTTCTGCCGATGGCTGCCATTTTCTCGGAAACCATCTGGGCGGTCCGGCCGCTGATGCCGGCGTCTATTTCGTCGAAAATCAGCGTCTCCGTTTCGTCGTTTTCCGCAAGCAGCGTCTTAATGGCCAGCATGATTCTGGAAAGCTCGCCGCCGGAAGCCACTTTGGCCAGCGGCCTTAATGCCTCGCCCGGATTGGTGGAAATCAGGAATTCCACAGCGTCATAGCCGTTCGCCGTACAGGTATCCTTCCTGGTAAATGCGATTTCAAAAGCCACCCGGTTGAAATTCAGTTCCGAAAGCTGGGTAATAATACCCGCCGAAAGAGTTTCCGCGGCTTTTTTCCTGCCTTCCGAAAGCTTTCCGGCCGCAGTCTCCAGCTGTTTTCCGGCCTGTGCCAGTTCCTGCTCCAGCTGCACCAGCTTCTCTTCGTAATTCTGCAGGAATTCCAGCCTTTCCTTCTGCTTTTCCAGATAGCTGAAAATTTTCTCCACCGTGCTGCCATACCGGCTTTCCAGACGGCGCACCTCGTCCAGCCGCTGTTCGGTCTGCCGGAATTCCTCCTCCGAGAAGGTGAAATCATCCAGATAATCGGCCGCGGTACGGTTCGCGTCATTCAAAAGGCTTTCCACATCGGACAAAGCCGAATACAGCTCCGACAGGGAATCGTCATACTGGACGATGCCCGACAGCTGCTGGATGGCACGGCCTATCAGCTCGCCTGCTCCTTCGTCATAGCCGGTGAGCTCATGTACCTGCCCCAAAGCCTCCAGAATGCTTCTGGCATTGCTCATTTTCCGATAGGCTGCTTCCAGTTCCTCTTCTTCCCATTTGTAAAGCCCGGCAGATTCAATCTCCCCGATCTCGAACTGCAGGAAGGCTTTCTCCCTTTCCCGCTCCTTCTCGTCCATATCGTAGCCGGAAAGTTCTTTTTTTGCCGCCGTCCAGGCCTTATAGGCTTCTGCGGTTTCCGCCCTGCTTTCCGCAAGGGAAGCTTTCGCGTATTCATCCAGGATAGCCAGCTGCCGATCCGGATACAGCAGGGACTGGTGTTCGTGCTGTCCGTGGATATCCAGCAGAAGCCCGGCCGCCTTCTTTAAAAGGGAGACGGACACGTTTTCGCCGTTGATCCGGGATACGCTTTTGTTCTTCATGATTTTTCTGGAAATAATCACTTCCCCGTCCTCGGGATAAATGTCCATTTCCGCCAGCGTATCACGGACGGTAGGATGATGCACGGAAAACACCAGTTCCACCAGGGCGCTCTCCGCCCCCTGCCGGATGCTGTCCGCGCTGGCTTTCGCCCCCAGGGCCAGATTGACCCCGCCTAAAAGCAGGGATTTGCCTGCGCCGGTTTCACCGGTCAGGATGTTCAGCCCGGGATAAAACGTCACTTCCGTTTCTTCGATTAATGCCAGGTTTTTTACATGTAAATACTCAAGCATAGACTGCCTTTCACTCTCTTCCCTTAAAGGCTTTTACGCTTTCTGCCTCAGAACCCCTTATGACCTGATTCTGCTCTCCAAAAGCAGAGCAAGCGACTGTGCCGCCTCCTCGGTTTTCACGGCACAGAATACGGTATCATCCCCCGCGATGGTACCGACAATCCTGTCTGAAAATGCGTCGTCCAGGGCTGTGGCAGCCGCCATGCCCAGTCCGATACCGGTTTTCACCACCAGAATGGTGCCTGCCGGCTCAATGGCTACTACAGCTTCTTTCAAAACCCGCATCAGCCTGTCGGCCATTTCCCCGCTGGCAAAGCCGTTGGCCGCATACCGGACCTTCCCCTTGTCTGAAGGCACCTTGGTCAGCCGCAGCTGACGGATATCCCGGGATACTGTAGCCTGGGTTGCCTTAAAGCCCCGCTCATTCAGTTTCTCCACCAGTTCTTCCTGCGTACTGATCGGATACTGTTCGATAAGCTTCATGATTTCCGCGTGTCTGGCAATTTTCATGATTTTTCCCGCCTCTTCTTTATTATCAGTGCTGATATTATTTATCTGCAGGCCCGCCGCCTACAGCATGGTGCTCATTTTCTGTCTTAATGTATCCCAGAAGCTTCCTTCGCTGACCTTGACCAGCCTGGAATTTTCCACGGAAGCGAAAATGACGATCCGGTCGCCGGTTTTCACCTCCACCTTGGTATCGCCGTCCCAGGAAGCCACCGCTATAACCGGCTCACCGTCCTTGTTGGGACCCAGCTCCACCTCAATCCTGCTGCCCGCCGAATAAATCACGCTCCGGTTGATGAGGGACTGGGGCGCCAAAGGCGTCAGCATCAGAATCCTCGAGTCCGGCGCGACAATCGGACCGCCTGCCGCCAGGGAATAGCCTGTGGAACCTGTGGGCGTGGCGGCGATAATGCCGTCGGCCCGGTAAGAATTTAAAAACGAGCCGTCGACGTAAATGTTCAGCCTCAGCATTTCCTTGTGCCCGTTCCGGCTGATGACGATATCATTCAGCGCATGATCCTTGGCAATCACTTCGCCGTTTCTTTGCACTTCGCCGTGCAGCATCATCCTTTCCTCGATGTCCGGTTCTGTATCCATCAGCTTGTCCAGCGATTCGAAAATGGACGTGGGACTTATCTGTGCAAGGAAGCCTAAGTTTCCAAGGTTAATACCCACGATGGGAATATTGGTTCCCAGCACAAACCGGGCCGTCCGAAGCAGGGTGCCGTCGCCTCCCAGGGAAATAATGCAGTCCACATCTTCGGGAATCTGCTCTTTCGGCACGAAAAACCTGCCGTCCCTGACAAAGCTTTCCGGCGGCGAGACATAGCAGACCCGGTTTCTGGACACGATATAATCCCGCACCTTCAGCGTAATGGTGTAATCCGGGTCCTTTACGATATTTGTTACAAGATAAAAGCTCTTCATCCTTTAAGTTTTCCCTCCGCCGGGCCTGTCCAGCATTTCATGGGCTGCGCCGACCGTCTTCGCGGCAGCCTGCGCTAAAGCTTCTGCGGCTTTTCTTACAGTCTCTTCGTCTGCCCGTGTGTTTTTCAGCAAATGAATCAGGTATTCGATATTTCCTTCCGGGCCTTTGACCGGGGAGAAATCCAGGTTTTCACACACGAAACCTGCGTCCGCCGCAAAGCCTGTCACATTTACAATGACCTCTTCATGCACCTTCGGATCCCGGACCACGCCTTTTTTGCCGACCTTTTCCCGGCCGGCTTCGAACTGGGGCTTGATAAGCGCCACGATTTCCCCTTCTTCTTCCATCAGGTCCCGCACCGGTCCGAATACTTTGGACAGGGAGATAAAGGACACGTCGATGGATACAAAGGAAGGCCTTTCGGCTATTTTATCCGCAGTCAGATAGCGGATATTGGTCTTTTCCATGCAGACCACCCGTTCGTCATTGCGCAGCTTCCAGTCCAGCTGGCCGTGTCCCACGTCCACCGCGTAAACCTTCACCGCACCGTTCTGCAGCATGCAGTCGGTGAAGCCTCCCGTGGAGCTGCCCACGTCCATGCAGACCCTGCCCGACAAATCAAGGCCGAAGGCCTTAACCGCCTTGTCCAGCTTCAGGCCGCCGCGGCTGACAAAGGGAAGCTGGTTACCTTTTACCGTAATGACAGCCGTATCGGGAAAAGAGGTGCCCGCCTTGTCTTCCCGCTCGCCGTCCACCAGCACCTGCCCGGCCATGATGAGGGCTTTTGCTTTCTCTCTGGAAGGTGCCAGCCCTCTTTGCACCATCAGAACATCCAGTCTTTCCTTCATGACAGTTCTTCCAGGATTCTTCCTGCGATGCCTTCCGCGTCCAGGCCGTTTCTCTTCCGCTGGGAAGTCTGAGCTGCGTGTTTTACAAAGGTATCTTCCACCGCCAGATTAATGACCCTGACCGGAAGCTTCGCCCGGTTTACATAATCAAGCACATTCGCGCCGAACCCGCCGCAGGCGATGTTTTCCTCACAGGTTACGAAAAGCTCATGGCCTCCTGCCAGCTGCGTGACCAGCGCCGTATCAAAGGGCTTCACAAACCGGGCATTGACCACTGTGCAGGTAATTCCTTTTTCCTCCAGGATATCCGCCGCTTTTTCCGCTTCGCCGCACAGGCTGCCCACAGCCAAAAGGGCACATCTGCTTCCTTCACGCAGAATCTCTCCTTTTCCGTATTCCAGAGGCCTGAACGCTTCTTTTACCGGAACAGCCGCGCCTCTGGGATAGCGGATGGCCACCGGGCCTTCGATGTCATATACCGCGGTTTTGAACATTTCCTTCATCTCCCGCTCGTTCCTGGGCGAAAGGATGGTCATGCCCGGCAGCATGGAAAGGTAGGAAATGTCGAAGAGTCCCTGGTGGGTACTGCCGTCCTCCCCCACGAACCCGGCCCGGTCTATGGCGAAAACGACATGCAGCTTCTGCAGGCACACGTCCATCATCAGCTCGTCAAATCCGCGCTGCAGGAAGGTGGAATACACCGCAAAAACGGGTATCATACCGCCTGCAGCCAGTCCCGCTGCAAAGGTGACGCCGTGTTCCTCGGCAATGCCCACGTCAAAGAACCGGGTCGGGAACAGGGAGGCAAACCGTTTCAGTCCGGTGCCTTCTTTCATGGCCGCCGTAATGGCCGCAATCTTCTCATCGGAAGCCGCAAGTGAGCAGACGATATCCGAAAATACATCCGACCAGGTCCGGCAGGGCGGTTTGAGGCATTTGCCCGTTTTCGCGTCGAAAGCGGAAATCCCGTGGAATCTGGAAGGATCCAGTTCCGCCGGAACATAGCCCTTGCCCTTCTCCGTCACCGCATGGACGATTACGGGCCCGTCGAAATTCTTCGCTGTGGTCAGCACTTTGACAAGCTGTTTAATATCGTGACCGTCCACCGGACCGAGATAGGTGATGCCCATGTTTTCAAAAAGCATCCCGGGAATCACCAGCTGCTTGATGCTGCTTTTGGTCTTCCGGATGGTGTTGATCATCTTTTCGCCGATGACCGGCACCTGCTCCAAAGCTGAAGAAACTTCCATTTTCAGCCCGTTGTATTTTTTTGAAAGCCTCACTCTTCCCAGATAATCAGACAGTCCGCCCACATTTCTGGAAATGGACATTTCATTGTCATTTAATACAATAACGAAATTGGTTTTCAGCCTGGCGGCGTTATTTAAGGCTTCAAAGGCCAGCCCGCCGGTCAGCGCGCCGTCGCCGATGACGGAGACCACGCTGTAGTTTTTCTTCTGAAGATCCCTCGCATACACATAGCCCAGCCCCGCGGAAACTGATGTGGAGCTGTGGCCGGTATCGAAGCTGTCGCAGTCGCTTTCCCTTCTGCGGGGGAAGCCGGAAAGGCCGTCCTCCTGCCGAAGGGTATCAAATACATCCTTCCGGCCGGTGAGAATCTTGTGGGTGTAGGACTGGTGGCCCACGTCACAGATGATCTTGTCTTTGGGCAGGTAATAGACCCTGTGCAGCGCAATCGTCAGCTCCACGCTGCCCAGGTTGCTTGCCAGATGCCCGCCGGTTTTGCTGACATTTTTCACCAGGAAACGGCGGATTTCACCCGCCAGCTCGGCAAGGTCCGTTTCCGGAATTCTTTTTATGTCATTTGCCTTGTTTATTTTTTCAAGCATAGTGTCAATTCTTCCGGAGCACCAGCCTCAGAAGAAACTCCTTTAAGAAATCGCTGTCCCGTCCGAGCCGGTCCAGCCTTTCAACGGCAGCTTCGGTAAGCTTTTCCACCTCTTCCTGGGCCGCGGAAAGCCCGAGGAGGGTAACGTAGGTGGTTTTGCCGTTTTTTTCATCCGAGGACGCCGGTTTGCCCAGGGTCTCGGAGCTTTCGGTGACATCCAGGATGTCATCCTTTATCTGAAATGCCTTGCCGGAGAAAGAGCCCGCTTCCGTCAGGAGCAGGAGGCTTTCCTCATCTGCCCCCGCAAAGGCTGCGCCTCCTGAAAGGCTTGCTTCCAGCAATGCCGCTGTCTTTCTTTCGTAAATGTTGTCCAGCTCAGCCGCCGTCAGGTCAGTCCGGTTCTGCTTCTCGTTCATCACATCCAGACTCTGACCTCCCAGCATGCCGGCATAGCCGGCCTTTTCCGCGATAATGACCGCAGCCCTTACCGCGTTTTTCATATCCTGCGCCTGTGAAATGCCCGTAAGCAGAAGTTCATAAGCGTAATTCATCAGCGCATCGCCGCTTAAAATGCCCAGGGGTTCCCCATAGGCCGCGTGGGTGGAAGGCTTGCCGCGCCTGAGATAATCATTGTCAATGGCGGGCAGGTCGTCATGCACCAGGGAGGACACATGGATGCACTCGATTGCCGTCATAAACGGCGCAAGCTCCCTCGTATTGCCGCCGAAAAGCCGGCAGGCTTCATACATCAGCAGGGGCCGCACATGCTTGCCGCCGGCGGTCATGCTGTAAATCATGCTTTCGCAAAGCTTTCCTTCCACAGCGTCCGCTCTCGGAAGCCAGGCCGAAAGGGCTTCTTCCACAGCCGCCTGCCGGAAAGCATATTCTTCCTGATAATTCATGCCATCTCCGATAGTTTTCCTTCCCGGTCAATCTGCAGCATTTTCTTCTCGACCGTATCGATCTTCCCGCTGCAGGATTTCACCAGGCCCACGCCTTCTTCATAAAGAACGAACAGTTCTTCCAGCGAAAGGCTGCCGTCCTCCAGATCTGTCACCACTTCTTCCAGTCTGGCCAGCTCTTCTTCCAGCGTACGTTCCTCTTCCATCCGTCCTCTCCCTTCAAGGCGTTTCCTTTTTCTCTATGGTTTCCGCTTTCGCGGTAATCATACCGTCGGTTACATGTATGTACAGCCGTTCACCCGCGCTGACCTGATCTGTGGCGGTAACGGCCTGCTTCCTTTCATTTTCCACATAGGAAAACCCGCCGGACAGTTTCTTTACAGGGGAGAGGCCTTCCAGCCTTCCCGCCAGCACTGCCAGCGCATTTCTCTTCCGTTCCAGCCCCACTGTCTTCGCCCGCACCAGACGGTCTTTTAAAAAGCCAAGGGCTTCTTTCTGCCTTTCAAGCCGGGCTTTTGGACTGGCGGCGGCAAGGCGGGTTTTTAAAACTGCAAGACGCCTCTGCCTGTCGTTTAAGATGCGGTTCATGGCGGCAGAAAGCCTCTGCCCGCCCGCCTCAATACGGTTAATCAGCTCCCGGACGTCTATGGTGGCCAGCTCTGCGGCGGCTGAAGGGGTCGGCGCCCTTAAATCCGCCACAAAATCAGTAATGGTAACGTCCGTTTCGTGTCCGACGGCGGATATCACCGGCGTTACACAGTCGAAAACAGCCCGTGCCACGATTTCTTCATTGAAGGCCCACAAATCTTCGATCGAACCGCCGCCCCGGCCAACGATAATCACGTCACAGCCGGCCCTGTCAAGCACGGACAGGCCGAAGGCTATGCTCTCCTTCGCGCCTTCTCCCTGTACCAGCGCCGGATACAGAATAATCTGCACGCCCGGATTCCGCCGGGTCAATACGCTTACGATATCCCGGATGGCTGCCCCCGTAGGGGAAGTCACCACACCCACCTTCTTCGGGAAGGAGGGTACCGGCTGCTTGTAGGAGGCATCGAACATGCCCATTTCTTCCAGTTCTTCCTTCAGCCGCAGGAACTTCTCATACAAAGCGCCGGCTCCGTCGGGGCGTATCCGCCTGGCGTACAGCTGGTATACACCGGTCTTTTCATAGACGTCGATGTACCCGGAGACAATCACCTTGTCCCCGTCCTTCATGGAAAAAGCCAGCCCCTGACGCATCCCCGCAAACATGACGCAGCTTATACTGCCGTCTTTGTCTTTCAGCGTGAAATAAACATGCCCGCTGCGGTGAAATTTACAGTTGCTGACCTCTCCCGAAACTGAAATATCCGTCAGGAGAAAGTCCTGCCGAAACATATTTTTAATGTAGCTGTTTACCTGTCCGACGGTGTATACGCTGCTCACGTCTGTATACCTTTTAGTCTTACCAGCTTGCCCAGGATGCCGTTTACAAAGCTGGAGGAATCCTCGCCGCCGAAACGTTTGCAAAGCTCCACAGCTTCATTAATGGCTACTTTGACCGGAATCTCCTCATCGAACAGAAGCTCATAGACCGCCAGCCGCAGGATTGACAGGTCCACTTTACTCATCCTTGCAGTCTTCCATCCGGAAGAAACCTCACCCAGCAGGCTGTCGATATACGGAATCTTCTCCGTAATGTTCTCCACCTTCTGCCGTACTTTGTCCTCGTCGGCCGGGCTTGCCGCCCTGCCTTCACCCATCTCCTCAGCCAGTACGCCGTCTTCGGCAAAATACAGCTGAAACTGTTCGGGCATATCCGAAGGATCGTTGAACTGGGAAATAAAGAGCAGTTTGAAAACCGCCTCCCGGACCTCTCTTCTGTTCATGACATGTGTTTTATCCTGTGTTCCCATCAGGTTCTTACGTTCCCTTTCAGGCTTTCTTTATGGTTTTCTTCTTCTGGGGCTCGCCCATGGTGACTTCCGCGATGCTTACATGAACTGCCGTAACCGAAAGGCCTGTCATGTTCTGCATGGATTCCTTAACCTTCTCCTGCACCGCCTTGCACACTTCCGGTACGCTGTAGCCGAATTTGATGTTGAATACCAGATGCACCACCAGTGAACTGCCGTCGGAGTTGATCTTGACGCTCTTGGACAGGTTTTTGCTGCTGCCTTTGGTAATCTGGTCCCTGGTAAGGCCGCCCCTTAAAGATGCAACGCCCTCCACTTCCGTGGCGGCTAAGGCCGCGATGGTATCCAGGACCTCGTCCATGATCTGCACCTGGCCGGTTTTTTCGTCGTTGTATATAATATGAAAGCCGTTCTTTTCTGCCATAATAGCTCCCTTTCTGCTGTATAACAGCTGTTTATTTATGCAGTTATGAATAGTATAACAGAATATTCACAAAAAGAATACTTTAATTTTTACTAAATTCAGACAGTATAAGTTTGGGATTTCTGTCCAAAGTCATGCCCACGCTCCAGGGATTGACGAACAGCAGCAGCGGGTTGCCCTTCAAATCCATAACCTTCTTCATATCGGAGGTACCGGTAATCTTCGCCACGTCAATCTCGTCCTTGTTCTCAATCCAGCGGATGTGCTCGTAAGGCAGCATGTCCAGCCGGATTTCCACGTTGTACTCACTCTTCAGGCGGAATTTCAGCACGTCGAACTGCAGCATGCCCACTACGCCGACGATGATTTCCTCCATGCCGCCCTTGGATTCCTGGAAAATCTGGATAGCGCCTTCCTGGGCAATCTGGCTGATACCCTTTACGAACTGCTTCCGCTTCATGGTATCCAGCTGTGATACCCTGGCGAAATGCTCCGGCGCGAAGGTCGGGATACCTTCGAAGGAAAATTTGCGTCCCGGGGAAACCACCGTATCCCCGATGGAGAAAATGCCGGGATCAAATACGCCGATGATGTCACCTGCAAAGGCTTCGTCCACCACATGCCTGTCATCCGCCATCATCTGCTGGGGCTGGGAAAGACGCATCTTCCGGTCTCCCTGTACGTGGTAAACCTCCTCGCCCGCGTCAAAACGTCCGGAGGCAATCCGCATGAATGCCACCCTGTCCCGGTGGTTTTTATTCATATTCGCCTGAATTTTAAACACAAAAGCGGAGAAATAATCCGACTTCGGATCGATAACGCCCTCGTCCGAATTCCTCGGCAGCGGACCGGTGGTCATGGCCAGGAAATGCTTCAGGAAGGTTTCCACACCGAAATTGGTCAGCGCCGAGCCGAAAAACACAGGAGTAAGCAGGCCGCTTTGCACTTCCTCCAGATCGAATTCCGCGGAAGCGCCGTCCAGAAGCTCAATTTCCTCGTTCAGGGTTTCGTACTGCTCCTCGCTGATGAGTTCCGCAAGAGAGGGATCCGAAAGGGGAACCCGGGTTTCAATACCCTCTTTCGTGCCTTTTAAAGTATCAGAAAACAGAAGAACGTCCTTCGTCTCCCTGTCGTAAACGCCTTTAAACCGCTTTCCGCTGCCGATGGGCCAGTTGATCGGGCAGGTGGCAATCCCCAGTTCCTTTTCGATTTCGTCCAGAAGGTCGAAGGTGTCGTTGGCATCCCGGTCCATCTTGTTGATAAAGGTGAAAATGGGGATATGCCGCATGACGCAGACCTTGAACAGCTTCCTGGTCTGGGCCTCCACGCCCTTGCTGCCGTCGATAACCATGACCGCCGAATCGGCTGCCATCAGCGTACGGTAGGTGTCCTCGGAGAAATCCTGGTGTCCGGGCGTATCCAGGATGTTGATGCAGAAACCGTCATAGGAAAACTGCAGCACCGAGGATGTCACGGAAATACCTCTCTCCTTCTCGATGGCCATCCAGTCCGACACGGCATGCCTGGCAGTCGCCTTGCCTTTTACCGAACCGGCCAGATTAATGGCACCGCCGTAAAGCAGGAATTTCTCCGTCAGCGTGGTTTTGCCCGCGTCAGGGTGGGAAATAATCGCGAAAGTTCTTCTTTTTTCAATCTCTTCTCGTAAGTCAGCCAAATATTACGTCCTCCGGTTGTAAGCAGGATAAAAAGGCCGGGATAAACCCGGCCTTGAAATTAGCGCCAGTGTTGATACTGTCAGTCTTTTAAGTCCTCTTTTCGGGTTTCGTCGATGGAAGCGACGGTATCGTCCTCCCAGTTCCATTCCCGGCCACCTAAGAATACACTGGCATTCATGTCATTGGAAAACATGACAAGGGAAGCGTCCGGGGTGCGCTTGCACATTTCGTAGAAGAAATCCCCGGCGGTCTTTGTATTGTCCAGACACCATCTGGTATCTTCCAGGTATTTCCGCATGAAATCCAGGCAGGTGTAGTCAAACGGGGTATCCGGTTTCGCGTGCCCGGGAATGATGACCAGCGGGTTCAGAGCTTCGATGAAATCAATATCCTCCATCCACAGCTCACGCTCCCGGTCATTTACCTCGCAGGTAAAGGGATGCGCTTCGTTAAACAGGATATCGCTTCCGTAAACCACACGGATGGAAGGAACCCACACCAGGGTATTGTACCTTAAGTCGCCCATGCGGTTGAAGAAAATCTTCACCTCCTGGCCGTCCACGAGGATTGTGTCGCCTTCGATGGGCTGGTAAACCACCGTCTTGTAGCACATCCTGGTCTTGCCGATAACCTCCTCCCAATGTTCGATCTTGTCAGCGAACTGGTGATTGATCGTATTTGCCACGTCCGCCGGCGCAATGCATTTCGCTTCCGGGAACTGCTCTGCGATATAGGCAGTGCCCCAGTAATGATCCGGATGGGCGTGGGTGACGTAAATTGTGGTCAGCTCCCGCTGCAGATCCATGATTTCCGCGGCAACCCTTAAGGCGTTCGGCCTGGTCCACTGGGTATCCACGAGAATCGCTTCCTTCTCGCCGTAAATGATGACGGAAGCCACATTGAAGCCGGATTCCTCCGAAATACAGACCTTGACCTTCAGCTGGCCTCTCTCAAACGAAAAATCCCTGATTTCCATTGACATAGTTATATCTCCTCTCCCGCATTAACAAAGTCCCAGATATTTCTTTCTGGAATATTCATAAAGCTCCGTACGGAATGCTTCGCTGCCAAGAGCCTGTCCCGCGTTATAGCCCAGCATAGCCGGTTTGCCGGGTTTGCAGAAGTAATCAACGAATTCCCTGGCGGAAGCCTTTGCAGCCATATCATCTGCGGGATCGAAGGCCATGGGCCAGGCCTGGAAGCAGAGCTCCTCGCCGAATTCGTCGTACAGCCTGCGGACGTCGTTGCAGTTCATCATCTCCCAGCCGTCGAGTCCGGCTTCCACGAAGATGTGCACCCTGTCTTCTATCATGCCGCAGGAATGGATGGTGCAGTAACGTCCCTTTGCATGCACATGATCCACAAATTCCTTCATGAAAGGCAGGAACATTTCCGTCGCCACCTCATCGGAGAAGAAAGGCGCACGCTGGGCACCCCAGTCGTCGTGTACGCAGAAGCCGTCCACGCCCGGGTAGTACTCGCAGATTTTATCCACCAGCTTCAGCGCCAGGTCATTCATCGCGCCGAAAAGCTCCCGTACCGCGTCCTGCTGTTCCGAATCCACCAGGGCAATGGCCGCATTGTCGAAATCCATAAGTGAAATCAGCCGTTCAAACCAGAAGCCGTTGACAAAGGTAAACACACCGGAATACTTCGGATCCGGCTGGACTTTGGAATCCTCTTCCCAGTCCCATTTATCTATATCCGGGATAACGACATGGTCTTTCCACTCGTTGGCGTCCTCGAATATGGGATTGCCGCCGGGCGTAATCGAACCGCCGGCAGATTCCACCCATTTCCAGGGTACGCCGAAGCAGTCCACCGCGTCATGGCCGAAGGGTCTTGAAAGATTGTCATTGTAATGCTTTGACATAATCCCGTCCGTATCAATAAAGGAAGCGGCAAAATACGGTTCTTTCCCGAAGAAATGCGCATTCATGTTCTCCCGGTAAGACACCGGCGCGGAAAAAATGCCTACTTCACCGCCCATTCTCATGGGCTTGTTTTCACGGATTATCATCTCCCGTTCCGAAAAGGACGGTTTTCTTTTGATGTTCTTCATGGTTCTTCTCCTTTATCTGTATCGCACATTATTTCCTGCAGCTATAAATTGCTTATTATATTATACTATGCCTGTATGCGGTTTAAAAGAAGTTTTTGCATATAATAAAGCTGCGCCTGCATAAACCTTTTGTCAAAGTCAGGCAGGAGCAGCTTCATTCTTACAGAATCAGATCGATGAGGAAAATAGCCAAAGCAAGACCGCCGATGAAGATAAGCCCTATCAGAAGGGCCGCACTCATCGCGCCTTTTACATACATCCGCCTTTCCTCACCGGACATGGCCGGCTGCGGGTTGTCGGATGTATCCTCTTCCGGTTTTCTTTTCTTCCTGCGGAACAGTCTGTACTGTCCGTCCAGGAAACTCATGTCGGCAATGGTCCTGCCGTCGTCGTCATCGTATTCTTTCTTCATGATCAGTCATCAAAAAGGTGGCACACCACATAGTGGCCGGGTTCGATTTCCTTCTGTACCGGCGCTTCAGTTTTGCATTTTTCCATGCATCTTCTGCAGCGGGTGTGGAATTTGCAGCCCGCCGGCGGATTCGCCGGGGACGGGATGGAACCTTCCAGCACGATACGCTTCATGCGTACGGTGGGATCCGGTACCGGAATGGCGGAAAACAGCGCTTCGGTATAAGGGTGCAGCGGATGCTCGAATACGTCGGCGGTCTTGCCGTATTCCACCAGGTTGCCCAGATACATAACACCGATCTGGTCGGAGATATGTTCAACAACCGAAAGGTCGTGGGAAATAAACAGATAAGTGAATCCGTATTTTTCCTGCAGATCCATCAGAAGGTTGATGATCTGTGCCTGAATGGATACGTCCAGAGCGGAAACAGGCTCGTCGCAGACGATGAATTCCGGCTTTAAGGCCAGAGCCCTGGCAATACAGATACGCTGTCTCTGTCCGCCGGAGAACTCGTGGGGATAACGGTCCTTCTGGAAGGGCTGCAGGCCGCAGTTGTCCATAACCTCATCCAGGTAATCGTCGAACTGTTCCTTCGGAACGAGGTTATGCTCTTTTACCGCCTCGCCGATGATCTCGGAAACGGGAAGTCTGGGCGACAGGGAGGAGAAGGGATCCTGGAAGATGATCTGCATCTTCGTCCGCATGGACCGCATCTCCTTCGGCGTATAGTCATAGACTTCCTTGCCGTTGAAGAGCACTTCGCCGCCGGTCTTTTCTCCGGAAAGCCGGAGGATAGTTCTACCGGTGGTGGTTTTACCGCAGCCTGATTCGCCTACCAGGCCCATGGTAGTGCCCCGGGCCAGGTTGAAGGTTACGCCGTCCACAGCCTTCACGTAGCCTGACGGTTTGGAAAACATGTTGCCGCCGATGGGGAAGTATTTCTTTAAATCCTTAACCTGGAGAATGTAATCTTCCATTTATTCTTCCCCCTTTCTCTCTTTATAATGCCGGTAGCAGCTGACCTCGTGGGTCTCCGACAGCTTCACCACTTCGGGATAACTGCCGCTGCAAAGCTCGCACTGCATTTCGCATCTGTCCTTGAAATAGCAGTAGTCCGGCATATTGATGGGATTGGGAACCTTGCCGGGGATGGAATACAGACGCTCCACCTTTCTGCCCACGGCAGGTTTGCTGGCCATAAGACCGATGGTATAAGGATGTGACGGATGGGCAAAGACCTCTTCCGCCGTGCCTTTTTCCACGATACGGCCTGCGTACATAACGACTACATAATCCGCCATCTCCGCGATAACGCCCAGATCATGGGTGATCAGCATGATGGAGGAATTAATCCTGTCTTTGAGCTGGCGGAGAAGGTCCAGAATCTGCGCCTGGATGGTAACGTCCAGCGCTGTAGTAGGCTCATCCGCAATGATAAGCTGCGGGTTGCAGGAAAGCGCCATGGCGATCATGACACGCTGACGCATACCGCCCGAAAGTTCGTGGGGGAACATGCTGTACACGCCTTCGCTGTTGGCGATACCGGCCATCTTCAGAAGCTCAATGGTTCTTGCCTTGATGGCTTCTTTTGACATTCCGGAACCGTCATGCAGGGCAATAACCTCGTCCAGCTGTTCACCGATACGGAATACCGGGTTCAGACTGGTCATGGGCTCCTGGAAAATCATGGAGATGTAATTGCCCCTCAAATGCTGCATTGCCTCGTTTGTCATCTTCGCAATGTCATAGGCCTTGCCGTTTTTCATGTTCAGGCGGATTTCGCCTTCCACGATCTGGCCCTGAGGATGCTGCAGAAGCTGCATGATGGAAAGGCTGGTTACGGACTTTCCGCAGCCCGACTCACCCACAACGCCCACGGTCATTCCGGTGGGAACGTTGAAGGACACGCCGTCCACCGCATGCACGGTACCTACGTCGGTGAAGAAGTAGGTATGCAGGTTGTCGATTTCCAGCGTATTGCCCGGATCCTTCATCTGGGTCAGGAATTCCTCTTCGGGAACATTCTTTCTTTTGTACTTCTTCTCTAACTTATTGGTAATCGCACGGTTTTCTTTGGCAATTCGTCGGGATTCCCGAGCAGACATATAGCCGTCATCTTTTTTCTTAGCCATCTTTCTGCCTCCCTCCTTACCGTTTCATCTTCGGGTCGAACGCGTCCCGGAGACCGTCGCCTACCAGGTTGAATGCCAGAACCGTCAGCAAGAGGAGTACACCGGCGGGAATCCAGATGAACCAGTAGGTTGTAAGTACGAATGTATTGTTAACATCGTTGATGATGTTGCCCCAGGAAGCGAAGGGGAACTTAACACCCAGGCCTAAGAAGGACAAGGTTGCTTCCGTAATGATTACGCTGCCCAGACCCATGGTGCAGTTAACGATCAGCTGCGGCAGTACATTCGGGATAAGGTGTTTGAAAATACGCTTCGATGCGCGTAAGCCCGTGGCTTCCGCCGCCGCCATGAATTCCTGTTCACGTAAGGAAAGGATCTGGCCTCTGACCATACGTGCAATACCGGCCCAGCCCAGAACACCCAGAATGAGCATCAGGTAAAGCATACGGATGGAGGGGTCTACACGCTGCGCATCCATTGCAGCGCCCAGTATGATGATAATAGGCATGCTGGGAATACAGTAGAACACGTCAACAATACGCATGATGAGCATATCCACCCAGCCACCGAAGTAACCGGCAAGGCCGCCCATGACTACGCCCAGCAGGGTTTCAATGATAACAACGATGAAGCCGATATACAGGGATACACGGCCGCCGTACATCAGACGCGTCAGCATATCCATGCCGTATTTGTCCGTGCCCAGGGGATGGGTTTTGGACGGGCTGGAATAGGTATCGTATCTTCTGGTCATCATTTCCTGCTTGATAACCCAGTTTTCATGGTTCTGGCCTCTTTCGATGGTGTATTCGGCCGTTGCTGAGGAAGCTGCTGCTTCTGCCGCTTCTGCCGCTTCCTCGCCTTCCACCATTTCCACGGCTTCCAGCAGTTCTTCATCTACGCCTTCGTCTTCGGTGACCTCATCGGAAATCAGGCTCTCATCGGTATAGGTAAACTCGGTATCACCGCTTTCAATGGCTGCCACCAGTTTTTCCTTGAAATCCCTGGACAGGAAGATATCCGGCATGATGGCCTTTACCACGTAACGGCTGACGTAACCGATGTCTTCCGTTCCTTTGGAAATGCCGCCCTCCGCGTCAATCGTGTATTTGTCAGCGCCTACGTTAAAAGCTGTTTTGCCGTTGGTATAGGCGGTAAGGGCGCTGTACATGAAATCAAAGGGGAAGGTGCTGTTGTCTTTGGAAGGTGTAATAACATCCTTATAGGCAATGCCGATGATTTCCCCGTCCTTATAGGCACCGTAGAAATCTTCTCCTTCCTGTTTCAGATCGTAGGTAACATCCTTGTAGGAAAAGGTATCGCTCTTCGTCTGGATACCCAGGTTCATCTGTGCCTGGATAATGGAGTTAAAGGAAGAGTCGTTGGCCACGTAACGGAAATCCTTGTTTTCCGATACAACGGCAAACTCCCTGGACATGGCTTCTTCCCGGTAGAAAAACTGGTCCTGGTCATAAGGTGAAATCACGCCGCCGATAAAGGAAAAGGCGAACATGAAGATCAGGATAATCATGCCGACAACCGCAACCTTGTTTCTGAAGAAACGCTTCATTACCAGCGCATTCGGAGAAAGGACCTTGACTCGTCGGTCATCATTTAAGGAGTACTGCTGCTCTTCCGGTTCCTGATTCGTATTTTTCTCTTCGAAATCGCTCACTTGCAAGTCCTCCTTCCCTTATGATATACGTACACGGGGATCCACCACCGCGTACAGGATGTCCGAAATCAGGTTGCCTGCGAGCGTAAGGATCGCCAGGAATACCAGATAGAACATGGAGAACGGGATATCGCCGCCAATCATACAGTTGTAGGAAGTGTAGCCGATACCCGGTATGCCGAATAGTGTCTCCGTAATCAGCGCGCCGGAAAACAGTCCGGGAAGCGAACCGCCGATGATGGTTACCAGCGGAATCAGCGTATTCCGGAAAGCATGGTGATAGATAACCTTCCGTTCCGAAAGGCCCTTGGCCCTGGCTGTACGGATATAGTCCGCATTTAAGACCTCCAGCATATTCGTACGGGTATAACGCATCAGTCCGCCGATACTGATAACGACAAGGACAATAATCGGTAAGACAAGATGGTTTGCCTTATCCGCGAACTTTCCTGCAGCGGACAGCTGTTCATAGTTCCGCCCGACCAGGCCGTACAGGTCAAACCAGCCGAGCTTCACGGAGAATACCAGTTTCAGAAGCGAAGCGAAGAAGAACGTAGGCAGGGATATACCTGCCAGTGCGACAATGGAAATCGTATAGTCCGCCTTCGTGTATTGCTTCGTGGCTGCGATTATGCCGAGAGGAATCGCAATCAGGAGCTCCAGAACAAAGGAAATAGCGCCCATTATAAAGGACAGCCATACCGTCCGGTGGAATAATTCAACAACAGGAACCGTATAATACCAGCTGTCGCCGAAATTCCCGGTGAACATCTGGCCGAGCCAGTGGAAATAACCGGGTACAATTCCCTTGTCCATGTTGTACATGGCTGAAAGCTGCACCATCCACTCCTCGAAGGATTTTGATCCCGGCTGCATGGACTGCTGCCTGGCCATTGCTTCAATATAGGAAGTCGGCAGGCACCGCATCAGTGCATAGATAACAAATGCTACAAGAAAGAGTATCAGAATAGACCATAATACCCATTTTATGATGTATTTACGCAAGTTACAAACCTCCCTTCCCCGCCTGACAAGCTATACATCGGACAAAAGCGGGCCTTCGTGTCTCCATAAACTGAAAAAAGGAGACGCTTTTCAGCCTTTCTCCGATATATAGCTGCAATTGAGGGCAGATAATTAAATTGCCGATACACCCCGGCAGTATAAAACTGCCGGGGTGAGTCTTAGAAATCAATCATCAGATTAACCGAAATTATTTAAGAACAGTGTTCTCAATCTCAGACATCCATCCATAGAAGGTGGTGATATCCGGAGTTACAGTATCCAGATCAACACGCTCGCTGGAGAAGATGATAGCGTTCTGACGCTGATATACCGGGACTTCATCTGCCCAGTCAATGATGATATCAAGACAAGCTTTGTAGAGGGTCTTTCTGTAGCTCTGGTCAAGAGACTTCCTGGCCTGAATAATCATGGTATCCAGATCTTCGTCCTGAATGCCGTATCTGAAAGAATCCTTGCCTGCGTTTGCTCCGCCGTTGGCAGTATCAGCAAAGTAAATCTGATACATATCCGGGTCTACGGAAGCGCCCCAGGCTGCACACCACATTTCAGCTTCCTGAGCATCAAGAGCGGTCCACAGGTCTGCGCTGTTGGTAAGGTCGGTAACGATGAGCTTCATGCCGATCTTGGCAAGGGCATCACGAGCCTCGGTAAGGATCATGAAGGACGGATGATCGCCTGTGCCGTCGCCGGGGATCAGAACTTCGTACTCAAGGGCAGCGCCTTCGGGAGCAGCGGTCAGCTTGCCGTCTTCAACGGTGTAGCCAGCTGCCTCGAAGAATCCGAGAGCTGCCTGGAGGGCGGCATCATATTTCTCCTCGTCAGTCATGTCGGAGGTGTAAATCGGATTGCCGTCCACGTCTACGGAGAATGCTACCTGGTAACCGTCATCAGTTGCCTGCGGGGCTGCCCAGGAAGTATTGGAAATCGGGTAGTTGATAACGCTTGCGCGCTCGCCGTAGTAGGATCTTACAGCCAGCTCACGGTATACGGAGAATACGGTAGCGAATGCTCTTCTGAGGTTCTTGGAAGCATCGGAACCACGTTCTCCGCTGACGCATACGTTCTTGGAGTTGATACCAATGTAGCCGTAGCCAAGGTTGTCAACGGTGTTAACGGTGATAACATCGCCGTTCAGCTCGCCGCCGTTGGCCTTTTCGATAGCCGCGATGGTATCATTGGAGAAGGACGGGTCGGTAATGTCGACAGTGCCGGTGATAACGCCGTTCAGCTTATCGGCATCCTGGCTCTGCAGGAAGTTGATGTACTTGGTCTTCGGAGCGCCCTTGAAGTAAAGATCATTGGCCTCGAAGTAAACAGTACCGTTCTCAAACTTAACGAACTTGTAAGGACCAGCGCCCATGGGCTTGGTGGTTACGGAACGAACATGGGAAAGGTCACCCTTGGTGAAACCGAACATGTTGTTGTCGTAATCATATTTGTCAACTTCGCCGTAGTAGTGAAGAGGAGCAATCGGAACGCCCAGGCTGTAGATGGCGGTTGCGCTTACCTCGGTAAGCTTAACGGTCATGCTGTAGTCGCCGGTCTTAACGATACCGGTGATGTTCGGAGCAGACTCAGCGTACTCAACGTACTCTTCGAATTTCTCATAATCCGGAAGGAAATCAGCAACGGAGCTGCCTGCATTCTCGGTCTCGATCATGGAGATCATGTCGCCGGCATATGCTTCCTTCAGGGCTTCTGCGAAATCATCGATGGTGCCGTTCTCGGGAATGGAGAATCCCCAGTTGCCGGCAGCGCCTGTGATGTCGCCTTCTTCATTGTAACCGTTGTCTACGCAGTACTTAACGATTTCTTCCGCAATAGCCTTGGGGGCTACATTTTCCAGATTCCAGAAAGCATCCTGCATTTCCTGGGTCCAGTAGGTGAAATCGGTGTTGTCCGGGCCGGCGTTCTGCATCAGGTTGATAACCTTGTCAATACCGGTACGGTACTCTTCCATGCCTTCGATAGGCAGGGAGAACAGGGTTGTTGCGCCGTCATAGGTAGGATCGGCGTAAACGTACATGGTGAAGATAACGTCGTCGATGGTGATGGGTGTGCCATCAGAGAATACAAGGTCATCTCTCATGGTGAAGTTGTAATCAACGGTGCCGTCTTCATTTTCCACGATCTCAAGGTCAGCGGGTCCGTAGTAGGTGTAATCCGTTCCGTTGTAAGGAATGGTTTCGCCCTCGATGCCCTTGTAGATGATGGCGCCCTGACGATCGGATGTCAGCAGTGAAATAGCTGTCATTGCCCATACATCCTGGTCATAGGCAGTGCTGGAGAAGAACGGGGAGAACTTCTCTGAGAACGGGCTGTAGCCTACTACCAGAGGAGTATTCTCGTCCCTCACGGGTGTGGGTTCCGTTTCAGAAGCAGATGCAGTAGAGGCTTCAGATACAGCAGAAGAAGCTGCAGTGGATTCGGATTTGGCAGAGCTGTCAGAGCTGCCGCCGTTTCCACACGCTGAAAGAAGTCCTACGCACATTACTCCGGTAAGAACCAGTGCAAGAATTTTCTTCATTACAAAATCCTTCCTTTCTTTTATTTCTCAACGGACCTGAAGGTCCGATGATAACAGTATAATCAGATTTCCCCGGCTTTCAGCTTCTTCCGAAGCAGAAATACCAGGACCGCCGCCACGGTGTCTGCCGCGATAATCAGCGGATACTGCCAGCTGCCTTCCAGAACCGTGCCCGCGTTGAGCACCAGGAAGACAATCATGGCGATAACGGCCGCAGCCGTAAAAACGAAGAGGAAAAACGTCACTCCCAGCAGTATATGTCCGGCCCTCTTCTCGATATCCTTATTGGGGGTCGTGTGCTTCTTCACCAGGTATCCGATGGTAACAAAGGTGAAAACCACTTCCAGGATATAAGGAATCAGGACGTAGAAACAGTTGCGCATGGCCAGCGTATCGCTGCAGCCCTTTAAAACAATAACCGCTACAAGGACCACACAGGCAATCCGCACAAACAGCAGCGTTTTATCCTTCATATTACTCAATGCCGGTCAGGTCATAGGCGTCCAGCCATTTGTCCGCGGCAGCGCATACATTCTTCAGCGTATCGCCGTCGAAGGGGCTGTCCAGTCCTGCATTTTTCAGAAGTTCGGTAAAGGTCCGGCTTCCGCCCTGCACCGTATAGTCCATATAATGCTTCCAGGCATTCTTCTGGTCTTCCTGAATCATAGCCCAGAACTCCAGGGATACGGTCTGCGCCAGGCAGTAGTCGATATAGTAGAAAGGACTGGAATAAATATGGTGCTGTCTCTGCCAGCCTTCTCCTTCCGAATAGAAGGGGATATCGCCGTCCAGCTTCATCCAGGGCATGTAAATGCCGAGCAGTTCTTTCCATACGCCGTGACGCTCCTTCGGCGTCATCTGCGGCTTCTCATACACCACGTGCTGGAAATGGTCCACCATCGTGCCATAGGGAATGAAGGTCAGCGCCGATGCAAGGTGGCTGTAACGGAACTTTCTGGCATCCTTGCCGAAGAAATCCTCTGCCCAGGGCCATGCGAAAAATTCCATGGACATGGAATGCACTTCACAGGATTCCATACTGGGCCAGATATAATCAATCGGAATGCGCTTCCGGTTGGTATATGCTTCAAAGGCATGGCCGGCTTCGTGGGTAACTACCTCCACGTCTCCCTGGGTGCCGTTGAAATTGGCGAAAATAAAGGGTACTTCGTAATCAAAGAGGCCGGTGCAGTAGCCGCCTGCCTGCTTTCCTTCCGTAGAGTACACGTCCAGGAGCTCATTGTCCAGCATGACATTGAAAAATTCACCGGTTTCCGGGGAAAGCTCTTCATAAAACTTCTTTCCTGCCGCCAGGATATCTTCAGGGCTGCCCGCAGGCCTGGGATTGCCGGAACGGAATTCCAGTGCATTGTCAGCGAAGCTCATAGGATAGGCTTTGCCGAGACGTTCTGCCTGTTTCCTGTAAATCTTGTCAGCAACGGGAACCAGGTATTCCACCACGGCCTTGCGGAACTTCTCCACGTCTTCCTTGGTGAAGCAGTTCCTGGACATACGGTAATAACCCAGCTGCGTATAGCCGTCATAGCCGAGCTTCCTGCCCATTTCATCCCTTAAATGCACCAGCTCGTCGTACAGCCTGTCCAGATCCGCCTGGTTGTCCTTATACCACTGTCCTTCCGCCTTCCAGGCCGCCAGACGTACCGCATCGTCGGCATCCGTCTTGTACGGGGTCAGCTGGGAAAGGGTATAGGTTCCGCCGTTAAAGGGAATCTGCGCGGAAGCCAGCAGGTTTTCATATTCGTCCGTCAGCTGGTTCTCTTTCTGCAGGTCCGGCACAATCTTCTCGTCAAAGGTTTTCAGCGCCATCTCCGCATTTACAAAATAAAGGCTGCCGAATTCCGCTTCGAAATCTTTTCGGAAGGGGGA
Source organism: Eubacterium sp. (assembly GCA_017433825.1). Taxonomy (GTDB): domain Bacteria; phylum Bacillota; class Clostridia; order Lachnospirales; family Lachnospiraceae; genus Alectryocaccobium. The sequence goes on along the minus strand of JAFRGL010000012.1, from coordinate 824 downwards.
AGCAAGCATAGCCATAACCCATCCCTGCTCGTAAACCTGCAGTTCGGGGGCGGTATTGTTCCAGAACTTCTGCTCCTCGTCATAAAACGCATCCCGGGTATCGATAGAGTGTCTTACAGACACAAGGGTGCCAAGGGTTGCGATATGCTTGGAAAGCGTCTGTGATTCCATAAAGACTTCTTTGGCTTCTGCATAATCGGCAGCACTGTTCAGTCGGTTTATAAGGTTTTTCATGCTTTCCTGAACTTCTTTAATGTCAGGTCTTGCATAAGGCATCTCTGAAAATTTCATTTTCCAAATTCCTCAAAATAAAAATACTTAAGACATATTACCATAAATCTTCGGAAATATAAAGCACTAATTGAAAAAATATGCACTTACGCATAAAAAAACCCAGGTAAAACCTGGGCCTGAAAGAGGCGCGAACCGGATTTGAACCGGTGGATACTGGTGTTGCAGACCATTGCCTTACCACTTGGCTATCGCGCCAATAAAATAATGACTCCGACGGGAATCGAACCCGTGTTACCGCCGTGAAAGGGCGATGTCTTGACCGCTTGACCACGGAGCCATAAACTCCCCGAGTAGGGCTCGAACCTACAACCCTTCGGTTAACAGCCGAATGCTCTACCAGTGAGCTATCGAGGAATGAACCTTGAACCGCACACACTTTTGAATCAGGTAATGATCACGCCCTCGACCGATTAGTAGCAGTCAGCTTCCGCATTGCTGCGCTTACACCTCTGCCCTATCTACCTCGTACTCTCCAAGGGGTCTTACTTCTTTCGAATGGGATATCTCATCTTAAGGGGGGCTTCACGCTT